>NZ_JOCT01000031.1 GCF_000717875.1 Streptomyces sp. NRRL S-455
GCGCACAGGGGGTGGGCGGGGTCGGCGGCGTTCTCGGCGAACGCGTGGATCAGGGTGTGCAGGGCGTGCGGGTCGCCCTGGTCGGGCAGGGCCTCCCCCACCGTCTCCCGCATCCGCGCCGCGACGGCGTCCGGCCCGCCCGCGGGCAGTGGCCCGCCGCGTGCCCGGGCGCCGGTGTCCAGCGCGGTGAGCACGGTGTCGAGTAACGGCCGCAGGGCGTGCGGGCCTTGGGTGCCTGAGGCGAGGGGCGGCGTGCTCATGGACTGTCCTCCGGGGCGCTGGGGCGGCGCGCCCGAATAGCCCAACGACCGGATGCGGGAGGAGGTACTTCCGTACGGGGAGATCCTGCTGGAACTCCCCGTAGTGGGTTCCCGGTCTTGAAGTCGTCCGGGGGGTCCTCGGGGCCCGGACCGCGAAGGGGTGGGCCGGGTCGCCGGTCGGCCGCGGCGGCGACGGGGACGGGTGAGCCGGGTCGCCGGTCGGCCGCGTCGGCGACAGGTAGGAGCGGTCGCCTCCGTCGCCCAGGGTCGCCGGTCCTAGTTCTCCTTCCTGCCCTGCTGCACCCGCAATGCCCGTGCCAGGTCGTGGAGTTGGTCGGCGAGCGTGCGGCGTAGTGCCGGGGTCGGGGTGGCGTCGCGCAGGCATTCCTCGCCGAGGCGGAGGTTCTCGGCGTCGACGGCGTGGGTGGGGAAGGCGTCGCGGCCGACGGCCACGGCGATGGCGGGGCCGCGGCGGTCGGCGACGGGGACCGCGTCGGTGTAGTAGCGCGGTACGTACGCGCGTACCAGGTCGGCCTGTTCGGGCTGCCAGAAGCCCTGGGCGGTGGCGGTGAAGAGGTAGGTGGACAGGTCGTCGGAGCCGAACATCGACTGCCAGGCGCGGGCCTTGGCCTCCGGGTCGGGCAGGGCGGCCCGGCAGCGGGCGGCGCCTTCCTGGCCGGTGGCGCTCGGGTCGCGTTCCAGTTCTGCGGTGATGGCTGCCTCGTCGGTGGCGCCGAGGGCGGCGAGCCGGGCGAGGACGCGCCAGCGCAGCTCGGGGTCGAGTTCCGGGCCGCCGGGGACGGTGCCGTCGGCGAGCCAGGCGGCGATGGTGTCGGGGTGGGCCGCGACGTCGATGCGGTGGCGTACGGCGATCAGGCGCAGGCCGGGGTTGTCTCCGTCCTCGGTGCGGCGGATGAGGTCGCGGCACAGCTCGGAGAGGGTGGCGAGCGCGGCCGGCCGCTCCTCGGGTGTGACGTAGCGGTCGGCGATGTGGGTGGAGGCGAAGGCGAGCACGCCCTGGACGATGGCGAGGTCGGTCTCCAGCGGGAGATGGGTCCGGGCGGTCTCCAGGTAGGCGGCGGGTGGGAGTTCGCCGTCCCGGACGGCGTCACGCAGGGCGTTCCAGACGACGGCGCGGGTGAGGGGTTCGGGCAGGCCGGAGAGGTCCTTGCGGACGGTTTCGAAGGACTCCGGGTCGAAGCGGATCTTGGCGTAGCTGAGGTCGGCGTCGTTGAGGAGGAGCAGCGCGGGGCGCTTGCCGATGGGGTGGGCCGCGGTCTGCGGCAGGTCCAGGTCGAGGCGTTCGCGCAGGACGAGGTGTCCGCCGTCGTCGCCGAGGTCCCGGTCGTAGAGGCCGACGGCGATGTGGTGCGGGCGGTTTCCGGTGCGGTCGACGGTGAGGGTGCAGGTGCCGTGGTCGCCGGGGGTGATGTGCGGGGTGAGGGTGTCGACGCCGGTGGTGCGCAGCCAGGCGTCGGCCCAGGCGGGCACGTCGCGTTCGGTGGCGCCGGCGAGGGAGTCGATGAAGTCGGCGAGGGTGGCGTTGGCGAACTTGTGGCGGGCGAAGTGGGTGTTGATGCCGGTGAGGAAGTCCTCCTCGCCGAGCCAGGCGACCAGTTGGCGCAGGGCGCTGGCGCCCTTGGCGTAGGAGATGCCGTCGAAGTTCATGAGTGCGGCGGCGGTGTCGTCGACGGCTTCGGGGGCCACGGGGTGGGTGGAGGGGCGCTGGTCGGCGTCGTAGCCCCAGGCCTTGCGGTTGACGCCGAAGTCGGTCCAGGTGTCCGTGCCCCACTTCCTGGGGGGAGTCCCCCCAGACCCCCCGAGGGTGGCTTCGGTGAGGGTCTGGTAGCCCATGTACTCGGCGAAGGACTCGTTGAGCCAGATGTCGTCCCACCACTTGAGTGTGACGAGGTCGCCGAACCACATGTGGGCCATTTCGTGGGCGATGACCATGGCGCGGGTCTGCCGCTCGGTGTCGGTGACGGCGGAGCGGTAGACGAACTCGTCGCGGAAGGTGACCAGTCCGGGGTTCTCCATGGCGCCGGCGTTGAACTCGGGGACGAAGGCCTGGTCGTAGGAGTCGAACGGGTAGGGCTCGTCGAATTTCTCGTGGTAGCGGTCGAAGCAGGCGCGTGTGACGTCGAGGAGTTCGTCGGCGTCGTCGTCGAGGTAGGGGGCGAGGGAGCGGCGGCAGTGCAAGCCGAAGGGCAGGCCGCGGTGTTCGGTGCGTACCGAGTGCCAGGGGCCGGCGGCGACGGCGACGAGGTAGGTGGAGATCAGTGGGGTGGGGGCGGCTTTCCAGCGGCCGTCCCCGGTGTGCTCGGTGACGCCGTTGGCGAGGACGGTCCAGCTTTCGGGGGCCTTCACGGACAGTTCGAAGACGGCCTTCAGGTCGGGCTGGTCGAAGGCGGCGAAGACGCGCTGGACGTCGTCCATGAACAACTGGGTGTAGACGTAGGTTTCGCCGTCGGTGGGGTCGGTGAAGCGGTGCATGCCCTCGCCGGTGCGGGAGTAGCGCATCCGTGCGTGTACGCGCAGTTCGTGTTCGCCGGCGGTGAGGTTCTTCAGGGGCAGCCGGTTGTCGTCCAGGGTGGCCGGGTCCAGGGGTTGTCCGTCGAGGGTGACGGAGCGCAGTTCGGCCGGCCTGACCTCGACGAAGGTGTCCGCGTCCGCGCGGGCGCTGAACCGGATCAGAGTGCGGGAGTCGAAGGTCTCCTCACCGGTGGTCAGATCGAGTTCGATCGTGTACCGGTCGACGTCGAGGAGCTCTGCTCGGGTCTGCGCTTCGTCGCGCGTCAGTACGGACATGCAGGCCATGCTGCCTGATGGCACGTGCAGGGCACAGGGGCGGATCGGTTTGTGCCCGATGTCCGGTCTACGTACGGTCTTTTTCCAGTTCCCCGGCGTGCGCCCCCATGGGCCGCGGGGGTGGCACGCGTGCGTCGGGATGTGGCAGGGCGGGGCGCGCGGGGTGCGTGTCGGTCCCGTTGTGCTCCTGGACGACGGCGCGCAGGCGGCGCACCTCCCGCTCCAGGGCGAGGTGGCGCCGGTGCGTGTCGAAGAGGTAGCGGACCTTGGTGCGCAGGGCCCAGGGGTCCACGGGTTTCAGGACGAGGTCGGCGACGCCGAGGCCGAAGGCCGTCGTGGTCAGTTCGTGGTCGGCGCCGAATCCGGTGAGCAGGATCACCGGGATGTGCTGGGTCTGTTCGACGCGCCGCATGTAGCGCACGACCTCCAGGCCGCTGACGCCGGGCATGCGCACGTCGAGCAGGAGCAGGCCGACCTGGCCGCGGAGCACCTGCTTGAGTGCCTCGTCGCCGCTGGTGGCCCGGCTGAGCCGGTAGCCCAGCGGGGCCAGTGCGCTCTCCAGCGCGTACAGCGTGTCCTCGTGGTCGTCGACGATGAGGATCCTGGTATCCGACGGCATGGCCCGACGCCCCTCCCTCTTGGAGGTCCAGAGTAGTCCGGGACGCTGACGCGCAGTACTCGTCAGCTGACATGCTGTGTACAGCGCAGCATGCCCGGCGCGGGCCGTGGTGTCACGCCCCCGGGGGCCGCGCTGTCACGCCCCCCAGGGGAGATGGAGCTCGTGTGCCGTCAGTCGCGCCCGGCGGTGGTGCCGTTGAGTGCCTCGTCGGCGATGCGCTCGTGGTGGCGGATGACCTCGGCGACGATGAAGTTCAGGAACTTCTCGGCGAAGGCCGGGTCCAGTTTGGCGTTCTCGGCGAGTGCGCGCAGCCGGGCGATCTGGCGGGCCTCGCGGGCCGGGTCGGCGGGCGGCAGCTGGTGCTGGGCCTTGAGGTGGCCGACCTGCTGGGTGCACTTGAAGCGCTCGGCGAGCATGTGGACGACGGCGGCGTCGATGTTGTCGATGCTGGCGCGCAGCCGGGCGAGTTCCTCGCGGACGGCGGGGTCGGCGTCACCGGTGCCGGTGTAGCTGGTGGTCATGGCGGGTCAGCCTACGGGGAGGGCGCCTGGTGTCCGAGGGTCGTCTCACGAGTCGGCGGTGCTGAGCCGCTTGTGGAAGCAGACGTCCTCGTGGCCGCCGGGTACGCCCTGGACGCGGCCGCGTTCCCGGTAGCCGAGGCGCGGGTAGAAGCCGGGCGCCTGGAAGCTGTACGTGGAGACGATCATGTCGGTGCAGCCGCGCCGGGCGGCCTCGGTCTCCGCCGCGCGCATCAGCCGGCTTCCCCAGCCGGCGTGCCGCTGGTCCTCCCGCACCCAGAGCATGTCCACGGAGCAGAGGCTGCCCCAGGTCCAGGCGGTGAGTCCGCCGATCAGTTCGCCGGTGTCGTCGGTGACGCGGACGGAGAGGGGCGCGGTGGTGGCTCCGTCGGCGGCGACGGTGTTGAAGGCGGTCAGCTCCTCGTCGAGCCGCTTTTCCAGTTCGTCGTCCTGGCCGCCCACCCGGAGCCCGGCGGCGACGGAGCGTTGTTCGCTGGTCACGGCCTGGATTCTGCCCGGCGGCGGCGGGTGGCGGCGAACGGTTTTCGCCGCGGCGGCACGACCCCCTGGTGGACACACTTTCGTACAGTGGAAGCGGGTTCTGGGGCGTCCTGGGGGTAGGCGTGGCGAACGACGGTCCGGTCGAGCACGGCTACCCGCATCTGGAAACGGTGCGGGCCGCCATCACGGCGCTGTACAAGCGGCTGTCCTGCGACACGATCCAGACGTTCGCGACCAGTGTGCTCCCCGCCGACGTGGCGTTCTGCGACACCGACGATCTGTATCTGGGGGCGCAGCGGGTGGCGCACGAGCTGGTGCGGCACTACCGGCTGCCGGACGCCCGGCTGGTCGTGAGTTTCCGGGAGATGCGGCACGCGGCGAACGTCGAGCTCGCGGCCGGGCCGGAGTACTTCGTGGAGCTGAACGACCGGTTCCGCAGGCATCGGCGGGACATCGGGGCGGCCCTCGCCCACGAGGTGATGCATGTGTATCTGCACCGCCTGGACCTGTCGTTCCCGGGCGTGCGGGACAACGAGATCCTGACGGACACGGCGACGACGTACCTGGGCGCGGGCTGGCTGCTGCTGGACGCGTACCGGGAGGACGGGGCGTCGTCGCAGAAGCTGGGTTATCTGACGCCGGAGGAGTTCGGGTACGTCCTGGCCAAGCGCGCGTTGCTCTTCGGGGAGGACCCGTCGGTGTGGTTCACCAGCCCCCAGGCGTACACGGCGTACGGCAAGGGCATGACGCTGGCCCGCCGTGACGAGCAGGAGCCGCCGCTGACGGCGGCGGGATGGGCGGGGCGGCGCCGGTACGCCCGGGACCGGCGGCATGCACCGGCCGGGCCGCCGCAGCCGGGGGTGCGCTACCGGTTCTCTCCTGACGGGGGCGGCCGGTTGCAGGTGTCGTTTCCCTGTCCGACCTGTCATCAGCGGATCAGGGTGCCGGTGCGCGGGCGGGTCCGGGCGCGGTGTGGGCTGTGCCGGAGTGTGCTGGAGTGCGACACGTGAGCGGCTTCCGTGTTCAGTGCCGGTGATCGCCGCTGGTGATCTCCCGGTATTCCTCCGCCGTCGGCTTCTCGATCCGCGCGTCGGGCCCGAACATGGCCTTCGCCAGCCGGGCGCGCAGCCGCTCGGAGCGCTTGACCTTGCGGCGCACGCCGTGCGCGTCGACCACCGGCTCCATCTCGTACGGCGGTTTCTGCTCGTGCTGGGTGAGGGTGAACAGCTCGGCCTGCGAGAGGGGCTCGTGCGCCTCGGTGTACTCGCCGTTCGGCAGCCGTTTGACGGTGCCGGTCTCCCTGCCGTGCAGCACCTTGGCGCGGTCGCGGCGCTGGAGGCCCATGCAGATCTTCTTGGTGACGAGGAAGGCGACGACCGGCAGCACGAACACGCCGATCCGCACGAACCAGGTGATCACGTTGATGGACAGGTGCAGATGCGTGGCCACGATGTCGTTGCCGCCGCCGATGAGCAGTACCGCGTACAGGGTCAGCCAGGCGACGCCCAGGCCGGTGCGCACGGGCGCGTTGCGTGGCCGGTCCAGGATGTGGTGCTCGCGTTTGTCGCCGGTGATCCACGCCTCGATGAAGGGGTAGACGCCGATGGCGAGGAGGATCAGCGGGAACAGCGCGAAGGGGATGAACACGCCGAGCACCAGCGTGTGGCCCCAGAGGTTGATCTCCCATCCCGGCATCACCCGGATCAGGCCCTCGGAGAAGCCGAGGTACCAGTCGGGCTGGGCGCCGGTGGTGACCAGGTCGGGGCGGTAGGGGCCGAAGGCCCACACGGGGTTGATCTGGGCGAGTCCGCCCATCACCGTCAGGACACCGAAGACGAGGAAGAAGAACCCGCCGGCCTTGGCCATGTAGACCGGCAGGAACGGCATCCCCACGACGGACCGTTCCTTGCGTCCGGGGCCCGGGAACTGGGTGTGCTTGTGGTGGAAGACCAGGATCAGGTGGGCGGTCACCAGGGCCAGCATGAGCCCGGGCAGCAGCAGGATGTGGACGGGGTACAGCCGCGAGACGATGTCCTCGCCCGGGAACTCCCCGCCGAAGAGGAAGAACGACAGGTACGTCCCGACGATCGGGATCGACAGGATCGCGCCCTGGGCGAAGCGGATGCCGGTGCCGGACAGCAGGTCGTCGGGGAGGGAGTAGCCGGTCAGGCCGGTGATGATGCCGAGCATCAGCAGGCTCCAGCCGAACACCCAGTTGAGTTCGCGCGGCTTGCGGAAGGCGCCCGTGAAGAACACCCGCATCATGTGCACCAGCATGCCGGTGATGAAGACGAGCGCCGCCCAGTGGTGGATCTGCCGGATCAGCAGCCCGCCGCGCACGTCGAAGCTGATGTCCAGCGTGGACTCGAACGCCCTGGACATGAGCACGCCGTTGAGCTCCGTGTAGGAGCCGTCGTAGACGACCTCCTGCATGCTCGGTTCGAAGAAGAGGGTGAGGTAGACGCCGGTGAGGATCAGGACGACGAAGCTGTAGAGGGTGACCTCGCCCAGCATGAACGACCAGTGGTCCGGGAAGACCTTGCGCATGTTGGCCCTGGCCAGCGCGTAGAGCCCCAGCCGTCCGTCCGCCCAGTCGGCGAGCTTCTCGCCCTTGCCGGCAGGTGGTGCCCTGTGGGCGGAATCCGTCCCGTACACCCGGCGTGCGCCGTCGTCGCCCATACGTCGTCGCCTCCCCGTGGGATCCTTCCCAGCGTGGCACGGCGCGGCGATGGCGCAAACGGGGCGGCGGGGCGGTTGGACCAGGGGGGCGAGAAGCGGCTCAGCGGTCTCCGGGGGCCCGCACGATTCCCTGGGTCCGGGCGGCCGCCAGCCACTGCGGGAACTCCCCCACCAGCCGGTCGTACAGTTCCTCGTCGGGCACCTTCCGCGGATCCTCACCCGCGTGGAAGAACCCGGCGTTGTCGACGATCCGCTTCTCCGGTACGGCCAGCTCGTCGAGCCTCCGCAGGAAGTCGAACTGCTTGCTGCCCGGGTCGCCGAAGCCGATGAACTGCCAGAACAGGGGCAGCTTCGCGGCCTTGCACAGGTACCGTTCCGCGGCGAGTCTGCTGATGGGGCCGCCGTCGGTCTGGAAGACGACCAGGGCGGGATCCCGGGACCCGCTGTCCAGGTAGTGGTCGATGACGGCGTCCATCGCCAGGTGGTAGCTGGTCTTGCCCATGTGCCCGAGCCCGGCCACGATCCGCTCGATCCGCCCCTGGTGACCGGCCAGGGCGATCTCGGTCTCGGCGTCGACGCCGGTGGAGAAGAACACGACCGGCACGGTGCCGTCGTCGTCCAGGTGCGCCGACAGCCCGAGCACCCGGTCGGCCAGCGCCTGCACGCTGCCGTCCTTGTAGTACGGCCGCATCGAGCCGGAGTGGTCTACCACGAGGTAGACAGCGGCGCGCAGCCCGTTCAGGCCGTGCTTCTCGAGGGACACGCCGGCGCTCTTGTAGAGGTTCACCAGCGCGGGTGCCGTCTCCTGGACCTTGCTCAGACTGATCGCGGCCATGGCCGACAGCCTCTCACTCCTCGACGACCACCCCGTCGCTCAGTTCCAGCACCCGGTCGGCCAGGCCGAGGAGTTGGGGGTCGTGGGTGGCGACGAGGGCCGTGACGCCCTCGCTGCGGACCACGGCCCGCAGCAGGTCCATCACCGCCAGGCCGGTGGCGGCGTCCAGCTGGCCCGTCGGCTCGTCGGCGAGCAGCAGGGCCGGGCGGTTGGCGAGGGCCCGGGCGATGGCGACCCGCTGCTGCTGCCCGCCGGACAGTTCGGCGGGCCGCTGCGCCTCGTGGCCGGCGAGGCCGACCAGGGCCAGCAGCAGCGCCACCCGCTCCTCGCGTGCACGCGGCTCGGCCCGGCGCAGCCGCAGCGGCACGCCCACGTTCTCGGCGGCCGTGAGGATGGGGATGAGCCCGAAGGACTGGAAGACGAAGCCGATCCGGTCGCGGCGCAGTTCCAGCAGTTCGCTCTCGCCGAGCGTCGACAGGTCGGTGCCGTCGACGACGACACGGCCGGTCCGCGGCGAGTCGAGGCCGCCGATCATGTGCAGCAGCGTCGTCTTGCCGGAACCGGAGCGGCCCTTGAGGGCGACCAGTTCACCGCGCCGGACGGTGAAGGAGGCCCCGCGCAGCGCGTGCACGGCCCCGGCGCCCGTGCCGTAGGAGTGGTGGACGGCCTCCACCCTCAGCATCGGCTCGCCGGACGCGTCGCCGGCGAGGGCCGCACCGGGCCCCGGGCTGGTGTTCTCGGTCATCACCGCATCCCATACGGAACCGGTCCGGAAGGTCAAGAGCCGAACAACCGAGGTTCGAACTCATGTGCCGGGCCGGTAACTCCGTGATATGCATGCCGGGTTGGGGACGTGGCTCGGCCGACGGGGTGGGGAAAGAGTGACGGGCTTACTGCTGCTGCGCGCACGCGCGCACCGGCTGCTGCTCACCGCCGCCCTGCTCGCCGTACTGCTGACCACCTCGGTGCTCGCCACCCTCGCGGCCTTCTCCGGTTCCGTCGGGGACGCGGCGCTGCGCGGCACCCTGAGGGGCCGGGCCGCGGTCTCCGCCTCCCTGCTCGTCGAGGCGGACGTCGCCCGGGAGGGGCGGGACGCGGCGCAGCGGGCCGTGTCGCGTGGGGCGCGGGAGGCGTTCGGCGGGCTGCCGGTGACCGTGCGGAGGCTGGAGCGGTCCGGGCCGTACGCGCTGCCCCGTTCCCTCCAGGACGCCGACGCCCGGGCCGGGCAGCCCGACCTCACGCACCTGGCCGCCCTCGACCGGTCACGGATCAGGATGGTCTCGGGCAGCCTGCCGGGTCCGGCCCCGGCGGACCGTACCGCCGCCGTGCCCGTCGCCCTGCCCGAGGCGGCCGCCGGCCGGCTGGGGCTGCGGCCCGGAGCGCGCCTCGCGCTCACCGACCGGCTGGGCGGCAGGTCGCTCCAGGTGCGGGTGACCGGCGTGTACCGGGCGGCCGACAGCTCCGATCCCTACTGGCAGGCGGACGCCCTCGGCGGCCAGGGCGTGCGTACCGTCGTCTTCACCACGTACGGGCCGCTGCTGGCCGACGCGTCGGTGCTCGCCTCCGGCCGTACCTCCGAGGACGGCACCGGCTGGGTGGCGACCGCCGACTACCGGACCCTGACCACCGACGGCATCGGCGGACTCCGCGCGGCGGCGGCACGCGCGGCCGATGCGCTGCGCGAGGCCCCGGAACTCGGGGGCGACGCGGAGGTGCGCACCGGGCTGCCCGACGTGCTCGACCGGACCGAACGGGCCCTGCTGGTGTCCCGGTCCACCCTGCTGATCGTCTCCGTGCAGCTGGTGCTGCTCGCCGGGTACGCGCTGCTGCTGGTGGCCCGGCTGCTGGACAGCGAGCGGGCGGGCGAGACCGAACTGCTGCGGGCCAGGGGCGGCTCGCGCGGCCGGATCGCGGGGCTGGCCGCGCTGGAGGCGCTGCTGCTGGCCGTACCGGCCGCCGTCTGTGCCGCGCTGCTGTCCGGCCCGCTGGCCCGGCTGCTGGCCCGGTGGTCCTCGCTCGACCGGATCGGACTGCGGCTCGACACCGCCCCGGCGCTCCAGGTCTGGCTGGTCGCGGGCGGGGTGGCGGTGGGCTGCGCGGCGGCGGTGGTCGCGCCCGCGCTGACGGCGACGGCGCGCACGCCCGTGCGGCTACGGCGAGTCCGGGCCGCGGCATCGGCCGCGCCCGTGCGAGCCGGAGCCGATGTGGCGCTGCTGCTGATCGCGGGCGTGGCGTACTGGCAGCTCGACCGGCAGACCGACGCGACCGGCGGCGGGGTGCTCAGCCGGGACCGGGCCGGCCGGCTGGGCATCGATCCGCTGCTGGTCGCGGCGCCCGCGCTGGCGCTGCTGGCGGGCACGGTCCTGACGCTGCGTCTGCTGCCACTGGCGGCCCGGCTCGCGGAGCGGCGGTCCGCGAGGGGGCGCGGGCTGCCGGCGGCGCTGGCCGGATGGCAGTTCAGCCGGCGCCCGCTGCGCGGGGCGGGTCCGGTGCTGCTGCTGGTCATCGCCGTGGCGACCGGGATGCTGGCGATCGGGCACGGCGCGTCCTGGGACCGGTCGCAGGACGACCAGGCCGACTTCCGGACGGGCGCGTCGGTCCGGGTCCTCGACCACCGGCCCGGCAGCCCCGGGCAGACCGGTCTCTACGCGAGGCTGCCCGGGGCCCGGGACGCCGCTCCCGCGCACCGTGCCGCCCTGGGCCTGTCCGGCGGCCGGCAGGCGACGGTCCTCGCCCTGGACACGGCCCGCGTCGGGGACGGGATGCGGATGCGCGGCGATCTCGCCGACGAGCCCCCGGCGGAGCTGCTGCGGGCACTGGTGCCACCCGCGCGGGACGGGGACCGTGCCGTGCGGCTTCCCGAGGACACGCGGCGGCTCGTCCTCGACGTGCGGATCACGGACGAGCGGGCCGGGTCGGGGCGCTCGCCCTCCGGCCGCGCGCCCGCGCTCACGGCGGTCGTCGAGGACCGGTACGGCATCGCGTACCGCCTGGGCGCCGGGAACGTCCCGGTGGACGGCCGGGTCCACCGGCTCACGCTCGACCTGGACGTGACGGCGACGGGCCGGCGCGCCGCCCCGGCCGGGCCGTTGCGGCTGACCGGCCTGCAGCTCGACGACGCCTCTCCCACCGGCCGCGCCGAACACCACCGGTTCACCGTCGAACGGCTGCGGGCCGGCGGCCGTGACGGTTCCGCGCGGACCGTGCCGGTGCCCGCCGGGACGCGGTGGCAGGGCGGCCGGACCGTGACGATGAACGGCGAGATCGTCGCCCGTGGGTCCGCGCGACCCGCCGCGTCGGGGTCCGCGCCGCTGGCCGTGTCGTACGGCACCGGCTCCGACGCCGACGAAGGATACGGACCGGCTCAGATCTACACCGTCCGCGTCGACACCGCCGGGGCCGAGGCGCCGCGGACCCTCAACGCCGTCGCCACCCGGGACTTCCTGCGGGCGGCGGGGGCCGAGCCGGGTGACACCGTCGACGTACCGCTGTCCGGGGAGCAGCTGCGGGTGCGGATCGTGCGGACGGCCGAGGAACTGCCGACCACCGCCACCGATCCGGCCGGTGAGACCGCGGCCGGTGGAGCGCTGCTGCTCGACCTGCGGGCCGTCGACGCCGTGCTGGCCCAGCGGGGCAGCGCGCCGCTCGCTCCCACCGAGTGGTGGGTGGACGCCTCCCCCCGCGAGGCCGCCGAGATCGCCGCCGCGCTGCGGGCGCGCCCCGACCTCGAGCCGCAGCAGGTGCTGGTGCGGGACGAGACCGCGGCCGAGCTGCTGCGGGACCCGCTCGGCGCCGGGCCGCGCTCGGCGCTGACGGCGGTGGCCGCGGCCGCCGCGGCCCTCGCCGCCGGGGGCTTCGCGGTGGCCGCCGCCGGCGCGCGGCGGGAGCGGTCAGCGGAGTTCGCGGTGCTGCGTGCCCTGGGCACACCCCGCCGGGCTCTCGCCCGCCTGGTGGCGACCGAGCAGAGTCTGCTGATCGGGGTCGGTCTGCTCGCCGGCCTCGGCCTCGGCGCGCTGCTGACCCGGGCCGTCGTCCCGCTGATCGTGCTGACCTCCGGTGCCGCACGGCCGGACCCGCCCGTGCTCGTCGAACTGCCGGTGTCCCGGGTGGTCCTGCTCCTCGTGGGGGTGGCCGCCCCGCTGCTGCTGATCACCGCCGCGTCGGCGCTGCGCCGGGCCGAACCGGCGGTCGCGCTCCGCCATCAGGGGGAGGACTGACATGCCGCGGAACACGCGGGGCGCGCCCTGGGTGCGGACCCGGCTGCGGACCGCGCCCTGGTCCGCCGTCGCCTTCGGGGTGCTGGTCCTGGTCACGGCGTTTCTCGCGGCGGTCCTGCCCCGGGCCGTCGAGGCGTACGAGACGGACGGGCTGCGCGAGGCCGTCGCCACCGCCGCGCCCGGCTCCACCGTTCTGGAACTGCGGGCGCCGCAGCCCGGTCTCGAACGGCCGGACGAGGCCCGCGCGGACGAGGTCCGGCCGGAGGCGCTCGCAGTGGTCGACCGCGCGGCGCGGGCGCTGCTGCCGGAGCCGCTGCGGGCGGACCCGGCCGAGTCGGCGTACGGGCTGCGGACCGGGAAGAGCCTGGAGGGACTGGACGCGTCGCTGCCCCGGCCCGACGGGCTGCCGCCCCGGTTCACCCTGTTCGCGCAGTCGGGGGCGGCCGGGCACGCCACGGTGCGGGAGGGCCGGCTGCCCGCCGCCGGTGCCTCGGTGACCGAGGGCACCAGGGTGGTCGAGGGCGCGGTGACCGCTGAGACCGCCCGCACCCTGCGGCTGCGGGCCGGGTCCACGCTCACCCTGGCCGGCTTCCCGGACGGCCCGCTGACCGTGCGGATCACCGGTGTCCTCGAACCCCGGCATCCGCAGCGGAGTTACTGGTCCGCTGAGCCTGTGCTGCGCACCCCGGCCCTGTCGAGCGACAACGCCCGCCCGCCGCGCTACTACTGGGAGGCGGGCGTCCTGCTGGCGCCCGGGGCCGCCCCGGCGCTGCTCGGCGGCCAGGGCGAGCCGGAGAAGTACTGGCGGTTCGCGCCCGCGACGGGGCGGCTCACCGCGGCGGACGCCTCGGCGCTCGTCGACGCGGTCGCCTCCCTCGAGGACGGGCCGGGGCTGGTGCGGATGCGCGGGGCCGCCGGTCCGACGGCTCAGCTGTCCACCGGCCTGGAGGAGGTCGTCGGCGCCTACACCGAGACCCGTGAGGCGATCACGCCGGTGGTCGCCGTCGCGGCCTTCGGGATCGCCGCGGTCGCCGTGATCGTCCTGGTCATGAGCGGTGGTCTGGCCGCCGCCCGCCGCGACGCCGAACTCGCCCTGCTGCGGGCCCGGGGCGCCTCCCTGGGCGGCGTCGCCGGGCGGCTGCTGGCCGAGAGCGCGGTGCCGGCGGTGCCCGCCGCGGCCGGCGGTCTGCTGCTCGCCGTGCTCGTCGTGGACGGGGCCCGGCCGCTGCCCTCCGTGCTCGGGGCGAGTGCCGTGGCACTGCTCGCGTGTGCCGCGCTGCCGGTGCGCGCGGTGGTGGCGCATCGCCGGCCGCGGGCGCACCAGGAGCGCGACGACCTCGCCCACGCCCGGCCCGGCGGGCGCCGCACGGTCGCCGAACTCACCTTGCTGGTGCTGGCCGCCGGCTCGGTGACGGCGCTGCGCCGCCGCGGTACGGACGGTGCGGGCGATCTGCTGGTGAGCGCCGCCCCGGTGCTCGTCGGGCTGGTCGCCGCGCTGCTCCTCGTACGGCTGTACCCGCTGCCCCTGCGGTGGGCCGCCGGCCCGGCCGGACGACTGCGCGGCGTGGTGGGTTTCCTGTCGCTGGCCCGCGCGGGCCGCTCACCGGCGGCGGTCGCCACGCTCCCGCTGCTCGCCCTGCTGACGGCCCTGACGACGGCCGCGTTCGGTGGGTCCGTGCTGACGGGCGTGGCGGACGCCCGGGACCGGGCCGCGCTGCTGGAGACGGGCGCGGACGCGCGGATCGACACGGCCGACGGCGCCCCGCTCCCCGCCGGCTTGGCGCGGGCGGTACGGGATGTGGCGGGCGTACGGCAGGTCACGGCGGTGGGAGTCGGGTTCGCTTCGGAGCGCGCGCCCGACGACACGCCGTCGCTGATGGTGGTCGGGGTCGAGCCGGACACCTATGCGGGGCTGGCCCGGCGGACGGGACTCGGGGGGTTCGCGGCCGAGCGGCTGAGGGCCGGGGGCGGAGTGCTGGGCGCTGTCGCCTCCCCCGAGGTCGCCGAGCGGCTCGGGCGGGCGCCACGAAGGATCTGGACGGACGGCGGCGCGGTCACGGTGCGGATCACCGCCGTGCGCCCGGCCACTCCGGCCGTCCCCGAGGGTGAGTTCCTGCTGGTCGACGCGGCGGGCCTGAGCGGGTTCGGCGGTCCTGCGCGCCTGCTGGCGGCCGGTGCCGCGATCGACGCGAAGGCGCTGCGGGCGGCCGTGCGCGGCGCCGGATCGAACCTCTCGGTGACCCTGCGCGCCGAGGAACGCGCGGCGCTGGCCGACTCACCGTTGCAGGCCGGCGCCGAACGGATCTACGTCTGGGCCGTCGCCGCCGGCGCGGGGTACGCCCTGCTCGCCCTGATGCTCGGCATGCTGCGGTCCGCGCCGGAACGAGCCGCGATGCTGGCCCGGCTGCGCACCCTGGGCCTGACGACCCGCCAGGGACGTCACCTGCTCGGTCTGGAGGCGCTGCCGCCGGCGCTGCTCGCGGCCGGCGGGGGCCTGGCCGCCGGCTGGGCCACGGTAGGGCTGCTCGCTCCCGGCATCGACCTGGACCGGCTCGCCCTCGCCGGCGCGTCCGGCGTCACGGGGCCGCAGGGGGCCGTACTACGGGCCGACGTCTGGTCGCTGTCCCTGCCCGCCGCGTGCGCGGTGCTGCTGGCGGGGGCGGTGGCGGTCGCACAGGCCTGGTGGGCGGGACGCCGGACACCGATCACTCACCTCAGAGCGGGAGACATGCGATGAGCGGTACGACGGAGTCGCTCGCGGAGCTGGAGCGGCGGGCGGCGCGGCACCGCGACCGGCCGGCGTACGGGCACGACGCCCTGATCGCCTGCGACCGGCTGGTGCGGATCTTCGCCAAGCGCGGCGGCGGGGACGCCGTGGAGGTGCAGGCGCTCCAGGGGCTCGATCTCCTGGTCCAGCAGGGCGAGTTGATGGCCCTGGTGGGGGCGTCCGGCAGCGGCAAGTCGACGTTGATGAACATCCTCGCGGGCCTGGACGTCCCGACCGCGGGCGCCGCGAAGGTGGCGGGCCACGATCTGCTGACGATGGACGCGAAGGCCCGGCTGCGGTACCGGCGTGAGGTGGTCGGCTTCGTCTGGCAGCAGACGGCACGCAATCTGCTGCCGTATCTGACGGCGGCGCAGAACGTCGCCCTGCCCCTGCAGCTGGCGGGCCGCTCGCGGCGGAAACGGGCCGGACGGGCGGACGAACTGCTGGACCTGCTCGGTGTCGCCGACTGCCGGGACCGGCGTCCGCAGGCGATGTCCGGCGGTCAGCAGCAGCGCGTGGCGATCGCCGTCGCCCTGGCCAACTCCCCCGCCGTCCTGCTCGCCGACGAGCCGACCGGCGAGCTGGACTCGGCGACCGGGCAGCAGGTCTTCGCCGCGTTCCGCCGGGCCAACGAGGAACTCGGTACGACGATCGTCATCGTCACCCATGACCAGGCGGTCGCCGGCGAGGTCCGCCGCACGGTCGCGATCCGCGACGGCCGCACCTCCACGGAGGTCCTGCGCCGCACCGAGGTCGACGAGACGGGCCAGGAGTCCCTGGTGGCCCGTGAGTACGCGATGCTCGACCGCGCCGGCCGCCTCCAGCTGCCGACCGAGTACACGACCGCCCTGGACATGCGGGACCGGGTACTGCTGGAACTGGAGGAGGACCACATCCAGGTGTGGCCGGACGGGAACGAGAACGGGACCGGGACCGGGACCGGCTGAGGACATGCGACAGCGCCTGCCCGGTCGTCCGGTCGGGGACTGTGGAGCAGGCGCTGTCAGTGTTCCGCACGCCTTTGTGCGGGACGTCTGTGGAGGTGCCGGTCAGACCATCAGCGCACGGTCCGTCGGCCGGATCGGCGCCGGCAGCTCGCTGGCACCCGTGAGGTGGCGGTCCACGCCGCGTGCCGCCGAACGGCCCTCGGCGATCGCCCAGACGATGAGCGACTGGCCGCGGCCGGCGTCACCCGCGACGAACACGCCCGGCACGTTGGTCTGGTAGTCGCCGTCGCGGGCGATGTTGCCGCGCTCGTCGAGCTCCAGGCCGAACTGGTCCACGAGGCCGTTGTCGCGGTCGGTGCCGGTGAAGCCCATGGCGAGGGTGACCAGCTGGGCGGGGATCTTGCGCTCGGTGCCCGGCTTCGGGGTCAGCTTGCCGTCGATGAACTCGACCTCGGTGAGGTGCAGCCACTGGACGTTGCCGTCCTCGTCGCCCTCGAAGTGGGTCGTCGAGACCGAGTAGACGCGCTCGCCGCCCTCCTCGTGGGCCGAGGTGACCTTGTACAGCATGGGGAAGGTCGGCCACGGCTGGTTGACCGGGTGCCGCTCGTCGTTCGGGCGGGGCATGATCTCCAGCTGCGTGACGGAGGCCGCGCCCTGGCGGTGGGCGGTGCCCACGCAGTCCGCGCCGGTGTCGCCGCCGCCGATGACCACGACGTGCTTGCCCTCGGCCGAGATCGGGGGCGCCACGAAGTCGCCCTCCTGCACCTTGTTGGACAGGGGCAGGTACTCCATGGCCTGGTAGATGCCCTTGAGCTCGCGGCCGGGCACCGGCAGGTCACGGGCCGTGGTGGCGCCGACGGCCAGGACGACCGCGTCGTAGCGCTTCTTCAGGTCCGTGGCCTTGAGGTCGCGGCCGATCTCGATGCCCGTGCGGAAGCGGGTGCCCTCCGCGCGCATCTGCTCGATACGGCGGTTGATGTGCCGCTTCTCCATCTTGAACTCGGGGATGCCGTAGCGGAGGAGGCCTCCGATGCGGTCCGCGCGCTCGTAGACGGCGACGGTGTGGCCGGCGCGGGTCAGCTGCTGGGCGGCGGCGAGGCCCGCCGGGCCCGAGCCGACGACCGCGACGGTCTTGCCGGACAGGCGCTCCGGGATCTGCGGGGCGACGTCCCCGGTCTCCCACGCCTTGTCGATGATCGAGACCTCGACGTTCTTGATGGTGACCGGCGGCTGGTTGATGCCGAGCACACACGCCGACTCACACGGGGCGGGGCACAGCCGGCCCGTGAACTCCGGGAAGTTGTTCGTCGCGTGCAGACGCTCCGAGGCGGCGGCCCAGTCCTCGCGGTAGGCGTAGTCGTTCCACTCGGGGATCAGGTTCCCGAGCGGGCAGCCGTTGTGGCAGAACGGGATGCCGCAGTCCATGCAGCGGCTGGCCTGCTTGCTGATGATCGGCAGCAGGGAGCCGGGGACGTAGACCTCGTTCCAGTCCTTGACGCGCTCCTCGACGGGGCGGGACTTGGCGACCTCGCGCCCGTGGTTCAGGAAGCCCTTCGGGTCAGCCATTGATCGCCGCCTCCATCATCTTCTCGTGGGTCTCGGTCTCGGACAGACCGGCTCGCTCGGCGGCGTCCTTGGCGGCGAGCACTGCCTTGTACGTGCTGGGGATGATCTTGCTGAAGCGCTCGACGGCGGTGTCCCACTCGGCCAGGAGCTTCTCGGCGACGGTGGAGCCCGTCTCCTCCTGGTGGCGGCGGACCACGTCGTGCAGCCACTGCTTGTCGGTGTCGTCCAGCGCCTCGACGGCGTCCAGGTTGCCGGCGTTGACGTTGTCCCGGTCGAGGTCGATGACGTACGCGATACCGCCGGACATGCCGGCCGCGAAGTTGCGGCCGGTCTCGCCGAGCACCACCGCGTGACCACCGGTCATGTACTCGCAGCCGTGGTCGCCCACGCCCTCGGAGACGACCGTCGCGCCGGAGTTGCGGACGCAGAACCGCTCACCGGTCTTGCCGCGCAGGAACATCTCGCCGCCGGTGGCGCCGTAGCCGATGGTGTTGCCGGCGATGACGCTGTACTCGGCGAGGTGGTCGGCCGCGCGGTCCGGGCGGACCACGATCCGGCCGCCGGACAGGCCCTTGCCGACGTAGTCGTTGGCGTCGCCCTCCAGGCGCAGCGTGACACCGCGCGGCACGAACGCGCCGAAGGACTGGCCGGCGGAGCCGGTGAAGGTGATGTCGATGGTGTCGTCGGGCAGGCCCGCGCCACCGAACTTCTTGGTCACCTCGTGGCCGAGCATGGTGCCGACCGTGCGGTTGATGTTGCGGATCTGCACCTGGGCGCGGACCGGCTGGGCCTCGGTGGCGTCCGTGGCGGCGAGGGCGTCGGCGGCGAGCTTGATCAGCTCGTTGTCGAGCGCCTTCTCCAGGCCGTGGTCCTGCGCGATGAGCTGGTGGCGCACCGCGCCCTCGGGCAGCTCGGGCACGTGGAACAGCGGCTCCAGGTCCAGGCCCTGTGCCTTCCAGTGGTCGACCGCGCGGGTGACGTCGAGGGCCTCGGCGTGGCCGACGGCCTCCTCGATGGAGCGGAAGCCCAGCTCGGCGAGGATCTCGCGGACCTCTTCGGCGATGTACTGGAAGAAGTTCACGACGTACTCGGCCTTGCCGGTGTACCGCTCGCGCAGGGTCGGGTTCTGCGTGGCGATGCCGACCGGGCAGGTGTCCAGGTGGCAGACGCGCATCATGACGCAGCCGGAGACGACGAGCGGCGCGGTCGCGAAACCGAACTCCTCGGCGCCGAGGAGCGCGGCGATGACGACGTCACGGCCGGTCTTCAGCTGGCCGTCGGTCTGGACCACGATCCGGTCGCGCAGGCCGTTGAGCAGCAGGGTCTGCTGGGTCTCGGCGAGGCCGAGCTCCCAGGGACCGCCGGCGTGCTTGAGCGAGGTGAGCGGCGAGGCACCCGTACCGCCGTCGTGGCCGGAGATGAGCACGACGTCCGCGTGCGCCTTGGACACACCCGCGGCGACCGTGCCGACGCCGACCTCGGAGACCAGCTTCACGTGAATCCGCGCCTGCGGGTTCGCGTTCTTCAGGTCGTGGATCAGCTGGGCCAGGTCCTCGATGGAGTAGATGTCGTGGTGCGGCGGCGGGGAGATCAGGCCCACGCCCGGCGTCGAGTGACGCGTCTTGGCGACCCACGGGTAGACCTTGTGGCCGGGCAGCTGACCGCCCTCGCCGGGCTTGGCGCCCTGGGCCATCTTGATCTGGATGTCGTCGGAGTTGACCAGGTACTCGGAGGTCACACCGAAGCGGCCGGAGGCGACCTGCTTGATGGACGACCGGCGGGCCGGGTCGTACAGCCGCTCCGGGTCCTCGCCGCCCTCACCGGTGTTGGACTTGCCGCCCAGCTGGTTCATGGCGATGGCGAGGGTCTCGTGCGCCTCCTGCGAGATGGAGCCGTACGACATGGCGCCCGTGGAGAAGCGCTTGACGATCTCGGAGACCGGCTCGACCTCGTCGATGGAGATCGGCTTGCGGTCCGACTTGAAGCCGAACAGGCCGCGCAGCGTCATCAGGCGCTCGGACTGCTCGTTCACACGCTCGGTGTACTTCTTGAAGATGTCGTAGCGGCCGGAGCGCGTGGAGTGCTGGAGGCGGAAGACCGTCTCCGGGTCGAACAGGTGCGGCTCGCCCTCGCGGCGCCACTGGTACTCGCCGCCGATGTCCAGCGCGCGGTGCGCCGGGGCGATGCCGGAGGCCGGGTAGGCCTTGGCGTGGCGGGCGGCGACCTCCTTGGCGATGACGTCGATACCGACGCCGCCGATCTTGGTGGCGGTGCCGTTGAAGTACTTCTCGACGAAGGCCTCGTCGAGACCGACGGCCTCGAAGACCTGGGCGCCGCGGTAGGAGGCGACGGTCGAGATGCCCATCTTGGACATGACCTTCAGCACGCCCTTGCCGAGGGCGTAGATGAGGTTGCGGATGGCCTTCTCGGGCTCGACGCCGGGCAGGAAGGTGCCGGCGCTGACCAGGTCCTCGACGGACTCCATCGCCAGGTACGGGTTGACCGCGGCGGCGCCGTAGCCGATGAGCAGGGCGACGTGGTGGACCTCGCGGACGTCACCGGCCTCGACCAGCAGGCCCACCTGGGTGCGCTGCTTGGTGCGGATGAGGTGGTGGTGGACGGCCGCGGTGAGCAGCAGCGACGGGATCGGCGCGTGCTCGGCGTCCGAGTGGCGGTCCGACAGGACGATCAGCCGGGCGCCGTTCTCTATCGCGGCGTCGGCCTCGGCGCAGATCTCCTCGATGCGGGCGGCCAGCGCGTCACCGCCGCCGTGCACCCGGTACAGGCCGGACAGGGTCGCGGCCTTGAAGCCGGGCATGTCGCCGTCGGCGTTGATGTGGATGAGCTTGGCCAGCTCGTCGTTGTCGATGACCGGGAAGGGCAGCACGACGCTGCGGCAGGAGGCCGCGTTCGGGTCGAGCAGATTGCCCTGCGGGCCCAGCGCGGAACGCAGCGAGGTGACGAGCTCCTCGCGGATGGCGTCCAGCGGCGGGTTGGTGACCTGCGCGAACAGCTGGGTGAAGTAGTCGAAGAGCAGGCGCGGGCGGTCCGACAGCGCGGCGATCGGCGAGTCGGTGCCCATCGAGCCGATCGGCTCGGCACCGGCCTTGGCCATCGGCGCGAGGATGACGCGCAGCTCCTCCTCGGTGTAGCCGAAGGTCTGCTGGCGGCGGGTGACCGAGGCGTGGGTGTGGACGATGTGCTCGCGCTCGGGCAGGTCGCCCAGCTCGATCTCGCCGGCCTCCAGCCACTCCCCGTAGGGGTTCTCGGCGGCGAGCTCGGCCTTGATCTCGTCGTCCTCGATGATGCGGTGCTCGGCGGTGTCGACGAGGAACATGCGGCCGGGCTGGAGGCGGCCCTTGCGGACGACCTTGGAGGGGTCGATGTCCAGGACGCCGACCTCGGAGCCGAGGACGACCAGGCCGTCGTCGGTGACCCAGTAGCGGCCGGGGCGCAGTCCGTTGCGGTCGAGGACCGCGCCGACCTGGGTGCCGTCGGTGAAGGTGACACAGGCCGGGCCGTCCCAGGGCTCCATCATCGTGGAGTGGTACTGGTAGAAGGCGCGCCGGGCCGGGTCCATGGAGTCGTGGTTCTCCCACGCCTCGGGGATCATCATCAGCACGGAGTGCGGCAGCGAGCGGCCGCCCAGGTGCAGCAGCTCCAGGACCTCGTCGAAGGAGGCGGAGTCGGAGGCGTCCGGCGTGCAGACCGGGAAGATCCGCTCGATGGCCTTGTCGTCGGAGCCGAACAGGTCGGAGACCAGCTGCGACTCACGCGCCCGCATCCAGTTGCGGTTGCCCATGACCGTGTTGATCTCACCGTTGTGCGCGACGAAGCGGTACGGGTGGGCCAGCGGCCAGGACGGGAACGTGTTCGTCGAGAACCGGGAGTGCACGAGCGCGATCGCGGAGGCGAAGCGGCGGTCGGACAGGTCCGGGAAGAAGGGCTCCAGCTGGCCGGTGGTCAGCATGCCCTTGTAGACGATGGTCCGCGCCGACAGCGACGGGAAGTAGACGCCGGCCTCGCGCTCGGCGCGCTTGCGCAGCACGAAGGCCTTGCGGTCGAGGGCGATGCCCTCCGAAGTGCCGTCGCTGACGAAGATCTGGCGGAAGACCGGCATGGTCGACCGGGCGGTGGCACCCAGCAGCTGGGGCGCGACGGGCACCTCGCGCCAGCCGAGGACGGTGAGGCCCTCGTCGGCCGCGATCGTCTCGATCTGCGCGACGGCCTCAGCGGTGGCCTCCTCCGGCAGGAAGGCGATGCCGACGGCGTAGGCACCGGCCGCGGGCAGTTCGAATCCGGCCACGTCACGGAAGAAGGCGTCCGGGACCTGCGACAGGATTCCGGCGCCGTCGCCGGAGTCGGGCTCGGAGCCGGTGGCACCGCGGTGTTCCAGGTTGCGCAGGACGGTCAGAGCCTGCTCGACCAGGGTGTGGGACGCCTCGCCGGTGAGGGTGGCGACGAAGCCGACGCCACAGGCGTCGTGCTCGTTGCGGGGGTCGTACATACCCTGCGCAGCAGGGCGAGCATCCATGAACGACCAGTTCTGGCCATTCGCGGAGTGCTGGGACGGCTGGCGCGGCGTACGCATCGGCTCTCCCGTCGTCGTCAGGTGGCATATGCAAGTGCCGAGGGACGACGCTGGCCCTCGCGTGATCGCAAAATTTCGTGCAGGTTACATGATGGAGCGGTTCTCGGGAACCGGGATAATCCGTTCCAGCATGCGGACACCGCGGGTGTGCGGCAGGGGTTCCGCACCAGCAGTGGAGGCTGTAGGGGGGCCGCACGGAACGATCGGGTGAGATCGTCATTCGTCGGCCCGGGGGCGGGACGGGCGCCTTCGCCCACCCCGCTGAGTGCGCGGCGAGCCTCATTGCCCACAGCGCTTACGGCTCATGCCCGGTGGTCATGCATCTGAAACCAGCGAGTAACGGCTATTTATGCGGCCCATCGCATAAGCGCAAGCCGAGCTATCCTACGGCCGTCCCGAACAAGGTGCCCAGGGCGTACGTCACACCGGCCGCCGCACCTCCCAGGAACAGCTGCCGCAGCCCGCTGTACCACCAGGTCCGCGCCGTCACCCGGGCCACGACCGCACCGCACAGGAAGAGACCGAGCAGCGCCGAGAGCACGGCCGGCCAGAGGTTGCCGGCACCCAGCAGATACGGCAGTACGGGCACGAGTGCGCCCAGCGCGAAGGAGCCGAAGCTGGACACCGCGGCCACGGTGGGCGAGGGCAGATCGCCGGGGTCGATACCCAGCTCCTCCCGGGCGTGGATCTCGAGCGCCTGCTCGGGATCCTTCGAGAGCTGCCGGGCGACCTTGTCGGCCAGCTCCGGCTCGACCCCTCTCGCCCGGTAGAGCGCGGCGAGCTCGGCCTCCTCGTCCTTCGGGTGTTTGCGCAGCTCACGCCGCTCCACGTCCAGCTCGGCCTCGACGAGCTCGCGCTGCGAGGCTACGGAGGTGTACTCACCCGCGGCCATGGAGAAGGCGCCGGCGGCCAGGCCCGCGAGTCCGCTGAGCACGATGGTGTTCTGGCTGACCGACCCGCCGGCGACACCGGTCATGAGCGCGAGATTGGAGACGAGACCGTCCATCGCACCGAACACCGCGGGACGCAGCCAGCCGCCGTTCACGTCCCGGTGGGTGTGGTTGTCCCGGTGCGCCTCGTGCAGCGTCGCCTCGGTCTCGATGATGGCCATGAAAGATCCCCACTCCCCGCCGCCGGAACGACTCTTTGGACGAGTTCCAGTTTTTTACAACCCCCAAAGTACGTCGCGAATTCCGCTCCCGCCAGCAAGGAAAGGCTGGGCTAACCTGCGGTTTTGCCGTTTCGAATGATCACGCACGACCCCGCAGCCGCCGACGACGAAACAGCCCCACCGGAGACCAGGACCCTTCAGGTGACAGTCACGGACGGTGCGCGGGTGGGAGACACCGGGCCCGAAGGCGAAGCCGAGGCCGAAGGACCGACACACACAGAGGGCGCCCGGCGATCTCCGGGCGCCCTCTGACCATCACGTACGGCAGACCGTCAGGTCTTCTTCCCCGACCCGGCCTCGTTCTTGACCTCGCCCTCGGCGTCGCCGTCCTCGCCCCCGGTGTCGGCCGCGCTCTCGCTGTCCGCCGTGCTCCCGCTGTCCGCCGTGCTCTCGTCGTCGGCCTTGTCGTCCACCGCGGCTTCACCGCCGGAGGCAGCAGGCTCCACCACGGCCTCCCGGCCCGGCCGCTTCTTCGCCGACAGCACGAGGTAGGTGACCGCGAGCAGGAAGACGATGATCGCGGTCCACACGTTGAGCCGCAGCCCCAGGATGTGGTGGGCGTCGTCGACCCGCATGTACTCGATCCAGGCCCGGCCCGCACAGTACGAGGCGACGTACAGCGCGAACGCCCGGCCGTGCCCGAGCCGGAAGCGGCGGTCCGCCCAGATGACCAGCAGCGCGACGCCGATGCACCACAGCGACTCGTACAGGAACGTCGGGTGGTACGTGCCCGGCACCCGCCCGTCGGCGGAGGACGTGATCTCCAGGGCCCACGGCAGGTCGGTGGGCTTTCCGTACAGCTCCTGGTTGAACCAGTTGCCCCAGCGGCCGAGTGCCTGGGCGAGGGCGATGCCCGGCGCGACGGCGTCGGCGTACGCCGGCATCGGGATGCCCCGGCGCCGGCAGCCGATCCAGGCACCCAGCGCGCCGAGCGCGATCGCCCCCCAGATGCCGAGGCCGCCCTCCCAGATCTTGAAGGCGTCCACCCAGTCGCGGCCCTCGCTGAAGTACAGCTCGTAGTCCGTGATCACGTGGTAGAGCCGGCCGCCGACCAGGCCGAAGGGCACGGCCCAGACAGCGATGTCGGCCACCGTGCCGGCCCGCCCGCCACGGGCGATCCAGCGCCTGTTGCCGAGCCATACGGCTACGAAGACGCCGATGATGATGCAGAACGCGTAGCCGCGCAGCGGAATGGGGCCGAG
Organism: Streptomyces sp. NRRL S-455; assembly: GCF_000717875.1. Taxonomy (GTDB): domain Bacteria; phylum Actinomycetota; class Actinomycetes; order Streptomycetales; family Streptomycetaceae; genus Streptomyces. The sequence goes on from NZ_JOCT01000031.1 coordinate 24,682, forward strand.
GTACAGCACCCCGCGCGACGGGCTGGGAATGTAGGCAAGTTCCATGGCAAGGTCGACGCTACCGTGCCGGGCCGGGGCCGCGGCGGGCAGCCCGGCTACGGGTCCATAACAGGCGCGTGAGAAGGGGCCTTACCCCTTGTTCTGCTCCTCGTTCCGCTGTTTGTCCTTCTCCTGCACCATCTTCTTCAGCTTCGCCGGGGTCATCGTGCTGTCCTGGTAGATGTTCTCGCCGTCGAACAGCACGGTCGGCGTGCCCGAGAAGCCGCCCTTGTCGAAGGCCTGGTGCGACTTGTCGACCCAGCCGTTGTGCGTGCCCTTCTCCACACACTGGCGGAAGGCGGGGCTGTCCAGGCCGTCGACCTTGCCGGCCAGTTCGATCAGCTTGCCGGTGTCGGCGTAGGCGTCGTCGACCTCCGGGGGCTGGTTGTCGAAGAGCACGTCGTGGTACGCGGGGAACTTCCCCGCGTCCTGGGCGCAGGCCGCGGCGTTGGCCGCGTTGCGGGAGCCGGTACCGCGCATGTTGCCGTCGATGAGGGTGACCAGGTGGTACTCGACCTTGAGCTGTCCGGCTTCGGTCAGCTCGTGGATCACCGGCCGGTACGCCGTCTCGAAGGACTTGCAGGCCGGGCAGCGGAAGTCCTCCCACACCGTGAGCGTGGACCGGGCGCTGTCCTTGCCGACCGGGATGGCGAGGCCGTCCTTGCCCTGAGCTCCCGAGGGAGCCACGACCGGGCCCGACGCCTCGCTGTCGTCGTCCTTTCCGGCGTTGGCGGCGACGACGCCGATCACCGCCGCGAGCCCCAGGACGGCGACGACGGCCCCGCCCACGATCAGCGCGCGCCGGCGCTTCTCCGCGGACTTCTGCTTCTCGCGCTCGACCGCCAGCCGCTCCCGGGCGGTGCGCTTTCCCTCATGGTTCTTCTCGCTCACACCCCGGAAACGAACCGGGGAGGCGCACCGCGCCTCCCCGGCCCCAGGTCCACCCGTACGAGGGACCCGTATGACTACCCGGTTTCTTACGCCTGTCGGCGGACGCCCTTGGCGAGGTCGCCCGCCAGGGCGCGGACGGCCTCGACACCGGCCGCGTCGTCCGGGGCGTCCAGCATGGCCTTGACGAAGGCCGAGCCGACGATCACGCCGTCGGCGAAGCCGGCGACCTCGGCGGCCTGGGCGGCGTTGGAGACGCCGAGCCCGACGCAGACGGGCAGGTCGGTCCCCGTGGCCCGGGTGCGTCCCACCAGGTCCTCGGCCTGCGAGCTGACCGACGCGCGGGTGCCCGTGACACCCATGAGGGAGGCGGCGTAGACGAAGCCGCTGCCCGCCGCGGTGATCTGCGCGAGCCGCTCGTCCTTGCTGCTGGGGGCGACGACGAAGACGGTGGCGAGCCCGTGCTTCTCCGCGTGCTCCCTCCAGAGCGCGGACTCCTGCACGGGCAGGTCGGGCAGGATGCACCCGGCGCCGCCCGCCTCGGCGAGCTCGGCGGTGAACCGCTCGACGCCGTAGCGGTCGATGGGGTTCCAGTACGTCATCACGAGGACAGGCTTGCCGGTGGCCGCGTGCGCCTCGCGGACCGTGCGCATCACGTCGGCGATCTTCACGCCGCCGCGCAGGGCGATGTCGTCTGCGGTCTGGATGACGGGGCCGTCGAGGACGGGGTCGCTGTGCGGCAGACCGACCTCGACGACGTCGGCGCCGCCGTCCAGGACGGCCTTGATCGCCTCGATGCCGCCGTCCACGGTCGGGAAACCGGCCGGGAGGTAGGCGATGAGGGCGGAGCGCCCTTCGGACTTCGCCGTGGCGAGGGTGTCCGTCAACAGCTGAATGTTGCCGCTCACTTGGCGTCTCCCTCGATCTCGGCGGTGTCGGCGTCCGCGTCGGCGGCGACCTCGGCGTCGGTGTCGTAGAGGCCGAAGTAGCGGGCGGCGGTGTCCATGTCCTTGTCGCCGCGGCCGGACAGGTTGACCACGATCAGCCCGTCCTTGCCCAGCTCCCTGCCGACCTCGAGGGCGCCGGCCAGGGCGTGGGCGCTTTCGATGGCCGGGATGATGCCCTCGGTGCGGGACAGCAGGCGCAGGGCCCGCATGGCCGCGTCGTCGGTGACCGCGCGGTACTCGCCGCGGCCGGAGTCCTTCAGGTAGGAGTGCTCCGGGCCGATGCCCGGGTAGTCCAGGCCGGCCGAGATCGAGTACGGCTCGGTGATCTGGCCCTCGTCGTCCTGGAGGACGTAGGAGCGGGAGCCGTGCAGGATGCCGGGCTCACCGGCGGTGAGGGTGGCGGCGTGCTCACCGGTCTCGACGCCGTGGCCCGCGGGTTCGCAGCCGATGAGGCGGACGGACTCGTCGGGGATGAAGGCGTGGAAGAGGCCGATGGCGTTGGAGCCGCCGCCGACGCAGGCGACGGCCGCGTCGGGGAGGCGTCCGGCGCGCTCCAGGAGCTGGCGGCGGGTCTCGACGCCGATGACGCGGTGGAAGTCGCGGACCATGGCCGGGAAGGGGTGGGGGCCGGCGACGGTGCCGAAGAGGTAGTGGGTGTGGTCGACGTTGGCGACCCAGTCGCGGAAGGCCTCGTTGATGGCGTCCTTGAGCGTGCGGCTGCCGGACTTCACGGCGATGACCTCGGCGCCGAGCATGCGCATGCGGGCGACGTTGAGGGCCTGGCGCTGGGTGTCGATCTCGCCCATGTAGATCGTGCAGTCGAGGCCGAAGAGCGCGCAGGCGGTGGCCGTGGCGACGCCGTGCTGGCCGGCGCCCGTCTCGGCGATGACGCGGGTCTTGCCCATGCGCTTGGTGAGCAGGGCCTGACCGAGGACGTTGTTGATCTTGTGGGAGCCGGTGTGGTTGAGGTCCTCGCGCTTGAGGAAGACCCGGGCGCCACCGGCGTGCTCGGCGAACCGGGGCACTTCGGTGAGCGCCGACGGGCGGCCGGTGTAGTTGACCAGGAGGTCGTCGAGTTCCCTGGCGAACTCGGGGTCGTGCTTGGCCTTGTCGTACTCGACGGCGACCTCGTCGACGGCGGCGACGAGGGCCTCCGGGATGAACTTGCCGCCGAACGCCCCGAAGTAGCCTTCGGGGCTGGGGGTCTGACCCTCGGGGTCGGGGATGAAGAACTGGCTGGGCATGCGAATACCTCACGGTGAGTGTGTTTGGGTGCACCAATCGCCGTGGGGGCGGGGTTGTCAGTTGGCTGCGGGACCGTTGTGGCTGGTCGCGCCCGCGCGGCGGTAGCCGCACGTCAAACAGAGCCCCGCGCCCCCTAAAGGCAGGGGCGCTGCCATCGCATGCCGTTGACCTGGCCCGGCTCGTCACCGATGACGTACCGGACCCGGCGGCCGTGTACGCGGCGCGCGGGAGCACGGCAGCCGCGGGGGCGGCAGCCGCGCGCGAGGCGGGCGTACCGGTCCACGGTCGTCATGGTGGGAGTCATCGGGGCAAGCCTAGCGGGTGATCAGCTCCGGCCGTGCCGGATTGCGGGGTGTTCTCCGGCCGCCACCAGGTCGGCCACCGCCGCCTTGGGGTCCCTGCCGGTGACGAGGGACTCGCCGACCAGGACCGCGTCGGCGCCGGCGTTGGCGTAGGCGATGAGGTCGTGGGGGCCGCGGACGCCGGACTCGGCGATCTTGATGATGTGGTCCGGGATCTCCGGTGCCACACGCTCGAAGGTGCCGCGGTCCACCTCGAGGGTCTTGAGGTTGCGCGCGTTGACGCCGATCACGCGGGCGCCCGCGTCGACCGCGCGCTCCACCTCGTCCTCGTCGTGCACCTCGACGAGCGGCGTGAGCCCGATGGACTCGGCACGCTCGATGAGGGACTCCAAGGCGGGCTGGTCGAGGGCGGCGACGATCAGCAGGACGACGTCGGCGCCGTAGGCCCGGGCCTCCCACAGCTGGTACGACGTGACGATGAAGTCCTTGCGCAGGACCGGGATGTCCACGCGGGCGCGGACGGCCTCCAGGTCGGCGAGCGAACCGCCGAACCGGCGCTGTTCCGTGAGGACGGAGATGACGGCCGCGCCGCCCGCCTCGTAGTCCGCGGCGAGGCCGGCCGGGTCGGCGATGGCGGCCAGCGCGCCCTTGGAGGGGCTGGAGCGCTTGACCTCGCAGATCACCTTGACACCGTCGCCGCGCAGGGCGGCCACGCCGTCCTTGGCCGCGGGAGCCTTCGCCGCGCGCTCCTTGAGCTCGTCGAGGCTGACGCGTGCCTGCCGCTCCGCGAGGTCGGCACGGACTCCGTCGATGATCTCGTCGAGCACACTCACGCGAGCGGCCCCCTTCCAGACGCTTGACAGTTCCAGCGACCGATCGAGAACCGATGGTCACTGCGATGGTATCCGCAGCGGGGCGTAGGCCCCGCATCCGGTTGACGGCCGGTCCCAATACCTGGACAGCCGCCCGTGGATCAAGGGTGGAGCCAGCCGCCGAAGGGCAGGTTCCGGACAACCGTGAAGACCAGCAGCAACGCGCCCAGGCTCCACACCAGCCCCGGGCGGGGGTCGATCCGCAGCGGGCGTCCGCGGACCGCGTGGACCACCCATACGGTCCAGAGCGCGGCGAAGGCCAGATAGCCGAGGACGGCGATCGCGTTGGCGTGCAGTGCCGCCGGGAGGTCGCCGTGGACGAACGCGTGCGCGCTGCGCAGTCCGCCGCAGCCTGGGCAGTACAGGCCCGTGTACCTCAGGAGCGGGCAGGCGGGGTAGTGGCCGGGTTCGTTCGGGTCCACCGCTCCCACGTAGGCGAAGGCGGCGGCGACGGCCGTGAGCACCCCGGCGGGGACGATCAGGCGGCCCGGGACACTCCGCGTCATCCTTCGGCTGTCGGCGTTCACGCTACGCATTGTGCCCCGCACACGCGTGAGGGGCGGCCCCGGCACCAGTGCCGGCCGCCCCTTGTGCGACCACGCGGTGTTCCGCCGGGGATCAGCCCTCGGCGCGCGCCGGCTCGCGGTCGCCCGTCATCTGGTGCGGCTGGTGCAGGTCCTTGGGCTGGCCCAGGCCCATCATCCGCATGATGCCGCCGACGACACCGCCGAGCAGCACGACCACCATGCCCGCCCAGAAGCCCGCCGGCTGGTCCATCACCATGAACGCGCCCGCGACGCAGAAACCGATGAAGGCGATCGTGACACCGGTCCAGGCGGCCGGGGTGTGACCGTGGCTGCTGCCCGCCATTGCTTGCTCCTCGTTGCTGTGTGCGTGTCTGAGCAGGACGCTCGCGCTCATTGTCCCGCACGCGCGGTTGAGCGGTGAGCGGGGGTGCTCCTCGGCGGTCCGCGCTCCCGGTGCCGGCGCTCAGGCCCCGGTGGGGTCCTCGCCCCGGTCCAGTGCCTTCCACAGGTCCTCGGGCCGGTCCGGGTCGACGGCGGGGGCCTTGCGGCGCGGCCGGGGCACGCCGTCCCGCTCGTAGCGGCCGGACATCGCGGGCCACAGCCGGCCGTAGCGCAGGGCGAGCAGCCCGGCCAGGAGGAGCAGGACGCCACCGAGGGCCGCGACGTACGGCCAGGCGGTGTGGGTCAGGGCGTCGACGGAGGCGGAGGTGTCACCGGAGGCCTCGGCGGCCTTCTCGTCGAGGGCGGAGCCGTCGGAGGCGCCGAACAGGGCGGCCGCGACGGTGCCCGCGCCGGCCAGCGCCAGCAGGGCGGCCACGACGACCCGGCCGGCGCGGCGGACGGCGAAGACGGCGACGAGCGCGGCGAGGCCCACTATGGCGAGCGCCGCGGGGACGCCCGTGACGTCGCTGCCCTTGGCGGTCAGGGGGAAGTCGCCACCGGCCACCGTCGCGGTGCCCGCCACCCAGCGCTGCCGGGTGGCGAGGAGCGCCACGGCCGCGCCGAGCGCGCCGGCGAGGAGCGCCACGGCGAGGCTCAGGCGGCCGGCCCGGGTGGATCCGGCGGCTTGGGAACGGGAGGGAGGTACAGCAGTCACATACCCCACTATCGCTTGAACCCCGGGCGAACCGTCACCCGGGGTTCGCCTCACGCCTCGCCCAACCGGTTCGCGGTGTGCACGGCCCGCAGGACCGCCGCCGCCTTGTTGCGGCACTCGGTGTCCTCGGCGACCGGGTCGGAGTCGGCGACGATGCCCGCGCCGGCCTGCACGTACGCGGTGCCGTCGCGGAGGAGGGCGGTGCGGATGGCGATGGCGGTGTCGGAGTCGCCGGCGAAGTCGAGGTAGCCGACGCAGCCGCCGTACAGCCCGCGCCGGGACGGTTCGAGTTCGTCGATGATCTGCATGGCGCGGGGCTTCGGGGCGCCGGAGAGGGTGCCGGCCGGGAAGCAGGCGGTCAGTACGTCGAAGGCCGTGCGGCCGGGGGCGACCCGTCCCGTCACCGTCGAGACGATGTGCATCACGTGCGAGTACCGCTCGACGGACATGAAGTCGACGACCTCGACGGAGCCGGGTTCGCAGACCCGCCCCAGGTCGTTGCGGCCCAGGTCGACGAGCATGAGGTGCTCGGCGCGCTCCTTGGGGTCGGCGAGCAGTTCGTCGGCGAGGGCCTGGTCCTCCTGCGGGGTGGCGCCGCGCCAGCGGGTGCCGGCGATGGGGTGGACCATGGCCCGGCCGTCCTCGACCTTGACCAGGGCCTCGGGCGAGGAGCCGACGACGTCGAAGCCGTCGAAGCGGAACAGGTACATGTACGGCGACGGGTTGGTCGTCCTCAGGACCCGGTAGACGTCCAGGGCGCTCGCCGTGCAGGGGGTCTCGAAGCGCTGGGAGGGCACCACCTGGAAGGCCTCGCCGGCCCGGATGCGCTCCTTGATGTCCTCGACGGCCTCCTGGAAGTCGGGGCCTCCCCACAGGGCCGTGTAGTCGGGGACTTCGGAGGGCGGGAGCGCGGCCGGGGGCTGGGCGACCGCGCGGGACAGGTCGGCCTGCATGGCGTCGAGGCGGGCGACGGCGTCGGCGTAGGCCTCGTCGACGCCGGTGTCCAGGTCGTTGTGGTTGATCGCGTTGGCGATCAGCAGGACGGAGCCCTCCCAGTGGTCCATGACGGCGAGGTCGCTGGTCAGGAGCATGGTCAGCTCGGGCAGTTTCAGGTCGTCGCGCTCGCCGGGGCCGATCTTCTCCAGGCGGCGGACGATGTCGTAGCCGAGGTAGCCGACCATGCCGCCGGTGAAGGGCGGCAGGCCTTCGTGGTGGGGGGTGTGCAGGGCCTCGACGGTGGCGCGCAGCGCGGCGAGGGGGTCACCGTCGACGGGGACGCCGACGGGCGGGGTGCCGAGCCAGTGCGCCTGCCCGTCGCGCTCGGTCAGCGTGGCGGCGCTGCGGACACCCACGAAGGAGTAGCGGGACCAGGAGCGGCCGTTCTCCGCGGACTCCAGCAGGAAGGTGCCGGGGCGTTCGGCGGCGAGCTTGCGGTAGAGCGCGACCGGGGTGTCGCCGTCGGCGAGGAGCTTGCGGGTGACCGGGATGACCCGCCGGTCGGTGGCGAGCTTGCGGAACGTCTCGAGGTCCATGGCGGCTGACCTTACTGATCCGTCGGGGCGGGGTCGCAGCCGCCGTCCTTGAGCAGCACGTCCGCGTCGAAGCAGGTGCGGGCTCCCGTGTGGCAGGCGGCTCCGACCTGGTCGACCTTCACCAGGACGGTGTCGGCGTCGCAGTCGAGGGCGACGGACTTGACCCACTGGAAGTGGCCGGAGGTGTCTCCCTTGACCCAGTACTCCTGGCGGCTGCGCGACCAGTACGTGCACCGGCCGGTGGTCAGGGTGCGGTGCAGCGCCTCGTCGTCCATCCAGCCGAGCATCAGCACCTCTCCGGTGTCGTACTGCTGGGCGATGGCGGGCAGGAGGCCGTCGGCGCTGCGCTTGAGGCGGGCGGCGATCTCCGGGGCGAGGCGGCTGGATGGAGCACTGTGGCGCGAAGCGCCTCCCTGAGGGGTGGTGGCCGGGCGACGGGCGGGCGTGCTGGTCATGCCGACCATTGTGCCGCGCGCCACCGACAGGCCAGGTGGAGTGTCCACTGATCGGAAGGAGGGGGTGCGAAGCGCCTCAATGGGGGGTGGTGGCCGGGTGACGGGTGGGCGGACCCGGCGCGCGGCCGTAGGCTGGCCGCATGTCGACCCATGCCAAGCGTGAACGACTTCTCCTCGCCGACCTGTTGGAGACCGCGGGCCCGGACGCGCCCACTCTGTGCGAGGGCTGGACGACCCGGGACCTCGCCGCGCACGTGGTGGTGCGCGAACGCCGCCCCGACGCCGCCGGCGGGATGCTGATCAAGCAGCTCGCGCCGCGTCTGGACCGGGTGATGGCGGAGTACACGGACAAGCCGTACGAGGAGCTGATCCAGCTGATCCGTACGGGCCCGCCCCGCTTCTCGCCCTTCTCGCTCAAGCCGGTCGACGAGGCGTCGAACATCATCGAGTTCTACGTCCACGCGGAGGACGTCCGCCGCGCCCAGCCGGACTGGTCCCCGCGCGAGCTCGACCCGGTGTTCCAGGACGCCCTGTGGTCCCGGCTGGAGCGCACCGCCCGCCTGATGGGCCGGGGCGTCCCGACGGGCCTGGTGCTGCGCCGCCCGGACGGCCAGACGGTGGTCGCCCATCGCGGCACGCCGGTGGTCACGGTGACCGGCGAGCCGTCCGAGCTGGTGCTGTTCTCGTACGGCCGGCAGAGCCAGGCCAAGGTGGACCTGGACGGCGACGAGGACGCGATCGCGAAGCTGCACGAGACGAAGCAGCTGGGGATCTGAGCCCGGGGGCCGGGCATCACCTCACGGGGTGTCCGGCCTCCCTCAGCGTCTCCTTGACCTGGCCGATCCGCAGGTCCCCGAAGTGGAACACCGACGCGGCCAGGACGGCGTCCGCGCCCGCCTCGATGGCCGGGGGGAAGTCCGTCAGCCTGCCCGCGCCGCCCGAGGCGATGACCGGGACGGTGACGTGCTTGCGTACGGCCCGGATCATCTCGAGGTCGTAGCCGTCCTTGGTGCCGTCCGCGTCCATCGAGTTGAGCAGGATCTCGCCGGCGCCCAGCTCGGCGGCCCGGTGCGCCCACTCGACGGCGTCGATGCCGGTGCCGCGGCGGCCGCCGTGGGTGGTCACCTCGAAGGAGCCCGACTCGGTGCGGCGGGCGTCCACCGAGAGGACCAGGACCTGGCGGCCGAAGCGTTCGGCGATCTCGCGGATCAGGTCGGGGCGGGCGATCGCGGCCGTGTTGACGCCGACCTTGTCCGCGCCGGCCCGCAGCAGCTTGTCGACGTCCTCGGCGGTGCGCACGCCGCCGCCGACGGTGAGCGGGATGAACACCTGCTCGGCCGTGCGGCGCACCACGTCGTACGTGGTCTCGCGGTTGCCCGACGAGGCGGTGATGTCCAGGAACGTCAGCTCGTCGGCGCCCTCGGCGTCGTACACCTTGGCCATCTCGACCGGGTCGCCCGCGTCGCGCAGGTTCTGGAAGTTGACGCCCTTGACGACCCGGCCGTTGTCGACGTCCAGGCAGGGGATGACTCGGACCGCCAGGGTCATGAGGTCACGGCTCCTCTGAATGCTTCTATTTCCACGGACACCAGCACGCGCGGATCGATGAACCCCTGCACCACCAGGAAGGTCGCGACCGGGCGCGCGGTGTCGAACAGTTCCTTGTGGGCGCGGCCCACCTCTTCGATGTCACGCGTGTGTGCCAGGTACATGCGCGTACGGATCACGGCCCCGGGGCCGAGCCCGAACTCGGCGATCGCGTCGAGTGCGCTGGTGAAGGCCACCTTCGCCTGCTCGTACGGGTCGCCCTCCCCGTACAGCACGCTGCCCTTGAAGGACGTGGTGCCCGCCACCAGCACGTGGTCGCCCGCCGCGACGGCACGTGCAAAACCGAAGGACTCTTCCCAGGGACTTCCGCTCTGCACCCGCCGCACGGCTTCCGACGTCATGACGACACTGCCTCCAGGGCTTCTTCGAGAGTGAACGCCTTCGCGTACAGCGCCTTCCCTACGATCGCGCCCTCGACACCGGCGGGGACGAGGCCGGCGATGGCCCGGAGGTCGTCCAGTGAGGACACGCCGCCGGAGGCCACGACCGGGCGGTCGGTGGCGGCGCAGACGTTCCTCAGCAGTTCCAGGTTCGGGCCCTGGAGGGTGCCGTCCTTGGCGATGTCCGTGACGACGTAGCGGGCGCAGCCCTCCTTGTTGAGGCGCTCCAGCGTCTCGTACAGGTCGCCGCCGTCCCGGGTCCAGCCGCGGCCGCGCAGGGTGGTGCCGCGGACGTCGAGACCGACCGCGATCTTGTCGCCGTGCTCGGCGATGACCTTGGCGACCCATTCGGGAGTCTCCAGGGCGGCCGTGCCGAGGTTCACCCGGGTGCAGCCGGTGGCCAGGGCGGCGGCGAGGGTGTCGTCGTCGCGGATGCCGCCGGACAGCTCCACCTTGATGTCCATCGCCCCCGCGACCTCGGCGATCAGCTCGCGGTTGTTCCCGGTGCCGAACGCGGCGTCCAGGTCGACCAGGTGCAGCCACTCGGCGCCGGAGCGCTGCCAGGCGAGGGCGGCCTCCAGTGGGGAGCCGTAGGAGGTCTCCGTGCCGGACTCGCCGTGCACCAGGCGGACGGCCTGGCCGTCACGGACGTCGACGGCGGGGAGGAGTTCGAGCTTGCTCACAGTGTTCCGATCCAGTTGGTGAGGAGCTGGGCTCCGGCGTCGCCGGACTTCTCGGGGTGGAACTGGGTGGCCCACAGGGCGCCGTTCTCGACGGCCGCGACGAACGGCTTGCCGTGTGTGGACCAGGTGACCTTGGGGGCCTCGATCGCCGGGTTGTGGGTCTCCAGCGACCAGTCGTGGACAGCGTAGGAGTGCACGAAGTAGAAGCGGGCGTCCGCGTCCAGGCCGGCGAAGAGCTGCGAGCCGGGCGCCGCCTCCACGGTGTTCCAGCCCATGTGGGGCACGACCTCGGCCTGGAGCGGCTCGACGGAGCCGGGCCACTCGTCGAGGCCCTCGCTCTCCACGCCGTGCTCGATGCCGCGCGCGAAGAGGATCTGCATGCCGACGCAGATGCCCATGACCGGGCGGCCGCCGGAGAGCCGGCGGTCGACGATCCAGTCGCCGCGCGCCTCGCGCAGACCGGTCATGCAGGAGGCGAAGGCGCCGACGCCCGGCACGAGCAGGCCGTCGGCGTTCATGGCCTTGTCGTAGTCACGCGTGATCTCGACGTCGGCTCCCGCGCGGGCGAGGGCACGCTCGGCGGAGCGGACGTTACCGAAGCCGTAGTCGAAGACGACTACCTTCTTCTGCTTGTTCTGCGTCTTCCGGGGGGCGCTCAATTCCACACCTCCAGCCTGAGGACACCTGCCGTCAGGCACATCGCGGCACCGATCGACAGCAGCACGATCAGGCCCTTGGGCATCTTCTGCTTGACGAAGGAGTAGATCCCGCCGACCAGGAACAGGCCGACGACGATCAGCAGGGTCGAGATGCCGTTCACAGGGCGCCCTTCGTGGACGGGAGGATGCCGGCCGCGCGCGGGTCGCGCTCGGACGCATAACGCAGCGCCCGGGCCAGGGCCTTGAACTGGCACTCCACGATGTGGTGGGCGTTGCGCCCGTAGGGCACGTGCACGTGCAGCGCGATCTGGGCCTGGGCCACGAAGGACTCCAGGATGTGCCGCGTCATGGTGGTGTCGTACTCGCCGATCATCGGCGCCATCTTCTCGGGCTCGGTGTGCACGAGGTAGGGGCGGCCGGACAGGTCGACGGTGACCTGGGCGAGGGACTCGTCCAGCGGGACCGTGCAGTTGCCGAAGCGGTAGATGCCGACCTTGTCGCCGAGGGCCTGCTTGAAGGCGGCGCCGAGGGCGAGGGCGGTGTCCTCGATGGTGTGGTGCGAGTCGATGTGCAGGTCGCCCTCGGTCTTCACGGTCAGGTCGAACAGACCGTGCCGGCCGAGCTGGTCGAGCATGTGGTCGTAGAAGCCGACGCCGGTGGAGATCTCCGTCTTGCCGGTGCCGTCGAGGTCGATCTCGACGAGGACCGTGGTCTCCTTGGTCGTCCGCTCCACGCGTCCGGTGCGGCTCATGAACTCTGCTCCTTCTTCAGTGCACGTACCGCGTCCAGGAACGCGTCGTTCTCTTCGGGGGTTCCGGCGGACACCCGCAGCCATCCGGGGATGCCGTTGTCGCGGACCAGAACGCCCTGGTCGAGGATCTTCCGCCAGGCCGTGTGCGCGTCCTCGAACCTGCCGAACTGCACGAAGTTGGCGTCGGACTCGACGACCTCGTAGCCGGTCGCGCGCAGTTCGGTGACCAGGCGGTCCCGCTCGGCCTTGAGCTGCTCGACGTAGCCCAGCAGCGTGTCGGTGTGCTCCAGGGCGGCCAGGGCGGTCGCCTGGGTGACGGCCGACAGGTGGTAGGGCAGCCGGACGAGCTGGACGGCGTCGACGACGGCCGGGTGCGCGGCGAGGTAGCCGAGGCGCAGGCCCGCCGCGCCGAACGCCTTCGACATGGTGCGGGAGATGACGAGGTTCGGGCGTCCCTGAAGCAGCGGCAGCAGCGAGTCGCCGTGGCTGAACTCGATGTACGCCTCGTCGACCACGACCATCGACGGCTTGGCCGCCTGGGCGGCCTCGTACAGCGCGAGGACGGTCTCGGGCGGGACCGCGTTGCCGGTGGGGTTGTTGGGGGTGGTGACGAAGACGACGTCCGGCTGGTTCTCGGCGATGGCCTGCTCGGCGGCGGCGAGGTCGATCGTGAAGTCGTCGCCCCGGGGGCCGGAGATCCAGCCCGTGCCGGTGCCGCGCGCGATGAGCCCGTGCATCGAGTACGACGGTTCGAAGCCGATCGCGGTGCGGCCCGGCCCGCCGAAGGTCTGCAGCAGCTGCTGGATGACCTCGTTGGAGCCGTTGGCCGCCCAGACGTTGGCGAGGCCGACCTGGTAGCCGGAGGTGTCGGTGAGGTACTCGGCCAGCCGCGTGCGCAGCTCGACCGCGTCCCGGTCCGGGTAGCGGTTGAGGTTCCGGGCGGCCTCACGGACCCGCTCGGCGATGCGCTCGACGAGGGGCTCGGGCAGCGGGTAGGGGTTCTCGTTGGTGTTCAGCCGTACGGGGACGTCCAGCTGGGGCGCGCCGTAGGGGGACTTGCCGCGCAGCTCGTCCCGTACGGGGAGATCGTCGATGCCTGTCACTTGCCCTGGGGAACCTTCCAGTCGAACCTCGCCTTGATCGCCGCGCCGTGTGCCGGCAGGTCCTCCGCCTCGGCCAGCGTCACCACGTGGTGCGCGACGTCGGCCAGCGCGTCCTTCGTGTAGTCGACGATGTGGATGCCGCGCAGGAAGGACTGGACCGACAGGCCGGAGGAGTGGCAGGCGCAGCCGCCGGTGGGCAGGACGTGGTTGGAGCCGGCCGCGTAGTCGCCGAGGGAGACCGGTGCCCAGGGGCCGATGAAGATCGCGCCGGCGTTGCGGACCCGGTCGGCCACGGCCGCGGCGTCCGCCGTCTGGATCTCCAGGTGCTCGGCGCCGTACGCGTCGACCACCCTGAGGCCCTCGTCGATGCCGTCGACCAGCACGATCGCGGACTGCTTGCCGGACAGCGCCGGGACGATCCGGTCGTCGACGTGCTTGGTGGCCGCGACCTGCGGCTCCAGCTCCTTCTCGACGGCGTCCGCGAGGTCGGCGGAGTCGGTGACCAGGACGGCGGCGGCCAGCGGGTCGTGCTCGGCCTGGCTGATCAGGTCGGAGGCGACGTGCACCGGGTCGGCCGTGTCGTCGGCGAGGATCGCGATCTCGGTCGGGCCGGCCTCGGTGTCGATGCCGATCCTGCCGGTGAAGTAGCGCTTGGCGGCGGCCACCCAGATGTTGCCGGGGCCGGTGACCATGTTGGCGGGCGCGCAGGACTCGGTGCCGTAGGCGAACATCGCGACGGCCGTGGCGCCTCCGGCCGCGTACACCTCGTCGACGCCGAGCAGCGCGCAGGCGGCGAGGATCGTGGGGTGCGGCAGGCCGCCGAATTCGTCCTGGGCGGGCGAGGCGAGCGCGATGGACTCGACGCCGGCCTCCTGCGCGGGCACCACGTTCATGATCACGGAGGACGGGTACACCGACCGGCCGCCCGGTGCGTAGAGCCCGACCCGCTCGACCGGAACCCACTTCTCGGTCACGGAGCCACCGGGCACGACCTGGGTGGTGTGCGTGCTCCGGCGCTGCTCGCGGTGGACGGTCCGGGCACGCCGGATGGACTCCTCCAGGGCCGCGCGCACGGCCGGGTCGAGCTCCTCCAGGGCGCGGGTGAGCGCGGCGGCAGGCACCCGCACCTGATCAAGCCTGACGCCGTCGAACCGCTCGGCGAAGTCGATCAGCGCCGCGTCGCCCCGATGATGCACGTCCTCGCAGATCGGACGCACCTTCTCCAGGGCGGCCGCTACGTCGAATTCGGCTCGGGGCAGCAGGTCACGCAGGGCGGGGCCCTCGGGCAGGGCGTCGCCGCGCAGATCGATTCGGGAGATCACGTGCTCAATTCTCTCAGACCCGAATGTCGCGCCGTCCGCACGTATCAATGGCTGATACAGCACACCGCCGAAGCGCGGAAGATCCCCTTCACGTTTCGCGTTCGGCCCGTCACCCAGCGGGCATGAACTGCTGTAGGAGGGACGTGACCCGCGAGTACCTGAGGAGGAAGGAAGAGACGTGACCGAGGGGGCCGGCCTGGGGGCCGGGGAAGTGCCCGAGGACCTGACCGCGGCCGAGGCCGGCATGTGGCAGGCCTTCCGCAACGGCAGCGTGTACGACCTGAGCAGCGGCGACCCGGTGGTCGACGATCCGCACGGCGGGCACCCGTGGGGCGAGGACCGGACCGTACGGGCCCGGATCGTCTGCTGGCTGCTGCTCGACGGCCCGCCCGCCCTGGCCGGACGGGTGTCCTCTCTGAAGCTGGCCGGCCTGCGGGTCAGCGGCTCGCTGGATCTCGCGGGCGGCACGGTGGTGCCGTACACCGAGATGCGCCAGTGCCGTTTCGAGCAGGACGTGCTGCTGCCGGAGGCCCGCTTCACCACCCTGCGGATGGTGGACTGCTCGGTGCCGCGGCTGGAGGCGGCGCGGGTGCAGACGGAGGGCGATCTGCATCTGCCGCGCTGCCGCTTCCACCGCGGCATCCGGCTCACGGACGCGCAGATCGGCACGGACCTGATGCTGAACCAGGCGGTCGTGCACCGGGACCGCAGCGGCCGGTCGGTCGCCGCGGACGGCCTGACCGTCGGCCAGGACTTACAGGCGGAGCTGCTGGAATCGCACGGCGAGCTGAGCCTGCGCGCCGCCACGATCGGCGTGTCGCTGAGCCTGCGCGGCGCCCGGCTGGCCAACCCCTACGCGCGGCTCGCGCTGAACGCTCCGCAGCTGACCGTCGAGCGCAGCCTGTATCTGACTCCGGCGGGCGTCGGCGCCCAGGCGATGAGCGGCATGACCCCGGCGCAGGGGACGCGCATCCAGCGCTTCGAGTGCGAGGGCGGGATCCGGCTGGACGACGGGCGCTTCGGCGACGCGGTCGACTTCGAGCGGGCCCGGTTCACCCTCACGGACGACCAGGAGCTGTCGCTGCGCCGGATGCAGACGCCGGAGCTGCGGTTCCTCGGGGAACAGCCGGCGCGCGGGCGGGTGGTGCTGTCGGGGGCGAAGATCATCAATCTGATGGACCGGGCGGACGCCTGGCCCGGCCCGGGGCGGTTGCACATGGGCGGCTTCTTCTACGAGAACCTCGTGCCGCGCGGGCCGTTCTCGCTGGCGGAGCGGCTGGACTGGGTGGCGGCGGCGACCGCCGAGTACAACCCGGAGCCGTACGAGCGGCTCGCGGCCGTGCTGCGGGCCGGCGGGGAGGACGAGGACGCCCGTGAGGTGCTGCTCGCGAAGCAGCGCCGGCACCGGGAGAGCCTTCCGCCGGCCGCCAAGCTGTGGGGCTACGTCCAGGACTGGACGGTGGCCTACGGGTACCGGCCGGGCCGGGCCGCGGTGTGGATGGCGGTGCTGTGGGCGGCGGGTTCGCTCGCCTTCGCGCAGGCCGGCCATCCGCCGCTGAAGCGGGGCGAGCATCCGGAGTGGAACCCCGCGCTGTTCACCCTCGATCTGCTGCTGCCGGTCATCGACCTGGGACAGGTGGGCTTCTGGCAGCTGCGCGGCGGCTGGCAGTGGCTGGCGACCGCGATGATCCTGCTGGGCTGGATCCTGGCGACGACGGTGGCGGCGGGAGCGACCCGGCTGCTTCGCCGCAACTGACGACATCGGACCGCTCCGGGGCCGCCGTGATGTCCGTGATGCCTGTGTGACCAGGGTTGTTGAACTGTCACGCCTTTACCTTCTCTTGACCACGCGGCGTACAACTTTCCGCGAGTTCCATGAACGTACTGGCGCCGCCATGACCAGCGGACTTTCAATGG
Organism: Streptomyces sp. NRRL S-455; assembly: GCF_000717875.1. Taxonomy (GTDB): domain Bacteria; phylum Actinomycetota; class Actinomycetes; order Streptomycetales; family Streptomycetaceae; genus Streptomyces. The sequence continues at coordinate 41,008 of NZ_JOCT01000031.1, forward strand.
TCGGCACCATGGCTCTGCAGCTGCCCTTCATCCGCGCCGGCCGGATGACCAGGACCTCCCCCCACCTCGTCGGCGGCCCGTGCGCCGACGACGAGGTGATGCTCGACGCGCCTGACGCGCGGCTGAGCCCGGCGCTGGTCGCCGCCGCCCGCGGTGACCACGGACCGGCCGCCGGGCTGCTCCACGCCACGCGCGCGGCCGCCGAGTGGGAACGGCGCGACCGGTACGTGACCCGGCTGGCCGCCTTCGCACGCTCGCGTCCCGAGTGGCTGGACGCCTGGCTCGCCACCGCTCCGAAGGATCCGGACGCGCTGCTGGTCGGGGCCCAGCTCGCGGTGGACGGCGCCTGGCGGTCACCGGCCCGGGCCGAGGCACTGCGCGAAGTGAGCCCGCTGCTCACGGCGGCGGCCCGGGGCGACCGGCGGGACCCGGTGCCGTGGCGGCTCGCGCTCGACCACGCCCGCGGCGCGCAGGCCGGGCACAAATACTTCGAGGAGCTCTGGGCGGCGGCCGTACGCCGCGCCCCGCACCACTACGGCTGCCACGTGGCGGCCCTGCGCTACCTGGCCTCCTCCTGGCACGGCTCGCACCACGAGTGCTTCGACTTCGCCGACCGGGCCGCGCAGGACGCGCCCGCGGACGCCCTCGTCCAGGCCCTCCCGCTGCGGGCGGCCTTCGGCTACCTCACCGACGGCTGCGGGCCCGAGGTGCCACGCGAGCGGCTGGACGCGGCCGTCGACCGGGCGATCGCGCTGTCCCCGCGACTGCCGGCGGCCGACCCCTGGCCCGCCCGGATGCGGAACCTGCTCATCTTCGTCCTGGTGTGCCTGGAGCGCTGGGCGGACGCCCAGGAACAGCTGCGCCTGAACGGGCCGTACGCCACCTCGTTTCCCTGGGACCGGGTGTCGGACGATCCGCTCGGCCACTTCCTGCGGATCCGTGACGACATCCGGGTGGGAGCGGCCGGCCGGCCCCCGGAACATCCACGGAGTGAACGGGGCGGACGAGTCCGCCCGGGCGACCATTAGGCTTTTGCGTCGTGACCACCGTCCGGCTCCCCCTCTTTCCCCTGAACTCCGTGCTGTTCCCGGGGCTCGTGCTCCCGCTCAACGTCTTCGAGGAGCGGTATCGCGCCATGATGCGCGAGCTGTTGAAGACGCCGGAGGACGAGCCGCGCCGGTTCGCCGTCGTGGCGATCCGCGACGGCCACGAGGTGGCCCCGAGCGCGCCCGGCATGCCCGACCCGACGGCCGTGCCGGAGCGGGGGCCCGCGGCCGGTTTCGGCACGGACCCGGCCACGTCGTTCCACAAGATCGGCTGTGTGGCCGACGCGGCGACGATCCGGGAGCGTCCCGACGGCTCCTTCGAGGTGCTGGCGACCGGCACCACCCGGGTGAAGCTGCTGTCGGTCGATGCGTCAGGCCCCTTCCTGACGGCCGAGCTGGAGACGCTGGAGGAGGAACCCGGCGACGAGGCGGCGCCGTTGGCCGAGGGGGTGCTGCGCTCCTTCCGCCAGTACCAGAAGCGGCTGGCGGGCGCGCGGGAACGGTCCCTCACTACCGGCGCCGAGCTGCCCGACGAGCCGGGCGTGGTCTCCTACCTGGTGGCCGCGGCGATGATGCTGGACACTCCGACCAAGCAACGCCTGCTCCAGGCCCCCGACACGGCCTCCCGCCTGCGCGACGAGCTGAAACTCCTTCGCTCCGAGACCGCCATCATCCGTAGTCTGCCGTCGTTGCCGTCGTCGGACCTGACGCGCGGCCCGACGAGCCTCAACTGAAGCGGACCCGGATGGCGAAGAAGTCGAAGAAGCAGCAGCAGGGCGGCACGCCCGCGACCGTCGCCCTCACGGCGGCGGGCGTGGAGTTCACGGTCCACTCCTACGACCACGACCCCGCCCACCCCTCCTACGGCGAGGAGGCGGCCGAGGCGATGGGCGTCTCACCGGACCGCGTCTTCAAGACCCTGGTCGCCGACGTCGACGGCGCGCTGACGGTCGCGGTGGTCCCGGTCGCGGGCCAACTCGACCTGAAGGCCCTGGCAGCGGCGGTCGGCGGCAAACGCGCGACGATGGCCGACCCGACCCTGGCGGAACGCACGACGGGTTACGTCCGGGGCGGCATCTCCCCCCTGGGCCAGCGCAAGAGACTCCCGACGGTCCTCGACGCCTCGGCGTCCTCCCACCCGACCATCTGCGTCTCGGCGGGAAGGCGGGGCTTGGAGGTGGAGCTGTCCCCGGAGGACCTGGCGAAACTGACGGAGGCGGTACTCGCTCCTATCGGGCGCACCTAGCCTGCGGGCAGTCGTGCCGCTGGGGCGGCACGGGTGGGCGCAGGCGGCACCCCGTAGCGCCGGGTCGCGCAACGCCCTGAGCAGGACACCAACGCCGAGCACCTACGAAACGGCCGGTCCCTGATACGCCTCGTCCCCGTACTCCGGCTCCGGATCCCGAGGCCCGAACAACGCCGCAAGCCCGAGATGCACCACCAACGCGGCAACCGGCCAGGCCAGCAACGCCCCCTTCGCCCCCAGCCGCAACGGCGCGGAGAACGTCACCCCACGCCCCACCTCACGCGCCCGGGCGACCACGTCCTCCGCGGGCCCGAGCCACACCCCGGCCCGCCAGGCCAGCAACGACCCGAGCAGCCCCCCGACGACCAGCCCCACCACCAGCGGCACACCCCCGCGCCGCCGCAGCAGGAACACGACCAGAGCGCTGACGACGCCGAATCCCAGCGCGAGCAACGTGAACGTCCCGTCGACCCCGACGGCCTGCTCGCCCTCGGTGTCCTTGAGGTAGACGACCCATTTGCCCTCCACCACGTCACCGACCAGCGGCACGTGCGGTGCGAGCCACCACCACAGCACCCCGAGCAGCACCCCGCCGAGCGCCACGGCCACCGAGATCACGGCGGCCTCCCGCACTTCCGTCTTCATCCCGGGCCCGTCCTGTCCGTACCAGCCGTGCCCGGCGTACTCGGCATGCTGGGACCCGGGAGCCTGAGCCCCCTGGGCCTGGGGCCCGTACGCCTTTGCCCCGGCGTCCGGCGGCTGCCACGAAGACTGTGCGGAACGTCCATGCGGTGGCGGAGTCAGTGGTGCGGTCACCCTGACATCGTGCCAGGCCCGCCTGTGCTCCGCGTCACCGGACGATCCCTCCCCGCTCACCGGACGGCCGCCCGGCGGTACGCCCAGGTCGCCACGGCCAGCGAGACCACGCCCACGACCCCGCACACGGCGAGGTCGCCGAGGACGAAGGCCCAGTCGGGATTCGGCCCGAACGTACGGGCGAAAGCCTCGACGCCGTACGTCGACGGCAGCAGATCCCGCGCGAAGCGCACGGCCTCCGGCATCCGGTCCGCCGGCAGCACACCCAGCAGCAGCGCCGCGGACATGCCCAGCTGGCCGAGGAGTGTGGCCAGCTCCGGCCGGGGCGCGAGGAGCCCCAGCGCCGCCCCCAGCCCGGCGAGCGCGGCACCCGCGAGCGGGATCACCGCCACGAGAATCCAGAGATGAGCCAGCGGAAGCCCGAACAGCACACAGCCGAACACCGCCGTCACGACGGTCCCCGGCACGGTGAACGAGGCGTAGGCACCCGCCGCGCCCAGCACCACCGCCGCGGGGGGCACCGGCAGCGTCGCGTAGTGGTCGAGTCCGCCGCTGGCCCGGAGCTGCCCGAAGTACTGGGCGAGGAGGTTCAGCGCGACGAAGGCGACCACCAGGACCGACGACCCGGCGACGACCGCCTGCGCCTCCGCCCCGTCGTCCACCACGCCGCGCATCAGGACCATGATCCCGATCGACTGGAACGTCGCCACGAACAGCAGCGGGATCCGCGCCACCCGCGCGCGGGACAGCTGCGCCCGGTACACGGCCGCGAGCGACGGCCACAGCCGCGCGCGAGGTCCGAGTTCGGCCGCGGTCGCGGCGGGCTCCTCAGCGGCCAGGGCACTGCCCGGCAGGACATCGGCGGGTACGACACTCACGTCGTGCTGCTCCCCTTCGTCGGGTCCACTGCGGCAGTCGGTACGTACGCGGGGGCCCACGTACTCAGGGGGCTTCTCACGCCTTCACCAGCCCCTGCCGCACGGCACCGCCCAGGGCCAGGTACACGTCCTCCAGGCTCGGCGTGGCCAGCGTGAAGTCGTCCAGGGCGGCGAAGGCGGCCCCTCCGGTGACGGTCGCGACGACCGCCCGGGCCTCCTCGGGCCCCAGTCGGAGTGTCCAGCGCCGGCCCGATTCCACGACGCGGTCCCGCAGCGCGGCCACTTCGGGGACGTGCAGCGGCGCCGCGTCCCGCCACACCAGGTCCACCCGCACCTCACCGGCGACCTGCTCCTTGAGCCCGCCGGGCGTGTCGCAGGCGATCACCCGCCCCCGGTCGAGGACGGCCACCCGGTCCAGCACGGTCTCGGCCTCGATGACGTTGTGGGTGACGAGCAGCACGGTCGTCCCGCGCTCGGCCCGGCGCCGGTCGACCGCCGACCACACGGCCCGCCGCGCCACCGGGTCCATACCGGTGGTCGGCTCGTCCAGCACCAGCAGCGGCCGCTCCCCCACCAGCGCCGCGGCGAAGCACGCCAGGCGCCGCTGGCCCCCGGAGAGCTTCTTCAGCGGCCGCCCGGCGAGCGCCCCGAGCCCCAGTTCGTCGAGTACCTCGTCGCGCTCGGCCCGCGCCTGCCGCACGTCCAGGCCGCGCAGCCGCCCGGTGGTCTCGGCGGCGAGCGACACGGTCAGCTCGTCGAGGGCGGTCGACTCCTGACCGAGGTAGGCGAGGATCCGCGCGGCCCGCTCGGGATGGCGCACGATGTCGTGCCCGAGGATCTCCACGCTGCCGCTGTCGGGCCGCATGAGTCCGGTGAGCTGCCGTACGAGGGTGGACTTGCCGGCGCCGTTCGGTCCGAGCAGGCCGAAGATCTCACCGCGGCGGATGTCCAGCCGTACGTCGTCCGTGGCACGGACCTCGGGTGTGCCGGGCGCGCCGCGCCGGCCCCGGACCGCCGGATAGGTCTTGGTCAGCCCGCGCACCGCGCACACGACGTCACCATCGTGCCGAAATGCCTGTGCCGCGCGCGTACTCACAAGGGACGAGACTACGGGGTCGGGCGCCCTGGTCCGCTCCCGGGTCGGTCCTGGGCGGGAAATCCGCAGGCGAAGTCCTCAGTCGCCGACGGGTGCGTGCTCCACGCCCGTGCGCACGCCGATCTCCTTCCAGAAACCGGCCCGGATGGCGTAACGGTCCCGCTCGTCGATCTGGTCGTCCTTGTGGGCGAGCAGGCCGAAGCGGGCGGCATAGCGCAGCAGCTCCCCGTCGACACGGTGCGGGATGCGCGGGTACATCCCGGACAGTTTCTGCAGGTGGCTCTGGTCGCCGAGGCGCTCCACCCAGCGCCGGGCGAAGACCTGCCCCACCTCGAAGGGGTCGCCGCCGACCGTGGTGATGTCCTCCTCGCGGTCGGCCCACCGCTGCTCGGCCGTGGTCAGCTGGGCGAGCGTCGGCATCGAGGCGGCCTCGGGAGGCTCGGCTGCGGGCCGGTCGACCCAGCCCTTGTCGGAGGACCAGCGGAGGGTTGCGGAGGCGGGGTGCTGGGCGGGCTGGGCGCCGGGGGCACGCAGGGCGGCCAGGTCTTTGGGCGTCGGGACCCCTTTGGGGGCGGGCACCCGCTCCTCGGTGCCGTTCTGCCCGGGACCGGCCGCCGGGTGCGGGGGCTGCGGGGCGGGTCGTTCGGCCGCGGCAGCGAGGGCGGAGTCGGGCAGGGGGGCGGAGAGGATCGCGGCGATCTCCGGCCGGGATGCGGACTGGGGGGCGCACACGCCGGAGTACTCCCTGGCGCGGACGGCCTTGGTGATCCACGCCCGGTCCAGGACGCGCCGCTCGTCGGCCTCGGCGACCAGGTCCTCGGACTGGTTGTAGTCGCCGTCGGCGGCCTGGACGGCCCACAGGTGGACGGCGACGCCGTGCTCCTTGGCGGCCATCATGCCGGGCAGCAGGTCGCCGTCGCCGGTGACCAGGACGATGTCGGAGCAGGCGCGGTTGCGGGCCAGTTCGGTGAGCTCGGCGTGCATCGCCGCGTCCACGCCCTTCTGCGCCCAGCGGCCGTCGCTGCGGGTCAGCGCGCCGAGCCGGACCGTGACCCGGGGCATCACGCGCAGCCTGCGGTGCTCGGGTTGCGGAACGCGGTCGGGGGCGCCGTCGAACCAGTAGATCCGCAGCAGCGGCTGCTGGGTGTCGGACTCGGCGCGTTCGCGCAGGCCCTGGATGAGGGCGGTGTGGTCGACGGTGATACGGGACCGTGAGGGCTCCCCGGCGAGGAGACTCGCCGCGGCTCCCAGCAGATACCCGGCGTCCACCAGGACGATGCAGCGGTCCACGCGACTCACCCTCTTCCCAGGAGGTTTGCTTCGGGCTTGCTTCGAGTCTGCCCGACGCCGCGGAGGTTAACGGCCGGAACTCGATCTTCGGCGTGGCGTTTCGGAGGATCCCGCCGCGACCAGCCCTGTCACGCACGGTAATTGTCCGACATGCGATCGTTGTCGGCCTGTGTGAATCTGGTCCCGGCCCTGGCCCCTAGATCCCCCACAGGAGGCATCACCATGGCCAAGAACAAGAACCGTGACCGTAAGCAGCAGCGTCCCACCGAGCGTGGCCAGCGGGCGGACCGCCGCCCCGCGGCCGAGGCGGAGCCACAGCCGGAGGCGGAGATGACCCCCGGCGACGTGGCGTCGCGCAAGCGGAAGCGCAGCTTCGGCCACAACTGACGTCCGCGTGACGGGTCGTTGGTACCCGGACACACGTGAGGGGCGTACCCGGTACCGGGTACGCCCCTCACACGCATCGAGTGCCCTCTAGGGCCTGTTCAGCCCGCCAGGCAGGACGGCCCCAGCAGCACCTTCAGGTCGCCGAAGAGCGCCGGGTCCGGCTTCACGCGGTGCCGGTCGAGGCGCAGCACGGTCGTCTTGGTCGGCCCCTGGAGCTTGATGCGGACCTCACTGTCACCCTTGTGGTGGCTGAGGACCTCGCCGAGGCGGCTGACCAGCGGCGGGGTGACCCGGGTGGCCGGGATGGTGAGGATCACCGGCGCGTTGGTGCCCGCGTTGGACAGGTCGGGCACCATCAGTTCCATCGCGACGAGCCGCGGCACGTCCTCGCGCTTGTCGAGCCGGCCCTTGACGAACACCACGGCGTCCTCGACGAGTTGGGTCGAGACGAGCTGGTAGGTCGCGGGGAAGAACATGCACTCGATCGAGCCCGCGAGGTCCTCGACGGTGGCGATGGCCCAGGCGTTGCCCTGCTTGGTCATCTTGCGCTGCAGGCCCGAGATGATGCCGCCGATGGTCACCACGGATCCGTCGGAATAGTCACCACCGGTCAGCTGGGAGATACCGGCGTCGGCCTTGTCGGACAGGATGTGCTCAAGGCCGAACAGAGGGTGGTCGGAGACGTACAGACCGAGCATCTCCCGCTCCTGGGCGAGCAGATAGGTCTTGTCCCACTCCTCGTCGGTGAACTGCACGTCGAGGCCGAAGCCGGGCTCGCTGCTCTCCTCCTCGCCCATGCCGCCGAAGAGGTCGAACTGGCCCTCGGCCTCCTTGCGCTTGACCGCGACCACGTTGTCGATCATCGGCTCGTACTGCGCGGTCAGGCCCTTGCGGGTGTGGCCCATGGCGTCGAAGGCCCCGGCCTTGATCAGCGATTCGGTGGTGCGCTTGTTGCAGACCACCGCCTCCACCTTGTCCAGGTAGTCCGGGAAGGAGACGTACTTCCCCTTGGCCTTGCGGCACCTGATGATCGACTCGACGACGTTCGTACCGACGTTGCGGACGGCGGAGAGGCCGAAGAGGATCACGTCGTCGCCCTGGGCGGCGAAGTTGGACATCGACTCGTTGACGTCCGGTGGGAGCACCTTGATGCCCATGCGGCGGCACTCGTTGAGGTAGACGGCCGACTTGTCCTTGTCGTCCTTCACGGACGTCAGCAGCGCGGCCATGTACTCGGCGGGGTGGTTCGCCTTGAGGTACGCCGTCCAGTACGAGACGAGTCCGTACGCGGCGGAGTGGGCCTTGTTGAACGCGTAGCCGGCGAAGGGGACCAGCACGTCCCAGAGCGCCTGGATGGCCTCGTCGCTGTAGCCCTTCTTGCGGGCGCCCTCCTGGAAGAGGACGAAGTTCTTCGCCAGTTCCTCGGGCTTCTTCTTGCCCATCACGCGGCGGAGGATGTCGGCCTCGCCGAGCGAGTAGCCGGCGATGATCTGGGCGGCCTTCTGCACCTGCTCCTGGTAGACGATCAGGCCGTAGGTGACGTCCAGGACCTCCTTGAGCGGTTCCTCCAGCTCGGGGTGGATGGGCGTGATCTCCTGCTGGCCGTTCTTGCGCAGCGCGTAGTTGGTGTGGGAGTTCATGCCCATGGGGCCCGGGCGGTACAGGGCCGACACGGCGGAGATGTCTTCGAAGTTGTCCGGCTTCATCAGCCGGAGCAGGGAGCGCATGGGCCCGCCGTCGAACTGGAAGACGCCGAGGGTGTCGCCGCGCTGGAGCAGTTCGAAGGTCGTGGGGTCGTCGAGCGGGAGGCTCAGGAGATCGACGTCGATCCCCTTGTTGGACTTCACCATCTTGACGGCGTCGTCCATGATCGTCAGGTTGCGCAGGCCCAGGAAGTCCATCTTCAGCAGGCCGAGCGACTCACAGCTCGGGTAGTCCCACTGCGTGATGGTCACGCCGTCGGTGTGCCTGACCCAGACCGGCACGTGGTCGGTGATCGTCTCACTGGACATGATCACGCCGGCGGCGTGCACGCCCATCTGCCGGACCAGGCCCTCGACGCCCTTGGCGGTGTCGATGACCTTCTTCACGTCCGGCTCGTTCTCGTACATCGCCCGGATCTCGCCCGCCTCCGAGTACCGGGGGTGCTCGGGGTTGGTGATGCCGTCCAGGTTGATGCCCTTGCCGAGGACGTCGGCGGGCATGGCCTTGGTGAGGCGGTCACCCATCGCGTACGGGTAGCCCAGCACGCGCGCGGAGTCCTTGATCGCGTTCTTGGCCTTGATGGTGCCGTACGTGCCGATCATGGCGACCTTGTCGGCGCCGTACTTCTCGGTCACGTAGCGGATCACCTCGACGCGCCGGCGCTCGTCGAAGTCGATGTCGACATCGGGCATGGAGATGCGCTCGGGGTTGAGGAACCGCTCGAAGATCAGGCCGTGCGGGATGGGGTCGAGGTCGGTGATGCCGAGGGCGTAGGCGACGATCGAGCCGGCCGCGGAGCCTCGTCCGGGGCCGACCGCGATGCCCTGCTTCTTGGCCCACATGATGAAGTCGGCGACCACGAGGAAGTAGCCCGGGAAGCCCATCGAGATGATGGTGTCCATCTCGTACTCGACCTGCTTCATGCGGTCGTCGGGGATGCCGTCCGGGAAGCGGCGGTGCATGCCGCGCAGGGTCTCCTCGCGGAACCAGCTGACCTCCGTGTACCCCTCCGGGATGTCGAACTTGGGCATCAGGTCGCGCTTCTCGAACATGCCCGTGGTGTCGACCATCTCGGCGATCAGCCGAGTGTTGGCGCAGCCCTCCTGCCAGGCGTCCGAGGAGTCGATGGCGTACATCTCGTCCGTGGACTTCAGGTAGTAGCCGGTGCCGTCGAACCTGAAGCGGTCCGGGTCGGAGAGGTTCTTGCCGGTCTGGATGCACAGCAGGGCGTCGTGGGCGCTCGCCTCGTGCGAGTAGGTGTAGTGCGAGTCGTTGGTGACCAGCGGGGGGATGCCGAGCTTCTTGGCGATCTCCAGCAGGCCGTCACGGACCCGGTGCTCGATCTCGATGCCGTGGTCCATCAGCTCCAGGAAGTAGCGGTCCTTGCCGAAGATGTCCTGGTAGTCGGCGGCGGCCTTCAGGGCCTCGTCGAAGTGGCCGAGGCGGAGCCGGGTCTGGACCTCGCCGGAGGGGCAGCCGGTGGAGGCGACGATGCCCTCGGACCACTTGGCGATGGTCTCCTTGTCCATCCGGGGCCACTTCTGCAGCCAGCCCTCGGCGTACGCGTCCGACGACAGCCGGAAGAGGTTGTGCAGACCGGTCTTGTTCACGGCCCACATCGTCTTGTGGGTGTAACCACCGGAACCGGAGACGTCGTCCCGCTTCTGGTGCGGCTGGCCCCACTGGATCTTGCGCTTGTTGCGGCGGGACTCGGGCGCCACGTACGCCTCGATGCCGATGATCGGCGTGACCCCGGCCTTCTGCGCGGAGTGGAAGAAGTCGTACGCCCCGTGGAGGTTGCCGTGGTCGGACATGGCGATGTGCGTCATGCCCATCTCATTGCACGCGTTGAACATGTCCTTCAGCCGCGCGGCACCGTCCAGCAGCGAGTACTGGGTGTGGACGTGCAGGTGCGTGAACGGCGTCTTTGACACGGCTGCGGCCTCCAGAGAAAACATACGACGAATGGGGCCCGGCAGGCTGCGGACAGTCTGGGGGACAGCGTCGAAGTCTATGCCTCGGCGGTGACACCCGGGGGCCCGACCCGCGTACCTTCAGGCGGGGGTCGCGGGCACTCCCGCGGACCGCCGCACGTTGTGCGGAGGGCGGACCCGCCGTCCCCGAAACCGACGCAGACGTACGCACCAGGAGGCACCCAGCGATGTCGTTCCCGCAGCTCGACGACGAGCACCGCGGTGAGGAGATCCTCGCCGTCTTCGACACCGCCTTCGGCGAGCTCCTGGCCGCCGACCCGGCCGCGTTCCGCGTGAAGTTCCGGAAGATGGCGGCCTCCGCCTTCGCCTTCTACCGGGGGACGGCGTGCCTCTTCTACCACGACCTGGACGACGCCGAGCGGGGCGGACCCTACCTCGACGAGCGGACGTCCCGGGTCTGGATCCACGGCGACCTGCACGCGGAGAACTTCGGCACCTACATGGACGCCAACGGCCGCCTGATCTTCAACGTCAACGACTTCGACGAGGCGTACGTCGGCCCCTTCACCTGGGACCTCAAGCGCTTCGCCGCGTCCATCGCCCTCATCGGGTACGCGAAGGCGCTCAGCGACGAGCAGATCACCGAGCTGGTGCGGATCTACGCGATCGCCTACCGCGAGCGGATCCACGCCCTGGCCACCGGCGCCAAGAGCGACGAGGTGCCGCCGTTCACGCTGGACACCGCGCAGGGACCGCTGCTGGACGCGCTGCGTGACGCCCGTTCACTGACCCGTTTCGGCCTGCTGGAGTCGATGACCGAGATCCGCGACTTCGAGCGCCGTTTCGCGCCGGGCGGCGGCTCGGTGGAGCTGGACGCGGCCACGCGCTACAAGGTGCTGGCCGCCTTCGACGGCTATCTGGAGACGCTGCCGGACAGCTCGCTGGCCCGCCCGGACTCCTACCGCGTGAAGGACGTCGTGGGCCGGCGCGGCATCGGCATCGGCTCGGCGGGGCTGCCGTCGTACAACATCCTGCTGGAAGGTCACAGCGACGCCCTGGAGAACGACGTCGTGATCTACATCAAGCAGGCCCAGACCCCGGCGGTCTCCCGGCACATCACGGACCGGGCGATCCGCGACTACTTCCAGCACGAGGGGCACCGCACGGTCATCTCCCAGCGCGCCCTCCAGGCGCACGCCGACCCGTGGCTGGGCTGGACCGAGCTGGACGGCGCGGGCCAGCTGGTCGCCGAGATCTCGCCGTACGCGGTGGACCTCGACTGGGGCGACATCGACGACGCCGAGGAGATCGCCGAAGTGGTGGCCGACCTCGGCCGGGCCACGGCCACGATGCACTCGGCGGCGGACGACCAGTCCGGGGAGTCCCTGGTGCCGTTCTCCACGGAGCGGGCCATCGACGCGGCGATCGCTGCCGACGAGGACGGCTTCGCGCCCCTGCTGGTCGACTTCGCGCACCGCTACGGCGCACGCGCGCGTGCCGACCACCAGACCTTCGTGGATCTGTTCCGCAACGGCCGGATCCCGGGCCTCTAGCCGGGGGCTTTGGCCATTACCTTCCTCACAGGCATCCTTTAGGGGTCCCTTACAGGTCCCCGTGACAGACTCTCCTTTCGCTATGGACATATCCGGAATCCAGCTCAGAGCCGTACGCGCGGCGCTGTTCACGGCGGTGGTCGTGACAGTCAGCACCGCGTCGCACGTGCTGCTGTCCCGGGTTCCGCTGCCGATGGGCACGGTGGCCGCGGTCGCCGCCGCCGTGTTCGTGATCGCGTACGCCCTGGCGGGCCGCGAGCGCTCCTTCGGGCGGATCGCGGCCCTGCTGGTCCCGCTGGAACTGGCCGCCGACACGGTGTTCACCACGGGCCAGCACGCCTGTTACGGCCGGGCGGGCGGCCCCGTCGCCGGGCCGCTGCGGTCGGTCGGTCTGGACGTGCTGTGCGGGGGCGGCGAGGTCGGCACTCCCCTGGCCAGGATGGCCGGGGCCACCGGCACCGAGCGGCTCGCAGCGGTGATCGCCCATGCCGAGCCGGCCACCGCCTGGCTGCTGCTCGGTGCGCACATCGGCGTGGGCCTCGCCGCCGCCGCGTGGCTGCGCCGCGGCGAGCGGGCCCTGGCCCAGCTGCTGCGGGCGGTGGCGGCCACGACGTTCCGGCCGCTGCTGCTGGCGGTCGCCGCGGTGACGGTGGAGCGCGCCCCGGCGGGGCGCCCGCTGCCGTCGCGCGTCTCCGGCCTCACGTCCACGGCCCGTGACCTGGTCCTCGCGTACTCCCTGGGACGGCGTGGACCGCCGTGCTCGCCCGCCCTCGCCTGAGGCACGCGCCGTCCTGCACGGCCCTTCGAGCACGAGCAGTCCCCTGTACGTATTCCGCACACGACGTGTGCGCGTCCCCGACGGAGAACATCACCATGAGCAAGCGGAACAGCCAGGCGGCGAAGACTGCGGCCCGCGAGCGGCTGCGCGCCGAGCGCGAGCGCGAGGCCAAGCGGGCGAAGGCCAAGCGGCAGATCATCGTCGCCCTCTCGATCGTCGGCGTCCTGGCGGCGGCCGGCGGTGTGGGATACGCGATCGTCCAGGCCAACAAGCCCGACAGCTGGGAGGCCGCAGCGCAGGCCAAGCTCGTCAAGCCGGCCAACACGTCGGGCAAGGACGGCACCACTGTCGTCATCGGCAAGGACAGCGCCAAGAAGACCCTCGTCATGTACGAGGACCCGCGCTGCCCGGCCTGCGCCCAGTTCGAGCAGACCGTCGGCTCGACCGTCGACAAGGACGTCGAAGACGGCAAGTACAAGGTCCAGTTCGTCGGCGCGACGTTCATCGACAAGAACGTTCCGGGAGTGGGCTCCAAGAACGCCCTCAGCGCGCTGGGCGCCGCCCTGAACGTCAGCCCCGAGGCCTTCCTCAAGTACAAGAACGCGCTGTACTCGACGGAGTACCACCCCAACGAGACCGAGGACAAGTTCAAGGACGACGACTACCTGATCGACGTGGCGAACTCTGTCGACGGCCTGAAGAACAACAAGAAGTTCCAGGCCGCCGTGAAGGACGGCACCTACGACAAGTGGGCGCTCGTCATGAGCAAGAAGTTCGACACCGACGGGAAGAAGTACAGCTTCCAGGGCACGCCGACGCTGCTCATGGACGGCAAGAAGGTCACCGGCAGCGACCGCGAGAGCGCCCCGATGACCGTTGACGAGTTCAACACGGCCATCGAGACCGCGCTCAAGGGCTGACCGCGCACCGCGACGCGAAGCACTGCCTGAATGTCAGAGGGCGGGCGGACTTTCCCAGTTCGCCCGCTCCGGCGCGTACCGATCAGTAACCTGATCGTTCGTGACCAGTCGATACAGATCATCGAAGACGTCAGAGGGCCTCAACTCCCTCACCCCTCGCCGCCGTACGGTCGTCAAGGCCGCGGCGGCGACTGCTGTCCTGGCCGGACCGCTGGCGGCGACCCTGCCCGCGCGGGCCGTCGACCAGGCCCCCGCCTTCCTGCACGGTGTCGCCTCCGGTGACCCGCTGCCGGACGGCGTCCTGCTGTGGACTCGCGTGACCCCCGTCCCGGAGGCCATACCGGGCTCCGGACTCGGTCCGGACACCGAGGTGAGCTGGGTCGTCGCCCGGGACAAGGCGTTCACAACCGTCGTCGCCAAGGGCTCCACCACCGCGACGGCCGCCTCCGACCACACCGTGAAGGCCGACATCCGCGGCCTGGAGCCGGCCACCGACTACTGGTTCCGCTTCTCCGCCGGGGGCACCGACTCCCCCGCCGCCCGCACCCGTACCGCCCCGGCGGCCGACGCTGCCGTCACCAACCTGCGCTTCGGCGTGGCCTCCTGCGCGAACTGGGAGGCCGGCCACTTCTCCGCGTACCGTCATCTCGCGACGCGCGGCGACCTGGACGCCTGGCTCCACCTCGGCGACTACATCTACGAGTACGGCACCGGCGAGTACGGCACCCGCGACAAGGTCGTCCGTCCGCACGCCCCGGCCCACGAGATCGTCACACTCGCCGACTACCGCGTCCGGCACGCGCGCTACAAGACCGACCCGGACCTCCAGGCGCTGCACGCGGCGGCGCCGGTCGTGGCGATCTGGGACGACCACGAGTTCGCCAACGACACCTGGTCGGGCGGAGCGGAGAACCACACGGAGGGCGCGGAGGGCGCCTGGTCCGCCCGCCAGGCAGCCGCGAAGCAGGCCTACTTCGAGTGGATGCCGGTGCGTCCGGCGATCGCGGGCACCACCTACCGCCGGCTGCGCTTCGGCAAGCTGGCCGACCTCTCACTGCTGGACCTGCGGTCCTTCCGCTCGCAGCAGGTCAAGGTGGGCGACGGCGAGGTCGACGACCCGGACCGCACGCTCACCGGCCGCGCCCAGCTCGACTGGCTCAAGTCGGGCCTGAAGGCGTCCGACACGACCTGGCGGCTGGTCGGCAACTCCGTGATGATCTCGCCGTTCGCCATCGGCTCGCTCTCCGCCGACCTGCTGAAGCCGCTGGCCAAGCTGCTGGGCCTGCCGCAGGAGGGCCTCGCCCTCAACACCGACCAGTGGGACGGCTACACCGACGACCGCCGTGAACTCCTCGCCCACCTGCGCGCGAACGCGATTCGCAACACGGTGTTCCTGACCGGCGACATCCACATGGCCTGGGCCAACGACGTGCCGGTGGACGCCGGCACCTATCCGCTCTCGCCGTCGGCCGCCACGGAGTTCGTCGTCACCTCGGTCACCTCCGACAACCTCGACGACATCGTCAGGGTCCCCGAGGGCACGGTCTCCGCGGTCGCCTCACCCGTCATCCGGGCTGCCAACCGGCATGTCCACTGGGTCGACACCGACCGCCACGGCTACGGCGTCCTGGACATCACGGCCGAGCGCGCGCAGATGGACTACTACGTCGTCTCCGACCGCACGAAGCGCGACGCGACTGCCACGTGGGCCCGGTCGTACCGCACGCGCAGCGGCACGCAGAAGGTCGAGCGGACCTACGACCCGGTCTGAAGCGTTTCGAGGAAGCCGAGCGCCACCCGCCAGGTGGCCTCGGCGGCCTCCTCGTCGTAGTCCGGCAGGTCGGGGTCGGTGTAGAGGTGACCGGCCCCGGCGTACCGGTACACCTCCACGTCGGCGCCGGTCCGGCCGATCTGGAGGTACCAGGCGCTGAGCCAGTCGTCCGTCTCGAAGGGGTCCGGCTCCGCCACGTGCAGCTGGACCGGCAGCTCGTCCGCGGTGACGCCCGGCGCGATGTCCGACGTGCCGTGCAGGAGCAGCAGCCCGCGCGCCTTGTCGTCGCCGAGGGCGAGGGTCTGCGCGATGGAGGCGCCGAGCGAGAACCCCGCGTACACGAGCCCGCGCTCCGAGTAGGGCGCGGCGGCCAGCACCGCCCGCTTCAGCAGCTCGTCCTTGCCGATCTTCTCCTTGTGCTCCATGCCGTCCTCGACCGCGTCGAACGTACGCCCCTCGAAAAGGTCGGGCGTCCACACCTCGTGACCGGCCGAGCGCAGCCGGTCAGCGGCCTGGAGCACCGCGGGCCGCAGCCCGAAGGTCGAGTGAAAGAGCATGATGTTCATGAGGCCCATGGTGCCAGCCCGGTGTGACGACCCGGCTTCGCGGCACTACCCACCCGGCGTCGGAAGTCACATGTTCATGCCCCCTGGGAGCCGGTTAGGTTCGGTGGCATGGAGAACCTGCTACGACCGCTGATCGTGGTCGGTGGCTCGGTCGTGCTCACGCTGGTGATCGGCTGGGCCACCGACTTCCTGCTGCGCAAGGCCGACGATCGTCACCATGAGACACCGCTGTGGGGCCTGCTGCGCCGCGGCCGCATCCCTTACCAGCTCGTGCTCTTCGCCGCCCTGCTGAGAGGGTCGTACGACGAGGCGCAGCTGCTGGAGGCCCGTCGCGAGGGCATCGCCCAGGCGCTGACGCTGGTGCTGATCGGATCGGCCGCCTGGCTGGTGATCCGTATCGCGTCGGCGATCGTCGAGACGTCCTACAGCCGGTACGCCCATGGCCGGGCCCAGCGCGACCCGGCCAGGGTCCGCCGGGTGCGCACCCAGGTGACGCTGATCATGCGGGTGGTGTCCGCGATCGTCGGCGTGGTGGCCGCGGCGAGCATGCTGCTGACGTTCCCGGCGTTCCGGGCGGCCGGTGCCTCGCTGCTGGCCTCGGCCGGCATCCTCGGCATCGTCGCCGGTGTCGCCGCCCAGTCCACGCTGAGCAACATGTTCGCCGGGTTCCAGATCGCCTTCGGTGACATGGTGCGCATCGGGGACACCGTGGTGGTGGACGGCGAGTGGGGCACGGTCGAGGAGATCACGCTGACCTTCCTGACCGTGCGCACCTGGGACGAACGCCGGATCACCATGCCGGTGTCGTACTTCACGTCCAAGCCGTTCGAGAACTGGTCGCGCGGAACGCCGCAGATGACCGGCATCGTCTTCTGGCACGTCGACCACACGGCCCCGGTGGACGCGATGCGCGACAAGCTCCGCGACATCCTGCGCGAGTGCCCGGCCTGGGACGGCCGCGCCTACGACCTGTCCGTCACGGACACCACCCCGAGCACCATGCAGGTGCGCGCCCTGGTGACGGCGAAGGACGCCGACGACATCTGGACGGTGCGGGTCGCGGTACGCGAGCAGATGATCCGGTGGCTGACCGACGAGCACCCGTACGCCCTGCCCAGGGTCAACACCGCGGACGCGATACTGCCGCCGTCCCGCAACGGAGACCGCCCGTCCCCGGACCGGGTCCCGGCCCAGCAGCGCCGCTACCACGGCAACGGCTCCTCTCCTCCGGAGCGCTGACGAGCACAGGGGGAGGGCCGCCCGTGGCACGGGCGGCCCTCCCCCTGTCGTGCTCGTCAGTGACCGCGCTCGGCGCCGCCGTTGACCTGGATGATCTGGGAGGTGATGTGCCCGGCGCCCGGGGAGGCGAGCCAGTGCAGGGTCTCGGCCACGTCCCCGGGGGTTCCGGCCCGCCCGGTCGAGGTCTCGCCGATGAGCCGGGCCCGCCGCTCCTCGGCCATCGTGTCCCCGAAGAACTCGGTGTCCTCGATGTAGCCGGGCGCGACCACGTTCACGGTGATGCCACGCGGCCCCAGCTCGCGGGCGAGGTCGTGGGCGTAGGGGTGCAGACCGGCCTTGGCCGCCGCGTACGCCCCGCTGCCGGAGCCCCGGTAGGCGGCGATGGAGCTGAGGAACAGCACCCGCCCGCCGGGCTCGGCGAGCCGCGGCTTCAGTGCCTCGGTGAGGAGGACTGCGGTCAGGGTGTTGAGCCGGAAGTTCACGGTCCAGGTATGGGCGACGCCCGCGAGCGGGTCATCGATCCCGGCATCCGGCTCCAGCAGCCCGTTTCCCCCGGCACTGTGCACGAGCACGTCCACGGCCCCGAACTCCCGCTCCACGAGCGAGGCGACACCGCGTACGTCCTCCGGCTCGGTGAGATCGGCCGCGTAGGTCAACGCCCCGGGCACACCGGCCCTTTCCAGCACCTCGGCCCGCCGCCCGAGCAGCAGTACCCGATCCCCGCCGTCGGCGAACACCCGAGCCGCCGCGAGCCCAATTCCGGTACCCCCACCACTGATTACTACGTTTCGTGCCATAGCCACGACCCTAGGCCCCGTCAGCCGCCGTCGCCGAACGAGCCCCGCACGAGGGAGCACATCACCGCAGACTACGGACGTCGAGATGCCGCAGCACCCGGTCGACGACCTCCGGATCGGCCCCGGGCTCGCTGCGCGCCGCCAGCACCTCATGCCGCGCCGCACTCAGCATCTCCTGCTGAATCCGCCGCACCCGCTTCACCCGGTGCGCCCGCTCCCGGTGCGCCTCCCGTCGCTCGTCCTCCGCCAGTTCGGGGCTGATCCGCACCCCGATGTCGAACGCCCGCCGCAGCATCTGCTCGGTCAGCTCCTCCGGCAGTTCCTCGGTCTCCTCGATCTCCCGAAGCCTCCGCTTGGCCGCCTGTGCCGCGCGCTCCGCCAGCCCCTTCGCCAGCTCCTTCTCACGGTCCGTATCGGCCTTCACACCCAGCCGCCGCACCAGCCACGGCAACGTCAGTCCCTGCAGCACGAGCGTCGCCATGATCACTCCGAAGGCGATGAAGATGAGCTCGTCCCGGTTGGGAAAGGGCGCCCCCTCGTCCGTCTCCAGCGGAATGGCCAGGACCAGTGCCACGGAGGCCACCCCGCGCATCCCGGACCACCACATCACCACGGTCTCGCGCCAGCTCACCGGGATGTCCTCGTCGTAGTCCCGCCGCGCGTGCAGCCGCTTGGTCAGCCAGGTCGCCGGCAGCAGCCACAGCAGCCGGACGAGCACGACCACGACCACCACCATCGCCGCCCATCCGAGCAGCTCGCCCCACCGGCCGGACGCGGTGCGAATGGCGTTGTGCAGCTCGAGGCCGACCAGCCCGAACGCGACACCGGTGACGAGCGTGTCGACGATGTTCCAGAACGTGTGCCCGGCCAGCCGCGTCATGACGTCGTCCGCGTCGGACCCGTACTCCGCGAGGAACAGCGCGGTGGTGAGCACGGCGAGCACGCCGGACCCGTGCAGTTCCTCCGCCATGACGTACGAGGCGTACGGCACCAGCAGGGTCAGCGAGATCTGGAGGGTCGCGTCCCCGAGCAGCTCCATCAGCTTGTTGGCCCCCCAGCCCAGTGCGAGGCCGACGGCCACCGCCACCACCGCCGACAGCACCAGGTCGAGCCCCGCCTTCCAGGGCGAGAACGTCCCGCTGACGGCCGCGGCGATCGCCACGTGGTAGAGGACGATGGCCGTCACGTCGTTGAAGAGCCCCTCGCCCTCCAGGATCGACACCAGCCGGCGGGGCAGCCCCAGCTGACCGGCGACGGCGGTCGCCGCGACCGGGTCGGGCGGCGCGACCAGCGCACCGAGCGCGAACGCGGCGGCAAGCGGCAGCCCGGGCACGATGGCGTCGGCCGCGGCGGCCACACAGGCCATGGTGACGAACACCAGTGCCACGGCCAGCAGGAAGATCGGCCTCTTGTTCGCCGCGAACTGCCGCCATGACGTGCGCCGCACGGCGGCGTACAGCAGGGGCGGCAGCAGCAGCGGCAGGATCAGATCCGGCGGAACCTCGACGTTGGGTACGAATTCGAGCAGCGCGAGAATGATGCCGAGGAGGGTCATCAATACCGGCGCGGGCACCCGCAGCCGGTCCCCGATCGGGACGCTCACCACGGCCCCGAGCAGCAGGACGAACAACAGGGCCAACTGATCCACGGTCAGCGCTCCGGGAGGTCAGACGTGCACTCGGCTGACGTCAAACCTGCCACGCAAATCCGGAGACAAACCGTTTCGGCACCCACCGTGGCCAGCGCGGCGGCCCTAGAGCGAACGCCGCATCCCCTGGTGCGGAATGCCCGCCTCCAAGTATTCCGGCCCGTGCGGCTCGTAGCCGAGCCGCTCGTAGAAGCCCAGCGCATGCGTCTGGGCGTGCAGGTCCACCGCCACGAGGCCCCGCGTGCGTGCCGCCTCCTCGATGGCCCGCACCAGGGCGACGCCGACGCCCAGCCCGCGTGCGTGGCCGGCCACGGCCAGCCGGCCGAGGGACCCCACGGACGGGTCGGCACCGGTCTGCGCGACGGCCGCCTCCCCGTACAGGAGCCGCCCGGTGCCGAGCGGCACCCCGTCCTCCCGGACCGCCAGCACATGGACGGCCCCGGGGTCGTACGCGTCGTACTCGATCTCCTCCGGCACCCCCTGCTCACCGACGAAGACCTCCTTGCGGACCGCGAAGCACGCCTCACGGTCGGCCGGATCCTCGGCGACCCGCACCACGTACGCCGGCGACTGCGACGACGGCCCGCTCATCCGTACGTCTCCTCCCGGACCTGGTCCAGGGCCTCCTGCAGGTCGGCCGGGTAGTCGCTCTCGAACTCCACCCACTGCCCGTCCCCCGGGTGCTCGAAGCCCAGCCGCACGGCGTGCAGCCATTGGCGGGTCAGCCGGAGCCGCTTGGCGAGCGTCGGGTCGGCGCCGTAGGTGAGGTCGCCGACGCAGGGGTGCCGGTGGGCGGCCATGTGGACGCGGATCTGGTGGGTGCGGCCGGTCTCCAGCTTCACGTCGAGCAGGGAGGCCGCACGGAAGGCCTCGATGAGGTCGTAGTGCGTGACGGACGGCTTGCCCTCGGCGGTGACCGCCCACTTGTAGTCGTGGTGCGGGTGCCGCCCGATGGGCGCGTCGATGGTGCCGCTGGTCGGGTCGGGGTGGCCCTGGACGAGCGTGTGGTACCGCTTGTCGACCGTGCGCTCCTTGAACTGGCGCTTGAGCGAGGTGTACGCGTACTCGGACTTGGCGACCACCATCAGCCCGGACGTGCCCACGTCGAGGCGGTGCACGATGCCCTGGCGCTCGGCGGCGCCCGACGTCGAGATGCGGTACCCGGCGGCGGCGAGGCCCCCGATGACGGTCGGCCCGCTCCAGCCCGGCGAGGGGTGGGCGGCCACGCCCACCGGCTTGGCGATCACGACCACGTCATCGTCGTCGTGCACGATCTCCATGCCCTCGACCGGCTCGGCCACCACCCGTACGGGCGCGGGCGCCTGCGGCATCTCGACCTCCAGCCAGGCGCCGCCGTGCACCCGCTCCGACTTGCCGACCACCGATCCGTCGACCGTGACCTTCCCGGCGGCGGCGAGCTCGGCCGCCTTGGTCCGCGAGAAGCCGAACATGCGGGAGATGGCGGCGTCGACGCGCTCGCCCTCCAGGCCGTCGGGCACGGGCAGGGTACGGATCTCGGGAATCGTGCTCACCCGTCGAGTATGCCGGACGGGTGAGACAGCCCCGTACGAGAGCCCCGACGGTCGCTCAGTCCTTGTGGACGGTCCCGTCCGGGTCGAGCCCCTTGAATGAGAGCAGCACGATCAGGATGCCGCCGCACACGATCGCCGAGTCGGCCAGGTTGAACACGGCGAAGTGCTTCGGCGCGATGAAGTCCACGACCGCGCCCTCGAAGACCCCCGGGGCCCGGAAGATCCGGTCGGTGAGGTTGCCCAGCGCACCGCCGAGCAGCAGGCCGAGCGCGATCGCCCAGGGCAGGCTGTAGAGCTTGCGGGCGAGCCGGGCGATCACCACGATGACCGCCGCCGCGATCATGGTGAAGATCACCGTGAAGGCCTCGCCGAAGCCGAAGGCCGCGCCCGCGTTGCGGATCGCCTCGAACTTCAGCCAGTCCCCGATGATCTCGATGGGCGGGTGGTGCTCCAGCTTGGCCACCACGATCAACTTGCTGCTCAGGTCGAGGGCGTAGGCGAACAGGGCGACCGCGAACAGGACAGCGATACGGCGCTTCCCCCGGGGCCGTCCCGGCGTGGCCTCCGGCCGGTCCGTGCCGGACGCTCCGGCGGCGGCCGCGTCGGTACCGGACTCACCGGCCGGGGCGGGGGCGCCCTCCGCGTCGGCGCGCTCGCCCGGCGCCGCCTCGCCGGGCCGCTCCTGCCCGTTACCGGCCGCGTCCGGTGTGTCCGGCGTACCGATGATGCGTTCCGCCTCTGCCACGTGAGTGAGTCCCTCGACCTAGGTGCCTGACTGAGGACGAGGGTACGGCACGTGCCGTGCGCCTCACGTGCTCAGGAGGTATTCGGCGGCCGGTCAGTACCTGCGCTCCTGCTTCTGCTTGCACTCCACGCACAGTGTGGCCCGCGGGAAGGCCTGCATGCGGGCCTTGCCGATGGGGTTGCCGCAGTTCTCACACAGTCCGTAGGTGCCCGTTTCGAGACGTTCCAGGGCTCGCTCGGTCTGGACGAGCATCTCGCGTGCGTTGGCGGCCAGGGCCAGCTCGTGCTCACGCGTGATGTTCTTGGTACCGGTGTCCGCCTGGTCGTCGCCCGCGCCGTCCCCGGAGTCCCGCATCAGACCGGCGAGTGACCGCTCGGACGAGGTGATCTCCTCACGGAGCCGCGTCTCCTCGGACATCAGCTCGGCACGCGCCTCGTCGACCTCCTCCGCCGTCCATGGGTCCTCACCCGGGCGTACCGCGAGCTCACCGGGCTCGGCAGCGCCGCGCGCCTTGGGAACCGCCGTCTTGGCGGCCGTGGCCGCGCCAGGAGTCTTCTTCGCACCCACCGTCGTCGCTCCCGTCTGCTGCGCGGCCTCGACCGCACCCGCCTTCTTGGCCGGGCTGCGCCCGGCCGTGTCCTGTGTGACCGCGCCGGTCCGGGCGGTGCCCTTGCCGGTCGCGCCCTTCGTGGTGGTGCTCCTGCCCGCGCCGCGCACGCCCTCGGCCTCGACGCCCTTCTCCGCGGCGACGGCCTCGGCGGCCTTCGCCCGTTCGACAGCGGCCTTCCTTTCCACCGTCTTCTCGGCAGCCGTCTCCTTGGTCGGGGGGTTTTCGGCCCCGGTCTTCTTGGCTGCGGTCTTCTTGACAGCCGTCTTCTTGGCTGCCGTCTTCTTGGCTGCGGTCCCCTTCGCTGCGGTCTTCTCGGCGGCCGTCTCCCTGACTGTCGCCCCTTTCGCTGCCCCCTTGGCAGCCGTGTTCTTCGCAGCCGGCTCTGTCGCAGCCATCCCCTCGGCCGCCACCTTCCTGGCTGCCGCTTTCTTCGCCGCCCCCTTGGCAGCCGCCTTCCCGGTAGCCGCCTTACCGGCTGGGGCCTTCTTCTCGGCCGGGGCCCGTTCAGCCGCGGTCTTCTTGGCAGGCGTCTTTCCGGCCGCCGTCTTTCCGGCCGCCGTCCTCTCGACCGGAGCCTTGGCCGCGGCCTTCGTGGTCGGCACCTTCTTGGCCACGGCTTTCCCGGTGGCGGCCTTCGTGGTCGTGACTTTCTTGACGGCCGCCTTCGTCTTCGAGACAGCCGCCTTCGTCCCCCCGGCCGCCTTCCCGGCCGCCCCCTTCACCGCCCGCCCCGCCGAGCCCCCCTGCGTCGTCTTCTTCCCGCCCACATCCTTGGCCGCACCGCCGGAGGCCTCCGCGGACCTGCCGGACGCCGGCTGCTGTACGGCGGTCTTCTTCGCCACCATGGCCGCGGCCCCTTCACATATTGTGATCTTGCTCGCGAAATCGTGCTGGGACGATAAATCGACTTGAGTCCCGCGGCAACGGGGCACACCGCCCGATTCGCCCGCCTCGAGCACGCCACGCGGCGAACCTGCATCCGTTGTGCCCAGCTCCCCGCTCGGTAATCCGCCCAGCGGGACGTCCCAGGATCCGAACACCTATACCTCGCCCTTCAGGTCATCAAACCCATAAATCATCCAAATGCCACTTTCCACCCCGACCCACAGGCCCCTCCACCCCCAGCCGCCCCGAAAAGCGGTCGGCCGCTTCCCGCACGGCGCCGTACACTGGCCGCAGCGAAAAGCGTGGATGGGGACGAGTAGCGGCGTACGCAGCCCAGAGCGACCCGGGGACGGTGGGAGCCCGGGGGCGAGCGCGACGTGAAGATCACCCCGGAGCCGCCGGAAGAAAGCCGCAGCCGAGCGCCGCGGCGAGTAGAACCGGCATCGCGACCCCAATGAGGGGGCTCGCCGACGCACACCCCGCGCCGGAGAGCCAAGGAGGGTGGTACCGCGGGAGCGCGCCGAAGGCGGCGCAGGCACAGACACAGCTCTCGTCCCTCCGGACGGAAGGCAGCAAGTCCGCCGGAGGAAGCCCGCTGATGACATCGCCGACGTACCGCCAGGTACCCGCCCAGGTCGACCTGCCCGCCCTGGAGCACGCCGTGCTCGACTTCTGGCGCGAGCAGAAGATCTTCACCAAGAGCCTGGAACAGTCCGAGGGACGCCCCGAGTGGGTGTTCTACGAGGGCCCGCCCACCGCCAACGGCATGCCCGGCGCCCACCACATCGAGGCCCGCGTCTTCAAGGACGTCTTCCCCCGCTTCCGCACCATGCGCGGCTACCACGTGGCCCGCAAGGCCGGCTGGGACTGCCACGGCCTCCCGGTGGAGCTGGCCGTCGAGAAGGAGCTCGGCTTCTCCGGCAAGCAGGACATCGAGGCCTACGGCATCGCGGAGTTCAACGCGAAGTGCCGCGAGTCGGTGACCCGGCACACGGACGCCTTCGAGGCGCTCACCACCCGCATGGGCTACTGGACCGACCTCACCGAGCCCTACCGCACCATGGACCCCGAGTACATCGAGTCGGTCTGGTGGTCGCTCAAGGAGATCTTCGGCAAGGGGCTGCTGGCCCAGGACCACCGCGTCGCCCCCTGGTGCCCCCGCTGCGGCACGGGCCTGTCGGACCACGAGCTGGCGCAGGGCTACGAGACGGTCGTCGACCCGTCGGTCTACGTGCGCTTCCCGCTCACCTCCGGCCCGCTGGCCGGCGAGGCCGCGCTCCTGGTCTGGACGACCACGCCCTGGACGCTGGTCTCCAACACGGCGGTCGCCGCCCACCCCGAGGTCACCTACGTCGTCGCCACCAACGGCGAGGAGAAGCTCGTCGTCGCCGAGCCGCTGGTCGCCAAGGCCCTCGGCGAGGGCTGGGAGACCACCGGCCAGACCTTCACGGGCGCCGAGATGGAGCGCTGGACCTACCAGCGGCCGTTCGAGCTGGTGGAGTTCCCGAGCGTCAGCGAGGGAACCAATGGTCACAGCCCCGAGGCCGCGCACTTCGTCGTCAACGCCGACTACGTCACGACCGAGGACGGTACGGGTCTGGTCCACCAGTCCCCTGCCTTCGGTGAGGACGACCTCAAGGTCTGCCGCTCCTACGGCCTGCCGGTCGTGAACCCGGTCCGCCCGGACGGCACCTTCGAGGAGGACGTCCCCCTGGTCGGCGGCGTCTTCTTCAAGAAGGCCGACGAGAAGCTCACCGCCGATCTCGACGAGCGCGGCCTGCTCTTCAGGCACATCCCGTACGAGCACAGCTACCCGCACTGCTGGCGCTGCCACACCGCGCTGCTCTACTACGCGCAGCCCTCCTGGTACATCCGCACCACGGCGCTCAAGGACCGCCTCCTCGCGGAGAACGAGAACACCAACTGGTTCCCGGACACGGTCAAGCACGGCCGGTACGGCGACTGGCTGAACAACAACATCGACTGGGCGCTGTCCCGCAACCGCTACTGGGGCACCCCGCTGCCGATCTGGCGCTGCGAGGACGACCACCTCACCTGCGTCGGCTCCCTCGCGGAGCTCACCGAGCTGACCGGCACGGACCAGTCGGGCCTTGACCCGCACCGGCCGTTCATCGACGAGGTCACCTTCGCCTGCCCGCAGGACGGCTGCGGCAGCACGGCCACGCGCGTGCCCGAGGTCATCGACGCCTGGTACGACTCGGGTTCGATGCCGTTCGCGCAGTGGGGCTACCCGTACAAGAACAAGGAACTGTTCGAGGCCCGCTACCCGGCGCAGTTCATCTGCGAGGCCATCGACCAGACCCGCGGCTGGTTCTACACGCTGATGGCGGTCGGCACGCTGGTCTTCGACAAGTCGTCGTACGAGAACGTCGTCTGCCTCGGCCACATCCTCGCCGAGGACGGCCGCAAGATGTCCAAGCACCTGGGCAACACCCTGGAGCCGATCCCGCTCATGGACCGGCACGGCGCGGACGCGGTGCGCTGGTTCATGGCGGCCGGCGGTTCCCCCTGGGCGGCCCGCCGCGTCGGCCACGGCACCATCCAGGAGGTCGTCCGCAAGACGCTCCTCACGTACTGGAACACGGTCGCCTTCCAGGCCCTGTACGCCCGTACGTCCGGCTGGGCCCCGTCCGAGGCCGACCCGGCCCCGGCCGACCGCCCGGTCCTGGACCGCTGGCTGCTGTCCGAACTGCACGCGCTCACCGACCAGGTCACCCAGTCCCTGGACGCCTACGACACCCAGCGCGCCGGCAAGCTGCTGTCCGCGTTCGTCGACGACCTGTCGAACTGGTACGTGCGCCGCTCGCGTCGCCGTTTCTGGCAGGGCGACAAGGCGGCGCTGCGCACCCTGCACGAGGTCGTCGAGACGGTCACGCAGCTGATGGCCCCGCTGACCCCGTTCATCACCGAGCGGGTCTGGCAGGACCTGATCGTTCCGGTCACCCCGGGTGCTCCGGAGTCGGTCCACCTGTCGTCCTGGCCCGAGGCGGACCTCTCCGCCATCGACCCGGAGCTGTCGAAGCAGATGGTGCTGGTGCGCCGGCTGGTGGAGCTGGGCCGGGCCACCCGCGCGGAGTCGGGGGTCAAGACGCGTCAGCCGCTGTCCCGCGCCCTGATCGCGGCGACGGGCTTCGACGCGCTGGACTCCGAACTGCGCACCCAGATCACGGAGGAGCTGAACGTCGAGTCGCTGGCGACGCTGAGCGAGGTCGGCGGCTCCCTGGTCGACACCACCGCGAAGGCCAACTTCCGCGCGCTGGGCAAGCGGTTCGGCAAGCGTGTCCAGGACGTGGCGAAGGCCGTCGCGAACGCGGACGCGGCCGCCCTGTCCCTGGCCCTGCGCGAGGGCACGGCCTCGGTCGAGGTCGACGGCGAGACCATCACGCTCGCTCCCGACGAGGTGATCATCACGGAGACGCCGCGCGAGGGCTGGTCGGTGGCGTCGGACTCCGGCGCGACGGTCGCCCTGGACCTGGAGATCACGGAGGAGCTGCGCCGTGCGGGTCTCGCCCGTGACGCGATCCGTCTGATCCAGGAGGCCCGCAAGAACAGCGGCCTCGACGTGGCCGACCGCATCGCACTGCGCTGGACGGCTACCGACCCGGCCGTCACCGAGGCCTTGACCGAGCATGCCGGCCTGATCGCCGACGAGGTCCTGGCGACGGACTTCGCACAGGGCGAGGCGGACGGCCCGTACGGCGAGCCGTTCACCGACGAGGGGCTTTCCCTGACGTTCCGCCTGCGCAAGGCATAACCTCCCCGGGCCGAACGGCCCGAAGGCCCGGACCCGTCAAAAATCTTGGTGGGTCCGGGCCTTCGGCGTTGCGTACGCTCGAACGCGAGTGCGCGGGCACGAACACGCGCGGCAAAAGGCGAGGCCCCGGGTCCTGGACCCGGGGCCTCGCCCTGAACGCTGCCGACGTCTACGCCGTACTACTGGCCATCAGGCCGTCAGTTGTCATCCTCGTCGATCAGGAAGCCTCGCATGGGCGAGGGCGCCTGACCCATCGGCGAGGGGCCCTGCGGACGCACCGGCGCCATCGGCTGGGTCATCGCCGGCGACATCTGCTGCTGACCGCCGTAGGACGGACCGGACGGCGAGGGACCGCCGCCCATCGTCTGGTTGCCACCGCCGTAGGACGGGGCGCTCGCGCCGGCCGGAGCCATGGAAGGCGCCGGGGACGGCGGGAGCGAGGCGGCCGCAGGAGTGCGCGGCGGGGCCAGCGAGTCGTCGGCCTGGGTCTCCAGCTGACGCAGCTGCGACTCCAGGTACGA
This sequence comes from Streptomyces sp. NRRL S-455, assembly GCF_000717875.1. Classification (GTDB taxonomy): domain Bacteria; phylum Actinomycetota; class Actinomycetes; order Streptomycetales; family Streptomycetaceae; genus Streptomyces. Next base: position 68,745 of record NZ_JOCT01000031.1, read on the forward strand.
CTTCAGGCGCGTGCGGTACTCGCGCTCGAAGCCGCGCAGGTCCTCGACCTTGCGCTCCAGCGTGGCGCGGGCGGACTCCAGGGAGCCCATCGCGACACGGTGCTTCTCCTGCGCGTCCCGCTCCAGGGCGTCGGCCTTGGCACGGGCGTCACGCTCCAGACCCTCGGCACGCGAACGCGCCTCGCCGACGATCTTGTTGGCTTCGGAACGGGCCTCGGCGATCGCCTGGTCGGCGGTCTGCTGGGCCAGCGAGAGGACACGGGCGGCGCTGTCGCCACCGGGGCCTCCCTGACCGGGGCCGCCCATCGGACCGCCCATGGGGCCGCCCATCGGACCACCCATCTGCTGCTGCATCGGGGGCTGGCCCATCGGGCCCGGACCGCCCGGACCCTGGCCCATCGGACCGGGACCCTGCGGACCACCCTGACCGCCGGGACCGGCGGGCAGCTGCGGGGCACCGCTCGGCAGCTGGGGCGGACCACCCATGGGGCCACCCATCTGCTGCTGCGGCGGGCCCGATATGCCGGCGGGTACAGGACCCCCAGGACCGCGCATGCCCTGCTGCTGCTGTTGCTGCTGATCCTGCTGCTCCGGAGGCTTGCGCATGTTCTGCTGGTTCTGGGCAGCAGCGCGCGTGGCCGCGGCCAGTTTGGCGCGCAGGTCCTCGTTCTCGCGGAGCAGGCGGGTCAGTTCGGCTTCGACCTCATCGAGGAAGGCATCGACCTCGTCCTCGTCATAGCCTTCTCGGAGGCGGACGGTCGTGAACTGCTTGTTCCGCACGTCCTCGGGGGTCAACGGCATCTCTTCACCTCAACGTAGTCGTCGGCATTCGGCAAGACCAGTAGTTCACATCGCTCACAGCCGGCTCACGATCGAGATCAGGATGTAGACGATGATCATCAGAACGAAGAAGGACAGGTCGAGCGCCACGCCCCCGAGACGCAGCGGCGGGATGACCCGCCGCAGAAGCTTGAGCGGTGGATCCGTGACAGTGTAGGTGGCCTCCAGAACGACCACCATCGCCTTGCCGGGTTGCCATGAGCGGGCGAACTGGAAGACGTAGTCCATGACCAGCCGGAAGATGAGCACGATGAGGAAGCACATCAGCGCGATGTAGACGACATCCAGAACCACGCTCATGACCTCTTGCTTCCCTCTCCCCTGCGCCCTGCTCGTTACTGCCTGTTTACTGCTGTTTCCGGTGTTACGTCTCAGCTCTGGTTGAAGAACCCGCCCTCTGCGATGCGGGCCTTGTCCTCCGCCGTGACATCGACGTTAGCAGGCGACAACAGGAACACCTTCTGCGTCACCCGCTCGATGCTGCCGTGAAGACCAAACACCAAACCGGCCGCAAAGTCGACAAGTCGCTTCGCATCTGTGTCGTCCATCTCAGTCAGATTCATGATCACCGGGGTGCCTTCACGGAAGTGTTCCCCGATGGTACGGGCCTCGTTGTAGGTCCGCGGGTGGAGCGTGGTGATCCGGTAAGGCTCTCGTTCGGACACGACCTTGGGCATGATCACCGGTGCGTTCTTCTCCAGACTTGCGCGTTCTTGTGTGATGGACGCCACGGGCGCGATGCGCGCCGGGCGCCCGGATTCCGCGGCGAGCGAAGCGGAACGGGGGGCCGGCTCGCGGGGTGCGGGCGGCTGCACGACTCGCACCTCTTCGTCCCTTTGGGGCTGATGTGAGATATGTGACTGATGGGACGGCTCGTGCCGTCGGTGCTCCCGCTCGGGTTCAGGGTCGAGTTCAGGTTCGAAGTCGTCGTCGGGGTCGAATCCGCGGCCGTCGTACCCATCGTCCTCCACGAGGCCGAGGTAGACCGCCATCTTGCGCATCGCGCCGGCCATGCTCTGAGTCCTCCGCTCTGTGGTGGATCGGCTGACGACTGCCAAGTGCCCGCGATCCACGAGGCCCTTGTCCGCCTAACGGCGGCAATGACCATATTTTCTGCTGTGGTCCGACTTCCTGGCGACGTTACCGGAGCCTGGGGCGGACTCCGAGTACCGCGCTGCCGACGCGCACATGTGTCGCTCCGGCCGCCACGGCATCTTCGAGGTCCGCACTCATCCCTGCCGAGACCATGGTGGCAGCCGGATGGCTCCTGCGCAGGTCAGTCGACAAATCCATCAACCGCCCGAACGCCGCCCGTTCGCGTCCCGCGTACTCTCCGGTGAGCGGCGCGACGGTCATCAGCCCATCGAGTCGCAGCCCCGGGGCCGCGGCCACGAGACCGGCCAACTCCTCGATCCCGCCGGGCGCCACGCCGCCCCGTTCACCCCGGGCGCTGACGCCGGCGTCGAGTGCGACCTGGATGAGACACCCGAGTTCGCGCCCGGCCCGGACGGCCTCCTTCGACAGAGCTGTGACGAGCTTGGAACGATCGACCGACTGCACGAAGTCCGCGTAACCGGCCACGGATCGCACTTTGTTGGTCTGGAGTTGACCGACAAAATGCCAAGTAAGGGGCAGATCCGCACAGGCCGCGGCCTTGGGAGCCGCGTCCTGGTCGCGGTTCTCGGCGACGTGGCGGACGCCGAGTTCCGACAGGATCCGCACATCGCTCGCCGGATAGGTCTTGGTGACCACGATCAGGGTCACCTCGTCGCGCTCGCGTCCCGCGGCGGCGCACGCGTCGGCGATGCGCCGCTCCACCTTCGCCAGATTTGCGGCGAGTTCGTCCTTACGGTCCGTCATGTCCCATCAGTCCAGCCAGACATAGCCCGCCAGCCGACCGGTGGTGCGGTCGCGGCGGTACGAGAAGTGATCGTCCGACTCCAGCGTGCACACCGGAGACTGCGCCCGGTCACGCACCCCGAGCCGTTCGAGCTGGGCGTGCACTCCGGCGCTCACGTCGACCGCCGGCGTGCCCCAGCTCGTCTCGGCGTACGCCGCCGGCTCGACGGCGGACACCTCGGCGCGCATCGCCTCCGGCACTTCGTAACACCGGCCGCAGACGGTGGGTCCGGTGCGGGCGACGATCCGGGAGGGCTCGGCACCCAGCTCCGTCATCGCGCGTAGCGCGGCCGGGACGACTCCGGCGATCATGCCGGGCCGGCCCGCATGGGCCGCGGCGACGATCCCGGCCACGGGGTCGGCGAGCAGCACCGGCACGCAGTCGGCGGTGAGAACGGCGAGGGCGAGCCCCCGCCGCACGGTGACGATCGCGTCGACCGACGGGACCTCGGACGAAGATCCCCACGGTCCGTCCACCACCGCCACGTCGGCCCCGTGCACCTGGTTCATCCAGACCACCCGGTCCGGCTCGACGCCCAGGGACTTGGCGGCCAGTTCGCGGTTGGCGCGTACGGCGCCGGGGTCGTCGCCGACCGCTCCGCCGAGGTTGAGCTCCTCATACGGAGCGGCGCTCACCCCGCCCCACCGGTCGGTGAAGCCGAAGTGCGCGCCGCTCACGCTTTCGCGCTGTCCTATCACCACTGAAGGATCACTTGAGGAAGTCCGGTACGTCCAGTTCCTCGGCCGCGCTGTCCGAGTAGGTCCGCGGCGCCGGCGGGACCGGCGGGGCGACCGGGATGTCACTGACCGGCTCCGGAGCGGGCTCCGGGTCCTCCTTCGGGGTCACGCTGCCGAGCGATCCGAAGGACGGGCGGCTCTCGCTCTGCCGGGCCGGGGCCGGCTCCTCGCGCTTGGCCGAGGACGAGCCGAGGACGTTGTCCCGCTTGGCCGGGGGCTGGCCGCCGTCGAAGCCGGCCGCGATCACGGTCACCCGGACCTCGTCGCCGAGGGCGTCGTCGATCACCGCGCCGAAGATGATGTTGGCCTCGGGGTGGGCGGCCTCGCTCACCAGCTGGGCGGCCTCGTTGATCTCGAACAGGCCGAGGTCCGAGCCACCGGAGATGGAGAGCAGCACGCCCCGGGCACCGTCGATGGACGCCTCCAGCAGCGGCGAGGAGATCGCCATCTCGGCCGCGGCCACCGCGCGGTCGTCGCCGCGGGCCGAGCCGATGCCCATCAGGGCCGAGCCCGCCTCGGACATGACCGACTTGACGTCGGCGAAGTCGAGGTTGATGAGGCCGGGGGTGGTGATGAGGTCGGTGATGCCCTGCACACCGGAGAGGAGGACCTGGTCGGCCGACTTGAAGGCGTCGAGCACCGAGACCTGGCGGTCCGAGATGGACAGCAGCCGGTCGTTCGGGATGACGATGAGGGTGTCGACCTCTTCGCGGAGCTCGGCGATGCCGTCCTCGGCCTGGTTGGCACGGCGCCGTCCCTCGAAGGTGAACGGGCGCGTGACCACACCGATGGTGAGGGCACCGAGCGAGCGGGCGATGTTGGCCACGACGGGCGCGCCGCCGGTGCCGGTGCCGCCGCCTTCACCGGCTGTCACGAAGACCATGTCGGCCCCCTTGAGGACCTCCTCGATCTCCTCGCGGTGGTCCTCGGCGGCCTTGCGGCCCACGGCCGGGTTGGCTCCGGCGCCGAGTCCGCGGGTGAGTTCACGGCCGACGTCCAGCTTGACGTCGGCGTCGCTCATCAACAGAGCTTGCGCGTCGGTGTTGATGGCGATGAACTCGACGCCCTTGAGACCGACCTCGATCATCCGGTTGATGGCATTGACACCACCGCCGCCGACACCGATGACTTTGATGACTGCGAGGTAGTTCTGCGGTGCTGCCACGTCGAAGGCCTCTCGCCTCGAGTTACGTGTCGCCGAATCACCGTGACGCGCTGCGCCCCGCGACCCGACGACTGATGCCGAATGGGACGGTCCGTATCGCCGACCCGAACCCTAACCCTGAAGTTTAGGGTTACCAGTGTGTCTGTTCCTTGGAGTCTTCTGAACAGGACACTAAGTCGACAAGTGGCGCACGTTCAACGAACACGCCGAACCTCCCGTTTTTCTTTTCACCCTATGTGATCAGCCGTAGCACTGCCCAACCAGGGTGCTGGCCTGCGCGGATGTGCGTCAACTCCCTGATGACGCGGGCGCGGTGGGAACACTCACGTCGAAGTGCCGTGCGCGCGGCGTGGCTTTCATGAGGGCGGTGAGCGCACGGGCCTTCGAGGCGCCCTTCTCACTGCTCCCCCAGGTGACCGTACGGCCGTCCCTCAACTCCAGCGAGATGCCGTCGTAGGACCGGACTTTGACGGACCGCGTCTCGCGTGCGACGGCGGCCGGAACGGCCCGGGCGACGCCCACCGCCTCGCGCACCAGCCGGGCCTCGCCGAAGCGGCGCAGGCTGGCGGTGGCGGAGCTGGACCGGGAGGGCGTCAATTCCAGCGCGGGCACACCTTTCGGCGCCTCAGAAACCGTGGCGAAACGGACACCTTCATCGTCCACTTCGACGAACTTTCCGCCTTTTTGGACATAGAGAACCGGAGTCCGCTCGACCACTTTCAGCCCGATTCCATGGGGCCAGGAGCGGACCACGTCAACCGAGTCGATTCGGGGCAATTTCCGGCGCAGTCGTGTCTCGATCGCATCGGTGTCGACGGAAATCAGCGGCTTCCCGAGGGGAACGTCGGCGGCCGCCTCGACCTGAGCCGGCGTCAGGACTCGGGTGCCCGACACCGACACGGTCTCGGCGCGCAGCCACGCGGAACCGTAGAAGAGCCAGACCGTCGGGAAACCGACGAAGACCAGAACGAGACCCAGGATGACGATCACACGAAGCCGGGCCCGCCTCGACCGCAGAAGGGGCGGCGGGCCGGACGACTCCTGCTTGCGTTCACCGCGCTCGGCGGTGGTCGATCCGGCCACGCTCCCCTGCCTTCCGTCATACGGTCCTAACGATGTGCACGACTGGCGGCGATCGCCTCGTACACCATGCCGACGAGCAGGTCGTCGGCGTCCCGGCGGCCGAACTCGGCGGCGGCGCGGGACATCTGGTACAGCCGGTGCGGGTCGGCGAGCACGGGCAGCACGTTCTGCTGGACCCACTCGGGGGTCAGCTCCGCGTCGTCGACCAGCAGACCGCCACCAGCCTTGACCACCGGCTGGGCGTTGAGCCGCTGTTCGCCGTTGCCGATGGGCAGCGGGACGTAGGCGGCCGGCAGCCCGACGGCGGAGAGCTCGGCGACGGTCATCGCGCCCGCGCGGCAGAGCATCATGTCGGCCGCGGCGTACGCGAGGTCCATCCGGTCCAGGTAACTTACCGGGATGTAGGGGGGCATTCCCGGCATCTGGTGGACCTGCGGCAGTTCGTTCTTCGGGCCGACCGCGTGCAGGATCTGGATTCCGGCCTGCTGGAGCCACGGAGCGACCGTCTGCACGACCTCGTTGAGTCGGCGGGCGCCCTGGGAGCCACCGGAGACGAGCAGTGTGGGCAGGTTCGGGTCGAGCCCGAACGCGGCACGCGCCTCGGGGCGTACGGCGGCCCGGTCCAGGGTGGCGATGGAGCGGCGCAGCGGGATGCCGATGTAGCGGGCGCCCCGCAGCTTGCTGTCCGGGGTGGAGACGGCGACCTGGCTGGCGTAGCGCGAGCCGATCTTGTTGGCCAGGCCCGGGCGGGCGTTGGCCTCGTGGATGACGATCGGCACACCAAGACGCTTGGCCGCGAGGTAGCCGGGCAGGGCGACGTAGCCGCCGAAGCCGACCACGGCATCCGCCCTGGTGCGCTCCAGGATCTGCTCGGTCGCCTTGATCGTGCCGCGCAGCCGGCCCGGGACGGTGATCAGTTCGGGGGTGGGCTTGCGTGGCAGCGGTACGGCGGGGATCAGCGCGAGTTCGTACCCACGCTCGGGTACCAGACGTGTCTCGAGGCCGCGCTCCGTGCCCAGGGCCGTGATGCCCACGCTCGGATCCTGCCTGCGCAGGGCGTCCGCGAGGGCGAGCGCGGGCTCGATGTGGCCCGCGGTTCCTCCGCCGGCGAGTACGACATGCACCGAAATTCACCGCTCTCCGGACGTACGCGCCGCCGAGGCACGCCGTCGCATCGTGTTCCATCTCCGGGGACTCCGCTTGGAACCGGTGCCCCCAGCCCCCCGCTTTCTACCAAAGCGGGGTTGCCGCATCGCAAGCGCCGCCCGCGCAGCGGGCTCGTCACGCGCGAAGGCGATCAGCAGCCCGATGGCGAACATGGTCGGCAGCAGGGCGGATCCTCCGTAGGAGAACAGCGGGAGAGGGACGCCGGCGATCGGCAGCAGACCGAGCACCGCACCGATGTTGATCACGGCCTGGGCCGTGATCCAGGTGGTCACGCCTCCCGCGGCGTACCTGACGAAGGGGTCCTCCGTGCGTCCGGCCACGCGGATACCCGCATAGCCTAGAGCCGCGAAGAGGGCGAGTACCGACAGCGTCCCCGCCAGGCCCAGTTCCTCACCGGTGACGGCGAAGATGAAGTCGGTGTGGGCTTCGGGGAGTTGGCCCCATTTCTCCACACTCGCACCCAGCCCGGAGCCGAAGATCCCGCCGGAGGCGAGCGCGTAGATCCCGTGCACGGCCTGCCAGCAGTCGACGGGTCCCGACTGGGGCTCGGTGGCCCCGAGGCACTGCAGGCGGGCCATCCGGTTGGGGCTGGTCCTGATGAGGATCAGGCCGAGCACGGCCGCGACCGACAGCACTCCGGCGAACAGCCGGGTGGGTGCGCCGGCCAGCCAGAGCAGGCCGAACAGGATGGCCGTGAGGATGATCGCGGTGCCCATGTCGCCGCCGATCATGATCAGGCCGAGCAGCATGAAGGCGGCCGGCACCAGCGGCACGAGCATGTGCTTCCACTGGGTCAGCAGCCTCTTGTCCTGTTTGCGGGCCAGCAGGTCGGCGCCCCACAGGACGAGGGCGAGCTTGCCGAACTCACTGGGCTGGATCTGGAAGGAGCCGCCGACCGCGATCCAGTTCTGGTTGCCGTTGACCGACACTCCTATCCCCGGGACCTGCACCAGGACCATCAGGAAGACGGCGCCCGCGAGGATCGGGTAGGCCAGTGCCCGGTGCAGCTTCACCGGCATCCGGGAGGCCGCGAACAGCAGACCGGCGCCGATGACCGCCGCGAGCAGCTGCTTGCGGAAGAAGTACGAACCCGGCAGCGACATCTGGAGCGCGGTGATCTGCGAGGCCGAGTAGACCATCACCAGGCCCAGCACGGTGATCAGCAGACTGCCGCCGAAGATGAGGTAGTAGGCGGTCAGGGGGCGGTCCCAGCCCCTGCGCGCACGGTGGTAGAAGGCCAGGACACCGTTCTGGGGCGGGATCCGGGGCGCGGTGGGGCGCTTGGGAGCGCGTGGGGCCGGAGGCCGTCCGGTGCGGCTGGTGGGCATCGCCGCTCACCCCGCCATGCCGGAGTGGGTCGTTCCGCGGCTGGCGGGTGTTTCGGACGTCCAGTGCGGTGCCCGCGGCGTCCGGTGCGTGCCCTCGGCGTGCCGGACGAGGACCCTCGTAGCAGAGCTGCTCGGGTCTTGGGCCGGTGCGGCGAGGGTGCGTGCCGGGCGCCGTGGGTGCTGTGCGGGACTTACCGAACCCCCCCTGACGTTCCCCGGCCGCTCGGGCACCAGCCACATCCGTGTCACGCGTCCCTCCCAGGTACGCCCGGCACCGCCGCCGGGCGAGGCGGACCCGGGTCAGCCCTCGGCGGAGCCGAGCTCACGAACGGCGTCCGCGAAAGCGTCCCCGCGCTTGTTGTAGTTGGCGAACATGTCCATGGAGGCGCAGGCCGGAGCCAGCAGCACCGTGTCACCGGTGCGGGCGAGGCCGCGCGCCTCCTGAACCGCCGCACGCATCGCCCCAGTGTCGGTCCGGTCGAGGTCGACGACGGGTACTTCCGGGGCGTGTCGCGCCAGGGCTTCACGGATGAGCCGGCGGTCCGCGCCGATCAGCACGGCCCCGCGCAGCCGCTTCGCCGACTTGGCCACCAGTTCGTCGAAGGTCGCACCCTTGGCCAGCCCGCCCGCGATCCACACGATCGACTCGTAGGCCGCCAACGAGGCCTCCGCCGCATGGGTGTTGGTGGCCTTGGAGTCGTCGACGTAGGTCACACCCTCCACATCCGCCACGTGCGCAATGCGGTGGGCGTCCGGGGTGAAGGCCCGCAGGCCGTCCCGTACGGCCTTGGCGGGTACGCCGAAGGCGCGTGCGAGGGCCGCCGCCGCGAGGGCGTTGGCGATGTTGTGCGGGGCCGGCGGGTTGACGTCGGCGACCTCGGCGAGCTCCTGGGCGTTCTTCTGCCGGTTCTCGACGAAGGCCCGGTCGACCAGGATGCCCTCGACGACGCCGAGTTGGGAGGGCCCGGGCGTGCCCAGCGTGAAGCCGATGGCCCGGCAGCCCTCCTCGACGTCGGCCTCCCGGACCAGGTCCTCGGTCGCCTTGTCGGCGGCGTTGTAGACGCAGGCGATCCGATTGCCCTCGTAGATGCGGCCCTTGTCGGCGGCGTAGGCCTCCATGGAGCCGTGCCAGTCGAGGTGGTCGGGAGCGAGGTTGAGCACGGCGGCCGAGTGGGCGCGCAGGGACGGCGCCCAGTGCAGCTGGTAGCTGGACAGTTCCACGGCCAGGACGTCGTACTGCTCCTCGCCGAGCACCGCGTCCAGCAGAGAGACACCGATGTTGCCGACGGCGGCCGTGCGCAGGCCGGCCGCCTTCAGGATCGACGCCAGCATCTGGACGGTGGTGGTCTTGCCGTTGGTGCCGGTGACGGCCAGCCAGGGAGCGGCGTCGGGGCCGCGCAGGCGCCAGGCCAGTTCGACGTCGCCCCAGACCTCGACGCCGGCCTTCTCCGCCGCCGCGAACAGCGGCTTGTCCGGCTTCCAGCCGGGCGCTGTCACGATCAGCTCGGTGCCCTCCGGCAGGGTGTCGCCATCGCCCAGGCGCACGGTGACCCCCAGGGCCTCCAGGTCCGCCGCCTGGGTCCGTGCCCGCTCGTCGTCGCCGTCGTTGACGACGGTGACCCGCGCGCCGAGTCCGTGCAGCACCTTGGCCGCCGGGACGCCGGAGACACCGAGCCCGGCGACGGTGACGTGCTTGCCCTGCCAGTTGATCACTTGTCCGCTGCCCATCCCGCATAGAAGAGGCCAAGTCCGACAATCACACAGATACCCTGGATGATCCAGAAGCGGACCACCACAAGGACCTCGGACCAGCCCTTGAGTTCGAAGTGGTGCTGGAGTGGCGCCATCCGGAAGACGCGCTTGCCGGTCAGGCGGAAGGAACCGACCTGGATCACCACGGACATGGTGATCAGGACGAACAGGCCGCCCAGGATGGCGAGCAGCAGCTCGGTGCGGGAGCAGATCGCGAGCCCCGCGAGCACACCGCCGAGCGCCAGTGAACCGGTGTCACCCATGAAGATCTTGGCCGGAGAGGTGTTCCACCACAGGAAGCCGAGGCAGGCACCCATCAGCGCGGAGGCGACCACCGCGAGGTCGAGCGGGTCTCTCACCTCGTAGCAGGCGCCCGGGTTGGTCAGGGTCTGCGCGTTGGCGCAGGACTCCTGGAACTGCCAGACGCCGATGAAGGTGTAGGCGCCGAAGACGAGCACCGAGGCGCCGGTGGCCAGGCCGTCCAGACCGTCGGTCAGGTTCACACCGTTCGACATCGCGAGGATCATGAACAGCGCCCAGACCACGAACAGCACGGGGCCGATCGTCCAGCCGAAGTCCGTGATGAACGACAGCTTCGTGGAGGCCGGGGTGTTGCCGCGGTTGTCCGCGAACTGCAGCGAGAGCACCGCGAAGCCGATGCCGACGATCAGCTGGCCGGCCATCTTCGCCTTGGCCCGCAGACCCAGCGAACGCCGCTTGACGATCTTGATGTAGTCGTCGAGGAAGCCGACCAGACCCATGCCGACCATCAGGCCGAGCACCAGCAGACCCGAGAAGGTCGGCGCCGCGTCGGCCTCCGGGTCCAGATAGCCCGTGATCACCTTGGCCAGGAAGTACGCGGCGACCGTCGCCAGGATGAAGGCGATACCGCCCATGGTCGGCGTACCGCGCTTGCTGGCGTGCTCCCGCGGCCCGTCGTCGCGGATGTACTGGCCGTAGCCCTTGCGGGCCAGCAGCTTGATCAGCAGCGGCGTGCCGACCAGGGTCAGGAAGAGACCAATGACTCCTGCGAACAGGATCTGCTTCATCATCGGGCGGAAACCTCACCCTCGGCACCGGACTCGAGCAGCGCCTGCGCCACGCTCTCGAGGCCGACCGAACGGGACGCCTTCACGAGTACGACGTCTCCCGGGCGCAACTCGCTGCGCAACAGGTCGACCGCCGCCTGTGCGTCGGACACGTGCACCGACTCCTCACCCCACGAACCCTCGTTATATGCGCCCAGTTGCAGCCAGGCGGCTTCCCTGCCACCGACCGCGACGAGCTTGCTGACGTTGAGCCGGACGGCGAGCCGTCCGACCGCGTCGTGCTCGGCGAGAGCCTCGTCCCCGAGCTCGGCCATCTTGCCGAGCACCGCCCACGTCCGCCGCCCCTTGCCGATCGCCACGAGCGCGCGCAGAGCGGCTCGCATGGACTCGGGGTTCGCGTTGTAGGCGTCGTTGACGACCGTCACGCCGTCCGGGCGCTCGGTGACCTCCATCCGCCAGCGGGAGAGGGAGCCCGCCTCGGAGAGCGCGACGGCGATCTCGTCTGCGGACATGCCCAACTCGTGGGCGACGGCGGCCGCGGCGAGCGCGTTCGACACGTGGTGCTCACCGTACAGGCGCATGGTCACATCGCTTGCACCGGAGGGTGTGTGAAGCCTGAACGAGGGCTGTCCGGTGTCCGTGAGTCGCACGTTCTCGGCGCGAACGTCCGCTTCGCCGGACTCTCCGAAAAAGAGCACCTTCGCCTTCGTACGGGAGGCCATGGCCCGTACGAAGGGGTCGTCCGCGTTGAGGATCGCGGTGCCGCCGTCGGCCTCGGCGGGGAGGGACTCGACGAGTTCGCCCTTGGCCTGGGCGATCTGCTCGCGGCCGCCGAACTCGCCGATGTGGGCGCTGCCGACGTTCAGGACGAGACCGACCTTGGGGGGCGTCAGGTCGGTGAGGTAGCGGATGTGCCCGATACCGCGGGCGCCCATCTCCAGGACGAGGAACCTCGTCTCCTCGGTGGCGCTGAGCGCGGTCAGCGGCAGCCCGATCTCGTTGTTGAGGGAGCCGGGCGTGAAGACCGTCGGCGCCTTGCGCTGGAGCACCTGCGCGATGAGGTCCTTGGTGCTGGTCTTGCCCGCCGAGCCGGTGAGGGCGACGAGGGTGGCGCCGAGGCGGCGTACGACGTGCCGGGCGAGGGCGCCGAGGGCGGTCTGGACGTCGTCCACGACGATCGCGGGCACGCCGACGGGCCGGGTGCCGAGCACGGCCACCGCTCCCGCCTCGACGACCGCCGCCGCGAAGTCGTGGCCGTCCGCGCGCTCACCGGCGAAGGCCACGAACAGGCTGCCCGGCCCCGCCTCGCGGGAGTCCCGGACGACCGGGCCGGTGACCTGGACGGACGGGTCCGGTATGTCGTGCGTCTGCCCGCCGACGACTTCTGCGATCTCGGCGAGGGAGAGGGCGATCACAAGTTCATCCCCTGGATCATGCGGGATTTCATCCCTGGGTCTTCTGGATGGCTTCGCGAAGCACCTGGCGGTCGTCGAAGGGACGGACCACCCCGGCGATGTCCTGGCCCTGCTCGTGGCCCTTGCCCGCGACCAGGACGGTGTCGCCCGGTTCGGCGCGGGCGACGGCGGCGGCGATCGCGGCGGCCCGGTCCTCGAAGACCGCCACCTCGCCGCGCTCGTACGCGGGCACGGAGGCCGCGCCCTGGAGCATCGTCGCGAGGATCGCGAGGGGGTCCTCGCCGCGGGGGTTGTCGGAGGTCAGTACGGCGGTGTCCGCGAGCCGGGCCGCGGCGGCGCCCATGGGCCCGCGCTTGGTCTTGTCCCGGTCGCCACCGCAGCCGAGGACGATGTGCAGCTTGCCGTCGGTGACCTTGCGCAGGGCCCGCAGCACGGACTCGACGGCGTCGGTCTTGTGGGCGTAGTCGACGACCGCGAGGTAGGGCTGCCCGGCGTCCACCCGCTCCAGGCGGCCCGGCACTCCGGGGACGGCGGCGACGCCGTCGGCGGCGGCCTGCGGGTCCAGGCCGGCGACGGCGAGGGCGACGATCGCGGCGAGCGTGTTGGCCACGTTGAAGGGGCCCGGCAGCGGCGACTTGGCGGCGATCCGCTCGCCCTTGGGGCCGATGACGGTGAACGTGGAGTCCAGCCGGCCGACCACGACGTCCTCGGCGCGCCAGTCCGCGTCGGGGTGGCCCTCGGCGGAGTAGGTGACGACCGGGACGGTGGCCTCGTTCGCCAGTCGGCGGCCGTACTCGTCGTCGACGTTGACCACGCCGAGTTTGCCGCGCTTCGGCGTGAACAGCTGCGCCTTGGCCTGGAAGTAGTCCTCCATGCCCGAGTGGAACTCCATGTGTTCCGGGCTGAGGTTGGTGAAGACGCCGATGTCGAAGACACAGCCGTCGACCCGGCCGAGGACCAGGGCGTGGCTGGAGACCTCCATCGCGACCGCGTCGACGCCGCGTTCGCGCATCACGGCGAACAGGGCCTGCAGGTCGGTGGCTTCGGGGGTGGTCCGCTCGGACTTGATGCGCTCGTCTCCGATGCGCATCTCGACCGTGCCGATCAGGCCGGTGGACCGGACCGTCTTCAGGCCGCCCTCGACGAGGTAGGCGGTGGTGGTCTTGCCGGAGGTGCCGGTGATGCCGATCTGGAGCAGGTCCCGGCCGGGGTGGCCGTAGATCGTGGCGGCCAGCTCGCCCATCCGCCCGCGCGGGTCGTCGACGACCAGCACCGGCAGTCCCGACGCGGCCGCGCGCTCGGCGCCGGTCGGGTCGGTCAGCACGGCGGCGGCGCCGAGGCCCGCGGCCTGGTTGACGAAGTCCGCGCCGTGCAGACGGGCGCCCGGGAGGGCGGCGTAGAGGTCGCCGGGGCGCACGGCGCGCGAGTCGTGGGTGATGCCCTTGACCTCGGCGGCGCTCGCCGGCGCGGTGGCACCCAGCTGATCGGCGAGTTCCGCGAGGGGTGTGGCGGAGACGTGCACCGGCCTGGGCGGCCCGGGGTATGTCACGGGTTGGCCCTTCTGGGTGGTTTGGGACTGATCAGCGTGTGGCACGGCGGTGAGCGTACCGGGCGTACCCGCCTCCGGGCGAAGCGAGGGGCGGGCAGCGCTCTGGTTCCCGGGATCGGGGGTGATCGTTGTCACGAGGTGGTTCCTGGCTGGTTCCGTGCTGATCGGGCGACTGTGGCCGATCAGCGCCTGAAGGTGACCGGCAGCTTCGCGGGCTTGGCCCCGGTGGGCGGGACCTGGAGGGATTTCAGTGCGAACTCCATGACCTGCTTGTAGACGGGGCCGCAGATCTGGCCGCCGAAGTAGCTGCCGCTGGTGGCGTTCTGGATGGCGCAGTAGACGGTGACGCGGGGCTTGTCGGCGGGCGCGAACCCGGCGAAGGACGAGGTGTAGCCGTGGTACTTGCCGGTGGCCGGATCCACGCGGTTCGCCGTGCCCGTCTTGCCCGCGACGCGGTAGCCGGGGATGCGCGCCTTGGTGCCGGTGCCCTCCTCGTCGTCCACGACGGACTCCAGCATCTGGGCGAGCGTCTTCGCGGTCTTCGCGCTGACGACCCGCTTCTTCTCGGGCGCGGGGGCCGGGGTGAAGCGGCCGTCGGGCCCCTTGGTGCCGCGGACGAGCGTGGGTGCGACCCGGACGCCGCCGTTGGCGATGGTCGAGTACACGGACGCCGCCTGCATGGCGTTGATGGAGACGCCCTGGCCGAAAGGGATCGTGTACTGCTGCGAGGTCGACCACTTGTCGGGCGGGGCCAGGATGCCCTTGGTCTCGCCGGGGAAGCCCAGGCCGGTCTCGCTGCCGAGGCCGAACTCACGCAGGTAGTGGTAGAGGACCTTGTTGGCCTGGGCCTGGGTCTTGCCGAGCTGGCCGGTGGCGAGGATGGTGCCGATGTTGCTGGACTTGGCGAGGACGCCGTTGAGGGTCAGGTACCAGGTCGGGTGGTCGATGTCGTCCTTGAAGAGCCGGTCGCCGCGGTGCAGCCGGTTGGGCACGACGACGTTGGTCATCGGGGTGGCGGCGTTCTCCTCCAGGACGGCCGCCATCGACATGACCTTGGCGGTGGAACCGGGTTCGAAGGCGTCCTGGACGGCGGCGTTGCCGAGGGCGGCCGGGTCGGCGTCGGACAGGTCGTTCGGGTCGAAGCCGGGTGAGTTGGCCATGGCCAGGATCTCGCCGGTGCGGGTGTCCTGGACGATGACGTACCCGCGGTCGGCCGCGGACTCCTTCACCTGGTCGCTGATGGCCTTCTGGGCGGCCCACTGGATGTCGCGGTCGATGGTGAGCTCGACGTCGCTGCCGGGCACGGCGGGCGTCTCGGTGGAGCCCGCGGTGGGGACGAGGCGGCCGCCGGACTGGGCGTAGCGGATCTTGCCGTCCTTGCCGGCGAGCTGCTTGTCGAGCTGCAGTTCGATGCCGCCGCCGGGCTTGCCCTCGCCGTTGACCCAGCCCAGTATCCCGGCGGCGAGGTCGGCGTTGGGATACACGCGCTTGCTGGTGGCGACGGAGAAGACGCCCGAGAGGACGTTGGGCGTGGACTTGTCGGTCTCCGCCTTCTTGGCGAGCGCGGACTTCAGGTCCTTGATCTGCTTCCAGACCTGCGGGGTCTGGCGGGAGGCCAGTTTCACGTACCGCAGGGCCTCGTTCTCCGGCCGCAGCTTCTTGACCAGCGTCTCCTGGTCCTGGCCGAGGATCGGTGCGAGCAGGGCGGCCGCCTGCTCGGGCCCGTCCCCGATCTTCAGCATGTCGGGGGCGAACATCGTGGGGTCGGCGGTGATGTCGTAGGCGTCCTCGCTGGTCGCCAGGGCCACGCCGGACCGGTCGGTGATCTCGCCCCGGTCCGCGGCGAGCACCTGCCCGACGTACCGGTTCTGCTCGGCCTTCGCGGCGTACGTGCTCGCGTCGACGGCCTGTACCTGGAACAGCCGCACGACGAAGGCGACCAGCACCAGCGTCAGGGCGAGCCCGACCAGGCGCAGCCGGGGCCGGGGGCTGGCCAGGCGCAGCGGCCGGGGCGCACCCGGACGTCCCTGCGCAGGGCGTCGCGCGGGCCTGGCACCGGGCCCGGGCCGGCGGCGGGCGTCGGGGCGGGGCCCCCGCCGGGCGTCGGGGCGGGCGGGCCTGGCG
>NZ_JOCT01000032.1 GCF_000717875.1 Streptomyces sp. NRRL S-455
GGGCCGGGGCCGGGGCCGGGCGCCTGGTGCTGGCCCTGGCCTTGGGGGGGCCGGCGCATCAGCCGGCTGTGGCGGCCGTGGGGCAGCGTGGCCGTGTGGGGGTGTTCGGGTCGTGGCCTTGGGGTGGCGGTCCGGCGCATTCCGCTGGCTGTGGCGCCCGTCGGGCAGCGTGGTCGTGGTGGGGGTGCTCGGGTCGTGGCCTTGGGGGGGGCGGCGCATTCCGCTGGCTGTGGCGCCCGCGGAGCAGCGTGGTCGTGGTGGGGGTACCCGGATCCGGGCCTCGGGTTGGGCGGTCCGGCGTATCCCGCTCGCGGGCGGCACCCGCCGGCAGCGGTCGTGCCCGGGACCGGCCTCGAGCCGCCCTGCTGTGAGCCGGTGGTCAGTGCACGACCGCTCGGTCCAGCGCCCGCAGGAATCGGTCCACCGTCGTCCGGTCCCGTACCGCCAGCCGCAACCACTCCTCGTCCAGCCCGGGGAACGTGTCTCCGCGCCGCACGGCGAAGCCGAGGTCGCGCAGGCGCCGACGAACGGCAGCCGCGTGCGGCAGACGGACGAGGACGAACGGGCCCTCGGCCGGCTCCACCACCCGCAACCCCGCCGGGGCGAACCCGGCGAGGCCCGCCAGCAGGTGGGCCCGGTCCGCCGCGATGCGGTGGGCCGCGTGGGCCGCCTCGGCGACGGCCCGCGGCCCCACACACGCCCGGGCCGCGGCCAGCGCCGGCGTGGACACCGGCCACAGCGGCTGCGCACGCTCCAGGTCCTCGACGATCTCCGGCGCCGCCAGCACGTACCCGATCCGCAGCCCCGCCAGCCCCCACGTCTTGGTCAGGCTGCGCAGCACCACGAGTCCGGGCACGTCGACGCGGTCCGCCAGGCTCTCCCGCTCGCCCGGCACCGCGTCCATGAAGGCCTCGTCCACCACCAGAACCCGCCCGGGGCGGGCGAGCGAGGCGATCGCGTCCGCGGGGTGCAGTACCGACGTCGGATTGGTCGGATTCCCGATCACCACCAGGTCCGCGGCCTCCGGGACGTCCGCGGGGTCGAGCCGGAAGCCGTCCTCCTCCCGCAGCAGCAGCCGGTCGACCGTGTGCCCGGCGTCCCGGAGCGCCGCCTCCGGCTCCGTGAACTGGGGGTGCACGACGACCGGTCGCCGCGCCTTCAGCGCCCGCGCCAGGAGCACGAACGCCTCCGCCGCCCCCGCCGTCAGCAGCACCCTCTCCACCGGCAGCCCGTGCCGCGCCGCCACCGCCGCGCGCGCGGCCCGCCCGTCCGGGTAGGCCGCGAGCCCGGTCAGCGAGGCGGCTATGTGCTCCCGCAGCCACACCGGCGGGGTGTCCGCTCGGACGTTCACGGCGAGGTCGACGAGCGAACCGCCGTCGTCCCGGACCTCGGCGTCCCCGTGGTGGCGCAGATCGTGCCCGTGCTCAGTGGACATGCGAGTGCGTCCCGTGCTGGTGCCCGTGGCCATGCCCGTGCCCGTGGTGGTGGCCGTCGTCGTCCGGGTGGAAGTGCGGCTGCTGCGGCAGCCCCACCTTGTCCTCGAAGCCCGGCAGGGCGACGCGGTAGACGCAACTGTCGCAGTTCATCCGCAGATCACCCCGAAGGGCCTCCTCGTACCGCTCCCACACCAGGTCCAGCAGCTCCGGCTCCGGCCCGATCACATCGGCCGAGCGCACCTCGACCTCCGGGTGGGCCGCCGCCCAGCCCTCCGTCTGCATCCGGACCCGGTCCGGAAGGACGCCGGTGAACAGGAAGTAGGGGAGCACCACGATCCGGCGGGCGCCGAGCCGCACGCACCGGTCGAGTCCGCTCGGCACGTCGGGCGCCGCCAGGGACACGAACGCCGTCTCGACACCCGCGTACCCGCGCCCCTCCCACAGCAGCCGCGCCGCCTTGTGCACCTCGGCGTTGGCGTCCGGATCCGTCGACCCGCGCCCCACCAGCAGCACCGTCACATCGGCTCGGTCGCCCGGCGTACGCGCCGTACCCCCCAGCGCCTCGTCGAGCCGCCGCTCCAGCACGTTCAGCAGTGCCGGGTGCGGGCCCAGCGGGCGACCGTAGGTGTACGAGATGCCGGGGTGCCGTTCCTTCTCGCGGGCCAGCGCCGCCGGGATGTCCCCCTTGGCGTGCCCGGCGGACACCAGCATCAGCGGCACGGCGGCGAACCGCCGCACCCCCCGCTCCACCAGCTCGGTGACGGCCTCACCCAGCGGCGGCGGGGACAGCTCGATGAAGCCGCCCGCGACGGGCAGTTCGGGATGGCGGCGACCCAGCTCCCTTACGAAGTCGCGGAACGCCTCGGCTCCGGCGTCGTCACGGGTGCCGTGGCCGGCGATCAGCAGGGCGGGCGGCGTGGTCACGGTTTCTCCTCGGCGCGAGTGGGGTGGTACAGGGGGGCGTTGAGCGCGGGTGAGCGGTCCAGGGGAACAACACCCAGGGGAACACCCGGCCGCAGGCCGGGCCCGCACGCGAGCGGGTGGGCCGGGCGGTTCACTCCGCGCCCTCCTGCCAGCGGTAGCCGCGCGGCGTCACCATGCGGCCGGCGATCTCGCGGGTCGCCGTGTTGCCCACGGTCACGACCGTCATCATGTCGACCGTCGCCGGGTCGAGCCCGGCCAGCGTGGTGACGCGGGCGGACTCGTCGCCCCGCGAGGCGTTGCGCACCACACCGACCGGGGTCGTCGGCTCCCGGTGCCCGGCGAGGATCGCCAGCGCCTTGGGCAACTGCCAGTCGCGGCCCCGGCTGCGCGGGTTGTAGAACGTCACGACCAGGTCCGCCTCGGCCGCCGCGCGCACCCGCCGCTCGATGACCTCCCACGGCGTGTGCAGGTCGGACAGGCTGATCGACACGTGGTCGTGGCCTAGCGGCGCCCCCAGGATCGCGCCGGCCGCGAGCGCCGCCGTCACACCGGGCACGCCGACCACATCGAAGTCGTCGGAGGCTTCGGCGAGCGCGGGGGAGGCCATGGCGTACACGCCCGCGTCCCCGCTGCCGATGAGTGCGACGGCCTGCCCCTTGCGGGCCTCCTCGACGGCCGCGCGCGCCCGCTCCTCCTCGGCCCCCAGCCCCGATTCCAGGATCCGGGTGCCGGGCCGCAGCAGATCGCGGATCTGGTCGACGTACTGGTCAAGACCGACGAGTACGGAGGCCCGCCGGAGTTCGGCCTTCGCACGCGGCGTCAGCAGGTCCCGGGCG
Organism: Streptomyces sp. NRRL S-455; assembly: GCF_000717875.1. Classification (GTDB taxonomy): domain Bacteria; phylum Actinomycetota; class Actinomycetes; order Streptomycetales; family Streptomycetaceae; genus Streptomyces. The sequence goes on from NZ_JOCT01000032.1 coordinate 3,197, forward strand.
CCCGGCCCGAGCCCGACCACCGCGAGCCGCCCGCGCCCCGGCCGGCGTACGACGGCGCAGGTGGCCATGGCCGGGTTCGCGGCGGACTTCCGCTTGGGGACGAGGAGTTCGCCGCCCCGCAGCAGCGCCGAGGCCTCCGCGACGGAGGGCGTGCCGACGGCGGCCAGCGGGGCGCCGGACGGGTTGGGCACCTCGACACCGGCCAGTTCCCCGGCGGCGTACGTCACCAGCGGTACGCCCAGCCGCCGCGCGGCCTCGACGATGCCCGGCTCCCCGGCCTTGGCGTCGACGGTGGCCAGCTCGGCCACCGACGCGGCGGACAGCCCGGCCTCCCGCAGGGCGTCCTCGACCAGCCCGAGCACCTCCTCGGCGGGCGCGCCCCGCGACGCCCCGACCCCGACGACCAGGGTCGGCGGCCGCAGCAGCACCTCGCGCTCGGCCGGCTCGACCAGACGGTCGGTCAGCCGGATCGTGTACGCCCCCTCGGCCGCCACCGGCAGCGGCGGCAGCGGCCAGGCCACCTCGGCCCGCAGCGCCACCGCCTCGCCGTCCAGCAACGCCCGCGACACCACGGCGACATCGCCCTCCACCGGCAGGCCGAGGGTGTCCAGGCCGGGCAGCCCCACGGCATCCGTAGCCGTCGTCACCACCGGCTCGGCACCCAGCAACTCTCCGACCGCCACGGCGAGTTCATTGGCGCCGCCCGCGTGCCCGCCCACCAGGGACACCGCGAACCGGCCCGCCTCGTCGACACACACCACACCCGGATCGGATGCCTTGCCCGACAGCAGCGGCGCCACCAGGCGCACCACCGCGCCCGTCGCCAGGAAGCACACGAGCTGCTCGCACTGCGCGAACGCGGCCCGCACGGCGTCCCCGACGGGACCCTCGTACACCCGCGTCCGGTCCGGCCACGCGGCGGCCAGCCGGTCCCGCGCCGCCGCGCCCGCCGCGGTGGCGGAAATGAGGCCGATCACTGGGCGACTCCTTCTTCGGCGGATGTGCTGCCGGCTCCCCGGGCGCGCAGAGCCTTGCGGGCCTCGGGGTCGGCCTTGCGGTAGCCGTGGAAGTGACCCGGGTGGTAGAGGTGCGAGCGCGTGCCGTGCGCGTCGAGGGCCGGGCCGACCAGGAACAGGGTGTGCTTCCAGAGCTTGTGTTCCTTGACCGTCTCCTCCAGCGTGCCGACCGTGCACCGCACGATCAGCTCCTCCGGCCAGGTCGCCTGGTAGGCGACCACGACCGGGGTCGACGTCGGATAGCCGCCCTCCAGCAACTCCCGCACGAGCTGCCCGCTGCGGGCGGCGGACAGGAAGACCGCCATGGTGGTGCCGTGCCGGGCGAACTCGCGCACCTCCTCCCCGGGCGGCATGGGCGTCTTGCCACCGCCGAGCCGGGTGAGGACGACGGACTGCGCGACCTCCGGGATGGTCAGTTCGCGCTGGGCGAGGGCGGCGACGGCGGAGAACGAGGACACACCGGGCACGATCTCGGTGGCGATGCCGATCTCGGCGCACCGGTCGAGCTGCTCCTGGGTGCCGCCCCACAGGGCGGGGTCGCCGGAGTGGATCCGGGCGACGCGCAGCCCCTCCTCCCGCGCCCGCCGGTACACCGCCACGACGTCCTCAAGGGACAGGGGGGCCGAGTCGAGGATCTCCGCGTCCTGGCGCGCGTGTTGCAGGACTTCCTCCTGGACCAGGCTGGCCGCCCAGATCACGACGTCGGCCTCGGCGATGGCGCGCGCGGCGCGGAACGTCAGCAGGTCGGCGGCGCCGGGGCCGGCACCGACGAAGGTCACCTTGCCCGCTGGGGCGTCGGCCATGGGATGGGTCCTCTCGTACGGGGGTGTGACGGTGAAGTGCCGGCGGGTCAGAGCTTTCCGCCCCGCCCGCCGTCCCGCCGCGCGGGGGCGATGAGCGTCGACAGATAGGGCAGGGGAGCGCCGTCGAGTTCGGCGGCCGGCCGGATCGACTCGTCCGCCAGGCCCAGCGCCGACCCCCACACCGCGCCGCCGATCCGCCCGGTCTCGCGCAGCGCCTCGGCGACCTCGTGCGCCTGCCGCCCGAACTTGTAGGCCACGACGGTCCCGGGCCCGGCGAGCGCCTCCTTGAGCACGGTCGCGCCCGCGGTGACGGGCACGAGCGTGAGCGGCTCCGTCCCCTCGGTCAGCACGGCACCCGAGCGTGCCGCGAGATCCTGCATGGCGGTGATCCCGGGCACCGTCTCGACGACGGTCCCCGGCACCAGCTCGGCGATGGTCTGCGCCAGGTACGTGAACGTGGAGTACACGTTGGGGTCCCCGATGGTGGCGAAGGCGACGGCACCGTGCCCGCGCAGCAACTCGGCGACCCGCTGACCGGCCGCGTCCCAGGCGGCCTCACGCCGCGCCCGGTCGGTCCGCTCGTTCAGCGCGAACACGACCCGGACGACCTTCTCCTCGGGCACGTAGTGCAGCACGGTCGCCTCGGCCCGGCCGCGCTCCCCGCCCTCCATCACGGGCACGACGACGACATCCGCCTCCCGCAGGGCGTTGACGCCCTTCACGGTCACCAGCTCCGGATCACCCGGCCCGACCCCGACGCCGATCAACCTGCTGCTCATGACGTCCGGCACCTCTCCACGAACCGACGGGCGACACCGGGCTCGGCGGCCCAGTGCGTGTGCAGATAGCTGGCGTGCACACCGCGCTGTACGAAGCCTTCGACCCGCCGCCGCGGAGTCCGCAGGCCCCAGGCGGGGTCCGCTCCCGAGCCGGGCTCCACGACGGTCCGGTGGAACTCGTGGCCGCGCATCCGTGTCCCGGCCGCCGCGAGCACACTGTCGCCGACGGCGACGGCGTCCCGATAGCCCAGGGTCAGCCGCCCGGTCATCCGCGCCCCGGCATCCAGCACCCCGCACATCGGCTGCCCGTCCAGCTCGCGGCACAGATACAGCAGCCCCGCGCACTCGGCGGCGACGGGAGCGCCGCTGATCGCCAAGTCGGCGACGGCTTTGCGCAGGGTCTCGTTGGCCGACAGCTCGGAGGCATACACCTCCGGGAAGCCCCCTCCGATCACCAACCCGCTCGTCCCTTCGGGCAGTTCCTCGTCCCGCAGGGGATCGAAGGGCACGACGTCGGCACCGGCGGCGGTCAGTAGCTCGGCATGCTCGGCGTAGGAGAAGGTGAACGCGGACCCGCCGGCGACAGCGACCGTCGGCGCGGCTCCGGCGGCTCGGGCCTGTCGGCCCGGCCTCTCGTCCGACCGGGTCGGGTGGTGGGTGGGCAGGGAAACCGCCTCAGCCGCGTCCCAAGCCGCACACGACAACGCACCCGCACTCCGCGCCAGCCCCGCCAACGCGTCCAGATCACACCCGGCGGCCACCTGCGCGGCCATCGCCGCCACGGCCTCGACCGCCTCGGCCCGCCGCTCGGCAACCGGCACCAGCCCCAGATGCCGCGACGGCGTGTCGACCTGCGGAGCCCGGCGCAACACCCCGAGCACCGGCACCCCGACCTGCTCCAGGGCTTCCCGCAACAGCTCCTCGTGCCGATCCGAGGCGACCTTGTTCAGGATCACGCCCCCGACCCGCACCTCGGGATCCCAGGAGACGAACCCGTGCACCAGCGCCGCCACCGACCGCGACTGCGAGGACGCGTCCACGACCAGCACCACCGGCGCCCGCAACAGCTTCGCGACATGGGCCGTGGACGCCAGCTCACCCTCACCCGCGGCCCCGTCGTACATCCCCATGACGCCCTCGACCACGGCGATGTCACACCCCCGCGCCCCGTGCAGGAACAACGGCCCGACCAGCTCCGGCCCGCACAGGTACGCGTCGAGGTTCCGCCCCACCCGCCCGGTCGCGAGCGCGTGGTACCCGGGGTCGATGTAGTCCGGCCCGACCTTGTGCGGGGACACGGCGAGCCCCCGCGCGGCGAACGCGGCCATCAGCCCCGTGGCGACGGTGGTCTTGCCGCTCCGCGACGAGGGCGCGGCGATGACCAGCCGGGGAACGGACGAGGCGGACATCACCACTCGATGCCTCTCTGCCCCTTCTGCCCGGCGTCCATGGGGTGCTTCACCTTGGACATGTCGGTCACGAGGTCGGCGAAGTCCAGCAGCTTCTCGGGGGCGTTGCGCCCGGTGATCACCACATGCTGGGTACCGGGCCGGTTCCGCAGGACGTCCACGACCTCGTCCGTGTCGACCCATCCCCAGTGCATCGGGTAGGCGAACTCGTCCAGCACGTACAGCCGGTACGTCTCAGCCGCCAGATCCCGCTTGACCTGTTCCCAGCCCTCCCGGGCCTTCTCCTCGTTGTCCTGCTGCGCGTCGCGCTGCACCCAGGACCAGCCCTCGCCCATCTTGTGCCAGGCGACGGACCCGCCCTCGCCGGAGGCGCCGAGCACCCGCAGCGCGTTCTCCTCGCCGACCTTCCACTTCGCCGACTTGACGAACTGGAACACCCCGATCGGCCACCCCTGGTTCCAGGCGCGCAGCGCGAGCCCGAAAGCGGCGGTCGACTTGCCCTTGCCGACGCCCGTGTGCACCACGACGAGCGGCCGGTTCCGGCGCTGTCGGGTCGTCAGCCCGTCGTCCGGAACGACACTCGGCTGTCCCTGCGGCATTACGCGGCCCTCCTCGAAGTCCCCTGCACATCCTTGACCAGCCCGGCGATCGAGTCGGCCCGCAGCTCGTCCAGCGTCACGGCGGTGCCGCCCAGCTCACCGGCGAGCTGCCCGGCGAGCCCCAGCCGCACCGGCCCCGACTCGCAGTCCACGACGACGGACGCGACGCCCTCGGCCGCGAACAGCCGTGCCGCCCGCCCGGCCAGGGCGACCGGCTCCGGGCCCCCGGTGGCCCGCCCGTCCGTCACCACCACGACCAGCGGACGCCGCGCCGGATCCCGCAGCCGCTCCACACGCAGCACGTCGTGTGCGCGCAGCAGCCCGGCGGCCAGAGGCGTACGCCCGCCCGTCGGCAGCGACTCCAGCCGGGCCGCCGCCGCGTCCACGGACGAGGTCGGGGGCAGCGCGACGTCCGCGTCCGACCCCCGGAAGGTCACCAGGCCCACCTTGTCCCGCCGCTGGTACGCGTCCAGCAGCAGCGACAGCACGGCCCCCTTCACGGCGCTCATCCGCTGCCGCGCCGCCATCGACCCGGAGGCGTCCACGACGAACAGCACGAGATTGCCCTCGCGCCCCTCGCGGGTGGCCTGCCGCAGGTCGTCCCGGCGCACGACGAGACCCGGCCCTGACCGTCCGCGCGCCCGCTGGTGCGGCGCCGCGGCCCGCACGGTCGCCGCCAGGTGCAACTTGGTGAGCGCGCCCTGCGGCCGCCGGGCCCCCGTGGTCCGCCCGTGCTCGGTCCGCGCCCGGGAACGCCGCCCGGCCGCGCCCTCCCCGAGCCCGGGCACACTCAGCACCTTGGTCCGGAACGGTTCGGCGGCCCGTACGGCCGACTGCTCGCCTGCCCCCGACGGCTGGGGCTGGGGCTGACCGTCCTCCCCGGCCTCGGGCCGGGCCTCGGCGTCGCCGCCCTGGGGCCCCTCGTCGGGCTCCGGCTGTCCACCGCCGCCACCGGGCCCGTCCGGCCCCTGGTCAGGGTCCGGGTCCGGGTCCGGGTCCTGACCGTCGTCCCCGGAGAACTCCTCCAGGGTCTCGTCCAGCTTGTCCTCGTCCAGCCCCGGCGCGTCGAACGGATTGCGCCGCCGCCGGTGCGGCAGCGCGAGCAGCGCCGCCTGCCGTACGTCCTCCGCGAGCACGTCCGTGCGGCCCGCCCAGGCCGCCAGCGCGGTGGCGGTGCGCGCCATCACGATGTCGGCGCGCATGCCGTCCACCTCGAACGCCGCGCAGGTCGCCGCGATCTGCCGCAGCGCCCCGTCGCCCAGCCGCACGGACGGCAGCAGTTCCCGCGCCGCCGCGATCCGGGCCCGCACGGCGGCCTCCTCGTCCGCCCACCGGGCCGCGAAGGCGGCCGGATCGGCGTCGTAGGCGAGGCGCCGCTTGACGACCTCCACCCGCTGATCCGGCTCCCGGGAGGCCGCGACCTCCACGGTCAGGCCGAACCGGTCGAGCAACTGCGGCCGCAGCTCGCCCTCTTCGGGGTTCATGGTGCCGACCAGCAGGAACCGTGCGGCGTGCCGTACGGAGACCCCCTCCCGCTCGACGTACGAGGCACCCATCGCGGCCGCGTCCAGCAGCAGGTCGACCAGGTGGTCGTGGAGGAGGTTGACCTCGTCGACGTAGAGGATCCCGCGGTGCGCGTCGGCGAGCAGCCCGGGCTCGAAGGCCTTCACGCCCTCGGCGAGCGCCCGCTCGATGTCCAGCGCGCCGACGAGCCGGTCCTCGGAGGCACCCACGGGCAGCTCGACCATCCGGGCCGGACGGGAGACGAACGCCCCCGGCTCGTGCGGCCCGTCCGGGCAGCCCGGGTCGGGCGCGCCGGGGTCGCAGGAGAAGCGGCACTCGGAGACGACGTCCACCTCCGGCATGAGCGCCGACAGCGCCCGTACGGCCGTCGACTTGGCCGTGCCCTTCTCACCGCGCACCAGCACACCGCCGACCGCTGGGCTCACCGCGTTCAGCAGCAGCGCGAGCCGTAGATCGTCCTGGCCGACCACGGCCGTGAACGGAAACGGGGTGGTCACTTCTCGTCACCCTCCAAGTCGCCTTCGAGTTCAAGGTAGGTGGCACGCAGCCGCTCGAGCGTCTCCGCGTCCGGCTCCGCCCACAGTCCGCGGTCTGCGGCCTCCAGCAGCCGCTCGGTGATACCGCGCAGCGCCCAGGGGTTGGACGTCTTCATGAAGTCCCGGTTCTCCGGGTCGAAGACGTACTCCGCGCTGAGCTTCTCGTACATCCAGTCGTCCACCACCCCGGCCGTGGCGTCGTAGCCGAACAGGTAGTCCACCGTCGCCGCCATCTCGAAGGCGCCCTTGTAGCCGTGCCGCCGCATGGCCGCCATCCAGCGCGGGTTGACCACCCGGGCCCGGAAGACCCGGTGGGTCTCCTCGCCGAGCGTGCGGGTCCTCACCTGGTCCGGGGTCGCCGAGTCACCCACGTACGCCTCGGGGCTGGCCCCCGTCAGGTGCCGCACCATGGCGACCATGCCGCCGTGGTACTGGAAGTAGTCGTCGGCGTCGACGAGGTCGTGCTCGCGGGTGTCGACGTTCTTCGCGGCGACCGCGATCCGCCGGAACGCCGTCTCCATGTCACCGCGCGCGGCCCGTCCGTCGAGCCCCCGCCCGTAGGCGTAGCCGCCCCACACCGCGTACACCTCGGCGAGGTCCGCGTCGGAGCGCCAGTTGCGGGCGTCGATCAGCGGCAGCAGACCCGCCCCGTACGCCCCCGGCTTGGAGCCGAAGATCCGGGCGGTCGCCCGGCGCCGGTCGCCGTGCTCGGCGGTGTCCGCGTCGGCGTGCGCCCGGACGTAGTTGGACTCCGCCGGTTCGTCCAGCTCGGCCACCTTGCGGACGGCGTCGTCGATCAACCCCACCACGTGCGGGAACGCGTCCCGGAAGAAGCCGGAGATACGCACCGTGACGTCGATGCGCGGCCGGCCCAGCTCCTCCAGGGAGATCACCTCGAACCCGGTCACCCGCCGCGAGGCGTCGTCCCACACCGGACGGCAGCCCAGCAGCGCCAGGATCTCGGCGATGTCGTCGCCCTGGGTGCGCATGGCCGAGGTGCCCCACACGGTCAGGCCGACGGACTTCGGGTAGGCGCCGGTGTCGCTCAGATACCGCTGCACCAGCGAGTCCGCGAGCGACTGCCCGACCTCCCAGCTCAGCCGGGACGGGATCGCCTTGGGGTCGACGGAGTAGAAGTTGCGGCCCGTCGGCAGGACGTTGACGAGCCCGCGGGTCGGTGAACCGGAAGGGCCGGCCGGGACGTAACCGCCGTCCAGCGCCTTCAGGATGTGCCCGATCTCGTCGGTGGTCCGGGCCAGCCGCGGCACGACTTCCGTGCAGGCGAACTCCAGCACCGCCACGGCGTCGGGCAGTTCGGTGCCGAGCACCTCCCGGACCAGCGCCGGGCTCTCGGCGACCGCCCAGCCGCGCTCCTCCATGCCCTCCGCGAGCCGCCGGCACAGCTGCTCCAGCAGGTCGATCGCGTCGGCTCCGGTGCGCGCCGGGCCCCGCACCAGCTCCGTCAGCTCCACCGGCACCTTCACCGGAGCGCCCGGCTCGGCCAGCAGCTCCTTCTCCACCAGCCCGAAGTGCTCCGCGAGCGACGCCCTCAGCCCCGGCAGCGCGTTCGCCTGCCCGCCCCACACCTGCGAGGCGCGCAGCACGGCCAGCACCAGGTTGACGCGCGGCTCACCGACCGGGCCGCCGCCCAGGATGTGCAGGCCGTCCCGGATCTGCACGTCCTTGATCTCGCACAGATAGCCGTCGATGTGCATGACGAACTCGTCGAACGCGTCGTCGTCCGGCTGCTCGTCGACGTGCAGGTCGTGGTGGAGCTCGGCGGACTTGACCAGCGTCCAGATCTGCGCGCGCACCGCCGGGGCCTTCGCCGGGTCCAGGTCGGAGACGAGCGCGTACTCGTCGAGCAGCTGCTCCAGCTTGGCCAGGTCGCCGTAGGTGTCGGCGCGGGCCATCGGCGGCACCAGGTGGTCGACGACGGTGGCGTGCCCGCGGCGCTTGGCCTGGGTGCCCTCGCCGGGGTCGTTGACGATGAACGGGTAGATCAGCGGCAGATCCCCGAGCACGGCGTCCGGGGCGCAGCCGGCGCTGAGCCCGAGGCCCTTGCCGGGCAGCCACTCCATCGTGCCGTGCTTGCCCATGTGCACGATCGCGTCCGCGCCGAAACTGTTCTCCAGCCAGCGGTACGCCGCCAGGTAGTGGTGGGACGGTGGCATGTCCGGGTCGTGGTAGATCGCGATCGGGTTCTCGCCGAAGCCGCGCGGCGGCTGGATCATGACGACGACGTTCCCGAACCGCAGCGACGCCAGCACGATGTCGTCGCCGTCCACGTACAGGCCGCCCGGCGGCTCGCCCCACGCCTCCGTCATGGCGTCCCTGAGCCCGGGATCGAGCGTGTCGAACCAGGCCCGGTAGTCGGCCAGCGGCACCCGCGCCGGCGCGGCGGACAACTGCTCCTCCGTCAGCCACTCCACGTCGTGCCCCCCGGCCTCGATGAGCCGGTGGATCAGCTCGTCGCCGCCCGCGGGGTACCCCTCGACCACGTATCCGGCGTCCCGCAGGGCGTCCAGCACCCGCACCGCCGAGGCCGGGGTGTCCAGACCGACCGCGTTGCCGACCCGGGAGTGCTTGGTCGGGTACGCGGTGAAGACGAGGGCGAGCTTCTTCTCGGCGTTCGCCTTGTGCTTCAACCGCGCGTGCCGCACGGCGATCCCGGCGACCCGGGCGGCGCGCTCCGGGTCGGCCACGTACACGGGCACCTCGTCCGCGCCCTGCTCCTTGAAGGAGAACGGCACGGTGATCAGCCGCCCGTCGAACTCCGGGATGGCCACCTGCATCGCGGCGTCCATGGGGGAGAGGGCGGCGTCGGACTCCTCCCAGGCGCGCCGCGAGGACGTCAGGCACAGACCTTGCAGCACGGGGATGTTCAGCTCGGCGAGGGCGCCGATGTCCCAGGACTCCTCGTCGCCGCCCGCCGAGGCCTGCGAGGCGTGGGTGCCGCCGGCCGCGAGGACGGTGGCCACGAGGGCGTCCGCCCGCCCGAGGATCTCGTACAGCCCCTCGTCCGCCCCGCGCAGGGAACCGCAGTACACGGGAAGCGCGTTGGCCCCCCGCGCCTCGATGGCGTCGCAGAGGGTGTCCACGAACGCGGTGTTGCCGCTCAGCTCGTGCGCCCGGTAGAAGAGCACGCCGACGGTCGGCCGGTCCCCGGCCCGTGCGCGGTCGCCGCGGACGCCGTACTCCGGCATGCGCCGCGGCGCGGCGAAGCCCTCGCCCGTGAGCAGGACGGTGTCGGACAGGAACCGGGCCAGCTCGGTGAGGTTGGCAGGCCCGCCCTCGACGAGGTACTTCAGCGCCTCGGCCACGACACCGGCCGGCACCGACGACTCGGCCATCAGTTCCGCGTCGGGCACGGTCTCGCCGCCGAGCAGCACGGCCGGGACGCCGGACGCTTTCAGCGCGGCCAGCCCGTCCTCCCAGGCCCGCTTGCCACCGAGCAGCCGCACGACGGCGATGTCGGCGCCCTCCAGCAGCGCCGGCAGCTCCTCCTCGACGTCCACCCGGGTCGGGTTGCCGATCCGGTACGAGGCACCGGAGGCGGCGCGGGCCGCCAGCAGGTCCGTGTCGGCGGTCGACAACAACAACACAGTGCTCATGCGGGCGCTCCCGGTGGAATGAAGGGCAGTCCTCGCGGCGCGCCCGACTCGATGAGCCGCCACAGCGCGTCCGTGTCCGCGTGCTGTTCGATCAGGTCGCCGAGCCGGTCGAGCTGCTCCTCGCGCAGCGCGGCGAACGAGGTGTCGGGCGCCGGCACGAAACGGCGGCCGGCGGCGGCCGCCACCTCGCGCAGGAAGGCCCGCCGGAAGCCGTCCGACTCCAGCGAGCCGTGCCAGTGCGTGCCCCAGGTCTGGCCGACCCGGCAACCGTCCAAGAAGGGGGTGCCGCCCTGGACGTCGGCCACCCCGTGGTGGATCTCGTAGCCCTCGACGCGCTCCCCGAGGGCCTCGCCCTCCGGCCGGGTGAGGGTCTTCTCCCGGGCGAACCGCACCCGCACGGGCAGGACCCCGAGCCCGTCGACATGACCCCGGCGGCTCTCCACGTCGTCCTCGATGTGCTCGCCGAGGATCTGGAAACCGCCGCAGACGCCGAGCACGGGCCGCTGTTCGGCGGCCCTGCGCACCAGCGCGTCGGCCAGCCCCCGCTCCCGGAGCCACTCCAGGGCCCGGACGGTGCCGCGCGTCCCGGGCACGATGACGAGGTCGGCGTCCGCCAGCTCCTCCGGCCGGTCCACGAACCGCACCACGACACCGGGTTCGGCGGCGAGGGCGTCCACGTCGGTGAAGTTGGACATGAGCGGCACGGCACAGACCGCGACCCGCAGCACGTCCTCACCGAGGGGCGGGGCGACGACGGACTCCCGCACCGCCCCCCGCAGCGACACGCGCAGCCCGTCCTCCTCATCGATCCCGAGCCCGTGCCGGAAGGGCAGCACACCGTACGTGCGCCGCCCGGTGAGGCCGTGCAGCATGTCGAGGCCGGGCTCCAGCAGGGAGACGTCGCCGCGGAACTTGTTGACGAGGAACCCCGCGACGCACTCCTGGTCCTCGGGCGACAGCAGCGCGACGGTCCCGAAGAAGGACGCGAACACCCCGCCCCGGTCGATGTCGCCGACGACGAGCACGGGGAGCCCGGCACCCCGGGCGATCCCCATGTTGACGATGTCGGTCCGCCTGAGGTTGATCTCAGCCGGGCTCCCGGCCCCCTCACAGATCACCGCGTCATACGTGCCCCGCAACTGCTCCAGGCAGTCCAGCACGGTCCCGAGCAGCTTCTGCTGCCGCCCGCCGTGGTAGCCGCGCGCAGTCATCTCCCCGACCGGCTTGCCCAGCAGCACGACCTGACTGCTCCGCTCGCCACCGGGCTTGAGCAGCACCGGGTTCATCAGCGCGGTCGGCTCGACGCGACAGGCCTGCGCCTGCATGGCCTGCGCCCGCCCGATCTCCGCGCCCTCCCTCGTCACGAACGAGTTGAGGGACATGTTCTGCGCCTTGAAGGGCGCGACCTTGACGCCCTGCCGCACCAGCCACCGGCAGATCCCGGCGGTCACGACGCTCTTGCCGGCGTCCGAGGTGGTACCGGCGACCAGAAGCCCACCGCCCGTCATGACGTACGCCCCTTCACGATGCGGCGCGCGGCGACACAGACGCCGAGCGCGAGCCAACTCACCCGCCTGGACAGCCGTACGGCCCGGTCGACGTCCCGGGTGCCGACGCTCCGCCCCGCCCCGTTGAGCACGGGCCGGTGCTCGACGCGCCCGCCGTACGACAGGGTCCCGCCGAGCCGCACCCCCAGCGCCCCCGCGAACGAGGCCTCCACGGGCCCGGCGTTGGGACTGGGATGCCGGGCGGCATCGGCACGCCAGGCGCGCACGGCTCCTCGTGGATCGTCCCCGGCGAGGGCGGCGAGCACGGCCGTCACCCGAGACCCGGGCCAGCCCGCGAGGTCGTCCAGCCGAGCCGAGGCCCACCCGAACCGCCGGTACCGAGGCGACTTGTGCCCGACCATGGCGTCCAGGGTGTTCACGGCCCGGAAGCCGAGCAGCCCCGGCACGCCGCCGACGGCCCCCCACACCAGGGCCCCCACCACGGCGTCGGAGGTGTTCTCGGCAACGGACTCGACGACGGCCCGGGCGATCCCGTCGGCGTCGAGCGCCTGCGGATCCCGCCCGCACAGATGCGGCAACCGCGCCCGGGCCGCCTCGACGTCGCCCGCCTCCAGAGCCCGGCCGATCGCCCGCGCCTCGCGCGCGAGCGAAGTCCCCCCGACCACGGCCCAGGTGGCGGCGCCGGTCAGCGCGACGGAGGCGGCGGCGGAGCCGCGCACGGCACGTGTGGCGGCGGCCCCGAGCGCGACGGCGCTCCCGGCACACACCACGGCGTGCAGTGCGCCCCACCCCCGGTGGTCCCGCCACAACATCTGTTCCACGGCACCCGCGGCCCGTCCGAACGCGGCGACCGGATGCCCTCGGCGAGGATCGCCGAGCAGCAGGTCACCGATCAGACCGGCGGCGGCGCCGTACGCGAAAGCGCGCCCGGCACCCATGGGCTCAGCCGGCCGACGGGGCAGGCAGGGGCGGGGTGCTGAACCTCGAACGGCAGCCGCGCATGGCGATACGTGTCCTCACTCAGGGTGTCCGCGCCCTGGTTCGACGAGACCGGCGGTGAGAGTTCCTGGCTCCCGGGGATGTGCTACCCCGGTGACAGTGGCGGGACCGCGCCGGACTTCCACCGGCTTCCTCTCCTGCCGCCGTACTGGCCCCGGCAGTCCACCACGGCCACGAACAGTCGTCAACTTGCCGTTGACCTGCGCGGGGAGAGTGTGGAGAACCCCACACGACAGCCGGGCGGCACCGGGCCGAAAGCCCCGTACCGCCCGGCACAAGTGACCGTGGTCAGGCCACGATCAGATAGATCCCGTATCCCACGGCCGCCGCACACGCCGCGAAACACGCGTACGCGCCGGTGACCGCGAGCCCCGCGGATCCGCCCTGCGCCACCGCCCGCTCCTGCCGCGACAGGCCGACGATGCCGAGGGTGAACAGGCCCACCAGGGCCACCGTGACCACGAGGCTGACGCCGAAGACGGAGCCGAGGGCCGCCCAGTCGATCTTCATCTCAGAGACTCTTCCTTGTAACCCGGTGGGCTTCAGACCGTGGTGGTCGTGGACGGGGCCCGTTCGGATGTGGCCTGGGCGGGGAACGCGGGGACCGGCTCGTCCGTGGCCGTGCCACCCGCGGGCGGCGGGGTCACCGCGGCCATCGCCGTGGTCACCACACCGGCCGGCTCCGTCTCCTCGGTGTCGTTGACGTTGGTGTGGTCGACGACCTCACGCCGCGAGAGCTTCCAGATCACCGCGCTGGACGCGACGAGGAAGACCGCCACTGCCGCCGTACCCCAGTCGCCGAAGTCGGTGACGTACTCCGCGAGCGCGCCCACCAGGGCCGCCGCCGGCAGCGTCAGGCCCCAGGCGACGAACATCCGGGTCGCCGTCGACCAGCGGACGACACCGCCCTTGCGGCCGAGGCCCGCGCCCATCACCGCGCCGGAGACGGAGTGGGTGGTGGAGAGGGAGAAGCCGAGGTGGGAGGAGGCCAGGATGACCGTCGCCGCACTGGTCTGGGCGGCGAAGCCCTGCTGCGGCTGGAGGTCGGTCAGGCCCTTGCCCATGGTGCGGATGATGCGCCAGCCACCGAGGTACGTGCCGAGCGCGATCGCGATGCCCGCCGACAGGATGACCCACATGGGCGGGTCGGAGTCGGGCGCGACGGCGCCGCCGGCGACCAGGGCGAGGGTGATGACACCCATCGTCTTCTGGGCGTCGTTGGTGCCGTGCGCCAGGGAGACCAGGCCGGCCGAGGCGATCTGGCCGGCCCGGTAGCCCTTCTCGGACGCCTTGCCGTCGGCCTTCTTCCCCAGGGAGTACGTCAGCCGCGTGGCCAGCATCGCCGCGATGCCCGCCACCAGCGGGGCGGCGATCGCCGGGATCAGGACCTTGGTCACCAGCACGTCACCGTGCACCGCGCCGACGCCCGCCGAGGCGATCGTGGCGCCGATCAGGCCGCCCATGAGGGCGTGCGAGGAACTGGACGGCAGACCGACCAGCCAGGTCAGCAGGTTCCAGAGGATCGCTCCGACCAGGGCGGCGAAGATGACCTCGGGTCGTATACCGGCCTCGTCGACGAGGCCCTTGGAGATCGTGTTGGCGACTTCGACGGACAGGAAGGCGCCGACCAGGTTCAGGACCGCGGACATGGCCACCGCGACCTTGGGCCTCATGGCGCCCGTGGAAATGGTCGTGGCCATCGCGTTCGCGGTGTCGTGGAAACCGTTCGTGAAATCGAACGCGAGTGCGGTTACCACCACAATCGCGAGGATCAGCGAGAAGCTTTCCATTTACCCAGGCAATCGTTCGAGGTCGTTGGTCGGACGAACGTAGGTAACCCGAGTGAACGGAAGATGAACTGGGAGGGGCGCAGGGGTGTCCACAAACGAGGGTTGGTGTTCCGCCCTGCCGTCAGGCCTCCCATGTGCCCGTGAACGGGGCGCCTCGCACGGACAGTTTCAGTCGATCGAGTGACCCTGCAGAGGGTTCTGATCACCCGACAGGGTGATGCTGTGGGGCGCGCCCGACTGGCAGGATCGCCGCATGGCTGAGCAGCGAGGCGAGGAACCGGACACCGGCGGCGTCCTGGACGGCGGAGGGGACGTGGGGGAGTCGCGGCGGAGGGAGGCGCACCCCGAGGAGGCGCGTGCCTGGGAGGACCTCGTCACCACGGCCCGCCGGACCGTCTCCGAGGGCCTCGTCGTGGGCACGTCCGGCAACGTCTCCGTGCGGGTCGGGGACACGGTCCTGGTCACGCCGTCGGGCGTCCCCTACGACCGGCTGGCACCGGACGACGTCACCGGCGTCGGCCTCGACGGACGGCAGGTCCTCGGCACACTCGTCCCGACCAGCGAGCTGCCCATGCACCTCGCGGTCTACGCCACGACCGACGCCCGTGCCGTCGTGCACACCCACGCCGTGCACGCGACGGCCGTCTCGACGCTCGTGAGCGAGCTGCCACTGATCCACTACATGGCCGCCGCGCTCGGTGGCCCCGTCCGGGTGGCCCCGTACGCCACCTACGGCACCGACGAGTTGGCCGAAAACATGCTGAACGCCCTCGCCGGCCGCTCCGGGTGCCTCCTCCAGAACCACGGCACCGTCGCCTACGGCACCTCATTGGACCAGGCCTTCGACCGCACGGCCCAGCTGGAGTGGATGTGCCGCCTGTGGCTGACCGCCACGTCGGTACCGGGCCTGTCCCCGAGCCTGCTGTCCCGGGAGCAACTGGCCGAGGTGGAGGAGCGGCTGCGCGGCTACGGCCAGCGCCGCTGACCCTCAGGGGTCCTTTCACTGTGAGCGCCCGGGTCGCGCGGCCTGGCACCGCGCCTCGCCGCGTTGCCGAAAAGCCCTGGTAGCTCCTCCCCCGAGCTCTCGGCTCCGCTCGAGCAGGGGGCACCCCCATCGAGGGCTCTCCGGCGCCTTGCGATGCACGGCACCAGACCACGCGACCTGATCGAGCGCTCACAGTGAAAGGACCCCACCGCCACACCCCTCGCGGCTGACCACCGGGAGCCTCGCGCCCTCACCCCGCCGCCCCCTCCCACTGGTCGCCCGCCCGGTCCGCCAGGACACTGGAGGGATGCGCACCGCCACAGCGACGGCCGCCGCCGTCTCCGCCGTGATAGGAGCCGGCGCGGTCGCCGTGGCGGCCGGCCGACTGGCCAGCGACGCCGCGCTCAAGGCACCTCCGGGCAGGCCACTGCCCACCGAACCCCGGCTGACCGTGCACGCCACGGCAGGCGGGCGGATCAGCCTCACCCGTGACCTGGCCGCCCTCCGGCCCGGCCGCTACGGCCTCTCGGGCGACGGCTCACACGCGGTCGTCGGCCCCGTCCTGTCCGACGCGCCGGGCACCGCCGACACCGTCGTACGCCGCCTCGAACGCGTCACCCACGGCACCCTGGAGCCCGGCGACAAGGTCTGGCTGACCCCGAACGTGTACGTCGGCAACCCGAGTTCCGCCCTCGGCATCGAACACGCCGACATCGACATCCCCGGCGAACTCGGTGCCCTGCCCGCGTGGTTCGTGCCCGGCGCCCGGGACACCTGGGTGATCGCCGTGCACGGCCTGGGCACCACCCGCGAAGTCGCCATGAACGTCATGGGGTTCCTGCACCGCAGCCACTTCCCGGTGCTCGCCCTCGCCTACCGCGGCGACCTGGGCGCGCCCCGCCCGCCCGACGGCCTGAACCACTTCGGCGAGACCGAGTGGCGCGACCTGGACGCGGCGATCCGCTACGCGGTGCGGTACGGCGCCCGGCAGGTCGTCCTGCACGGCTGGTCCACCGGCGCCACCATGGCCCTGCGCGCCGCGGAGCGGTCCGGGCTGCGCGACCGCGTCTCCGGGCTGGTCCTGGACTCCCCGGTGCTCAGCTGGGAGACCACCCTGCGCGCCCTCGCCGCAGCCCGCCGTGTCCCGGCCCCCCTGCTGCCGCTGGCCGTCCGCGCCGCACAGGGCCGCACCGGCCTGTACGGCGACCGCGCCGCGGCCACCGCCCCCGCCGACGGGCTCCGCGTCCCCGCGCTCCTCGTCCACGGGCCGGACGACACGGTGGCCCCCTGGCGGCTCTCCCGCCGGCTCGCCGACGCCCGCCCGGACATGGTCACCTTCCACCGCGTCGCCGGCGCTCCCCACGGAGCGATGTGGAACGCCGCCCCACAGGCCTACGAGGAGGCACTGCGACGCTTCCTGACGCCTCTGATGTGACGCCCCACAGGGACACCGCCCTGCCGCAAACCACGATCTCTCGCGCTCACCGGCGACCGGTCGCGATGATTCCGTTTAGCGTCGTATCACTGGCTTGTTCCCGGCCCTCGGCCACTCCGGGGAACCTGTGCGTTGGCCATCCCCGTCGCCC
Organism: Streptomyces sp. NRRL S-455; assembly: GCF_000717875.1. GTDB lineage: Bacteria > Actinomycetota > Actinomycetes > Streptomycetales > Streptomycetaceae > Streptomyces. The sequence goes on from NZ_JOCT01000032.1 coordinate 20,345, forward strand.
GCCGTGACATTCCGTTTGGGTTTTCGGACCGTCAACCGGAAGACTGCCCCCGTGACGTCCCGTATCCCGCGCGACTCCAGGCTCCGACTCGTCCGCCCGCGACCCCTGGCCGCCGCCCCCAGAGCGATGAACCAGCGGCGCTCGCGCCGACCCGCCCCGCGCCCTCCGGAGGGCACCCCGGCACCGGCGGAACTGGCGAGAATGGCACGCTCAGGTCTGGCCGGCGCGGCCCGCGTCGCCCGCTGGGCCGACACGGCACTCGGCCCCGGCCGCGGCAGCGCCACCGCCGACGGCAAGGCCACCCTCTCCGACGCGACCGCCGAACAGGCCGCGCGCGAGCTGGGCCTGACCCCGGCTCAGGTCAGAGCCGACTGGGACACCGCCCGCCTCGCCGGGCTCGTCGAGGTGCACGGCGGCAGCGCCCGCCCCGGCTGGCGTCTGCGCGCCTGGGACCGCGACGACAGCGCCGTCCTGCGCGGCTGGGTCGCCCTCTTCGACGCCTGGTCGCTCGCCTACCCGGAGCCCGGGGACCACGAGCCCGCCGCCGTCGCCGAGGTCGTCTCGGCCATGCCGCAGACGCTCTCCTTCCTCCAGCTGTCCGCAGGCCCCGTCCCCGTGGAGCAGCTCCTCGACCTGCTGGAGCAGCGCGTCACCGAGCTGCGCACCGCACGCTGCGAGATCCCCTACGGCCCACAGCCCGAGCCGCGAGCGGCCGAGCCCGAGCCCACCGACGCCCCGCTGGCGCCCCTCCTCGACTGGGCCCTGCGCGCCCTCGCCTCCGTCGGCGCCCTCACCTACGGCGACGGCCAGGCCACGCTCACCCCGCTCGGCAACTGGGCCGTCTGGGTCAAGCTGGAGCAGATCTGCGTCGCCGCGCAGAGCCCCGCCGGGAACATCGAGCAGGCCGCCGAGGACATGCTCCGCGGCTGCGCCCAGCTGCGCCCGAACGCGGCCCGCGCCGAGTACCGCGCCTGGCTCGCCGCCCGCCCCGTCGGCAGCGCCGTCACGGAACTCCTCGGCGCCGCCCGCGGTGAGGACGCCCTGCTGCGCGGCCTGGCCTTCGAGGCCCTGCGCGTGGTCGGCGCCCCCGCCGAGCCGGACGTCCGTGCCGTGCTGGACGAGCCCACGCTCAGGCCCTACGCGCTGCTGTGGCTGGCCGAGCACGACGGGGCCGACCCGGAGGACGCCCACGAGGTGCTCACCCGGGAGGAGGCGACCTGGCTCTGGGTGGACACCGCGGCCGCCGTCGCCGACCACGGGGAGGCCCCGCTGCTCGTCCGCCACCTGGAGTCCGCGGTGCAGCCGACCATCCCGATGCTCCTGGACGAGGTCCGTGCCGTGGGCCACCCGCGCACCGTGCAGGTCCTGGTCGCCCTGGCCGCGGCCCACCCCGACCCGGCGCTGGCCAAGGCCGTCCGCCGGGCCGCCTTCCAGGTGCACACCGGCGGCAGCTGACCCGGGGCCGGCCGTCCGCCGGCCCAGGGGGGCGTCAGCCCGTCATCTCGGGCGCGTACGTCCCGAAGCTCCACACGTTGCCCTCGAGGTCCCGGGCCATGTAGTCCCGCGAGCCGTACTCCTGGTCCGTCGGGGGCATGAGGATCTCCGCGCCCTGGTCCACGGCGCGGCGGTGGTGCGCGTCCACGTCGTCCACCACGACGTACACCCCGGTCGTGCCCGCGCCCTTCATCGCCCGGTCGAAGACGCTGCCGGTGCCCTTGGAGCCGACCATCACCGCGCCGTTGCCCTGCGCCAGCTCGGCGTGCATGACCGCGCCGTCCTCGCCCTCGAACACCGACAGCTCCGTGAAACCGAAGGCCTCAGTGAGCTGCCGGATCGCCGCCTTCGCGTCGGCGTACAGCAACGTGGGGTAGATGCTCGGACGCCCGCCTGACGTGCCTGCCACACCGATCACTCCCTTGTGCTCGGTCGCCGGAAAACCGATGGTCCTGATCTGCTGCTCAGTCTCGCACCCACCACGGACAAGGACCCGACGAGACGAACCGAACACCCGCGCGCAGAAAAAGTGGTTGCACGTCCCCGTTAGACTGTCCCCCATGGCCATTCTCCTCGCGCATTAGACGGCGGGAACGTCCTCAGCCGCCCATCCCGCCCCCGTATCCGCCCTGGAGTCTGTCCGTGATCTCCGCCTCCGGTATCGAGCTGCGCGCCGGTGCCCGTGTCCTCCTCGAGAACGCCACTTTCCGTGTCGCCAAGGGCGACCGCATCGGCCTGGTCGGCCGCAACGGCGCGGGGAAGACCACCCTCACCAAGTGCCTCGCGGGCCAGGGCATGCCCGCCGGCGGCACCATCACCCGCTCGGGCGAGGTCGGCTACCTCCCGCAGGACCCCCGCACCGGCGACCTCGACGTGCTCGCCCGCGACCGCATCCTCTCCGCGCGCGGCCTGGACGTCCTGATCCGCAAGATGCGTGACAACGAACAGCGCATCGCCACCGGCAAGGGCTCCACCCGCGAGAAGGCCCTCAAGCAGTACGAGCGCCAGGAGACCGAGTTCCTCACCAAGGGCGGGTACGCCGCCGAGGCCGAGGCAGCCACCATCGCCGCCGCGCTCAACCTGCCCGACCGGGTGCTCGGCCAGCCCCTGCACACGCTCTCCGGCGGTCAGCGCCGCCGTATCGAGCTGGCCCGCATCCTGTTCTCCGACGCGGACACGCTGCTGCTCGACGAGCCGACCAACCACCTCGACGCCGACTCGATCACCTGGCTGCGCGACTACCTCAAGACCTACCGCGGCGGCTTCATCGTGATCTCCCACGACGTCGACCTGGTCGAGACGGTCGTCAACAAGGTGTTCTACCTGGACGCCAACCGCTCCCAGATCGACATCTACAACATGGGCTGGAAGCTCTACCAGCAGCAGCGCGAGGCCGACGAGAAGCGCCGCAAGCGCGAGCGCGCCAACGCCGAGAAGAAGGCCGCCGCCCTGCATTCGCAGGCCGACAAGATGCGCGCGAAGGCCACCAAGACGGTCGCCGCGCAGAACATGGCCCGCCGCGCCGACAAGCTGCTGTCCGGTCTGGAGGCGGTCCGCCAGTCCGACAAGGTCGCCAAGCTGCGCTTCCCGGAGCCCGCGCCCTGCGGCAAGACCCCGCTCATGGCCGAGGGCCTGTCGAAGTCGTACGGCTCGCTGGAGATCTTCACCGACGTCGACCTGGCCATCGACAAGGGCAGCCGGGTCGTCATCCTCGGCCTCAACGGTGCCGGCAAGACCACCCTGCTGCGGCTGCTGGGCGGCGTCGAGCAGCCCGACACCGGCGCGGTCGTCCCCGGCCACGGCCTGAAGCTCGGCTACTACGCGCAGGAGCACGAGACCCTCGACCCGGACCGCACGGTCCTGGAGAACATGCGGTCCGCCGCACCCGACATGGACCTGGTCGAGGTCCGCAAGGTGCTCGGCTCGTTCCTGTTCTCCGGCGACGACGTCGACAAGCCCGCCGGCGTCCTCTCCGGCGGCGAGAAGACCCGCCTGGCGCTCGCCACGCTCGTGGTGTCCTCGGCGAACGTGCTGCTGCTCGACGAGCCGACCAACAACCTCGACCCGGCCAGCCGCGAGGAGATCCTCGGCGCGCTGCGCACCTACAAGGGCGCGGTCGTCCTCGTCACCCACGACGAGGGCGCGGTCGAGGCGCTCCAGCCGGAGCGGATCATCCTGCTGCCCGACGGCATCGAGGACCTGTGGGGCGCGGACTACGCGGACCTCGTCGCCCTGGCCTGAGCGTCAGCGCCGCTTGATCGAATAGGTGATCAACGGCGTATCGATCATTCGGCCCAGCGGTGATCCATCATCTGTGTGAGATCTCCTCGTACCGAGGTGTGTCCTACATCGATTTCGCGGCCGAGCCCCCGATTCTTCGCGGCTCGGCCGCTGCGCCTTTCTGACCAGGCATTTCCCGGAACAATCCGTTCGGCCGTACGGGGGCCATCCTTCGGAATTCTTCATTCCGCTTGTGGGGGTGTGCTCCCGTCGTCACAACCTTGTCTCACGGACCTTGCCGAATGGGTGGCCATCGAGGCCCAGAGGGGTGATCATGAGGAGACCAGAGCGCACTTCCCATGAGGAGGCACGGGTGGCCGAGACTCTGAAGAAGGGCAGCCGGGTGACCGGCGCCGCGCGCGACAAGCTCGCGGCAGACCTGAAGAAGAAGTACGACGCCGGTGCGAGCATCCGGGCGTTGGCCGAGGAAACCGGCCGCTCGTATGGCTTCGTTCACCGCATGCTCAGTGAGTCGGGCGTCACGCTGCGAGGGCGTGGCGGGGCGACCCGGGGCAAGAAGGCCACGGCCTGACCCCGGGTGGCCCCACGGCTCCGATGGTGGCCACCCGGTCGGCAAGCTGATCGGCCGGGTGGTTACTGTGCAGTCACTTAGCTGACCGCACGCATCGGAGGCGTCCCATGGCTTCGCCCGACCAGGACCTCGTTCCCGTACTCGACAAGGACGGCGTACGGCTCACCGTCGACGACGCGATCGCCACGGTGACGCTGACCAACCCGGCCAAGCGCAACGCGCAGAGCCCCGCTCTGTGGCGGGCGCTGACCGAGGCCGGGCGGCAGCTGCCGGGCTCCGTCCGCGTCGTGGTGCTGCGGGCCGAGGGCAAGTCCTTCTCGGCCGGGCTCGACCGGCAGGCGTTCACGCCCGAGGGCTTCGACGGGGAACCGTCGTTCATCGACCTCGCGCGTGGCGACGACGCCGAGTTGGACGCGACCATCGCCGGATACCAGGAGGCGTTCACCTGGTGGCGGCGCAGCGACATCGTTTCCGTCGCCGCTGTCCAGGGGCATGCCATCGGGGCGGGCTTCCAGCTCGCCCTCGCCTGCGACCTGCGCGTCGTCGCCGACGACGTGCAGTTCGCCATGCGCGAGACCAGCCTCGGACTCGTGCCCGACCTGACGGGCACCCACCCCCTGGTGGGCCTCGTCGGCTACGCCCGCGCGCTGGAGATCTGCGTGACCGGGCGCTTCGTCACGGCCGACGAGGCCGTGAACACCGGGCTGGCCAACCTCGCCGTACCGGCCGACCAGCTCGACGACGCCGTACGGGACCTCACCTCGGCCGTGCTCGCCGCGCCCCGTGACGCGGTCATCGAGACCAAGGCCCTGCTGCGCGGCGCCCAGGACCGCACGTACGAGGAACAGCGCGCCGCGGAACGCCAGTCCCAGGCCCGCAGGCTGCGGGACCTGGCGGGAGCCGGGGACTGAGCCCTCAGCCGATCCCGCTCACCAGGACCGCCACCGTCGGATGGTCCGGCAGCGACCTTCTCACGGCCCTGCGGACCTCGCGGGCCACGTCCCGGGCCCGGTGGTCCGCGGCGACCGCCAGTTCCAGCCGGATGTGACGGTGCGCCAGTGCGGCGTCGCCCGGCAGCTCCTCGATGTGCACGGGGTGACCCAGCGTGCCGGTCAGATGCAGCACGCCCGGGACCGCCAGCGCGGCGGCGGCGACGCGGCCCTTCTCGCCGCCGCCCTCGCCGTCGGCCCGCACGGGCCCTGGCGGCTCGGGCAGAGGGACGGACGGCCCGGGTTCCGTCTCCTCGTCCAGCAGGCCCGTCACGAGCAGGTCGATCTCCGTCACGGTCAGACCGAGCCGCTGCGCCGCCGCCGTCGCCAGCGTCGCCCGCAGCAGGGACGCCGTCGTCGGCAGCGGCTGCGCGGACGTGGCCTCGGCCTCCGCCGTCACCCGCAGCGGCCCGGGCGGCAGAGCGCTCGGGGGAGCCGGTACGGCCGGCTCCCGGCGGTCCGCCGGGTCGGCGAGCGTGACCCGGAGCGCACCGAGGCGCACACCGGGAGTGTCCCCGGCCGCGCTCCGCAGCACCGCCTCGGCCGCCCGCTCGGCGATCCACGCGCCGTCCCGCTCATCACCCAGGGGCAGCAGACTGCCCAGGCCCAGCTGATGTCTCACTGTCTGCATCCGGTCGGAGGTCATTCCCCCAGCCTGCCGCATCAGAGGCGCGCGACCACGTAACCGTGCTTACGGTGGTCGCAGGACGACGACCGAAAAGGACGTACGGCGATGACTGACATGACCGAGAACCGGGGTGGGGAGAGCGAGACGCCGGCGGCGCGCAGGAGCCCGCTGGTCAAGCGCAGCGGGGGAGACCCGGGCTCCCGCGGGCGGACGACCATCGCGGACGGCGTCGTGGAGAAGATCGCCGGGCTCGCCGCCCGGGACGTCGACGGCGTGCACGCCATGGGCAGCGGTATCTCCCGCACCTTCGGAGCCGTGCGCGATAGGGTCCCCGGCGGTGCCAAGTCGGTGACGCGTGGCGTGAAGGCCGAGGTCGGCGAGGTGCAGGCCGCCCTCGACCTGGAGATCGTCGTCGTCTACGGCGTGTCGATCGCCGATGTGGCCCGGGACGTACGGGAGAACGTCATCACCGCCGTCGAGCGGATGACCGGTCTCGAGGTCGTCGAGGTCAACATCGCGGTGAGCGACGTGAAGCTGCCGGACGAAGAGGAAGAGGAACCGGAGCGCCGGATCCAGTGAGGGACCGGCCACCCCACAACGCAGCGGCTGATGAGCTGAGGAGCGCAGCATGAGCATGGCCGTGGCCGGCATGATCGCCGGCATGGCACTGGCATTCGCCGGATACTTCGGCGGGTTCGGCGCCTTTCTGCTGGTGGCGGCGCTCGGCGCCGTCGGCTTCGTCGTCGGCCGGTTCCTGGAAGGGGACATGGACCTCGGCGACTTCTTCCGCTCCCGTGAACGGCGGCGGTGACACCCATGAGCGCGGCGGCCGGTGAACTCGACAGACCCTTGACCGTCGTCCCGCCCGGCGAGCGGGGCGAGACCCGGATCGCCGACCGGGTGGTCGCCAAGGTGGCCTCGCAGGCGGCCCGCGAGGCCGTCGGAACCCTGCCGCCCGACGCCGGCCGGCCGTCCGCCACCGTCGTCGTACACCACCAGATCGCCCACGTCCGGATCCACGTCGAACTCGACTATCCCTGCGACGTCGGCGCCCGCTGCCGCCAGGTCCGTCGCCAGGTCGTCGACCGGGTGGGCGACCTGGTGGGAATGAAGGTGCCGGAGGTCGTCGTCCAGGTGGAGCGGCTGCACCTGATCGCGGCACCCGGCGCGGTGGAGGGGAGGATCCGATGAGCGAACCCCAGGGCACGGAACCCACCGACGGCACCACACAGCGCCTGCCGGTCCTCGACAAGTCGGAGCCCGGCACCCAGCCGGACCCGTCCGCGCCTGACCCGTCTGCGCCGGAGGCCGGCCGCGCCGGCCGCTTCTGGTCGGCGCGCCGCATCCCCGCCGGCATCGTCGCCCTGCTGCTCCTGGGCCTCGTCGGGCTGTTCCTCTACGACATCGTCTCCGTACGGGCCGGCCGGCCCGGCATGCAGTGGCGGCGCGAACTCGCCCATCAGCTCGCCGAACGGCCCCTCGACGACACGTGGGTCCTCGTCGGGGCCGGGGTCGCCGCCCTCCTCGGGCTGTGGCTGCTGGTCCTGGCCGCCACCCCCGGCCTGCGGGACGTGCTCCCGATGCGGCGCACCCACGCCGACGTACGTGCCGGACTGCAGCGCGACGCCGCCGCGACCGCGCTGCGCGACCGGGCCATGGAAGTGCCCGGCGTCCAGACGGCACGGGTGAAGGTGCGCCGGAGACGGGCGAGAGTCCGCGCCATGTCCCACTTCCGCGAACTGGACGACGTACGAACCGACCTGGACGCCGTGCTCGCCGACGCGGTCCACGGCCTGGGACTCTCCCGGCCGCCCTCGCTGTCGGTGCGCGTCCGGCGGCCGGGCCGGAAGGGATGAGACAGCCATGCTGAGGGTCGTCAACCGCGTGTTCCTCGGACTCGTCGGACTCGTCCTGCTGGTGCTGGGCGGCTCCGTACTCGCCGTCGGCCTCGGCGCTACGGCGCCCTCGTGGTGGATCCACGACAGCAAGCACGACGTGCTGCTGAACGACGCCGAACGCACCCGCTGGCAGGACGACGGCTGGTGGTGGCCGGTCGTCATCGCCGTCCTGGCGGTCCTCCTGCTGCTCGCGCTCTGGTGGCTGGTCGCGGTCCTCCGCCGGCGCCGCCTCTCCGAGATCCTCGTCGACACCGGGGACGGCGAGGGCGCCCTGTTGCGCGGCCGGGCCGTGGAGAACGTCCTCACCCAGGAGGCGGGCCAGGTGGACGGTGTGGATGGAGCCCGTGTTCACCTGACGGGCCGCCGCACCGCCCCCGAGGCCCGGGTACGACTCGCACTCGCGCCCCATGTGGACCCGGGAAGGGCCCTGACCGACTTCACGACCGGCGCGCTGACCCATGCCAGGACCTCGGCGGGCCTGGAGTCCCTCCCGGCGGAGGTGAGACTGCGGGGCGTCAAGCACGGCGCGGAGAGAGTGACTTGAGTGCAACGCCCCAGGGGGCGCGGGGCTGCATCGATATGCGGCTCCGCCGCGTGGGCGCGACCAGCCCACGACCACCCGCAGACGGCCATGCTCAGAACCCGTGCCGCGCTCCACCGTCGACCGGCACCATGACCCCGGTCAGATAAGACGCAGCCGGCGACAACAGAAACGCCGCCACCCGCCCGAACTCCTCGGGCGCCCCGTACCGCCGCAACGGAATCCGCGACTCCGACGCCGCCCTGGTCGCCTCCGGATCCGCCGACAACGCGTCCAGCTCCCGCACCCGGTCCGTGTCGATCCGCCCGGGCAGCACACCGACCACCCGGACACCCCGCGGCCCCAGTTCGTCGGACAACGACTTGGCGAAGCCCGCGAGCCCCGGCCGCAGCCCGTTCGAGATGGTCAGCCCGGGGATCGGCTCGTACACCGACCCCGACAGCACGAACCCGATGACACCCCCGGCCTCCAACTCGGCCGCCGCGGCACGGGCCAGACGCACCGCACCGAGGAACACCGACTCGAACGCGGCCTGCCACTGCTCGTCCGTGTTGTCCGCGACGAACCCGGCCGGCGGCCCGCCCACGCTGATGAGGACACCGTTGAAACGGCCGAAGTGCTCCCGCGCCGCCCCGATCAGCCGGGCAGCCGCCTCTGGGTCGGCGTTGTCGACGGCCACCCCGACCGCGTTCGGGCCCAGCGCGGCCGCCGCCTCCGCGACGCTCTTCTCGTCCCGCCCCGACACGACCACTTTCGCCCCGTCCGCGACGAGCTCACGCGCGGTGGCGTGGCCGAGGCCGCGCGTGGCCCCGGTGACGACGTACACCCGGTCCTTCAGTCCAAGATCCATGGTCCCTATCCTGCCCCGTCCTCCCCGAACAGGGCGAGGGCGGTGTTCACCAGGCCGATGTGGCTGAACGCCTGCGGGAAGTTGCCGAGCTGCCGGCCGGCCACCGGGTCGAACTCCTCGGACAGCAGACCGACGTCGTTGGCGAGCCCCGCCAGCCGCTCGAACAACTCCCGGGCCTCCTTCGTGCGGCCCGTCATGTGCAGGGCGTCCGCGAGCCAGAACGAGCACACCAGGAAGGTGCCCTCGCTGCCGGGCAGCCCGTCGACCTCCCTGAGGTCCGAGTCGCTGGTGCTGTAGCGGCGCAGCAAGCCGCCGTGCTCCAGCTCCTCACGGACCGCGTCGATCGTGCCGAGCACCCGGGGGTCGTCCGGCGGCAGGAAACCGACACGCGGGATGAGCAGCAGCGCGGCGTCCAGTTCGCGTGAGCCGTAGGACTGCGTGAAGGTGTTGCGGTCGGGGTCGTACCCCTTCTCGCACACCTCCCGGTGCACGTCGTCGCGCAGCGTGCGCCAGCCGTCCAGGTCGCCGTCCAGCTCAGGATGGCGCTCCAGGGTGCGCACGGCCCGGTCGGCGGCCACCCACACCATCACCTTCGAGTGCACGAACTGGCGCCGGCCGCCGCGCACCTCCCACAGTCCCTCGTCCGGCTGCCGCCAATGGTCGCGCAGGAAGTCCATCAGGGCGGTCTGCAGCGCCCACACGTCCGGCTGGGCGGACAGGCCCGACTCGCGGGCCAGCGACAGGGAGTCCATGACCTCGCCGTAGACGTCCAGCTGGAGCTGGTTCACGGCATCGTTGCCGATGCGTACGGGGGAGGACCCGGCGAAGCCGGACAGCCAGGGCAGCTCGAACTCGGGCAGCCGTCGCTCGCCCGCCAGACCGTACATGATCTGCAGGTCCGCCGGGTCACCCGCGACCGCGCGCAGCAGCCAGTTCCGCCAGGCCTCGGCCTCCTCCTGGTATCCCGCCGCCAGCAGCGCGCCCAGGGTGAGGGTGGAGTCGCGCAGCCAGCAGTAGCGGTAGTCCCAGTTGCGCACCCCGCCCAGCTCCTCGGGCAGTGAGGTGGTGGCGGCGGCGACGATGCCGCCGGTCGGGGCGTAGGTGAGCGCCTTGAGGGTGATCAGGGAGCGGACCACGGCGTCCCGGTACGGCCCGTCGTAGCGGCAGCGCGACGCCCAGAGCTGCCAGTCCTCGACGCTGTGGCGCAGCGACTCGTAGGGGTCGACGAGCGGAGGGCGTGGCTCGTGGGAGGGATGCCAGGTCAGGACGAAGGCGACCTTCTCGCCCCGCTTGACCGTGAACTCCGCGTGGGTGCCGTAGTCCTCGCCCCAGCTGGTCACCTCCGGCTCGCTGCGCAGCCAGGTCGAGTCCGGGCCGGCGACGGCGACGCGGTGGCCGTCGGTCCGGCGTACCCAGGGGACGACCGAGCCGTAGTCGAAGCGCAGCTTGAGGACGCTGTGCAGCGTCACCTCGCCGTCCAGGCCCTCGACGATGCGGACGAGGTCGGGGGCCTGGTCGCGCTGGGGCATCAGGTCGGTGACCCGGACCGTCCCCTGCCCGGTCTCCCACTCGGTGTCCAGGACGAGGGTGTCGCGGCGGTAGGCGCGCCGGGTGCAGCGGTCCGCCCCCACGGGGGCGATGCGCCAGTAGCCGTTGTCCTCGTCACCGAGCAGTCTGGCGAAGCAGGCGGCCGAGTCGAAACGGGGCAGACACAACCAGTCGACGGATCCGTCCGTGCCGACCAGGGCCGCGGTCTGTTCGTCACCGATGAGCGCGTAGTCCTCGATGCTGTTATGCACGGAGTGCGGGTTCCCGGCAAGCAGGCGCGGCAATCAGGGCAGGTGCCGGGGGAGTGACGTGCCGTCGGCGGCCGGGGCCGAGGTGCCCGAGAAGATCACACCCGGATCCGACGGGGCCTGGTTGAGGACCCACAGGCCGATCAGGGTGGCCAGCGTGAAGACCACGGTGATCAGCACGGCGAGCACGAGCCGCCGCCGGCGTTCGCGCCGCAGCCAGTCGCCGCGTGCCGTGCGGTACGCGTCGGGGTCGGGCAGCACCCCGCCGGCCATGGCACGCAGCGCCTCGCGCAGTTCCTGCTCGGTACGGTCGTGGCCGGTCCGGTCCGGGCCGGTGTCCCGCGACCCGGTCGCGTCTCTGTGCGTCATCGCCTGGCCTCCATCGCCTGAGTGAGGGCGGCGATGCCGCGTGCCGTGTGCGTCTTGACGGAGCCGCCCGATATGCCCATGGCGGCGGCTATCTCGCTCTCCTTGAGCCCGAGCCAGTGCCGCAGCACCAGCGCCTCGCGCTGCCGGGCCGGCAGTCGCTGGAGCGCGTCGATCAGTACGCGCTGGTCGTCGCGGAGCAGCGCCGCGTTCTCGGCGGACGCGGCCAGCTCCTCGGACGGATGCTCCGTGTGCCTGCGGGCGACCTGGAGGTGGCGGATCCGCATCCGGGTCAGATTGCAGACCGTGGAGCGCAGATACGCCTCCGCCGCGGCGATGTCCTTCAGCCGCCGCCACTTGCGGTAGATCTGGTAGTACGCCTCGGCCACCACGTTCTCCGGATCGTCGGCGCCGAGCAGCACGGCGAGGCGCAGCATCGAGGAGTAGTGCAGCTCGAAGAGGCGGGCGACGCCGGCCTCCCGCTCCAGGTCGTCCGGATCGCTCACCGCGGGGGCGAGCGGCTCGGCGGGGGCGGCCGGTGCGGGGACCGGTGGCAGGGTGGCAGGGGTGATCTGTCTGCGTCTCACGGAGTGTTCGCTCCCGTCTCCGGGCGCCGCCTGGCGGTCAGGCGGGACGGCAGGTCTGTCGAGTCGGCGCCGCGCGGGACGCCGAGGCGTTCGAGCACCGCGGTGCCGGCCACCGCGACCGTCAGATTGAGCAGCAGGGCGGCGAGTCCGGCGTAGATCTCCAGCGGTCCGGCGCCGGTGCCGAGCGGCACGATCGACGAGAACCCCTCACGCACCACCAGGTACGTCCCGCAGACCATGCCGACCGTCCATCCGGCGAGCAGTGCCCGCGGGTGCAGCCGCCCGGTGAACAGCCCGACGGCGACGGCCGGGAAGATCTGCAGGATCCACACGCCGCCGAGCAGCTGGAGATTGATGGCGTCCTGGTCGCGCAGCCCGAACACGAACGCCACGGCCCCCACCTTCGCGGTGAGCGACACCGCCTTGGCGATGCGTACCTGCCGCTTCGGCGTGGCCGTCGGATGGACGTACTCGACGTACACGTTCCGCACGAAGCTCGTGGCGGCCGCGATGGACATCACGGCGGCCGGGACCAGCGCGCCCACGGTGATCGCTCCGAACACCAGTCCCGCCAGCGGCGCCGGCATCAGCCGGTCGACCAGCATCGGCACGGCGGACTCGGCCCCGCCCTCGGGCGCTCGCACCCCCGTGGCGAGCGCCGCGATGCCGAGGAACCCGAAGAGGGCGAGCAGCGCCGTCCAGGCGGGCAGCGCCACGGCGGCCTTGCGTACGGTGCGCGGACTGTCGGCGGCGAACCCGGCGGTGAGCACGTGCGGGTACATCAGCAGCGCCAGCGCCGAGCCCAGCGCGAGCGTGGCGTAGGCGGGCTGCTGCTCGGGGGAGAGCAACAGGGCGGAACCGGCCGTGTCCGTCCCGCCCAGCCGCCGCGCCGCTCCCTCGAACACCGCGCCCGGCCCGCCGAGCCGTTCCAGGACCAGCCAGCACACGGCGGTGAGCGAGACGAACACGGCCACCGCCTTGAGTGCGGAGATCACGGCCGGGGCGCGCAGCCCGTGCCGGTACGTGGCCACGGCCAGCCCCGCGAAGAGCGCCACCATCACCAGGTCGCCGGCCGCGCCCCGGGGGTAGAGGCCCCCGGCCGTGAGCACGGCCCGTATACCGAGCAGTTGCAGCGCCAGGTACGGCATCGTCGCGAGAATCCCGGTCAGTGCCACCACGAGCGCCAGCGGCGGTGAACCGTACCGCCCGCGCACGAAGTCGGCGGCCGTGACGTACCCGTGGCGGCGGGCCACCGACCACAGCCGGGTCAGCAGAACGAAGGCGAGCGGACAGACGATCACCGTGTACGGCACCGCGAAGAACGCGGGCGCGCCGTTGCCGTACGCCAGTCCGGGGACGGCGGTGAACGTGTACGCGGTGAAGATCGTGCCGCCCAGCAGCAGCCAGGTCCACACGGGGCCGAGCCCGCGGTCGGCGAGCGCCCAGCCCTCCAGGGAAGGCAGCCGGTCGACGGGGCGCAGACGGCGCGCGGTGACGGCGAGCAGCGACGCTCCGCCTATCACGGCGAGAAACGTCGTGGTCATGGCGCCATCCGCCATGGGTCACCGTCCTTGGTGTGCCTGGGCCTTCGCTTGCTGGTTGCGCGGGCGGCCGGTTCGGAGGACAGAGGAGGACAGAAAACCGGCGGGAAATCTTCTGGAAATCCGCTGTCAACCGTTCTCAGCGGCTGCGCAACTCTTGCACAGACCGACAGCCAACGGGAGAGGAGCGCAGGTCATGGCACGGACCGGGCATCCACGGCTACGACGTGCAGCCGCCGCCCTCCTGCTGCTCGCTCCCGCCGCGGGACTGCTGTGGGTTCCCTGGTACGCCGGTGAGAGCCCAGGGCTGGCGGGAACGCCGTTCTTCTACTGGTACCAGCTCGCCTGGGTACCGGGGTGCGGCCTCTGCCTGCTCGCGGCCTATGCGCTGACCCGGCACGACGACCGTCACGGCCCCTGAGCCACGCCGCCGCCCGTACCTGTATCGCTCCGCGTACACCTCCGCAACACCTCGCGCACCACCCCACACACCTTTTTAGGTGAGGAGTCGCCATGTCTACGTCAGCCATGCCCGGATCCGCTCTGCCGGCGCCGGACGGCCCACCGCCCCGGCGGTCCCGCATGACCGCACGATCGATCCTCATCTGGACGGCCGTCGCGCTGGCCGGCGCGGTCGGCTGGGGCGTCCTCGCGCTCTCCCGCGGCGAGGAGATCTCCGCCGTGTGGCTGGTGATGGCGGCCCTCGGCTCCTACGCCATCGGCTACCGCTTCTACTCGCGGTTCATCGCCCGCCGGGTCCTGGAGGTCGACGACACCCGCGCCACCCCGGCCGAGCGGCTGGAGGACGGAGTCGACTACCACCCGACCGACCGCCGGGTGCTGTTCGGCCACCACTTCGCGGCGATCGCCGGCGCCGGTCCGCTGGTGGGGCCGGTGCTGGCCGCGCAGATGGGCTATCTGCCGGGCACGATCTGGATCATCGTCGGCGTGATCTTCGCCGGCGCGGTCCAGGACATGATCGTCCTGTTCCTCTCCATGCGCCGGGACGGCAAGAGCCTCGGCCAGATGGCCCGGGACGAGATCGGCAGGGTGGGCGGTGCGGCGGCACTGATCGGTGTCTTCGCCATCATGATCATCCTGCTCGCGGTCCTGGCCATGGTCGTCGTCAACGCACTGGCCGAGTCGCCCTGGGGCACCTTCTCGGTCGCCATGACCATCCCCATCGCCCTCTTCATGGGCTTCTACCTGCGCTACCTGCGACCGGGTCAGGTCGTGGAGACCAGCCTCATCGGCGTGGCACTGCTGCTGCTCGCCATCCTCGGCGGCGGCTGGATCCAGGAGTCCTCACTGGCCCAGTACTTCGTCTGGAGTCCCGAGACCCTGGTCTTCTGCCTCATCGGCTACGGCTTCGTGGCCTCCGTGCTCCCGGTGTGGATGCTGCTGGCGCCCCGTGACTACCTGTCGACGTTCATGAAGGTCGGCACCATCGCCCTGATGGCCGTGGGTGTGGTGATCGCCGCTCCGGACCTCAGGGCCGAGCCGGTGACCGAGTTCGCCTCGACGGGCGCCGGGCCGGTCTTCGCCGGATCCCTGTTTCCCTTCCTGTTCATCACCATCGCCTGCGGCGCCCTGTCGGGCTTCCACGCGCTGGTCTCCTCCGGCACCACCCCCAAGCTGATCCAGAAGGAGTCCCAGGTCCGGCTGATCGGGTACGGCTCCATGCTCACGGAGTCCTTCGTCGCCGTCATGGCGCTGATCGCCGCCTGCGTGCTGGAACCGGGCCTGTTCTACGCGATGAACTCCCCTGCCGCGCTGCTCGGCCCGACGGTGGAGACCGCGTCGGAAGCCGTGAAGAACCTCGGCTTCAGCATCACCCCGGACCAGCTCGCCGCCGCTGCCAAGGCCGTCGAGGAGGAGACGCTGGTCGGCCGCTCCGGTGGCGCGCCCACGCTGGCCGTCGGGATGTCGGAGATCTTCGCCGGGGTGTTCGGCGGGGCGGGGATGAAGGCCTTCTGGTACCACTTCGCCATCATGTTCGAGGCCCTGTTCATCCTGACCACGGTGGACGCGGGCACCCGCGTGGGCCGCTTCATGCTCCAGGACATGCTGGGCAACATCTGGAAGCCGATCGGGCGTGTCACCTGGAAGCCGGGCATCTGGATCACCAGCGCTCTGGTCGTCGGAGCCTGGGGCTACTTCCTGTACGCCGGTGTCACCGACCCGCTCGGCGGCATCAAGCAGCTCTTCCCCCTGTTCGGCATCGCCAACCAGCTGCTGGCCGCGGTCGCCCTGGCCGTCACCACCACCATGCTGATCAAGGCGGGCAAGCTGCGCTGGGCGTGGGTCACCGGCATCCCGCTGGCCTGGGACGTCGCCGTCACCTACACCGCCGGCTGGCAGAAGATCTTCTCCGACGACCCGAAGATCGGCTTCTTCGCCCAGCGGGACGTCTACGCGGACGCCATCGACGCGGGTCAGCTGCTGCCTGGTGCCACGACCATGGACGACATGCACACCATCGTCCTCAACAACACCGTCAACGGTGTGATCATGGCGGTCTTCCTGCTGCTGGTCCTCATCGTCCTGGTCAACTGCGCGGTGGTGTGCGTCCGCGCGGTGCGTGCCCCCGAGCCCCTGCCGACGACCGAGGCCCCGTACGTCGCCTCCCGCATCGACGTCCCCGAGCAGCGGAGCACCGAGCCGCTGGTGGGGGCAGGCCCGTGAGCACCGTACGCAAGATGCTGGACACCGTGCTCTGGTACGCGCGCGAGCTGACCGGCGAGACGGAGTACGACCGCTACTGCGAGCGCCGGCGACGCCACCACCCGCACGCCCCGCTGCCCACCCGGCGCGAGTACCAGCGGATGCGCACCAGGCAACGCGAGTGCGAGTCGCCCGGCCGCTGCTGCTGATGCCGCACGGCGTTCCTCGCCGCGCGTTTCCCGGCCGCGCGCCCCGACCTCGCTCCGCTCCACCTCCGCCGAGACCGAGATGTTCAGACCGAGATGTTCAGACCGAGATGTTCAAGCGCCGTCCTTCGCTGCTGATCAGCCCCGCCTCGACGACGACCTCGTGCACGCGACTCACCGAACCCGCGGCCGACCCCGCAGCTGCACGGGGCGCAGGTGTCCCGTCCGGGACGGCCGCGGTCGGCTGCCGCGCGCCGCGGGACGGGACTGGGATCGCGGGGCGCACCGGGTGTCGGTCCTTCGCCCGCGCCGTCACGCCGTGGCCGGCTCCGACTCCCTGTCCTCCGCCGAGGCGGCGGCCGCCTGGGCCCGCTCCCGGGCCTCCCGGCGGGCCAGCACCACCCAGCCGACCGGCACGGCGGCGGCGAACAGCCACCACTGGACGGCGTACGCGTAGTTCAGCGCCGCGTCCTCCTTGCCGGGGTTGCCCAGCAGCTCGGGGGTGTCGCCCTCGGGCTCGGGCGCCGTCTGCGCGATGTAGCCGCCGAGCACCCGGGCGTCCAGGCGCCGCGCCTCCTGCTCACTGTTGATCAGCATGATCTGCCGGTCCGGCAGGCCCTGGAGGTTCTTGATGCCGCTCGCCTCGGTCGTCTCGTCCGGCATCAGCCGCCCCTTGATCGTCACCGTGCCGCCGGGCGGTGCGGGGACCTTCGGGAACGCGGTCTGGCTCGGGCCGTCCGAGGGGATCCAGCCCCGGTTGACCAGCAGGACCTTGCCGTCCTCCAGGACGAACGGGGTCAGGACGTGGTAGCCGACCTCGTCGTCGGCGTTGGTCCGGCGGCGGACGACGACCTCGTCCTCGGTGTCGAAGCGCCCCTTCGCCGTCACGGTCCGGTACCGCTCGGCGCTGGTGACGGTGTGCCCGGGCGCGGTCAGCTTCTCCACGGGCACCGGTTCGGCCGCCAGCGCGTCCGTGACCAGCTGGTTCCGGGCGGTGCGCTCCTCGTAGCGATGCATCTGCCAGAAGCCCAGCCTGATCATCGTGGGGATGAGAAGCAGGGCGACCAGTGTGAGGATCACCCACTGCCGGGACATCAGGAAGCGGTACACCCCACGACCGTACAACTCGGTCGTGGGGTGTTTTCAGGCGGGTACAGGTTCATACCTTGTCGACGATCCCCACCTTTCCCTCCGCGCGGGCGCAGTGGGCGCCGCAGTACCACTGGCCCTCGACCTCGACGCCCTGGCCGATGATCTGTACCCGGCAGTGCTCGCAGATGGGGGCCATGCGGTGGATCGCGCAGGCGAAGCAGTCGAAGACGTGCACCGCTCCCTGCGCGTGCACCTCGAAGGTCATTCCGTACTGATTGCCACATACCTCACAGGTCGCCATGGGCCACAGGGTGAGCCGTCACCCCGGCCCGGGCGAGCGGCCACCGGGCGAGTCGTCCGCCATTCACCCGTCCGTACGGTCGCTCCCGCGCATACGGTCACGCCTCCGACGCCGGCTCCACATCCGCCAGGAGCTGCCCGAAAGCGGCCTCGTCCACGACCGGCGTACCGAACTGCCGGGCCTTGACCGCCTTGGACGTGCCCGAGTCGGGGTCGTTCGTGACGAGCAGGCTGGTCAGCCGGGACAGGCTGGAGGCCACGTGCAGCCCGGCCTCGGTCGCCCGGTCCTCCAGCAACTCGCGTTCGACCGAGGTGTCACCGGAGAAGGCGACCCGCATGCCCTGCTTGAGCCGCTTGCCCGCCTCGTAGCGCCCCGGGTTGGGGTAGGGGCAGGCGGGCCGCTTCCGGGACGGCCGCCAACTGCCGGGGCGGTAGCCGCCGTAGCCACCGCTGCCCGCCTGCTGTCCGATGCGGGGCGCGGCAGGACGGTCCGACCACTCCGTCAGTGGCCGGCACTCGAGCAGCGGCAGCCGCACGCCGCCGGCCGCCGCGGCCCTGAGGCTGGGCCGGAACGCCTCCGCCAGCACGCGCGCGTCGTCGAGTGCGTGGTGCGCGCGCCGCTGGACGACTCCGTAGTGCGCGGCGAGGGACTCCAGCTTGTGGTTGGGCAGCGGAAGTCCGAGCTCCTTGGAGAGGGCGATGGTGCACAGCCGCTGCCGGACCGGAGCCTCGCGCTTCGCGCGCGCGTACTCGCGGGCGATCATCTGCCAGTCGAAGACGGCGTTGTGGGCGACGAGTACGCGCCCCTCCAGTCGCGTCGTGAACTCCTCGGCGATGTCCTGGAAGAGGGGGGCGCCCTCGAGTGCCTCGCTCGTCAGTCCGTGGATCCACACCGGGCCGGGGTCCCGCTCCGGATTGACCATCGTGTACCAGTGGTCCTCGACCTCGCCGCGCGCGTCCAGCCGGTAGACGGCCGCGGAGATGATGCGGTCGTCCCGGGCCAGGCCCGTGGTCTCCACGTCAACGACCGCGTATCCCTGGGGATACGCGGCCGGCCACGACGTGGAAGAGGGCACTGCGGTCGTCAGGTCTTCGAGCATGGTTCCTGAGGATACGGGCCACGACTGACACCGCGGTCCGAGAGGTGCGCCCACCCGCCCCTTCCGACGCCCCCTCAGGCGTCTTGTCCGGTCTGTCCGTTCGCGCGGCGTACGTCTGATCGATGCTCAGCTGTGCCGCAGCCGGTCCCGGGATTGGCGGAGATCGCCAAGAAGCAAGCGCGTACCGTCGGTAATACTTGTGGGTAACAACGTCTGGCCGTGGCAGGGCGGCGGTCCTACGGTGCAGTCATGCCGAACCTGCCCGATGTCGTGCTGTGGTCGATACCCGCCTTCGTGCTGCTCACCGTGGTCGAGATGGTGAGCTACCGTCTCCACCCGGACGAGGACGCGGAGGGCTACGAGGCGAAGGACGCCGCGACGAGTGTCGGCATGGGGCTCGGAAGCCTCGTCTTCGACTTCCTCTGGAAGATCCCGATCGTCGCCGTCTACACGGCCCTCTACGAACTGACGCCCCTGCGCGTGCCCGTTCTGTGGTGGACCGTCCCGCTGATGCTGCTGGCGCAGGACTTCTTCTACTACTGGTCCCACCGCGGCCACCACGTCATCCGCATCCTGTGGGCCTGTCATGTCGTCCACCACTCCAGCCGGAAGTTCAACTTCACCACCGCGCTGCGTCAGCCCTGGACGTCCCTGACCGTGTGGCCGTTCTACGTACCCCTCATCGCCGCCGGCGTGCACCCGGCCGCGCTCGCGTTCTGCTCCTCCGCGAACCTCGTCTACCAGTTCTGGATCCACACCGAGCGGATCGACAAGATGCCCCGCTGGTTCGAGTTCGTCTTCAACACCCCGTCGCACCACCGGGTCCACCACGCATCCCAGGGCGGCTACCTCGACCGCAACTTCGGCGGCATCCTCATCGTCTGGGACCGGCTGTTCGGATCGTTCGTCGCCGAGACCGTGCGGCCCCGGTACGGGCTGACCAAGAACATCGACACGTACAACCTGCTGAAAGTGGCAACACACGAATACGTGTCCATCGCGAAGGACCTGAGGGCGGCGCGCAGTTGGCGGGAGCGCGCGGGGCGCGTGTTCCGGGGGCCGGGCTGGGGGCCCGCACCGGCACCGGCTCCCGTCCAGCCGGCGGCCTCGGGCACCGCTCCGGCTCCGGCCGGCGCGCCCGGTGAGAAACGCGCGCAGGTCGGCGAGAGCACCTCCGCATGAGCCCCTCCCGTCTCCTCCTCGCCGCCTTCGCTCTCGCCGCCGCCGTCGACCTCGTCTCCCTCGCGGCCGGCTTCGACGCCGGGCACCTCGTGACAAAGCCCCTGCTGATGCCGCTCCTCGCCTCCTGGGCCGTCCTGCGCAAAGCGCCCCGGCCGCTGGTCGCCGCCCTGCTGTTCGGCTGGGGCGGGGACGTCCTGCTGCTCTTCGAGGCCGAGCCGGCCTTCCTCGCCGGCATGGCCTCCTTCGCCGCGGGGCACGTCTGCTATCTGGTCCTCTTCGCGAGGTACGGCAGCCGTCACGCCGTCCCGGCACGCTCCCCCAAGCGCCTCGAGCAAGAGGAACCCCCACACCGGACGCCGCTCCTCAACGGGCAAACCCGGGCCGCCGCGGCACCAGCCCTCGGCTACGCCGCCGCCCTCGTCACGACCGTCGCGCTGCTGTGGCCGGACCTGCCGGCGGACCTGCGCCTTCCGGTCGCCGCGTACAGCCTCCTGCTCACGGCCATGGCGTACCGGGCGGGCGTCCGGCTCGGCCTCGTCGCCGGACTCGGCGGCGCGCTCTTCCTGCTCTCCGACACACTCATCGCGACCGGTGTCGCCGAGTGGCCGCAGCCGCCCAGGCCCGACTTCTGGATCATGCTCACGTACATCGCGGCGCAGGCCCTGCTCGCCGCCGGCACCCTGGGCGCCCTCAGGGGTCCTTGCACTGTGCCCGTCCGGGGCGCGCGACCTGGCACCGTGCATCGCAAGGCGCCGGACCACGCGCCCTGATCGGACGCTCATGGTGCAAGGACCCCTCGACGCTCGGCGGACACCGGCCGCGACGTACGGCGAGATGCGCGCCGCACGGGACTCACCAGCGGATGGGCACCGGAAGGGCGGTCAGCAGCCCGGACACCGCGACCGCCAGGCCCAGTGCGACGACCTCCGCCCGCGCCGGCGCGACCGCGGTCAGCGGGTCGGCCGCCCGGCGCACCCGGTGCCGCGCCCACCCGGCGAGGACGGCGGCGACGGCCACGAGCACCACCTTGGCGAGCAGGACACGCCCGTACGCCGTCGCCGTCAGCTGCTCCAGGACCGTCTCTGGCGGCATCCGGCGCAGTGAACTCCACACGCCGGTCGCGGTGATGGCGGCGAGCAGAACGACTGCCACCCGCGCGTAGCGGCCCAGCAGGGCGGCGCCCGCCTCGGGGTCGTACCGGCCGTGCCACAGCCGCAAGGTTCGCAGGGCGTGCAGCAGGCCGCCCGCCCACAGCGCCGCGCAGGTCAGGTGGACGAGCGTCAGCACCGAGCCGGTCAGTGGGCTGTGCTCGGTCGCCGGGTGCGCGCGCAGGGCCTCCGCGACGACCACGACGGCCAGCGGCCAGATCTGGGTGGCGGGCCGGCGCGTCACCGCGCACAGCCCCGCCACGAGGAACGCGTTGACCTCGAGCAGGGCCAGCTTGCCGTCCCGGGACGCGTAGAGCCCGCCGATGTCGATGTCCGCCAGACCGTCCGGGACGAGATTGCCCGTGGCCACCACCGAGGCCAGTGCGAGGGCGGCGAGGAAACCGGCGGCCGCCGCGAAGGGCGACCAACCGCGGGGGACACCGGGATCACCGGCCCCGGCGCCCGGCAGGGACCGCGCCAGCCGGTTCACGAACAACTCGCCGACGGGCACGCACAGCGCCGCGAACAGCACCGTGCGCAGCAGGGCTGTGCCACCGGCGCCGGGCGCTTCGGCCTCCCCGGTGCCGTGCAGCGCGGTCGGCGGGCCGAGCAGCGGGATCGACGCGGCCAGCGCCACCAGCACCAGGACGGCGACGGACCGGCCCGCACCGGCGCGCCGCACGGGCCCGAGCCCCTCGGCCGCCCCGGGGGTGGGTCTTGTCAAGGTCACCCCGAGATCTTCACCGGCCTTCACGCGAACGGGCAAGCCGGACCGACGAAGCCGGTACCGAACGCCGACACCGCGGTAGTCCCGCGGCGGTACCGCACACCGACCGAGGGAACCCTGTCGCAGACACGAAGCAGGCCGGGCAGGTGTCCCCGCCCGGCCCGGACCGCCTTCACGCGAGCTTTACTCGGTCACCGCGTCCAGCGCGTCCGCGATGCCCCAGCCGTAGAAGCCGTTGCGGTTCTTCGTGCCCTCGCACACCGCGTCGACCTTGCCGTCGGCGTCGATGTCGTACGGGTCCGTGCACGCCCTGGCGTCCGCCTGCGCGTACAGCATCGCCTTCACCAGCGCCGGAGGGGCGTACGGGTGCGTCGACTTGATGAGCGCGGCGACACCCGCGACGTGCGGGGACGCCATCGACGTACCGGCCATGTAGCCCCACTTGCCACCCGGCAGCGTGCCCAGGATCAGCCCGCTCGTGGCCGGCGGCTCCGGCTTCTGGTAGGCCGTCGAGTCGCCGCCCGGCGCGGCTATGTCTGCCACGCCCAGACCGTAGTTGGAGAAGGACGACTTGATGCCCTTCGCGCCTGTCGAGGCGACCGTGACGACACCCGGCAGCTGGGTCGGGATGTCGAGGCACTCCGAGGGGTCGACGACCCGGTCGCCGGGCGTGGAGTCGTTCGGGGACGCCGGGTCGGTGATCTCGTCGGACGCCAGGTCGTAGTTCTCGTTGCCGGCCGCCGCGACGTTGACCGCGCCCTTCTTCTCCGCGTACCGCGAGGCCCGCTTGACGGCCTCCAGGAGCGCCTTCTGGTCCGGGTCGTTCTTGCAGTTGAAGTACCAGGGGTCCGTGTAATAGCTGTTGTTCGTCACGTCGACCCCGTGCTCGGCCGCCCACACGAACCCGCAGACCACGGCCTCGGTGTAGAAGAAACCGTCCGGGTTGGACACCTTGATGCCGGAGACCTTCACACCGGGCGCGACACCGGTCATGCCGACGCCGTTCTTGGCGGCGGCGATCTCCCCGGCCACATGCGTGCCGTGCGGGCTCTCCGAGGCGGCGGGACGCCACGCCCCGTCGGCGGTGTCCGGCTTGCCCGAGACGCAGTTGACCGACGCCTCGCGGTCGAAGTTGGGCGCGATGTCCGGGTGGGTGTCGTCCACGCCGGTGTCGATCACGGCGACCGTGACCTTGGAGCTGCCCAGCGACTTCTTGTGCGCCTGGTCCGCCTTGATGGCGGGCAGGTCCCACTGCTGCGGCTCCAGCGGGTCCTGTCCGGCGGGGGCCTCGGCCCCGGCGACCTCCGCCGCGCTCAGCGCCTTCGGTGTGCCCAGGTCGGTCGTCGCCGCCGAGGGCAGCGGCGCGGTGCGGGTGGCCCCGGCCGACTGCACGCCGCGCACCGTGCGGATGGTCTTGGCGAAGTCGGGGTCCGAGGAGTGGACGACGATGACGCCGATCTGGTCGTACGACGTCACGATCGTGCCACCGGCCTTGCCGACGGCCTTCTTCACGGACGCCGAAGTGCCGTGGCCCGGCTTGACGTTGACGACGTAGCTGAGCGACGTGGCGTCGGCCGCGACCGCCGCGGGGGAGTCCTCGGCGGCTGTGGCGCTGCTGTTCGGCAGGAACGCCAGGGCCGTGGCCATGGCCATCCCGGCCGGGATCGCGACGGCGCGGCGGTAGCGCGCGTGCGGCGCAGTCATGGTGTCTCCAGTTCGTTCACGGTACGAGCTGATGGTGCGGAAGGTCTGGGAGCCGCGGGCCGGGTCACTTGACCGCGCGCAGCGCGTTGACGATGCCGTACCCGTAGAAGCCGTTGACGCGCTCGCCGCCCTCGCACACCGCGTCCTGCGTGCCGTCGCCGTCCTGGTCGTAGGACGTGGGGCAGGCGGTCCGGTCGGCCTGCGCCTTCAGCAGCGCCTGCAGCTGTGCCGGGGACGCCCAGGGGTGCTTGGACTTCAGCAGCGCGGCGACACCGGAGGCGTGCGGCGCGGCCATCGAGGTGCCCTGCAGGAAGGCGTACCCGCCGTTCGGCATGGTGGACAGGATGCGCCCGTCCTTGGAGGGCGTGTCCGGGATCTGGTAGCGGCGGTCACCACCCGGCGCGGCGACGTCGACGACGCCCTTGCCGTACGTCGAGTAGTACGACTTGACGTTGCTGACGCCGGTCGCGCTGACGGTGACGACACCCGGCAGCTGGGTCGGGACGTCGAGGCACTCGTGCGGGTCGATGGTGCGCTCGGCCGGCGTGGTGTCGTTCGGGCTGGAGTCGTCGACGATCGCGTCCGCGTCCAGGTCGTGGTTGGAGTTGCCGGCCGACGCGACGTTGAGCGTGCCCTTCTTCTGCGCGTAGAGCTGCGCCCTGTTGACCGCGTCGACGATGGCCCGCTGGTCCGGGTCGTCCATGCAGTTGTACAGCCACGGGTCGACGTAGTAGCTGTTGTTCGTGATCTCGACGCCGTGGTCGGCGGCGAACACGAAGGCGCACACGACGCTCTCCGGGTAGAAGAGGCCGCTGGTCCGGTCGGTCACGTTGATGCTGGAGACCTTCACACCGGGAGCGACGCCCGCCACGCCGGCCCCGTTGCGGGCGGCGGCTATCGAACCGGCGACATGCGTGCCGTGGTAGTCCTCGGCCGTGTACGGCCGCCAGGCGCCCTCGCTGGTGTCGGGCTTGCCGCCGGCGCAGTTGGCGGACTGGGACGCCGAGAAGTTCGGTGCGATGTCGGGGTGGGTGTCGTCCACGCCGGTGTCGATCACGGCGACGGTCACCTTGCGGCTGCCCGGGTTGATCTTCGCGGCCTGATCGGCGCCGATCGCCCGCAGGTCCCACTGGTCCGCCTCGAGGGGCTCGCTCTCGGGCGTCTGCGCCGAGGCCGCCTCGGCCCGCTGGGCCTGGGAAGCCGTCAGGTACTGCGCCGCCCCCTCCTCGTTCGTCCCCGCGGCGGTCAGCGGCGCGGTCCGCGTCGCACCCGCCGACTGGACCCCGCGCACCGTGCGTATGGACTCGGCGAAGTCGGCGTTCGAGGAGTGGACGACGATCACGCCGATCCGCTCGTACGTGGCCACGACCGAGCCGCCGGCCTTCCCGATCGCCTTCTTCACCGACGCGATCGTGTGTCGGTCCGCCTTGGTGTTGACGACGTACGCCAGCTTCGGCGCGTCAGCCGACTCCGCGGCCGCCTCCACGTGCGGGGACGCCGACGCGGCGGCGGGCAGGAAGCCGAGCGAGGCCGTCAGCGACAGCACGACGGGGACCGCGAGAGCGAGTCGACGTCTGGAACGCGGCTGGGACATGGGGTCTCCACATCATCCGGAAACGAAACCGGCCCGAGGCACAGGTGGTGCTCGGGCAGGTACATGACGGGGTGGTGCAGGGCGAAGCTATCCCGGGCTCTCGCTGGCCAGCAACGTTTTGCCGAAATCGGCTTCGGAAAGAAAGCCCGGCGGTTGAACCGCTCCTCGCGTGCCGCCGTGACGTTGAACAAGGAGCGCGAGGACACTCGCCCCCGTCCCCGTACCAACCGCTTCCGTCATTCCGAGGAGACTGTCGTGGCCACCGACGCACCGCCCCCCTCGAAAGAGCAACACAAACTCCCCTCACCCGAGGAGTTCACCGAGGTGCAGGAGAGCGCGGAGTTCGGTGAACTGCGCCGCTCCTACCGCTCCTTCGCCTTTCCGCTGACCGTCGCCTTCATCGCCTGGTACCTGCTGTACGTCCTGCTGTCGAACTACGCGGGCGGCTTCATGGGCACCAAGCTGTTCGGCAACATCAACGTCGCCTTCGTCCTCGGCGTCGCCCAGTTCGTCACCACGTTCCTCATCGCCTGGTGGTACTCGCGGCACGCCGCCGCGAAGCTCGACCCCAAGGCCGAGGCCATCAAGTCCCGGATGGAGGGCGGCGCATGAGCCCCGCACAGCAGACCCTTCTCGCCGCGAACGAGGCCAGCGAGCACCGCCCGCTGATCATCACCCTGTTCGCGCTCTTCGTCCTCGCGACCCTCGGCATCACCATCTGGGCCGGCCGCCAGACCAAGGACGCCGCCGACTTCTACGCCGGCGGACGCCAGTTCAGCGCCTTCCAGAATGGTCTCGCCGTCTCCGGCGACTACATGTCCGCCGCGTCGTTCCTCGGCATCGCGGGCGCGATCGCCCTCTTCGGCTACGACGGCTTCCTGTACTCCATCGGCTTCCTGGTCGCCTGGCTGGTCGCCCTGCTCCTGGTGGCCGAGCCGCTGAGGAACTCCGGCCGCTACACCATGGGCGACGTCCTCGCCTACCGCATGCGCCAGCGCCCGGTGCGCACCGCCGCCGGTACGTCCACGATCGTCGTGTCGATCTTCTACCTGCTGGCCCAGATGGCCGGCGCGGGCGTCCTCGTCTCGCTGCTGCTCGGCATCACCTCCGACGCGGGCAAGATCCTCATCGTCGCCCTCGTCGGCGTCCTGATGATCGTGTACGTGTCCATCGGCGGCATGAAGGGCACCACCTGGGTCCAGATGGTCAAGGCCGTGCTGCTCATCGGCGGCACCCTCCTGATCACCTTCCTGGTGCTGCTGAAGTTCAACTTCAACATCTCCGACCTGCTCGGCACGGCCGCCGAGAACAGCGGCAAGGGCGCCGCCTTCCTGGAGCCCGGCCTCCAGTACGGCATGACCGGCACCTCCAAGCTGGACTTCATCTCCCTGGGCATCGCCCTGGTGCTCGGCACGGCGGGCCTGCCGCACATCCTGATCCGCTTCTACACGGTGCCCGACGCCAAGGCCGCCCGGAAGTCCGTGAACTGGGCGATCGGCATCATCGGCGGCTTCTACCTGATGACCATCGCGCTCGGCTTCGGCGCCGCCGCGCTCATCTCGCAGGAAGAGATCATCGCGTCCAACCCGTCGGGCAACACCGCGGCACCCCTGCTCGCCCTGCACCTGGGCGGCGTCGACTCGACCTGGGGCGCGATCCTGCTCGCCACGATCTCGGCCGTGGCCTTCGCGACGATCCTCGCCGTCGTCGCCGGCCTCACCCTCGCCTCGTCCTCCTCCTTCGCGCACGACATCTACGCCAACGTCATCCGCAAGGGGAAGGCCTCCGGCGCCGAGGAGGTCCGCGCGGCCCGCTGGGCGACCGTGCTCATCGGTGTCGTCTCCATCGGCCTGGGCGCCCTCGCCCGAGACCTGAACGTGGCCGGCCTGGTCGCGCTCGCCTTCGCGGTCGCGGCCTCCGCCAACCTGCCGACGATCCTCTACAGCCTGTTCTGGAAGCGGTTCACCACCCAGGGCGCCCTGTGGTCGATCTACGGCGGTCTGATCGTCGCCGTCGGCCTGGTGCTGTTCTCGCCGGTCGTCTCGGGCGACCCCAAGGCGATGTTCCCCGAGGTCGACTTCGCCTGGTTCCCGCTGAAGAACCCGGGCATCATCTCCATCCCGTTCGGCTTCCTCATGGGCTGGCTCGGCACGGTCCTGTCCAAGGAGGAGCCCGACGCCAAGAAGTACGCGGAGCTGGAGGTCCGGTCCCTGACCGGCACCGGCGCCCACTGATCACGAACCCACGCCGCGGCCGCGCCGCAGGAACCTCCGGGCCCCTGCGGCGCGGCCGCGTTCCACGACATGGGATCGGGCCTGTGGAGTTGTCGGTGGCGTCACGTAGGCTCACAGGTGTCGGAGAACAGTGCTCCGGGCACGATCCGCGTCGAGGGAGGGGGCCCACGTGCTCATCGACACCTACGGCCGAGTGGCAACCGACCTGAGGGTCTCGCTGACCGACCGGTGCAACCTGCGCTGCACGTACTGCATGCCCGAGGAGGGACTGCAGTGGCTGGCCAAGCCGGACCTGCTCACGGATGACGAGATCGTCCGCCTGATCGACATCGCGGTCACGTCCCTCGGGATCGAGGAGATCCGCTTCACCGGCGGCGAGCCCTTGCTGCGCCCCGGCTTGGTCGGCATCGTCGAGCGCGTCGCGGCACTCGAGCCCCGCCCCCAGATGTCCCTCACGACCAACGGCATCGGCCTGGGGCGCACGGCGGCGGCGCTGAAGGCGGCCGGCCTGGACCGGGTCAACGTCTCCCTCGACACCCTCCGCCCGGACGTCTTCAAGACCCTCACCCGCCGCGACCGCCACAAGGACGTCATCCAGGGCCTGCACGCCGCGCGGGAGGCGGGCCTGACCCCGGTCAAGGTCAACTCGGTCCTGATGCCGGGGCTCAACGACGACGAGGCCCCCGACCTCCTCGCCTGGGCCGTGGAACACGACTACGAGCTGCGCTTCATCGAGCAGATGCCCCTGGACGCCCAGCACGGCTGGAAGCGCGACGGCATGATCACGGCGGGTGAGATCCTGGCCTCCCTGCGCACGCGCTTCGAGCTGACTCCCGAGGGTGAGGAGAAGCGCGGCTCGGCCCCGGCGGAGCGCTGGCTGGTCGACGGCGGCCCGCACGTGGTCGGTGTCATCGCCTCCGTCACCCGCCCCTTCTGCGCGGCCTGCGACCGCACCCGCCTCACGGCCGACGGCCAGATACGGACCTGCCTCTTCGCCCAGGAGGAGACCGACCTCCGCGCCGCCCTCCGCTCCGGCGCCCCGGACGAGGAGATCGCCCGCCTCTGGCGCCTGGCGATGTGGGGCAAGAAGGCGGGCGCGGGACTGGACGACCCGACGTTCGTGCAGCCGGACCGTCCCATGTCGGCGATCGGCGGCTGAGAGGTCAAGAGGTTTCCGGGGACTCCCACTCCTTGAGCAGGACGACGTCCTTGAGGAATCCCCGGACACCGAGGAACTGCGACAGATGCTCGCGATGCTCCTCGCAGGCCAGCCAGGTCTTCCGCCGCTCCGGCGTATGGATCTTGGGGTTGTTCCACGCAAGCACCCATACCGCGTCGACACGGCAGCCCTTCGCGGAACAGACGGGCGTCTCGTCACTCACAGGTTCGTCTCACCACTGCACACAGAAAAGGCGACGCCGAGCAGCCACGGGGGGAGCTGCCCGGCGTCGGTCCGTCGCTCCGACGGGGGATGCGGAGCGCCTACGAAGTATGTCACGGGTAACCCCGGGCCCGGCACCTGAACAACATGATTGATCTGAGCTTTTCTTGAGCTTGGCGGGAAGCCGACTTCCGTTTGTGATCAGTCCCCGGCAGCCCTACCGCTCGGACGACTCGCTCGGTGCTCCCCGTACGGGCCCCGGCGCGGTGTCTTCCGCGGCGGATTCCGCCCGGGCGTCGTCCGGCCCCGGCGGCGCGATCATCGGCCGCACCGGAGGCACCACGAACGTCGACGGCAGGGACGGCGCGTTCTCGCGCCCCGCGTTCGCGATCACCACCGCGATGTACGGCAGCACCAGCCCGAGCACCAACGCCACGATGGCGACGTGCCGTTCGATGTTCCACAGGGTGGCCGCGAGGATCACGGAGATCGTGCGAACCGTCATCGAGATCACGTACCGGCGCTGCCGCCCGCGTACGTCCTCCTGAAGTCCCGCCCGGGCGCCGGTGATCCGGAAAACCTGGACGTGTCCACCGCCATGCTGCTTCCGCATCGCATTCCACCATCCGCCCGTATCGCACTCTCCCCGCCCCGTGACAGCCCCGGCCGGCCGGGGAACCTGCCCAGGGCAGCTTCCACGTTACGCCGCGCCTGCGTCGGCCACGAGACCGGGGCCGCTCCGCCCGGGGCGGCCGGTCCGAGCCGTGCCGGGGACGGCCATCCCCGGCATGCGGCGTAGGGCACCTGGGCCGACACTGGGCGTAGTGGCCACGTCGAGCCGTACGAGGAGGCAGCGATGGGCTGGTTGTGGGCGATCATCGTGGGATTCGTACTCGGCCTTCTCGCCAAGGCGATCATCCCGGGCAAACAGCACATTCCTCTGTGGCTGACCACCATCCTGGGCATCCTCGGCGCCGTCGGCGGCAACGCGGTCGCCCGGGCGGCCGGCGTCGACGCGACCGCGGGCATCGACTGGTGGCGCCACATCTTCCAGCTGGTCGCCGCGGTGGCTCTCGTCGCCATCGGTGACCGGGCCTACATGTCGTTCAAGGGGAGACAGCGCAGGGCATGACGCGCGAGACGGCGAAGGGGGCGGCCTCCGGCACCGGAGGCCGCCCCCTTCCTCGTACGCTCAGGCGCCGGTGACCTCCACCGCCGCCAGGTTCTTCTTGCCCCGGCGCAGCACCAGCCAGCGGCCGTGCAGCAGGTCCTCCTTGGCGGGGACCGCGTCCTCACCGGTGACCTTGACGTTGTTCACGTAGGCGCCGCCCTCCTTGACCGTGCGGCGCGCGGCCGACTTGCTGGCGACCAGGCCGACCTCGGCGAACAGGTCCACGACCGGGCCGAGCTCGGCGACCTGGACGTGCGGCACCTCCGACAGGGCCGCGGCCAGCGTCCTGTCGTCGAGCTCCGCCAGCTCACCCTGCCCGAACAGGGCCTTCGACGCGGCGATCACGGCGGCCGTCTGGTCGGCGCCGTGCACCAGCGTCGTCAGCTCCTCGGCCAGCGCACGCTGCGCGGCACGGGCCTGCGGACGCTCCTGCGTCTGCTGCTCCAGCTCCTCCAGCTCCGCACGGGACCGGAAGGACAGGATGCGCATGTACTTCGAGATGTCCCGGTCGTCCACGTTCAGCCAGAACTGGTAGAACGCGTACGGCGTCGTCATCTCCGGGTCGAGCCAGACGGCGCCGCCCTCGGTCTTGCCGAACTTGGTGCCGTCCGCCTTGGTCATCAGCGGCGTCGCCATGGCGTGCACCGCGGCGTCCGGCTCCAGCCGGTGGATCAGATCCAGGCCCGCCGTGAGGTTGCCCCACTGGTCGCTGCCGCCCTGCTGGAGCGTGCAGCCGTACCTCCGGTACAGCTGCAGGAAGTCCATGCCCTGGAGAAGCTGGTAGCTGAACTCCGTGTAGCTGATGCCCTCGGAGGACTCCAGGCGCCGGGCCACCGAGTCCTTCGTCAGCATCTTGTTGACGCGGAAGTGCTTGCCGATGTCCCGCAGGAACTCGATCGCGGAGAGGTTCTCCGTCCAGTCGAGGTTGTTGACCATGACGGCCGCGTTCTCGCCCTCGAAGGTCAGGAACGGCTCGATCTGGGCGCGCAACTTGGCGACCCAGCCGGTGACCGTCTCCGGGTCGTTCAGCGTCCGCTCGGCGGTCGGACGCGGGTCGCCGATCAGACCCGTGGCACCGCCGACCAGCGCCAGCGGCCGGTGACCGGCCTGCTGGAGCCGGCGCACCGTGAGCACCTGTACCAGGTGGCCCACGTGCAGTGACGGCGCCGTCGGGTCGAAGCCGCAATAGAACGTGACGGGACCGTCCGCGAGCGCCTTGCGCAAAGCGTCCTCGTCAGTGGACAGGGCGAACAGCCCGCGCCACTTCAGCTCGTCGACGATGTCCGTCACGGTTCTCGTGTCTCCTTGGTGATCCTCGGGCAGTCGGGTGACAGCCGACTACGAGGTTATACGCCCTGACTGACTGAGCTCATATTGAAATCCGGGACCCGCAGCGCGGGCATGGCCGCCCTGGTGAACCAGTCGCCCCACTCCCTGGGCAGCGTCTTCTCGGTCCGTCCCGCCTCGGTGGCCCGGCCCAGCAGGCCGACCGGCGACTCGTTGAACCGGAAATTGTTCACCTCGCCGGTCACCTCGCCGTTCTCCACGAGGTAGACACCGTCCCGGGTCAGACCCGTCAGCAGCAGCGTCGCCGGATCGACCTCCCGGATGTACCACAGGCAGGTCAGCAGCAGTCCGCGCCCCGTGTTCGCGACCATCTCGTCCAGGGAGCGGTCCTCGCCGCCGTCCAGGACGAGGTTGTCGATGCCCGGCGCCACCGGCAGCCCGGTCAGACCCGCGCTGTGGCGGCTGGTCGTCAGGTGCCGCAGCTCGCCCTCGCGCATCCAGTCGGTGGACGTGAGCGGCAGCCCGTTGTCGAACACCGACTGGTCGCCCCCCGAGGAGTGGGCGATCACGAAGGGCGCCGACTCCAGACCGGGCTCCTTCGGATCGCTGCGCAGGGTGAGCGGCAGGTCGGTCAGCTTCTCGCCGACCCGGGTGCCGCCGCCCGGCTTGGAGAACACCGTGCGGCCCTCCACCGCGTCCCGGCCCGACGCCGACCACATCTGGTAGACCAGCAGGTCCGCCACGGCCGTCGGCGGCAGCAGCGTCTCGTACCGCCCCGCGGGCAGCTCCAGGCGCCGCTCGGCCCACCCGAGACGCACGGCCAGTTCCGCGTCCATGGCGGCCGGGTCGACGTCCTTGAAGTCCCGTGTGGAGCGCCCGGCCCACGCGGACCTGGTGCGGTCGGGGGACTTGGCGTTGAGCTCCAGCGTCCCGTTCGGCTGGTCGTGCCGCAGCCGCAGCCCCGTCGACGTGCCCACGTACGTCGACACCAGTTCGTGGTTGGCGAAGCCGTACAGTTCACGGCCACCCGCACGCGCGCGGGCGAAGGCCTCGCCGAGCGCCGGAGCGAAGTCGGCGAACACGGCGGAGGAGGTCTCGGCCGGCGCCTCCGTGAACTCCGGCGACCGCGCCACACCCGTGACCAGCGGCTGCGCGTCCTCGGCGGGTCCGGCACCGCGAGCGGCGGCCTCGGCGGCCCGCACCAGGGGCTCCAGCTCGTCGGCGGTCACGGCGGACCGGGACACCACTCCCGAGGCCGTGCCCTCCTTGCCGTCGACCGTGGCGACGACGGTGAGGGTGCGCCCGCGCGTGACACCGTTCGTGGTCAGCGCGTTGCCCGCCCAGCGCAGATTGGCGGTGGACTGCTCGTCGGCGATGACCACACACCCGTCCGCCCGGGACAGTTCGAGGGCGCGCTCGACGACCTCGTGCGGCTTGCTGGGACGCGCGCTCATCGACCGGCCTCCTGGGTCGTGTTGAGGATGTTGACGCCCTTGAACAGGGCCGACGGGCAGCCGTGGGACACGGACGCCACCTGGCCCGGCTGGGCCTTGCCGCAGTTGAAGGCGCCGCCCAGGACATAGGTCTGCGGACCGCCCACCGCGGCCATGGAGCCCCAGAAGTCGGTGGTCGTCGCCTGGTAGGCCACGTCCCGCAGCTGCCCGGCGAGCCGTCCGTTCTCGATCCGGTAGAAGCGCTGCCCCGTGAACTGGAAGTTGTAGCGCTGCATGTCGATCGACCAGGACCGGTCACCGACGACGTAGACGCCCCGCTCCACACCCCCGATCAGATCCTCGGTCGACATACCGGCCGGATCCGGCCGCAACGACACGTTGGCCATGCGCTGCACGGGCACGTGCCCGGGGGAGTCGGCGTAGGCGCACCCGTTGGACCGCTCGAAACCGGTCAGCCTGGCGATCCGCCGGTCCAGCTGGTAGCCGACCAGCGTGCCGTCCTTCACCAGGTCCCAGGACTGTGCCTCGACGCCCTCGTCGTCGTACCCGATCGTGGCGAGCCCGTGCTCGGCGGTGCGGTCGCCGGTGACGTTCATCAGCTCCGAGCCGTACCGCAACGTGCCCAGCTGGTCGAACGTGGCGAAGGACGTACCGGCGTACGCGGCCTCGTAACCGAGCGCCCGGTCCAGCTCGGTGGCGTGCCCGATGGACTCGTGGATGGTCAGCCACAGGTTGGACGGGTCGACGACCAGGTCGTACAGACCCGCCTCGACGCTCGGCGCCCGCATCTTCTCGGCGAGCAGCTCCGGGATCTGCTCCAGCTCGGCCTCCCAGTCCCAGCCGGTCCCCCGCAGGTACTCCCAACCGCGTCCCACGGGCGGCGCGAGCGTGCGCATCGAGTCGAACTCGCCGCTCGACTCGTCCACCGACACCGCGTTGAACACCGGGTGCAGCCGCACCCGCTGCTGCGTGGTCACGGTCCCGGCGGTGTCGGCGTAGAACTTGTTCTCGTGAACGGTGAGCAGCGAGGCGTCGACGTGATCGACCCCGTCCGCCGCGAGGAGCCGCGCGCTCCACTCCGCGAGGAGCCCGGCCTTCTCCTCGTCGGGCACGGTGAACGGATCGATCTCGTACGACGAGACCCACGTCTTCTCGGCGTGCACCGGCTCGTCGGCCAGCTCGACCCTCCCCCACTGCCCGAAAGGCGTGGGAGGTGCCCCCACGTCCGATCCGGCCGCCCTGATCACCTGTGCGGACAGCTTGGCCATCGCCACCGCCTGCCCGGCGACCTTCGCGGCGGCGTCCAGGCTGAGGTCGACACCGGACGCGAAACCCCACGTACCGCCGTGCACCACGCGCACCGCGTACCCGAGGTCGGTGGTGTCCGACGACCCGGCGGGCCTGGCGTCCCGGAACCGCCAGGAGGCGCCTCGCACCCGCTCGAACCGGAAGTCCGCGTGCTCCGCGCCCAGCGCACGCGCGCGGGCGAGGGCCGCGTCGGCGAGGGCGCGTAGAGGAAGCGCGAGGAACGATTGATCGATCTCATGGGCCACGGGCGGCCTCTCCTTCGGTCATGGCGCGGTCCGGGTGAGTGAAGCATGTCGCCAAGGGCGATGGTGTGGCCACACCGCCATGGTCGCCGCACTGACTGTAGGAACCCGACAGGAGGTCACGGGAGCCACTGTCGGTGCCTGAATGTTCCGGGACGGACTCGGACCGATAGGTTTTCGGAGAAGCCGCCTGTCATCCTGGTGTCCGGGCGGGTGAACCAGACCGCTACCGAAAGGGTGATCCGTTGAGCCGCTCGGTTCTCGTCACCGGAGGCAACCGGGGCATCGGCCTCGCCATCGCCCGCGCTTTCGCCGACGCCGGCGACAAGGTCGCCATCACGTACCGCTCGGGCGAGCCGCCCGCGGCCCTGACGGAATTGGGCTGCCTGGCCGTCAAGTGCGACATCACCGACGCCGAGCAGGTGGAGCAGGCCTACAAGGAGGTCGAGGAGGTCCACGGCCCCGTCGAGGTCCTCGTCGCCAACGCCGGCGTCACCAAGGACCAGCTCCTGATGCGCATGTCCGAGGAGGACTTCACGTCCGTCCTCGAGACGAACCTCACCGGCACCTTCCGGGTCGTCAAGCGCGCCAACCGCGGGATGCTGCGGGCCAAGAAGGGCCGCGTCGTGCTGATCTCCTCGGTCGTCGGGCTGCTCGGCTCCGCGGGGCAGGCCAACTACGCCGCCTCCAAGGCCGGCCTGGTCGGCTTCGCGCGCTCCCTCGCCCGTGAGCTGGGCTCGCGCAACATCACCTTCAACGTCGTCGCGCCCGGCTTCGTCGAGACCGACATGACCGCGGTGCTCTCCGACGAGCAGCGCGCCGGCATCGTGAAGCAGGTCCCGCTCGGCCGGTACGCGCAGCCCGAGGAGATCGCCGCGACGGTGCGGTTCCTCGCCTCGGACGACGCCTCGTACATCACTGGAGCCGTCATTCCCGTTGACGGCGGACTGGGAATGGGTCACTGATCACCATGAGCGGAATTCTCGAGGGCAAGCGCGTCCTGATCACCGGTGTGCTGACGGAGGCGTCCATCGCCTTCCACGCCGCCAAGCTGGCCCAGGAGCAGGGCGCCGAGGTCATCCTGACCGCCTACCCGCGGCCCACGCTGACCGAGCGCATCGCCAAGAAGCTCCCCAAGCCGACCAAGGTCATCGAGCTCGACGTGACCAACGACGAGCACCTCGGGCGCCTGGCCGACATCGTCGGCGAGGAGCTCGGCGGCCTCGACGGTGTGGTGCACTCCATCGGGTTCGCGCCGCAGGACGCCCTCGGCGGCAACTTCCTGAACACTCCGTTCGAGTCGGTCGCCACGGCCATGCACGTCTCGGCGTACTCCCTGAAGTCGCTGACCATGGCCTGCCTGCCGCTGATGCAGAACGGCGGCTCCGTCGTCGGCCTGACCTTCGACGCGCAGTTCGCCTGGCCGCAGTACGACTGGATGGGCCCGGCCAAGGCCGCTCTGGAGGCCACCAGCCGTTACATGGCCCGTGACCTCGGCAAGCAGAACATCCGCTGCAACCTGGTCTCGGCCGGCCCGCTCGGTTCCATGGCCGCCAAGTCCATCCCGGGCTTCAGCGAGCTGGCCTCCGTCTGGGACAACCGCTCCCCGCTCGAGTGGGACCTCAAGGACCCGGAGCCGGCCGGGCGCGGCGTCGTCGCCCTGCTGAGCGACTGGTTCCCGAAGACCACCGGCGAGATCATCCACGTGGACGGCGGTCTGCACGCCATCGGAGCCTGATCTCCGCCACGTCACCGGCGCCCCGTTTCCCGCAGCGTGCGGGGAGCGGGGCGTCACCCGTTCGGCCCACCCCGCCGGGCGGGGAGGCACACAACTCGGCACTCTGGATTACGCGTTCACCACGCGATCCCCTCCCCAGCACGGCCGAGGAGGTCCCCTTGTGCGCTTGTCCCGCCGAACGGCCTCTCTGCCCCTCGCCGTCGCTCTCGTGATGACCCTGGCGTACCAGGCGGTCTCCCACGCGCGGGCGCCCGCCGACGACCAGGAGCCGGCGGAGCCCTTCGGTGCCGCGTGCTGGGTCCGCGTCATCGACTCCACGGTGACCGCGTACTGCCGCAACCCGTACCCGGAGACCGACCACGTGAGCCTGCACATCGAGTGCGCCCGCTGGTGGGACATCGACACCGACAGTGCCCGGGTGGCGGCCGAGCCCGCCCGGACCGTGCGGCTGGCGGGACGCTGCTGGAAAGAGGTCGACGAGGCGTGGGTCAGTCACCGGCGGGGGAGCTGACCCCGCCCGGGCGGCACAGGAACGGATAGCGGGCGGCCTCAGCCGCCGCCTGCGCCGCGTCACCCGCGCGGATCGCGTCGAGCAGCCGCCCGTGCTCCATGTACGACTCCGGCGTCAGCTCCTCGCCGACGTCCTCGCGCAGCCAGTCCCGCAGCACCTCGCCCAGGTCCGCGTACATCGCGGTCATGACGTCGTTGTGGGAGGCCGACACCACGGCCAGGTGGAAGGTCGCGTCCGCCGTCACGAAGGCCTCCGTGTCACCCGACTCCCAGGCCTCCTCACGCCGTAGCAGCAGCGCGTCGAGCTGCTTGAGGTCCTTCTCGGTGCGCCGCTCGGCGGCCAGCCTGGCGGCGGACGACTCCAGCGTGGAACGCAGCTCGGCGATGTGCCGCGGATCGGCGCCGGCGAACCGCCGCTGCATCACGCCGGCCAGCTCGCTGGTCGCCACGACGTAGGTGCCGGAGCCCTGGCGGATGTCCAGCAGACCGTTGTGCGCGAGCGCGCGGACGGCCTCGCGGACCGTGTTGCGGGCGACACCCAGTTGCTCGACGAGTTCGGGCTCGGTCGGAATGCGGGATCCGATCGGCCATTCACCCGAGGTGATCTGGGCGCGCAGCGCGGCGATGACCTGCTCGGACAGCGCGGAGCGCCGGGGGTGGCTCAGGGGCATGACTCACCTTCGCACGACCGGGACGCCCGAGAGCGTGCGGGGTTCGGACCGAGTGGACAGTCAATCATCCTATGATTCTATGATGGGTCGCATGGCTAGTGAGGAAACCCGGACGTTGACGCCCCCGACCGTACGCGGCTCGGCCGCGCACGACGCCGGAACAAGCGGCGGCCCGGCCACCCGCGCGTGGACGAAACGGCTGCTCGTCCTCGGCATCGTGCTGTCCGCGCTGAACCTCCGCCCCGCCATCACCAGCCTCGGCGCTCTCCTGGAGGAGGTCCGTGACGGGCTCGGCATGAGCGGCAGCGTGGCCGGACTGCTCACCTCCGTGCCACCCCTGTGCTTCGCCGTCTTCGGCGTCATGGCCCCGCGGCTCGCCCGCCGCTTCGGAGCG
This sequence comes from Streptomyces sp. NRRL S-455, assembly GCF_000717875.1. GTDB lineage: Bacteria > Actinomycetota > Actinomycetes > Streptomycetales > Streptomycetaceae > Streptomyces. Next base: position 57,954 of record NZ_JOCT01000032.1, read on the forward strand.
GGCGCCGTGGTGTGCGCCGGCATGGCCGCCATCGCCACCGGCCTGCTGATCCGGCCGTACGCCGGCGGCACCGTCGGCTTCCTGGCAGCCAGCGCCCTCGCCCTCATGGGCATCGCGGTCAGCAACGTCCTGATGCCGGTCATCGTCAAGCACTGGTTCCCCGACCGGGTCGGTTCCATGACCGGCCTGTACTCCATGGCGCTGGCCCTGGGCACCTCCCTCGCGGCGGCGGTCACGGTGCCTCTGACCGACGCGCTGGGCGGAAGCTGGCAGTCGGGCCTGGTCCTCTGGGCGATCCTCGCGGTGGCGGCGATCCTGCCGTGGCTGCCGTTCGTACGGCGACGCACGGCGGTGTCCGGGCCCGGGGAGCGGGCCGCGGGCACCGAGACCCGCGGCGACGGGCCGGCGGAGGGCCGGGCGGCGACCTCAAAGATCGCGGGCCGCCGGACGGAAGTCCCGAGCGTGCAGACACCGGGCCGCTCGGCGACGGACGCCCTGAGTGAGCGGACGCCGGCCCCCTCCGGCGCGGAAGCCGCACGCCAGGAGACGTCGGCCGGCCATCGCGCTCCGGCGGAAGCCGCGCACGAGGAGACGCCGCGGCTGCGGATCACCCGGAGCCGTACGGCCTGGGCCCTGGCCGTCTTCTTCGGCCTCCAGGCGACCGCCGCCTACATCACCATGGGCTGGATGGCGCAGATCTTCCGGGACGCCGGTGTGCCCGCGGGCACCGCCGGGCTCCTGCTGGCGGTCACCATGGTCATGGGTGTTCCCCTGGCCTTCGTCATACCGCGCCTGGCGACGCGGCTGCCGCACCAGGGCCCGATCGTGCTCGCCCTGGGCGTCTGCGGCCTGGCCGGCTACGCCGGGCTGTACCTCGCACCGGCCGCCGGCGCCTGGGCCTGGGCCGTGCTGCTGGGCGTCTCCAACTGTGCCTTCCCGCTCGCCCTCACCATGGTCGGCATGCGGGCCAGGACCGGGCCCGGCGTGGCCCAGCTGTCGGCGTTCGCGCAGAGCACCGGCTACCTGCTCTCCATCCCGGGGCCGCTGCTGGTGGGCGTCCTGTACCAGCACAGCGGCGGCTGGGGCCTGCCGATCGCGCTGATGAGCACCCTGATGATCCCGCAGATGGTCTTCGGTGTCCTGGCGGGCCGGGACCGCACGGTCGAGGACGAGGCCGACCGCTGAGCCCGCCCCGGGGCACCGGTAGTACCCCGGGGTGCCCGGCGCGGGCGGCGAGTGCGAGACTTTCCCCATGCCAGTGCTCGACCCGAATCCCCAGCACGGTCAGAAGAAGATGCTGCTCGTGTTCGGCGCATTCTTCGCGATCTTCATCGTCATCGGCATCATCGCGACGATCGCCTCACCATGACCGTCGGCTCCCGGTTTGACCGGTCCGCTCGCGGCCCATGGTGGGGCTGGCCCCCCCGTCCCCTAGGGGGTAAGGGTCAGGGACAAGTGGGTGGATCACCGGATGGGGTGGCTGCCCCCGATTCCGTAGCTTCGATGTGTGACCGCGAGACGCGGGCCACCGACCCGTCGAAGAGCGGAGGCACCCATGTCGGCCCCTACGCACACCCGGCCCCACCCGGCCACCCGGGACGGCGCCGACAGCCGGTTGCCCTGGTGGGCCCTCGCCCTGCCCACGCTCGCCTTCGTCGCGCTGCTCGTCCTGATCCTGAACCCGTCGGACGCCCACGCGTCCACCGATGACCTCGCGATCACTCACCTCTTCGAACGGATACAGCAGCTGACAACCCGCTGAGCCCGTCCGATACCGGTGGCCAACTCCCTGCGCCCCATGGCGTGTTTCATGCGAAGCTGGATCACATGAGCGTCGCAGAACCCCGCACGATTGTCCTCTTCCGCCATGCGAAAGCCGACTGGCCACAGGTGACCGATCACGAGCGTCCGCTCGCTGACCGGGGCCGGAAAGACGCGGCGGAGGCCGGGCGCCGGCTCGCCGACACCGGCACCCCCTTCGACCTGGCCCTGTGCTCCACCGCGGTCCGGACCCGGGAGACCTGGAAGCTTGCCGTCCAGGAATTCCCGCAGCGGCCGAAAACCGTCTACGAGGAGCGGATCTACGAGGCCTCGCCGGGCGAGCTGATCGCCCTGCTCAACGAAACCCCCGACGACGCGCAGAACGTCCTGGTGATCGGCCACAACCCGGGTATCCAGGGCCTCGCCGACATCCTCGCGGGCTCGGCCGAGGACGACGCCCGCGAGCGGATGAGCCGCCGCGGTTTCCCGGCGGCTGCCTTCGCCGTTCTGTCGTTCAACGGCTCGTGGAAGAGCCTGGAGCCCGGCGTGGCCGCGCTCCAGGACTACTGGGCACCGGCCGAGTGACCGCCCCGGCGTGACCGCGGCACGGCGGCAGTGACCAAGGGCCCGGCACCGCACCGGCACCGGGCCCTCCTCACCGCTTCGAACTGGTTCACATCGCGTCGAGGGTGTCCGCCGCCTCGACCTCTTCACGGGTGACGCCCAGCAGGTACAGCACCGTGTCCAGGAAGGGGAAGTTCACCGCGGTGTGCGCGGCCTCGCGCACCACCGGCTTCGCGTTGAAGGCCACACCGAGACCGGCCGCGTTCAACATGTCCAGGTCATTGGCACCGTCACCGATCGCCACGGTCTGCGACAGCGGCACGCCCGCCTCGGCGGCGAACCGGCGCAGCAGCCGGGCCTTGCCCGCGCGGTCGACGATCTCCCCGGTGACCTTGCCCGTCAGCCTGCCGTCGACGATCTCCAGCGTGTTGGCTTGGGCGAAGTCCAGCCCGAGCCGCTCCTTCAGATCGTCCGTGACCTGGGTGAACCCGCCCGAGACGACGCCGACTTGGTAGCCGAGCCGCTTCAGCGTACGAATCAGGGTGCGGGCGCCCGGCGTCAGCCGCACCTCGCTGCGCACCTTGTCCACGACCGAGGCGTCCAGCCCTTCCAGGAGCGCCACCCGCGCGTGCAGGGACTGCTCGAAGTCCAGCTCGCCCCGCATGGCCGCCGCGGTCACCTCGGCGACCTTGTCCTCGCACCCGGCGTGCGCGGCGAACAGTTCGATGACCTCGTCCTGGATGAGCGTGGAGTCGACGTCCATGACGATCAGGCGCTGGGCGCGCCGGTGCAGACCGGCGGCGACGACCGCCACGTCGATGCCGAGCTTCGCCGCGTCGGTCGCCAGGGCGGTGCGCAGCGGCTCGGTCTCCACGCCGGACACGGCGAACTCGACCGCGGTCACGGGGTACTTGGCGAGCCGGAAGATACGGTCGATGTTGCCGCCGGTCCTGGTGATCCGCGCGGCGATGGCAGCCGTCGCCTCCGCGGTGAGCGGATGCCCCAGCACGGTGACCAAGGAGCGGCCCAGCCCGCGCGGCCGGTTGTCGCCGAGACCGGAGATGATCTCCGCCTGCATCTTCATCGACTCGGCCCAGCTGTGGACGGTCGCCCGAAGATCTCCCTCGAGTCCGGGGGGCGGCTCGGTCACGAGCGCGCACAGCACCATTCGGCCACGGGTGACGACCTGCTCGATGTCGACGACGTCGACGGAGTAGGCGGCGAGGGTGTCGAACAGGCCGGCCGTGATGCCCGGCCTGTCCTTGCCGAAGATCTTGACAAGGAGGGTGGGAACGTCGGAGGACGAGGTCTGCGAAGCGCTCATGGTGGTTCCACCGTATCCGGCAGGCAGGTCGGGCCGCCCCTGAGGTCCGCCCTGCGGACAGCGAACAGTGGGTGTCGCGTCGATGGCGTGAACCTTGCGTCCTGTCCCGTGGTCGCGGCACCCCGGGTTACCGTCCGCCACGCGGTTTCCGCGGTGGCGGGGGAGGAGGAGGGGGCGGCGGCCCGTCATCCGGCCTGGCCGGACGGTTGCCGCCCCTCGGCCCGGGCGGCTGCCGGGGACCCCGGGGCGGCGGCGCGACCGGCCGGGCCACGGTCGGCGCGCCGTACACGTCACCGTCCGCCGGGCCGCCGGGCTCGCCACCCGGCCGTGTCTCGTCCGGCGGGCCGGCTTCACCTGCCTGTGGGGGCCGCCCGGGCGGCGGACCATGGCCGGGACGAGGGGATCGGCTCGACCGCGGCGTCCGGCGGGGCCAGGGCGCCTCGCCGAGCCGCCGTCCGGCCTCTTCCGACCGCTGTTCCTCAGCGGGCCGCGCGTCCTCCGGTCCCCGCGACTCCTCCGGCAACCGGAGATACGGATTGGTGTCCGGGTTCGGCGGCCGGTACGGCGTACCCGGTGCGTATGGTCCGGCTTCCCGCTCGGCGTGCGGTGTGCCCGGCGTGTGTGGCCCGGCTTCCGCTCCATGCGGTGCGTTCGATGCGTGCGGCGCGGTTTCGTCTCCGTGGGGCGCACTCGATGCGTACGGCCCGGCCTTCTCCCTGTGTGGCGCCCGCGCGGCGTCCAACTCGGTCCAGGTTGCCCACCGCCCGGCGTCGGCCTCATGACCGGGCTGACCCGTGCCGGCGGCCCCCGGAACCGCCTGCCCGGCGCCCCTCTCCTCGCCGGTCCACCCGGCGTGCGCCCGGCTCCCCGCCCCACCCGCATCGGCAGCCCAGCCCACCCGGGCCAACGCCGCCGCGGACCGCCCCGCCGCCCCGCTGGCCCACGCGAGCAACGCCCCCACAGCCCCGGCCCCGGCGCCCCACAGCGCGCCCAGCAGCAGCGCCGTGCCGCGGCGGCCGTGCAGCTCGAGGCCCGCGCCGAACGCGTCGAAGCCGAGCACGGACAGGGAGGCGGAAACGGACACGTCCGTCAGCCAGACCAGCACCGGCAGGGCGGCCGCCGTCGCGACGCCCAGCCGCAGCGCGCACCGGCCCGCGAAACCAAGGGCCCCCGAGCCCGGTAGGCCCCCGTTTCCTTGCGGCCGTACGCCACCGGAGCTCAGCACGCTCCCCGCTTCTTCCGGCCGCAAGCGGCCCGAGCCCGCCACGCCCCCAGCCCCTGCGGACCGTACGCCTCCCGAGCCCCGCTCCCGCCCGTACCCGGCTGCCCCCGCCAGACCTCCCACCGGCGTCCGTACCCCTACCAGCACCCCCGCGAGCAGCATCATCAGCGCCGCGGCCGCCCCGAGCAGCCACACCCGCCCGTCCAGCTCGGCCAGCCGCCCCAGCGTCACCGGCTGGTCGGAGCGGACGGCGAGCAGGTCGTCCAGTGGGTCCGGCAGGAAACGGGTCAGTTCACCCGTGGCCCGGCCGTCCCACGGCACGAGCAGGCCGATCGGCACGCCCAGCCACACCCCGTTCGGCGCCCCGAGCAGTGCGGCGCCGGCGATGCGCCGGGGATGGTCGTCGCCGTTCGCGGCGTACACCGCCGCCGCGAGCCCGGCCGCCACCGCCACCAGCAGCACGGTCACCACCGCGGACACGGCCGGCCGTACGACCCGGTGCACGGCTTCCCAGCCCCGCGGCAGCGGAGTGCGGCGCGAGGCCAGCAGGGCGATGAGGAGGACCCCGGCCGACCACCCGAGTCCGCCGAGCAGCGTGGGCGCCGTGTCGACCGTGAAACCGACCGCCGCCCGCGCGTCGGCCAGGTCGCCGAGCCGGTCCGGCAGCAGCCCGCCGACGTCCCCTAGCCCGGGGACCTCCACACCGCCGCCGCCTGTCAGGTCGTCCAGCCCCAGCGAGGCGCCGTCGATCGTGACGACGTCGTGCCCCGCCCACGCGAGGCCGCCCAGCATCGCCACGAACAGCGCCACCACCGCGCCCGCACGAGCGAGGAGTTCGGCCGGTGAGATCACAACTCCCGCCGCACGCAGGGACCGCAGGAAGAAGTACGACAGCAGCAGCGCTCCGGCCAGGCTCACCCCCAGTGGCGTGATCTCGATGGCCGTGTCCGCCTCCGCGGCCGACAGGCCGAACGCCGACACGTCACCGGTCGGTGTGACCGAACCACCAGCCCCCAGGGCCACCACAGCCGCGGTCATCGGCCCCAACGAGCCGGCCGCGTCCGCCTCCAGAAGCCGCAGTCCCAGCGCCGCCGTACCCGCCATCCCGACCAACGCCCAGCTCACGGCGGCGACGGCGGACATCAGCACGTCCCCCCACGGCAAGCGCGCGGCTCCCCTCACCGACCCGGCATCTGTGGCAGCGCCCATGGCAGACCCCCCGATCCGCTACGCGGCGGGAACACCGCGCAGGTCCCCCTCGCGTCGAAATACCACTCTCCGGCCCGTTTTCAACCCCGTCAACGGGATCGGCTGATGCGTCCGCACGCGCCTGTCACAAGGCCCGACTTTCGGTCACGGGTCCGCTCCTGAAATAGTTCCACCCGATGTTCGACATCCCTAGACTCCCCATGTCGGGGGCAATTCGGGGGACAACTCAGTGGGGCATGGAGTGCCGGAACTCGTACTGGAATCAAACGGACGTACCTGGGCGCTTGATCCGTCCAGGGCATACTCCCTCGGACGTGATCCGCAGGGGGACGTAGTCTTCGAAGACGCAAGGGTCTCCTGGCGTCACGCCACGGTCAGTTTCAACGGCAGCAGTTGGGTCATCGAGGACAACGGCAGCACCAACGGCACGTTCGCGCAGGGGCAGCGGATCCAGCACATGGTGCTCGGCCCCGGCTCGGTGGTGAACCTGGGCAACGCCACCGACGGACCGCGCCTGAACCTCTCCGGCGCCGCGGCCTCCGTCGCCACACCGCAGGCCCACCCCCAGCAGCCGTACGCCGCGCAGGGCGCGAACGAAGGCTGGGCCCAGCATGCCCCCGCCCAGCAGGCCCCGCACCAGCAGGCCCAGGCCGGCTGGCAGCAACAGCAGCCCCAGCAGCAAGCGGCCCGCATCCCGCAGCAGCAGGGCCCCAGCGATGCCGCGGGGGCGCCGCCGGCCCACGGCGACCGCAGCCCGACGACCTTCTACCAGTTCTCCCTCGGCCGCGTGATGCGCATCGGCCGTGCCCTCGAGAACGACCTGGTCGTCTCCGACCTCCAGGTCTCCCGGAACCACGCGGAGTTCCACGCCACGCCCGACGGCCGCATGGAGATCCGCGACCTCGGCTCGCACAACGGCACGTACGTCAACGGCCAGCCGATCCCCAAGGGCGGCGCGCAACTGCTCGGCCCGACCGACGTCGTCGGCGTCGGCCACTCGACGTTCCGCATCGTCGGCGACCGGCTCGAGGAGTTCGTCGACACCGGTGAGGTGTCCTTCTCCGCCCGCCACCTGACCGTCACGGTCGGCGGCGGCAAGCAGATCCTCAAGGACGTCTCGTTCGGCGTCCCCGAGAAGTCGCTGATCGCGGTCATCGGCCCGTCCGGCTCCGGCAAGTCGACCCTGCTCAAGGCACTCACCGGCTACCGCCCGGCCGACCAGGGCGAGGTCCTCTACGACAACCGGAACCTCTACAAGCAGTTCGCCGAACTGCGCCAGCGCATCGGCCTGGTCCCGCAGGACGACATCCTGCACAAGGAGCTGACCGTCAAGAAGGCCCTCAAGTACGCGGCCAAGCTGCGCTTCCCCGCCGACACCACGGTGACCGAGCGCGAGGCCCGGATCGACGAGGTGCTGCGCGAGCTCAAGCTCGACATCCACAAGGACAAGAAGGTCACGTCCCTCTCGGGCGGCCAGCGCAAACGCGTCTCGGTGGCACTGGAGCTGCTCACCAAGCCGTCGCTGATCTTCCTGGACGAGCCCACGTCGGGCCTCGACCCGGGCATGGACCGCGACGTCATGCAACTGCTGCGCGGCCTCGCCGACGACGGCCGTACGGTCCTCGTCGTCACCCACTCCGTGGCCGAGCTGGCCCTGTGCGACAAGCTGCTGGTGATGGCGCCCGGCGGCTCGGTGGCCTACTTCGGCCCGCCGGAGGAGGCGCTGAACTTCTTCGGCTACGACAGCTGGGCGGATGTCTTCTCCGCCTTCGAGAACTACCGCGACTACGACTGGGCGGGCCGCTGGAAGGGCTCACAGCACTACCAGATGTACGCCGCGGACATCGACGCCGTCGCACCGCAGTCCGTACAGGCCGCGTCGATGCCGGCGATGAAGCCGCCGAAGCCGCAGGGCTGGATGTCCCAGTTCGTCACACTGGTCCGGCGCTACGTCTCGGTGATCGCGTCCGACAAGGGCTTCCTCGCCCTGATGGTGATCCTGCCGGCGGTGCTGGGAGCCGTGAGCCTGCTCATCGACGCGGACCGGGGCCTGCTGCCCAACCCGGCCAACCCCCGGACCGGCCGGATCATCCCGAACGGCACGGCCACCACGGTCCTGCTGATCCTCGCGGTCGGCGCCTGCTTCGCGGGCGCGGCGAACTCGGTCCGTGAGCTGATCAAGGAACGGGTCATCTACGAGCGGGAGCGCGCGACCGGCCTGTCCCGCTCGGCGTACCTGATGTCGAAGGTGTTCGTGCTCGGCATGATCACCGTGCTGCAGGGCCTGCTGGTCGGCGTCATCGGCTTCTCCAGCCGGGAGATCCCCGAGGAGGGGCTCGTCTTCGGCAGCGCCACGCTGCTTGAACTGTCCGTGCCGATCATGGCGCTGGGCTTCACGTCGATGATGTTCGGTTTGATCATCTCGGCGCTGGTCAGGACCGCCGAGAAGACCATGCCGCTGCTGGTGATGTTCGCGATCATCCAGGTCGTCTTCACCGGTTGCCTGTTCACGCTGCACGGCTCGATCGGCGCCAACCAGTTCTCGTTCCTGATGCCGTCGCGCTGGGCGGTCGCCGCCTCCGGTGCCACGCTGGACTTCAACAAGATCAGCCCGCCCGAGACGGCCGGCGACAACGACCCGCTGTGGGAGCACACGGTAGGCGCCTGGGTCATGGACATGGGCGCGCTGCTCGCCCTGGGTGTGATCTGCGGCTTCTTCGTGGCCCGCTTCCTGCGTCGCCACGAGCCGGAGGTCATGCGCAAGTAGTCACCGCTCCGCCACGCCCGAAGGGCGGCACCCCGTCAGGTGGGTGCCGCCCTTAGGCGTTCCGTTCAGCGAAGCAGAGAGGCCCGCGCCGTCCTCAGTACGCGCTGTTGACGTTGTCCATCGAGCCGTACTTGTCGGCCGCGTAGTTGCAGGCGGCGGTGATGTTGGCGACCGGGTCGTAGATGTCCCAGGAGGTGCCGGGGACGTGCCAGGTCTTGAAGGTCGGCGGGATGACCTGCAGCAGACCCTTCGACGGGATGCCGTTGATGGCGTTGATGTCCCAGTTGTTGATCGCCTTCGGGTTACCCGAGGACTCCCGGATGATGTTGCGCTTGATGCCCTCGTAGGAGCCGGGGATCCCGTGCTTCTTCATGACGTCGAGCGACTCGCGGATCCAGCCGTCGAGGTTGTTCGGGTAGGTCTTCTTGGCGGCCTTCTTCTTGGCGGCCTTCTTGGCCTCGGCGCGCTCGGCGGCGCGGCTCGCGGCCTCCTTGGCCTTGCGCTCGGCCTCGGCCTTCTTCTTCGCGGCCTCGGCGGCGGCCTTCTTCTTGGCGGCGGCAGCGGCGTCGGCCTTCTTCTTCGCCTCGATCTGCTCCGCCTTCAGGCTGGCACCGGCCATCTGGTCGGTGACACTCGCCTTGACGTCCTTGATCTGCTCCGTGCTGAACGCCACCGCAGCCGGCTGAGCGGCCTCGGTCGTGGTCTTCGTCGACGCACCGCTCGGCACCGCGGAGAACCCGATGGCGGCGGCGCCGAGGGTGGCGACACCCGCCATGGCGATCTTGTGGTGACGGGTCAGGGTGCGACTGTGGCCACGGCTGAAGATGTTCTTGGGCATGGTGGTTCTGGACCTCTTCGAATAGCGCGGGAGTCGCTCGGCGTCCGGCGTTGGACTCGGTGTGTTTCCGACACGAACGCCGCGGAGGTGAACCCACGGCGCTGAGCGACGGCAGCCATTCTTAGCGGCCGCAAAAATGCGTGGCAAAGGTGTGACGTACGAAAGGAGATAGTGGATCAGGGAGGGGCAAATCGGGCCAGACTGGACCATCTGCGCCGCTCAAAAGGCCCGACTTGTCTCCTACGTCCTTTCGTACGTGACGTGTGTCCTATGGGCGGGGTCACATGGGGCCCGGGCCGGTCTCACCGCAGGTTGCACAAGCGATGCTCTGTGTGAGGGCTTTTCGCGGCAGTACGAGGTGCATGTCGCCGAACTCGTGCCACAGGCAGCGGCCTTGCGGCGCGGCCTCCGGCTCGTGCAGGCAGGTCAGCAGGGAACCCGCACGGCCGGCGTCATCGGGCCTCGTCCACCATGGCCGGAGCCCCGTACCGCCCACTCGCCGGCCGCTCGTCCAGCAGCCGCAGGAAACAGACCCGCAGCTCCGGCTCCTTCCACGGCGAGCACCGCCACCAGATGGTCCGGCGCCGCCTTGGACACCCCGTACCCGCCCCACGTCGCGTACGCCTCCGCCGCCGCGCCCGAGCCGACCGCGGCGACACTGCCCACCCGCGAGGCCCGCAGCAGCGGCATGCCTCCTGGACCAGCCCCGGTCCCGCCACCAGGTTCACCTCCAGCGCCCGGCGCAGCCCCTCCAGGGACAGCTTCGCCAGCAGCCCAGCGGCTCGGCGCCCAGCGCGCTCGCGTGGTGCACCAGCAGGTCGACGCCGCCCCAGCCGCCCCGCCGCCGAGACAGCCGCGGACCACCGATGTCCCTTCGCCCTACGCCACGGGCCCGCCACCCCCGGACCCACGCCCCACCACCCGCCCGCCTCGGCCCCGCGACCTAGGCCCACCGGACCGGGCGCCCGCGACCACTGGTCCGATCCGCGCTGTCACGGCCCGCCGGTACCGTGAGGACATGAGCCACGGTCCCCGGTCCGGCCTCGCCGCGGTGAGTTCCGCGTTGCTGGCCATGAGCAGGCATCTCGAGGTGCGCGACGTCCTCAAGACGATCGTCGCCTCGGCCCGTGAGCTGCTCGACGCGCAGTACGCCGCGCTCGGCGTGCCGGACGACCACGGCGGCTTCGCCCAGTTCGTGGTCGACGGCGTCAGCGAAGAACAGTGGAAGGCCATCGGCCCCCTCCCGCGCCAGCACGGCATTCTCGCCGCGATGCTGCACGAGGCCAGGGCCGAGCGCCTCGCCGACGTCCGCAAGGACCCCCGCTTCGAGGGCTGGCCGAAGGCCCACCCCGACCTGGTCGACTTCCTGGGCCTGCCGATCCGCGACGGCGACGAGGTCATCGGCGCGCTGTTCCTGGCCAACAAGAACTGTCCGAAGCCGGACGGTGGTTGCGGCTTCACCCAGGACGACGAGGAACTGCTCGGCATCCTCGCCCAGCACGCGGCGATCGCCCTCACCAACGCCCGCCTCTACGAACGCAGCCGCGAACTCACCATCGCCGAGGAGCGCTCCCGCCTGGCCCACGAACTGCACGACGCGGTCAGCCAGAAGCTCTTCTCCCTCCGCCTGACCGCCCAGGCCGCGACCCGCCTGGTCGACCGCGACCCGTCCCGCGCCAAGGGCGAACTCCAGCAGGTGGCCGCCCTGGCCGCCGAGGCCGCCGACGAACTGCGTGCGGCGGTGGTCGAGTTGCGCCCGGCGGCCCTCGACGAGGACGGCCTGGTCGCCACCCTGCGCACCCAGATCCAGGTCCTCGACCGTGCCCACACCGCCCGCGTGACCTTCGCCGGCCGTGGTGTGAAGGCCCTGCCGGCCTCCCAGGAGGAGGCCGTCCTGCGGGTGGCCCAGGAGGCCCTGCACAACGCCCTGCGCCACTCCGGCGCCGACCACGTCGACGTGACCCTGGACCGCCGCGGCAGTGGAGCCGTCCTGCGCGTCACGGACGACGGCAGCGGCTTCGACCCGAGTGCGGTCCGCCGCGCGGGCCGCCATCTGGGTCTGGTCTCCATGCGAGACCGGGCGAGCGGAGCCGGCGGCACGCTGACCGTGGAATCGGCGCCCGGCAAGGGCACCACGATCGAGATGGAGGTCCCCGGTGGCTGACGCGATCAAGGTCCTGCTCGTCGACGACCACCAGGTGGTCCGCCGGGGCCTGCGTACGTTCCTCGAAGTGCAGGACGACATAGAGGTCGTCGGCGAGGCGGCGGACGGCGCCGAAGGCGTCGACCGCGCGGAGGAGCTGAAGCCCGACGTCATCCTCATGGACGTCAAGATGCCGGGCATGGACGGCGTGGACGCCCTGCGCCGGCTCCGCGAACTGGACAACCCCGCACGCGTGCTGGTCGTCACCAGCTTCACGGAACAGCGCACGGTGGTACCCGCCCTGCGCGCGGGCGCCGCGGGTTACGTCTACAAGGACGTCGACCCCGACGCCCTCGCCGGAGCCATCCGCTCGGTCCACGCCGGGCACATCCTCCTCCAGCCGGAGGTCGCCGGCGCGCTGCTGTCCCAGGAGGGGGCCAACTCGGGACCCGGCCGGGCCGGTTCACTCACCGACCGGGAGCGCGAGGTCCTCGGCCTGATAGCGGACGGCCGCTCCAACCGGGAGATCGCCCGTGCCCTCGTCCTCTCCGAGAAGACCGTCAAGACCCACGTCTCGAACATCCTGATGAAACTCGACCTGGCCGACCGGACGCAGGCAGCCCTGTGGGCCGTACGCCATGGCGTGACGGGCTGACACCTTCACCCCACGTCCCACGGAAGGTTCCATTCCAGGATGAGATTCATACCGTCGTGGGAATGTCCCCCAGATGGCGCATCCTCAGTGGATCTCCGCCGTTCTCCAGTGCGTGCTGCGGCGCCTGCCGCGGCAATCGCAAGGAGGGCTCAGAAGTGAAGAACCTGAAGAAGGTCGCGGCCGTGACGATGGTGACCGGTGGCCTGCTGGCCGCGGGCGCGGGTGTGGCCTCCGCCACCAGCGCGCACGCCGACGGCAAGGCCGTGGGCTCCCCGGGCGTCGGCTCGGGCAACGTCGTCCAGGCCCCGGTGCACGTCCCGGTCAACGTGTCCGGCAACAGCGTGAACGTCGTGGGCGTCCTGAACCCCGCCTTCGGCAACCTCGCCGTCAACCACTGACACCCCACCTCCGTCTCCAAGCCGAAGGTGACCACCGGCCTCCCGGCCCCACCCGGGAGGCCGGTCAACCGTTCACGGGCTGGCTGCTGAGCTGCGGGCGGTCGTGCCGCTGGGGCAATGGGGGTCCACCTTGCTCGAGCGAAGTCGAGAGCTTGGGGGCGGGCGCAGGCGGACCCCGCCGCCCGAGCTGCGGGCGGTCGTGCCGCTGGGGCGGCACGGGCGGGCGATGGGGGTCCCCCCTGCTCGAGCGAAGCCGAGAGCTTGGGGGAGGCACCCCGCCCCGCCGGGCTGCGCGCCGCCCCGACCTCAGCACCAGCGCCCAGCACCTGCACAACAAACAGTCACCGGACCCCCCGCTCACGCTCCTCCACAACGGAGTTGTACGCCGCGACCTGCGCCCTACGAGCCGTCCGCTCCACCGGCCGCAACGCCTCCCGCCGAGCGGACATCTCGGACGAACTCACCGCACCCCCGTGCCCACTCTCGGTCGCCACAGCGATGAGCGTCCCCACCCGCTGCGCCAACTCCAGCACCCGCACCGCCCGCGACGGATACCCCGGAGCCAGCACCTCCCGCCCCCGCTCGGCCCGAGCCCGATACGCATCGACCGCCGCCTCCGCCACCGGCCCCGACCCGGCCACGTCCAGCCGCGTGAGCACCTCGGTCGCCTCCCGGAGGGCCTCCGCGAGCTCCCGCTCCGCCTCACCCAGCGACGGGACATCCGCAGGCGGCGCCTCCCGTACGGGCAGCACATGCCACACGACCTCGACCTGCACCCCTTCAGGTCCGGCCTCGTAGACGTCCGGCACCAGCCCCAAGGCGGCCCCGTGGCAGACCACCGCCTCCTCGGCCTCCAGCGCCCGCGCGTTGAACTCCGGCGGCCCGCTCAGCCCCAGCGGATGCCCCGGCGCGGGCAGCGCGACCCGCAGCCCGGACACCCCGAGCCGCCGCAGCCGCCCCAGCGCGAGCGTCAGCCCAACCTGGCCCGACTCACCTGGCAGCCCCTCCACCCGGTGCACCGCGTCCTCGCCGACGATGGCGAGTACAGCGTCATCCGGTGAGACAAGTCCGGCCAAAAGGGCATTTCCCCAAGCTGCGAGACGTCCAGCGCGCGGTTCCGTGAGCATGCCCTCAACCCTAGGGTCCTTCCAAGAGCCGGACCGAGGGAACGCCCGGTACGACCGGTGGCGTAGATTTCATGGAGGGCTGCGCCCACAGGCGCGGCGGACCGAGCCACAGGCGTACGCGACAGCCGAGACCGGCCACACTGCAAGGGGAGACAACGCGCTCATGAGCGATGTTCTGGAGCTTCAGGACGTATCCGTGGTCCGCGAGGGCCGGGCTCTGGTGGACCAGGTCTCCTGGTCGGTCAAGGAGGGCGAGCGCTGGGTCATCCTCGGCCCGAACGGCGCCGGCAAGACCACCCTCCTCAACCTCGCTTCCACCTACCTCTACCCCAGCTCGGGCACCGCCGCCATCCTCGGCGAGACCCTCGGCAGGCCCGGCACCGACGTCTTCGAGCTGCGCCCCCGCATCGGCATGGCCGGCATCGCCATGACCGAGAAGCTCCCCAAGCGCCAGACGGTCCTGGAGACGGTGCTCACCGCCGCCTACGGCATGACCGCCACCTGGCACGAGGACTACGAGGAGATCGACGAGCAGCGCGCCCGCGCCTTCCTCGACCGCCTCGGCATGAGCGACTACCTGGAGCGCAGGTTCGGCACGCTCTCCGAGGGTGAGCGCAAGCGCACCCTCATCGCCCGCGCCCTGATGACCGACCCCGAGCTGCTGCTCCTCGACGAGCCCGCCGCCGGCCTCGACCTCGGCGGCCGTGAGGACCTCGTCCGCCGCCTCGGCCGCCTCGCCCGCGACCCGATCGCCCCCTCGATGCTCATGGTCACCCACCACGTCGAGGAGATCCCCCCGGGCTTCACACACGTCCTCATGATCCGCCAGGGCAAGGTCCTCGCCGCCGGCCCGCTGGAGCTCGAACTCACCTCCCGCAACCTCTCCCTCTGCTTCGGGCTCCCGCTCGTCGTCGAACAGGTGGGCGAGCGCTGGACCGCCCAGGGCCTCCCGCTGTCCTGACCCGACCCCGGCACCCCACAAATCCCAGAGCAAGAACGGCATTTCACACCGCGGGCGCCCTGTCGGCGACAGGGCCCGCGGACCTACCATGACCTCGTGGAAATCGACGCATGGCTGTGGTGGCTGATCGGCGCGACAGCGCTCGGCATCGCGCTCGTGATCACCGCGATGCCCGAACTCGGCATGCTCGCGGTGGGCGCGATCGCCGCGGCAGTGGTCACGGGCGTCTTCGGCGGCGGAGCCGTCGCCCAGGTCGTCGTCTTCGCCGTCGTCTCGACCGCGGGCATCGCCGTCGTACGACCCATCGCGAACCGGCATCGCGCCCAGCGACCCGAACTCGTCTCCGGTGTCGACGCGTTGAAGGGCAGACAAGCCGTCGTCCTGGAACGCGTCGACGCTTCCGGCGGCCGGATCAAGCTGGCCGGAGAGGTCTGGTCGGCCCGCGCCCTCGACACCGACCGTGCTTACGAAGTAGGCCAGGAAGTGGACGTCGTGGACATCGAGGGAGCCACCGCGATCGTCATGTGACCTCGCACGACGCAACTGAGGAGAACCTCTCGCGAGGTACGCGACGGTCTGTCAGACTCGTCCAGCAAGATCTTCGACAACCATAAGATCTGCCGAAGGCGCCGAGGCGGAGAGAGGTACGGGGAACGACGATGGAACCGGTCATCATCGTCCTGATCATCCTGGTGGTGTTGGTCTTCATCGCCCTGATCAAGACGATCCAAGTCATCCCACAGGCCAGCGCGGCCATCGTCGAGCGCTTCGGCCGCTACACGCGGACACTCAACGCGGGGCTCAACATCGTCGTCCCGTTCATCGACACCATCCGCAACCGCATCGACCTGCGTGAACAGGTCGTGCCCTTCCCGCCGCAGCCGGTCATCACCCAGGACAACCTGGTCGTCAACATCGACACCGTCATCTACTACCAGGTGACCGACGCCCGGGCCGCCACCTACGAAGTCGCCAGCTACATCCAGGCGATCGAGCAGCTCACCGTCACCACGCTGCGCAACATCATCGGCGGCATGGACCTGGAGCGGACCCTGACGTCCCGCGAGGAGATCAACGCGGCCCTGCGCGGCGTCCTCGACGAGGCCACCGGCAAGTGGGGCATCCGCGTCAACCGCGTCGAACTCAAGGCGATCGAACCGCCCACCTCCATCCAGGACTCGATGGAGAAGCAGATGCGCGCCGACCGTGACAAGCGCGCCGCCATCCTCCAGGCCGAAGGTGTCCGGCAGTCCGAGATCCTGCGCGCCGAAGGCGAGAAGCAGTCCCAGATCCTGCGCGCCGAAGGTGAGGCCAAGGCAGCCGCCCTCCGCGCCGAGGGCGAGGCCCAGGCCGTCCGCACCGTCTTCGAGGCCATCCACGCCGGAGACCCGGACCAGAAGCTCCTCTCCTACCAGTACCTCCAGATGCTCCCCAAGATCGCCGAAGGCGACGCCAACAAGCTCTGGATCGTCCCCAGCGAAATCGGCGACGCCCTCAAGGGCCTCTCCGGCGCGATGGGCAACTTCGGCGGCATCGGCGGTGGCGGCAACTCAGGCGCGTCAGGCGCGGCCGTACCGCCCCAGGAACGCCGCGAAAAGCCGTCGATCGACTGACAGCACCAACAACGCAAGTTCCCCGCACCCCAGTTGCCAGGGGCGCGGGGAACTGCGCGAACCACCACACTCAACCCGCAGTCGGCGGACCACCAACGCCCCACGGCGACTGGTCACGCCGCATCCAGCACCAGCCAATCAGGCAGCGCCGCGAAGTCCTCCTGAGCCAGAGCCAACAGCATCGCATCGGCAGGCGTCGGCTCGAACGGCTCCCGCAGCAGCGGCATGCCCGCCTCATCCGGAGTCCGGTTCGCCTTACGGTGATTGTCCTCCGCACACGAGGCCACCGTATTCAGCCACGTGTCCTGCCCACCCTGCGACCGCGGCACCACGTGGTCCACGGTCGTCGCCCGCCGCCCGCAGTACGCGCACCGGTGCCGGTCCCTGACCAGCACACCCCGCCTCGACCACGGCGCTCGTCTTCGGAACGGCACCCGCACGTACTGGCACAGCCTGATCACACGCGGCGCCGGTATGTCGACCGCGGCTCCACGCATCCGGAGCTCGGGGTGGGCCTGCTCGACGACGGCCTTGTCCTGAAGCACCAGAACGACGGCTCGGTTCAGCGTCACCGTCGACAGCGGCTCGAAGCTCGCGTTGAGTACCAGCGTGTCCCGCATACCAGCCCACCTCCCGTGTGCACCGGCCCACCCCCTGGCGGGCTGGGATAACTCTGGCCGGGCACGCCGAGATGGACAACGCAATATCTGCTGCTCCCACGGGGGGTGACCCCCGCGACCCCCGGCAACAAAAATGCCCGCTCCTGATCAATTCCAAGACCAGGAGCGGGCAAACGTTGCATGAACGCCGGGATGGCCCGGCGGGTCACTCAGCCTTCGGCAGGCACCTCGTACTCACCGATGAGCTGGGCCCGCCCGATGGTGTGGAACCGCAGGTTGAAGCCCACGGCGGCCGGGCTGGCGTCCGAGTCCGGACCGAGCTTCTCCTGGTCCACGGCGTACACCGTGAACACATACCGGTGCGGCCCGTCCCCGGGCGGCGGCGCGGCTCCGCCGAAGTCCTTGCTGCCGTAGTCGTTACGAGCGTGGACCGCTCCCTCGGGCAGCCCCGCGAACGCGCCGCCGCCCGCACCCGCCGGCAGCTCGGTCACCGACGCCGGGATGTCGAACAGCACCCAGTGCCAGAACCCGCTGCCCGTCGGAGCGTCGGGGTCGTAGCAGGTCACGGCGAAGCTCTTGGTCTCGGGCGGGAAGCCCTCCCACCGCAGATGCGGCGAGGTGTTGCCGGCCGCGTGCACCTGAGCGTCCTGGAGCGTCGCACCCTCCTCGACGTCCTTACTCGTCACCGTGAACGACGGTACGGGCGGATGGAAGTCGTGGGGGAGCGGCCGCCGCTTGAGCTCGGTCACCTCGGTACCTCCTGATCGGTTCGTGCAGTCGCCCCCGAGCCTAGAACCAGTTGCGCTTGCTGCCGACCTCGGACAGCCACTGGTTGAGGTAAGCGGTCCAGTCGGTCCCCTGGTAGTCGTTCAGACCCACCTGGAACGACCGGAAGGTGTCGCTGCCCTCGCTGAACAGACCCGGCCTCTTGTCCATCTCCAGCACCACGTCCATGGCCTGCTCGTCGGCCACGAAGCTCAGCTCGACCTGGTTCAGCCCCCGGTACTGCTGCGGCGGGTAGAACTCGATCTCCTGGTAGAACGGCAGCCGCTGCCGGGTACCCCGGATCACACCGCGCTCCATGTCCGCGTTCTTGAACCGGAAGCCCAGCTGGATGAACGCGTCCAGAATCGCCTTCTGCGCCGGCAGCGGGTGCACGTTGACCGGGTCCAGGTCACTGGAGTCCACGGCCCGCGCGATCTCCAGCTCCGTGGACACTCCGATGTTCATGCCGCGCAGCGCCTGCCCGTCGATCATCGTGATCGGCGTCTCCCACGGGATCTCCAGCCCGAACGGCACCGCGTGCACCGCGTTCGCCCGCAGCTCGAACGCACCGCCCAGCCGCGACTTCGTGAACTCGATGTCCTGCTTGTACTCCTGGTCCCCGCTCTCCACCTCGACCTTGGCCTGCAGCCCGACCGAGAGCCCCTCGATCTGCTGGTTCACGGACCCGCCCTGGATCCGCACCTCACCCTGGACGACACCGCCCGGCACGACGTTGACCTCGTGCAGCACCGTCTCGACCGAAGCCCCGCCGGCCCCCAGGCTCGCGAGCAGCTTCTTGAACGCCATGTCTCTCCCTCTCGCCCACTACGGGTGGATCCCTGATCCCTACAAACGCGATCCGGCCGTGGCCGGTTCCATGCCCTCACCCTGGCAAGGCCGGTGCCTGCTTGCCACCCCGCCGCGCCACCCGTCTCCAGTACCCTCGGACGGCATGATCGCGACCCCCGACCGTACGCCCCTGCCCAGGGAGTTCTTCGACCGGCCCGTCCTCGATGTCGCCCCCGACCTGCTCGGCCGCATCCTGGTCCGCACCACCCCGGACGGTCCGATCGCCCTCCGCATCACAGAGGTAGAGGCCTACGACGGTGAGAACGACCCCGGGTCCCACGCCTATCGCGGCCGCACGGCCCGCAACAGCGTCATGTTCGGTCCGCCCGGGCACGTCTACGTCTACTTCACCTACGGCATGTGGTTCTGCATGAACCTCGTGTGCGGTCCCGAGGACAAGGCGAGCGCTGTCCTCCTCCGCGCCGGGGAGATCATCGAGGGCGCCGAACTGGCCCGCACCCGTCGACTCTCGGCCCGCAACGACAAGGAACTGGCCAAAGGTCCGGCCCGTCTGGCCACGGCCCTGGGGGTGGACCGCTCCTTGGACGGTACGGACGCGTGCACGCCCGAGGACACCCCTCTCCGCATCCAGACCGGCACCCCCGTGCCCTCCGACCAGGTACTCAACGGCCCCCGCACCGGCGTGGCCGGCGACGGAGCCGTACACCCCTGGCGCTTCTGGATCGCCAACGACCCGACGGTGAGCCCCTACCGGGCACATGTCCCGAGGCGCCGCCGAAGTTGACGCGTCCCCGCAAGGTGCGTAATGTGGCCCGAGCCGCTGAACCGGTTACGGCGTTTCGCCAGCAGCCGGAAGCGGCCAACCCACTACCTAGTCACTCCCCTCAGCAGGGGCGAATTCGGCGTGCCCGCATGCCTGAATTCGGCGCTGACGGACTCGATTATGAGTTGGACGGCGAATCGGCTAACGTAGTGAATGTCGAAAGGCCGCCGAGCGAAAGCCAAGGCCTCTCGGTAAAACCCGCCGACAGGGAATCGGATCGGAAAATGATCTGATAGAGTCGGAAACGCAAGACCGAAGGGAAGCGCCCGGAGGAAAGCCCGAGAGGGTGAGTACAAAGGAAGCGACCGTTCCTTGAGAACTCAAC
>NZ_JOCT01000033.1 GCF_000717875.1 Streptomyces sp. NRRL S-455
TGCGGGGGGACCGGCCGCTCCGGTGTGCGCGGGGCCGGCCGGCTGTCCCCCGGCGTGGTCCAGGGCGGCAGGCCCGGTCAGCGGCGGTACCGCCGCGTGCCGCACGTCGCCCGACGTCCGCTCCGCGCGGCCCTGGACCACGCCCGGGGACAGTCTCCGCACCGCGCCACCGGCCACGCCGCCGGACGCCCCGCCGGGCAACACGTCGCCCGGCACCCCGAGTTCCCGTCCCACCGCCTCCGCCAGGGAGGTCGGCGCTCCCCTCCCGTCGGCCATCCGCAGGGCAGCCCGCACCGCCGCCCGCCCGATCCAGAAGCCGCTGCCGTCGTCGCCGAGGAGCCAGCCGTCGCCGTCCACGGTGGCGCTGGCGCGGCGGTCAGTGATGCGCACGGCGACCGCGCCGGTGCCGGCGACCAGGGCGAGACCGTCGGCCGGGGTGCCCGGTGCGGAGGCGAAGGCCGCCTCGATGTCGCTGCGAACGACGGGCGGGCCGGCGTCGATGCCGAGGCCGCGCAGCGCGGCGGTGAGAGCGGCCAGGGCGTTGCGCCGCCCCGGTTCGTCGGCGAAGGCGTCCGTGGCCCCCGCGAATCCGCCGGCCACGGCCACCACCCGGCCCCGGTCCGGCTCGGGCACCGCCTGCCCGACGGCCTCGGCGAGGTGCTCGGTGAGCTGCGGCACGGGCACGGTCAGGGCGTTGCCCGGCCCGGCGGCGCCCTCGCCCAGCGGACGTCCGTCCTCGGCGGCCGCCAGGACCGCCCGGGTCCGTGTGCCGCCCGCGTCGAGACCGACCACCAGATCTCGAGCTTCCTGGTTCAATTCATTACCCATCGACGACTATGGTGATTGATGCATTCACCCAGGGCAAGCCTCGACCCGAGGAGGATCCCATCCCCACGCTCCGCTTCGGCGTCAACTACACGCCCCGCCGCGGCTGGTTCCACTCCTGGCACGACTTCGACGCGGCGCACGTCCGCGAGGACCTGGACCAGATCGCCTCCCTCGGCCTCGACCACGTCCGGGTCTTCCACCTGTGGCCGCTGCTCCAGCCCAACCGCACGTTCGTCCGCCCGGCGGCCGTGGACCAGCTGGTCCGCCTGGTCGACCTGGCGGGCGAGGCCGGTCTCGACGTCCTGGTGGACGGCGTGCAGGGCCATCTGTCGAGCTTCGACTTCTACCCGGAGTGGACCCGTGGATGGCACCACCGCAACGTCTTCACCGACCCGGGGGCCGTCGCCGCCCAGGCCGACCTCCTGCGCGCCCTCGGCCGCGCCCTCGCGGACCGCCCCAACCTCATCGGACTCCAGCTCGGCAACGAGCTGAACAACCTGGTCGAGCACAACCCGGTGGCCCCGGACGAGGTGGACCGCTATCTCGACACCCTGCTGGCCGCCGCCCGCGAGCACCTGCCCCCGGACCGGCTCGTGACCCACTCCGCCTACGACGCGGCCTGGTACGGCGACGACCACCCGTTCACTCCCGAGGCCTCGGCCCGCAAGGGTGACGTGACGACCGTCCACCCCTGGGTGTTCTCCGGCGACTGCGCCCGCCGGTACGGCCCCCGCTCCCCGCAGGTCCTGCACCTCGCCGAGTACGGCACGGAACTCGCCAAGGCCTATGCCGAGGATCCGGCCCGCCCGGTCTGGGTCCAGGAGACCGGCGCACCCGAGCCGCACATCCCGGCGGCCGACGCCCCGGAGTTCGCCCGGGCGACGGTACGGAACACGGCCGGGTGCTCGGGGTTGTGGGGTGTGACCTGGTGGTGCTCGCACGACGTGGACCGGTCACTCGCCGACTTCCCGGAACTGGAGTACACGCTGGGCCTGTTCGACGCGCGGGGCCGTGCCAAGCCGATCGCGACGGCCCTGGCCGACACCGTCGCCGAGGTTCGCGCGGGGCACCATCCGGCCCGCCCCCGCGAGACGGCCCTGCTCCTGGACTGCACGCACTCCTCCCGCTCCGTCTCCGGTCCGGGCGGCGCGTACTTCGAGGCGTGGATGGAACTGCGCGCACAGGGCGTCCGACCGGCGGTGGTCCCGGCCGCGCGGGCGGACGACACCGCCTACCTCGCGGCGCGGGGGGTCAAGGACGTCGTACGCGTGCCGTAGGGCCTGCCTGACAGGCCCCACGGGGCTACACGCCCGTCAGCACCTCGGCGAGGGCCCGCAGGTTCACCCGTCCCCGCCCGTAGGAGCAGGCCGCGCCGCCCTCCGGCAGCCCGGTGTCGACCCGTACGGCATCGGGCCGCCGGGACAGCAGGGCGGCTCGTATCCGTTCCTGCCAGGGGTACAGCCCGGCATCGCAGGTGGCGACGACCAGTGGTGCGCCACCGGCCGCGCGCAGAATCCGCGCCACGACGGCGGGCGGGTCGGCCGGCTCCCCGGTGACCGCGGTTCCGGTGGCCGTGGGGTCGACGGCGCGTACCTCCGTCAGCAGGTCCTCGCCGCCCCAGTTGAGCGCGGGGTGCGGTGGCGGGAACAGGTCGACGACGTGAGCGCCCCGCACGGCCGGCGGCCCCGGGAGCGCGCGGACGGCCCGGCGCGCCGCCTCCGGCCCCGCTCCGGTGTCCCAGCCGGCGGCCTCCCCGGCCGGAACCGCGTACCGCTCGGCCAGCCGCCGCACCCGCCCCGCGGCCTCCCGCACCCGCTCCTCGGGCAGCACCCCGGAACCCAGCGCGCCGAGCACGGCGTCCCGGCAGGCGAGGGTGACCTCCAGGTGCGGTACGGCCACGATGACCTGGTCGGCGCCGGCGGCGAGGGCGATGCGCGCCCCGGCGGCCTCGCCGTAGCGGTCGGCTATCGCCCTCATCTCCAGGGCATCAGTGACCAGGACCCCGTCGAAGTCGAGCTCGTGGCGGAGCAGGTCGCCCAGGATGCGGCGGCTCAGGGTGGCGGGCCGCTCGGGGTCGAGCGCCGGGAAGACGACATGGGCACTCATGATCATCGGCACCCCGGCGGCCACGGCCGCGCGGAACGGTTCGAGGTCGGACCGCAGTTCGTCGTGCGACCGGGGATCGACGGCGACGCCGTGATGACTGTCGGTCTCCGTACCGCCGTGCCCCGGGAAGTGCTTGGCGCAGGAGGCGACGCCCCGCCGCTCGGTGGCGGCGATCCAGGCCCGCAGGTGCCGGGCGGCGAGCACGGGTTCGGCGCCGAAGGACCGGGTGCGCACGATCGGGTTGCGCGGATGGTGCTGGAGGTCGGCGACCGGGGCGTAGGAGACGGTGATGCCGAGCGAGGCGAGATGTCCGGCCAGGGCGTCGGCGCAACGCGCGGTCAGGGCCGGGTCGTCGGCGACGCCCAGCGCGAACGCCCCGGGCACGTCGGGAGCTCCGGCACTCACCAGGTGCCCGATCCCGCCGCCCTCGTTGTCGATCCCCACGAGCAGGTCCGGCCGGATGGCCCGCAGCTCGTCGGTGAGCCTCCGCACCTGCTCGGCGTCCCGCACGTTGCGGGTGAACAGGATGACCCCGCCGAGTCCCCGGTCGACGAGCCGCTTGAGCTCGTCGGGGACTCCCGCCGTGCCGTCGAACCCCGCGACGAGACAGCGGTGGGCCGCTTCGTCGAGGTCGACGGGGAGAACGGCGGGGCCTGTGGGCGAGTGCGCGGAGTTGGTCACCCCGCACATGTTCTGACTCGATCAGCCACAAGTCAACAACGTGATGGCTCATTCATTCAAAGCCACCGTGACGGGCCGGCCCTGCGGAACGTTCTTGAAGTTCCCTCGTCCCCCACTCGCATCCCACCGGCACCCGCTAGCCTCATGAGACACCGAAAGTGAACGGGGGGTTGCTCATGGTGAATGCCGAACGCACGCCGCCGGACTGCCCTGGGGCGCATGACGGCATGCCGGCGAGTGGAGCCGGGCTCCACATCCAGGACCAGCTCGAGATCCTCATTCAGGACTTCCGCACGAGCACCGAGCCTCCGATGCCGGTGTTCGTCGTGCACGCCCAGGAGAGCACGGACGACGACGCGGTGACCGGCCTGGTCCGGCAGCTGCACGCCGGCCAGGAGGCGCACGGCACGCGCTGCGCGGTGGCGCAGGACACGTACGACGGGGCCACCGAAGTGCGCCGGGCCGCCGCGATGGTGCGCGCGCTGAGCGATCCGAAGAGGTGGGGCGGCCCGAAGGCGGTCTACCGCCGCTACGCGTTTCCGCGGCTCCGGCTGGTGCACGCCATCGACGACGCGGTGGCGGCCCTGGGCGACACCTGGCCCGCGCCCGCCCCGGGCAGCGCCGAGGCCGGTCAGGACCAGCGGCAGCGCCTGCTGAACCAGCTGGCCCAGCAGCGCTGGCGGCCGAGGAACACCGCGCGCTGGCGCTCGGGTCTGCCGCTGTTCGACATGGCGCACATTCTCCCCGCGAGCCTCGTGACCGTGCTCGCGGCGCTGCTGGCGCGCAGCGAGTGGTACGTGGCGGTGGGCGCCGGTCTCGTCTTCCTGCTGCTGCTCACGGTCCTCAACTACGCCCTGCCGGGGCGGGCGCCGATCTTCCTGTGGCTGCGCCGGGAGAGCCGCTGGTTCATGACGACGACCTTCCTCAGGGCGGCGGACCAGGAGGATCCCACCGAGGTCTCGCTGCTCAGGCCGGTGCGGTCCTGGAAGGCGATCGCGGCCCGGGCGTACGACGTGGCCGAGGCGCTCACGGCGGGCGGCGACTTCCACCTCCAGCTGTGCGTGCTGGCGCTGCGGGAGGACCTGCGGGACAACCACCGCCGCTGGAGCTGGGACCTGCGCGGCTTCAAACGGCCGCGCCCGCCGATGCTGTTCCTGCCGCACGCGGACACCGGCAACGGCGGCATCGAACTGATCCGGGCCATCAGCGACGTCCGCAGCCGGCGCAGCGAGCTCGATCCGCTGCTCGTGGTCGCCGCGGTGCGCGCCCAGGACGTGCCACGCCTGGAGCGCAGTGTCATCCCGGCGACGTCCGAGCCGGAGGCCACTCCGCCCAGGTTCAGCGAGCGGCTGCGCACCTGGTACCGGGAGTGGGGGCGCAACCTGCGCGCCGAGCAGTCGCCCAGCCGGGAGCGGTCCGTGCTGCCCTGGGTGATGAAGATCCCGCTGCCGCACGACCAACTCGTTCCCGTGGAGGAGCGCAGCCGTCATCTGCGGGCCTCCACCCGGCCCACGCTCGCCCGGCTGGTGTGGGCCCTGCACACCCTGGTCCTGGTGATCGCCCTGCTGACCGCCGGAACCGTCATGCGGGCCGACGCCCTGCACGACCGGTACTGCTCGGCGTCCGTGCTGACCGCCAACCGGGACACCCGGCGCGAGCGGACGCC
Organism: Streptomyces sp. NRRL S-455; assembly: GCF_000717875.1. Lineage (GTDB taxonomy): Bacteria > Actinomycetota > Actinomycetes > Streptomycetales > Streptomycetaceae > Streptomyces. The sequence continues at coordinate 5,282 of NZ_JOCT01000033.1, forward strand.
CGGCGGCGGCACGGAATGCATCGGCATCGCGACGGACGGCGTCCGCTTCGCCGACTGGCTGCCCGCACCCCCCGAGCCCGCCGACGAGGTCACGGCCCTGACGGCCGACGACGCATCCCCCTGGACGGTCGAGGACCTGGAGGACCGCATCGCGGGGCAGAACGCCGACGTCCTCGCCCACCACCCCGGCAAGTACGTCACCGTCGTCTACGCCGGGCCGCTCAGCGCCGACCCCGCTGACGGCTCCTCGCTCGTGAAGGGCGCCGAGGAACTGGCCGGGGTGTATCTGGCGCAGGCCGTCATCAACAAGAACTCCAGCGTGAAGCTGCGTGTGCTGCTCGCCAACGGCGGGGTGGACCTGGGCCGGCAGAAGGAGATGGCCGAGGCGGTCGCGGCGTACGCCGCCGAGGATCCGACCGTGGTGGGGGTCGTCGGCACCGGCCGGGACCTGAAGTCGAGCCGGGCGACGACCCGCACGCTGCTGGAGGCCGGCCTGCCGGTCGTCTCCGGCACGAACTCCGCCACCTACCTGCCCCGCGAGTTCGCCAACTGGTTCAGCCTGGCCGCCACGGACCAGTGGCAGACCGAACAGCTGGGCCTGATAGCGGCCCAGCTACGCACACCGAAGCGGCGGCAGTACGCCCTCGTCCTCGCCCGCGACACCGCGAAGACCAACGACCTGTACACCGACGAACAGGCGCGCTACGGCCAGCACATGCTGCGCCGGCACGGCTTCACCGTGCTCGATCAGCGCCGCTACACGCTCAGCGGCGGCACGCCGGAACTCCGCTCGCACGCCCAGGAGATCTGCCGGCGCGGCCGGGTCCCGTCGGTGATCTACTTCGCCGGCCGGGTCGAGGACATCGACCCCCTGATGAGCCAGATGAGCACCGAGCCGGGCTGCGCCGGAACACCCCTGGCCATCCTCACCGGCGACGATCTGTCCAAAGCCGACTTCACCACCGGCAAGCAGTCCGTCGCGCCGGAGGTCACGCTGTACCACGCGGCCCTGGCCGAGCTGGAGAAGGCCGCCGCCAGGACGACCTTCTACCTGGACGCCGCCACGTACCTGCCGGGGCTGCGGGACCGGAGCCCGCAGTACGACAGTCCCGCCCTGGACAGCGGCCAGACCGCCCTGGCACACGACGCCACCCGCGCCCTGCACTGGGCGGCCACCCGGGACGACCGGCCCCAGAGCCGCGCCTCGACCTGGGTGAACCTGCGCAACGTCAAGATCGAGGGCATGGCCACCGGCACCATCGACTTCACCCGTGCCCCGCTGTACGGCGACCGCGCCGGTCACAGCATCGTCCTCAAGGAGGTCCGCCGCGCTGGCGATGGCACCTCCACATCCCGCGTGCTGTGCAGCCGCGTCGCGGGTGACACCGAACGCCTCACACGGAAGGAGTGCGCGATCGGCTGAGCGCCGCCTCAGCCCCCGACGGGCGTCAGCCGCAGCGCGATGCTGTTGATGCAGTACCGCTGGTCCGTGGGCGTCGGGTAGCCCTCCCCCTCGAAGACGTGTCCGAGGTGCGAGCCGCACCGTGCGCAGCGCACCTCGGTCCGCACCATGCCGTGCGAACGGTCCTCGATCAGCTCCACCGCGTCGGTGTCCTTCGGATCGAAGAAGGACGGCCAGCCGCAGTGGGACTCGAACTTGGTGTCCGAGGTGAACAGCTCGGCGCCACAGGCACGGCAGGAGTAGACGCCCTGGGTCTTGGTGTCGGTGTACTCACCGGTGAAGGCGGGCTCCGTGGCCGCCTGGCGCAGCACCGCGTACTCGCCCGGGCTCAGCTCCGCGCGCCACTGCTCGTCCGGCTTCTCGACGTCGTACGGCATGAGCTCCAGCCCCTCAGTTCGACAGACGGTCCAGGATGCGCGGGCCGAGGTCGGTGACGTCGCCCGCTCCCATCGTGAGAACGAGATCCCCCGGCTTCGCCATTCCCGCGATCACCGAGGGCACGTCCGCCTTGTCGTGCACCGGCGTCACATCGGCGCCCGCGGCCCGGGCCGCCTCGATGATCAGCTCGCTCGTCACGCCGGGGATCGGGTCCTCGCGGGCCGGGTAGATGTCGAGCACGACGGAGGCGTCCGCGAGGGCCAGGGACTGCCCCATCTCCTTGCCCAGCTCCTGCGTCCTCGAGAAGAGGTGCGGCTGGAAGACGACCAAAATGCGGGAGTCGCCCACCGCCGCGCGCATCGCCTCCAGGTCGGCCGTCATCTCCGTGGGGTGGTGGGCGTAGGAGTCGATCACCTGCACGCCGGCGGCCTCGCCCTTCAGCTGGAGCCGCCGCTTCACGCCCGTGTAGGCCGCCAGCGCCGGGGCCAGTTCCTCGGCGGGGATGCCGAGCGCCGCACCGGCCGCCAGCGCGGCCACCGCGTTGTGCGCGTAGTGGCGGCCGGGGACGGAGACCGTGAAGGTCAGCTCCTTGCCCTCCAGCGCCACGGTGACCTCGCTCTTCAGCCCCTGCGGCACGACCGACAGGATGCGCACGCCGGCGTCCTCGGACTCGCCGTACGTCACCACCCGCACCGCGCGTTCCGCGACCCGGCGCGTCAGCTCCCGCGCGCCCTCGTGGTCGGCGGAGATCACCAGCGTGCCGCCCTCGGTGACGCGGTCGACGAACGTCTCGAACGACTCGTGGATCGCGTCGATCGAGGCGTAGTTCGCGTGGTGGTCGAGCTCGACGTTGAGGACGATCGCGACCTCGGGGGCGTACTTGTGGAAGCTGCGGTCCGATTCGTCCGCCTCGGCGACGAAGATCTCGCCCTCGCCGTGCAGCGCGTTGGAGCCGGGCTCGTCCAGGTCGCCGCCGATCGCGTACGAGGGTTTCAGGCCCAGCGCGCTCAGCGACACCGCCAGCATCGAGGTCGTGGTCGTCTTGCCGTGCGTACCGGCGACCGCGATCGGGCGCAGGCCTTCCATCAGCGCGGCGAGCGCGTCGGAGCGGTGCACGACCGGGATGCCGAGCTCCGCCGCGCGGGCCAGCTCGGGGTTGTCCTGCCGGATCGCCGAGGACACGACCACGCAGCTGGCGTCGTCGGCCAGGTGGTCCGCGGCGTGCCCGATGTGCACCGTCACGCCCAGCGCCCGCAGCGCCTCGGCCGTCGCCGACTCCTTGGCGTCACTGCCCGCCACGACGGCGCCGCGCTGCGCGAGGATCTTCGCGATGCCCGACATTCCGGCCCCACCGATGCCGATGAAGTGCGGTCGTTCCATGGCGGGAGGAAGGCCGGGTGCCATGCAGATCTCCAAGAGCGTTCCGGGACGGTTAGCGCCCCCAGCCTATTGCCTTCGCGGGACGAGGACGCCCTACGCCTTGCTGTGCGAGAACAGCTTCAGCACCGGCACCCCCACCTTGTGCCGGGCCCGGGACGCCCAGTCCCGGTGGAAGAACTCCTCCACGTAGTGGGGGTCGGTCAGCACGATGACCTCGTCGGCACCGGCCTCCTCGACCAGGGATTTCAGCGCGTCCAGCGGGTGGTCCTCGATCAGCCGCCCTTCGGCCGGGCTTCCGGAGGCCCGCAGCGCCGCGAGGGAGACCTCCAGCGCCCGTTGCCCCACACTGAGCGCCTCCTGGCCCTCCGGGGTCTCCCCCTCCCGCACGGCCTCGTCGAGCTCGCCGAGCGCGACGTCGTCGATGGCTCGCAGCAGCCGGTCCGCCTGCTCACCGCGCGGCTGGAGCAGCACGTGGAAGGAGACCTCCTCGTCCCCGTGCAAGGTGGTGACGAACTCCACGTCGGCGGACGTCAGGGCCTTTTCGATCATCAGTACGCTTGTGAACACCAGGCGCCCCTTCTGCTCCGGGGCCGATGGCCCCACTCCTGCCGTGGGCCGGCCGGGCCCTGCGGAAACCATCCTGCCCCGTGTGCGCCGCGGGTGACCGGACCGGCGGCATCTGTACCGAGGTGCCGTTACCCCGTGGCGCGCGATTCAGTACGTCAGGCCCGCCCGTACCTCGTGAACAGGAAGCCGTCCTCCTCCAGCATCGACACCAGTGCGAAGCGCTGCGGCACCGTGACCGCGGGGCCACCGGCGATGCGCTGCGCGTCGCCCGCGGTGAGCATCGGGGAGACGGTCAGGCAGAGCTCGTCGAGCACTCCGGCCGCCACCAGCTGTCCGAGCAGCCGCGGGCCGCCCTCGGTCAGCAGCCGGGTGTGGCCGAGTCCGGCGAGGGCCTGGACGGCGCGGGCCGGATCCACGCCGATCCCGTCCCCGGCGGCCAGCACCCGCGCGCCCGCCTTCTCGGCGGCGGCGACGCGGTCCGGGGCGGCCGAGGCTCCCGTGAGGATCAGGGTGGGCACCAGGGGCGAGGTGAACAGGGGGAGCGAGAAGTCCAGGTCGAGGCTGGCGGTGACCACCGCGATCGCCGGTGCCGGGGCCTGTCCGGCCGCCTCCCGCATCGCCGCGAAGTCGGCACGCGCGCGGGCCGGGCGGTACCCCTCCCGGCGCACGGTCTCCGCGCCGACCACCACGACGTCCGCCAGGGCCCGCAGCGTGCCGAAGATCCGCATGTCGGCGGCGCTGGAGATGGGCTGCGAACGGCCGTCGTGCTGGGCGGCCCCGTCCAGCGTGGACACCATGTTGGCGCGCAGCCACGGCGCCGACCCCTCGGGGCCCGGCTCGGGATAGGCGTAAGCGGCGGCCAGCTCGTCCAGGCTCCACTCCCGCCCGGCACCGCCCACCGCCCCCTCACCCGGGGCCGGAGCTGCTGTTTCATCGGTCACAGGGAACAGACGTCGCATGCCGTGCAGTGTTCCACGCGCCTGAGGGCCTGTCCGGCGGACCAAGCCGTAGGGCGCGGGGCCTGGCACGCCCATCTGCGGCGTTGTTGTCACTCGCCGACGCTCCGCGTCTACTCCTTCCTCCGCCTTGCAGCTGGACGCACCAGCCCCCGCTCGTCGGCGTTACCAGGTCAGCGTGAGATCCGGCACGGCTTGGTCCACCGGACAGGCCCTAGCATGGTGAACCGTGTCCTCTTCCCCCGCCCCCTCCGGTACCGGCCCGATAACCGACGCGGCCCCGCTCTCCCTGTGTGCCCGTGAGCCGCGCGTTCCCGCGGACCGGCTGGTCGCCGAGATGGTGCCGCCGCCACGGTTCGACTCGGTGCGCTTCAGCACGTACATCCCGGACCCGAACCAGCCCAGCCAGTCGGAGGCCGTCCAGGTCCTGGAGAGCTTCGCGGCGAGCCTCGACCGTGCGGCGGGCGGTTCCGGCAAGCGGCGGCTGTTCGGATTCGGCAAGGCGCCGAAGAAGGCCCCGGCCGGCCCGCGTGGCGTCTACCTCGACGGCGGTTACGGCGTCGGCAAGACCCACCTGCTGGCCTCCCTGTGGCACGCCACCCCCGCCGAACCCGGACTCAAGGCGTTCGGCACCTTCGTGGAGCTGACCAACCTGGTCGGCGCCCTCGGCTTCCAGCAGACCGTTCAGACCCTGTCCGGCCACCGCCTGCTGTGCATCGACGAGTTCGAGCTCGACGACCCCGGCGACACCGTCCTGGTCTCCACCCTGCTCGGCAAGCTCGTCGACGCGGGGGTGGCGCTCGCCGCCACCTCGAACACGCTGCCGGGCAAGCTCGGCGAGGGCCGGTTCGCCGCGGCCGACTTCCTCCGCGAGATCCAGGGCCTGTCGGCGCATTTCCGCCCCCTGCGCATCGACGGCGAGGACTACCGCCACCGCGGCCTGCCCGCGGCGCCGCCGCCCTACTCCGACGAGCAGGTGACCAGGGCGGCGCACGCCACCGAGGGCGCGTCCCTTGACGCGTTCCCGTCCCTCCTGGAGCACCTCGCACGGGTCCACCCCAGCCGGTACGGCGCTCTGACCGACGGAATCGAGGCCGTGTGCCTCACCGGAGTGCGGCCGGTTCCCGACCAGTCGACGGCCCTCAGGCTCGTCGTGCTCGCGGACCGGCTCTACGACCGCGAGGTGCCCGTGATGGCCTCTGGCCTGCCCTTCGACCAGCTGTTCAGCGAGGAGATGCTGAACGGCGGCTACCGCAAGAAGTACTTCCGGGCCATCTCCCGGCTCACCGCCCTGGCCCGCGACGCGGGCCGACTCGCGAACCCCCGGTGACCACGAGCCCAATACCGCGCCCAACTACCGTGAAGTAAGGGCTGATTCGCGCCAACCCAGCCACGGTTTTCAGGCTCTCTTCAGCTTGAAACGTTAAGTTAACCCTGCAAACGACTTTGCAGGGTTAACGTGTTTCTTGACCAGTCATTGACCAAGTGTTGGTCAGCGCTAGGCGTGTCGAGCACCTGAAGGGGGGCGCATGTACCGAGGTACGACGGCACGGACCGTGGTTTCGCTCCTCGCCGCCGTCCTGCTCGCCCTTCAGTTCTTCGCACCGACCGCGTCCTTCGCAACCGCGCACACGACCAGTCAGGTCGAGGCCAAGGCTCATCCCGGAACCAAACCCTCCGGCAAGTCCTCGCGTCCCGGACCCGAGTTCTCCGGGAAGGCAGTGCGCGACGAGATCACCTCGTGCCGCGCCGGGCACCACGGGGACCCGACCGGTCCCCTGCGGACCCGCCTCCGGTCCCAGGCCGCCACCTCCGCGCACCCGGCGCCCGAGCGGCCGCTGCTGAGGCACATCCAGCCGACGGCGGAGGAACCAGTCATCCCCGGCGCCGCGCATCAACGCACGCCGAGATCCTCGGTGTCACACACCCCGGCAGCGCTTCAGATCTTCCGCTGCTGAGGAACAGAGCCGTTCCATCCCCCACCTCTGTCATGCCCGTCCGACGCGCCCCCACGCGCGCCAGGAGGAGTCACCACACTCATGCAACCCCTCATCGACAACGCCCGCATGTTCGGACAGCGCCCTGAGGAGTTCGCTCGCCTCGCCGAGGGTCAGTCCCCCGACGTCCTGTTCATCACCTGCTCCGACTCCAGGGTCGTACCGGCCCTGATCACGGGCGCCCGGCCCGGCGAGCTCTTCGAGCTGCGCACCGCGGGCAACGTCGTCCCGCCGTACACCTCCGCCACCCCCACCGGTGAGGCGGCCACCATCGAGTACGCCGTGCAGGTGCTCGGCGTCCAGCACGTCGTGGTGTGCGGCCACTCCCACTGCGGCGCCGTCGGCGCGGTGGTGCGTCACGACGATCTCGCCGCCGTACCCGCGGTACGCGACTGGCTCGCCCACGCGGCGGACGAGCCCAAGTGCTCCGACCCCGCCGACCCGACGGTCGCCGAGGCCGTGCAGAACCACGTGCTGACGCAGCTGCTGCGGCTGCGGTCCTACCCGTGCATCGAGAAGCGCCTCGAGGCGGGTGAACTCCAGCTGCACGGCTGGTACTACGAGGTCCACACGGGCGTCGTGCGGGAACACAGCACGGAGTCCGACACGTTCGAGACGCTCTGAGGGGGCCGGTGACCATGCTGTCCAAGTTCCCTTACCTGAAGCAGGACTTCCTCGCCTCGATCGTCGTCTTCCTGGTGGCGGTGCCGCTGTGCGTCGGCGTGGCGGTCGCCTCCGGTGTCCCGGCCGAGCTCGGCCTCATCACCGGCATCGTCGGCGGTCTCGTCACCGGGCTGATGCGCGGCAGCAGCCTTCAGGTGTCCGGGCCCGCGGCCGGTCTCACCGTGCTGGTCTTCGAAGCCGTCAGCGAGTTCGGAGTGGCCACGCTCGGCGTGATCGTGCTGCTCGCCGGACTGCTCCAGCTCGCCATGGGCTTCCTCGGCATAGGCCGCTGGTTCCGCGCGATCTCCGTCTCCGTCGTCGAGGGCATGCTCTGCGGTATCGGACTGGTGATCATCGCCGGTCAGATCTACGCGGCGGCCGGCCTGAAGGCCCCGGAGTCCGGACTCGGCAAGATCGCGGGGCTGCCCGGGGCGTTCGCCGACGCGCTCGGCAGCACCAAGGCCCTGACCTCCCTCGCGATCGGCGCGGGCACCATCGCCGTCATCGTGCTGTGGAAGAAGATGCCGAAGGCGGTCCAGACCGTGCCCGGCGCCCTCGCGGCGGTCGTCCTCGCCACGGTCGCCACGCTCGCCTTCAGCCTGCCGGTCGCCACCGTCCAGGTGGAGGGTCTGCTCGGCGTCATCCAGCCGCCCGGGGCCGAGGCCTTCGGCGAGCTGGCGAGCCCGGCCATCTGGGGCACCATCCTCGCCTTCGCGCTGATCGCCTCCGCGGAGAGCCTGTTCAGCGCGGCGGCCGTGGACCGGCTGCACAACGGCCCGCGCACCGAGTACAACAAGGAGATGATCGCCCAGGGCGCGGGCAACACCCTGTGCGGTCTGCTCGGCGCGCTGCCGATGACCGCGGTCATCGTGCGCAGCTCGGCCAACGTCGCCGCGGGTGCCAAGACCAAGGCGTCGCGGGTGCTGCACGGCGTGTGGCTGCTGCTGTTCGCCGCCGCGATGCCGTGGGCCCTGGCCCTGATCCCGATCCCCGCCCTGGCCGGCATCCTCGTGCACGCCGGCTGGAAGCTGATCCCGTTCCGTCAGATCACGGCGCTGTGGCGGGCACACAAGGGTGAGGCGCTGATCCTCGTCGTCACCGCCGTGTCCATCGTCGCGGTGAACATGTTCGAGGGTGTGCTCATCGGTCTGGCCCTGTCGGTCGTCAAGACCGCCTGGGAGGCCTCGCACGTCAAGCTCGAGGTCATAGACAAGGGCGCCGGCCCCATCCAGGCGTACCTGTCGGGCAACGCGACGTTCCTGCGGCTGCCGAAGATCCTGGACAGCCTGGAGAGTCTGCCGCAGGACCGCCCGGTCGAGCTGGACCTGAAGGGCCTGCACCACCTCGACCACGCCTGCCGCACGGCCCTGGAGAGCTGGGCCGAGCGCCACAGCGCGGCGGGCACCGAGCCGGTGAAGGTCATGGAGCCCGAGGAGTCGTCGGAGAGCGAGAAGGTGGCGGCGGCCTAGCGACCGACCGGAAGGCCGGCAGCCACCGGTCCGGGGTGCGCAGAGCATGCGCGCCCCGGACCTTCGCGTGTCCGGGCCGGCCCGGACACCGAGGCATGGCCCCCGCCCAGCATCCGGGCATATCGTTACAGGAGCAGACGAATCGGGACCTCTGGACGGGAGGTCGTCATGCTCGAAGAGCTGGTCGCGGCGGTTGTGGCCGCCGGGGCCGCCGGTCTGGTCTATCTGACCGCGGCGGCGCGGGTCGTGAAGCAGTACGAGCGCGGGGTGGTCTTCCGGCTCGGCCGGCTGCACGGCGACGTACGCCGGCCCGGTTTCACCGTGATCGTCCCCGCGGTGGACCGGATGCGCAAGGTCAACATGCAGATCGTCACCATGCCGGTGCCCGCCCAGGAGGGCATCACCCGGGACAACGTGACCGTGCGGGTCGACGCGGTCGTGTACTTCAAGGTCGTGGACCCGGGCGCCGCGGTCGTCAACGTCGAGGACTACCGCTTCGCCGTCTCCCAGATGGCACAGACCTCGCTGCGCTCGATCATCGGCAAGAGCGAGCTGGACGACCTCCTGTCCAACCGGGAGAAGCTCAACCAGGGCCTGGAGCTCATGATCGACAGCCCGGCCGTGGAATGGGGCGTGACCATCGACCGCGTGGAGATCAAGGACGTGTCCCTGCCGGACACGATGAAGCGTTCCATGGCCCGCCAGGCCGAGGCCGACCGCGAGCGGCGGGCGCGCCTGATCAACGCGGATGCCGAGTACCAGGCCTCGAAGAAACTGGCCCAGGCCGCCCACCAGATGGCGGACACCCCTTCGGCGCTCCAACTCCGGCTGCTGCAGACCGTGATGGCCGTGGCGGCGGAGAAGAACTCCACCCTGGTGCTGCCCATCCCGGTGGAGCTCCTGCGGTTCCTGGAACGGGGCCGCGAGGAGGGCCGGCAGACGCCCGCGGACGACAAGGCGGACGACGACGTCGACAAGACCGAACGGGCCATGGAGGACCTGCGGCGCGCCGTCGAGCGATGACGCGCGCTACGCGCGTGGTTCCGGCGAACCGCACCAGGTGATAGACACAGCGGGATCACTGTTCCTGTCCGCCAGCAGGAAGGTTTCCCCATGACCGAAAACGGTCGTTCCGCCACACGACGTCAGGTGCTCGCCGGGACGGGCGCCGCGGGCCTCGGGATCGCGTTCTCCGGCGCCCTGTCAGAACTCTTCGCCGGTACCGCCGCCGCGCAGCCCCTCGGCCACGACGGCTACGGCCCGCTCGTGCCCGACCCGAAGGGCCTGCTCGATCTACCGAAAGGCTTCAGCTATCGGGTCCTCTCCCGGCAGGGGGACGAGCTCCGTTCGGGTGAGGGCAAGGTCCCCTCCAACCACGACGGCATGTCGGCCTTCGCCGGCAGAGCCGGCCGTGTCCACCTGGTCCGCAACCACGAGAACCGCGCCGACGGCAAAATCCCGGTCCCGGCCGTCGAGGGCCTCACCTACGATCCGGCCGGCAAGGGCGGCTGTACGGCACTGACGCTGGACTCGCGGGGCCGGGTGCTGTCGGAGCGGGTCGCGATCGCCGGTACCGCCGTGAACTGCGCGGGCGGCCCCACTCCGTGGGGTACCTGGCTGACCTGCGAGGAGACCGAGGACAAGGCCGGCACCAACGGCTACACCAAGGACCACGGCTTCATCTTCGAGGTCGACCCGGTCGACCCCCGCCGCACCGGAGCCGTACCGCTGACCGCGATGGGCCGCTTCCAGCACGAGGCGATCGCCGTCGACCCCCGGCGGGGCGTGGTGTACGAGACGGAGGACGCCTTCGAGAAGCCCTTCGGTCTCTTCTACCGCTTCCTGCCGGAGAAGCCGCTGGGCGGCCGGGGTTCGCTGCGCGCGGGCGGCCGGCTCCAGGCCATGCGCGTGCCGGGCGTACCCGACCTGTCCACCATCCAGGACATCGGCGCCGAGTTCGACGGCGTCGAGTGGGTGGACGTCCCCGACCCGCAGGCCGCGGGGACGCCCATCCGGTTCCAGGACTTCGGCCGCGGAGGCATCACGCACGCGCAGAAGCTGGAGGGCTGCTACTGGGGCGGCCGGTCGGTGTACTTCGTGTCGTCCTTCGCGCGCCGGTCGGAAGGTTCCGCGGCCGACCACTACGGGCAGGTCTGGCGCTACGACCCGGAGCGCCGCAGGCTGACCCTGGTGATCGTCTTCGGTCCGGACAGCGACCTGCAGCTCCCGGGTGAGTCGCCGGACAACATCTGCCTGGCGCCCAGCGGCGGCCTGATGGTCTGCGAGGACGGCGAGGGCGCCCAGCACGTCTACGGAGTGACCCGGCGCGGCGAGGTCTACGCGATGGCCCGCAACCGGCAGACCATCGGCACCCCGGAGGAGCCCGAGTGGGGCGAGTTCGCCGGTGTGACCTTCTCCCCCGACGGCGACACGATGTACGTCAACTGCTACAGCCCCGGCACCACGTTCGCGGTGACGGGCCCCTGGCGCTGTTAGCCGCGGCCGCTCCGGCCGGGGCGGCGGGCGCGGAACCCGGCGCCCTGGCGGACCGTCGAGGTACCGGACCGGACGCGACCGGCCGCAGCGGTCGTGCCCGCGCCCGGCCGCGGCAGTCCTGACGCGGCAGTCCTGACGCGGCCGGACGGTCAGGCGGCGAGCAGGGCGTCGATCTGCCCGACGGCCTCCTTCAGGCCCTCCTCCATGCCCATGGCGGCCAGCTTCTCCATCTCCTCGCGCGTGTCGAAGAGTGAGCGCATCTCCATCCGGGTGCCGCCGCCGTGTTCACTGAGGCGCACGCGCACGGACATGGTGGGCATGTCGTCCTTGGGTTTGCCGTCGTCGTCGGCGAAGCCGTCGGTGAACTCCAGGGACGTCGGCGGGGTGACCGAGGAGACCCGCCACCAGCCGCGGTACCGGTCGCCCTCCGGGCCGGTCATGAAGTAGGTGACCTCCCCGCCGGGGGTCAGATCGTGCTGCTCCACGGTCGCCGGATAGGCCGGCGGGCCCCACCAGCGCTCCAGCTGCCGGGGGTCGGCCCACAGCCGCCAGACCCGCTCGACCGGGGCGGCGAAGTCGGCGATCAGAGTGAGGGTGAGGTTGTCGAGGTCCTTGTCGACACTGGTGACACTCATCTCCGGGGTCCTTCCGTGGTGTCGTTCTCTGCGGTTTCCGGGTCCTCCGCGAGGAGCCGGGCCATCCGGTCCACACGGCCGCGCCACGCCGACTCGAGCTCGTCGAGGGCCTGGCGTGCGCGGCCCACGGCGTCGGGGTCGGTGCGCACGAGCTGCTCCCGTCCGCTGCGCTGTTTGGTGACGAGACCGGCCCGCTCCAGCACCGCGACGTGCTTCTGCACCGCCGCGAAGCTCATCGGATAGGCCTCGGCCAGCCGGGACACCGACAGCTCCCCGCGCACACATCGGCGCAGTATGTCCCGGCGCGTGGTGTCGGCCAGGGCGTGGAACAGCCGGTCCACCGTCTCGTCGTTCAACTCATCTACAACCATTTGGTTGTAGATTACCTCTGCCGGGCCCGTCCCGTAAAGCGACACATCGGACACTGGATCGGGCGGACGGGGGTACTCGGCGACCCATGAGCGAGAAGCAGCAGGTCAGCAGCTCGTACTGGCTCGAAACGGCACCGGACGGCCGTCATCCGGCTCTGACGGATGACCTGGACGTCGACGTGGCGGTCATCGGCGCCGGCATCGCCGGACTGAGCACGGCATGGGAACTCACGCGGGCCGGACGGAGCGTGGCGGTGCTGGAGGCCGGGCGGGTCGCCGCCTCGGTCACCGGGCACACCACCGCCAAGGTCACCGTCCTGCACTCGCTCGTCTACGACAAGCTGCGCCGCACCCGCGGCCCCGAGGGCGCGCGGCTGTACGCACGCTCGCAGTCCGAGGCGCTCGAGCACGCGGCCGCCATCGTCGACGAACTGGGCATCGACTGCGAGTGGGAGACCAGGAGCGCCTACACCTACGCCTGTGACGCGGGCCGGGTGGAGGAACTGCGCGCCGAGGCGCGGGCCGCGGCCGAGGCCGGGCTGCCCGCCTCGTTCGTGACGGAGACCGGGCTGCCCTTCCCGGTGGCGGGCGCGGTCCGGGTCACCGGCCAGGCCCAGTTCCACCCCCGCAAGTACCTCCTGGCCCTCGCCGCCGACCTGGTGGGACGCGGCGGGCGCATCTACGAGGACACCACCGTCCTCGGCATGGACGAGGGCGAACCGTGCCGGCTGTCGACGGCTGCCGGGGCGACGGTCCGGGCCCGGGACGTCGTCGTCGCGACGCACTACCCGATCTTCGACCGGGCACTGCTGTTCGCCCGTTTGTCGCCGCGCCGCGAGCTGGTCGTCGCCGGGACGATCCCCGCGGACCAGGACCCCGACGGCATGTTCATCACTCCCGACGAGGGCACCCGCTCGGTGCGCACCGCGCCCTACGAGGGTGACCGGCGCCTGCTCGTGGTCACCGGCGAGCACTTCACGCCCGGCACGGGCGACCCGCGGGCCAGTTTCGAGAACCTCACCGCCTGGGCCCTGGACCACTTCCCGGACCTCGACATCACCCACCGCTGGGCCACGCAGGACAACGACCCGACGGACACCGTGCCGATGGTGGGGCCGCTGCACCCGGGCGCCCGGCACGCCTATGTGGCCACCGGCTTCGCCGGCTGGGGCATGACCGGCGGCATCATGGCGGGCCGTCTCCTCACCGCGCAGATCACCGGCGAGGAGTGCGCCTGGAGCGGGCTGTACGACCCGCGCCGGGTGAAGCCCGCCGTGCGTGAGGCGCCGTCGTTCCTCAAGACACAGGCCAAGGTCGCCGGGCACTTCGTGGGCGACCGGCTGCGGCCGTCGCCGCCGGTGGAGTCCCTGCCGCCCGGCGAGGGCGCCGTGGTCCGTGCCGACGGTCACCGCGTCGCGGTCTACCGGGACGACGACGGCGCGCTGCACGCCGTCTCCGCCCGCTGCACCCACCTGGGCTGCCTGGTCTCCTTCAACGGCGCCGAACGCGCCTGGGAGTGCCCCTGCCACGGCTCCCGTTTCGACACGGACGGCAAGGTGATCCAGGGACCGGCGACCAAGCCGCTGGAGCGGCGGGACATCTGACGGTCGGGTGACAACCGCACGGTGCGGGCATATCCGGGTGATCCCGCTCATATCTTCATACGGTGATCGCCTTTCTCCGTCGGGCCGGCCTGGTGTGCGCCCTCGGCGCCGCCCTCGCCGCCTGCGGGACCGCCCATCCGCCGCGGAAGGCGCCCCGCGCGCCGGTGTCCGCGCCGCCGTCGAGGCCCCCGACCCTCGCGCCCGGCCCGGCCGGGCTGACCCCCGTCTTCGAGCACGGCTCCCGCACCCGCGGCAGGACCCTCGCGCTCACCTTCGACGCCGACATGACCGCCGGGCAGGGGGCGCGGGCGGCGGCGGGTGAGCGGTTCGATCATCCACGGCTGATCTCGACGCTGCGCGCGCTGCAGGTGCCGGCCACCGTGTTCATGACCGGGCGGTGGGCCGAGGAGTACCCGGACCAGGCCCGCTCCATCGGCCGGGACCCGCTCTTCGAGGTCGCGAACCACTCCTACAGCCACTACGCGTACACGCGGGACTGCTACGGCCTGCCGGTCGTGCCCGGGGAACGGATGCGATCGGACGTGGAGCGGGCGTACGCCGCCTTCCGGACGGCCGGCGTGCGCGATCCGATGCCGTACTTCCGCTTCCCCGGCGGCTGTTACGACCGGCGGGCGCTCAGGGCGCTGACGCCGACCGGCGTGACCGCAGTGCAGTGGGACGTCGTCGGGGGCGACGCGTTCGAGACCGACGCGGACGTGGTCGTCCGGCAGGTGCTCGACGGGGTGCGCCCGGGGTCGGTGGTCGTGCTGCACTGCACGCGCAGTGCCGCTCCGGCGACCGAACGGGCGGTGCGCGCGATCGTGCCCGAGCTGCGCGGCAGGGGCTTCCGGTTCGTGAAGGTCTCCGAGCTGATCGGGGCGGCGGACGACGGTGCACGTCCCGGCCCCCGAGCCCGCTGACCGTCCTACGCTGGCCGTATGAGCGAGAACGACTACTGCCTGATCGACGCGACCAGGCCGCCCCTGGCGGACGGACCGCCGTACGCGGAGTGCGTGCTGTGCCGGGAGCCGACGGAGTACCCGGAGGCGTACAAGGGCATCACGCTGTGCCCGGCGTGTGAGTGGCGGGAAGCGGAGCGCACCACCTGCTCAGGGTGACCTGCGGGCCGCCAGCGCACCGGCCAGGGCCAGCGCGGCGGCCGTGACCAGGGCTGCCGCGGCCAGGGGCAGCAGCGGCAGCGGGACGGTGCCCGACCGTGAGCCGGTCACCAGGCCCTGCACCGCCGCCTGCGCCGGAGAGCCGGTGGCCACCAGGGACAGCAGCGTCGCCAGCAGCAGCGCCAGGACGGCACGGCCACGCGACCGCAGGAGCGGGCGGCTGGTGAGCGCGCCGACGGCCGTGCCGAGCAGGGCGCAGGCCAGGGCGGCGAGGAGCCCGGCCCCGCAGGCGGGGGCGAGCGGTACCCGGGTGCGGTGGTCGGAGGCGACGGGGTCGCTGAGCAGGGTCACCAGCAGGGTCGCGACCGTGCCGAGCGCCGCCGCCGCGGCCGGTGCCACCAGCAGACAGGCCACGTGGGCCCGCGCCGGCCCGACGGCCGCCGCCACGCAGCCGCGCGCGGCGTCCGGCTCACCTGTGACGCAGATCCGCGTCAGCCAGGCGGCGACCGGCAGCAGTGCGGCGGCGGAGTAGCCGAGCGAGTCCAGCACCGGCTGGCCGGCCTGGACGCTGACCGCGAGGAAGGCGGCGTACAGCAGGAACGGCGGCAGCCAGCGCTGCGAACGCAGCAGGAGGGCGGCGTGGTAGCGCAGCAGGGCGGTCATCGGCGGCTCCCGGACGTGTCGTCCCGCTGGGACACGCTCACCACGTGCCAGGGCGGGCGGGCCGTGAGGAGGGTGCGGAGCAGGACGTCGGAGTGCGGGGCGGGGACGGTCAGGCGGTAGCGGCCCGGCCCGGTCTCCTCGGCCGAAGTGGCCGTCCGGCGCACGTCCTCCGGGAGCTGTCCGTCCGGTGGGCCCTGCGTCTCGACGGTCATGTGCGGGCCGGTCGGCACCGCCTCCCGTGACGTCTGCGGGACGAGGCGTCCGTCGTGCACGGCGTAGGTCGCGTCGGGCAGCCCGGCGAGGCGGCGCGGGTCGTGGTCGACGAACACCACGGAGCCGCCGGCCGCCGTGCGCTCCGCGACGGCCCGTTCGAACTCGGCGCGGGCATCGGCGTCCAGACCGGTCCAGGCCTCGTCCAGCACCAGCAACTCCGGCTCCCCCAGCAGGGCCTGCGCGACGGCGACCTTCTGGCTGGTGCCCTTGGACAGCCGGGCCATCGGCGTCCCGGCGTACGCGGCGGCGCCGAGGCGTTCCAGGCACTCGCCCGCGGCACGGACGGCCGCCGCGCGGGTCAGGCCGTGCACGGTGCCGAGGTGGGTGAGGTAGCCGAGGGCGGTGAACGGCAGGGCCGCCGGAAACCGCTCGGGGACGTAGGCCGTGCGCGGGCGGCCGGTGATCCGGCCCTCGCTGGGGGCGTCGATTCCGGCGAGCAGCCGCAGGAGGGTGGACTTGCCGCTGCCGTTGGCGCCCTGGACGCGGACGAGCCGGCCCGGTGCCACCGTCAGGTCGACGCCGCGTAACACCCAGGGGCCGCGCAGACCATAGCGGCGGCCCGCGTTGTGAAGGCACAGGTCGGGTCGCATGCGGCCATCCTGCACGATCTGACGGCTGGCACACTGGGATTCGTGAGCGAAGACCCCACGCCCGTGAGTGACAGCCCCTTCCGGTCCGAACCCTCGGCACGCGACGCGGCACCGCAGTTCGTGATGCCGCTGGTCGTGCGGATCGAGCGTACGGACCCGCCGGCGCGTACGGACGCGCTGGAGACGGCCGCGCGGGCCGTGCTGACCATCCTCGCTGACGAACGGTCGGCCGACGACGGCGAGTGGGCCCGTGCCATGCGCGACTGGCAGGACGCCCGGATCCGCAAGGTGGTGCGGCGGGCCCGGGGCGCCGAGTGGCGGCGGGCCGAGGCGCTGCCCGGCATCACGGTCACCGGCAAGTCGGCCCAGGTGCGGGTCTTCCCGCCGGTCCCGCTGGACGGCTGGCCCAAGGACCTGGCCCGGCTCCAGGTCTCCGGCACCGACCTGGACGACCCGGAACCGCCGGTGGACGCGGACGCGACCGCACCCGTGCTGTGGCTGAACCCCGAGCTCGGCATGTCGGCCGGCAAGGCGATGGCCCAGGCCGGGCACGCCGCGCAGCTCGCCTGGTGGGAGCTGTCCGGCGAGGAGCGTGCCGCGTG
Source organism: Streptomyces sp. NRRL S-455 (assembly GCF_000717875.1). GTDB lineage: Bacteria > Actinomycetota > Actinomycetes > Streptomycetales > Streptomycetaceae > Streptomyces. The sequence continues at coordinate 22,506 of NZ_JOCT01000033.1, forward strand.
GCGCGACGCGGGCTTCCCGCTCGCCGTACGGACCGCCGAAGCGGCCCGCTGGCCCGGACTGACGGGCAGTGGACTGCCGTTGGTCCGCGACGCGGGGTTCACGGAGATCGCGCCCGGCTCGTGCACGGTCGTCGCGGACCACCCCGCGCTGCGCCGGGGACGCCGGGACCTGTCGTAGGCGCTCCGGCGGCCACCCGTTCGGCGTAGCCGCGGGCGCGCCGGTCGCGGCCGAGTGCTCCAGTGGGGTTACCGGACAACCCCGACTCAGGAGGCAGCCATGACCAGCGCCGCGCCCTCTCCCTCCGCCGACGACCGGACGCCCGGCGGTTCCGGCTCCGGCGGTGTCGACGATTCCTCGACGGCCGGAGATCTCGCTCTGAGCGGCACCCTGATGGTCGTCTACGGCCTCTTCGCGGTGTTCCAGGGCATCGCGGCGATCGCGAACGACGAGGTGTACACGAGCTTCGGCGACTACGTCTTCACCTTCGACCTGACGGCGTGGGGCTGGATCCACCTGGCCGTCGGCGTGCTCGTGGTGGCAGCCGGGTTCGGCCTGTTCACCGCTGAGCCCTGGGCGCGGGTCGTGGCCGCGGTCGTGGTCGGGCTGGCGCTGATCGCGAACTTCATCTGGCTGCCGTACCAGCCGTTCTGGTCGATCATCATGATCGTGACCGGCCTGTTCGTGCTGTGGTCGGTGTTCAACTACCGCTCCTCACGCACGATGTAGCCGCCGGCCCGGCCCGCACCGAACCTCAAATGTTGCTCTGAAGGAGGGCGGGGCGGGGTTCGGGGGCGGACGGCTGGGCCATACCCCCCTCACGTTCGGGATCGGGCCGTGCGGAGGAGGGGGACGATGGTGCGACTGGGGACGGGCATCGGGTGGCGACCGGAGATCGCGGACGCCGTGGAGCGCATGCCGGGCATCGACTGGGTCGAGACCGTGGCGGAGAACGTCTGCCCCGGGCACCTGCCCGAGTCGCTGCGGCGGCTGCGCGAGCGCGGCGTCACCGTGGTGCCGCACGGCGTCTCGCTCGGCCTCGGGGGTGCGGACCGGCCCGACGAGGGACGACTGGCCGCGCTGGCGGAGCGGGTGGAGGCGCTGGGTTCGCCGCTGGTCACCGAGCACATCGCGTTCGTACGGGCGGGCGGCGCGCTGACGGCCTCCCCTCATCTGGAGGCGGGCCATCTGCTGCCCGTCCCGCGGACCCGGGACGCGCTCGACGTGCTGTGCGAGAACGTGCGCATCGCGCAGGAGGCGCTGCCGGTGCCGCTGGCCGTCGAGAACATCGCCGCGCTGATCTCCTGGCCGGGCGAGGACATGACGGAGGGCCAGTTCCTGTACGACCTGGCGGACCGCACGGGCGTGCGGCTCCTCATCGACGTGGCCAACCTGCACACCAACCACGTCAACCGGGGCGAGGACCCGGCCAAGGCCCTCGCCGAGCTGCCTCTGGAGGCCATCGCCTACGTCCATGTCGCGGGCGGCTTCGAACGCGACGGCGTCTGGCACGACAGCCACGCCCACCCGGTTCCGCGACCGGTCCTCGACATCCTGACGGACCTGGCGTCCCGGGTGTCCCCGCCGGGGGTTCTGCTGGAACGGGACGAGAACTTCCCGGAGCCGCCGGAACTGGAGCGGGAGCTGGGGGCGATCCGGCGGGCGTTGGACGCGGGGGCTGTGGAGCGGGTGAAGACGGAGGTGCGGGCGGCGGGCAGCGCGGCCGCGCGGCGAGCCTGGGCCGCCGCCGGACAGTGTGACGAGTGGGACGCCGCCGGTGAGGTGCGCGCGGGGAGGGACGCGGCTCGGCGGGCCGGGGCGTCCCGCCCTCAGCAGCACGCCGCACGCGATGCGGGAGCTTCCGCCGGAGGACGTGCCGATGGGGCCGGCCGTCGACACCGCGACCCACACGAAGCCGACGCCTCCGCCCTGCGGCGGGCAGCGGCGGCCCGCCCTCAGCACCGCGGCACACACGGGGCCGAAGCCTCGGCCCGGCGGCCGGAAAGGGCGACGCCCGGCACACAGCCGATGGGCGGCGAGCCCGGTACACGGGTCGCCGGCGGGCGGCACGGCGAGACCCACGGCACCGGGGGCACCGGTGCCGGGCGGCCGGGCGGGGAGGCCGGGGCGACACGGGGCGCCTTCGGCCTGCCCCGGCCCGGTGACGGCGGAGCCGCTCGGCAGCGGCTCGGCCTCGCGCAGGCCGCGCTGCTGTCCGCGCTGGTCGCCGGGACGCCCGTGCCCGAGGGGTTCGACCGGGTGCGGGTCGGTGTGCAGGCCCGGGCGCTGGCGGCGAAGCGGGCCGATGTCGTGGCCAAGGTCGCACCCGAACTGCCCGCGATCCTGGGGTCCGGCTACCGCCCGGCCTTCCTGTCCTACGCCCAGACCCGGCCGATGACCGGCGGCTACCGGCATGACGCCCTCGGCTTCGCCGAGCACCTGCTCCACGCCGGGCGGCCCGGGGACGCCCGGGCGCGGCGCGAGCTGCGGGCGTGGTGGCTGGAGCGGTCGGGGCCGGCACCGCGCTCCGGGCGCCCGGCCCACCGGCTCGTCCGCGCCACGCGCAGGGCGCTGCTGCGGCGTTGAGGGCAGCCACCCTGCCCGCTCCTCTCGGACAGCCGAGCACCCCGCACCGGCATCGGCGGCCCCGGCCGCGGATCCGCACGGTCGGGTGACGCACGGCTCCACCGCCCCCCCTCCCCCGTGGCCGCCGACGCCGGCCCGCGCCCCCTTTCAGTCGTGCTTCGGGCGAGCCCGGCCGGAGGAGGCGTGCCGCCGCCTCTTCGGCACCGCGTCGCCCGCCGGCGCGTCACCGCGGCCGTAGTGATGGGTGGTGAACATGTAGAGCAGCCCGGTTCCGACCACCACGACACCGCTCAGCAGGACGATCCAGTTCTCCCACCAGGGCTTTTCCGGGGTGCGGGCCCAGCAGATGTTGACGATGGCGAAGATGCCGTAGGCCAGCGCCCCGATGTTCACCGCGAGTCCCCAGCGGCCCAGGGTGAACTCGCCCGCCGGACGCCATCCCTTGAGCCGGGCGCGCAGCGCGGCCAGCACCACCATCTGGAACGAGCCGTAGATGCCGAGGATGGCGAACGAGACGATGTTGGTGAGGGCGTCCTCGGAGAGCAGTGATGCGAAGGCGATGAGCATCGGCACCGCCGCGGACACCAGCAGCGCGTAGCCGGGAACCGCCCGTACGTGGGCGAACCGCCGCAGCAGCCCGTGCCCGACGATCATCTCGTCGCGGGCGTAGGAGTAGATGAGCCGGCCGGCGGCGGCCTGGAGGCTGATCGTGCAGGACAGGAAGGAGATCAGCACCACGGCCATCACGGCCCGCGCCCCGGCCGCGCCCATGGCGTCGTACAGCACGTCCACCACGGGGTCGGTCTGCTCACCGGAGATGACCGCCTCGTAGTCGGTGACCGACAGCAGCAGCGACATGCAGGTGAACGTGGCCGCGGCGCCGCCGATGTAGATGGTGCGGCGCATGGCGCGCGGGATGACGCGGCCCGGGTGGGCGACCTCCTCGGCGGTGTCGCCGCACGCCTCGAAGCCGTAGTACTGGTAGAAGCCGATGATGGCGGCCGCGAGGAACACCGGCAGGTAGGAGCCGTCTCCCTCGGTTCCGTAGGTGTCGAAGATGACGCCGAGGCCGTGGTGGCGGTGGGTGGCCAGCAGGTAGATGCCGACGACGAGAGCGCCGATGAGTTCACCGGCGAAGCCGATGATGGCCGCCGCCGACAGTGCCTTGGTGCCCATGTAGTTGATGAGGATGGCGACCAGGATGAGCACGGCGGTGCACAGCACCGTGGTGTGCACGGTCGGGTCGAAGCCGAACAGGATGGCGATGTAGGGGCCGGCGCCGTAGGCGACGGCGGTGATGGTCACCAGCAGCGCCCACATGTACACCCAGCCGGTCATCCATGCCCAGCGTGTGCCCCACAGCCGCCGCGCCCACGGGTAGACACCGCCGGCGATGGGGTACTGGGCGACGATCTCGCCGAAGATCAGCGCCACGAGGAACTGGCCGCAGCCGGCCAGCACGAACGCCCAGATCATCGGCGGTCCGCCTTCGGCGAGCGCGGTGCCGAAGAGGGTGTAGGTGCTCACCACCGGGGAGAGGTAGGTGAAGCCGAGGGCGAAGTTCGCCCAGGGTCCCATGTCCTTGCGGAACTCCGAGCCGGGCTCCCCTCCGGGGACGCCCGACGCGGGGGCGGGGGGCTGCGTACCGGTCACCGCCGCGCCCCCCGGTCCTCGGGCCCGGGACGGCCGGTGATCAGGTCGGCGGCGCGTTCGGCGGCGAGCAGGACGGTCACCATCGGGTTGATGGTGGGCATCGTCGGGAACACCGACGCGTCGACGATCCGCACGCCCTCCACGCCCCGCAGTGTCAACTCGGGGTCGCACACGGCCAAGGGGTCGTCCGGGGCGCCCATACGGCAGGTGCCCGCCGGGTGGTAGACGGTGTGCGCCGCCCGGCGTCCGTACTCGGAGAGGCCGGCGTCGGAGACGACGTCCGGGCCTGGCGCCACCTCGCGGACGAGCCAGTCGCGCAGCGGGGCGGTGGCGGCGACCTCACGGGCGACCTTCAGACCGTCCACGATGGTGCGCTCGTCGTGGCCCTCGGGGTCGGTGAAGTACCTGAAGTCCAGGGCGGGATGCTCGTCGGGGTCGGCGCTGCGCAGCCACATGCGGCCGGTGGAGCGGGCACGCGGCACGTTGGGCGTCATGCACACCCCGTACCGCGGCACCGGGTAGCCGAGGCGTTCGGTGTTGACCGTGAACGGCACCTGGTAGAAGTGGAACATCAGGTCCGGGCGGGGTTGGCTCCTGTCGCGGCGCAGGAACAGGCCGGCGTCGGAGTCCATGGCGGAGTTGGGCGGCAGCGGACCGGCGATCTCCCAGACGATCACGGACTCGGGGTGGTCCAGCAAGTTCTCTCCCACCCCGGGCAGGTCGGCCGTCACGTCGATGCCCAGGGCGCGCAGGTCGTCGGCGGGTCCGACGCCGGACAGCATCAGCAGGCGCGGGGTGTCGACGGCGCCCGCGCACAGCACCACTTCGCGCTCGGCGCGCACGGTGGCGGGCTCGCCGTCGGCGCCCCGGACGGCGACGCGGGTCAGGCGTCCCGAGTCGTCGGTGAGCAGCCGGTGTGCCCAGGTCTCCAGCAGGAGCGTGAGGTTGGGCCGGTCGAGGACCGGGTGCAGGTAGGCGACGGAGGCGGAGGAGCGCAGGTTGCCCTCCGGCTGGTAGGCCAGGGAGAAGAAGCCGGTGCCGTCGGGGAAGGGCTCGGCGTTGAAGTCGTCGACGACGGGGACGCCGAGGGCGCGGGAGGCGGCGGTGACGAAGTCCTTGGCGATGGGGTTGCGGTCGGCCTCGGCGACCGGGACGATCCGGGTCTGCAGCCGGTCGCGGTAGGGGAGGATCGTCGCCGGGTCCCAGCCGGAGCAGCCCCGGCTCACCCAGTCGTCGAGGTCCCGCGGCAGCGGCAGGAAGCTGATCAGCGTGTTGTGCGAGGAGCAGCCGCCGAGCACACGTGCCCGTGAGTGCAGGATGTGGGAGTTGCCGCGGGGCTGCTCGACGGTGGTGTAGCCGTAGTCGTACTCCGAGCCGAGCAGGTTGATCCAGTTGCGCAGGCGCAGGATGCGCTCGTCGCCGACGTCGCTGGGGCCGCCCTCGATGACACAGACGCGGCAGTCGGGATCCTCGCTCAGCCGGGCGGCGAGCACACAGCCGGCGGTGCCCCCGCCGACGATGACGTAGTCGTAGGCGGACTCGGCGCCGTGCGCGGTGGTGGGGGCCATGCGTGCCCTGCTTTCTTGGTCGTTCGGTGCGCCACGGGCTGGCGGTGTGCTGCCGGGGGTCAGCCCTTGAACCAGCCGGAGGGGGCGGGGGCCAGGTTCTGGTAGATGTGCTTGGCCTCCTGGTACTCGCGCAGCCCGGTGGGGCCCAGCTCGCGCCCGACGCCGGAGCGGCCGAAGCCGCCCCATTCGGCCTGCGGCACGTAAGGGTGGAAGTCGTTGATCCACACGGTGCCGTGCCGCAGCCGCTGTGCGACGCGCTGGGCGCGGCTCGCGTCGGAGGTCCACACGCCGCCGGCCAGGCCGTAGCGGGTGTCGTTGGCCAGGCGCACCGCCTCGTCCTCGGTGTGGAAGCGCTCGACGGTGACCACCGGGCCGAAGACCTCCTCCTGGACGATCCGCATGGACCGGTGGCAGTCGGCGAAGACCGTCGGCAGCAGGAAGAAGCCGCGGCTCAGGGCGGGGTCGTCCGGGCGGGTGCCGCCGGTGACGAGGCGGGCACCCTCCTCTTGGGCGATGGCGATGTAGCGCTCGACCTTCTCGCGGTGTTCGGCGGAGCTGAGCGGGCCGCTCTCGGTGCCGTCCTCCATGCCGTTGCCGAGGCGGATCGCGGCCGCGCGGCGGGCGAGGGTCCCGACGAACCGGTCGTGCAGCGCGTCCTGCACGAGCAGGCGGGAACCGGCCGAGCAGACCTGCCCGGAGTGCAGGAACGCGGCGTCCAGCGCGTAGTCGACGGCGGCGTCGAAATCGGCGTCGGCGAAGACGATGTTGGGGTTCTTGCCGCCGAGTTCCAGGGCGATGTTCTTCGGCCCCTCGGCGGCGCCGGTCATGATGGCGCGTCCGGTGGCGAGGCCGCCGGTGAAGGACACCAGGTCGACCTCGGGGTGGGTGGTCAGGGCGGCGCCGACGGTCGCCCCGGAGCCCAGCACCAGGTTGGCGACCCCGGGCGGTGCGCCGGCCTCCTCGATGAGCCGGATCAGGGCGATCGTGGTGAGCGGTGTGGTCTCGCTGGGCTTGAGGACGAAGGTGTTGCCGGCGGCCAGGGCCGGGGCGACCTTCCAGGAGGCCTGGAGCAGCGGGTAGTTCCAGGGGGCGATGAGCGCGCACACGCCGACCGGCTGGTAGACGACGCGGCTGAGGACGTCCGGGCCGACGTCCACCACCCGGCCGCCGTCCTTGCCGGCGAGTTCGGCGAAGTAGCGGAAGGCGTTCGCCACGTCCTCCACGTCGATCCGGGCCTCGGCCAGTGTCTTGCCGGTGTCGAGCGTCTCGGTGCGGGCGATGTCCTCCTGGTCGCGCAGCAGCAGGTCGTGGACGCGCAGCAGCAGGTCGGCCCGGCGGCGGGAGGTGGTGTTCGCCCAGTCCTCCTCGTCGAAGGCACGCCGGGCGGCGCGTACGGCGCGGTCGACGTCGGTGGCGTCGGCCTCGTCGACGGTGGTGATGACGGACGCGTCGTAGGGGTTGACCACCTCGCGCCGGCCACCGGCCGCCGCCTGTGTCCACTCGCCGTCGATGTGCAGCTCACCCACCGCGGGGCCTCCTTGGCATCCGGCCGGCGCCGATCGGCTCGACCGTCAGCAACATGGCCCATCCGGGGGTCGGCGGCCATGGGGCGCACCGCCGCGAGGGCGTCCGGGCGCTCCAGAGGACCCGGGTGGACTAGTGCCGCGGCAGGCGACGTTCGCCCCGCCGCGACGCCCGGCACGCCGGGATCACGTACCGGACGGGGCTCCTGAACGAGTAAACGTCGCCTGCTGCGGCACTGGTTGGGGCCTGAGTCGACGCAGACCCCCGCGGTAGGGCGGTGGTCGGTCATAGGAGCCATCGGCCCCGCCGGGCAGTGCCGGATCACGCCGGTTTGGGCCACCGCCGCCACCGCCGCCACCGCGGACGCGGTACGCCGTATCGCCGACCGGCTGGAGGGCGCGGGGCCGGCGGTGCCCGACAGCGCCCGTGCGACGGTGGCGGCGGCCGTCCGGCAGGTGCGCGTGGCGGACGTCGCCGTGCTCGGCCCGGGCGTCGCCGCGCTGACCATGAGCGACTGACGGACCGTGGCTCACCGGGGCATCGGGCCCGACACCGGCGGACGGTGCTTGCCTTCCCGCACCCCCGAACCAAACATCCCTTTTGTCGCCGACGTGCTCCGAAGGGATACGTGATGAGAGCCGCCCTCCTCTACTCGGCCGCGGGCTCCTTGCTGTTGAGCGCCCTCACCGCGGCGCCGGCCGCCACGGAGCGGGGGACGGCCGAGGTGCGCGGCACCGCGGTGGCCGCCGCGCGGGCCAGGGCGGCCGGTGTCGACTTCGGCCCGTGCCCCGACGCGCGGGACCTGCCGGGCAGCATGCGGTGCGGCACGGTGACCGTCCCGCTGGACTACGCCCGGCCGCACGGCAGGCAGATCCGGCTCGCCGTCAGCCGGGCCCGGGCCACGCACAAGGACCCGCGCAACAGCAAGCGCAAGGTTCCGCGCCAGGGCGCCCTGGTCTACAACCCGGGCGGGCCGGGTGCCTCCGGCCTGTACTTCCCGCTCATGGGGCTGCGTCCCGAGTGGAAGCGGATCGCGGCCGCGTACGACCTGGTCGGCTACGCCCCGCGCGGGGTCGGCCGTTCCGCGCCGCTGTCCTGCGAGAACCCGAAGCGGTTCTTCCAGGGGCCCACGCAGGCGCCGACGCACCCCTCCGAGTCGTACAAGAAGCAGCGCGTCGCCCGGGCGAAGGCGTACGCGCGTGGCTGCGCCGAACGGGCCGGCGGCGCACTGCGTCACTACCACTCGCCGAACAACGCACGCGACCTCGACGTGCTGCGCGCCGCGCTCGGCGAGAAGAGGCTGACCTTCGTGGGCTCGTCGTACGGGACGTACTTCGGGGCCGTCTACGCGACGCTGTTCCCCGCGCACGTGCGGCGCATGGTGTTCGACTCGGTGGTCGACCCGGACCCCGGGGAGATCTGGTATCGCAACAACCTCGACCAGTCGGCGGCGTTCGAGGGCCGCTGGGCGGACTTCCGGAGGTGGGTCGCCCGCCACCACGACGTGTACGGGCTGGGCAGCACCGCGCGGGAGGTGCGGCGCAGCTACGAGCGGGTGAGCGCGCGACTGGCCGTGAAGCCGGCCGGAGGGAAGGTCGGGCCGGGGCAGTTGCAGGGGGCGTTCCTGCAGGCCGGGTACTACGACGACCAGTGGCCGCGGCGGGCGCACGCCCTGTCGGCGTACCTCAGAGGTGATCCCGGGCCGCTGATCGAGCAGGCGGCGCCGCGGCCGGAAGCCGCGGCCGAGGCGGAGAACACCCGCGCGGTGTACGTGGCCGTGGAGTGCAACGACGCGCCCTGGCCGACGGACTGGACGGTGTGGGACCGGGACAACACCCGGCTCGCGCGGGTGGCACCCTTCGAGACCTGGGAGAACGTGTGGACGAACCTGCCGTGCGCCTACTGGCGGGGGCCACGGCAGCGCCCCGTCGATGTCGGCGCCGGGCCGGGCGAGCTGCCGCCGACGCTGATCATCGCCGCCGAACGGGACGCCGCCACGCCCTACGACGGAGCCCTCGAACTCCACCGCCGTCTGGCGGGCTCGGTCCTGGTGACCGAGCGGGACGCCGGCGCGCACGGCCTGGCGGGCGGGCCGAACGCCTGCGTGGGCGGCCACCTGGAGGCGTATCTGCTGGAGGGCCGCCTCCCGGGCCGGCGTACGGACTGCGCCCCGCACGCGGAGCCGGAACCGCACGCGCCGCACCGCGCGGCCCCGGGCGGGTCCGGGGCCGGACGGCCGCCTCGTTGATCAGGCGAGGCCCGCGACCAGGTCGGCGATGTCCTTGCGGCGGCCGGTGAAGAACGGCACCTCCTCGCGGACGTGCCTGCGGGCCTCCGAGGCGCGCAGGTGACGCATGAGGTCGACGATGCGGTACAGCTCGTCGGCCTCGAAGGCGAGGATCCACTCGTAGTCGCCGAGGGAGAACGAGGCGACGGTGTTGGCGCGGACGTCCGGGTAGCCGCGGGCCATCTTGCCGTGGTCGGCGAGCATGCGGCGGCGGTCCTCGTCGGGCAGCAGGTACCAGTCGTAGGAGCGCACGAACGGGTAGACGCTGACGTAGTCGCGGGGCGTCTCGTCGGCGAGGAACGCCGGGATGTGCGAGCGGTTGAACTCGGCGGGGCGGTGCAGCGCCATGTTCGACCACACCGGCGTGAGCGCCCGGCCCAGCCTGGTGCGGCGGAAGAGGTTGTACGCCTCCTGCAGCGCGTCGCTGGTCTCCGCGTGCCACCAGATCATGAGGTCGGCGTCGGCGCGCAGGCCGGAGACGTCGTACGTGCCGCGGATCGTGACGTCCTTGGCGGCGAGCTGGTCGAACAGCTCCTGGACCTCGTCGGCGTACCCGGTGCGGTCCTCGGGCAGGACGTCCTTCAGCTTGAAGACGGACCAGAGCGTGTAGCGGATGACCTCGTTGAGGTCCTTGGCCAGCTTGCCCTTGTTCGGGATGCGGTCGGGCGCGGTGCTGGAGGCCGGGGTGGAGGCGTCGTCACTCATGCTCCTCATTCTCCCGCTCCGCCGTGCAGGCTCTGCACCGGGTGGGCGGTGAGCTCCTGCACACCGCGCAGGTCACCCTGGATCTGGTCCACGGCCGCGTACGCGCTCGCGATGCAGGCCGGGATGCCGACGCCGTCGTACGGGGCACCGCACACGGCGAGCCCCGGGAGCTTCGCGACGTGCTCGCGGATACGGGCCACGCGGGCGTGGTGGCCGACGGGGTACTGGGGCAGGCCGTCGTCCCAGCGGGTGACGCGGGTGGCGACGGGGGTGGCGGCCAGGCCGGTCGCGGCCTTCAGGTCGTGCCGGGACACCTCGACGAGTTCGCTGTCGTCGCGCTGGAGGATCTCCGTCTCGCCGTACCGTCCGACGGAGGTCCGCAGGACGACGAGGCCGGGGTTCTCGTCGGCGATCCAGCCCCATTTGCGCGAGGCGAAGGTGGAGGCCTTGATGGTGCGCCCGTCCACCGGCGGCACCAGGAAGCCGCTGCCCTCGGGGAGGACCGCCTCGGCCCGGCGGTAGGCGAGCGTGACCAGGGCCATGGAGGCGTACTCGACGCCGCTGAGCCCGGCGGCGGCCTCGGGACTCTCGGTGCGCAGGAGGCGGGCGGCGGCCGGGGCGGGGACGGCGAGAACCACCGCGTCGGCGTACAGCACGCGGTCACCGGCGACGACGCGCCATACCGCGGGCGGCTGCGGCGTCGCGGAGGTGGCGGCGGGGCCGCGGCCGGTGGCCGGTGGCCGGCCCGGGTCCGACCCGCCCTCGAGTCCGGTGTCTCGCGCCCCACCGGCTTCGGCCGGGTCCGGCGAACCCACGCCCCCCAGGCCCCGCGACCCACCCACGTCGCCCGGGACCGGGGAACCCATGCGCCCGACGCCCCGCGGCCGGCCCCCGTCGGCCGGGGTCGGCCGCCCGAGGTCCGCCGGCTCGCCGGCCGCGTCCGGCGGAGCCACCCTGCGCAGCTCCGTCACCGGCGTGCGCGTGAGGATCTCGCCCCCGCGAGCCCGGACCGACTCCGCCACCGCGAGGGGCAGGGTGCCCACGCCGCCCTCGATGCCCGTGAACACCGGGCCGGTCTGCTGGGCGGCGGCCGCCCTGGCCTGGATCTCGCGGACTCCCTCCGTCAGGGAGGCGTGGGCCCTGGCCGCCTGGAAGAGCTGCGGAACGGCCGAGCGCATCGAGATGCGGTACGCGTCGCCCGCGTACACGCCGCCCAGCAGGGGTTCCACCAGGCGGTCGACGACCTCGCGGCCGAGGCGCGCCGCCACGTACTCCCCCACCGCCGCGTCGTCGCCGACCTCCGTGCGGGGCAGCTCGGCGTCCCGCTCGATGCGGGCGAGGCCCTCGTCGGACAGCACGCCGGACAGGGCGGCGGCGGTGCCGGGCACGCCCATCACATGCCCCTTGGGCATGGGGCGCAGCGCGCCGCGCGTCCAGATGGACGCCGTAGCCGTGGCGGGCGGCTGGAGGCGGTCGGCGAGGCCCACCTCGCGGGCGAGCGCCACCGCCTCGGGGCGGCGGGCCAGCATCGACTCGGCGCCGAGGTCCACGCGGCCGCCCGCGATCTCCCCGGGCAGCAGCTTGCCGCCGACCCGGTCGGAGGCCTCCAGCACGGTCACCCGCGCCCCTCGCTCCAGCAGCCGGTGCGCGGCGGCAAGACCCGCGATGCCGGCCCCGATGACGACGACGTGCTCTCGTGCTTCGCGCATGCCCCCAGCCTCTCAGACCCCACCGGCAGCGCTCCCGGGGCCCGGTGTCCCGCACGAGTCCCGACCGTGACCGCATCGGAACCGTCCCGGGCCAAACGTCCGGCACGGTCCGGGCGTCGAAGTAGCGTCAGCGAAATCGACCCCGGGGGATGCCCGCATGCGCACACAACGACCCGCACGACGTTCCGCACCGCCCCTGGCCGCCCTCCTGCTGGCCGCGGCCCTCGCGGTCACAGGGTGCAGCGGCAGCGGCGGCGACATGGGCGGAAGCTCGGCCGACCGCGGAATGGCCGCGTCCCAGGGGGACGCCAAGGCCGACGCGAAGGAGGCCGCTCCGGGCGGCGCCGGAAGCGGTGCCCGGGCGACCGCGCCGCCGAAGCTCACGCCGAACCACATCATCCGCACGGTGTCTCTGACCGTGCAGGTCAAGGACACCCCGAAGGCCCTGGAGGAGGCCCGCGCCGGCACCGAGAACGCCGGCGGCTACGTCGGCGACGAGACCACCACCCGGGACGAGGAGGGCCGCGAACGCACCCGGGTCGTGCTGCGCGTGCCCGTCGAGAAGTACGAGGAGGTCCTCACCGCCCTGGAGGGCGCCGGCAAGCTCCTCGACCGCAGCGCGAAGGCCCAGGACGTCACCGACCAGGTCGTGGACGTGGAGAGCCGGATCAGGTCGCAGCGTGCCAGCGTGGCCCGGATCCGGGAGCTGATGGACCAGGCGACGAAGCTCAGCGACGTGGTGACCCTGGAGGGCGAGCTGAGCAGCCGCCAGGCGGACCTGGAGGCGCTGCTGGCCCGGCAGGCGTCCCTGAAGGACCGCACGAGCCTGGCCACCATCACCCTCTCGCTGTCCGAGACACCGGTGAAGAAGGCGGAGAAGAACGACGACCCGGGGTTCGTGGACGCGCTCGCGGGCGGCTGGAACGCGTTCGTGACGATGCTGCGCTGGCTCGCGGTGGCACTCGGCGCGCTCCTGCCGTTCGCGACGGTGGCCGCCCTGATCACGCTGCTCTGGCTGCGCGTCGTACGTCCCCGCCTGCCGCGCCGCCCGCGACCGGCGCCCGCGCCCGCGTCCGCCATGAGCGCCCTCGGCCCGCTGCCGACGGCCCGGCCGGCGCCGGAGTCCGGGACTTCGCGAACCCAGGGTGAGCAGGACTGAAATGCCTTGCTCCCGTAGCGTGTTCGCATGAGCATGAGCCGCACGCGGGGAACACGGGAGCGACTGGTCGTGATCGGCGGCGACGCCGCGGGAATGTCCGCGGCGTCGCAGGCACGCCGTCTGAAGAAACCCGACGAGCTGGAGATCGTGGCCTTCGAACGCGGCCACTTCACGTCGTACTCGGCGTGCGGCATCCCGTACTGGGTGGGCGGCGACGTCCCGGACCGGGACGAACTCATCGCCCGCACCCCCGAGGAGCATCGCGCGCGGGACATCGACCTGCGGCTGCGCACCGAGGTCATGGAGCTCGACCTCGACGGGCAGCGGGTGCGCGCACGGGACGTCGACTCCGGCGCCGAGTCCTGGACGTCGTACGACAAGCTCGTGATCGCGACCGGGGCCCGGCCGATCCGGCCGGACATGCCCGGCATGGACGCCCCCGGGGTGCACGGTGTGCAGACCCTGGACGACGGCCAGGCGCTGCTCGACACGCTGGCAGGCACGAGTGGCCGTCACGCGGTGGTCGTCGGGGCCGGCTACATCGGTGTGGAGATGGCCGAGGCGCTCATCAAGCGCGGCTACGGGGTGACGGTCGTCAACCGCGGCAGCGAGCCCATGTCGACCCTCGACCCCGACATGGGCCGCATGGTGCACGAGGCCATGGAGGGCCTGGGCATCACGATGGTCAACGACGCCGAGGTCACCGAGGTCCTGACGGGGGACGACGGCCGGGTGCGCGCGGTCGCGACGAAGGAGCGGGAGTTCCCGGCGGACGTCGTCGTGCTCGGCATCGGCGTGCGCCCCGAGACGACCCTCGCGAAGGCGGCCGGTCTCCCCCTGGGCACGCACGAGGGTCTCCTCACGGACCGGTCGATGCGGGTGCGCGGCCACGAGAACATCTGGGCCGGCGGCGACTGCGCCGAGGTCCTGGACCTGGTCTCGGGCCAGGAACGGCACATCCCGCTGGGCACGCACGCCAACAAGCACGGCCAGGTCATCGGCACCAACGCCGGCGGCGGATACGCCACGTTCCCGGGCGTGGTCGGCACGGCGGTCAGCAAGGTCTGCGATCTGGAGATCGCGCGCACGGGACTGCGCGAGAAGGACGCACACCGCGCGGGTCTGCGTTTCGAGGCGGTCACCATCGAGTCGACCAGCCGGGCCGGCTACTACCCGAACGCCTCCCCCATGACGGTCAAGATGCTCGCGGAACACCGTACGGGCCGCCTCCTCGGCGTCCAGATCGTCGGCAGGGAGGGCGCGGGCAAGCGGGTCGACATCGCGGCGGTCGCCCTCACGGCCGGCATGACGGCGGAACAGATGACGGCCCTGGACCTCGGCTACGCCCCACCGTTCTCCCCCGTCTGGGACCCGGTCCTGGTAGCGGCGCGCAAGGCGGCGGCGAAGGTCCGCGGTTCCTTGTAGAGGGCGGTGCGGTCATGCCCTCCAGGGGCGCGGGGCTGCATCACTGTGCGGCTCCGCCGCGCGGGCGCGAACGGCCACAACGGCCCCGCACCCGGCAGCGAACCCGCACCCCTGCGGCGAAAGCCTAGGCAGTCCCAGCAGTCCCGTTGATCCGGTCGATCGCCTGCCGCGCCTGCTCCGCCGGCGGCCGCGACGGCAGCGACGAAACCGACGCCGAGGCGGCCGTCACCGCCGGCGGCTGCTCCCCCGCCGGCTTCGCGTGCGCCGCGATCCGCGAGGAACGCAACCGGTGACTCACCGCCTCGTCCAGCGTCACGGGCCGCCGCATCTGAGAGGCCAGCCGCCCGGCCTCCTGGCCGAGGCGGGCCACGTCCTCCCAGGGCAGCCGCACCACCAGCGTCAGCTCCGCCTCGCCGTCGGGCAGTGCGTGCATGGGAGGAGTAACTCGGTCGTTCATCGCCTGTTCCTCACGTCGGCCCCGCGACCCGCCTTCCCCGCGCCGCGGGCGGTTGCCGAGACATACGCACACCTGGACGACTGTGTTCAGCCGTGTCCCCGATTCACCGGCGACTCGATGGGAACACGTGTGAGGTGGTCATCCCCGTCCATGACGTGAACCCCGCGCGACGCACCCCCTGGGTGACGTACGCGCTGCTCGCCGCCAACATCGTCGTGTTCCTGCTCACCCCCGGCATGGCCGGCTCCGTGACGGGCGGGAGCAGCCTGGCCGAACTGTGCCACCTCCAGGCGTTCCTGGACCATTACGCGGCGGTGCCCAGGGAGCTGATCCACCATCAGATGCCACGGCTGGTGCCCACGGGCGACGTCGGGGTGGGTGCGCGGGGAGCCGGCTGCGTGGTCGGCCCCCCGCCCTACGACAAGTCCCCGGAACTCAGCGTCCTGACGGCGATGTTCCTGCACGGCAGCTGGCTGCACCTGCTGGGCAACATGCTGTTCCTGTGGATCTTCGGCAACAACATCGAGGACCGGTTGGGACACATCCGGTTCCTGCTCTTCTACGCCGTCTGCGGATACGCGGCCGCGTATGTGTTCGCCCTTGCCGACTCCAGCTCGGCCGGCCCCCTGATCGGCGCCTCCGGGGCGATCGCCGGCGTGCTGGGCGCCTACCTCGTGCTGTACCCGAAGGCCCGGGTCTGGGTCCTGGTCCCCTTCCTGATCTTCCTGCCGCTGCGGCTGCCGGCCTGGCTCGTCCTCGGCTCCTGGTTCGCGCTCCAGGCGGTGTACTCGTCCGGTGAGGGCGTCTCCGAGGCGGGGACCGTGGCCTACCTGGCGCACGTCGCGGGTTTTGTGGCGGGCATGCTGATCGCCTGGCCGCTGCGTCCCGGCACCCCGCCCCCGCCGGAGCCGCGCGGTGTGCTGTTCGGCAGGCGCGCACGGCCCGGGTGGTGAGGACGGCCGACCCGGCCCAAGGGCCGGCGACCGCCTCGACAGGTGTGCTCACGTGGAGGGCGGACCGTTCCGGCATGATGAGGGGTGCCAGCGACACCTGATCCGGAGGAGCGGGGATGGCGGACAGTCCGGCCGAGGAGCGCAGGAGCCGTCCGGCGGCACCCCAGTTGCGGCTGGATGAGCTGCTGGAGGGACTCCAGGCGCAGGTGGAGCAGGTCCGCGCGGCCCGGGACCGGGTGCACACGCTGCTGGACGCGGTCCTCGCCATCGGCACCGATCTGGATCTCGACGTCGTACTGCGGCGGATCACCGAGTCCGCGGTCACCCTGGTGGACGCCCGGTACGGGGCCCTGGGCGTGCTGGGTGAGGAAGGGAAGATCCGGCAGTTCATCACGGTCGGCATGGACGAGGACACCATCCGCGCCATCGGCCACTATCCCGAGGGCCAGGGCATCCTGGGCCTGCTGATCAGGGAGCCGGAGCCGCTGCGGCTGGCCGACCTGGGCCGGCATGCCGACTCGGTGGGCTTCCCCGAAGGCCATCCGCCGATGACGACGTTCCTGGGCGCGCCGGTGCGCGTGCGCGACCAGGTCTTCGGAAATCTGTACCTGACCGACAAGCGCGGCGGCGCGGAGTTCGACGACGATGACGAGGCGGTGCTGCGCACCCTCGCGGCCGCGGCGGGCGTCGCGATCGACAACGCGCGCCTGTACGAGGACACCCGCCGCAGGGAGCGGTGGCTGGCGGCGAGCAGCGAACTGACCCGCAGCCTGTTGTCCGGCACCGACCCGGACCAGGTGCTGCACCGAGTCGCCGCGACCGTCAGGGAGTTGTCCGGCGCTGATCTGGTGACGCTGGCGGTGCCGTTCGACGGCGGCGACGAGCTGGTGATCGAGGCGGCCGACGGCGAAGGCGCCGAGCGGGTGCAGGGATTGGTGCTGGCCGCCACCACACTGGCCGCGAAGGTCTACCACTCCAACGAGCGAATCACCAGCGGTGCGCTGTCCGGCGAGGCTCAGGCGGGAGGCGGCTCCGCGGCGCTGATCGATCTGGGGCCGGGGTTCCTGCTCCCGCTGGGAGGCGGCGAGCATGTCCGCGGGGTCCTGCAGGTCGCCAACCGGGCCGGCGGGGCCGGGTTCTCGGACTCCACCATGACCATGATCAGCGGTTTCGCCGACCAGGCGGCGCTGGCGCTGGAGATCGCCGAGCACCGTCGCGAGGCCGACCAGTTGCTGGTGCTGAGCGATCGCGATCGCATCGCCCGGGACCTGCACGACCTGGCCATCCAGCGGCTGTTCGCCTCCGGCCTGACACTGAACTCGGTACTCGGCCGCGTCTCCGACCGGCCCCAGGTGGCCGAGCGGGTCCAGCGGGTCGTCGACGACCTCGACGACACCATCAAGACGGTACGGGGCACGATCTACGCGCTGCACGAGCGCGACCGCTCCGACGGCCGCGGCGGACTGCGCGCGAAGCTTCTCGCCGAGACCGACCAGGCCGCCGCTGTGCTGGGTTTCAGTCCCGCTCTGCGGATGTCCGGTCTGCTGGACACCGACGTGCCCTCCGGCCATGCCGAGCACCTCGTCGCGGTGCTGCGGGAAACGCTGTCGAACGCCGCCCGGCACGCGCATGCCACCGCCGTCGAGGTCGCCGCCGAGACGGATGGCAGCCGGCTGCGGCTGCGCGTCGCCGACAACGGAACCGGTATCGACCCGGCCGTCGCCCGCCGCAGCGGCCTGGACAACCTCCGCCGGCGCGCCACCGACCTCGGCGGCAGCTTCACCCTCACCCCGAACGAGCCCACCGGCACGGTCGCGGAATGGGCGGTGCCGTTGCCCGCACACATGCACGCCTGACCCTGTCGGAACTCGCGTTCGACAAACATCTCCCGCGAGCCGAAAGCCAACAGCCGCCGAGGGCACCGATTTATGTGATTCCTGACATCGATCTTCATCCGTCTGCTTTGATTGATCATCGATTGGCGAGCGTCGAGAGACTTCTCTGAGCTCCCTCATTTGTGCAAGGAGCACGCTTTGCCGCTGCCTGTGATCGTCGGTGCCGTCGTGCTGACGGGAGCAATCGGGACGGCTGTCGCCGTTCGTCGTCTCAAACGTCCCGCAAAGATCATCTTGCTCGGTGAAGGGATGAGCGGCAAGACCACTCTGCTGAACACCTGGCAGGGCAAGTGGGGTGAGCCGGTGCACCGGACCCACCCAGCGGGCGAGTTCATCGGACGAATCCGGCTGGACACCGGGAAGAAGGTTCTCTGGGTCGACAAGCCGCTCAAGTTCAGGAACGTCAAGGACTTCAGCGGGATGGACGAGATCCTCGACGCCTCCCGAGACGGCGTGGAGGCGGCCCAATACATCATCTACCTCATCAAGGCACCCCATCTCGAAGCGGATGAGGAAGCCCCCGGAGCATCCGAGGCGTATGAGCGGCTGGCTGCTGACGTCGCCCGTATCAAGAGATACAGCACCAAGATCAAAAAGGTGATCTTCGTCATCACTTTCGCCGACAAGGACCCCCGATACGATCTGCTGGGCTCGGCCGCCTATCTGACTCGTGTGCGCGGGCAACTCAGCGACCTCATCAGCCTGCTGAGTATGCGCGAAAAGACCAAGGTGGTGGTCGGCAGCCTCGCCACTCTCGAATCCGCCGAACTCCTCGCGAGCGAAGTCGTCCAGGCGATGCTATGAGCGTCCGTCTGATGCTGGTCTACGCGGAATACGAGAGCGGCGAGCCGCCCTTCGTCTGGCTCGACGGGATGCGCCGGAGCCCCGAGGAGAAGCGACGGGCCATCCACGTGATCGGCCGACTCGGCCGAGAAGGGCGGCACCGCCGCGGGGAGCCGGGTCTGGCAGTTCGCTTCAGGGGTTGGCTGCTGATCCAGACAACAGTCGGGCTCCGGCATGACGGCAGTGGGCCACAGGGTGTCGTCGTGATCGTCGAAGGCCCCGACGCCGCGACTGGTTGGGAGGCCGCGGTCACGGAACGGATCACCGAGGTACTGCTCGCCGGCCGGATCACCGTGGATCGTGAGAAGTTCCGCTCCGTTCTGGAATGGGGTGCCAGATCGAGGATCGAGGAGGGGAAGCAGGCCCTGAAGGCCATGGTGGGAGACCCATGGGCGGCCGCCAGAACAAGAAGGAAGCGAATCGACCAGAAGACAGATGGGGAACATGCAGATTCCGGATGAACTGGCCGATCGGCTGCTGACCGTATCGCTGGAGGACTTCGTTCGCATCTCCGACGACGACCCGGAGCGGCTGCGTGACCATCGCATCACGATCGTGCCGGTTCCGCTGTTCGGCCGGTGGAAGCGCTTCCCCGAGTTGCGGGAGACCGTCCTGCATCCTGACCTGGCCTATGTGCGCGATCGTGACACCGCCTATCGCTATGTGGCAGCCGAGAACGCGATTCAGGGGACAGCGTTGCGGAAGTGCCGTCTCGCACTCAAGGTATGCAAGGAACTCGGGGCCAGGTCGCTGCACGTCATGGAGTCTCGGGCGGAGTCAGGCGGGTACAGCGTCGACAACGAGTACACCGCTCAGACACGGGCCGGACGGAACGGAGAGGCGCGCAAGAAGCCGTCGAACGCGAGCCTGTCCGTCGAGGAGAAGAGTTCGCTCCGTCTTGCCGCCCATCTACGTCGCGATCTGAAGCTGACCATCGAGGCGGAAGGGAACTGGCCAGGCCACGCGCCTTCGATCGCAGGAGCCCTGGGGGTCCTGGATGGGTACGATCCGAGCGACGTCGAAGACCTGCGAATCTTCATTGAGCAGCGGGACGGGACGCATAATGTGACCACAAGTCTTTCGCTCGTGGTCAATCTGCTCAGCGAGCTGAATCGCGATTTCGATCTGTTCTGCAAGACCGCCGCCGGTCTCGAGGCAACACTGGGACGCCGGCAGGTGAAGGCCGAAGCGAGCATGAGCAACACATTCAAGATCCAGTTCGAACGAACGAGGATGGTCTCGCTCGCCCTCAAAGTCGAGTTCTGAATGGTGCCGCCCGCACGCGGTCGAGGCGGCACACGCGCCATCGACCCCCGACATCCCCGGCCCGTTCGTCAGGGCCGTACGCCGCCACGGGTGGGGCCGATCGGCCCTGCTGCCGAGAGGCCTCCGGCTGACACCGTGTCAACGGGACGCGGAAGGCGCCCCGTTCACTGCCAGGAGGTCCTTGCCATGCCCCGTACCGTGACCGTCGGAGTGGACGGCTCCCCCGAGAGTCTCGCCGCCGCGGAGTGGGCCGCGCGCGAGGCGGAACTGCGTGGTCTCCCCCTGCACCTGGTGCATGCCTGGGACTGGCAGCCCTACGCCCTGCCGGTGCCTGACAACGCGGCACACCGGCACTGGGGTGGGAAGGTCCTGCGCGAGGCGACCAAGCGGCTGCACGAGCACCACCCCGGCCTCGAGATCACCTCCCAGCAGGTTCCGCAACCGCCCATGACGGCGCTGGTGTCGGCGTCCGCGGACGCCGAACCGCTGGTCATCGGATCCAGAGGCCTCGGCGGCACCGTGGGTTTCCTCGTCGGTTCCGTCGGGCTCGCTCTCGTCGCGCACACCGACCGCCCCGTCGTCCTCGTACGCTCCGGTGTGAGCGCCGAGGACGAGCACCGGCTGGACGCGGACGGCCGGCCGTCGAGCACCACGCCGTACCGGGACGTCGTGCTGGGGCTGGACCATCAGCACCCCGACGACGCGGTCATCGCGTTCGCGTTCGAGGCGGCGGCCCGTCGTTCGGCCAGGCTGCGCGTGGTGCACGGATGGAGCCTGCCGCCCTATTTCGCGTACGGGCTTCCCCCGGACCCGGTACTCAACGCAGAACTCGCCCGTGAGGAGGCGAACGCCGTCGAGGCGGTCCTGGCGCCGTGGCGCGAGAAGTTCCCCGGTGTGGAGGTCGTGGAGCAGACCTCGGCCGGCAGCGCCGGCGACCATCTGGTGGACGCCGCCCGGGAAGCGTCGCTGGTCGTCGTCGGCCGTCGCATCCGGCGTACCCCGCTGGGTGCCCGCATCGGACCCGTCACGCACACGGTCCTGCATCACGCCACGGCGCCGGTCGCGGTGATCCCGCACGAGTGACCCAAGGACCGAGTGATGGCGAGGAGGTGTGGCGGTGTCCGGGCCAGGCGGGGATCCACGGTCAGTGAGGCGCCGCCATGCACGACGGCGCGGCCGGTGCGGCCGAAGCCGTTGATGCCCGCCTCCGCGTTCATGTGCCCTGCGGGTAGGGGCCGTGTGGGGAGGCTCAGTGTCCTTCGTGCCGCAGCCGGTCCTGGGCCTGGGTGGCGATGACCGCCGCCTGGATGCGGCGCTCCACGCCGAGCTTGGCGAGCAGGCGGGAGATGTGGTTCTTGACCGTCTTCTCGGCGAGGTAGAGCCGCTGGCCGATCTGGCGGTTGGTCAGGCCCTCGCCGATCAGGGCCAGGATCTCCCGCTCGCGGGCGGTGAGCCCCGGCAGGGCGTCCGGCTCCTCCTCCGGCTGCTGGTTCTGGCGCAGCCGGGCCATCACCTTGGCGGTGGCGCTCGGGTCGAGCAGGGACTGGCCGACGGCCACCGCGCGCACGGCGGAGACCAGGTCCGTGCCCTGGATCTGCTTCAGCACGTATCCGGAGGCGCCGGCCATGATCGAGTCGAGCAGGGCCTCCTCGTCGTCGAACGAGGTGAGCATCAGGCAGGACAGGTCCGGCATGCGCGAGCGCAGCTCGCGGCAGACGGTCACGCCGTCGCCGTCGGGCAGGCGCACGTCGAGCACGGCCACCTGCGGACGCAGCGCGGGAACGCGCACCAGGGCCTGTTCGACGGTGCCGGCCTCGCCGATCACAGCGATGTCCGGCTCGTCGTTCAGCAGGTCGCGCACCCCGCGCCGTACCACCTCGTGGTCGTCCAGCAAGAAGACCCGGATCGGGTTGTCGGTACCGGGTCGCTCGCTGTCCGCCATCGACGGCTCCTGTTCTGTCTCGTCTGTGTCGTCCGTGTCCCGCACCGGAACACGCCTCTCATGGGCGGGACCGGTCCATCCCTGTCGCAGATCTTGCGCGATGCAGCACTGAACGGCCAGGGCCGACCGGCCCTTTTTGCTCTCACGTTTCCGCCTTCCCACGGGTAGCGGTCTCTTTCGCACGGGGCCTGACGGCGCCACTGCCAGGGCAGGCCGGCACTTCCCCGCGGCGGCGGCGTGCCCGGGTGACGGCCGGTATCACCGCCGCCCCCCGGGGGCCGGCCGACGAGAGGGCGCTTCGGCCAGGGAGCTCGGTACCGGTCGGCCCTGCCCCTTCAAGCCCGGTGCGCAGGAGGCTGAAGAGGCATCAGGGGGCCGGCCACCCGGGACAGTCCAACGGGAGAGCGGCAGCGGTCTGGCCGCCCTCACAAGTGGGTCCCGGCTCCCGATGCCCACCGCGCACCACAAGGCCCGACGGGGATACGGGCCGGCCCGGAGCGGCCGTACGCAGGGAAGACCGGTGGCCCTCCACAGGCACCAGCGGAGAAGGGAACTGCCGTGAAGACCCGCAAGGTGGGCGAAGTGATGACCCCCGACGTCATCCAGGCGTACCAGGACACACCGTTCAAGGACGTGGCACAGCTCCTGGCCCGGCACCGGATCAGCGGCCTGCCGGTGGTGGACTCCGACGACAAGGTCCTCGGCGTCATCTCCGAAACCGACCTGGTGCACCGGCAGGCGGCGCAGGCCGAGCGCGGCCGGGAAGGGCGCTTCCGGCTGCCGGCACTGCGCCGCACGGCACGTGTCGCGGCGGCCAAGGCCCGCGCCATGACCGCCGGGCAGCTGATGACGACACCCGCGATCACCGTGCACCCGGAGCAACGCGTCGCGGCCGCGGCGCGAGTGATGGAGCGTCACCGCATCGAACGGCTGCCCGTGGTGGACGAGGAGCACCGCCTGATCGGCATCGCCACCCGCCGTGACCTGCTGCGGGTCTTCCTGCGCACCGAGGCGGAGATCCGTCAGGAGATCATCGACGAGGTACTGACCCACGCCATGTGCCTGCCGCCGCACACTGTCCTCGTCTCGGTCCACGACGGCACGGCCACGCTGGAGGGACGCCTGGAACGCCGCAGCGACATCCCGGTGGCGGTCCGGCTGACCTGGCGGGTGGACGGCGTGGTGGGTGTGCTGAACGGCCTCACCTTCCGTGACGACGACACCCGCCCGCCCGAGAAGCACTCCTCCCGGATCGCCCGCCACTGGCTTTCCGAGCGGTGACCCCGACCGGCCCCGGCGACCCGGGCCGGTCGGGCCCGGACCGGGACCTTCGACGCCTGGGGGGCGGCTCCCGTCCGCGGGACGGTGGCGGTGGGAGCGGTACCGGCGCCCGCGGTGCCGCTCCCGCACGGCAGGCTGCCGGACTTCCGGCCTACGACCTCGACGATGGAGGCACAACCCTCATGACCCGACAGGACGCCCGAACCAGCCCCGCCGCCCCGGGCGGCGAGCCGTCCGAGACCGTCATCGCCGTCGACCGGCTGGTCACGAACGGGCTCAAGGCTCTCGCCGACTATGAGGATCTGACGCAGGAGCAGGTCGACCACATCGTCAGGAAGGCGTCGGTCGCCGCCCTGGACCAGCACACCGCACTGGCCCGCCTGGCGGTGGAGGAGACCGGACGCGGTGTCTTCGAGGACAAGGCGGCCAAGAACATGTTCGCGTGCGAACACGTCACGCACAGCATGGGAGGTATGAAGACCGTCGGTGTCATCGCCCGTGACGACATCGAGGACATGGTCGAGATCGCGGAACCGGTGGGGGTGGTGTGCGCGATCACTCCGGTCACCAACCCGACCTCCACCACGATCTTCAAGGCGCTGATGGCGCTGAAGACCCGCAATCCGGTCGTGTTCGCCTTCCACCCCTCCGCCCAGCGGTGCAGTGCCGAGGCGGCCCGGGTCGTGCGCGACGCGGCCGTCGCCGCGGGCGCTCCGGAGCACTGCGTCCAGTGGATCGAGACCCCGTCGGTCGAGGCGACCGGCACGCTCATGCGCCACCCGGGCGTCTCGCTGATCCTGGCCACCGGCGGCAACGCCATGGTCAAGGCCGCCTACTCGGCCGGCAAGCCCGCCCTGGGCGTCGGCGCCGGCAACGTCCCGGCCTACGTCCACAGAGCGCCAGGCTCCGCGGAGTACCGGTCTCACCACGGCTGAATTTCAGTCCGGGCCCCGATCCCTCAGGTCGCCCGGACGGGTTCTGGTGGCGCAGACGCCCTGTGGTGAAGGCGGAAGATCCCGTATCGAGTGTGCCCGGAGCGTGGGAGATGTGCGCCCGCATGTCGAAAGGGTGTGACTTTGTGTCCATAGAGGGATCCCAGCGGCACGTCGGCCCTTTGCGGGCGCCTACCGTCAGAGACGCGCTCCGTATCCCGCACCGGGGCGAAAAGCGCCGGCAGGGTACGGGTTGCCACATCAGTGAGACAGCAATAGCCAGATGAGAGGGATCATGAGTTCTTCGATGCTCCGACGGCTGTCCGCTGCCCTGGTTGCCGCCGCCGCGGTGGTGACTGCGGGGGCGGCTTCCCCGGCCACGGCCGCGCAGCAGCAGCCGTCCGCGGACTACTGGGCGTTCTGCTGGATGGCCCCGGCCGGATCGTTGAAGGTCACGTTCGCTGACGGGGACACCTCCTGCCTCAGCGGCCAAGGCTATGTGGGGTTCAGCCCGAACGACCCGGCCTGGACCGTCCACAAGATAGAGACGAACAACAACTGGGGCTCGGCCGTGTACCCGGGTACGGTAGACCCGCCGAAGAGGGATTTCGGCCGCGAGCAGGTCCACGTCCTCGACTCGCGCCTCAACGGGATCTTTCTGAACACCCGGTATCCCTGACCCGCGGGGCAGACGCGGCCTTCAGGAATCACCGCACCTCCGAGCACATCGCGACCAGCGCGAACACCACCCCGTGGTGATCAGGCGGCTGATCGGCGAGCTGCGCAGAGCCGGACTCGTGGACGTGTACGAGGCAGTGGAGCCCGGCCCGCGTCACACTCGCGGACGTACTCCGGCACGTACTCGCGGCACCTCGCTCGCGCTCCTCGGTCACAGTGCCCGAAGGCCGTGCTCCCGGAACTGCTCGCGCACCCGCTCCGTCAGGTCGGGTCCCGGCGCGGGTGTGTCGCGCAGCGGGAAGGGGATGCCCAGCGCCTCGTACTTGCGGGCGCCGAGCTTGTGGAACGGCAGGACGTCCACCCGGTCGACGTTGCCCCGCCCGGCCAGGAACGCGCCCAGGCCGTCGACGGCCGCCGGGGCGTCGGTCCACCCGGGAACGAGGACGTAACGGATCCACACCGGGACGCCGAGCCGGTCCAGGCGGGTGGCGAAGTCCAGGGTCGGGGAGAGGTCTCCTCCGGTCAGCTTCCGGTAGGTGCGGACGTCGAAGGACTTGATGTCCAGCAGGACCAGGTCGGTGTCGGTGAGCAGTTCGTCGGTCGCGCGGGCGCCGAGGAAGCCGGAGGTGTCGAGGGCGGTGTGCAGGCCGAGTTCCTTGCAGCGGCGGAAGACCGCGGCCGTGAAGGCGGGCTGCAGCAGCGCCTCGCCGCCGGTGAGGGTCACTCCCCCGCCGGCGGTGGTGATGAAGGGCCGGTACTTCTCGATCTCGGCCAGCACCTCGTCGACGGTGGTCCGCTTGCCGTCGCGCATGTGCCAGGTGTCCGGGTTGGCGCAGTACAGGCAGCGCAGCGGGCAGCCGCTGAGGAAGAGCACGAACCTGGTCCCGGGACCGTCCACTCCCGTGGACAGGTCCCAGGAGTGGATCCGGCCCGTCACCGGCTCGACGGTGGTGTTCACAGTGATCCGTGGAAGGTGCGGCTGATCACGTCGAGCTGCTGCTCGCGGGTCAGGCGGACGAAGTTGACCGCGTACCCGGAGACCCGGACCGTCAGCTCCGGGTACTTCTCCGGGTGTTCCATGGCGTCCTCCAGCGTCGCCCGGTCCAGGACGTTGACGTTCATGTGGAAACCGCCCGAGGCCATGTACGCGTCGAGAATGCCGGCCAGGTGCGCGGCACGCTCGGCCGGGTCGTGCCCCAGGCCCTCGGGGGTGATCGTCGTGGTGAGCGAGATGCCGTCGATGAGCGGTTCGCGTCCCATGGACCAGCCCTGGGGAAGATGCCGGGGCGCTGAGCGGGGGTTGTCGTGAAGGACGAGGTAGCCGGCCTGGGCGTACGGCTTGGCGCCGGGCGCGCCCGGCTCGCCGGTGAGGCGGCGCCAGCGGGCGGTGTTCATACGCTGCTGTTCGGGGGTGAGTGCGGTGTAGAGCCAGCCGTCGGCGTGTTCGGCGGTCCATTCCAGTGGCAGCCCGCCGCGGCCGGTCATCAGCATCGGCAACCGGCCGTGGAGCGGTTTCGGTACGAGTTCCACGCCGGGTGCCAGGTCTCCGAGTGGTGACGCGTATCCGGCGGTGGACCGTCCGGTGAGGTGGCGGAGGTAGTCCCAGCCGTCGCGCAGCCGTGCTCCGATATCCGCTCCGGCCAGGCCGAAGGTGGGTACTTCGGCGGGGCGGTCCCCGGCGGCGAGGCCGAGCAGCATCCGTCCCCGTGTGAGGTGGTCGACGGAGACCGCGGCCTTGGCGACATGGGCGGGGTGACGCAGGGGGAGCACGGTGCTGGCCGTGCCGAGGGTGATGCGCCGGGTGACGGTGGCCAGTGCGCCCAGGTACACCCAGGGGTCGTAGAGCTGTCCGCCGTCCCCCGGGCCGGGCACGAGGAGCGGGACATCGCGCAGCCACAACGACGCGAAGCCCAGGTCCTCGGCGACGCGGGCGAGCTCCAGATGGTCCGTCACGGTGGGAAGGTCACCGGCGAACGACTCCAGGGGCGCGATCAGTCCGAGCGTCGCCCGGCCCCCGGGGAAGGCTCGTGCCATCCCCGGGTGCGCGGCGAAGGACGGCGTACGGACCGCGGTGGGCTCAGTGCGCATGGGACCGGGGGTGTGACCGGAGGGCCTGCTACAGCCTGGCGTTCTCCTGCTCCAGATGCGCGATGCGCTGCCGGACGGGCTTGAGCGCGTCATCCAACTCGGCCGCGGTGTAGCGGGGTTCGATGTGCTGGGCGCAGTCCCAGTCGTACGCCTCGACCTGGACGAGGACGATCCGCTCGACGTTCGCCCGGTAGCCGCCGGGCAGCACGTCACCGGCCGCCTCCGGCCACCGGTCGACGCCGGCGGTCCGGGCACGGCCGAGGATCTTCAGCCGGCTCCGGGAGGGACAGTCCATGAGGAGCAGCGAGACACGGTCGTCGCAGACCGCCCTTGACCTGACGGATCGCCCGCTGGGTCTGATGCGGGGCTACGTGGGAGACGAGGCCCGTACGGAGAAGGCGTTCGCCGACGGCTACTACCACACGGGGGACCTCGCGCTGCGTACCCCGGACGGCGCGCTCACCTATCTGGCGCGCGCCGACGACATGTTCAAGGCGTTCGACCACCGGATTTCCCCGCGCGAACTGGAGGACGTGCTGCTGCGCCACGCGGCGGTGGCCGACGCAGCCGTGGTGCCGGTGCCCGATCCGGTGGGCCTGTGGGCGCCCAAGGCCTATGTGGTCCCCACGGCGGACCACCCTGCCGGGCCCGGCACGGCGCAGGGGATCCTGGAGCGGGTGCGGGCGCAGTTGCCGCCCGAGAAGTGGGTGCGGGTGATCGAGTTCGTGCCGTCCCTGCCGCGTACCACTTCGGGGAAGGTACGCCGCGCCGAGTTGAGGGAGCGGGTGGCGGGCGGCGTCGAGCACCGCATCGACGTGCGGGAGCCCCACGGAGGCTGATCTCGCCGTTCCTCTCGCGCTGCGGCCGGTCACACCGTACGCGGCCCGCCGGTCGGGCCGTGTGCGAGGGCCCGGGCCTCGGATGTTCACGAGGCCCGGGCCCTTCGGCGTACGCGTCCCGGCCGGCCACCGCCCGGGCCTGTCGCGGCGCGCCGGTCAGAGAGGGTTCTGACGGGCGTAGTGGCGGCGGGCCTTGGCGCGGTTGCCGCAGCCCGCCATCGAGCACCAGCGCCGGGTTCCGTTCTTCGAGACGTCGTAGAAGTGCAGCACGCACTCGTCGTTGGAGCAGGGGCGTATCCGGTCGGGGCGGTCGGCGAGCAGCCGCAGGAAGTTCTCGGCCGCCGACCAGGCCGGCAGCCAGGACGGCTCGTCCACCTCGACCACGGTGTCGGGCCGGCCGTCGGGACGCAGCAGGTGGCGGACCAGGCCGTGCGCCAGAACGTCGTTGAGGGCGGTCGCGGCGCCCGGGGCCGGGTGGTGCAGGGCCGTGACCGCCTTGTCGAGGGCGGTGCGGGCCTGAAGGAGCCGCTCCAGGGTGCTCTCGTCGGCCGGTACGGGACGGTCGCCGAGACTCTGGCGGACCGGGGGGCTGCCCAGCCACACGGCCAGGCCGGCGACGGAGTCGAGCAGGTCGTGGCGGCCCCCGGCGTCGATCCACCGGGTGTTGAGCAGGTCGATGGAAAGGGGCTCTCCGGTCAGCGGCCGGGGGTCGGCCTCGGTGGGCGACGGCACAGGCCAGGTCCTTCCTGCGGGGCGGAGACGGACGGAATCACCCCACCAACGATAACCGGTCATTCCTTGATCACCGGTTGACGATCGTCAACCTAACCACTAACTTCATTTTCAACGGTTACGGGAACGCCTCGTGGCCCCTACAGAAGGCATGTGATTGACGATGAGCAAGGCACCCAACCTGCAGACCGGCCACGTCGGACTGAACGTCACGGACCTGGACCGCTCCCTGCCCTTCTACCGCGAGGTCTTCGACTTCGAGGTCATGGCCGAAGGCAAGGACGAGGGCCGCCGCTGGGCCTTCCTCGGCCGCGGCTCCCGCCTGCTCGTCACCCTCTGGCAGCAGAGCGGCACCGCCTTCGCCGCGGACCGGGCCGGCCTGCACCACCTCTCCTTCCAGGTCGACACCATCGAAGAGGTCAGGGCCACCGAAGAGGTGCTGCGCGGCCTGGGCGCCGAGTTCAACTACGCCGGCGTCGTGCCGCACGGCGAGAGCGCCACCTCCGGCGGCATCTTCTTCACCGACCCCGACGGCATCCGTCTGGAGGTCTACGCCCCCACCGGGGCCGACCCGGCCGACGCCCCGACCACCGGCACGCCGACCTGCGGCTTCTTCTAGGAAGCGACCACACCCCACATCGGTCGCCGCCCACACTTCGGACCCTTCGGAAAGGAACGCCGTGGCCACGTATCACAGCGGTGAGATCGCGGTGCAGAAGCGTGCGGCTCTCACCGACCAGGCACACTTCTCCCTCGGCGGCATCGGCGACTCCGTCCCCGCGGTCGCGGCGGAATTCCTCGCCGAACAGCCGATGATCGTCGTGGGGAGCACCGATCGCGCGGGCCGCGTCTGGGCCACCCAGCTGACGGGGGCACCCGGGTTCCTCCGGGTGCCCGACCCCCGCACCCTCGTCATCGACGCGCTCCCGATCCGGGAGGACCCGCTGTCAGCGGTACTGGCGGAAGCCGGGGCCGACGGTCCGGCCCGGATCGGGATGATCGCCATCGAGCCCGCCACCCGGCGCCGGATGCGGATGAACGGCAGGGCCGTCCGGGACGGCGGCGGCCTGCGCGTCGACCTCGACCAGGTCATCGCCAACTGCCCCAAGTACATACAGAAGCGCGACCACCACGCCCTGCCGCCGACCGAGGAGGCGATGGCGGCCGGGGCCCGTACCGTCACCGAAGGCACGGAACTCAGCGCCGCCCAGCTCCGGGCGGTGAGCGCCGCGGACACCTTCTTCATCGCCACCGCCTCCGACCGGGGCGACGCGGACGCCTCGCACCGCGGCGGAAACCCCGGTTTCGTACGGGTTCTCTCCCCGACGCTGCTGCGCTGGCCCGACTACGCGGGGAACGCCATGTTCCTCACGCTCGGCAACCTGCTGCTCAACCCGGCCGCGGGCATCGTCGTCCCCGACTGGGAAACGGGCTCCTCGCTCCAGCTGACCGGCACCGCACGCATCGTGTGGGACGCGGAGGAGGTCGCGCCGATTCCCGGCGCGCAACGACTGGTGGAGTTCTCCGTCGAGGCCGTACGGGAGATCTCGGCGGCCTCGCCCCTGCGCTGGACGGCGCCCGGCTACTCGCGCTTCAACCCGCCGGTGGCCTGAGCGGCACCGGCCCCCTTACTCGACCTTGCACCCCGCAACGGAGCCAGACATGCAGATCACCGTGGACATGAACCTCTGCGAGAGCCACGGGCAGTGCGTCTTCGCGGCGCCCGAGATCTTCTCCTTCGACGACGAGGACTACCTCGTGTACGACGCCGGGCCGTCCGAGGCCCTGCGTGACAAGGCCGAGAAGGCCGCCGCCGTCTGCCCGGTGCGCGCCATCACCGTCGGTCCGGCCGCCCCGTGAGCCGCACCGACCCCCGCGGACTGCTCATCGTGGGTGCCTCCCTGGCCGGACTGCGCACGGCCGAGGCCCTGCGCGCCCAGGGCTTCACCGGTGCGCTGACCATCGTCGGCGACGAACCCCACCGGCCGTACGACCGCCCGCCGCTGTCGAAGCAGGTCCTGACCTCCGACGGGCCGCCCCCGGGCGCCGAACTGCCGCTGTCCGGGGATCTCGAGGCCCGCTGGCTGCTCGGCGGGCCGGCGGTCCGCCTCGATGAGGGCACGAGGACCGTCACCCTGTCCGACGGGACGCACCTGCCCTTCGACGGGCTGCTCATCGCGACCGGTTCGACCGCGCGCGGCTGGCCCGCGGACCGGCCGGCACCGCCACGGGGTGTGTTCACCCTCCGCGGGCGGGACGACGCGCTGGCGCTGCGGGCCGAACTCGTGCCGGGGCGGCGGCTCGTCGTGGTGGGGGCGGGCTTCCTCGGCGGCGAGATCGCCGCCGCTGCCCGTGGCCGGGGTCTCGACGTCACGCTGGTCGAGGCGGGTGCCCAGCCGCTGCAACGCGCCATCGGCGCCGAGGGCGGCGCCTTCATGGCCGCGCTGCATCGCGAGGCGGGCATCGACCTGCGGACCGGCACCACGGTCACGGACTTCCGCTCGTCGGCCGATGGCCGGATCACCGGCCTCCGCCTCTCCGACGGCACCGAGTTGCCCGCCGACAGCGCCGTGCTGGCCCTCGGAGCGGTCCCCGCCACCGGCTGGCTGACCGGATCCGGCCTCGCCATCGAGGGCGGCGTGCGCTGCGATCCGTATCTGCGCGCCCTGCGCACCGACGGAACGGTGGTGCCCGGTGTGGTCGCCGCCGGCGACGTCGCCAAGGTGCCGCAACCGCTGGCCGACGGCACCGCACTGGCGCTGGGCCACTGGACCAACGCCGTGGAACAGTCGGCCACCGCCGCGCACACGCTCCTCAACCCGGCTGCCCCACAGCCCTACACGGGCGTGCCGTCCTTCTGGTCGGACCTGCACGGCGTCAAGGTCCGCTCAGTCGGCCTGCCTGCCGCGGCGGACGAGGCCCGCGTCGTCGAGTACGACCTCGAAGCCCGCCGCCTCGACATCACCTACCATCGGGCCGGCCGACTGGTCGGAGCCTTGACCATCGGCCGAACGAACCGCCTCGCGGCCTACCGCAACGCACTGCGGCAACCGTTGGAGGAGTTGCCGCGGGCCGCCGCCTGACGAACACCCGCACAGGCGGTGTACTCCTCCGGCGGGGGCGTCTTTGACACCCGGGAACCTGGCCGCTGCCGCGGGGCCGTGGGGGCGGGGCACCGTGCGGTGCCCCGCCCCCGGGCCGGAGGGCCGTCGGGTCAGACGGTCGCGGCCAGCGGCTCGGAGGCCGGCGCCGCCAGTCGGCCGGTGCGGTGCAGGCCGTACAGGGAGGCCGCGCAGGCCAGGCCGAGCGCGCACAGCGTGATCCAGGGCAGTGCGGGCATCCCGGCCGCGCGGGCGGCGTCGAGCGCGGCGCCCGTGCCCAGGTTGCCGACGGTGATACCGATGCCGCAGATCGTGTTGTACAGCCCGTAGTGAGTGGCGACGAGACGGTCACCGGAGAGGCGGACGATGGTGTCCATCTCGAACGGGTAGGCGATCATCGTGCCGAGGGCCAGCAGCAGCGCGGCGAGCGTCGGCGGTGCCGCCGCGAGCAGCCACAGCCCGATCCCGGACTCCGGTACCGGCACGGCGGTGGCGAGCAGCAGGGGCACGAAGGCCAGCCCCATCGCCGCCAGCCCCCGCACGAGCGCCTGTCCCGGCTCGTACCGCGCCCTGCACCACGCCGTCACCCGCGTCTGCCCGAGAATCGTGCTCAGCCCGGAGACGGCGAAGAGCACCGCCACCGCCGCCGTGCCGGACTCCCCGTCACCGCCGAGCCGGCGCACCTCCAAGGGCAGCGCCAGATAGACCTGGAAGGACAGGACGTACGAACCGATCATCGCGACGGAGAAGAGCAGGAACGGCCGGTTGGCGAGGATGCCGCGCCACTGGGCGAGTACGCCCTGATCGCCGTCGCCGTCCTGCCGCCCGGTGTCCTCGGACCTTCGGGCGGGCAGCGCGCGGATCTGTACGGCGCTCAGCAGCGCGAAGATCGCGGCGGACACCAGGCACGTGACGCGGAAGTCCACCCCGGTCAGCACCATGCCCACCAGCGGGCCGAGCAGGATACCGGCCTGGTAGAACACGTTGAACAAGGCGAACGCCTCGACCCTGCGCTCCCCCGCGTCGGCCGCGAGGTACGCCCGTACGGCCGGGTTGAACAGCGCACCGGCCAGCCCTGTTGCCGCGGAGGCGGCGAGCAGGGCAGGCAGGGAGTCGACCAGTCCGAGCGTCGCGAAGCCGAGGGTGCGCAGCACGCACCCGGCGACGATCATCGGCTTGTAGCCGAGCCGGTCGGCGAGCGTGCCGCCGACCAGGAACATGCCCTGCTGGCTGAAGTTCCGTACGCCGAGGACGAGTCCCACGATCCAGCCGGCCAGGCCGAGGGTGCCGGAGAGGTGGGCGGCGAGATACGGCATCAGCATGTAGAAGCCGAGGTTGATGGTGAACTGGTTGACCATCAACAGCCGGACGCTGCGGTCGTACGAGCGGACCTGGGTGAACAGCCCCTTCACCGGTCCTCCTCCGAAGCGCCGGACTCGGCGTCCGACACGTCCTGAGCGCCTTGCAGAGTGAGGGGATCGACGACGGTGGTGCACCGGGTCCAGCGGGTGACCTCCTTCTCGTCCAAGCGGCCGATCAGTTCCGGTTCGGGCGCCGGTGGGGAGTTCAGCAGGCCGTGGGCGACGCAGTAGTCGTCGTCGTAGACCGTCCCCAGGTAACGCTGGGGGCCATCGGGGAAGATCGCGACGATCCGTGCGTCCGCGGGCATCGTCCGGGCCAGCCAGCCGGCCACCAACGCGACCGCGCCGACGCTCCAGCCGCCGGTGGCGTAGTGGGAGGCGGCCAGTCGGCGGCACGTCCACACGGCCTCGTGCGGGGCGACCCAGTGCACCTCTGAGAAGTTCTCGTAGGCGACGTTGCGGGGGTGGATGCTGGAGCCGAGCCCACGCATCAGCCGGGGCCGTGCGGGCTGGCCGAAGATCGTCGAACCGGTCGTGTCCACCCCGACGACGGTCAGCTCCGGATAGAGCTGGCGCAGGACCCGGGAGACACCGGCCGAATGGCCCCCGGTACCGACGCTGCACACCAGTACGTCGATGTGGCCCATCTCGGAGGCGAGTTCAAGAGCCAGCGGGGTGTAGGCGGCGACGTTGTCGGGGTTGCTGTACTGGTCCGGGCACCAGGAGCCGGGGTCCTGCTCCAGCAGCCGCTGCACGCGGTCGCGGCGAGCCTGCTGCCAGCCGCCCGTGGGGTGCGGCTCGGAGACGACGTTGACCTGGGCGCCGTACGCGGTCAGCAGCCGGGTCATGGACAGTTCCAGGCCTGGGTCGGTGACCAGCGTGACCGGGTGGCCGTACACCATGCCGGCCAGCGCCAGCCCCAGGCCCAGGGTCCCGCTGGTGGACTCGATGATCCGCCCGCCGGGCCGCAGGTCACCACGGGCCCGGGCCCGCTCCACCATGTGCAGCCCCGGACGGTCCTTGATGCCGCCGGGGTTGAACCCTTCGAGCTTCGCCCAGAAGCCACGCCCGGCCGGGGCCAGCGGCTCCGACACCCGCAGCAGCGGGGTGTTGCCCACCAGCCCGGACAGGGCGGCCTGGCCCGAGGGGATCGCGGCCTTGGTCAATGACTGCATGTCTGTGTGTTCACTCTCGCTCGATGAATTACCGGTGCGGGTTCATCTCGCGCGTCCTGGCCATGGGGCGGACCATGCGTCCGCGTCCGGGCCATGGGCACGCGGCAGCCGCGACGTCGGTCGGCTGCGAGCGAGCGGTCTAGATCCGCCACCGCGATGTGACGACGAGCGCCACGCGGCCAGTGCGTGCGCTGCGGCGTCTGCGAAACCCCGGCCGTACGAGGGGCCTGCCCACCACCGCGGACACCGCGAACAGTACGGCGACGGCCATCGCGCCGAGGGCAAGTTCCTCGGTCGGCTGGGCCGCGGTCCGCACGATCACATCCGCCGCACAGTCCTCGGCCCCATGGGGAGCGTGGGGCCCATGAGGGTCCCCGCCCGCGGCCGTCGCCGAGAATCCGGCAGGCGCGGAAACCGCCTCGTGCGTCTCCTGAGACACGCCATGCACGGCGCACAGCAGGAGTGCCATCACGAGGACGCCGCGGACCGCCGAGACGAGTCGGCGCCATAAGGGAGAGCCGCGGAAGGCCGATGGGGCATGTGTGAGCGTAGGGAAATGTGTCGGCACAGGTCCTCCGCGCTGCTGCCACGTCTCCGGCAGGGCGGAGCGAGGAGCAGGCATGGGTGGGGGCAGGACGGCTTCGACGAACATGACGCCCGGTCATGATCAAGGGACAGGACGCCCGTCGCGCGGTACCAGCCGAACCGGTGACACCCGGCAGGCCGGTGAGAGGAGCTCCGTCCTCCTAGACCTGCCGCACCACGGAGGCTGCTCTCAGAGCCACGGGAGACGCACCGTCCATGCGGCCACCAGCGGTCGCGCCTCGAACAGTTGGGGCGTCGTAGGAACTGGACGATCCGCGAACCGACGGTGTGAAGCAGGGCCCTGCCAGAGCTGAACCCTGCGGGGGTTGCCCGGACACGCAGTGCTCGCCAGGATGTGACGGCTCATGGCCGCCGCGGTGATCGTCGGTTTCCCCGGCGAACGGCGGCGCCGGCGCGACGGCCGCCTGGCCGACACCGTCGGCCGGCGATGCGGCGGGAACCATTGCGCTGGTGGAGAGATGCCCCTGGGCACTCTCCACATGAACGCCGTGCGTGATGAGGACACCGAACAGGAGCACGGCCAAGGCCGGCACGCGCAACAGCGGACCCGCACCGGAGCGGGTCCTGACGCTGCGCCAGAGCGACCAAGCCGTAACCATGCCGTGATCCTAGCGGCTCATCGGTGGTGATCGACCACCACTCCTGAAACACCGGGTTAACTCGTCGGAGTGAGGCGCTGCGCGCTCGAGGTCAGGCAGCTCGCGTACGAGCCCGGCCCCTGAGGGAAGGCAGCCCTCGTCAGCGGGCCGTCCGTGTGTGGACGTACTCCACCAGCCGGGTCAGCGCGTCGGGGTCCGTGGACGGCATGACGCCGTGGCCGAGGTTGAAGACGTGGCCGTCCAGGCCCGCCGCCGCGTCCAGGACCTCCCGGGTCTTCGCCTCGACGGCCTCCGTCGGCGCGAACAGCACGGTCGGGTCGAGGTTGCCCTGGAGCGCCTTGCCGGGGCCGACGCGGCGGGCGGCCTCGTCCAGCGGGACGCGCCAGTCGACGCCGACGACGTCCGCGCCGGCCTCGCTCATGAGCGGGAGCAGCTCGCCGGTGCCGACGCCGAAGTGGATGCGCGGGACGCCGTAACCGGCCACGGCGTCGAAGACCTTCGCCGACGCCGGCAGCACGGAGCGCCGGTAGTCGGCCGGGGCCAGGGCGCCCGCCCAGGAGTCGAACAACTGGACCGCGGAGGCGCCCGCCTCGATCTGCACCTTCAGGAACGCCGCCGTGATGCCGGCGAGGCGGTCGAGCAGGTCGGCCCAGAGCTCGGGGTCGCCGTACATCATCGCCTTGGCGTTCTCGTACGTGCGGGAGGGGCCGCCCTCGACGAGGTAGCTGGCGAGGGTGAAGGGGGCGCCGGCGAAGCCGATGAGGGGCGTGGCGCCGAGCTCCCGGGTGAGCAGCCCGATGGCCTCGGTGACGTACGAGACGTCCTCGGGGGTCAGGTCACGCAGCTGCGCGAGATCGGCGCGGGTGCGGAT
This sequence comes from Streptomyces sp. NRRL S-455, assembly GCF_000717875.1. Taxonomy (GTDB): domain Bacteria; phylum Actinomycetota; class Actinomycetes; order Streptomycetales; family Streptomycetaceae; genus Streptomyces. The sequence goes on from NZ_JOCT01000033.1 coordinate 58,739, forward strand.
CGGGCGCTCGACGACCGGGCCGACGCCCGGCTTGATGTCGAGGTCGACGCCGATGGCCTTGAGGGGGACGACGATGTCACTGAAGTAGATCGCCGCGTCCACGCCGTGCCGGCGCACCGGCTGGAGCGTGATCTCGGTGACGAGTTCCGGCCGCATGCAGGACTCCAGCATCGGAATGCCCTCGCGCACCTTGCGGTACTCCGGCAGTGAGCGCCCGGCCTGCCGCATGAACCACACCGGGGTGTGCGGTACGGGCTCGCGCCGGCAGGCCTTGAGGAAGGCGGAGTCGTACGTGGCGGACGGCTGCTGGGCCCGGGGGGCGTCGTTGGCACTCACGGGCCAAGTTTCGCACGCCGCCGAGCGGCGTGATTCAGCCCCTGGAGAGGCGCGGGGTGTCTAGCCCGGCACCCGGGCTCAGGTCCCCGTAATCTTCCCGCATGGCTGCGGCTCAGGGACGACTGTCGGACGGCGCTGGCGGAATGGACGAAGCGAAGGACACCGAGAAAGACCGGCGGGAGGCGGACACCGCCCCGCTGCCCTTCCGGGCCGCCGTCGAGGCGCTCAGGGCGGCGCGGCTGCGCCCCCAGATCGAGGTCGAGCCGACTCCCCCGCCGAAACGGCTCGCCCCCTACTCCTATGCGCTGGAGGCCGCGGTCGTCGACGGCGACCAGGACCTGGCCGACGGCCGGCTGGTGCTGCTGCACGACCCGGCCGGGCACGACGCCTGGCGGGGCACGTTCCGGCTGGTGACGCTGGTGCGCGCGGAACTGGAGCCGGAGATGGCCGCGGACCCGCTGCTGCCGGAGGTGTGCTGGTCCTGGCTGACCGGCGCGCTCCAGGCGCGCGGCCTGACGTACGGGGAGCCGAGCGGCACGGTCACGCGGGCGAGCTCCCACTACTTCGGCGGGCTGTCCGAGCGCCCTGCCGCCTCGCAGATCGAGATCCGGGCGTCGTGGACGCCGCGCGAGGGCTTGGGCGGGGTGCCGGACACGGCCGCGCACCTGGCCTCCTGGTGCGACCTGCTCGCCCAGATCGCCGGGCTGCCGCCGGCCGGGCCAGGAGACGCCTCGGTGGTGACGCTGCCGCAGCGGCGGGACCCGCAGTCCCGCTGACCGGCCCCGCACCTCCCGGCCCTCACCCCTCAACGATCGACCCTGCGCGCCGATCGACCTCACACCGATCGATTTCACACCGATCGACCTCGCACTGATCGACCTTGCACGAGGCGGTCAACTCCGGCCTGTCGACGATCACACCTGCGTACCTCTCTTGGCCGAATCACTTTGTCGATACGGCCACTTTCGACCGCGTAGCGACCCAGAGCGAAACCGTTCGACCTTCGAATGATCGACCGCGTGTCCGAATTGCACGGATTGTTATCACCGATTCGTGATCATTCTCTAAAGGCGGACGTGTTCGGTGCCGAAGACGACTGTGACCTTGAAAAGCACGGTTCGTCCCGGCTTCACCCCCCACGAGCCGGCCCCGTCCCGCACCCCAGGAGGCCTGGTGTCCGTTCTCCTCGAGCAGCCCGCAAGCCTGGTCGCCTACCGCCCGAACAAGCCCACCGCCATGGTGGTCGTGGCCGACCCGCGCGTCCGCTCCACCGTCACCCGCCATCTGTGGGCGCTCGGTGTGCGCGATGTCATCGAGGCCTCGTCCGTCGCGGAGGCTCGTCCCCGCATCGGCAACCCCCGGGATATCTGCGTCGCCGACGTCCACCTGCCGGACGGATCCGGCCTCACCCTGCTGTCGGAGACCCGCGCCGCGGGCTGGCCCAACGGGCTCGCCCTCTCCGCGGCCGACGACATCGGCGCCGTGCGCAACGCGCTCGCCGGCGGTGTGAAGGGCTACGTCGTCACCGGCACCCGCACCAACATCGGGCTCCCCACCCGCCCGGGCGCCGCCCCCATCGGCGCCGCCGCCGCACGCCTGCACCGTCGCCCCCCGGGTGCCCCGAGCCACCCGGGCGGCTACCGCGAGCTGTCCGGCCGCGAGGTCGAGGTACTGCGACTGGTGGCGGAGGGCCAGTCGAACAAGGCGATCGGCGTCTCGATGGGCCTGTCCGCCCTGACCGTGAAGAGCCACCTCGCCCGCATCGCCCGCAAGCTCGGCACGGGCGACCGGGCAGGGATGGTCGCGGTGGCGTTGCGGACCGGGATCATCCACTGACCGCCCCACGGTGACCCTTTGTGATCATTCGCTCACGTGAACGAGGAACCGTCGTTCCCGTTCACGTCTCTCATGTCTCGCGAACCCCTTTTCTTTCCCCGACCTGACTGGTTTGCGACCCTCGGGTGCCCGTCGCCGGAACGTTCCGTCGGCGGGCGCTGTCCATCCACGGATACCCTTGACAGGTGACCGACGCCCACGAGACCGCAGCAGACAGCTCACTGCGAACCACCGGAGGCGCCCCTCCGGACGACGGCGGAACTTCTGTTACGGAGGCGCCGATCCCTTTGCTCGAACCGCGTGAGGGCATTCCGCCCGTGATCGCGGACGAGGCCGCCCTGGCCCGGGTCATCGCCGCCTTCGAGGCGGGCACCGGCCCGGTGGCCGTCGACGCCGAGCGGGCGTCCGGCTACCGCTACGGGCAGCGCGCCTACCTGGTGCAGCTGCGCCGCCAGGGCGCCGGCACCGCACTGATCGACCCCGTGGCCTGCCCCGACCTGTCCGCCCTGGGCGAGGCCCTGTCGGGTGCCGAGTGGGTCCTGCACGCCGCCACCCAGGACCTGCCCTGTCTGCGTGAGATAGGCATGGTGCCGACGCGGCTGTTCGACACCGAGCTGGCCGGCCGGCTCGCCGGGTTCCCCCGCGTCGGCCTCGGCGCGATGGTCGAGGGCGTCCTCGGTTTCGTCCTGGAGAAGGGACACTCCGCCGTCGACTGGTCCACCCGTCCGCTGCCCGAGCCCTGGCTGCGGTACGCGGCGCTGGACGTCGAGCTGCTCGTCGACCTGCGCGACGCGCTGGAGAAGGAACTGGACCGGCAGGGCAAGCTGGACTGGGCCCGCCAGGAGTTCGACGCGATCGCCTCGGCCCCGCCGCCGGAGCCCCGTAAGGACCCCTGGCGGCGTACGTCCGGGATGCACAAGGTGCGCCGGCGGCGGCAGCTGGCCGTCGTGCGGGAGCTGTGGCAGACCCGGGACCGGATCGCACAGCGGCGGGACATCTCGCCCGGCAAGGTGCTCGGCGACGCGGCGATCGTGGAAGCGGCACTGGCACTTCCGGCCAACGTGCACGCGCTCGCCGCGCTGAACGGTTTCGGACACCGGATGAGCAAGCGGCAGCTGGAGCAGTGGCAGGCGGCCGTCGACCGGGCGAAGGCCCTGAGCGAGGCGCAGTTGCCGCAGCCGGGGCAGCCGGTCGCGGGACCTCCGCCGCCCCGCGCTTGGGCTGACAAGGATCCCGAGGCCGCGGCGCGGTTGTCGGCGGCGCGGGCCGCCGTTTCCGCCCTCGCCGAGCAGCTCAACATGCCGCAGGAGAACCTGATCACACCGGATACGGTGCGACGGGTTTGCTGGGAGCCGCCCGCGGAAGTCGACACCGAGTCCGTGGCGGCCGCGCTGGCGGGTCACGGCGCGCGTCAGTGGCAGGTCGAGCAGGTGGCGCCGGTGCTGGTCGGGGCGCTGGCCGCGAAGGGGGCCCAGCCGTAGCGGTGCTCGTCCTACGGCGGCGAAGGACCTCACTTCGTGGCACCTTGCGTGAAACCGTTGTAGATGAACCGCTGCAGGAGCAGGAAGACGACCAGGGTCGGGACGATGACCAGGATCGTCCCCGCCGAGATGGTCTCCCAGTGGGCGCCGAAGGGGCCCTTGAAGCGGAACAGGGACGTCGAGATCACGCCAAGGTCTTCGGAGGGCATGTAGAGGAAGGGGATGTAGAAATCGTTGTAGACGTTGATCCCCTTCACGATGACGACCGTCGCGATCGCGGGCTTGAGCAACGGGAAGATGACCTTCCGGTAGATCGTGAAGGCGTTGGCGCCGTCGAGGCGGGCCGACTCGTCCAGTGAGACGGGGATGGACCTCACGAACTGCAGGAAGATGTAGATCGAGACGATGTCCGTCCCCATGTAGAGGGCGATCGGCGCCCACAGGCTGTCGAACATGCCGAGGCTGTTGACGATCTGGAAGGTGGCCACCTGGGTGGTCACCCCGGGTACCAGCGCGGCGACCAGGAACAGGGCCAGCACCAGCTTGCGGAAGCGGAACCGGAAGCGGTCGATGGCGTACGCCGTCATGGAGCCGATGAGGACCGTGCCGCCGATGGCGACGACCAGGATGATCGCGGTGTTGCCGAAGGCCGAGAGCATCCGGCCGTCCTGGAACGCCGTGACGTAGTTGTGGACGTTGAACGGGTCGTCGGGCAGCGTGAGAGCGCCGCTGTCGCCGGCCATCTCCCCCGAGGTCTTCAGCGAGGTCAGGAAGACCACGGTGAGCGGCAGCAGCACGACCAGCGTCGCGAGGACCAGGGACAGGTACACAAGGGCACGGGCCACGGCTCTGCGCGTCATACGAGGTCCACCTTGTCGTCCGGGACGAGGCGCCGCTGCACCCAGGTCACCGCCAGGATGATCAGCAGCAGTACGACGGCCGCCGCCGAGGCGAGGCCCGTCTTGTTGAACTGGAAGGCCAGCTTCACGGTCTGGATCACGAAGGTCTCGGTGCCGGTCGCGCCGCCGGTCATGATGTACGGGATCTCGAAGACGGACAGTGACCCGGAGACGGAGAGGATCACCGACAGGCTCAGCACGGGCCGGATGCCGGGCGCGATGATGTGCCGGAACTGCTGCCAGCGGTTCGCCCCGTCCAGTTCGGCCGCCTCGTACAGCTCCCCCGGGATGGCCTGGATCGCGCCGAGGAAGAGGACGAAGTTCAGGCCCAGGTAGCGCCAGACCGACACGGCGGCGAGCGAGGCGTTCGCGGACGTCGGGGTGGAGAGCCAGGCGCGGTCCGTCTCCGCGCCGAACAGGGCGAGGACGGAGTCGAGGGTGCCGCCGTCCTGGAAGAAGTAGAGGAAGACGAAGCCGATCGCCACTCCGTTGATCAGGTACGGGAAGAACAGCACGCCCTTGAAGAAGTTCCGGAAGCGGACGTTGAAGCTGAGGATCGTGGCGAAGTAGAGCGCGGCGACGATCTGGAGGACCGAGGCCGCCAGGTAGTAGCCGCTGACCCAGAAGACCTCGAACAGTTCGGGGCGAGTGAAGAGTTCGGTGTAGTTCCCGGCCCCCGTGTAGTGCAGCTCCGGGCTCACACCGTCCCAGTCGGTGAAGCCGTACGCGACCATGTTGGCGATCGGCGCGTACGTGAAGACGATCAGCAGCGTGAGCGGGACGAGCAGGAAGAGCCAGGGGGTGGCCCCGCGCCACCGGCGTGCGGCGCGCGGGGCGGGGGCCGGTCCGGGTCCGGGCGGCCCGGGCACCGACGCGCGGGCCGCCTTCGCGGTCGTGTCCGTCATCAGGACCCCAGCGACTTCTGCGTCTCGGTCCACTTCTTCGCGAGGTCGTCCAGGAAGTCGTCCAGGCTGCCCTTGGTGGCGCCGCGGGCGAGATCGACCAGATCCTGGCGGTAGCCGGGCTTGTTGATGCCGACCTCGGACTGGTTGTCGATGGTCTTCACCTCGGCGCCCTTGCTGTCGTCGAGGTCGAGGATCCTCACCCCGGCCTCCTCGTACGGCTTCAGGACGTCGGGCAGCGGGGCGGACCTGAGCGGGGACAGCGCCAGGTTGTCCGCCGCGTAACCGGACTTGTCGGTGAACCAGTCGATCCAGGCGCGGGCGGCGGCCTTGTGCTCGGAGTGGATGTTGACGGCCTGGTTGTAGTCGGGCAGCGCCACCGCGCAGAACGTGCCGTTCTTCTGGGCCGGGAAGGGCATGAACCCGATGTCGCCGGGGTTCACGCCCGCCTGCTTCGCCGCGCCCCGCATCTGGATGACGGCCCAGGAGCCGAGCCACATCGTGGCGATCTCGCCCTTGGCCAGCTTCGGCTTGGACGCCTCCCAGTTGGTCGTCGTCGGGTCCTTCTCGACGAGCCCCTCGCGCACGATGTCGTGGAGCAGCGTGTCGGCTGTGCGCAGGTCGGCGCCCTCGGCCCACGGGTCGCCCTCGGCGAGCTTGGTGGTGGCCTGCTCGTCGCAGCTGACCGAGCCGTTGACCTGAGTCCACTGGGTGAGCGGCCACATGTCCTTGAAGTTGGTGTAGTACGGGACCGCGTCGGTCCGGGACTTGATCGCCTTGAGGTCGGCGAGGAACTCGGACGGGGTCTTCGGCCAGTCGGTGATACCGGCTTCCTGCCACACCTTCTTGTTGTAGATGAAGCCCGGGACCGCGCCGAGCGGGCTCTGGCCGTAGACCTTGCCCCCGACCGTGGTGTAGTCGGTGAAGCGGTACTTCTTGCTCCGCTCGGCCTGACTGCCCAGCGAGGCGAAGAACCTGGGGTAGTCCTTCTTCTCGATCACCCCGGGGATCATGAGGACGTCGCCGTAGTTCTCCGTGTTCATACGGATCTTGACTTCGCCCTCGTAGTCGGTGATTCCGTCGAACTCGACTTTCACCTTGGGGTAGGTCTTGCTGAACTCGGCGGCGTACTTCTTCATCGTCCCGTCCTGCACGAGGTCGGTCCGGTGGGTGAGGACGGTGATGGTCCCGCTGACCTTGGCGGGGTCGTCGGGCGCCTCGGCATCCGCGCCCTTCGAGGTTCCTCCGGTGCCGGTGCAGCCGGAGGCCAGCAGGGCGGCGCCCACGGCGAGGGCGAGGACGGTACGGCGGTTCATGTGCATCAGCTCCGTTCGCGGAGAGGAACTCGGGACGGAAGAGCACGTGCGGTATGGCTGGTTCGGCACTCTGACAGCGCTTTCTCAACCGGTAAAGTCCCATTCCCGCCAAGGCTGAGAATCCTGTACACGACTCTTCACTGGACCGGTTAAGGGAGTGCGCATGCTGGAGGCCACACCGCTCGGCGACGGATGGATCCTGCGGCACGAGCCGGACGCGCTGCCGGCGTCCGTGCCCGGCTGCGTGCACACCGACCTGATGGCGGCCGGGGTGATCCCCGACCCGTTCCTGGGCCGGAACGAGGCCGAGGTGGCGTGGGTGGGGCGCCGGGACTGGACGTACGAGCGGCAGCTCACGGCCCTGTCCGGGCAGGAACAGACCGACCTGGTCTTCGACGGGCTCGACACCGTCGCCGAGATCTCCCTGGACGGGCGGCTGCTGGGCACGGTGCGGAACATGCACCGCTCGTACCGGTTCGACGTGACGGGGCTGTCCGGGCTGCTGTCCGTGCGGTTCGTCTCCGCGTACGCCGAGGCCGAGGCGGTGCGGGGGCGGCTGGGCGAGCGGCCCGCGGCCTACGCCGAGCCCTACCAGTACCTGCGCAAGATGGCCTGCTCGTTCGGCTGGGACTGGGGGCCGACCCTGGTGACGGCCGGGATCTGGCGGCCGGTGCGGCTGGAGCACTGGTCGACGGCCCGGATCGCCCGGGTGCGTCCGCTGGTCACCGTCGAGGAGGCCGTGGGCGTCGTCGAACTGGACGTCGACGTCGAACGGACCCGGGTCGAGGCGCCGCTCACCGTGGAGGGGACGGTGGGCGACGTCCGGGCCCGTGTCGAGGTGGACGGCGCGCACGGCGTGGTACGGCTCCGGGTCCCGGAACCGGAGTTGTGGTGGCCACGCGGCTACGGCGAACAGCCGCTGTACGACGTGGAGTTGCGGCTGCTGCACGGCGAGGACACGCTGGACGTGTGGCGGCGGCGGATCGGCTTCCGGACCGTGGAACTGGACCGGCGGCCGGACGCGCACGGCAGCGGCTTCACCCTGGTCGTCAACGGCGAGCGGCTGTTCGCGCGGGGCGTCAACTGGATCCCCGACGACGTCTTCCCCTCCCGGATCACCCGGGAGCGCTACCGGGAGCGGCTGGAGCAGGCGGCCGGGGCGGGTGTGGACCTGGTGCGGGTCTGGGGCGGCGGGATCTACGAGAGCGAGGACTTCTACGACGCCTGCGACGAACTCGGGCTGCTGGTCTGGCAGGACTTCCCGTTCGCCTGCGCGGCCTACCCGGAGGAGCAGCCGCTGCGCGGTGAGGTGGAGGCCGAGGCGCGGGAGAACGTCGTACGGCTGATGCCGCACCCGTCGCTGGTGCTGTGGAACGGCAACAACGAGAACCTGTGGGGCTTCCGGGACTGGGAGTGGGAGGCGAGGCTGGCCGGGGACTCCTGGGGCGAGGGCTACTACCTGGGCGTACTGCCGCGGGTGGTGGCCGAGTCGGACCCGACCCGGCCGTACACGGCGGGCAGCCCCTGGTCGGGGTCCTGGCGGCACCATCCGAACGACCCGGCGCACGGCACGCACCACTCGTGGGAGGTGTGGAACCGGGAGGACTACGCCGACTACCGCCTGAACGTGCCGCGGTTCGTCGCCGAGTTCGGCTGGCAGGCGCCGCCCGCGTACGCCACACTCCGGCGCGCGCTGCCCGGCGAGGAACTCACGCCAAACTCCCCCGGCATGCTGCACCACCAGAAGGCCGACGACGGCAACGGAAAGCTGGAGCGGGGGCTGGCCCGTCACTTCGCCGTGCCGGACGGGGACTTCGACCGCTGGCACTACCTCACGCAGCTCAACCAGGCGCGGGCGATCGCGGCCGGGGTCGAGCACTGGCGCGCGCACTGGCCGGTGTGCGCGGGCACGGTCGTCTGGCAGCTCAACGACTGCTGGCCGGTGACCTCCTGGGCGGCGATCGACGGGGACGGCCGCGAGAAGCCGCTGTACCACGAGCTGAAGCGGCTGTACGCCGACCGGTTGCTGACGATCCAGCCGGGGGACGGCGGTCTGGTGCTGGCCGTGGTCAACCAGGGGGCGGAGGAGTGGAGGGTGGCGCTGACCCTGCGGCGGATGTCCGTCGAGGGGGAGGTGCTGGGGCACGCTGCCGTGGAGGTGAGGGCCGGGGGGCGGAGCGTGGCACGGGTCGACGTCCCTCGGGAGCTGACGCCGGTCGGGACGAAGGAGTTCCTCGTAGCGGATGCGGAGGTGGGGGCGGGGGCGGACACGGGTGTTGGGACGGGCGCGGGCGCTGGCGTAGGCGCGGGCGCTGGCGTGAACACGGCTGCGGGCACGGGCGCAGGCGTAGGCGCTGGCACGGCTGCCGGCACGGGGGCGGGCGCGGGCGCTGGCGTGGACACAGCTGCCGGCACGGGCGTAGGCGCGGGTGCTGGCACGGGCGCTGGCGCCAGGGCGGGCAGGGATGCCGGCGTCGGCTTCGGCAGGGATACGGGTGCGGGTGCCGGTGGGCTGCGGGCGCTGTACTTTCCGGTGCCCGACCGGGAAATCCCCTACCCCGAACCACGGTTCGACGTCGCTCTGGCACCCGGCGGCATCACCGTGACCGCCCGGACTCTGGTACGCGACCTGCTGCTGCAGGCCGACCGGCTGGATCCGGAGGCGAGGGCCGACCGGGGGCCGGTCACGCTGCTGCCGGGCGAAGAGGTGACCATCGGGGTGCGCGGCTGGAAGACCCCGGACGCGGAGAGCGCTCGTTCGGCCCTGTACTGCGTGGAGCCCACCCGATGACGGCAACGCCGGCCCCCCGCGTCACCATCAGGGACGTCGCCGCGCGCGCCGGTGTCTCCAAAGGTGCCGTGTCGCTCGCCTTCAACCACAAGCCCGGGTTGTCGGAGGCGACCCGGGACCGGATCTTCCGGGCGGCGCGGGAACTGGGCTGGGCGCCGAACCCCACGGCGCGGACCCTGGCCGGTTCGCGCGTGGACGTGGTGGGGCTCGCGGTGTGCCGGCCGGCCCGGATGCTCGGGCTCGAGCCCTGGTACATGGAGTTCGTCTCGGGCGTGGAGAGCGTCCTGGCCGAGCACTCCTGCTCACTGCTGCTGAGACTCGTACGGAGCATGGACGAGGAGGCGGCGGTCCAGGAGGCATGGTGGCGGGGGCGGCAGATCGGCGGGTCGATCCTCGTCGACTTCCAGGACGACGACCCCCGCGTGGGCCTGATGCAGCGGCTCGGACTGCCGGCGGTCGCCGTCGGGCATCCCGCGCTGACCGGAGGGCTCACGTCCGTGTGGACGGACGACGCCACGGCCGTGACGGAGGCCGTGCGGTATCTGGCCGCGCTCGGGCACCGGCGCATCGCCCGGGTGGGCGGGACGGCAGCGCTCGGTCACACGGCGATCCGGACGGCGGCGTTCGACGAGGCGGCGGGGGCGCTGGCGCTGGCCGGGGCGTGGCAGGTGGCGACGGACTTCTCCGGCGACGCGGGAGCACGGGCGACTCGGTCGCTGCTGATGGCCGACGCGCCGGACCGTCCGACGGCGATCGTGTACGACAACGACATCATGGCGGTGGCGGGGCTGTCGGTGGCCGCGGAGATGGGCCTGCGGGTGCCGGAGGACGTGTCGCTGCTGGCCTGGGACGACTCGCAGCTGTGCCGGCTGACGCATCCGACGTTGTCCGCGATGAGCCATGACGTGCACGGGTTCGGGGCGGAGGTGGCCCGGACGCTGTTCTCGGTGATCGCAGGGGGTGAGAGCGGGTCGCACCCTGTTCCCACCCCCGTGCTGACACCCAGGGGGTCCACGGCCCCGCCGAAGATGTGACCGGTGTGACCTTCACCGCTCGCCATGTCAGGACTGGGCAGCTACGTTACTCATAAGTAGCATGGGATGAGCAAGCGCTCAGCGTCCTGGACCCTGGAGGAGAGCCATCGTGCCTCGTACCGTCAGGGACGTCGTCTTCGTCGACGGCGTCCGCACCCCGTTCGGCAAGGCGGGCCCGAAGGGCATCTACCACGAGACCCGTGCCGACGACCTCGTCGTGAAGGCGATCCGGGAGCTGCTGCGCCGCAACCCCGGTCTCGACCCGAAGAAGATCGACGAGGTCGCCATCGCCGCGACCACGCAGATCGGCGACCAGGGCCTCACCATCGGCCGCACGGCGGGCATCCTCGCCGGGCTGCCGCAGTCCGTGCCCGGTTACTCCATCGACCGCATGTGCGCCGGCGCGCTGACCGCCGTCACCACGGTGGCCGGCTCCGTCGCCTTCGGGGCGTACGACGTCGCCATCGCCGGCGGTGTCGAGCACATGGGCCGCCACCCCATGGGCGAGGGCGTCGACCCGAACCCGCGGTTCGTGAGCGAGAAGCTGGTCGACGAGTCCGCCCTGTTCATGGGCATGACCGCGGAGAACCTGCACGACCGTTACCCGCAGATCACCAAGCTGCGCGCCGACGAGTACGCCGTGCGCTCCCAGGAGAAGGCCGCCAAGGCGTACGCCAACGGCAAGATCCAGGCCGACCTGGTGCCGATCTCCGTTCGCCGCACCTCCCCCGAGGCCGGCGAGACGGGCTGGGGCCTGGTCACCGCCGACGAGCCGATGCGCCCGGGCACGACCCTGGAGAACCTGCAGGGCCTCAAGACCCCGTTCCGCGTCCACGGCCGGGTCACCGCCGGTAACGCGGCCGGTCTGAACGACGGCGCCACCGCCTCGCTCATCGCCTCCGAGGACTTCGCGCGGGAGCACGACCTCCCCGTGAAGATGCGCCTGGTCTCCTACTCCTTCGCGGGCGTGGAGCCGGAGGTCATGGGCTACGGCCCGATCCCGGCCACGGAGAAGGCGCTGGCCCAGGCCGGCCTGTCGATCTCCGACATCGGCCTGTTCGAGATCAACGAGGCCTTCGCCGTCCAGGTCCTGGCCTTCCTCGACCACTACGGCATCGCCGACGACGACGAGCGCGTCAACCAGTACGGCGGCGCCATCGCCTTCGGCCACCCGCTGGCCTCCTCCGGCGTCCGCCTGATGACGCAGCTGGCCCGCCAGTTCGAGGAGCAGCCGCACGTCCGCTACGGCCTGACCACCATGTGCGTCGGCTTCGGCATGGGCGCGACGGTCATCTGGGAGAACCCGCACTTCGAGGGGGACAAGTGAGCACCACCGCCGAGCTTCTGAAGCAGGCTTCCGAACTGTTCCCGGACGAGGTCGTCACGAGTGCGCACGTACGCCACTTCGACCTCCCCCTGGGCGCCGGCCGCTTCGCCCTGATCACCCTGGACAACGGCCTGGACCACACCAAGCCGACCACCTTCGGCCCGGCCTCGCTGGCGAACCTCAACTCCGCCATCGACCAGGTCGAGAAGGAGGCCGCGGACGGCGAGATCGTCGGCGTCGGCATCACCGGCAAGCCGTTCATCTTCGCGGTCGGCGCCGACCTCAAGGGCGTGGAGATCCTCAAGGAGCACGAGCACGCCCTCGCCATCGGCAAGGGCGGCCACGAGGTCTTCAAGCGGCTGTCCAAGCTGGCCGTGCCGAGCTTCGCCTACTACAACGGCGCCGCGATGGGCGGCGGTGTCGAGGTCGGTCTGCACTGCACCTACCGGACCGTCTCCGCGGCCCTCCCGGCGTTCTCCCTCCCCGAGGTGTTCCTGGGCCTGGTCCCGGGCTGGGGCGGCTGCACGCTGCTGCCGAACCTGATCGGCGCCGACAAGGCCGTCTCGGTGATCATCGAGAACAGCCTCAACCAGAACAAGCAGCTCAAGGGCAAGCAGGTCCACGAGCTCGGGATCGCCGACGCGATCTTCGAGGGCGCGGACTTCCTGGAGCAGTCCCTGATCTGGACCGCGTCCGTCCTCAAGGGCGAGATCGAGATCGAGCGCCCGGTGATCGACCGCGGCGAGGCCTGGGACCAGGCCGTCGCCAAGGGCCGCTTCATCGCCGACTCCAAGGTGCACGGCGCGGCCCCCGCCGCCTACCGTGCCCTGGACATCATCGCCGCCGCCAAGAACGGCGACCTGCAGCAGGGCTACGACGCCGAGGACAAGGCGCTCGCCGACCTCATCATGGGCGGCGAACTGCGCGCCGGCATCTACGCCTTCAACCTGGTGCAGAAGCGCGGCAAGCGCCCGGCCGGTGCCCCGGACAAGAGCCTGGCCCGCCCGGTCACCAAGGTGGGTGTCGTCGGCGCCGGTCTGATGGCCAGCCAGCTCGCCCTGCTGTTCCTGCGCCGCCTGGAGGTGCCGGTCGTGCTGACCGACATCGACCAGGAGCGCGTCGACAAGGGTGTGGGCTACGTCCACGCCGAGATCGACAAGCTGCTGGGCAAGGGCCGTGTCAACCAGGACAAGGCCAACCGCCTCAAGGCGCTGGTCTCCGGTGTGCTGGACAAGGCCGAGGGCTTCGCGGACGCCGACTTCATCATCGAAGCGGTCTTCGAGGAGATGGGCGTCAAGCAGAAGGTGTTCGCGGAGGTCGAGGCGGTCGCCCCGGCGCACGCGATCCTCGCCACCAACACCTCCTCGCTGTCGGTGTCGGAGATGGCATCGAAGCTGCAGCACCCCGAGCGGGTCGTCGGCTTCCACTTCTTCAACCCGGTCGCCGTACTGCCGCTGCTGGAGATCGTCCGCGGTGAGAAGACCGACGACGCCTCCCTCGCCACCGCGTTCGGCGTCGCCAAGAAGCTGAAGAAGACCGCGGTCCTCACCAAGGACGCCCCGGCGTTCGTCGTGAACCGCATCCTGACCCGCTTCATGGGCGAGATCCAGAACGTCATCGACGAGGGCACCCCCGTCGAGGTCGCCGAGAAGGCCATCGAGCCGCTCGGTCTGCCCATGTCGCCGCTGGTCCTGCTTGAGCTGGTCGGCCCGGCGATCGGCCTGCACGTCTCCGAGACGCTCAACCGGGCGTTCCCGGACCGCTTCAAGGTCTCCCCGAACCTCAAGGCGGTCGTCGAGGCGGGCAAGCGCGGCTTCTACGTCTACGACAGCGGCAAGCCCGAGCTCGACCCGGAGGTCGCCGCGCTGCTGAAGCAGGGCGACACCGTCCTGACGGAGGAGCAGGTCCGCACCCGCGTGCTCGACGCGGTGGCGCAGGAGATCGGCATCATGCTCGACGAGGGCGTCGTCGCCGAGGCGCAGGACATCGACCTCTGCCTCATCACGGGCGCCGGCTGGCCGTTCCACCTGGGCGGCATCACGCCGTACCTGGACCGCGAGGGAGTCTCCGAGCGCGTGAACGGCAAGAAGTTCCTGGCTCCGGGCGTGGCGAGCGTCCCGGCGTAACGCGTCACCCCTGAGGGGGGCGGGCGTACGGTGACCATCCGTGCACCCGCCCCCCTCTTCCCGTCTCCGGCGGTCTCCGCCCGGGAACGGGCGAGTCAGATCTCCCGCCAGGCCTCCAGCGCGAGCCCTGGCTCGTCCTTGCGACGGGTGAGCAGCAGCTTCCCGGTCGACGGTGTGAGGGACGCCGCGACGACCTCGCCCTGCTCGTCCAGCGCCACCGAGACCACGGCGTCGGCGGGCAAGCGGGGCCCCGACTCCGTCCACCAGGCACCGGCCGACTCCCGCTCGGTCGGATAGGCGGCGAAGGCGACCCGGCCGCTGGCCGACCGCTGGGCGAGCACCGTGCAGTCGTGCCCCTCGATGTCACAGCGCACGGCGGACACCGGCCCCGGCCCGGCGGCGGCGAGGAGCGTCACCGGCTTCCCGCCCGGCCGCCAGACGCACAGGTCACCGGAGAGGTCCGTGAAGAAGAGGGAGGTCTGCTCGGCGGACGTGGCCAGCGCCCGCAGGGTCCCCGTCCGGACAGCCGCGTCCACCCCCTCGGACCGCACCGGCGTCTTCCCGTCCCCCTCCTGACGCCAGTGCAGAATCCCTCCCGGCACGGCGGCGTACACCTCGACCAGCCCAGACTCCCCGGTCACGGCGGCCAACTCCCCCTCGACGCCCTGCCCTTCGAGGTTCTGCCAGCCTCCCCAGCCGCCCTTCACCTTCTGATTCCGCAGACTCACCCCGCCGTCCTTGTTCCGGACGAAGACATAGGCCCGCCCCGCACCGTCGACGGCGACGGCCGGCGGGCCCGTCCGGTCGCCCTTCTTGTCGGGGTGCCCGATCGAAACCCAGTCCAGGGGCGCGAGCCGGGGCCGGAAGTGGGTGGAGTGCACGAGGCCCGACTCACCCAGCACGGTGGGCCGCCAGGCAGCCAGGTGGGCATACCCGTCGGCCCCCTGTCCGACCGCCGGGCCCGGGTGCAGCTTCTGGCTGCCGCCGACGGTGCGAGGGGCGTCCCAGGGGCCGGCGGGGCCTCGTTCGGCACGGCACAGGACGGCGTCGCCGGAGGGAAGGTAGACGGTGAGGCGGCCGTCGCGGCCGCGGATGAGCCAGTCGCCGTTCACCGGTTCACCTTACGTGGGCGCGCCGGATGGGCGTCGTGCGACCCTGCCTTGCATGAACAGCAACGCAGCCCTGCTTGTGGTCGTCGATGGAGCGAATGTCGTCGGGTCGGTGCCGGACGGCTGGTGGCGGGATCGGCGAGGGGCGGCGGAGCGGTTGCGGGACCGGCTGGCGTCGGAGGGGGTTCCGGGTGTGGCCGGGCCGGTGGAGATCGTTCTTGTGGTGGAGGGGGCGGCACGGGGCGTGGAGTCCGTGTCGGGGGTGCGGGTCGAGTCGGCGCCGGGTAGCGGGGACGATCACATCGTGGAGGTCGTGGCCTCGGCCGGCGAACGTTCCGTGCTGGTGGTGACGGCGGACCGCGAGCTGCGGGGGCGGGTTGCGGAGCTTGGGGCGGAGGTGGCGGGGCCGCGTACGGTTCGTCCGTAGGGCGGGTTACTGCGCAGCTCGGCGCTGCGGGGTGCTCGGCGTTGGTGCTGAGGGCGGGGCGTTGCGCAGCCCGGCGGTGCGGGGTGCCGCTGCGCCCACCCGTGCCGCCCCCAGCGGCACGACTGCCCGCAGCGACGGCCGACAGCGGCTGAGCGGGAGCGCGCCCGCACCCGCGCACGCACGGAAGGGGACGTGTCGGGGGGTGTC
>NZ_JOCT01000034.1 GCF_000717875.1 Streptomyces sp. NRRL S-455
GGGCGGGCCTGGCGGGGCCGGGCACGCGGCGGCGCGGTGGTTGCCTGCCGTGGTCGTCATCCACTTCCGTCACCTGCCGGGGGTCGGGGTCGGATCGGCCTGGGGGCCGGCGGACACGGTCTCGGGCGGACGCCGACCGGGCCGGCACCGGACCTCGGGACCGGCGGCGCGGAACGGAGACGGACCGCCGGACACCCCGGCCACCCGGCCGAAGACCCCAGCCACCGCGCCCCGGGGAGCGGAAGCCGCACCGGGGACCGGTACCCGACGGCGCGGTCGTCGCCTGCCGTGGTCGTCATCCACTTCCGTCACCTGCCGGGGATCGGGGCGGGGGCGTCGGTCATGGCCTCGGGTGCCAGGACCAGGGGGATGTGGGCGGAGGTCCGCAGGGCGCCGGGGGCGGGGCTGGGGACGCCCTTGACGGTGCCGTCGGGGGCGAGGAAGGCAGGGTCGCCGCCGGGGACCATGCCGAGTTCGCGGGCGCGGCGCTGCAGGGCCTCGGGAGCCGAGTAGGCGTCGATGTCCCGCTGGAGGGCCTGTTCCTCGTCGGTGAGGCTCTTGGTCTCACGCTGCAGGTCGTCGAGCCTGAAGGCGCCTTCGCTGAGGGCCGAGTTCAGCACCAGCAGGCAGATGAGACCGCCGCCGAGGAGGAGGACCACCAGGAGGACGAAGGGGGTGCGGGCCGCCTGCCCGGGGCCGGTCGGGAAGAGTCGCGCGAGACGGGCCGCCCTCCCCTTCAGTTCGGGTTTGCTGCTCACTCACGCTCCCTCGGTCCGGCCTGCACACGCCTCACTCGACGTCCTCCCTGATGCGCTGGGCGCCGCGCAGCCGCGCCGGTGCCGCACGCCGGTTCTCGGCGATCTCCTTCTCGGTGGGGAGTTCGGCACCTCGGGTGAGCAGCTTGAGCCGCGGCTGGTAGCGCTCGGGCACGACGGGCAGCCCGGGCGGCGCGGTGGTGGCGGCACCCGCCGCGAACACCTGCTTGACCAGCCGGTCCTCCAGCGAGTGGTACGACAGCACCGCGATCCGTCCGCCCACGTCGAGCGCCTTCACGGCGGCCGGGATCGCCCGCTCGAGCACGGCCAGTTCGCCGTTGACCTCGATGCGCAGGGCCTGGAAGGTGCGCTTGGCCGGGTTGCCGCCGGTGCGCTTGGCGGCCTGCGGCAGCGCGTCCCGGATCAGCTCGACCAGCCGCGCACTGTTGCTGAACGGCTCCTTCTCCCGCTCGCGCACGATCGCGCTCACGATCCGCTTGGCCTGCTTCTCCTCGCCGTACGCCCGCAGGATGCGCACCAGTTCGCCCGGCGGGTAGGTGTTGAGGACCTCGGCGGCGCTGACGCCGGCCGTCTGGTCCATGCGCATGTCGAGCGGGGCGTCCTGGGCGTAGGCGAAGCCGCGGTCGGCCTCGTCGAGCTGCATGGAGGAGACGCCGAGGTCGAACAGCACTCCCCGCACGCGCGCGATGCCGAGCTTGTGCAGCACCTCGGGGAGTTCGTCGTACACGGCGTGGACGAGGGTGGCGCGCTCGCCGTAGGGGGCGAGGCGCTCGCCGGACAGGCGCAGGGCCTCCTTGTCGCGGTCGAGGGCGACGAGACGGGCTTCGGGGAACCTCTCGAGGAGCGCCTCGCTGTGGCCGCCGAGACCGAGGGTGCAGTCGACGACCACGGCGTCCGGGCCCTCCAGGGCGGGTGCCAGCAGATCCAGGCACCGCTGGAGCATCACCGGGACGTGTCGACTCTCGCGCAAGGGGCCCTCTCAGATCCGGCGCGACCGTACGCACCGCCGGGTCCCCGCCCGCTCGTGAAGGGGAGGCCCGCCGGCGCCGGAGGCGTCAGCCGACCGGGAGCGGGAGGAGGCCGAGCCGTACGTACGCGCCGCGCACGTGGGAAGATCTCCGGGCGTCGCCGGGTCTCCGTTGAAAAGCAGTCCAGCGGGGAGAGACTCGCCTCCCGCTTCGCGTCACTTTAGTCCACCCTGTCGCCCGGTCAATCAACCGGCCTGCGCGTCGCGGCCGCCGGCACACCACCCTTGTGGGTTACCTCACTACAAGCCCCGATGACGTTCTTTGTCCCCTCTCACAGCGGGCCGAGAACGCTCGTGACCAGTAACGTCATGGATATGACGACTTCTGCATCGGTTCCCCCTGGCTCCAACGCCGCGACCACCGGCGGCACCGTCACCGACCGGCTCGTGGAGGCGAACCAGCGTTACGCGGCAGCCTTCACCGACCCCGGCATGGACGCCCGTCCTGTTCTGCGCGTCGCCGTCGTGGCCTGCATGGACGCCCGTCTCGACCTGCACGCCGCGCTCGGCCTCGAACTCGGTGACTGCCACACCATCCGCAACGCGGGCGGTGTCGTCACCGACGACGTGATCCGCTCGCTGACCATCAGCCAGCGCAAGCTGGGGACGCGCAGCGTCGTGCTCATCCACCACACCGGGTGCGGCCTGGAATCGCTCACCGAGGACTTCCGCACCGAGCTGGAGCTCGAGGTCGGGCAGCGTCCGGCGTGGGCCGTGGAGTCCTTCAAGGACGTCGACCAGGACGTGCGGCAGTCGATGCAGCGGGTGCGCACCTCGCCGTTCCTGCAGCACACCGACGACGTGCGGGGATTCGTCTTCGACGTGAAGACGGGCCTCCTGCGCGAGGTCCGTCCCGCCTCCTGACCTGGTCGCCGTGGGCCGCCCACGCCGGGAGAACCACGTGCCGTAGCTGTCGAAAACCTGTCAGTCACACGTTCGATAAGTCGCAAGACCGACATATCGCAGCCAGTTGTCCACAGTCGAGTGACACGAATCGGTAACGGCAGCAAGAATGCGGGGAGCGGCGTCACGCTGAGCGTTTCACGCGTGGTGTCCGTGGTTCGGGGTGGGCCGGCCCGCGTCTTGGTGCGTCGGCCCGGGAAAATGGGGTATCCCGTGCTCCCTGGGAGCAAGGGAAGGGCCGAGGAGGGCCGGGTGACGACCTATGACGATCGAGCGAGCCTCACTGACTTGACCGCCGTGGTGGAGCGCGTGCGGGATTCTGTGGAAGGCGTGATCGAGGGCAAGCCCGAGGTCGTACGGCTCTCGCTGACCGTGCTGCTCGCCGAGGGACATCTGCTGATCGAGGATGTCCCGGGAGTCGGCAAGACGATGCTGGCCAAGGCGCTGGCGCGGTCCATCGACTGCTCGGTGCGGCGCATCCAGTTCACGCCGGACCTGCTGCCGTCGGACATCACCGGTGTGTCCATCTGGGACCAGCAGCGCCGTGACTTCGAGTTCAAGCCGGGCGCGATCTTCGCGCAGGTGGTGATCGGCGACGAGATCAACCGCGCCTCGCCGAAGACGCAGTCCGCGCTCCTGGAATCGATGGAGGAGCGCCAGGTCACCATCGACGGCAAGACCTACGAGCTGCCCGGCCCGTTCATGGTGGTGGCGACGCAGAACCCGGTCGAGATGGAGGGCACCTACCCGCTGCCCGAGGCGCAGCGGGACCGCTTCATGGCCCGGGTCTCGGTCGGCTACCCCAGCGCGGAGGCCGAGCTGCAGATGCTGGACGTGCACGGCGGTGTCTCGCCGCTGGAGGACCTGCAGCCGGTGGCCCACGCGGACGAGATCCTCAAGCTGATCGAGGCGGTGCGCGGCGTCCACGTCGCCGAGCCGGTCCGGCGCTACGTGGTGGACCTGGTCGCCGCCACGCGCACGCACCCCGACCTGAGACTGGGCGCCTCCCCGCGTGCGACGCTGCACCTGCTGCGCGCGGCGAAGGCGACCGCGGCCCTGAACGGCCGGGAGTACGCCCTGCCGGACGACGTGCAGGCACTCGCCGTCGCCGTCCTGGCCCACCGGCTGCTGCCCACCGCGCAGGCACAGCTCAACCGCCGCACCGCCGAGCAGGTCGTCGAGGAGATCCTGCAGCGCACTCCGGTGCCGGCGGCGCCCCAGCAGCAGAGCGGCTTCGGCGCCATGGGCCGAGGCGTGCCGGCGTATCCCTCGCAGCCGCCGCGGAGGCTGTGATGACGACCGCGGGGACGGGGCACGCGGAGGCCGACCGGGAGGAGAAAGGTGGCATCCGCACCGCCCTGACCGGTCTGACCACCCGCGGACGCTCCTTCCTGGCGGCCGGCGTCGCGGCCGCCGTCTGCAGTTACGTGCTGGGGCAGAGCGACCTGCTCCGCGTCGGTCTGCTGCTGGCGGTGCTGCCGCTGGTCTGCACGACCGTGCTGTACCGCACGCGCTACCGGGTCGCGGGCAGCCGCCGCCTCTCCCCCGCGCGCGTGCCGGCCGGCGGCGAGGCCCGGGTCCACCTGCGGATGGACAACGTCTCGCGCCTGCCCACGGGGCTGCTGATGCTCCAGGACCGGGTGCCATACGTGCTCGGCCCGCGACCCCGTTTCGTGCTCGACCGGGTGGAGGCGGGCGGCCGCCGCGAGGTGTCCTACCGGGTCCGCTCCGACCTGCGCGGCCGCTACCCGCTGGGCCCGCTCCAGCTACGTCTGACCGACCCGTTCGGCATGTGCGAGCTGACCCGGTCCTTCTCGACGTACGACACCTTGACGGTGATCCCGCGCGTGGAGCCGCTGGCCCCGGTGCGGCTCAGCGGCGAGGCGAAGGGGTACGGCGACGGGCGGCAGCGGTCGCTCGCGCTGGCCGGCGAGGACGACGCGATCCCGCGCGGGTACCGCTACGGCGACGACCTGCGCCGTGTGCACTGGCGTTCCACCGCCCGCTACGGCGAGCTGATGGTGCGGCGTGAGGAGCAGCCGCAGCGTGCCCGGTGCACGGTGCTGCTCGACACCCGCGGCATCGCCTTCCAGGGCGCGGGCCCGGACTCGGCCTTCGAGTGGGCCGTGGCGGGCGCCGCGTCCGTGCTGGTGCACATGCTCGAACGGGGTTTCTCCGTCCGGCTGCTGACGGACACCGGCAACGCGGTGCCCGGCGAGAGCGGGGACGGTTTCGCGGGCGCGAGCCAGGGGTCGGCCGACGCGGCCGGGCTGATGATGGACATCCTCGCGGTGATCGACCACTCCGAGGGCGCGGGCCTGTCCCGGGCCTACGACGTGCTGCGCGGCGGGAACGAGGGGCTGCTGGTGGCCTTTCTCGGCGACCTGGACGAGGAGCAGGCCGCCGTCGCGGCCAGGATGCGGCAGCGCAGCCAGGGCGCGGTCGCCTTCGTGCTGGACAGCGACACCTGGGCCCGGGAACCGGGCGACGTGCCCGGTCCGCTGGACAGGAGCGGCGAGCGGCTGCGGCTGCTGCGCGAGGCGGGGTGGACGGCCCTCGGTGTGCCGCGCGGCGCCTCGATGGACGAGCTGTGGCGACACGCGGACCGGGAGCGCAGGGGCGTGGCCGCGGCGAGCGGCGGGGAGGGACCGCGATGAGCGGGCGGGTACGACTGACAGTGGGCGCGTGGGCGGCCACGCTGATGGCCGCGTGCGCCCTGCTGCCCCTCGTCAGACCGGCCACGTGGATCGTGCAGGCCGCCTTCCTGCTGGCCGTGCAGTCGGGCGTGGGTGCCGCGGCCCGCAGGGTGCCGCTGGCGCGACCGCTGACGGTGGCGGCCCAGGCCGTGGTCACGGTGCTGCTGCTGACGTTCGTGTTCGCCCGTGAGCAGGCCCTCGCCGGGCTGGTGCCCGGGCCGCAGGCCCTCGACCGCTTCGCGATCCTGCTCCGCCAGGGCGGGGAGGACATAGCGCGGTACGCGATACCGGCGCCCCTGGAGTCCGACGGCATCCGGCTGATGCTGATCGGTGGTGTCCTGATCATCGGCCTGCTGGTGGACACCCTCGCGGTGACCTTCCGCAGCGCCGCCCCGGCCGGGCTGCCGCTGCTCGCGCTGTACTCGGTGGCCGCGGGGCTGTCCGACGGGGGCACGGACTGGCTGTGGTTCCTCGTTGCGGCGGCCGGCTATCTGATGCTGCTCCTGGCCGAGGGACGGGACCGGCTCTCGCAGTGGGGCCGCGTCTTCGGCGGTGCCCCGCGCACGGCCGGAGGGGAGCTCAGCGGCGCTGTCGCCCCGGTCCGCACCGGCCGGCGCATCGGCGTGGTCGCGCTCGGCATCGCCCTGGTGGTGCCGCTCGGCCTGCCCGCGATGAACGGCGGCCTGCTGGACTCGGTGGGCACGGGCGCGGGCGGCGGCGCGGGCGGCGGCGGCACGATCTCCGCCGTGAACCCGCTGGTGTCGCTGCGCGACAGCCTGAACGTGGACGAGGACCGGCAGGTCCTCTCCGTGAAGACGAAGATGGCCGACGTCTCGGACCTGTACCTGCGGATCGTGTCCCTGGACGACTTCGACGGCACCACCTGGAAGCCGTCCCGGCGGTCCATCACCGCCGTCCCCGGCGGCACGTTCCCGACCCCGACCGGCCTCGGCCCCGACGTCAGGCGCACGGAGGTCGAGAGCACCATCACGGCGGCCGGCTGGTACGCCCAGGACTGGCTGCCCATGCCGTATCCGCCGAGCGACGTGGACATCAGGGGCAACTGGCGTTACGAGCCCGTGGGCATGACCCTGGTCGGCGACCACGGACAGAACACGCGCGGCCTGACGTACCAGGTCAGAAGCCTGGACGTGCAGCCGACGGCGGAGCAGCTGTCCTCGGCGCCGCCACCGCCGGCGGACATCGAGCGTGACTTCACCAAGCTTCCCGACTCGCTGCCGGCGGTGGTGGCCCGCACGGCCCGCCAGGTCACGACGGGCGCCGCCAATCCGTACGACCAGGCGGTCAAGCTCCAGGACTGGTTCGCGGTCACCGGCGGCTTCGAGTACGACACCCAGGTACAGGTCGGCAGCGGCTCGGAGGGGATCGCCCGCTTCCTGAGGGACAAGCAGGGCTTCTGCGTGCACTTCTCCTTCACGATGGCGGCGATGGCCCGCTCCCTGGGGATACCGGCCCGGGTCGCGGTGGGCTTCGCGCCGGGCTCCCCGCAGGCGGACGGCTCGGTGTCGGTGGGGCTGCGCGACGCGCACGCCTGGCCCGAGCTCTATTTCGAAGGTGTGGGCTGGACCCGCTTCGAGCCCACGCCGAACCGCGGCTCGATCCCGTCGTACACCCTGCCGGAGGACTCCGGCAGCTCGGTGCCGGACGCGGCCCGCCCGACCGAGACGTCGTCGGCGGCGCCCTCCGCTGCGCCCTCCGCGAGTGAGAGCTGCACGCCGGAGCAGAAGAAGCTGGACGGCGGGTGCTCGAGTGACTCCCCGCAGGCGGTGCTGCCCACGGACGGCGGCGGTCCGAAGTGGTACGCGATCCTGGGCTGGGCCCTCGCCGGCCTCGCCGCCCTGGCGCTACCGCTGGCACCGATGCTGTGGCGGCTGCGGTCCCGCGCGGTACGGCTGGGGGCGCATGGCCGTGGCGAGGCGGACGCGATGCCGCACACGCTGGCCGTCTGGGAGGAGCTGACCGACACCGCGTGGGACTTCGGCATCCCGCCGGACGAGTCGCTGACTCCGCGCAAGGCAGCCGCCCGGATCGTGCGGCTGGGCGAGCTCGACGCAGCCGCCGCGGATTCGGTGCACCGGGTGGCGAACGCGGTGGAGCAGGTCCTGTACGCACCGCATCCCCGCTCGACGGCGGGTCTCACGGAGGACGTCCGCCGTGTGACAGCGGGCCTGCGCGCGGCTGCCGGCCGCGGGACCGGGCTCCGCGCGGTCCTCGTCCCTCGCTCCACCGTGCGTGTGGTGTGGGCGGCGTCGGCCTGGTGGTCGGACGTGCGAAGGCGCGCCCTGGCGCTGCGGCCGGTGTGGCGGAAGGCATCGGGGCAGCAGGGCTGAGGGAGGCAGAGGGCTGACGGAACGGGGAGCCCAGGGGCCGCGGCTCCCCGGTCCCGGCTCCCGGAGCACGGGACCCGAGAAGCCCCGGCTACGGGAGCCACGGCTTCCGGTGCTCCGGCCGACGAAGCCACCGCCCCAGGAACCCCGGCTTAGACGCTCCGACTTCCGATGCTCCGGCCGACAAAGCCACCGCCCCAGGAACCCCGGCTTTAGACGCTCCGGCCGACGAAGCCACCACCTCAAGAGCCCCGGCTCCAGGTGCTCCGGCCGACGGAGCCCGCCTCGGCTGGAGCTCCGGCTTCGAAAGGCTCCTGCCCCAGCCCCGAGTTCTGGAGCTTCGGAGCAAGGGACCCGGCTGCGGGAGCAAGGGCTCTGGCATACGTCAGGGGGTGACCACCGACTCGGTGGTCACCCCCTGACTCACGTCTGCGCGAAGTCCTGGGCGCTGCGCTCCGGGCTAATGGCCGCCCTGCTCGTCGCGGCGCTTCTGCCAGCGCTGCTCGATGCGGTCCATCATCGAGCGCCGCTGCCGGCTCTGACGGCGGGCCTGGTGCCCTCCGCCCCCGGCCGCCTGTTCACCCGGCTTGGGCGCCTTGCGCCAGCCGGTCACGGCGAGCACCGCACAGCCCAGCATGACGAGGAAACCCACGACACTGAGCCAGACCTGCTGGGCGACCATACCGGCCATGAGGAGCGCAATACCTACGAGGAAGCCCGCGACCGCCTGGTAGACCCGTCGCCGGGTGTACGTACGCAGCCCGCTTCCCTCGAGCGCCGTCGCGAACTTGGGATCTTCGGCGTACAGCGCTCGCTCCATCTGCTCGAGCATGCGCTGCTCGTGCTCCGAGAGCGGCACGGAGTCCTCCTCATCGTGCAGTCGCCGGGGCGACCCGGGGGTCTCTTCAGGATAGGCAGGGAATCGCCCCCGTGAAACCCGCCCCTCTGCGCCAATTGGCCAACCGGAACCCGCCATGACGTCCCGGCTCGCTGAGGCTTCCATTCCCCGGCGGCCGACCCGTCATGCCGGAACGGTCTCCCTCGATCATACGGCGCCAAGCCCCCGTTCGGGGGGCCTGTGGCGTACTCCATGCGCTGCCGAGCCGCTGATCAGCGGCGGTGCCTCAGGAAGCGGCTCAGGCCTCGGTGGCCCCGCCGGTCTCACTGCCCCCATTGGTCTGGACCGCCTCACCAGTCTCACCCAGCACGTGGAGCTGCGTGGCCACCGCGTGGAAGGCGGGGAGCTCGGCCGCGACCTCCTCCAGCTTCAGCAGCGCTTCAAGGGCTCCGGGCTCGGTGTCCACGAGGACGCCGGGCACGAGGTCGGCGAAGACCCGCACGCCGTGCACGGCTCCGACCCGCAGACCCGCGGCCTCGACCAGGCCGGTGAGCTGCTCGACGGTGAAGCGGCGCGGAACGGGGTCACCCGTGCCCCATCGGCCGTTCGGGTCGTCGAGCGCCTGCCTGGCCTCCTTGAAGTGCCCGGCGAGGGCACGGGAGAGCACCGCACCGCCGAGACCGGCGGCGAGCAGGCTGAGCACGCCCTCCGCGCGCAGTGCGGCCACCGCGTTGCGCACGCCCTCGGCCGGATCGTCCACGTACTCCAGGACGCCGTGGCACAGCACCACGTCGTAGCCACCGCGCTCGGCCACGTCGAAGAGGCCGTGGGCGTCGCCCTGCACGCCCCGCACCCGGTCGGCGACCCCGGCCTCGGCGGCGCGGCGCTCCAGGGCGAACAGCGCGTTGGGGCTCGGGTCGACGACAGTGACCCGGTGTCCGAGGCGGGCGACGGGCACCGCGAAGTTGCCGCTGCCGCCCCCGGTGTCGAGGACGTCCAGCGACTCCCGGCCCGTGGCCTTGACCCGGCGGTCCAGTGAGTCCTGGAGGACCTCCCAGACCACGGCGGTACGGAGTGAGGCGCGGGGGCGCATCGGGTCCGACACGTCAGTTGACTCCTCGGCGCGGCACCGCCTCTTGCGCGGCGGAGCGAACGGGGTGCCTTCCCCGGGTCCGGGGTCCGGGAGGGGAAGACTTCAGGCCTCCCCCACCCTATTGCCTCCGGCACCGCGGCAAGCATGGCCCGGAGCTCACATGACCGCCCCCCCGTACTGCGCGGTGAGCCACGGCCCTTCATCGCCCCGTTCCGCCGGCTCCGCCCGGCCACGCGTCGCCGGTACTCACACGGACACCCCGCCGGCACCCGTCAGCCCGCGTCCGGCATGCCCCTCCCCGCTCCCTGGTCCGCCGCCTGGTCCTGGTCCGGGCGCGGCTGCGGGAGGACCGGCTGGAGGACGAGCATGCGCTCGACGAGGCGGAGGAACATCGCCACGTCGCGTATCAGGTCATCGGCGTCCCGGTTGGTGGCCGCGCCCTGGATGCCCGCCTCGGCCCGGGCGCGCCGTCGGGCGCCGGCGGCGAACAGCGCGCTCCACTCGGTCAGTTCGGGTGCGATCTCGGGGAGCACTTCCCACGCGCTCCTGATCTTGGCCCGGGCCCGGGGCGAGAGCTCGGGACGCCCACGGGCGGCGAGCACGGCCGCGGCGGTGCGCAGGGCGGCGAGGTGCGCCGTCGCGTAGCGCTCGTTCGGTGTCTCCAGGCCGGTCGCCTCGTCGAGGCCCGCGCGGGCCTGGGCGAGCAGGTCGAGGGCCGCGGGCGGGGCCGTGGCCCGGCGCAGCACGGGGTGCACGTCGCTCGCCGGGCCGGTCAGTGAGGGGGCAGGGCCGGTGGCGCGGCGCCGGCGAGCGGCTGCTGCGTGGTAGCTGGCCATGACGAACCTCCTGTCGTCTGGTGACGGCACCTCCTGCCACGGAGTGCCGTATGTGACCCATCGTGAGGTATGGCACTGACAATCCGTTCTGACCTGCTGTTTTGCCTCGCTCGTAGGTTCGGAGTAGTTTTTGCACTGACCAGTCAGTTCAAAAAGTTTACGATCGAAGGAGACTCGTGGGGGAACGAGTGGGAGGGGCCCGGGTCGCCGCCGAGGGCCTGGGGCTCAAGGGGCCGCGCGGATGGGCGTTCCGCGGCGTGTCCGTCGACGCGGAGCCGGGATCGGTCGTCGCGGTCGAAGGCCCGTCCGGGTCCGGCCGTACGTGCCTGCTGCTCGCGCTCACCGGGCGGATGAGGCTCACGGAAGGCACCGCCGCCGTCGGTGAGGCCGGGCTTCCCAAGGAGATGGCGGCGGTGCGCCGCGTCAGCGCCCTGGCCCACGTGCCCGGGGTCACCGACCTCGATCCGGCCTTCACCGTCGGCGAGCACCTGCGGGAACGGGCGCTGCTCCAGCGGCGGTTCGGCGACTCCCTGCGGGGTCTGCTGCGCCCCCGGAGCGAACGGGCCGCCCAGGCAGGGCAGCGCGTCGACGAGGCGCTGGCCGCCGCCGGTCTCGACCTGGAGGCGCTGCCCAAGGGCCCCCGTACCGCCGTGCGCGATCTGGAGCGCCTGGAGGCGCTTCGGCTGTCGGTGGCTCTCGCCCTGGTCGGCCGGCCGCGGCTGCTCGGGATCGACGACACCGACCTCAAGCTCTCGGACGGCGAGCGCGACGAGGTCTGGGGCCTGCTCCGGTCCGTCGCGGACGCCGGGACGACGATCGTCGCGGTGTGCGCCGAGGCCCCCGAGGACGCCGTCAGGGTGACCACCCAGGAGAGCGGGAGCGACGACCCCGACCGGGCGACCGACGAGACCGACGCCGATCAGGAAGAGGAGAAGGCCGATGCGCTCGCCGAAACTGGCCGCGCTTGAACTCCGCCGCTTCGGCCGGGGGAAGCTGCCGCGTGCCGCGCTGGTCGCGCTGCTGGTGCTGCCGCTGCTGTACGGCGCGCTGTACCTGTGGTCGTTCTGGGACCCGTACGGCCGTCTGGACCGTATCCCGGTGGCGCTCGTGAACGACGACAAGGGCGCGACCGCCGACGGGAAGAGGATCACGGCGGGCGACGACATCACGGAGCGGCTGCACGACAGCAGGACCTTCGACTGGCGGGAGGTGAGCGCCGCCGAAGCCCGCAGGGGCGTGGAGGACGGCACGTACTACCTGTCGCTCACCATGCCCGCCGACTTCAGCGAGCGGATCGCCTCCAGTTCCGGGGACTCCCCCGAGTCCGGCGCCCTCCAGGTGCGCACCAACGACGCGAACAACTACATCGTCGGGCAGATCTCCCGGACCGTGTTCAGCGAGGTGCGGCAGGCCGCGTCCACGAAGACCTCCCGGTCCTTCCTGGACAAGATCTTCGTCTCGTTCTCCGACATCCACGGCAAGACCGTGCAGGCGGCGAAGGGGGCCGACCAGCTCAAGGGCGGCATAGGCAAGGCCGAGAAGGGCTCCAAGGACCTCGCCGACGGCCTGCGGGACGCCAAGGACGGCAGTGGCGAGCTGTCCCAGGCCCTGAAGAAGCTCACCCAGGGCGCGGGCGCCCTGGAGACCGGTTCCCAGGGCGTCGCCGACGGCACGCGGAAACTGGCCGACTGGGTCAACGGCAAGGCCGGCAAGGTGGGCCCCTTCATCAAGGACAACGAGAAGAGCATCGGCGACACGGCCCAGCTCGTCGCCGACTCCTCCGGGGCGATCCGCGAGCACCTGGACACCCTGGCGGAGAGGGCCCCGACCGCCGCCAGGGGCGCCCGCGCGGCGTCCGGCACGCTGGACGACGTCTACGCCAGGCGCTGCGACGACCCGGTGCTGCCCGACGCCGCCTGCGCCGACCTGAAGAAGGCCAAGGACGCGGCGGCCGACGTGTCCACCATCGCGGACGACCTCAACACGCTGATCGCGGACCAGGACGGCGACCTGGACCGGCTCGACAAGAACCTCGCCACCCTGCAGAAGCAGTCCCAGGCCCTCGCCGACCGGGCGCCACGCCTCTCCGAGGACCTCGATGACGCCGTCAAGAAGATCAACAAGCTGAACGACGGGGCTGCCCAGGTCGCCGCGGGCGCGAAGAAGCTGCACTCGGGGCTCGGCAAGGCCAAGACCGGTTCCGTCGATCTGGACAAGGGCGTCGGCGAGCTGAAGACGGGCGCGGACGACCTCAACGGCGGCATCTTCAAGCTCGTCGGCGGCTCCGGGAAGCTCGCCGGCGGCCTGCACGACGGGGCGGAGAAGATCCCCGACTACGACAAGCAGGACCGCGACCGGCGCACCGAGGTCATGGCCGACCCCGTACGGCTCGCCTCCCATGACCTGCACAAGGCGCCCAACTACGGCACCGGGTTCGCCCCGTACTTCATCCCGCTCTCCCTGTGGGTGGGCGCGATGGTCGCCTACATGCTGATCACGCCGATGAACCGGCGTGCGCTGGCCGCGGGTGCCTCGGCGTGGCGGATCGCGCTGGCGGGCTGGCTGCCGGTGGTGGCGATCGGGGTGCTGCAGACGGTGGCCCTGATGTCGGTGCTGCACTGGGCGGTCGGCCTGCAGATGGCGCGGGCGGCCGGGACGGTGTGCTTCCTGTTCCTGGTGACGGCCTGTTTCGCGGCGATCGTGCAGTGGCTGAACGCGCGCTTCGGGGCGGCGGGCCGGATCCTCGTCCTCGCCCTGCTGATGCTCCAGCTGACCTCGGCGGGCGGCACGTACCCCGTGCAGACCAGTCCGGGCTTCTTCAACGCGCTGCACCCCTTCCTGCCGATGAGCTACGTCGTCGAGGCCCTCAGGCGGCTCATCACGGGCGGCGGCATGGACCCGGTGTGGCAGGCCTGCGTGGTGCTGACGGCGTTCACGGCGGGCGCCCTCGCGCTGACCGCCGTGGCGGCCCGTCGCCGCCAGGTGTGGACGCTGGACCGGCTGCACCCGGAGCTGAGCCTGTGAGTCCTTCCGTCGCCTCTCCCGGATCTCCCGGAAAGGTTCCTGTGACAATCAGGGCCATGGAAAGCAGCAGTGCCGCGTCGGGCGGCAGCACGCGCCGCGAGGCCACCCGGCAGAAGCTCTACGAGGCGGCCGTCACACTCATCGCCGAGCAGGGCTTCTCCGCCACGACCGTGGACGAGATCGCCGAACGTGCCGGGGTGGCGAAGGGCACGGTCTACTACAACTTCGCGAGCAAGTCCGTCCTCTTCGAGGAGCTGCTGCGGCACGGGGTCGGTCTCCTCACCGCCTCACTGCGGGAGGCGGCCGAGCGGACCGAGCGGGAGGGCGGCACCAAGGTCGACGCGCTCGACGCGATGATCCGCGCGGGGCTGGTCTTCATCGACCGCTACCCGGCCTTCACCCAGCTGTACGTGGCCGAGCTGTGGCGCACCAACCGGACCTGGCAGTCCACGCTGATGGTGGTCCGGCAGCAGGCCGTCGCGGTCGTGGAGGGCGTGCTGAGCGACGGCGTGGCGGGCGGCGAGTTCAGCGACGAGATCGACGTCCCGCTGACGGCGTCCGCGCTGGTCGGCATGGTCCTGGTGGCCGCCCTCGACTGGAAGTCCTTCCAGCCGGAGCGCTCCCTGGACGACGTCCACGCGGCGCTGTCCAGGCTGCTCCAGGGACGGGTGAGCGGCTGCCGCTGACCCGTCTGGTGGCGCACATGTGAAAGCGCCGGTCCGGTGTGGCCGCGTCCCCCGCGGGCCACCTCGAACCGGCGCCTTCCCTGCTCCCCCGTCCGTCCTGCTCCCCCGTGCGTTCCCCCGCAGGACCCGCAGGACCCCCGTTCGGTCGTCCCCCGGTATTCCCCCGTGCCTCGCTTCCGCCGACGCCGTCGGCGGAAGGAGCGGATCGCGGGCCCGGCTCCGTTCCGGCGCCCCGTGTCGCCGGTGCCGGAGCCGTGCCCCTCTCCGTGTCTCCACTCTCTCGTCCCGGCAGGTCCTCCCCCATCCGCGCGCGTACTCAACTCCCTGGCTAGGTACGCATACTCAGGGGTGCGCGCCCAACCCCAGAACGCTCCGCCGGCGAGGGCTGTCCGTGCGGGCCGATAAAGTCGCTGGCATGGCACGGATTGCGGTGATCGGCGCCGGGATGGGCGCGCTGGCGGCCGCCGCCCGGCTGGCCGTCGCGGGCCACCGGGTGGTGGTGTACGAGCGGACGGACACGTACGGCGGAGCGCTGCGCCGTTTCGAGCGCGACGGGTTCTCCTTCGACACCGGTCCCGGCCTGCTCCCGCTGCCCGCCGTCTACCGCGACCTGTTCGTCAAGACCGGCAAGGAGCCGCTGGAGGCGTGCGTCGAGCTGGTCCAGGTCGACCCGTCGTCCCGGCACGTGTTCGCCGACGGCACGGAGGTGTCGCTGCCGAACGCCTCACGGGCGGGCGTCGTGGCGGCGCTGGACGAGGCGCTCGGCTCCGGGACGGGTGAGCGGTGGGGTGACTTCCTGGTCCGGGCCCGGGAGGCCTGGGACCGGACCCGCCGGCCGCTGCTGGAAGAGCCGTTGTGGCCGAACTGGCAGGTGCTGGCCGAGCGCGAGCCGTACCCGGCGGCGCCCCGCAAGCGGCTGCTGCGCACCCGCCGGGCCGGCACACTCGCCGAAGTCGCCGACTGGGAGCTCGGGGACGCCCGGCTCGCCGCCCTCCTGGAGAGTCACGCCGTCCGGCACGGCCTCGACCCGCGGACCACCCCGGCGAGCGCGGCCGTACTGCCGTACCTGGAGCACGCCTTCGGCACCTGGTACGTGCGCGGCGGCCTGCGCGAGCTGGCCCGCGCGGTGTACGAGCGGTGCGTGGCCCGCAGGGTCGAGTTCCGTTTCGGGGCCGAGGTGACCAGGGTGCTGGAGAAGGACGGCCGGGTG
The DNA here is from genome assembly GCF_000717875.1 of Streptomyces sp. NRRL S-455. Taxonomy (GTDB): domain Bacteria; phylum Actinomycetota; class Actinomycetes; order Streptomycetales; family Streptomycetaceae; genus Streptomyces. The sequence continues at coordinate 15,438 of NZ_JOCT01000034.1, forward strand.
TCGGGGCTGGAACTCACCGACGGGACGGTGGCGGAGGCGGACGTCGTGGTCGCCGGTGTCGCGCCCGGCACGCTGGACCGGCTGACCGAGGGGACCGTGGTGCGGGGTGACGGCGAGGTGCCGCCGCAACTCCCGACGGCCGGCCGGCTCACGGTGCTGCTGGCCCTGCGCGGCGGCCGCCCCGAGGGCACGGCACACCGCACGGTGGTGCACGCACCGGACCGCGAGGCCGAGTTGGATGCCCTGTTCGGCGCGGCGGCGCGGGACTCACGGCCCACGGTCACGGTCCTGCGGCCCGACGACCCGGCCCTGGTTCCGGACCCGGACCACGAGGCGGTCGTTCTCAGCGCGGTGGTGCCCGCGCGTCCCGACGAGCCCTTCGAGCAGTACGCCGAGCACGTGATCACCGCCGCCGGACGCGCCGTACCCGGCCTGCGCGACCGCCTCCTCTGGCACGAGGTGCGCACTCCGGCCGACATCGAGGACGCGACGGGCGCGGAGGGCGGGGCGGTGCCGGCCCCGGCACTGGCCGCGGCCGGCGGTCGGCTGCTGCATCCGTCCAACAGCACGCGCCTGCCCGGCCTGTTCGCCGTCGGCGGCTGGGCGCATCCCGGTGGCGGACTGCCGCACGCCGGCATGTCGGGCGCGCTGGTCGCGGGACTGATCGTGGAGGGACCGGAGTTCCGGGGCTCGCAGTGAGCAGTCCGCCCCGGACGGAGTCAGGCCTCAGAAACGGTACTGCTCGTCGAAGCCGTTCCCCTGCGCCTGCTGCCCCTGGTAGGGATACGACTGCTCCGGCGGCAGCTCCTGACCGTACTCGTCGGTGTCGCGCTGCTGCGGCACCCACACACCGCCGGGCGGGGACTCACCGCCGTAGGTGCCGGCGTACTGGTCCTGGCCGTAGCCCTGCTGGCCGTAGTACTGCTGGTCGCCGTAGCCGGTGTCGTACGAGCCCGAGCCGTAGGTCCCGGTGCCGATGTACGGGTCGGAGTAGGCGGCGTACTGCTGCTGGCCCGTGGCGTCGTAGCTCTCCTGCTGACCGTAGCCCGGGTAGTCGTAGGCGTAGGACTGGTCGCTGCCCTGGGCGGTGGCCGCGTACTGGTCGTGGGACGAGCCGGAGTGGTACCCGGTGTCGCCGTAGACGCCGTAGGAGCCGGTGTCCTCGGGGACCGGCTGCGGTTCGTAGACGGCCGTGGTCTCGGCGTCCGTCGCCCGGCTGGAGCGGGCGGGGCTGAAGACGTCGTCGCGGTCGTAGTCGTCGTCCTGGCCGTGGGCGGCGGTGTCGCGGCGGTAGGCGGCCTCGTCCGCGTAGCCGCCGTCGGCCGCCTCCAGGCCGGAGACCTCGAGGGTCGGCTCCTGGCGGCCGCGCTCACCCCGGCGGCGCTTGCTGCCGCCCAGCACCGGCGCGTTCATCGCCCAGCCGGCCGAGAAGCCGCTGCGGAACGACAGGGTGACGTAGGTCTGCCCGACCGCGAAGGCGGCCGCGCCCAGTCCGATCACGACGACCGACGGGATCAGGACTCCGATCACGACGCCGAGGAAACCGGCGAAGGCGAGCAGTCGCCAGCGCAGCCGCGCCTTGTACTGCAGCAGCACCTCGCCCAGCAGCCACAGCGCGACGACGCCGAACGCGATGTAGAGGACCGTCCAGCCCATGTACGCCCCTCTCCCAGTGGCCGCTACGCAGTGTGTCGTATACCGGTGCGAACGGTCTAGGCCTGCCGCGTGTGGTGCAGGCCCAGGTTCTCGTAGATTTCCAGTGTCGCGGTGGAGTTGTTGAGCGTGATGAAGTGCAAGCCGGGCACACCCTCGGCGAGCAGCCGCGCACAGAACTCCGTGGCGAATTCGATACCAATGGAGCGTACAGCGGCCGGATCGTCTTTTGCTGTGAGGATCCGCTCTTTCAGGGCGGCCGGGAACGCGGCGTTGGTGAGGGACCCGATCCGCTCCAGCGACCTCACACTGGCGATCGGCATGACCTCGGGAATGATCGGGGTCTCGCAGCCGGCGGCGGAGACCCGGTCGCGCAGCCGCAGATAGTCCTCCGGGTGGAAGAACATCTGGGTGATGGCGTAGTCCGCGCCCGCGCGGCACTTGTCGACGAAGTGACGGACGTCGGTGTCCCAGTCGGTGGAGCGGGGGTGCATCGCCGGGAAGGCGGCGACGCCCACGCAGAAGTCGCCGGAGGCCTTGATCAGCTCGACCAGTTCGGCCGCGTAGGCGAGGCCCCGGGGGTGCGGCACCCACTCGCCCATGGGATCGCCGGGCGGGTCGCCGCGCAGGGCGAGCATGTTGCGGATCCCGGCGTCGGCGTACTGGCCGATGATGTTGCGCAGGTCGGCCACCGAGTGGTCGACCGCCGTGAGGTGCGCGATCGGCGTGAGGGTGGTGTCCGAGGCGATCGCCTCGGTCGCCTTGACCGTGCCCGCGCGGGTGGAGCCGCCGGCTCCGTAGGTCACGGAGACGAAGTCGGGCGCCACCGCCTCGACCCGGCGCAGCGCGTTCCACAGGTTCCGCTCGCCCTTCGGGGTCTTCGGGGCGTAGAACTCGAACGAGTACGTCGTTTTGCCGGTCGCGAGCATGTCACGGACGGTGCGCGCGTGGTCCGACCTGATGGATGCGGTGCCGAGGGCCATACCGGCAGGTTAGCCAGGGGCGGTCGGTCCCCCAACCGGACCCCGGACATTTGCCCGAATTGTCGCCTTGTTCGTCCACTCCTTGGACAAACCGGCGCGCTACTCCTCCCGCAGGCGCTTGGCGAGCTCGACGGAGGCCGCGCCCGGGTCGTCGGCCTCGGTGATCGCCCGCACGACGACGACGCGCCGGGCCCCTGCTTCCAGGACCTGGTCGAGGTTGGCGAGGTCGATGCCGCCGATGGCGAACCAGGGGCGGTCGGTGCCGAGGGCTGACGTGTACCGGACGAGGTCCAGGCCGGGGGCGTGACGGCCGGGCTTGGTCGGGGTGGGCCAGCACGGGCCGGTGCAGAAGTAGTCCACGCCGTCCTGCACGGCTGCCGCGGCGGCCTCGGACTCGGCGTGGGTGGAGCGGCCGATCAGGACGTCCTCGCCGAGGATCGCGCGGGCGGCCGGGACCGGGAGGTCGCCCTGGCCGAGGTGCAGGACGTCGGAGCCGGCGGCGTGGGCGACGTCCGCGCGGTCGTTGACCGCGAGGAGCTTGCCGTGCCGGGCGCAGGCGTCGGCGAAGACGGCCAGGTGCTCCAGCTCCTCGGCCGCCTCCATGCCCTTGTCGCGCAGCTGCACGATGTCCACGCCGCCCGCCAGCACGGCGTCCAGGAACTCCGCGAGATCGCCCTGCCGCTTGCGGGCGTCGGTGCAGAGGTAGACCCGGGCGTCAGCGAGCTGGGCGCGGGCGGTGGTCGCGGTGCCGGGCATATGTCCCCCTGGTTCGTCGGTGTCGGGCCGGGGCGCGCGGGAACGCCCCTGCCGGTGGCGGGCCGGGGCGCGCGGGAACGCCCCTGCCGGTGGCGGGCCGGGGCGCGGGAACGCCCCGGCCCATGCCGGGCCAAGGCGTGGAAACGCCCCTACCGGTGGCTGCCCGGCGTCGAAGAGCCGGCACGGCCTGGATCACAGCTGCCGATTCGGGTTGTGCCGCCGGAGCGGCGCCACCTGCCGTGACGGCCGGGGCGTCTCATCCGGGCGCGGCCGGAGCGCGGCAGCACCAGCGCGCGAAGCGCCGAACGCGCCGTGGGCACATTACGCGCCCGGCCCGGATGCACTCAGGCCGGACCCCGAAGGGAGAGGCGAACCGGCACGGACCGGCCCGAGGCCGTGACCCCACGGGCCCCGGCCCACTCACGGGCGGTTGTGCGCGCCCGGCCCCGCTCGTACGGCATGTGCTCGTACCGCAAGGCCGGACGGTTGTTCGGTCGAGGTCGGTCAGACCGCGAGCGCCTGGGCGCGGCGCTTCACCTCCGTGCCGCGATTCTCACTCAGCGCCTGCGCCGGTGTGCCGGGCAGGCTGGGGTCGGGGGTGAAGAGCCACTCCAGCATCTCTTCGACCGTGAAGCCGTCGTCCCGCAGGAGCGTCAGGGTCCCGGACAGGCCCTTGACGACCTTGTCCCCGTCGATGAAGGCCGCGGGGACATGCAGCGCGCGGTTCTCACCGCGGCGTACGGCGATGAGCTGGCCCTCCTTGACCAGCTGCCGCACCCGTGTCACCTCGACGCCGAGCTGTTCGGCGATGTCGGGGAGGGTGAGCCAGGCAGGGACGAGAGCATCGATCTTTGCGTCAATCTCGGTCACGGAAACAAGCCTGCCATCCCCCACTGACAGTCGGAAGCCGGGCGGGTCCACCCGGGCGGACACACCCGGACGGACGCACCCGCCCGAGCGCCTCGGGCCCGCCTACGCCGTCGCCGCCTTGAGCGGCCTCGCCGGGTCCGCCAGCAGCGTCGGGTTCATCGGTGTGCCCGACTCGATCAGGCGCCGCCCCTGCGCCAGGTCCCGGGGGCGACCCACCGCCAGCAGCGCGACCAGCCGGTCGCCGCGGAGCCAGCAGACCGTCCAGGCCGGTCCGGCCGGGTCGCCACGCCACAGGGTCGTGTCGGCGGCCGCGTGGTGCCCCGCGTACTGCACGAACCGCCCGAACTGCTCGGACCAGAAGTAGGGCACCGGGTCGTACACCGCCGGCGTCTCCCCCGAGGCCCGTCCGATGATGTTCACGGCGACGGTGCGCGGGCCCTGGAGAGCGTTGTCCCAGTGGTGGACCAGGAGCCGCTCGCCGTACCGCCCGGAGGGGAAGGAGGCACAGTCTCCGACCGCGTACACGTCCGGCACCGACGTCCGCAGGTGCTCGTCGGCCACGATCTCGCCCTGAACGCCCAGCTCGATCCCGGAGCCGGACAGCCAATCGGTGGCCGGACGGGCGCCGATACCGACGACGACCGCGCCCGCGGGCAGCCGCGCACCGTCGTCGAGGAGCACCGCGCCGGGCTCGACGCGCTCCACGCGCGTGCGCGTCCGCAGCACGGCTCCCGCGTCGGCGTACCAGCCGGCCATCGGCGCGGCGACCTCGGCGGGCAGCGCCCCCGCGAGCGGCCGCTCGGCGGCCTCCACGACCGTCACCGCGCAGCCCGCCTCACGCGCGGCGGTGGTGAACTCCGCGCCGATCCAGCCCGCCCCCACGACCACGACGTCGTGCTGCCGCGCCAGCACCGGCCGCAGCCGCTCGGCGTCGTCCAGGGTGCGCAGCAGATGCACGCCGGGCACGCCCTCGGACCCGGGCAGCCGGATCGGCTCGGCGCCGGTCGCGACGACCAGGACGTCGTAGGGCACGGGCCCCTCCCCGGTGTCCAGCTCGTGGCCGCCCGGGCGCAGGCCGGTCACCTCGCAGCCCAGCCGCAGCTCGATCCCGAGGGCCTCGAAGTCGACGTCGAAGGCGGAGTGCTCGGACTTGCCGAGCAGGACGGCCTTGGACAACGGGGGCCGGTCGTACGGCTGGTGGGGCTCGGCTCCGATCAGGACCACGTCGCCGGTGAAGCCCCGCTCCCGCAGGGCGACCGCGGTCTGCACACCGGCCATGCCCGCGCCCGCCACGACCACCCGCCGCGGCGCGGACGGCCCTGCTTCCTGCCTCTGCTCGCTCACCTGATCACCATAGACAACTGACAGTCTGTCAGTCAGTGCTCATGTGCAGTGACCTGCTCCACAACACTCGTCCCGCTGCCCGGCTGGGACTCCCACTCCCAGGTCTCCTCCAGCCGCACCCGCCCGTCGGGCAGGTCCACGACCGTCGAGACACAGTGCCCCGAGGACGTGGTCCCGTCCTCCTTGAGCTGTACGTACCGGAAGTCCAGCGTGTCGCCCTCGCGGGTACCCACGAGATGTCCGCGCACCACGTCGCCGCCCGCGTACTCGGCCCAGATCTCGCCGTCCTTCTCGTGGTACGTGAACCGGGTGCGGGTCCCCACCTGACCAGGTGCCTGGTCGGCTACCGGGGCGAGGACGAGACCGTCGAGGGACCGGGCCATCGCTGAGGCTCCCTTACTGCTGCAGTGGGCATCGGGCTAGGGTTGGTGGCCAACGTAAGGCACTCGCGGGAGCCCGGACGCACCGGGCTGAGAGGGAGGCTGGCGGCCTCCGACCGTACGAACCTGATCCGGGTCATGCCGGCGAAGGGAGGGGCTGGACGCCCATGTCGCGTACGCGAACCTCAGACGTCCTCGTCATCGGGGGCGGGATCATCGGCCTGGTCACGGCCTGGCGGGCCGCGCAGCGCGGGCTCGCTCCCGCCGTGGTGGACCCCGAGCCGGGTGGCGGGGCCGCACAGGTCGCGGCCGGCATGCTGGCGGCCGTCACGGAACTGCACCACGGCGAGCAGACCCTGCTCGGTCTGAACCTGGCCTCGGCCCGGCGCTACCCGGACTTCGTGGCCGAGCTGACCGAGCTGACCGGTCACGACCTCGGCTACCGCCGGTGCGGCACGCTCGCCGTCGCCCTGGACGCCGACGACCGGGCCCACCTGCGCGAACTGCACGCCCTGCAACAGCGGTCGGGCCTGGAGTCGCAGTGGCTGTCGGGGCGGGAGTGCCGTCGTCTGGAGCCGATGCTCGCGCCGGGGGTGCGCGGCGGGCTGCGGGTCGACGGCGACCACCAGATCGACCCGCGGCGGCTTGCCGTGGCTCTGGTGGCCGCGTGCGAGCGGGCCGGTGTGGTCTTCCACCGGGTCTGGGCCGAGCGGCTCACCGTCGCGCGGGACCGCGCCACGGGTGTGATCACGGCCGACGGCACCGAGCTGGGCGCCGGGCAGGTCGTGCTGTCCGGGGGCAGCCTCAGCGGGCGGCTCGCGGGCGTCCCGGAGGACGTGCTGCCGCCGGTGCGGCCGGTGAAAGGGCAAGTCGTGCGGCTGACCATGCCGGAGCGGCACGGGCCGTTCCTGAGCCGGACGGTGCGCGCGGTGGTCCGCGGCAGCCACGTCTACCTGGTGCCGCGCGAGAGCGGTGAGCTGGTCATCGGGGCGACCAGCGAGGAGATGGGCTGGGACACCACCGTGACCGCGGGCGGCGTGTACGAGCTGCTGCGGGACGCGCACGAGCTGGTCCCCGGCATCACCGAGCTGCCGCTCACCGAGACCCGGGCCGGGCTGCGGCCCGGCTCCCCCGACAACGCTCCGCTGCTCGGCCCGACCGGTCTGGAAGGGCTGCTGCTGGCCACCGGGCACTACCGCAACGGCGTGCTGCTCACACCGGTCACCGGAGACGCCCTGGCGCACGCCCTGGCGACGGGCGAACTGCCCGAGGAGGCCCGCCCCTTCACCCCGAAACGCTTCACCACGTCACTCACGGAGCAGCCCGCATGAACATCTCCGTCAACGGAGAGCCCCGGGACGTCCGGCCCGGCACGGCTCTCGACACCGTCGTGAGCGCGCTCACCTCCTCGCCCTCCGGGGTGGCCGCCGCCCTCAACGAAACCGTCGTGCCACGCGCGCAATGGCCGTCCACTCCCCTGGCCGAGGGAGACCGCGTGGAAGTCCTCACCGCCGTCCAAGGAGGCTGACCATGGCCGACGATCCGTTTGTCCTCGCCGGTACGTCCTTCACGTCCCGCCTGATCATGGGCACGGGCGGCGCGCCCAGCCTCGACGTGCTGGAGCGGTCGCTGGTCGCGTCCGGGACGGAGCTGACGACGGTCGCGATGCGGCGGGTGAACGCCTCGGTGCACGGGTCCGTGCTGTCCGTGCTGGACAAGCTCGGTATCCGGGTACTGCCGAACACGGCGGGCTGCTTCACCGCCGGTGAGGCCGTCCTCACGGCCCGTCTCGCGCGCGAGGCCCTCGGCACGGATCTGGTCAAGCTGGAGGTCATCGCCGACGAGCGCACGCTGCTGCCGGATCCGATCGAGCTGCTGGACGCGGCGGAGACGCTGGTCGACGACGGGTTCACGGTGCTGCCGTACACGAACGACGATCCTGTGCTGGCGCGGAAGCTGGAGGACGTCGGGTGTGCGGCGATCATGCCGTTGGGGTCGCCGATCGGGTCGGGGCTGGGAATTCGCAATCCCCATAATTTTGAGCTGATCGTGGAGCGGGCGGGGGTGCCGGTGATTCTGGACGCGGGGGCCGGGACGGCGTCGGACGCCGCGTTGGCGATGGAACTGGGGTGTGCGGGTGTGATGCTCGCCTCGGCGGTGACGCGGGCGCGGGAGCCGGTGTTGATGGCCGATGCGATGCGGCATGCGGTGGAGGCGGGGCGGTTGGCGTATCGGGCGGGGCGGATTCCGCGGCGGCACTTCGCGGAGGCGTCTTCTCCGGCGGAGGGCATGGCTGTGCTTGATCCGGAGCGGCCCGCATTTCAGTAGCTGTGCGATGGCGCTGAGGTCGGGTGGGTTCTGCAGCCCGGCGTTGCGGGGTGCCGCTGCGCCCACCCGTGCCGCCCCAGCGGCACGACTGCCCGCAGCTAGGCCGCAGGCTGAGTCACAGGTCCGCTGCAGTCCTGCTCCGGAAGCGGGCAGGGCGAGTGGCTGTCGGTGGTGGCTCGTAGACTCGCCTGCGTGGACACGACCCTTCAGGACCCCTTGGTCGGGCAGGTGCTCGACGGCCGGTATCGCATCGACGCGCGGATCGCGGTCGGTGGGATGGCCACGGTCTACCGGGCCGTGGACACCCGGCTCGACCGGGTCCTCGCACTCAAGGTGATGCACCCCTCGCTCGCGGTGGACGGCTCGTTCGTCGAGCGGTTCATCCGTGAGGCGAAGTCGGTGGCCCGGCTGGCGCACCCGAACGTGGTGCAGGTCTTCGACCAGGGCACCGACGGCTCGTACGTCTACCTCGCCATGGAGTACGTCGCGGGCTGCACCCTGCGGGACGTGCTGCGCGAGCGGGGAGCCCTGCAGCCGCGTGCCGCCCTGGACATCCTGGAGCCGGTGCTGGCCGCGCTGGGCGCCGCGCACCGCGCCGGGTTCGTGCACCGGGACATGAAGCCCGAGAACGTGCTGATAGGGGACGACGGCCGGGTCAAGGTCGCCGACTTCGGGCTCGTCCGGGCCGTGGACACCGTGACGAACACCACCGGCACCGTCCTCGGCACGGTCTCGTATCTCGCGCCCGAGCAGATAGAGAACGGCACCGCGGACCCCCGGGTCGACGTGTACGCGTGCGGCGTGATGCTGTACGAGATGCTGACCGGCGACAAGCCGCACGACGGGGACTCCCCCGCCGTGATCCTCTACAAGCACCTGCACGAGGACGTCCCGCCGCCCTCGGCCGCCGTACCCGGTCTGGCGTACGAGCTGGACGAGATGGTGGCCTCCGCGACCGCCCGCACCCCGGACATCCGCCCGCATGACGCGGTGGCGCTGCTCGCCCAGGTCCGTGACGGGCGCGCCCGGCTGACCGCGGAGCAGCTGGACGTCCTGCCGCCGCAGGCGCTCAGGGCGGACCACGACAACGCCGACGACCGGACGAGCGTGATCCCGCGCGGCCTGGCCGCGCCCCGCCCGCTGCCCGTCAACGAGGACGAGGAGGGTTCCGGGGCCGCGATCGACCGCACCAGCCGGTTCGAGTCCCCGCCGCCCCCACCGCCCTCGCCGTCCCGGCGCCGCCCGGGGTCCCGGCGCGGCCCGACGGCGATCGTCGTCGCCGTGCTGCTCGTGCTGGGGCTCGGTGCCGGTGTCTGGTACGTCAACTCGGGCCAGTTCACCGAGGTGCCCCCACTGCTCGCCAAGACCCAGGACCAGGCCGAGGACCGGCTGGCGGACGCGGGCCTCGACCTCGGGAAGGTCGAGCACGCCTACAGCGACACCGTGGAGCGCGGCCAGGTCATCAGCAGCGACCCGAAGGCCGGGACGCGCATCCGCGGCAACGACTCGGTGAGCATCACCATCTCCGACGGCCCCCGGAACGTGCGCGTGCCCGCCCTGGAGGGCCGGCGGCTGGACAAGGCGCGGGATTCGCTGAAGGAGGACGGCCTGGAACCGGGCATGGTCACCCGGGAGTTCAGCGAGGACGTGCCGAAGGGGGCGGTGATCTCCGCGCGTCCGGCCGACGGTACGAAGGTGCGGGCGGGCACGGCCGTCGCGCTCGTCGTCAGCAAGGGCAGCCCGATCGACATCCCCGACGTCACCGGTGACGACCTCGCCGACGCCCGGTCGGAGCTGCTGGACGCCGGTCTCAAGGTGAAGGTCGCCGCCGAGCGGGTCAACTCCTCGGAGTACGACAGGGGCCAGGTCGCCGAGCAGAGCCCTGCCCCCGGCGGCACGGCGGCCGAGGGCGACACGGTGACGCTGACGGTGTCCAAGGGCCCCGAGATGGTCGAGGTCCCGGACGTGGTCGGCGACAGCGTCGACGACGCCAGGCGGAAGCTGGAGGGCGCCGGGTTCCAGGTCGACGAGGACCGCGGCCTGCTCGGCCTGTTCGGTGACGAGGTCAAGGGCCAGTCCGTCGAGGGCGGCGAGACCGCGCCCAAGGGCTCGGCCATCACCATCAGGATCAGGTGACGGGCGCGGGCGGAGGCCCGTGGCCGGGGCAGGGCCGGACGCATGACACCCTGAACGGGTGAACAACCAGCTGTCCGGCCCCTCCCGCAACCCCGTGGGCGGCCACGTCCCCGTGGCCGGCGGGCTCCACTCCGTCGGCCTGTCGTACGCCCGTGACCTGAAGGCGGAGACCGTCCAGGTCTTCGTCGCCAACCCGCGCGGCTGGGCCACCCCGGCCGGGAATCCGAAGCAGGACGAGGCGTTCCGTGCGGCGTGCGCGACCGAGTCGGTCCCGGCGTACGTGCACGCCCCCTACCTGATCAACTTCGGTTCGCACACCGAGGCGACCGTGGAGCGGTCGGTGGAATCGCTGCGGCACTCGCTGCGGCGGGGGCGGGAGATCGGGGCGCTGGGCGTGGTCGTCCACACGGGCAGCGCGACCGGCGGCCGGGAGCGGTCGGTGGCGCTGAAGCAGGTGCGCGAGCACCTGCTGCCGCTGCTCGACGAGCTGACCCATGACGACGACCCGTATCTGCTGCTGGAGTCGACCGCCGGCCAGGGCGCCTCACTGTGCTCACGGACGTGGGACTTCGGCCCGTACTTCGAGGCCCTGGACGCCCACCCGATGCTGGGCGTGTGCCTGGACACCTGCCACATCTTCGCCGCCGGGCACGACCTGACCGGCCCCGGCGGCATGCACCGGACGCTGGACCTGCTGGTGGACACCGTCGGCGAGGGCCGGCTGAAGCTGATCCACGCCAACGACTCCAAGGACGTGGTGGGCGCCCACAAGGACCGGCACGAGAACATCGGCGCGGGCCACATCGGCGAGGATCCGTTCCGGGAGCTGATGACGCACCCCGCCACCGAGGGCGTGCCCCTGATCATCGAGACGCCGGGCGGCAAGGAGGGGCACGCGGCGGACGTGGAGCGGCTGAAGAAGCTGCGGGACGGCTGACGCGGCGGCGGGCCGGGCGGCCCGCCGGCCTTTCCGGTCAGCGCACAGCGACCGAGACCGCCGCCAGGAGCAGCCCGGCGCCGAGCAGGGCCATCGAGCAGCGCAGCCAGCGGTACTTCGCCGCCAAGATCGCGCTGACGTCCTGGAACTGCACCAGCAGCCAGCCCACCCGGTCCTGTCCGGCCCGCGCGACCGCGTCACGCAGCACCTCGGGGTCCCTGGCGCCCAGCGCGTCGGCGTAGAACGTCAGGCCCGGGGTCGTCCGGACGGTACCGCTGCGCGGTGCGATCACCGCGAGCAGCAACAGCGTCCCGGCCGCCCACAGCACCCCGCCGGCTATCAGGAACACCAGGGCGGTCGTGCCGGCGGGGAGCGTCCCGCCCCGGCTGAGGACCAGCGCCGGTGCCGCCACGGCGCCCGAGAGCAGGATCGACGCCTTCACGTCCGCCCTGCCCAAGTCCTCACGTACGGTCACCAGCAGCCGTTCGGCGACGTACTGGTCGGCCGTGTCGAGCTGCGGCACGGGCTGGGCCGCGGTCACGCGCGCTCTCCGGCACCGGTGTCGTCCTGGAGGGATTCCGTGTCGGCGGGAGGGTCCGCCGGAGCGGCGGGCGGCGGGATCGGCGGGGCGTCGGAGACGGCCGCCGGGGGCAGCGGCGGGTGCGGCGGCACAGGCGGGGCCGGCAGCGCGGTCGGCGCCGGCGGCACCCCGTTCTGGAACACGGTCGAGGAGGCCGTGCGGCTGAAGTCGATGAGCGCCCGTACCTGGTCGTCGATCTGGTGGCGCTGGACCACGCCCTGGTTGATCAGGTTGGTCAGGTAGTCGAGCGCGCCCTGGCGCTGGTCGCGGGCCTGCCGCTGAAGCTCGGCCAGGATGTCCTGGGCGCGGCTGGGGTCCTGCGCGAGCAGGTGCGCGTACTGGGTCGCCTCGCCCGCGCTGATGAGCTTCTGCGCGTCCTCCATGTTCGCCATGACCCGCGCCTTCTGGGCGGTGTCCATGGCCTGCTGGACCTCGCTGCTCTTCTCCACCGCCACCATCTGGGCGTGGTGGTCGGCGGCGGCCTGGCCGAGGTCGATCCGGATGAACACCTGGGTGGCCAGGCCGAGTTCGGCGCCGAAGTCGCTCCACCGGCCGCTGGCCAGCTCGTCCTGGATGGCCTCGTCGACCTGCTGCGCCGAGTCCAGGCCGTAGCGCCGGCTGATCCCGCGCAGCCGGCTCTCCAGCGGCGGGCGCAGCATGCGCTCCACGTCCACCACCCGCTTCTCGGCCGCCAGGTGGAAGTCCCGCACCTCCCAGTTGACGTCGGCGCCCGCCTTGAACCGCGACCGGTCGCCGGAGGTGGGCAGTTCCAGCTGGAAGGACACCTGGTGCTGGCCGCGGGCGACCCAGCACACGGAGGTGGGCTTGCCCATCAGCGGCTTGTTGTGGTGCTCGGCGCCGCGAACCGTGACCACACTGTGCCCGCCGTTGCGGTAGTAGAGCACCGACGCCACCTGGCTGTGCTGGTGCCGGTAGCCGCCCTGCGGGGTGAACTCCCTGACGAAGGGCCCTCTCAGATCGTGCGGCAGGGCGAACTCCGCCTGCCAGTTCTGCGGTTGCTGGGGCTGCCACTGCTGGCCCCACCCGTTGTGCGTCATCGTGTACCCGCTCCCTGGACCGCCCCGTGAAAGCGGCGGACCTGCTGGTCGTTCAGTGGTTGGTCGGGGTCTTCGGACAGTTCCTTGAGCAGTGCGAGCAGCCGGTCCCGGTCGTCCTGGCTGTGCACCAGCAGCGGCAGGAACGACTCCAGGCACGACGCCCAGGGCTGGTCGGCGCTCCGGCGCAGCCAGTCGGACACCGTGTCCACGGCCGCTTCGTAGGACCGGCCGGTCTGCAGCGCCGTCCACAGCAGCCCGGCGAGCTCCCGGGCCAGGCCGGGACGGGCGTCGGCGAGGGCCAGCATGAGGGGCCAGTCGCCGCGGTCGGCCAGGTCCGGGTGCTGGTTCCACAGGTCGGTCGCGGAGACGGAGGCGAGGAAGACGGCGCTCTGCAGGCCGAGGTCCTGCTGGGGCCGTCGTGCGTCGGACAGCCAGGCCCGGATCCGCCGGAGGACGAGCGGATCGCAGTGGGCTCCGGCGAGGTGGGCGACCTGGACTCCCGCGGGTCCGCGCAGTGTGCCGTCCTCCCAGACGCCGATCTGGCCGAGGAGGTCCAGGGTGTCGGCGACCGTGGCCGTCGCCCGTCCCCGGCCGAGCACGGCACCCGCCGTCCAGCGCAGGTGCTCGTCGCCCTGGCGCGCCCAGTGCCGGACCAGGGCGCGTACGGCCGTGCCGACCTCCGGGGTGGTGACGGCCACGTCGAGGACGGTCGCGGCGAACAGACGGCGGCGGGCCTGCGGGGCCTGGGCCATGGGCTGCACGAGTTCCTGGACGGTGTGCGAGCAGTCGAGCCCGCAGAGCAGGCCGGCGGCCATGGCGGCGCGGACCCACACCTGCGGGCGGGAGTCCTCGCACAGTCCGGCCAGCCAGCGCAGGACGGGTCCGCGCACGTTGTGCCGGTGCTGCCACAGGTGCCCGAGGACTGCGGGGCCGAGCGCCTCGCCCCGGAAGCGCACGGTGCGCACCGGCACGTCCTCGTCCCCGACCTGTTCCACGCCGGTGTCCGCCACCGCGCGGGCCGAGGCCAGCCGGGCGTCGACACCGTCGCTGAAGAGCGGGCGGCCGGGGGTGGCCGTCGGGTCGGCGGTGACGGTGAGTTCCCAGGCGAGGACCTCGGCGGCCTCGGCGACTGCGCTGAGGGAGGCATGGCCCAGCACGGCCACGGCGATGCGGTAGGCCGCGTCCCGCAGGCGCTGCGGGCTCTCGGCGAGCGCACCGCCGGCGAACCAGTCGGCAGCCTGTTCCTCGGCGAACCGGCGGCACCTGGCGAGCAGTTCGTCGTGGGTCAGGTCCCCGCGCACCCGCCGGGCGAGGAGTGCGGCGAACCGCTTCGCCTCCGCGGGCAGCAGTTCGTCGAGGCCCGTGGCCTTCAGCACCGCCGGGTCGGTCGCCAGTGCGCGGGCCTGTGCGTACAGGTCGCCGGGATCCTCCTCGAGTTCCGTGGCGAGGTGTCCGTCGACGACGTCGGAGGCGGACGCCGGGGTGTGCTGGCAGTAGTAGCGGCCGCGCCGGGAGAGGACGTCGCCCGGTTCGGGGGTGGCCAGCAGTACGGCGTACGCCTCCTGCTTGCCGAGGAGTTCGCACAGCCGGTCGAGGCCGGTCTCGTCCGGCAGGCCCGAGGCGGTGGGCTCCAGGGCGTACCCGTGGCCCGGTTCGATCTGGCTCTCTTCCAGCGCGGCGAGGTCGGAGCGGGGGTCGAGGCGGGAGACGTGGCCCCGGGTCACGTCGTCCAGCAGGGACAGGGCGGTGCAGGTCCGGCCGGTGCCGGGCTGCCCGCAGAGGACGAGGAGCCGGTCGGACCGCAGCCGTGCCTTCCACCGGCCGTACTCCTCGGGCTCCTGGAACACCCGGCGCAGGGTGCGCAGTTCGTCGGCGGGAAGCGGGCCGGCGAGCAGTTGGACGGCGGCCTCCGGCCTGCCGAACAGGTTGATGGACTCGAAGTGGCCGCTGAAGAGGTTGCCGGATCCGTGGGAGGACGACCGGTAGACGCGGGACGCGGCCGCGGAGGTGCCCGGGAGCCCTTCCTCGGCGAGTGCGTCGGCGGCGCCCCCGATGACGTCGTTCTGGGACGGGTCGGGCCCGGCCGCGTGGTCGGGCTGGGGCGCCTGGTCGGCGCGCTGGGCCGCCGCCGGCTTGGCGTTGCCGGGCTGTCCGGGCTGTGCCCCGCCCGGTGCGGGGCCCGCGGGTGCGGCGTTGTCCGCGCTCACCGGTCACTCCCGCCGGTTCCGGGGTGGCCGATGTTGATGTTCTCGAAGTTGCCGGCCAGCAGCTGGCCGCTGCCGTGGTGGTGGACGTCCTGGACGACCTTCGCGTGCCGCGCCGACTGCCCCTCGGGTGTCCCGGCTGGTCCGCGGGGCGCGGGCGTGCCACCCGGCCCTGGCTGAGTGTCCTCGGGCCCGGGCGCGGGGCCATCCGGGTCGTCCTCGGGCCCGGGCGGGCCGGCACCCGGACCGTCGGCCTCGTCGGCGGGCTCCGGTTCCGGCGGCTGGGGCAGTCCGGGCACCATGAACCAGGCCGTTCGGGCGCCCTCCTTCAGCTCCACCTCATGGCCGCGGTAGTGGTCCGGTTCCACCCAGCGGCCGCCGGGCAGGACGGCCTCCTCGTACAGCCGGTCGGAGACCACGGCCACCAGCGGGGACTTCTCCGGAGCGGCTGCGAGGAGCGCCTTCGCCGTGGCGCAGTCGCAGAGCCGGCAGGCCAGGTCGACCGCGCGGCCGGAGCGGCCGTGGGCGTCGGCCCTGACCGGGCCGATGTGCATGCCCACCCGCAACCGCAGCGGGGTCCGCAGGTCGCCGTTGACCTCCCGCAGGTTCTGGTGGAGGTACTCCAGCCACTCCCCCACCACCCTGCGGCGCGGGACGCTGAGGGGAAGGAAGCTGAGGACGCCGTCCCCGCGGTCCTCCTGGTACAGGCGGGGCGGGTGGATGCCGGCCTTGTCGAAGGCCTGGCCCGTGACCTCGTAGAGTCTGGCGCGCATCCGGTCCTTCTCGGGATCGGTCAGTCTTCCCGAGCCTTCGGCGTCCACGCTGATGATGACGCTGTACTCGTCTTCCGCTTCCATCGGTCTCTCCTCGTGCTCCCTGACGTCCCGACGGCCGTGCCCCCGATGCTGGCGGTGCCGGCGGGACCGCGCTGTAGCCGTTTACACAGCAGGGGAATGCCGGTACGCGCTACGTGTCTCTGCCGTGCCGCGCCCCGCCCGCGAGCAGGCGCAGGGGTTCCAGGTCGGCGACGGCGAGCGTGCCCGGGCCGGTCCGCACCAGGCCCTGCTCGCGGAGCAGGCGCAGCGCCTTCGCCACGGCCTCGCGGGTGGATCCGACCGAGGCGGCCAGCTCGTGCTGGGCGAGGGGCAGCCGGATGGTGACGCCTTCGCGCTCCACCCGGCCGGTGCGGTCGGCGAGTTCGACGAGCCGCTCGGACAGCCGCTGGAGCACGGTCATGGAGGCCAGGGCACGGCGCTCGTGGTCGGCGCTGCGCAGCCGCTCCGTGAGCTGGGTCATGATCAGCGCGTTGGCGTGGGGGCGGGCGGCCAGGAAGCGACGGAACCGCTCCCCCGGGACGACCAGCCCGGTCAGGGGTCCGAGGGCGCTGACCGAGGCGCTGCGCGGTCGCCCGTCGAGGGCCGCCATGTCCCCCACGACCTCTCCGGCCTGCCGCAGGCCCAGAATGAGCCGTCCGCCGCGTTCGGTCGCCGTCCACACGGCGGACCAGCCCTCCAGGATGACCACGGCGAACGTGGTGCGCTCCCCCTCCGACAGGAGGGTCTCGTGAGCCGGATACTCGTGCCGGCTTCCCAAGCCGGCCAGGGCTTCACGGTCGGCCGACCCCAGTCCTTGCATGAAGGTACGGCGCTCTCCGAACAGCCCCACATCGTCCCCCGACAGCGTTAGCCCGACCGACCTCAAGCGGAACACCGCGAACCCGGCGGTCCTGTCCACACGGGACGGCGCTCACCAGGCAAGACTGAAAGAGTAGCGCCCCATGTACGGAACGTGCGCCCCCCGGGGCACACCCGGCGCCCCACCAGGGCCGGTGACCGCCGTGCCATCCCGCCCCGGCAGGCGCCCCGCGGGGCTCATGGCGCGAGGAATCCTCAGAGGCCGGGGCCGTCCCCGGGGCCCTCCTGGTACGAGTAGCGCTGCTCCTGCCACGGGTCGCCGATGTTGTGGTACCCGCGCTCCTCCCAGAAGCCGCGCCGGTCGGCGGTCATGTACTCCACGCCGCGCACCCACTTGGGGCCCTTCCAGGCGTACAGGTGGGGCACGATCAGGCGCAGCGGGAAGCCGTGCTCGGCGGTGAGCAGCTCGCCGTCCTTGTGGGTGGCGAACAGGACCTGCTCGGAGGCGAAGTCGGACAGCCGGAGGTTGGAGCTGAAGCCGTACTCGGCCCACACCATCACATGGGTGACGTCGTCCGCGGGCGGGGCGAGGTCGAGGATCGTGCGTGCCGGGACGCCGCCCCACTCGGCGCCCAGCATGCTGAACTTCGTGACGCAGTGCAGATCGGCCACGACGGTGGTGTACGGCAGGGCCGTGAACTCCTCATGGGTCCAGCAGTGCTTGCCGCCGCCGGAGGTGGCGCCGAAGACCCGGAACTCCCAGCGCTCGGGCCGGAACTTGGGGACGGGCCCGTAGTGCGTGACCGGCCAGCCGCGTTGCAGACGCTGTCCTGGCGGGAGCCCGGGCTGCGTCGCTCCTGCTGGATCGCGCCCTTCTCCCGATTCACTTCCCAGCGGCTGACCCATGACTCCATCCTGACAGACCCCGGGTGGTGCCCCTGACAGAGGTGACCCCAAAACGGGACAACTAGAACTAAGCATGCACTTACTTACTAAGTGAAGACTTACTGGACGATCTTTGTCGTCGGTGGAATCATGCGGCGCAACCTGCCAGTTCCCCGCGTTGGAAGGAGCCTCTGCGATGCAGGGCGACCCCGAGGTCCTCGAATTCCTGAACGAGCAGCTGACCGGCGAGCTCACCGCGATCAACCAGTACTGGCTGCACTACCGCATCCAGGACAACAAGGGCTGGACGAAGCTCGCCAAGTACACGCGTGAAGAGTCCATGGACGAGATGAAGCACGCGGACAAGCTCACCGAGCGCATCCTGATGCTGGACGGCTTGCCCAACTACCAGCGGCTCTTCCACGTCCGGGTCGGCCAGACCGTCACCGAGATGTTCCAGGCCGACCGGCAGATCGAGGTCGAGGCGATCGACCGGCTCAAGCGCGGCATCGAGGTGATGCGCAGCAAGGGCGACGTCACGTCGGCGAACATCTTCGAGGAGATCCTCGCGGACGAGGAGCACCACATCGACTACCTGGACACGCAGCTGGAACTCATCGACAAGCTCGGTGAGGCGCTGTACATCTCGCAGCAGATCGAGCAGCCGAGCTAGCAGCCCCCAGGGGCCTGCCGTCAGGCGGCGTCCTCGAGCTCCGCGAGCACCGGCTCGCCCTGGTCGGCCAGCTCGCGGCGCGGGCACGCGCCCCTGCCGAGGATCGCCTGGATACGGCGTACGCACGACCCGCAGTCCGTGCCCGCCTTGCAGGCGGAGGCTATCTGGCGTGGGGTGCAGGCGCCGTTGTCCGCGTGCTGCCTGACCTGCTGTTCGGTGATTCCGAAGCAACTGCAGATGTACACGCGGTCCACCTCCCGACGGGTTCGTTCTCTGGCGCCGTCCCCGTTGATCGGTGAGGCTAACCTAACCTTACCCGCCGGCTGGGAGGGGGAAAAGCCGAGAGGGGCGCGGATCGTGTGATCCGCGCCCCAGTCGATGTCGTGACAGGCGGGCCCTTACTGGTCCCGGTACATCCCTTACTGGTCCCGGTACATCTCGGCCACGAGGAACGCCAGGTCGAGCGACTGGCTGCGGTTGAGCCGCGGGTCGCAGGCCGTCTCGTAGCGCTGGTGCAGGTCGTCGACGAAGATCTCGTCGCCGCCGCCCACGCACTCGGTGACGTCGTCGCCGGTGAGTTCCACGTGGATGCCGCCCGGGTGCGTGCCCAGCGCCTTGTGGACCTCGAAGAAGCCCTTGACCTCGTCGAGCACGTCGTCGAAGCGGCGGGTCTTGTGCCCGGAGGCCGCCTCGAAGGTGTTGCCGTGCATCGGGTCGGTCACCCAGGCCACGGTCGCGCCGGACGCGGTGACCTTCTCGACCAGCTCGGGGAGCTTGTCGCGGACCTTGTCGGCGCCCATACGGACGATGAAGGTCAGCCGGCCCGGCTCCCGCTCCGGGTCGAGGCGCTCGATGTACTGCAGCGCGTCCTCGGCGGTGGTCGTCGGACCCAGCTTGATGCCGATGGGGTTGCGGATCTTCGAGGCGAACTCGATGTGCGCGTGGTCCAGCTGCCGGGTGCGCTCACCGATCCACACCATGTGCGCGGAGACGTCGTACAGCTGCCCGGTGCGCGAGTCGACCCGGGTCAGGGCGGACTCGTAGTCGAGCAGCAGCGCCTCGTGCGAGGCGTAGAACTCGACCGTCTTGAACTCCTCCGGGTCCGCCCCGCAGGCGTGCATGAAGTTCAGCGCGTTGTCGATCTCGCGCGCCAGCTGCTCGTAGCGCTGCCCCGAGGGGGACGACTTCACGAAGTCCTGGTTCCAGGCGTGCACCTGGCGCAGGTCGGCGTAACCGCCGGTGGTGAAGGCGCGCACCAGGTTCAGCGTGGAGGCGGAGGCGTGGTACATCCGCTTCAGCCGCTCGGGGTCCGGGACGCGGGCCTCTTCGGTGAAGTCGAAGCCGTTGACGGAGTCGCCCCGGTACGTCGGCAGCGTCACGCCGTCACGGGTCTCGGTCGGCTTGGAGCGCGGCTTGGAGTACTGGCCGGCGATCCGGCCGACCTTCACGACCGGCACGGAGGCGGCGTACGTCAGCACGGCGCCCATCTGGAGCAGGGTCTTGAGCTTGTTGCGGATGTGGTCGGCGGACACCGCGTCGAACGCCTCGGCGCAGTCGCCGCCCTGGAGAAGGAACGCCTCTCCCTTGGCGACGGCCGCCATCCGGGCGCGCAGCTGGTCGCACTCGCCCGCGAAGACGAGCGGCGGATACGACTCGAGGTCCGCAACGACTGCGCGCAGAGCCTCAAGGTCGGGGTACTCGGGCTGCTGCGCCGCGGGCAGGTCTCGCCAGGTGTTGCCAGCACTCGCGCTGGTCTTAGCGTTCACGGTCACGCGTTCAACACTACGGGGTCGTGTCGGGCGTCCAGACCCATGCCCAGCAATTGAGACACCGCGTACGCCCTGCGGACATCGGGTAGGGTGCGTCGCATGTTCGCGCACTCGATCCAGAACTGGTGGTGGACCGCTCACCCGGCGGCCCACTGACTGCGCGTACGCAAGACTTCGCGAAGGCCGCCCGAGGGGCGGCCTTCGGTGTTTCCCGGGGTCCGTTCCTCTCCCATCGACAAGGAGTACGGACCCATGAACCTGCTCGGCTTGCTGGACGACTCCCGCCCGTTCGCCCTGCTGCGCCGCCGCACCCCGGGCCGCGACCACGACACGGTCGAGGTGCTGCTCGGCCCGGTCGCCACCTACGACCGCCTCGCCGATCTCCCCGACGAGGGCCTCGCGCTCGTCCCCTTCCGGCAGATCCGCGAGCGCGGCTTCGACGTCCGCGACGACGGCACCCCGCTGACGGTGCTGACGCCCGAGGAGTCCTACGAGGTGCCGCTGGCCGACGCCCTGGAGCAGCTCCCGGCGCACGAGGTGCGCGTCGAGGGAGGTGGCTTCGATGTCACCGACGAGGAGTACGCGCGGATCGTCGGACGCGTGCTGGAGGAGGAGATCGGCGGCGGTGAGGGCGCGAACTTCGTGATCCGGCGGACGTACGAGGGTGAGATCCCGGGGTTCTCCCGCGGGGACGCCCTGGCGCTGTTCCGGCGGCTGCTGGAGGGCGAGCGGGGCGCGTACTGGACGTTCGTCGTGCACACCGGGGCCCGGACCTTGGTCGGGGCGAGCCCCGAGGTGCACGTACGGATGTCCGGCGGGACCGTCGTCATGAACCCGATCAGCGGGACGTACCGGTATCCCGTCGAGGGGCCCACAGCCGAACACCTGCTCGACTTCCTCGCCGACGGCAAGGAGATCGAGGAACTGTCGATGGTCGTCGACGAGGAGCTCAAGATGATGTGCACCGTCGGTGACATGGGCGGAGTCGTCATCGGGCCCCGGCTGAAGGAGATGGCGCACCTCGCGCACACCGAGTACGAGCTGCGCGGGAAGTCCTCGCTGGACGTGCGGGACGTCCTGAGGGAGACCATGTTCGCGGCCACCGTCACCGGCTCGCCGGTGCAGAACGCCTGCCGGGTGATCGAGCGGCACGAGGTCGGCGGGCGCGGGTACTACGCGGGAGCTCTGGCCCTGCTCGGCCGGGATTCCGGCGGAGCCCAGACGGTCGACTCCCCCATCCTCATCCGCACCGCCGACATCTCCTGCGACGGACACCTGCGCGTGCCGGTCGGCGCCACGCTCGTGCGTGGATCGGACCCGGCCGGCGAGGTCGCGGAGACGCATGCGAAGGCGGCGGGTGTGCTGACGGCCCTGGGAGTACGGCCGGGAAGGCCGCGGGAGGAGTCCGTGCGGCCGCGGCTGGCCCACGACCCGAGAGTGCGGGCCGCGCTCGACGCGCGCCGGGCCTCGCTCGCGCCGTTCTGGCTGCGGATGCAGGAGCCGTCGGCCAAGGCGCTGAGCGGGCATGCGCTGGTCGTCGACGGGGAGGACACCTTCACCGCGATGCTGGCGCATGTGCTGCGGTCGAGCGGCCTGGAGGTGTCCGTCCGGCGGTACGACGAGGACGGGCTCCGGGAGACGGTGCTCACGCACGAGGGGCCCGTCGTGCTCGGCCCGGGCCCCGGCGATCCCTCCGATCTCACCGACCCCAAGATGCGGATCCTGCGGGATCTCACCGCCGAGGTCATCCTCCGCGGCCATCCGCACGGCGTGCTCGGCGTCTGCCTCGGGCACGAGCTGATCGCGGCCGAGCTGGGGCTGGAGATCGTACGGAAGGAAGTGCCGTACCAGGGGGCGCAGACGGAGATCGAGTTGTTCGGGCGGCGGGAGACCGTCGGCTTCTACAACAGCTTCGTGGCGCACTGCGACGAGGGGGCCCACCAGGAGCTGGCCGCGCACGGCGTGGAGGTGAGCCGCGCCGCGAACGGGGAGGTGCACGCCCTGCGCGGGCCCGGGTTCGCGGGGGTCCAGTTCCACCCCGAGTCGATCCTGACGCTGAACGGGGCGACGCTCGTGCGGGAGCTGATGGGGCGGCTCCGGGACCCGAGCAGGCCCTCGGTGTAACGCCCGGGCCGCCGCCCCTCACTCGTCGTCGAGACCGCGCTCGATCGCGTATCTCACCAGCTCCACGCGGTTGTGCAACTGGAGCTTGCCGAGGGTGTTCTGGACGTGGTTCTGCACCGTGCGGTGGGAGATGACCAGGCGTTCGGCGATCTGCTTGTAGCTCAGGCCCTTGGCGACCAGGCGCAGCACCTCGGTCTCGCGGTCGGTGAGCCGGGGAGCGTTCGGTTCACCGGTGTCGGGGGCGGGGGCGGGTTCGGAGGCCAGGCGGCGGTACTCGCCGAGGACCAGGCCGGCGAGGCCGGGGGTGAAGACCGGATCCCCGACGGCCGTGCGGCGGACGGCGTCCTGGAGCTCCTCGGTGGAGGCCGACTTGAGCAGGTAGCCGGTCGCGCCGGACTTCACGGCCTCCAGGACGTCGGCGTGCTCGCCGCTCGCGGAGAGCACGAGGACGCGCAGCGCGGGGTTGGCGGCGACGACCTCCTTGCAGACCTGGACGCCGGGCTTGACGGGCAGGTTCAGGTCGAGCACGAGGACGTCGGGCGCGGCGGCCTTGGCCCGGCGCACCGCCTGGTCGCCGTCGCCCGCGGTGGCGACCACGTCGAAGCCCGACTCGGCCAGGTCGCGGGCGACGGCGTCGCGCCACATGGGGTGGTCGTCGACCACCATCACCTTGATCGGGTCCTTGACCGGGTCCTCGACCGGGTCCCGCCCGTCCTCCGTGGTCCGCGTCATCGCCGCTCCGCCTTCCCCCGTGCCTCTGTCACGTCCTTAGGTACCTTCAACTCGACCTCCGTGCCCTGCCCGGGCACCGAGATCAGCTCCGCGCTGCCGCCGAGGTCGCGCAGCCGGCCGCGGATCGACAGGGCGACGCCGAGCCGCCCCTCGCCCTCCGCCTGGGCGAGCCGCCCCTCCGGGATGCCGGGCCCGTCGTCCCGTACGGTGACGATCACCTCGTCCGGCTCGTCCTCGACCAGGATCCACGCGCGCGCCTGTTCCCCGGCGTGCCTGCGGACGTTGTCCAGGGCGGCCCCGACGGCGGCGGCCACCTCGCGGGCGGCGACCGGCGTCAGTGGCACGGCCGCCCCGGGCTCGGCGAGGCTGACCCTGGCCCCGGCGTACGGCGCGAGCAGGGCGCGCAGGTCGACGGGGCCGCTCTCCTCCGGCTCCTCGTCCACGGCCCGGACGACCGCTCCCTCGGCGGCGTCCTCCGAGACCCGGGAGACCGGCACCAGCCCGCCGGAGACCAGGGTGCGCAGCGCGACCTCCTGCTCACCGGCCATCCGGCCCAGCTCGGCCGCCTCGCCGCCGATCACCGCCCCGCGCCGCTGCACCATCGCCAGTACCTGGAGCACGCTGTCGTGGATGTCCCGGGCGAGGCGTTCCCGCTCTCTGGTGGCGGCCTCGATCTCCAGGGCGCGGGCGAGGGTGCGCTCGGAGGCGCGGGCGACCTCGACGACGTAGCCGATGGCGATGGAGGCGATGCAGACCAGGATGACGTTGTGGACGGTGTCGCGGGCCGGGGAGCCGCGTTCCACCAGATTGGCGGCGGCCACCAGGGTGGAAGCGAGGGCCGCCCAGCGCCAGCCGCCCTTGAGGGCGAAGGCCAGGACGGAACCGGCGGTCCAGATCGACGGCAGGGTGGGGCCGCCCGCCTGGACCCGCTCGTGTGCGTCGGCGACGGGTGTGAGCAGGATGCCGACGACGGCGACGGTGAGGTCGGCGGCGAGGAACCGCTTGGTGCAGCGGGCGGCGTTCGCGACCCGGGGCAGGGTGGCGAGGGTCCACCCGCCCAGCACGGTGTAGTAGGCGACGGCGACCCAGGGGCGGGGGAACTCGCCGTAGGCGGTGGCGAACAGGCCGACCGCGTACAGCATCGTCAGCACCCGGTACGCGGTCAGCGCACGCCACAGCGGCTGCTCGACCGACATTCTCATGACACGCTCGCGCTTGGCCATGTCCCCCACCCCCGGCCGACGCCCCGGCTAAGGCTCGGTCCGCCGCTGTTCCGTCTGCTCGTCCTTCTCGGCCTGTTCCTTCTCGGCCCGCGCGAGCGCGGCCTTGGCGGCCTTCCCGGCTTCCTTCTCCGCCTTCGCCGCCTCCGCGAGCTGCCGCTTCATGGCCGTCGCGTACATGTCGACGTATTCCTGGCCGGAGAGCTTCATGATCTCGTACATGACCTCGTCGGTCACCGCGCGCAGCACGAACCGGTCGTGCTCCATGCCCTGGTAGCGCCTGAAGTCCAGGGGCTTGCCGATGCGGATACCGGGCCGCATCAGCTTCGGCACGACCTTGCCGGGCGGCTGGATCTTCTCCGTGTCGATCATCGCGACCGGGATGACGGGCGCGCCGGTCGCGAGCGCCACGCGCGCGAGGCCGCCCGGCTTTCCGCGGTAGAGCCGCCCGTCGGGCGAGCGCGTCCCCTCCGGGTAGATGCCGAACAGCTCGCCACGCTCCAGCACCTCGATGCCGCTCTTGATGGCGGCCTCACCCGCCCCGCGGGCACCGGACCGGTCCACGGGCAGCTGACCGACCCCCTTGAAGAAGGCGGCCGTCATCCGGCCCTTCACCCCGGGCGTGGTGAAGTACTCGGCCTTCGCGATGAACGTGACCTTGCGGTCGAGGACGGCGGGCAGGAAGAACGAGTCCGAGAAGGACAGGTGATTGCTCGCCAGGATCGCGGGACCCTCGGCGGGAACGTTCTCCAGGCCTTCCACCCACGGCCTGAAGGCGACCTTCAGCGGTCCCCCAACAGCGACCTTCATCGCGCCGTACAACAACCGAGTGCCTCCTGTATGTGTCGATCAGACCATAACCCGGACCGCCGTCAAAGGCGCCGACGGCCCTGGTCGGTGTCAGTGCGGTCGCGTACGGTGAAGGTCCCGCGAACGCCGTGCGACCCCTTCCATGACGTTCTGTGACAATCCGTGATCGTGTTCGTCCCTTCTCACGACCAGGAGGCCGAAGGTGCCGGTCCTTGCCGGAGCAGAGCCGTTTCACCATGAGGGCGGGGAGGTGGCCGTCCTCCTCTGCCACGGCTTCACCGGTTCACCGCAGTCGCTGCGCCCCTGGGCGGAGCATCTCGCCGCACAGGGCCTGACCGTCTCGCTGCCGCTGCTGCCCGGGCACGGCACGCGCTGGGAGGACCTGCGGATCACCGGCTGGCAGGACTGGTACGCGGAGGTGGACCGCGAGCTGCGCCTGCTGTGCGAGCGCCGCGAGAAGGTCTTCGTGGCCGGTCTGTCCATGGGCGGTGCCCTGGCCCTGCGACTCGCCGCGAAGCACGGGGACGCCGTCAGCGGCGTGGTCGTCGTCAACCCGGCGAACAAGGTGCACGGCCTGGCCGCGCACGCCCTGCCGGTGGTCCGCCACCTCGTCCCCGCGACGAAGGGCATCGCCAGCGACATCGCCAAGCCGGACAGCAGGGAGCTCGGCTACGACCGGGTGCCGTTGCACGCGGCGCACTCGCTGCGTCAGTTCTTCCGGATCGTCGACGGCGAGCTGCCGCAGGTCACCCAGCCGGTGCTGCTGCTGCACAGCCCGCAGGACCATGTGGTGCCGCCCGCCGACTCGGCCCGGATCCTCAGCCGCGTCTCGTCGACGGACGTGAGGGAGGTTCTGCTGGAACAGAGCTACCACGTCGCCACGTTGGACCATGACGCGGACCGGATCCACGAGGAGAGCCTCGCGTTCATCGGCCGGATCGCGTCCGGCCTCGCCAAGGAGCCCGGTCTCGGCAAGGAAGGGACGACCGCAGGTGGCTGAGCACGACTCCGACCGCGAGGGCCGCGAGCCGGACGAGAAGGGCGTCCCGTTCGACGAGGAGGCCGCCTGGGCGGCCATCGTCGCCGGGTACGGCGAGGAGCCGCCGGACCCGCCGGGGGCGAAGCCGTTCAAGTCCGTCGAGGACTTGGCGCTGCTGGAGTCCGAGACCAACGACGACAAGGTGGACACGGCCGGGGCGGCCGGAGAGGCCGCCAAGCCGCAGGAAGCCGCCAAGCCGGAGGAGACCGAAGGGCCCGGGGACCGGCCCGTCAAGCCGCTGGGGGGTTCCGTCTCCTTCGCGCCGGGCGTCGGCCCGCGTGACTACTCCACGCCCGAGCCCTCCGAGGACGACTTCGACGAGGGCGACGAGGGCCACTTCGTGCCGCCGGAGCCGCCCCCGCTGCCGGCCGCCGATGTCACCGCGAAGTTCGCCTGGCTCGGCGTGCTCGGCGGGCCGGTGCTGCTTCTGCTCGCGGTGCTGCTCGGCTGGGAGATGACGTGGTGGCTGGCCACGCTGGGGATCGGCGGGTTCCTCGGTGGCTTCGCGACGCTGGTGATGCGGATGCGGACGGATGACGAGGACGACGACGACCCGGGGCGGGGTGCGGTCGTCTAGACCAGGGGGCTGTCGAAGACCTTGTCGTGGGCTGTCCGGCCGTAGGCCGGGCGGCCCTTCTTGCCTGCGGAAAGGATGGGACCAGCATGCGCCACGCCCTCATGGCGGCCCCCGGAGGCGGTCCAGACCTCCCGGTGTGGGGCCAGGTCCTCTTCGTCGTGGTCGCCATACTGATCGGAGTGTTCGTGGTCAGGGGCCTGCTGGGCAAACGGCACAAGTGACGAGGACAGCAGCCGACAGCGGCCTTCCGGTCTAGACGGCCGGAACCTTGAGAGCGGCCAGGACCGGGAAGTGGTCGGTGGCCGCCCTCAGGTCTGCCTCGGTCACGCCGGGGTGACCGACGGGCACGCCGCAGCCCAGGACCTCGATGCCCTGGGTCGCGAAGATCGCGTCGATGCGCTGGTAGGGGTCGGCGGGGGTCCAGGTGTGCTCGCCGCCCCAGGGCGCGGCGGCCCGGCAGTCGGTCAGAGCGCCGGCCAGCCGGCGGAAAGTGGGGCCGTCGGGGCGTTCGTTCAGGTCGCCGCCGGCGATCGCGTGCTCCACGCCCATCCCGGCGAGCCGGTCCAGGAGCATGCCGCCCTGCTCGTAGCGCTCGTCCTTCCGCAGCGACAGGTGACAGCTGAGAACGCCTAGGCGGGTGCCGGCGACGCGGACGACCGCCGTGGCGAAGCCGCGGCGGTGCAGGCCGGGGGTGAGGGGCAGGAGGACGTCCTCCGTGTGCTCGACGCTCGCGCGGAGCGAGCAGAGGATCGCCGGGCCCGCGGCGGTGGCTCCGCCGGTGAGGACGAGGAGGTCTGCCGCGCGGGCCAGGCGGGCGAGTTTCTTGCGCCAGCGGAAGAAGCGGGGGGCTTCTTGGACGAGGACCAGGTCGGGTTCGCAGGCTCTGATGACACGGGCCAGGGCGTGTGTGTCGTCGCGCATCGAGCGGATGTTGTAGGAGAGGACACGGAGGGTGGCTGAACCGTCGGCGTCAGTGCCGGAGTTGGGGAGCGGCTCCATGTCGGTCAATGTACGCCCAGGGGGTCGGGGCGCGGGGTACGTGCGCGAGTGCCGGATGCCTGTGGCTGGTCGCGCAGTTCCCCGCGCCCTGAGAACAGAAGGGCGTTACATGATCGGGTCGGGTTCGCGGGCCAGGTCGGCCGCGCCCACCAGGCCCGCCTTGTTGCCCAGTTCCGCGGCGCGGACCTCGGCCACCGGGCGCCAGTTGCCGCCCACCAGCCAGCGCTTGTAGGACTTGCGGATCGGGCCCAGGACCAGTTCACCCTCGTCGGAGAGACCGCCGCCGACGATGAAGGCGGAGGGGTCGAAGAGGGAGGCGAGGTCGGCGAGGCCCGCGCCGACCCAGCGGGCCAGTTCGCGGTAGGAGTCGACGGCCACGCGGTCACCTTGACGGGCGGCCATGGAGATGTGCTTGCCCTCGATGCCCTCGGGCGTGCCGTCGCCGAGGCCGAGGAGGATCTCGGCGTTCTCCGGGGTGGCGTTGGCGCGCTGCTTGGCGTACCGGACGAGGGCACGGCCGGAGGCGTACTGCTCCCAGCAGCCCTGCGAGCCGCAGCCGCACAGCAGGCCGTCCGGCACCATGCGGATGTGGCCGAACTCGGCGGCCACGCCGAAGTGCCCGCGGCGCAGCTTGTTGCCGATGATGATGCCGCCGCCGAGGCCGGTGCCGAGCGTGATGCAGATGACGTTGCGGTGGCCCTTGCCCGCGCCGAACTTGTACTCGCCCCACGCCGCGGCGTTCGCGTCGTTCTCCACGACCACCGGGAGGCCCACCCGGGCCTCGACCTTCTCCTTGAGCGGCTCGTTGCGCCAGTGGATGTTCGGCGCGAAGTAGACCTCGGAGCGCTGCCGGTTCACGTAGCCGGCGGCGCCGATGCCCACGCCGACGATGTCGTGACCGACACGCGCGCCGTCCACCGCCGAGGCGATGGCGTCCACGATGGCCTCGGGCGTGCCCGGGGTCGGCACCTTGTGGGTCGAGAGGATGTTGCCTTCCTCATCGACCACGCCGGCCGCGATCTTCGTGCCGCCGATGTCGACGCCGATGGTGAGTCCCATGAATCCCTCAGTTTCGGTCGAGCCCCGCTACGCCAACGGTACCCGAGGCACTGCCCTCGGGTTCGGCTCGTCCGACCGGTGGGCACGCCCGGCGGGATCCGGGCCCGGCCTGAGGTTCAGTCCAGGTCGATGCGTTCCCCGGGACCGCCGTCGTCGCCCCGGTCATGGCGCTCGTCCTGGTCGCGCGGGTCGTCCTGGTCGTCGCGGCCGGTCCAGCGGCGCTCCTGGGACTGGACGGCGGAGCGGTAGGCGGCGAGCAGTTCGTTCCCGGCGGCGGCCAGGTGGTCGAAGACGTCCGGGTTGCGTTCGATGACCGGTTCCACGGCGTCCTTGGCCTGCTGGACGACCTGCCGTACGACCTGCTGGGCGGCGGGGCCCGCGACCGCGCCGAACAGCGGCGACTGGATCCCGGACAGCTTGTCCGCGACGGCGTCGACGAGCTTCTTCAGTTCCTCGGCCGCGGAGCCCTGGGGGGTGCCGTACTGGGTGCGGCGGCGGGTCTTCTCCGCTTCGAGGTCCTCGGCGCACGCGGTCGCCCAGGCGTCGGCGTCGGTCGCCCGCACCTCGTCCGCGGCCTCTTCGCGGGCGGCGTGGGACGGGGGGAGCTCTTCGCTCATGACGGACTCCTGACTACGGTTCGTCCCTACGACGTTACCCGAACGGGCGTACTCAGCGTGACTGCGGCCACAGCTTCGGGTCGGGGGCGAAGCGGATGCGCAGTTCGCCCTCGCGCAGGGCGGCGCCGTCGACGGTGCAGCGGCGCAGCGCGGAGGGCAGTGGGAGGACGCGGCGGAACCGTCCCGCCGTGACGACGAGTTCGTCGCCGCGCCGGACCAGGTCCAGTTCGTCGCGTATGGCGCCGGGCAGCGGGATGTGCCAGACGAGCACCCCGTCCTCGCCGAGCCGGTCGGTGACGGGCCACTCGAGCGGGGCGACGGGGGTGTCCCCGTCGGCGCGGGGCACGTCCAGGGCGGTGAGGTCGTCGGCGCCGCGCGGGTCGCGGCCGAGGTGGGCGACGGTCCGGACGTCGTACGCCTCGCGCCACTCCTCCAGTGCCTTGCGCTGCTGGGCGACCGGGCCGGCCAGCCAGGCGTCCGGGGATGCCTCGGGCAGGACGCGGTTGGCGACGACGAGGTCGGTGCGCAGGCCGCGCAGGGCCAGGCCGAGGCCGGCCGAGCGGAGGGCGTCGGCACCGGCCGGGCCGGGCTCGGCGACCAGGCGCACGACGGTGTCGCGGTCGGCGACGACCGCCTCGACGGCGGCCAGCTCCAGGTCCCAGCGGGCGGCCGTCTCGTACAGCCACTCGGCGGGCAGGGGCACGCCGGCGAGCCGGCCCAGGACGGGGCGCAGGGCGCGGGCCGCCTGGCGTTCTCGCGGGAGCAGGCGGCGCAGGTAGCGGCGCAGTTCCTCGGGGAGCGCGAGGAGGGTGAGGGCCTGCGGGGCCGGGGGCAGGTCGACGACGAGGAGGTCGTGCCTCTCCGAGAGCGCGGCGTCGCGCAGGGCGCGCAGCAGGGCGAGTTCCTCCGCGCCGGGCAGGGGCGTCAGTTCCTCCGGGTCCAGGCGGGAGGCGCCGAGGAGGTCGAGTGCGGAGGAGGCTCGCTCCTGGAGGGCGGTGAGGTCCTTGCGGAAGTCCTGGGCGGGGTCGGGGCGCCATGCGGTGAGGTGCGGGGCGGCTTCGACGGGGGCCGGGCCGGTCCGCACGCCCAGGGCGGCTCCGAGGGTGTCCGTGCGGTCGGATCCGACGACGAGGGTGTCGGTGCCCTTCGCCGCCGCGGCCAGGGCGGTCGCGGCCGCGAGGGTGGTACGGCCGCTGCCGCCGGGGCCGGTGATCAGGATGGTGCGCATGGGCCTGAACGCTACCGGCGTTGACCAGGTACCTGGTGATGCCGCTGGGCGGGGCCGTTGCGCAACCCGGCGGTGCGGGGTGCCTCCCCCAAGCTCTCGGCTTCGCTCGAGCAGGGGGTACCCCCATCGCCCACCCGTGCCGCCCCAGCGGCACGACTGCCCGCAGCTCAGCCGACCCAGGGGCGCGGGGAACTGCGCGACCGGCCATGACGGAGCCGCACCCGGCACAGCAGGGGCACCCCCGCGGCGCGGCTCCTACTTGCCCGATTCGACCCGCTTCTTCAGTCCCGCCAGGGCCCGGTCGATGATGACCTTCTCCGCCTTGCGCTTGATCATGCCGAGCATGGGGATCTTGACGTCGACGGTCAGCGCGTACGTGACCTCCGTGCCGCCCGCGCCCGCCGGCTTGAGGATGTACGAGCCGTCCAGGGAACGGAGCATCTGGGACTTCACCAGCGTCCAGGACACCTCGTTCTCGCCGGTCCAGGTGTACCCGAGCACCTGGTCGTCCTTGATCGCGCCGGCGTCCATGACGAGGCGGACCTGCTCGGCGCGGCCCTGTTCGTCTGTCTTGAGGACCTCCGCCTCCTTCACCTCGCCGGTCCAGTCCGGGTAGCGGGCGAAGTCGGCGATGACCGCCATGACGTCGGCCGGGGCCGCCTCGATGGTGATACTCGAGCTGGTGTGTTCCGCCATCGCCGTGGCTCCTCCAGATGCGGGCCGGTATGAGGTCGCCGTGCGCACGTGTGCGCACGTGTGTGCAGCGTGAAGGCTACCGCGCACGGGACCCGCCGATCTCACCCGACCTGGGGCGTCCTCACCATTCCAGCGCCCATGGTGTCCCGCTCCCGGCGAAGTGCCCCACGTTCACGCACTCGGTGGCCCCGATCCGCATCCGTCGCACCAGCGGCTGGTGCACGTGCCCGAAGAGGGAGTAGCGGGGCCGGGTGCGGTGG
Organism: Streptomyces sp. NRRL S-455; assembly: GCF_000717875.1. Classification (GTDB taxonomy): domain Bacteria; phylum Actinomycetota; class Actinomycetes; order Streptomycetales; family Streptomycetaceae; genus Streptomyces. The sequence goes on from NZ_JOCT01000034.1 coordinate 46,989, forward strand.
ATGGCGTCCAGCAGGGCCCGGCTGCCGCGCTCGAAGCGGCGTGCGACGGTGTCGTAGACCAGTTCCGGGACTTCGGGCGGAATGTGCGTGCACAGCACGTCGACCTCGCCCAGGGCCTCGATCTTCGCCGCGTACTCCTCGTCGCTGATCTCGTAGGGCGTCCGCATCGGCGTGCGCAGGCCGCCTCCCACGAAGCCGAAGACCCGGCCGCCTATCTCGACGCGCTCGCCGTCGAGGACGGTGGTGCCGGGGCCGGCGTACTCCTGCCACAGGGGAGGCATGTCGACGTTGCCGTAGGTGGCGTACGTCGGAGTGGGGAACGCGGCGAACAGCTCCGCGTACTGCCTGCGCACCGCCTTCTCGATCACCGAGGCCCGGTCCTCTCCGATGCCCGCCCACAGCCGCCTTCCGAACTCCCGGGCCTCCTCGAAGCGGCGGGCGGTGCGCAGGGCGACGATGCGGTCGGCGTTCTCGACGCCGAACAGGTCGGGGAAGATGCCGCGCGAGTGGTCGGCGTAGTCGAGGAAGAGGACGAGGTCGCCCAGGCAGATCAGGGCGTCGGCGCCTTCTCCGGCCCTGGCCAGGTCCCGGGCGTTGCCGTGCACGTCACTGACCACGTGCACGCGCGTCCTGCGGTTTCCGGCTGGTGTGGGTGCCATGACGATCAAGCGTAGGTCGAGCGCGGCCCCTGTGAACAGTGGCGGAGCTACCTGCGGTTACTGGCCAGTCAGTTAGCACGTGGACTACTGTGCGCAAAGGAAATACCCACTGTGTGACGCAGCGAACATCTCGACGGGCCCCCTGTCGTAGAAGCCATACCGGCGGGTAACGTCCGGGCAGTCCAGTCGTGCTCTGCATTTCAACAAGTGAACGTGCGAGCACCTGCCCGAGCCTTGGACCGCACCGTCGCAGCACACACCGTCGTGGCGCCGGCGCCCTATGAGGAGCAGCAGTCTTGCGCGAGTTCAGCCTTCCGGCTTTGTACGAGGTCCCCGCGGACGGGAATCTGACCGACATCGTCCGCAGAAACGCCGCGCAGCACCCGGACGTCGCCGTCATCGCCCGCAAGGTCGGCGGCAGCTGGCAGGACGTCACGTCCACCACCTTCCTCGCCGAGGTGCACGCGGCCGCGAAGGGGCTGATCGCCGCCGGGGTCCAGCCGGGCGACCGGGTGGGGCTGATGTCCCGCACCCGCTACGAGTGGACGCTGCTGGACTTCGCGATCTGGAGCGCGGGTGCCGTGACCGTGCCGGTGTACGAGACCAGTTCGCCGGAGCAGGTGCAGTGGATCCTCGGCGACTCGGGCGCGACCGCGTGCATCGTGGAGTCGGAGGCACACGCCGCCGGTGTCGAGTCGGTGCGCGACGGGCTTCCCGCGCTCAAGCACGTCTGGCAGATCGACGGCGGCGGCCTCGACGAGCTGAGCCGGCTCGGCCAGGACGTCACCGACGAGACGATCGAGGAGCGCAGCTCGATCGCCAAGGCCGACGACCCGGCCACCATCGTCTACACCTCGGGCACGACCGGCCGCCCCAAGGGGTGCGTGCTCACCCACCGCAGCTTCTTCGCCGAGTGCGGCAACATCGTGGAACGGCTGCGTCCGCTGTTCCGCACGGGCGAGTGCTCGGTACTGCTCTTCCTGCCGCTGGCCCACGTCTTCGGGCGGCTGGTGCAGATCGCGCCCATGATGGCGCCGATCAAGCTCGGCTGCGTCCCGGACATCAAGAACCTCACCGACGAGCTTGCCTCCTTCCGGCCGACGCTGATCCTCGGCGTGCCGCGCGTCTTCGAGAAGGTCTACAACTCGGCGCGGGCCAAGGCACAGGCGGACGGCAAGGGCAAGATCTTCGACAAGGCCGCCGACACCGCGATCGCCTACAGCAAGGCGCTGGACACCCCGTCGGGCCCGTCCTTCGGCCTGAAGATCAAGCACAAGGCCTTCGACAAGCTCGTCTACAGCAAGCTCCGCGCGGTCCTCGGTGGCCGGGGCGAGTACGCCATCTCCGGCGGCGCGCCGCTGGGCGAGCGCCTCGGTCACTTCTTCCGCGGCATCGGCTTCACGGTCCTGGAGGGCTACGGCCTGACCGAGTCCTGCGCCGCCACCGCGTTCAACCCCTGGGACCGGCAGAAGATCGGCACGGTCGGCCAGCCGCTGCCCGGCTCGGTGGTCCGGATCGCCGACGACGGCGAGGTGCTGCTGCACGGCGACCACCTGTTCAAGGAGTACTGGAACAACCCCGGCGCGACCGCGGAGGCGCTGGCCGACGGCTGGTTCCACACCGGTGACATCGGCACCCTCGACGAGGACGGCTACCTCCGGATCACCGGCCGCAAGAAGGAGATCATCGTCACCGCGGGCGGCAAGAACGTCGCCCCGGCCGTGATCGAGGACCGCATCCGGGCGCACGCACTGGTCGCGGAGTGCATGGTGGTGGGCGACGGGCGGCCGTTCGTGGGCGCGCTGATCACCATCGACGAGGAGTTCCTGGCCCGCTGGTGCGCGGACCGCGGCAAGCCGGCCGGTTCCACCGCGGCGTCGCTGTGCGAGGACCCGGACCTGCTGGCCGCGGTCCAGGCCGCGATCGACGACGGCAACGCCGCGGTGTCGAAGGCCGAGTCGGTGCGGAAGTTCCGCATCCTGTCCTCCCAGTTCACGGAGGACTCGGGCCACCTGACCCCGTCACTGAAGCTGAAGCGGAACGTGGTGGCGAAGGACTACGCGCACGAGATCGAGGCGATCTACGCGAAGTGACCGGATGCCGTCCTCGCGTCGTGATCGGCGCGAGGACGGCACGGCACCTATGCCTTGCTCTTCAGCCAGGCGACGACGCGGTCGTACACGCCCGGCTCGCTCAGCAGGGAGCCGCCGTGCGCGGACCCGGCGACGACCTGCGTCTGGATCCGGCCGCTGGGCACCCCCTTGTCCTCGGCCGTGGCCTTCAGGTCGGTGGAGTGCACGGGCGGCACGAAGTCGTCCTCGGAGTGGATCAGGTACATCGGGGCGTCGGCCGGGTCGACCCAGTTCTTGGAGACCATGCTGCGCCAGGTGTCCCAGCAGGAGGGGTGGAGCGTGGTCGAGGTGTCGCCGGAGTCGGGGTAGCAGCGGGCGAGGATGGCCGAGTTGTCGCGGAGTTTGCGCTTCTTGGCGTCGGTGGAGGTGTTGCCGTCGTTCCACGCCCGGTAGGGCGAGGCGACGGGCGAGAGGGCGACCACGCCCTTGAGCCGCAGGGCGCCCGCGCCGTGCGTCGCCGCGTCGGTGGCGAGCTGGCCGCCGGCCGAGGAGCCGAGGAGCAGCACACGGTCCGGGTCGACGTCGAAATCGGCGGCGTGCGAACGGATCCAGGCGACGGCGTCCGCGACGTCGTCGCGCTGGGCCGGCCAGGCGGCCTCGAAGTTGAGCCGGTACCTGATGGCGAACACCTGGAAGCCCTCGGCCGCGAAGCGCTCCGCCGAGGAGGACCAGTCGGTCTGGTGGTACCAGTAGCCGCCGTGGATCAGAACCAGCGCGGGCTTTGGCCCGGAGCTGCTCGCGTTCCAATGGGCGTCGAGGGTCTGCCGGGCGTGGGTGCCGTACTTGTGGGTGGCCTTCGTGGCTCCGGCCTGCACTTCCTGCGTCGTGCGGGCACCCTGAGCGGCCGGAGCCGTCGTCGCGGTGGTGGAGAGGGCGGCGGCGCCGGCCACGGTGAGGGCGGCGAGCGCGGGCAGCAGTAAGCGGCGCATGGGTGTGTGCTTCCAGACGAAGAAGAGGGGGGTGGACGGCCGGTCCGGCGACGGCTGGGAGCTGCCGCCGGACCGGCCGTGATGCGGCCGGGACCTCGGCGCGTCAGCGGATCACGGAGCCGAACGTCTCACCGGCCGCGGGCAGGCCGCCCGTGCCCGGCTGGAACGTGGTGACCGGCTGGGTGCCGCCGCTGAGGACGTTGCCCCACGGCACGGCGTGCGCGGAGCCGTGAGAGACGGGCCCGTTGGGCAGACCGAGGTAGAGCTCGGAACCGGTGGCGTGCAGGGCCGTGCCCACCTTCTGCCCGTTGGCCAGGGCACCGGGGATGCCGAACTTGCCCGGGTACACCGTGTTGATGAAGGCGCCGTTGGTCAGGCTGAAGGTGTAGACCGTGCCGCCGTCGGTCGCGCCGGTGCTGTCCTCGCCGGGCACGCCCACCGCGAGCAGCGTGTTCTGCGCGGTGCTGACCGCGCCCGGGGCGGTGTTCACGGCCGACAGGGACTGGGCGAAGTTGTCATTGGCCTCGGTGGCGCCCGGGACGCCGGTGGCGCCCTGGTAGATGCCGGAGATCTGGGTGAACCCGGAGGCGGTGAGACGGAAGGTGTCGACGCGGCCCGCGTTGGCCGTCTGGGAGCCGTCCTCGCCCGGCGAGCCGACGGCCAGGATCGACTCGGTGCCGTTCGCGGAGGCGCCTGCCCGGTACTGCGCCAGGGCCAGCGACGCGCCGAACCGGTCGTCGGCCTCCGCGCCACCCTCGACGGTGTCGAGGTCCTGGTCGAGACCGGTCACGCCGGTCGGCAGCTTGTCGGCGTTGAGGGTGTGGCTGAACAGGGAGACACCACCGGCGGCGGCCAGCGTGCCGATGGCCTCGCCCGGGGCGCCCACCACGAGGTGCTGCGGCGAACCGGCGAGGGAGGAGCCGAACTTGTCGCCCGCCTCCATCGCACCCGGCACGCCCGACTTGTCCTGGTGGATCAGGACGTTGGTGGTGCCGGTGCCTCGCACGTAGATGACCCCGCCCGCGTCGGTCGCGCCCCCGGCGGCGTCCTCGCCGGGCGCTCCGACGGCCAGGTACGGCTCACCGGAGAGCGTGGTGCCGGCGACGAGGGCGGCGCCGAACTGGTCGCCGGACTCGGACCCCATGGAGGCGAGAGCACCGCTGCCGGAGCCCTGTTCCAGGCTGACGGCCGCCTTGCCGGTGGTCAGCCCCGCCGGGGCGCCGTAGAGGACGTTGACCATGCCGGCGTCAGAGGCCGTTCCCAGGTCCTCGGACGGGGCGCCGACGACGAGGTCGGTGCAGCCGTCGAGGTTGTGGTCGAACGTGGCGAGCGAGGAGCCGAACCGGTCCTTCGCCTCCGAGCCGCCCGGCACCGCCTCGAGGTCCTGGGTGATCTCGGCGGTGCCCTTGCCGCCGCCGTACACGACCCGGACCAGCCCCGCGCCCGCGTCGCCGCCGACGGCCGCGTCGGGGTCGGCGACGGCGGTGTCGCGGACGCCGTCGCAGTTGAAGTCGGTGATGCGGGCCGCGGCCGTCCTGGTCTGCACCCAGGCGGCCAGGTCGTCGACCCGGGCGGCGATGCCACCGGTGCGGGTCTCGGTATCGGCGATACCGAAGCAACCACCCTGATAGGAGCGGCTGCTGAGGGCGACCAGCTGATGCGTGCCGCCCGCCGCCCGGACCAGGGGACCGCCGGTGTCGCCCATGCAGGCGGACACGCCGTCCTTGCCGGTGACCGTGGCCGTGGTGGCGGTGGCGGCGTTCACGGAGAACGTACCGGTGTGCAGGTTCAGGGGCGCCCACTCGGTCTTGCTGCGGCCGTACGCGGCGAGCTTCAGGTCCTCGCCGGCCGCGGGCGCCGTGGTGGCCAGGGCGATCGGAGCGACACCGGTGACCGGGCGGTCGAGTCGGGCCAGCACCACGTCCCGGTCCGTGCGGGGCACCAGCTCGACGACCTCGCGGACCGCGCCGGTGGAGCTGGTGAGATCGGAGCGGCCGATGGTGGCGGTGGTCTTCCGCTGCGGCTTGCCGGCCGGCACCGCGAGGCCGGCGGCGGGGTTGTCGACGAAGCAACTGGCTGCGGTCATCAGCCACTCGGCGCCGACCAGGGCTCCGGAGCAGCCGCGGTGATGGTCACCGACGATGACCTGTGCCGCGTAGGCGTAGGTGGTCTCGGAGGCAGGTGTCGAGGGTCCGGTGACGGCGGCGGCCGGGACGGCGCCGCACATCAGCAGGGAGGCGCCCAGTGCGGCCAGGCGCACGGGTCTGGAGTGGTGTGTCACGTGGTTCCTTGATGAAAGATCCGGCAGGGGCGGTCGGCTGATCGCTACTTGGACGTCCTGATCTCCACGAGCACGTGCCGGCGGCCCTGCTCGTCGTTGCCCTCGCCGACCGGGGTCCAGGTGTTCTTCTCGATGTCGAACGACTTCTTCTCGTTGCCGACGGTCATGTCGACCTCGGTCGTGTAGTCGTTGCCCCTGATCGCGTAGACGGCGGGGATCTCCATGGTCAGCCAGCCGGAGGTGCCCACGACCTTGAAGCAGATCCTGGCCTTCTCGCGTGCCGTCACCTCCAGCAGGCCGGGCCCGCTCGCGCAGTCGGCGAGCGTGATGTGGCCGTCGCCGCGCTTGAGGACGATGCCCTGCTCCTGGAGGATCTTGTCGGCCTGCGGGTGGTTGAAGTCCTCCACGGCGTAGCCGGGGGCTTCGTCGACCACCGGGGTGACCGCCCCGGACCTGGTGTCCTGCCCGGCGGGTGCCCCGCCCGCCACCGCGCACCACGCCAGTGTGCCTGCGGCCACCGCCGCGAGGGCAGTGCCGATGTGTCTCTTACGGTGTGATCCCGCCGATATCACGGCATGCTTCCTCATCGATATCCGCTCACTCGCTTGCTCGGTTTTCCTCTGGTGTCACTGCCACGCCGTGCTCCTGGAACGCGGACACCACGGCATCGGTGAACTCGTTTCCCAAGGCATGACGCGAAGAGGCGAAATCACGCCACACCAGGCGAAATGGGGGAGCGTGTTCCCGCTGTGCGGTCCGCAGGCAGTCGATAAGCCCACCGTGACTCGATCCGAAATATCCGCCGACTCCATTGACTGCTTCTCCCAATGCGCAGAAGAAGGCGTCCCTGGTAGTGATCCAGGTGCCGTCCAGGAAGACCGTTTCCCGGGTTTCGTAGCGAGTCGCCCGTTTGCCCGAGGTGAACCAGGCGGTCTGCGCGACGTGCAGCCAGCTCCCGTGCCATTCGGATGGCTGCCGGGCCCAATCACCGCGCTCGACGCCCTCCGCCCACTTCTTCCAGATCTCCCCGGCCTTCGGGTACTCGCACGTGTATCCGAAGAAGTCCACATCGGGGTAATTTCCGGGGCCCACCTCCGGCACTTCACGGGAGGCTCTCTCCACCCTCCCCAGGTAGTACTTCCCGATTGGCTCCTCGTTCCGGTCGACGACCTGGAGCTCCGTTCCCTCGGACTTCCTCCGGGTGATCTCCATTCGGTGGACCCTGACGAAGGTGAACCTCTGCGCTGTCCCCAGGTCCTGATCCACGAAGAAGTCTCGAATGTCCTCCGCTGTCAGCAGGACATCGCCGGACTCCTCGTCGACCAGTCGGTACGAAATCATGCCACCCATTCCCTAACGCTTCTTCCGCCAGCCCCAGTCAGGGAAATGCGGGGCAGTGAATCGCTGAATCTTCCGATAATGGGTCGACGTCCATCCGATGATCTCAATTCCGTTCTTCTTCATGACCAGAATCCTGTCAGTTTCTTTTCCGCCCGGAACCCGGTACTCGAGGGCGCCCTTCCATTTCGGATGCTCGATTCCCTTGTAGACGTCGTGCGACACGAGCATGCCCTGCTTGTACAAGTCGTAGGCCGCAGCGATGTTGTTGCTCATCCCGTCGGGCAAGGCATCCGACAAGCGCCCGTTGGGGCACCGGTCGTTGTGCACGAGGACCGGGGTGGAACCGGCCACCACGTAGTACGTGGGGATGTCGGCGATCGTCAGATTGTGGACGCGCTGGTCCTTCACGGCCCAGGAATTCACCGAGGTGACCGGTACCCGCGCACCTGCCGACGTCCTCAGCGCTGTACCGGCGTCGAGTCGCGCCGCCTCACGCCAGGCGCCGGTGGCGCCTTCTGTCCAGAAACGGTGCTTGTCCGTGGCGGTCACCGTCGCCGACGGTCCGGGGCCGTGCGCCGGTACGGTGACCCGCACGAGCTTCTTCTCGCCCCGGCTGGTGATCGTCGCCTCGACCGGCTCGACCCGTGTGCGGCCCGAGTCGGGGTCGGTGGCCAGCACCCGGTCGCCGACGCGGACGTCCTCGATCGCCTTGGTCCGGCCGTCCCCCAGCAGTACCCGGGTGCCCGGGACGAAGCTGCTCTTCTGGCAGGGCAGCTTCTTGAGCAGCTTGAGCTTGAGTGCGCCGAGGGCCAGGTCGTCCAGACACCTGACCGACTTGGTGGTGAGGCACTTCTCGATCTCCTCGGCGCCCACGAACCAGGCGATCAGGCGGTCGAGGTACGTGCTGGTGATGCAGCCCATCCCCCCGCCGCCGTCGGCACCGCAGACCAGGAGGGTTTCACCCGGCTTCAGGTCCCCCTCCGACATGAGACTGTGCCGGACGCTCACCAGCCGCTTTTCCAGAGTCCTGCGGAGCTCGTCGTCTGACAGGGGCTTGCTGGCCTCCTGGGCCTCCTGCTTGATCTGGGCCTTCAGTTCCGCCACGAGTTTGTCGGCGGCGGTCTTCATGGCCTCCGTCTCGGCCTTGGCGGCCGCCGCGGCGTCCTTGCCCGCTGCCTCCTCGGCGAGGCCGGCCTGGTAGGAGGCGAGTCCGGCCTGATAGGCGTAGTCCCCGGCGACAGCGGCGGAGTGCTGGGCGCGTTCCGCCGAACGGGCCGCCGACCTGGCGTCCTGCCGGGCGGCCGCCGCCGCGTTCCTGGCCGTCCTGGCGGATTCGGCGGCCTGGTCGGCGGACTTCTGAGCCTGGTCGGCGGACTTGTCGGCCTCCTTGGCGTAGGTGTCCGCCTGCGCGGCGGACTTCTTGGCCCTGTCGGCCCACTCGACGGCCTTGGCGGCGTCCTTGCGGGCTTCCGCGGCCACCTTCTGGGCCTCGGCGGCGTCCTTGTGGGCGAGGTGCGCCGACTTGTAGGCGGCCTTCAGCAGGACGCTGACCTCGGCGATGTGGGCGGCGGCGTTGGCGTCGCGCTGCCGTGCCTTGTGCACTCCGACGTCCAGGAAGCTGCGCAGCCCGGACGGCGGTCCGGACAGCGCGGCTTGTGCCGCGGCCTGGACCTCGGGGCCGCCGGCGGCGAGGGCTTGGGTCACCGCCACGCGGTCGTCGTCCTCACGGGCCTGGTGCTGCCCGGTCTCCAGGAAGTGCGCCACGTCCGCCGCGGTACCGTCCAGGGCCTTGCTCGCGGCGGCCTTGACACCGGGGCCGCCCTGGGCGGCGATCCTGGCGACGGCGACCCGGTCGTCGTCCTCCTTGCCCGGGTAGGCGCGGGTGCGCAGGAACTCCCTCACCCGGTCGATCGGTTGGTCGAGCGCTTCCAGAGCGGCCTGCTGCTGGGCGGGGACCGTGGTGGTCGCGGCGATGTGCGCCACGCTGGCGCGGTCGTCCTGCTCCAGGGCCACGGTCAGCCTGGCGCGGACGAACTCGGCGACGTCCTCGTCGGTGCCCGACAGGGCGGTCTCGGCGGCGTCCCGTACCCAGTTTCCGCCACTGCTCAGCAAGTTGACCGCGGCCTGTCGCCCCTTGGCGGCCGTGACCGCCGGGTCCGAGGCCGCCGCGGCCTCGGTGATCAGCTTCTGAGTGGCGGCGGTGAGCTGCTGGCGGTGTCCGATCTCGTAGGCGGCGGTGGCCTTCCGGGCCTCATGGGCCCGTCGGGCCTCCTCGGCCGCCAGGACCTCCTCGTCCCGCTGCTGGGCCAGTCTCTCGGCGTCGGCCTTGCGGGCCAGCTCCACCACGGCCGAAGCCTGCTCGGCCGCCTTCAGCGCGTTGTCGGCGGCCCCGGTGGCCCCGTTCGCGGCAGCGGTGGCCTCCTTGGCGGCGTCCACCGCCTCGCTCGCATTGTCGGCGGCCAGGTTGGCCGCCGTCGCCGCGGCCGTCGCGTGCGCGGCGGCGTCATTGGCCGCGTCCCGCGACTGCCGGGCGGCCTTGGCGGCCTGATTGGCGTTGACCTGGGCGGCGTTGGCGGCTCGAGTGGCCTGGTCGGCGAGCCGCTTGGCGCGGGCCGCCGCGGCGGCCGCCTCGTCGCTCTTGGCCCCCGCCTCACCGGCCCAGTGACCGGCGTCGGCGGCAGCAGCGGCGGCGGCAGCGGCGTTGACGCCCGCGCTGGCCGCGGCCGAGGCCGCCTTCGCCGCGTTGTCGGCGGCGATGCCGGCCTGGTCGGCCGCGTCCGCCGCCTTCCGAGCCCCCGAGGCGGCGGCGTTGGCCTTGTCCGCGGCCTTCCGTGCCTCGTGGGCCCGAGCGGCGTCAGCCGCCGTCGCGGCGGCCGCGGATCTGGCCGCGGAGGCGGCGTTGCCGGCCCTGCTGGCGGCATAGGCGGCCTGAGCTGCGGCAGTGGCGGCCACTCGTGCCGTGGCGTTCGCGGCCGCGGCCGCGGACACCGCCGTACGGGCGGACTGGGCCGCACGGTTCGCGGCGGCGGCGGCCCGGGACGCCGCTGCCGCCGCCCTGCCGGCCGACGACTTGGCCTCCTGGGCCTCCTTGGCCGCGACCAGGGCCGCTTCCTTGGCCGCTTCGGTGGCCTTCTCGGCCTTGGCCGCCTCCTCCTTGGCGGTTTCGGTCAGCTCCTTCGCCTGCTTCTGCGCCTTCTCGGCGAGTTCGGCGAGCTGGGTGACCGAGAGCGTCTCCTGATCACGCGCGGCGGCGATCGCCCAGCCGTGGTCCAGGAACTCCTGGACGTCCTCGGCCGTGCCGTCGAGGGCCTGTCCGGCGAGCTTCTTCACGTTAGGGCCGCTCGACGCGAGCAGCTGGGCGACGCGGACCCGGTTGTCGTCGTCGCGTGCCTTGTACTGGCCGTCCTGGAGGAACGCGGTCCAGTCGTCGGCGGTGCCGTCCAGCGCCTTGCTGCCCGCTTCCTTCACGCCCGGGCCGCCGAAGGCCATGGCCTGCGCCACGCGGACGCGCAGGTCCTCGTCGTGGGCCGGGCCGAAGGAACCGTCCAGGAAGGCCCGGAGTTCCTCGGCGCCGCCGCTCAGGGCGGCGTTGGCCGCCTCACGCACCGCCGGGCCTCCGATCGCCATGACCTGGGCGACCTGCACGCGCAGGTCCTCTTCCCAGACGACCGGCAAGTCCTCGGCCATGAACCTCTGGATGTCCTCGGGGGACCCGAGCAGGGCTGCCTCCGCAGCCTTCCGTACGCCCGGACCGCCGTACTTCCAGGCTTCGAGAACGTCCACTCTTTCGAACGGTGGTTCACTGTCGTCGGCCGCGGCGGGACGCAGGTCGGCGCCCAGGACCACTGCCAGGGCCAACAGCGTCGCCACGAAGCCGCGCCACACCGGCGCGGCTCCCCATCTGACATTCAACGCGTCGCTCCTCATCCCTGCATGACTGACTTCAGCGGGGGCCTCTGACGGCGTCCTCATCGACGACCGGGAGCAAGGCGTGGGCGGTGGTCGCGGCGAACTGGGCGAGTCTGATCGGTCATCGCGCGTTCCAGGCGATTGCCGCCGCGCGGTCTCAGTTACCTGCCCGTGGACGGCCTGCCGCGCTCCCCCTTGTGCGCGTCCCCCGCTCTTCCCCCGGCCGGGAGGTCACCCCGGCACCTTCTGATCTTTACCTACGACTTATGACCTTCACAGTAGGTTCATGGACACCTTTGGCCAAAGCTTTGACTGATTTCGATCGGTGGCCCTCTGTGCACTCCGCGGACCATCTCCGAGAGCTCCTGCGCGAGTTGGACGACCCCGACCCCGAACACCGGGAGATGCCGCGGGATTACGACGTTCCGGCCGCCCGGCAGCGCTTTCGGCAGTTCGCCGACGCCGCGGAGCGGCGGTTCGGGCCGTCCGTGTCGGCCGGCATGGGACAGGACTCGAGCTTCCTCGGTGTCGTCTCGGTCCCTGGTGAGGCCACGGGGACGGGCCGGCCCCTGCAGATGGCGATCAGCAATTTCGGCCCCTTCGTCACCGCGGGAACGGGGAGGCGATGGGGTCTGCCCGGCTGCGAGGAAGGCCTGGGCGACGAGTTCGTGACCTGGCTCGACGAGCTGTGTGCGGAACTCGGCTGCATCTACGTGCCCATCGAACTGCTCATGGAGCCGTACGACGGACCGACTCCCCTGGGAGACGACGAGGCCGGCGAGGCGATTCTGGCGGCATTGGCGGCCGCGTCCGCAGACGAGGAGGAAGAAGAGGAAGACGATCTTCCGCCAGCCTGGTTCGACCGCTACTTCCAGTACATGTGAGGCGTGGCCGGGCCACCCTCAGGGCGCGGTGTCCTCCGCGAGGACCCGCGCCATCGTGCGTTCGGCGAGGGCCGTGATGGTCACGAACGGGTTGACCCCGATGGACCCGGGCACGAGCGAGCCGTCGGTGACGTACAGCCCGGAGTAGCCCTTCACCCGCCCGTAGTCGTCCGTCGCCCGGCCCAGTACGCAGCCGCCCAGCGGGTGGTAGGTGAAGTCGTCGGCGAAGACCTTGCTCGGCGAGCCGAACAGGTCGTACCGGTAGATCGTGGAGTTGGCCCTGTTGATCCGGTCGAACAGTTTCTTCGCCATGCCCACCGACACGGCACTCTGCGCGGCGCTCCACCCGAGCCGCACGGCACCGCTCGCCGCGTCGTACGCGAAGGACGCCCGCTCGGGGTTCTTGGTGATCGCCAGATAGAGGCTGACCCAGTGCTCCAGCCCCACGGGCAGGGGCGCGATCTCGGCGAAGACGGGGTTGTCGGTGTTGGCCCAGTCGTCGATGCCCATGACCGGCATGGTCGACTGGTTCGCGCCGACCGTGTCCCACACGTGGTTGGCCCGGCCGAGCATCACGTTGCCGTTGGTGCCCCACCCCGTGCCCACTCCGGCGTCCAGGGCGGGGAGCGTGCCCGACTCCCGGGCTCGGACGAGGAGTTCGGTGGTACCGATGCTTCCGCCGGCGAGGAAGAGGTACCTGCAGCCGTACTCCTTGGTCCCGACGACGGTGCCGGTGTCGTCGATCCGCTGGGCGGTCAGTACGTACGTCCCGTCGGCCGCCCTGCTGATCGACGTCACCCGCTCCATGGTGTGGAGGGTGACGTTCCCGGTGCCGAGCGCGGAGGCCAAGTAGGTCTTGTCGAGGCTGCGCTTGCCGTGGTTGTTGCCGTAGATGACCTCACCCGCGAGAGCCGACCTGGTGGCCGTGCCGGCCGCCTCGCGCTCCATGTGGCCGAAGTCGTAGACGTTCGGCACGAAGGTGGTCTTCAGGCCGGCCTTGTCCGCGTGGGCGCGGGAGATCCGGGTGAAGCGGTACCACTCGGTGGACTCGAACCACGCCGGGTCGACGGTGTTGACTCCCAGCATGGAGCGGGCGCGCGGGAAGTAGGTGCGGTACATCTCCGCGGTGTCCACGGTCGGGAACTGCTCGGCGAAGTAGGAGCGGAGCGGGGTCACCGCCATGCCTCCGTTGACCAGGGAGCCGCCGCCGACGCCCCGTCCGACGTACACGGACATGTGGTCGTAGTGCACCCGGTCCAGGACGCCCGGGTAGGCACTGATGTCCCGGTTGACCAGGTCGAGCCAGAGGAACGTGGCCAGCGGGGCCTCGGTGCGGGTCCGGAACCACATGGAGCGCCGGTCGGGGGCAGTGGTGGAGCAGAAGACCTTGCCGTCGGGGCCGGGGGTGTTCCAGAGGCGGCCCATCTCGAGGACGAGGGTGCGGATGCCGGCCTGGCCGAGGCGGAGGGCGGCCACGGCACCGCCGTAACCCGAACCGACGACGATGGCGGGCGCGTTGTCCACGGCGGCCGGTTCGGACGGTTCGGCCGCAGTGGCGGACTGAAGACCGATACGGGTGAGACCCGCCGCCGCTGCCCCCTGAAGGGCCACCATGCCGAGGATTTGACGTCTCGTCAGCTGACGTTGCATCAGTTTTGCTGTCATGCGCGCAGCATGTGCGGATTTCCACGTTCCGCCTAGAGTGCGGGGACCCCGCTCACAGCAAAGTTTTCAACTTGTCCGCCAGCAGGTCCCAGCGCCACTTCTCCTCCACCCACTCGCGCCCCCGCTCCCCCATGCGGCGCCGCAGTTCGGCGTCCGAAAGGAGCGTGACGATGCGGTCGGCCGCCTCCGCCGGGGAGCCGCCCCGCACCACCCAGCCGGTCTCCCCGTCCAGGACCGCGTCCGGTGCTCCTCCCGAGTCACCGGCCACGACCGGCAGCCCGGTCGCCGAGGCCTCCAGGTAGACGATCCCGAGGCCCTCGACGTCGAGGCCGCCCCGGCGGGTACGGCACGGCATGGCGAAGACGTCGCCGGCGCCGTAGTGGGCGGGCAGCTCGGCCCAGGGCACCGCGCCGGTGAAGCGGACGGACGCGGCGACGCCCGTCTCGTGGGCGAGTCGCCGCAGGTCCCGCTCGTACGGCCCGCCGCCGACGATCAGCAGCACGGCGTCCGGCTCGGCGGCCAGGATGCGCGGCATGGCCCGGATCAGGGTGTCCTGCCCCTTGCGCCGCACCAGCCGTGAGACGCACACCACCACCGGGCGGTCCGTCAGCCCCAGCCGGGCCCGGACCTCGTCACCGCCCGAGGCGGGATGGAACGTCTTCTCGTCGACGCCCGGCGGCAGCTGCGCCATGCGCGAGGCCGCGTCCGGCGTGAGCGCGGTCGCGATCCGCGAGCGGGTGTACTCGCCGAGGTAGGTGATGGTGTCCGTGGAGTCGCCGATCCGGCGCAGCAGCTGCCGGGCCGCGGGCAGCTGGGCCCAGCCGGCCTCGTGCCCGTGCGTGGTGGCCACCAGCCGCTCGGCGCCCGCGGCGCGCAGCGCCGGCGCCATCAGGCCGAGCGGCGCCGCCGCCCCGAACCACACCGACGTGCACCCGTGCTCCCGCAGCAGCCCGACGGCCCGCCGGGTGACGCCCGGCGTGGGCAGCAGCATGGTCGTACGGTCCCGTACGACGGTGAAGGGCTGCTCGGCGTCGAAGGCGGCGGTCGCCTCGACGCCCTCCCGGCTCCGCTTCCAGGTCGACGCGTAGACGACCAGCCGCTGCGGGTCCAGCCGCAGCGCCATGTTGTGCAGAAACGCCTGGATGCCGCCCGGCCGGGGCGGGAAGTCGTTCGTCACGATCAGGGTCTTGCGCACGCCTCCGACCCTATCGAACAGCCCCTCTCGGCCGTTCGCCCCGGCACTTGTGGCACGCTCACAGCTGTCGGGGACATCATGAGCCCCTGAATACGGCACATGGACGGGCGGGGATCAGGTGAGGGCGACGGGCGCGAGGTGGTCCCCGGCATGGCTGCTGGTGACGTGGTGCCTCACAAGGCTGGTGCTGCTGCTGTTCGTGCTGAAGGTGTACGTGTTCCCGGGCCCGGACGTCACGAGCGACGTGTCCGTGATCTACCAGGGCTGGTATGACGTCCTGCGCACCGGAACGTTTCCCCGGGGCGACGTCACCTGGCAGTACCCGCCCGCCGCCGCGCTGGCGATCCTCTCCCCCGGCCTGCTGCCCTTCCTGGACTACGCGACGGCGTTCTACGCCCTGGTCTGCGTCACCGACCTGGCGGTGCTGGCGCTGCTGACGTACGCGGGTCGGCGCCCCGGCCGGTCGCTGCGCGGCGCCTGGGTGTGGGTGGCGGGCGTACCGCTGATCGGGCCGACGGTGTACGCGCGCTACGACGTGATGGTCACGGCCGTGGCGGTGGCCGCGCTGCTCGCGGGCGCCCGGCACCCGAGGGCGATGGGGGCCCTGGCCGCGTTCGGGGCGCTGCTGAAGGTCTGGCCGGTCATGCTCCTGCTCGCCGCCCGCCGACGCGCCACCTGGGTGTCGGGGCTGGCGACCGGCATCGCGGTCACGGGCGCGCTGGCCCTGGCCATGCCGGGCGGCTTCGCCTTCCTCACCGCCCAGCGCGACCGGGGCACCGAGGTGGAGTCGCTGGGCGCGCTGGTCTTCCACGTCGCCCGGCACTTCGGCTGGGAGGGCACCGTGCTGCTGAACTACGGCTCGATCGAGTTCCTCGGGCCGTACGTCAGCGCGGTGAGCACCGGCGCGCTCTTCCTGACGGGAGCGGCCTTCGCCTGGCTGGTGCTGTGGCGTCTGCTGGCGAGGCGGTTCGAGGAGCACACGGTCGCCGACGCGGCCTTCGTGGCGGTGCTGATGTTCACCACGACGAGCCGGGTGATCAGCCCGCAGTACATGGTGTGGCTGGTCGGTCTCGCGGCGGTGTGCCTGTACTTCCCGGCGAGCCGTATGCGGACCCCGGTCGTCCTGGTCCTGGTCGCCTGCCTGGTGACGGTCCTGGAGTTCCCGCTCTACTTCGCCAACGTGGTGGCCAGCGACGGCCTCGGCCTCACGCTCCTGTTCCTCCGCAACGGCCTCCTGGTCGCCGCCGCCCTCCTCGCGGCCCGCGCCCTGTGGCGCGCGACGGTACCGCGCACCGCACCGGCGCCGATGCCCGCTCATCCCGCCCGCACCGACGAGACGCCGGTCACCTCCTGAACCGGGCCATCGCGCCGGAACCGCACACCCGCCAGCCCGCACTGCACCGCGGTCGCGAGCGCCATCGCGAGGCACACGCCGGGCAGTCCCAGGCCGGTCAGGCCGTAGGCGAGCACCGGTCCGCGCCGAGGAGACGGACGACCTGTTCCGCCAGGGCATGCGCCTGGGCCACGGGCGAGGCGGAGCGAGCCTGCCGACGGGAGGCGATCGCGCTGCCGGCCGGCCGGACTGATCCCGTCCGTCCCGGCACGGTCAGCCGAACTGCTCCCGCAGATACTCCCGCCACAACCCGGTGAACTCCTCCGGGGTCGTCCCGAGCACTTCCCGCATCGCCTCCTCCACCGCCCCCTCCCGCTTCCGGTGCTCCCCGACCGCGCGGTAGAAGTCGGCCAGCCGGGCATCGCCCCAGCGGTCGGCGATCAGCCGGCAGGCCGTCCAGCCGCTCTCGTAGGCGTGGGCCAGGCGGCTCGCGTCGCCGGTGAAGCCGAAGTCCTTGTCGTCGGGGAGTCCGGTCGGGGCCTGGCCCCGGGTCACGGCGCGGGCCAGCTCGGGCGCGGCCTCGCGCGGGGTGCGGTCGGTGGTCCGGTAGCCGACCCAGTCGGCGTAGCCCTCGGACAGCCAGAGGGGGGTGGCGGCGGTGGTGTTCCGGCGGGTGGCGACGTGTGTCGTCTCGTGGGTGACGACCACCTGTTCGCCGGGGCCGCCGAGGAGGGAGAAGGCGTCCGGGTTGACGATGACGCGGTCCGCCGGTGCCCGGGCCGGTGCGCCCGTCTCGCCGGTGGTGACCGCCGCGATCCCCCGGTAGGAGGAGGCGGGCGAACCGAGCAGTCCGGCCATCCCCTCCAGCGACTTCGGCACGAGGACGACGACCTGCCGGCCCCAGTCCGTGCCCCACGCCCGCGACACGGCGGGCACCGCGCGGTCGGCCAGCTCCGCGTAGTCCCGTAGTGACCGGCCGGACTGCCCGACGCCGAGAACGAGACTGTGGTCGCCTCGGACGACCCGCACCGCGCCCTGGTCCCACAGTTGCTGCGCGGACTTCTTCGCGGGCCGGTCGGTGTCGACGGACCACCGTCCGTCGGCGTCACGGCTCAGTCGCAGGGTCCGGCCGACGGTCACCGGGGCCCGGTCGTACCCGGCGAGCCGGTAGCGCAGTTCGGCGTCGGCGGTGGCCGTGCCGCCGGTGCGGCGCAGTCCGGTCACGCGGTACGACCAGTCGGCCAGGGGCACATGGTGCAGCCGGGCGAGATCCGGCGCCGTGCCGGTCCGCGCGTAGGCCCGCTCGTCGTGGTCGAGGACGGCGGCGGCCCGGCGGTCGAGGAGCCGCTGGACGTCGGCGACGGCGGGGTCCGCGGCGGAGCGGCCGCCGCATCCCGTCAGGACGACGAGCAGCAGTACGAGCGCCACTACCGGGGATCCCGACCTTCGACCAGCCACCTGCCCGATCGTACGGGCGCCGGGCCGCGCCGGTCAGACCCTGGTGACCGACGAGATGGGCATCATCCCGACCGGGTCGTAGCGCACGGGCGCGCCGGGGTAGGGCGCGTGGATGACCTGGCCGTCGCCCATGTACATCCCGACGTGGCTCGCGTCGCCCCGGTAGATCACCAGGTCCCCGGGGCGCGCCTCGGACAGCGGCACCTGCCTCCCGGCGTACCGCTGGGCCTGCGAGGTGCGCGGCAGAGCCACCCCGGCCTGCGCGTACGACCACTGCATCAGGCCCGAACAGTCGAAGCCGGAGGGGCCGTTGGCGCCCCAGACGTAGGGCCTGCCGAGCGCGGCACGGGCGGCGGCGACGGCGGCGGCACCACGCCCCGAGGCGGCGGTGGCGGCCCCGGGCCAGGGCATGCCGTCACGGCCGGATCGGGAGGCGCGGTCGTAGGCGGCGCGCTCGTTCGCCGGCAGGGAGTTGAGCAGCCGCCGGGCAGCGGACAGCTTCCGCTCGACGGTCTTCTTGTGGGACCGGACCGCCTTGCGGCTCTTCTCCAGGTCACGCAGCTTCCCGGCGGCCTCCTCGCGGTCGTGGGCGAGTTCGCGCAGGGCCTCCTGGAGTTCCTCCAGCAGGCCGGCCTGGTGGGCGGTGAGCCGGTCGAGCCGGGAGGCCCTGTCGAGGTACTCCTCGGGGTCGTCGGAGAACAGCAGGGCGAGGGACGGGTCGAGGCCGCCCGACCGGTACTGGGCGCCGGCCAGCGAACCGAGCGACTCCCGCATGGAGTTGACGCGCTGCTGCTGTCGGGCGACCCGGTCCCGGGCGGCGCCGGCCTCGGCGCGCAGCGCGTCGGCGCGCTCGTCGGCCTTGTTGTAGGCCTCGGTGGCCTTCTCGGCCTGCTCGTAGAGGCGGTCCACCTCGGCGCGGGTGTCGTCGTACGGAACGGCAGCGGCCGGTACCGCGGCCAGGGCGGTGGCCGCGACGGACAGGATGCTGACCGCGGCACCGGTGCCCCGGTCGAGCCCGGACGGTGCAAGGCGGCGATGTGACCCCACGGGAAGCCGCTCTCCTTCCGCTGGCGGATGAGGAAACGCGGCAGACAGTAGCCCCGTGGCAGGGGACCGCCAACGACCATCCGTGGGTGCGCGGCACGACGCCCCGCCACTGACGCAGGTCACTGGCGGGGCGCGGGCTCAGTCGAGGCTTCCGGGATTCCCCCGATCGGCGGACACGGTGTCCTGATCTTGGGGGGCTTGGTCAGACGCGGACGCCGAACATGAAGGGGCCGCCGATGGTGTCCATCGACTCGTAGCGGACGACGGTGCCGGTGCGCGGGGCGTGGATGATCTGCCCGTTGCCGGCGTAGAGGCCCACGTGGTGCAGGTCGTCGAAGAAGAAGACCAGGTCGCCGACCTTGAGCTGGCTGACCGAGTAGATCTTGGTGCCGGCCCCGGTCTGGGCCTCGGAGGTGCGCGGGATCTGCACGCCGGCCGCGGCGTACGCCCGGGAGGTGAGGCCGGAGCAGTCGTAGGAGCTCATGCCGGTGGCGCCGTAGACGTAGGGCTTGCCGAGCTGGCTCTGCGCGAAGGCGAAGGCGGCGGCGGCCCGGCCGGAGCCCGGCGGGACGTTGGCGGTGAGGGCGTCGCGCGCGCTGTCGCGGCTGGCGCGCTCCTGCTCCTCCTTGAGCTGCTGCTTCTCGGCGGCGGTGAGGCTGTTGAGCAGCTTCTGCGCGGAGGCGAGCTTGCCCTGGACTTCCTTCTTCTTGTTGCCGAGTTCGGTGCGGGTGGAGGCGAGGTCCTTGAGCTTCTCGGAGGCCTCGGCGCGGTCCTGGGCGAGTTCGCGCTGCTTCTCCTGGACCTTCTTCAGCGCCTCGACCTGCTGGCTGCTCAACTGGTCGAGCGTGGAGGCCTTGTCGAGGTAGCTGTCCGGGTCCGAGGAGAGGAAGAGCTGGACCGACGGGTCGATGGAGCCGGTGCGGTACTGCGACGCGGCCGCGAGGCCCAGGCTGTCGCGCAGCTCGTTGAGCTCCTCCTGGCCGCGGGCGACGTTGTCCTGGATGGTGGAGATCTCCTTCTGGAGCTTCTCCTGCTTCTCCTTGGCCCCGTTGTACTTCTCGGTGGCCTGCTCCGCCTCCTCGTAGAGCTTGTCGACCTTGGCCTTGACCTCGTCCTTGCTCGGCTTCTCGCTGGGCGCGGCGTTGGCGGCTTGCGAGCTGAAGGCGACGGCGGCCGCGGCGGCGGTGGTCAACACGGTCACACGTGCGCGGCTCGGCTGCTTGGGACGACGGTGGGACGCCACGGGTGACAAGCTCCTTCGGGGGCCCTCCGCCGTCGCTCCCAGTGAGCGATCACCCGAGCGGAGGTTCGCGGCCTGACCCTAGTGACCTTCCTGTGATCAGTTCAAATCCTCAGATGAAAAATCACGTCACGGTAGGCGAACTTTTCCCCTGGACTCACAGGCAGTGAGACCCACTTGACTCAACGTGGCGCACAGGTCTCATCAATTCGGGCATCAAGCACGGACGTTACGTCTCGCCCGTACCGCCGCTAGGCGCGCGAAAGGCGCTTGAGGAGCGTCGCCGAGGCGACGGGGCGGGCGCCCGCGCGGGCCACGCCGTCGGCGACCTCGCGGTCGGTCGAGGCCACGATGACCGGCCTGCCGGGCGGTTCGGCGCGCACCAGCTGGCGGATCAGTTCGTCGGCGGTGACGCCCGGCTTCGAGAACAGCACGCGCACCCCGCGGGGCGGCGCGAGCAGCACGGGCGCGGCCAGTTCGGCCCCGTCGAAGACACACGTCACCTCGGCACCGCTCTGCGCCGCCAGCTGTGAGAGCTGCCCCAGCAGCCTCAGACGCTGCTTCTCCAGGGGCATTTGCGGATAACCCGTTTTAGTGACGTTGTAACCGTCGACGACGAGGTGGGCCTGCGGCAGCGCCAGCAACTGGTCGAGGACCTGCGGGTCGTTCTCGGAGAGCGCGCGGGCGGCGATGTCCTTCGGGCTCATCCGGCCCGGCTCGACGGCGTCCACGGTCTCGGCGGGCCGCACCGACACCGGTGGCAGCGCCAGTTCACGCCTCAGGCCCTGGGTCGCGTCGAGCAGGGTGTCCAGCAGCAGCCGGACCCGCATGTCCTCGACGCTGCGGCCCTCGCGGGCCGCCCGCCGCGCGGCTTCCAGGGCGGCTTCGGTCTCGCCCAGCCGGGCCTTGAGCCGCCGGGTCTCGCTCTCGGCCGCGGACACCTGGGCCTGGCCCTCGGCGCGGACGGCCTCGATCTCGCCGTGCGCCTTGCGCAGGGCGGCCTCGCCGCGCTTGACGTCGCTGACGGCGGCGCGGAGCTTGCGGTGCAGCGACTCGGTTTCCTTCTTGGCCGATTCCAGCTCCGTGCGCAGCCGCTCGGTCTCGGCCCGGGTGTGCTCACGGGCGCGGTCGAGCTCGGCGCGCAGCCGCTCCAGCTCGGCCCGGTTCTCCTCGTCGGCGCGCTCGGCGTCGGCCCGCTGGGCCTCCTCGCCGGCTGCGGTCACCAGCTTCACCCAGCCGAGGGGCCTCAGTACGTAGGCCGCGGCCGCCACGTCGAGCGGGTCCGCGGCCGGGGGCGGGGATCCTGAGTCGAGGGCGCCGGTCAGTTCCGGCTGGGCCTCTCTGAGCTTCTCCCCGATGCGCTGCCGGAACAGCGTGTCGGTCTCCAGCGCCGCTGCCATGGCGTTGCCGGCGAACTTGGCCCGCCGGTTCGGGGCGAACCGGGCGTACTGCCTGAGTTGCGCGGGCAGCTCGCCGACCGTCAGCGAGCCGAAGCCGTCGGAGACGATCTGCACGACCCTGCGGCGTACACCGTCGGGCAGCGGACGGTCGAGCACCTCAGCGGCGCCGTCGCCCGGCCCCCCGCCTGTGGTCTCCACCATCCGTCACACCCCAAACGCCTGTGCGGGGCCCGCTCCCGTCAGGAGCCGGCGCCCGGCCTGTCCACGAGTTCCACCTGGTCCACCGCGTTGCACCAGCGGCAGCGCACCGACTCGATGGTCTCACTGAGCACCTCGCGCTCCTCGACCTTGGGCTCTCCGGCCAGATCGAGGTGGACGTACTCGACGACCTTCGACGAGCGGGTCACGTCGAACCGCGTGAGGTTGCCGCAGAGGGTGCAGCGCCACCGCGTCTCGGCGGTCGGCAGGGGAACCGTCATCGTGACCTGTTCTCTTTCCTTCTAGTGTCCGTGACGCCACCGGCTTCCCCGGTGCGTGTGGTCCGTAACCCTACGGCCTGGCGGGTCCTCGTCGCCCACGCGTCCACGGCGGCGAGGCGGTCTGCACTGTTGCGTCCGGTTACGTCATGCTCTGTGTTCATGATCGGGAAGTGGAGTGCGCCGCTCGTCCGGGGCGGCGGATCGACCAGGAGGCCGTCGGCGCCGGTGACGTACTCACTGATCGCCGTGTGCTGCGTGGTCTTCCTGGCCGGCCCCGCCTCGGGCCTCAGCCCGGCGTACGGCACGGGCGACGACCTGCTCGCCGCGCAACGGGCCTACTTCCGTCGCTGGGGCGTGATCCCCGCAGATCTGTTCGAGGGATCCGCCGGATCGGCCCTGACCCCCGCGACAGCGCTCTTCGTCCACGGCAGCTGGGTGCACCTGCTCGGCAACATGCTTTTCCTCTACGTCTTCGGGGCGATGACCGAGGAGCGGATGGGCCGGGTGCGGTTCACCCTGTTCTACGTCGGCTGCGGATATCTGGCCCTGCTGGGCTACGCCGTCGCCAACGCGGACTCCGGGCAGTCACTGGTCGGTGCGTCGGGGGCGATCTCGGCGGTCCTCGGTGCGTTCCTGTACCTGTTCCCCCGGGCCCGGGTCACCAGTCTCCTGCCGTTCCTCTTCTTCCTGCCGGTGCGCTTCCCCGCATGGGTGGTGCTGCCGTTCTGGGCGGCGCTGCAGTGGCTGGCGGCGGGGCGGGCCTCGGAGGGGCCCGGGGTGGCCTACCTCGCCCACCTGATCGGATTCGGTCTGGGCTTCGCCTACACGTCGGTCCGCTACGGCCGTCTCACCAGCCCTACTAGAGTGAAGGCCGCCCCTGCTCCGCCCGCCGAGGGAGAGAACCAGCCGTGATCACCGCGATCGTGCTCATCAAGACCAGCGTGGACCGGATCCCCGAGATCGCGGAGTCGATCGCGGCGCTGGACAGCGTCAGCGAGGTCTTCTCCGTCACCGGCACCTACGACCTCATCGCCATGGTCCGGGTGCGGCAGCACGAGGACCTGGCGGAGGTCATCCCCGGCCGGATCAGCAAGATCCCCGGCGTGGAGGGGACCGACACGCACGTGGCGTTCCGGACGTACTCGCAGCACGATCTCGAGGCGGCGTTCTCGATCGGGCTGGACAACTAGGAACCGCGGCCGCCCGAGTACCTCCGAGGCCGGATGAAGAGTTCTTCATCCGGGGTTCATGATCCCCCGCGGGTCGCGGCCCCAGGATCATGCGCATGGCTTTCTCCCGTCGCTTTCTGTCGCCGGGTGCCTGCGGCTCCTGTTGCTGCTTCGGTGGGGGTGCGGGTAGCGCCGGCGGCTTCGTGGTGGGTCGGGGCCGCGCCGGGGGGTGCCCGTCCTCGGAACGGCGCGATGGGGTCGGACACCGACTCACTGTCCGTTGACGCGCCAACCAGCTGCGGGCGGACACCCCCCGACACGTCCCCTTCCGTGCGTACGCGGGTGCGGGCTGTCCTCGCTGCGGGCAGTCGTGCCGCTGGGGCGATGGGGGTCCCCCCTGCTCGAGCGAAGCCGAGAGCTTGGGGGAGGGTGGGCGCAGCGGCACCCCGCCACGCCCCGCCGTCAGCCCCTGCACCACCTGCCGCTGGAAGATGACGTACGCGGCCGGGGGCCCTGTCCGCCGTGGTGCTGATCCCGCTGGGCATCGCCGCGACCAGCTACGCCCTCGCGGACCGTCCCGCCTCGCCCAAGGTCCCGTCCCAGCAGGTGGAGCTGGACCACGGCTCGCCCGCGCCCACCTCCACCCTCAGGCCCACCTCCAGGCCCACGCCGCCCGAGTCCGCACCGGCCGACGAAGTCGTCTCGCGGCCTCCGGTGACCGACCGCTCAGCGAGTGACGATGACGACGACGACCGAGGCAGGGGCGCCGGAGACGACGAACCGGGCGACGACGACGGCCCCGGCTCCGACAACTGACGCCGGCCGACGACGGGTCTCCGCCCGGGTCCGCATCCTGCTGTGGCTGCTGCTCGTGATGGCGGTCGCGTTCGCCTCGGTGGCCATGACCACCCGCTCGTTCCTGCTGCGGGACGTCGACAACCGGGGAGACCGTCCCCGCGCACTTCGCCGTCCTCGGCGGCGGGGACACCGCCGTGGTGGAGATGGCCGCGGTCGCCGGCCTCTCCCTCGTCCCTCCCGGCCTGCGCGACCCGCGTGCCACCACCACGTTCGGCGTCGGAGAGCTGATCCGCTCGGCGCTCGATCTGGGCGTCCGGCGGATCCTCGTCGGCTTCGGCGACTCGGGCACCTCCGACGGCGGCGCGGGCGCGCTCCAGGCGCTCGGGGCCCGGCTCCTCGACGACGGCGGCCGGGAACTGCCGTACGGAGGAGGGGAGCTGACCCGCCTGCACCGCATCGATCCGCGGGGCCTGGACTCACGGCTGGCGGAAGCGGAGCTGCTCGTCGCCCGCAACCCCTACAACGTGCTGTGCGGGGAACGCGGCGTGGCCCGGGTCTTCGGTCCCCGGAAGGGCGCGACGCCCGAGCAGGTCGAGGAGCTGTCGGCCGGTCTGGAGAACTGGGCGTTCGTCCTGACCCGCGACGTCGCCGTCCCGGACACGGGCCTCCGCCACGGCCCCGGAACCGGAGCCTCGGGCGGACTGGGGGCCGGTCTCGCCGCCCTCGGCGCCCGTCTCCTCCCCCGCTTCGACGTGCTGTTGGACCACCTCGACCTCGACGCCCGGCTGGCCCGCGCCGACCTGGTCGTCACCGCCGAGGGCGCGCTGGACCTTCAGACGCCGCGCGGCAAGGTACCGGCGGAGGTGGCCCGCCGGGCCAAGCTGCACGGCCGTCCGGTCCTCGCCCTCGCGGGCACGCTCAGCGAGGGCGCGCACGACGTGCCGGGTGTGGACGCCTGCCACGGCATCCTGCCCGCTCCGATGGAGTTGGCCGAGGCCCTGGTCCGCGCGAGCGAACTGCTCACCGACGCCACCGAGCGCGCCCTACGGATGATCGTCCTGGGGGCCCGGCTGCCCCAGCCGGTTCACGCCGAGGTGTCCGGCACGCAACGCCCGTGCTGCGTGCGGTAGTTCCACTGGGCGCCGTCCCGCACGAGTTCCTTCACGGCGGTGACGAATCGCTCGACGTGCTCGTCGGGGGTCCCCGCTCCGAAGCTGACCCGGATCGCGTTGAGCGACTTCTCGCCGGGCGCCGCCTCGGGCGACCCGCACTCGCCCTGCGTCTGCGGGTCGCTGCCGAGCAGCGTGCGTACCAGTGGGTGGGCGCAGAAGAGGCCGTCCCGCACCCCGATGCCGTACTCGGCGGACAGGGCGGCGGCGAAGTGCGAGCTGTTCCAGCCCTCGACGACGAAGGAGAGCACACCGACGCGCGGCGCGTCGTCCCCGAAGAGGGACAGGAACCGCACCTCCGGGACGTCCGCCAGGCCGTCGCGCACCGTGCGGACGAGGTACTGCTCGCGGGCGACGAGAGTGTCGAAGCCGGCCTCGGTCAGTGCCTTGCAGGCCGAGGCGACGGCGTGGGCGCCGATGACGTTGGGCGAGCCGGCCTCGTGGCGGGCGGCGCTGTCGTGCCACTCCACGTCCACTCCCCCGTCGGCGCGCCGGGTGACCTTGCGGCTCGCGCCGCCGCCGGCGAGGTACGGCTCGGCCTCGCGCAGCCAGTCGGCCCGCCCGGCCAGGACGCCGGAACCGAAGGGGGCATACAGCTTGTGGCCGGAGAAGGCGACCCAGTCGACGTCGAGGTCCTGGACGGAAACGGGGTGGTGCGGGGCCAGCTGGGCGGCGTCGAGCACGATCCGGGCGCCGTGGGCGTGGGCGGCCGCCGCGAGCTCCCGGACGGGCCACAGCTCGCCGGTGACGTTCGAGGCGCCGGTGACGCAGACGAGGGCCGGGCCGTGACCCCCCTCGATCGACACAGCCCGGGCGGTGAGGGCGCGCTCCAGGGTCTCGACGGCCTGGCCGGGGCTGGTCGGGGCGTCGAGGTAGGTGACCTGGGCGTCGCGCCAGGGCAGCAGGGAGGCGTGGTGCTCGGTCTCGAAGACGAAGACCTGGCAACCGGCGGGGAGCGCGGCGGCGAGGAGGTTCAGGGAGTCGGTGGTGGAGCGGGTGAACACCACCTGGTCACCGGCCCGGCAGTCGAGGAACTCGGCGACCGTCCGGCGGGCGTTCTCGAACAGGTCGGTGGACAGCTGGGACAGGTACCCGGCGCCGCGGTGGACGCTGCCGTAGTACGGGGCGTAGGCGGCGACGTCGTCCCAGACGCGCTGGAGCGCCGGAGCGCTGGCGGCGTAGTCGAGCGCGGCGTAGGTGACCTCGCCTCCGGTGACGAGCGGCACGGTGACATCCCGGCCCAGAACGGGCAGCGGGGCACAAACAGACTGGTCGGCGGCGAGCGTGGAGACGGACATGGCTGAACTCCCGTGAGAAACCTGGGGTGAGAGAGAAAGGGTGTGCGGAGGCGGGGCTCTGCGGCCCTAACGCATTCGCTTGCTCACGGGGGGCTCCTCGACGACCAGGACCCCTGCCCTCGCTGAATCAGTAGCGTGCGAGGGGTCCGCGCTTGCCGTGGACCTTGCTGACCACGGCCTGGTCTTCACCCGGGGCACCCCGCCACGGACGGAGGGTTGCCGGACAGTCGGCCGGGGCCTCATGACTGTCACTCATGACCTGGACAGGAACGTACGGGAATGATCGAGGGTCCCGCAACCCGCGTCCGGATCGCGGGACACCCCGCGCTAGGTGTTGCTCGCGGCGACCCACCGCTCCAGGGTTCGCTTGGCGGACCCGGAGTCGATGGACTCGGCGGCCTTCGCCATACCGGCGCGGATCTGCTCGGCCAGCGTCCCCGGGCCAGGCTCCAGCGCCACCAGCGCCGCCGCCGAGTTCAGCAGCACGGCGTCACGGACCGGCCCGGTCTCACCGTCGAGCAGGCGGCGGGCGACCTCCGCGTTGTAGGAGGCGTCCGCGCCGCGCAGGGCCTCCACGGGGACCAGTTCGATGCCCACGTCGCGTGGGTCGAAGGCCTCCTCGGTCACCTTGCCGTCGCGGACGATCCACACCCGGGACGTGGCCGTGGTGGTCAGTTCGTCGAGGCCGTCGTCGCCGCGGAAGACCAGGGACGAGTGGCCGCGCTCGGCGAAGACGCCCGCGACGATCGGCGCCATGCGCGGGTCCGCGACCCCGACGGCCTGGGCCCGCACCTTCGCCGGGTTGGTCAGCGGACCGAGGACGTTGAA
Organism: Streptomyces sp. NRRL S-455; assembly: GCF_000717875.1. GTDB lineage: Bacteria > Actinomycetota > Actinomycetes > Streptomycetales > Streptomycetaceae > Streptomyces. The sequence continues at coordinate 74,203 of NZ_JOCT01000034.1, forward strand.
GATCGTCCGGATGCCCAACTGGCCACGGGCCGCGCCCGCGTACCGCATCGCGGGGTGGAACTTCGCCGCGAAGCAGAAGGTGATCCCGGCCTCCTCGGCGACCCCTGCCACCCGGTGCGTGGGCAGCTCCAGGTTGACGCCGAGCTTCTCCAGGACGTCCGACGCCCCGGACGCCGACGACGCGGCGCGGTTGCCGTGCTTGACGACCTTGGCTCCGGTACCGGCGATGACGATGGCCGACATCGTGGAGATGTTGACGGTCTTCGCCCCGTCGCCGCCGGTGCCGACGATGTCGACGGCCGGGCCCGGCACCTCGATCACGTTCGCGTGCTCGTACATGGCCCGGACGAACCCGGCGATCTCCTCGACGGTCTCGCCCTTGGCACGCAGGGCCACCACGAACCCGGCGATCTGCGCGTCCGTCGCCTCGCCGCGCATGATGAGGTCCATCGCCCAGGCGGTGTCGTCTGCGGTCAGGTCCCGGCGGTCGAGCAGGCCGTTCAGCAGGGCGGGCCAGGTGCGGCCCGCCGCGGTGTCGCCTCCAGCGGGGGTCACAGCGCTCATAAGCCGCTCCTGGGTCGTCGTGCGCCACGTAAAAGCTGTGGTCTCACCCTATCCAGCCCGGGACACCGCGAAGGGCCCCGTCCGAACACCGGACGGGGCCCCTCGTGTGGCGTGGCGAAGCAGTGATCAGTGGTGGCCGTGGCCGCTCGTGATCTCCCGGTACTCCTCGGCGGTCGGCTTCGGGATCTGGGCACCCTCGCCGTAGTACGACTCGCTGAGCTTGGCGCGCAGCTTCTCGGTGCCCTTCACCTTGCGCTCGACACCGTTCTCGTCGACCGTCGGGCCGATCTCGATCGGCTCGTACTGGTGGTGCGCGGTGAGCGTGTACATCTGCTCCTGGCTGAGCGGCTCGTGCACCTCGATGAACTCACCGTGCGGCAGGCGCTTGATGATGCCCGACTCGCGGCCGTGCAGCACCTTGTCCTTGTCCCGGCGCTGCAGGCCGAGGCAGATGCGCTTGGTGACGATGAACGCGATGACCGGTCCGACGAAGAACCCGATCCGGACGAACCAGGTGACCGCGTTGATCGACAGGTGGAAGTGCGTGGCGACGATGTCGTTGCCACCACCGATCAGCATGATCATGTAGGCGGTCACCCACGCGACACCGAAGCCCGTCCGGGTCGGGGCGTTGCGCGGCCGGTCCAGGATGTGGTGCTCGCGCTTGTCCCCGGTGACCCACGACTCGATGAACGGGTAGAGGGCGATCATGCCGAGGAACAGACCGAAGACCACCAGCGGGATGAACACACCCAGGACGAGTGTGTGGCCCCAGAGGTTGATCTCCCAGCCCGGCATCGCCCGGATCAGACCCTCGGCGAAGCCCATGTACCAGTCCGGCTGGGCACCGGTCGACACCATGTCGGGGCGGTACGGGCCCAGGACCCAGATCGGGTTGACCGTCGCGATGCCGGCGAGGGCCGCGATGAAACCGAAGACCAGGAAGAAGAAGCCTCCGGCCTTGGCCATGTAGACCGGCAGCAGCGGCATGCCGACGACGTTCTTGTTGGTCCGGCCGGGACCCGCGAACTGCGTGTGCTTGTGGTAGAAGACCAGGATCAGGTGGCCGACCACGAGCCCGAGCATGATGCCCGGCAGCAGCAGGATGTGGATCGAGTAGAACCGGGCGACGAAGTCGGTACCCGGGAACTCCCCGCCGAACAGGAACATCGAGATGTACGTGCCGACGATCGGCACGGACAGGATCGCGCCCTGGGTGAAGCGGACACCGGTGCCGGAGAGCAGGTCGTCCGGGAGCGAGTAGCCGGTGAAACCGGTGAACATGCCCAGGACGAACAGCAGGAAGCCGAACAGCCAGTTGATCTCGCGCGGCTTGCGGAACGCGCCGGTGAAGAAGACGCGCATCATGTGCACGAACATGCCGGCGAGGAAGACGATCGCCGCCCAGTGGTGGATCTGCCGGATGAGCAGACCACCGCGGACGTCGAAGCTGATGTCCAGGGTGGAGGCGAACGCCTCCGACATCAGCTGCCCCTGCAGCGGGACGTAACTGCCGTGGTACTCCACCTCGTTCATCGACGGGTGGAAGAACAGCGTCAGGTACACACCCGTGAGGATGATGATGATGAAGCTGTAGAGGCAGATCTCACCCAGCATGAAGGACCAGTGGTCCGGGAAGATCTTGCGCATGTTGGCCTTGGCCAGGGAGTAGATCCCGAGGCGGCCGTCGGCCCAGTCGGCGACCCGCTCTCCGGCGGGCGCCTTGCGGCGTGTCTGTGCAGTGCTCATCCGCGCTCCCAGAAAGCAGGGCCGACGGGCTCTTCGAAGTCGCCGAGCGCCTCGAGGTAGCCCTCGTCGTTCACGCCGATGCGGAGCTGCGGCAGGGCGTGACCGGCGGGACCGAAGATCACTCGGGCACCGTCGGAGAGGTCGAAGGTGGACTGGTGGCAGGGGCAGAGCACGTGGTGCGTCTGCTGCTCGTACAGGGAGATCGGGCAACCGACGTGGGTGCAGATCTTCGAGTACGCGACGATGCCCTCGTGCGACCACTCGAGCTCGCGCTTGTCCTTGATGTCCTCCGGCTGGATCCGGACGATCATCAGGGCGGCCTTGGCGATCTCGTTCTGGAACTCGTGGTCGTGCTCCTCCAGGCCCTGGGGCTTGGCGAAGGTCAGCGAACCCACGGCGACGTCGGACGGACGCAGCGGCTCGTCCGTGTTCATGTTGACGAGCAGCTTGCCCTTGGACCACAGCGTGTGGCGCAGCTTGTCCTCGGGCAGCGGACCGAGGTCGCGCAGCAGCACGACACCGGAGAGCGGCACCAGCGTGAGGGCACCGAACATGGTGTTGCGGATCAGCTTGCGGCGGCCGAGCGCGGACTCCTTGGCGCCCTGGTTGAAGTCGGCGAAGACCTTCTCGCGGACCTCGGGCGAAGCCTCGATCGGGTGCCGCTCGTCGGCGATCTCCACGTCGGACATCAGGGTGCGGGCCCAGTGGACGGCGCCCGCGCCGATGCAGAACAGCGCGATGCCGAGCGTGAGGCCCAGCGCGAAGTTCAGGGCGCTGATGTGGCCGAGCGGGAAGATGTAGACCGACTTGTCGACCGGGATCGCGACGAACGCGGCGATGAAGGCGATGGTGGCCAGCATCGACACCGTGAACAGCAGGGCGACCGTGCGCTCGGACCGCTTGGCGGCCCGCTCGTCGACGTCCTGGATCCGGTGCTCGTGGGGAGGCAGGCCCGGGTCGGCGAACGGGTGCTTGTCGTCCGGGACGCTCACGGCGTCGTGCCCGTGCTCGTCATGTCCTGCGGACTGCTGCTTGGCAGGCAGGTTCTCTTCTGGAATGTCTTGGCTACTCATGACTTCTTGGCCTTTGCGGTCCGGGCGGCGACCCACACGGCGACGGCGATCAGCCCGCCGAGACCGAAGATCCAGCCGAACAGACCCTCGCTGACCGGCCCGAGGCCGCCGAGCTCGAGGCCGCCGGGGCTCTCCGACTTGCTGCTGTTGACCGCGTCCAGGTACGCGATGATGTCCTTCTTGTTCTTCTCCGACAGCGTGGTGTCAGGGAAGGACGGCATGTTCTGCGGGCCGGTCTGCATGGCCTCGTAGATGTGCTTCGGGTCCACGTCCTCGAGGGTGGGCGCGTACTTGCCGTGCGTGAGCGCACCGCCCTTGCCGGTGAAGTTGTGGCACTGCGCGCAGTTGTTGCGGAACAGCTCACCACCCTTGGCGATGTCGGCGCCCTCGGGGCCGTACTGCTCCTCCGTCGGGATGGCCGGACCGGCGCCCAGGGAGGCGATGTAGGCCGCGAGCTGGTCGATCTCGGCCTGGCTGTAGATGTTCTTCTTCCGCGGGACCTGCGGGCCCTGGGAGGTGGCGGCCGGCATACGGCCGGTGGCCACCTGGAAGTCGACGGCCGCGGCGCCCACGCCCACCAGGCTCGGCCCGTCGGAGGTGCCCTGACCGCCGGTGCCGTGGCAACTGGCGCAGCCGACGGCGTAGAGCTTCTTGCCCTCCTCGATGGTGAGGGACTGGGCGGTTTCGTCGGCCTCAGCCTTGCTCGTGGGTGCGAACACGGCGTACAGCCCCCCGCTGAAGAGCAGCGCGAGGAGTAGGACGACGACCGCCGCCAACGGGTGGCGTCGTCGTGCGGAGAGCTTTTTCACGGATTACCCCGGTGTCAGGATCTTCTGCGTCGATGCTTCTGGGATGCGTGCCGCGACGGGCGCGCGTGCGGCCCGGCTACTTGATCATGTAGATCGTGGCGAAGAGGCCGATCCAGACGACATCGACGAAGTGCCAGTAGTAGGACACGACGATCGCGGCCGTCGCCTGCTCGTGGGTGAACCTTCGCGCCGCGTAGGTCCGGCCGAGGACCAGCAGGAAGGCGATGAGACCGCCTGTCACGTGCAGGCCGTGGAAGCCGGTGGTCAGGTAGAAGACCGAGCCGTACGGGTCGGAGGACAGGGACAGGCCCGCCTCCTTGACCAGCTCGGTGTACTCGAGGACCTGGCCGCCGATGAAGATCGCACCCATCACGAACGTGACGATGAACCACATCCGCAGCTTCTTCACGTCACCGCGCTCGGCGGCGAAGACACCGAGCTGGCAGGTGAGCGAGGAGAGCACCAGGATGGTGGTGTTCGCCGCCGAGAACGGGAAGTTGAGATGGGAAGCCATCTCCTTCCAGTGATCGGGACCCGTCACCGATCGCAGGGTGAAGTACATCGCGAAGAGGGCCGCGAAGAACATCAGCTCGGAACTCAGCCAGATGATGGTTCCGACGCTGGTGAGGTTCGGCCGGTTGACCGACGGGTGCGCGTGCCCGGTTTCTACTGTCGTTGCTGTCGCCACGACCGACATTATGTCGGTCGCTTATCCCGCCCTCACTCCGGGGGGTGCTGTTCGGAGTGTCTGGACCGGTCGTACCGGTGTTGACGTGGTGTTCAAGGGAGTAGCATCCGCCCCACGGGCCTGTCCTTACGACGCTGACGTCACGGAGGAACAATGCAGCCGACCGCCACGGTGCTGGTCTACAGCGACGACTCCAACACCCGCGAGCAGGTGCGGCTCGCGACCGGCCGACGGCCGGCTCCGGACGTCCCTGTGGTGGAGTTCGTGGAGTGCGCGACTCCTGGCGCGGTGATCAGGGAACTGGACCGGGGTGGGATCGACGTCTGCGTGCTGGACGGTGAGGCCGTGCCGATGGGGGGCATGGGGGTCTGCCGACAGATCAAGGATGAGATCTTCAACTGTCCTCCCGTGCTGTTGCTGATCGGGCGGCCGCAGGATGCGTGGCTGGCGACCTGGAGCCGGGCGGAGTCGGCGGTGACCCTGCCGGTGGAGCCGGTGGAGTTCGCGGCGGCTCTGGCGTCTTTGCTGCGGGAGAAGGCGGCTTTGAGCGCCTAGGGGCTCGGGGCTTCCCGTTGTTGGGCGGGTGCGGGTGGTCTGTGGCTTGTCGCGCCCACGCGGCGGAGCCGCATGTCGGCACAGCCCCGCGCCCCTGGGGGGCGCTGCCCCAGAGGGCGTCTAGACGCTCTGGGGCCTCAGGCGGGCCCGGTCCGCCGGGGTGGGGCCGTCGGGGGTGCCGCCGATGAGGGCGCTGCCGGTGCGCCACTTCGCCCAGTCGAGGTTCCAGTCGCCGAAGCCGTTGCCGAAGGGGGCCATCGACTCGCCGCCGGAGTTGATGACCTTGACGATGTCGCCCTCGCGGACGGTGTCGTAGAACCAGGCGGCGTTCTCGGTGCTCATGCCGGTGCAGCCGTGGCTGACGTTGGCGGCGCCCTGGGAGCCGACCGACCAGGGGGCGGCGTGGACGTACTCGCCGCTGTTGGTGACCCGCACGGAGTGGTGGACGATCAGGTCGTAGAAGTCCGAGGCGCCGATGCTGGCGCTGGTCATGCGGACCGTGCCCTCCTTGGCCAGGACTACCTTGACGCCGTTGCGGGTGTCGTAGCCGGGTCTGCCGGTGGTCACGGGTATCTGACGGACGACCTCGTCGTTCTTGTAGACCGTCATCTGGTGCGCCGCGGCGTCCGTGACGGCGACCAGCTTGTCGCCGGTGGTGATGGTCAGCGGCTTGGCCTTGCCGCCCCACATGCGGTCACCGATCTTGATGCCGGCCAGGTTGCTGCGGACCTGGATGGTGGCCTGTGCGGGCCAGTAGTCCTTCGGCCGATAGTGGAGCTTCTTGTCGTCCACCCAGTGCCAGGCGCCGTCCGTGGCGGGCATGGAGGAGACCTTGAGGGCGCGTTCGACGACGGCCCGCTGGGCTCTGGCCTTGACCGGCTGGCTCAGCTCGGCCGTGACGGGCTGGCCGACGCCGTACGTGCCCGCCTTGGGGCCGAAGGTGACGTCCAGGCGTTTCTTGGTGGTGGGCATGCCGGTGTCGAAGGTGAGGACCTTGCGGCCGGGCGCCCCGTCCTCGTTCTCCGTGCTCACCCGGACGGTGTAGCTGGCGTGGGCGGCGAGGGGTGACGTGCTGTACCAGCGGCCGCCGTCGGCTGCGAGTTCACCGGCCACGTAGCGTCCGGTGGCGTCGTAGGCCGTGACGTCCGTGATGCGCCCGTCGGAGTCCGCGGCGACCACTTCCAGGGGCTTGTCCGGGTCGGCCTTCTTGCGCTCCCCCGAGGGTGCGTTGACGGAGATCTGGCCCGCCGCGTCATAGGGGCGGTGGGAGAGAGGGTTGCCGTCGGAGCCGCAGGCGGTGACGCCCGCACAGAGGGCTGTCACCAGCAGCGTGCACCTGACGGCGGGGCGGGAGATCACTATGTGGCTCATGACCTCACGCTAGGAAGCACAGTCAACAGCGGCACGCTGAATGACTCGTACGAGTGACACGTTTCGTGGCAAAAGGCGGGGCCCGGACGCTCCTCTCGGAGTGTCCGGGCCCCTGAAGCGCTCGGCCCGTGTTACTGGGTGCGGTTCTCACCGCGGTAGTACTCGAAGACCCAGCCCCAGATACCGATCAGGATGATCGGCAGCGAGAAGTACATCAGCCACCAGCCGATGGCGACCGCCAGGAAGGCGAGGGCGCCACCGATGGCCAGGGAGAGCGGCTGCCAGCTGTGCGGGCTGAAGAACCCGACCTCGCCGGCGTCGTCCGCGACGTCCGCCTCCTTGTCGTCCTGCGCGCCGACGTCCACCCGCTTGGCCGTGAAGCCGAGGTAGAAGCCGATCATGATGCACAGGCCGAAGGCCAGGAAGAGGGCCGTGGTGCCGGCCGGCTCCTTCGACCACACGCCATAGACGACCGCCATGACGAGCACGAAGACGCTCAGCCACATGAACATCTTGCCCTGGATCTTCACTTGCCGGCCTCCTTGCCGCCAGCGAGGGCCTTGTCGCCGTGGCCCGCGTTCTCGAGCGCGTCGAGAGCGGCGATCTCCGGGTGGTGCAGGTCGAACGCCGGGGATTCACTGCGGATCCGCGGCATGGTGATGAAGTTGTGCCGCGGCGGCGGGCAGGAGGTGGCCCACTCCAGGGAGCGGCCGTAGCCCCACGGGTCGTCGACGCCGACCGGCTTGCCGTACTTGGCCGTCTTCCACACGTTGTAGAAGAACGGCAAGAGCGACATGCCGAGCAGGAACGAGCTGATCGTCGAGATCGTGTTCAGCGCGGTGAAGCCGTCGGCCGCCAGGTAGTCGGCGTAACGACGCGGCATGCCCTCGGCACCCAGCCAGTGCTGGACCAGGAACGTGCCGTGGAAGCCGATGAACAGCGTCCAGAAGGTGATCTTGCCGAGGCGCTCGTCCAGCATCTTGCCGGTCCACTTCGGCCACCAGAAGTGGAAGCCGGAGAACATCGCGAAGACGACGGTGCCGAAGACGACGTAGTGGAAGTGGGCCACCACGAAGTACGAGTCCGACACGTGGAAGTCCATCGGCGGCGAGGCCAGGATGACACCGGTCAGACCACCGAAGGTGAAGGTGATCAGGAAGCCGGTGGCCCAGAGCATCGGCGTCTCGAAGGACAGCGAGCCCTTCCACATCGTTCCGATCCAGTTGAAGAACTTCACACCGGTCGGGACGGCGATGAGGAACGTCATGAAGGAGAAGAACGGCAGCAGCACACCGCCGGTGACGTACATGTGG
>NZ_JOCT01000035.1 GCF_000717875.1 Streptomyces sp. NRRL S-455
GTGTCCGTCCTCGGAACGGCGCGATGGGGTCGGAGACCGATTGACGGTCCGTTGACGCGCCAACCAGCTGCGGGCGGACACCCCCCGACACGTCCCCTTCCGTGCGACGGCGGCTGCGGGTGCGGGGGCGGGCCGCCGATCCGCCTAGCTGCGGGCAGTCGTGCCGCTGGGGCGATGGGGGTCCCCCCTGCTCGAGCGAAGCCGAGAGCTTGGGGGAGGGGCTCGGCTGTCGGGGGCCGGAGTTGTCGTCGGCCGGCGAATGTCCGAGGCCCGTCGGATCCTTGAGCGACCTACACCGACCGGCCTGCGACGCACCGGCCGCCCGGGCGATGCTTGAATGCCCCAGTGACGGACTATGACGTGCTGCGCGTCTTCTGCGGGCCCAACGGCGGATACGGCAACGAACTCGGGGTCGTTCGCGACGGTTCGGTGCTGCCCGAGCGGAGCGAGCGACAGGCGTTCGCCGCCAAGCTCGGGTTCAGCGAGACCGTGTTCGTCGACGACCCCGAGCGGGGCGTGATCGACATCTACACGCCGACCCTGCGGCTGCCCTTCGCCGGGCATCCCTGTGTCGGGACGGCGTGGCTGCTCGACGTGCCCGAGCTGGTCACGCCGGCCGGCGAGGTCGGGGCGCGGCAGGACGGGGAGTTCTGCTGGATCGAGGCGCGGGCGGAGTGGGTGCCGCCGCGGACCCTGCGGCAGTTCGGCAGTGCCGCCGAGGTCGACGATCTGGACGTGCCGCCGCCGGGGGAGTGGGTGTACGCCTGGGCCTGGGAGGACGAGCCCGCCGGGCGGGTGCGGGCCCGGGCGTTCCCCGGACGCGGCGACGGGATCGACGAGGACGAGGCGACCGGGGCGGCGGCCCTGCTGCTCACCGACCGGCTGGGCCGGGCCCTCAACATCACCCAGGGGGCGGGCTCCCAGATCCTCACCGCGCCGCAGCCGGGCGGATGGACCGAGGTGGGTGGCCGGGTCCACCTCGAACGCTGAACCACGGGGCGGGGCCCCGGCTCAGGCCGACAGCGGGAACTCCTCGCCCAGCGCGCGGAACACCGCGTTGTTCAGCGCGTACGCCCGCTCGCACTCGGCCACGATCCGCTGCCGCTCCAGCTCGTCGCCGGGCACCGCGTCCAGCCGTTCGTGGTAACTGCGCTTGTAGGCGGCCGGGTTGGGGATCTGCTCGAAGACGTAGAACCTGACCCCGTCGCCCTTCCTCGGGAAACCCCACGCCTTCTTGGCGGTGTCGCGGATGATCTGCCCACCGGAGAGGTCGCCGAGGTAGCGGGTGTAGTGGTGGGCGACGTAGCCGGCCGGCCAGGTGCGGGCGCACTCGGTGATCCGGCGCGCGTACTCCAGCGTGGCGGGCACTGCGCTGATGCCCGAGCGCCAGTCCGGCCCGCGCAGGTGCTCCAGGTCCCGCTCCAGCGAGGTCATGCGGAACAGCTCAGGGCGGACGAAGGGGCCGGCCACCGGGTCCGCCGCCAGGCGCTCCGTGCCGGACTCCAGCGCCGCGTACACGAACCACAGCTGCTCCGTGTAGCGCGCGAACGCGTCGACCCCCAGTCTGTGCGCCAGCAGATCGCTCATGAACGCCGAGCCCCTGATCTCCTGGTGCTGCTCACGGGAAGCGGTCCGAAGGAGGGTCGAGAAGGATTCCATGGCCCACTTCCCCTGCTTACCGACGTTGTGTCGGTAAAACGCTACTCCGGTGCAGGGCGGGGCGCCATGGGGAAGGCCCGCCCTCCGAGGAGAGCGGGCCGTGGGCGGGGTGACCGTGGCGCTACGGAAGGGTGAGGATCTCGGCCCCCGTGTCCGTCACCACCAGCGTGTGCTCGAACTGGGCGGTCCGCCTGCGGTCCTTCGTCACGACCGTCCAGCCGTCGTCCCACATGTCGTACTCGTGCGTCCCGAGCGTCAGCATCGGCTCGATCGTGAACGTCATCCCGGGCTGGATGACGGTCGTGGCGTGCGGGCTGTCGTAGTGCGGGATGATCAGGCCCGAGTGGAACGACGAGTTGATGCCGTGGCCCGTGAAGTCCCGCACCACGCCGTAGCCGAACCGCTTGGCGTACGACTCGATGACCCGGCCGATGATGTTGATCTGCCGGCCCGGCCTGACCGCCTTGATCGCCCGGTTGAGGGACTCCCGGGTCCGCTCCACCAGCAGCCGCGACTCCTCGTCGACGTCACCGACGAGGTAGGTGGCGTTGTTGTCGCCGTGTACGCCGCCGATGTACGCCGTGACGTCGAGGTTGACGATGTCTCCGTCGCGCAGGACCGTCGAGTCCGGGATGCCGTGGCAGATGACCTCGTTGACCGACGTGCACAGCGACTTCGGGAAGCCCCGGTAGCCGAGCGTCGAGGGGTAGGCGCCGTGGTCGCACATGTACTCGTGCGCCACCTTGTCCAGCTCGTCCGTGGTCACGCCGGGCGCGATCAGCTTCGCGGCCTCCGCCATCGCCCGGGCGGCGATCCGGCCGGCGACCCGCATCGCCTCGATCGTCTCGGGCGTCTGCACCTCCGGTCCGGTGTACGGCGTCGGCGCGGGCTTGCCGACGTACTCGGGGCGACGGATGTTTCCGGGCACGGAACGGGTGGGGGACAGTTCCCCGGGGACGAGCAGCGACTGGCCAGACATGCCAGCGAGTCTAACCAGCGGCCACGGGGGAACATGTCGATGGCGAGAGGAGCTGGTCATGGCCCTGTTCAAGAAGCGCACGGTCGGCAAGCCGGGTGAGTGGTACTACTGCCTGGAGCACAAGAAGGTCGAGGAGGGGCCGGAATGCCCCAACAAGGACCGCTTCGGCCCGTACGCGAGCCGTACCGAGGCCGAACACGCGATGGAGACCGCCCGCGAACGCAACCTCCAGTGGGAGAACGACCCCAAGTGGCACGACGCCCCGGCGGGCGGTCGGAACGAGGAGTAGGCGTACCCGTGCGGCCGTGACGTTCACGCGGCCGCACGGGTACGAAACCGGCCCTACCAGCGCGCGGGCGGTGGGGCCGTCAGGTGTTCCGCCAGTCTCCGCACCCTGTCCCGAAAGCGGCGCCGGCCACGGGGAGCCGGCAGGGAATTCTCCCCGGCCGCCGCGCTGACCAGATGCTGCACCGTGTCCAGGTCCAGCTCCGAGCCGTCGGGAACGGCCAGACACTCGTGGGCCAACGCCGGCAGCTCCCCCTCCCCGGGGCCGAGAGAGAGCACCGTCGCCCCGGCGCGCCGGGCGTCGGACACCCGTTCAAGGAGCGGCGCGGCCGGTCCCTCCGGGGACACCACCAGCAGCGTCTCACCCCGCCGCGCCGCCTCGAGCCGGCCGAGACCGACCGCCAGGTGCGCCGGATCCGAAGGGCGCGCGTCATGCCGTACCAGCGTCGGGGCCAGCTCCGGCGTGCCCGACCACGCGGCCTCGTCCACCAGGTGTGCCGCCAGGTGCCACGGCTCGAACGCCGGCGTGCCGACGAGCAGCAGACCGCCCCCGTGCGACACCACCGACCCCCGCAGCGCGCCGGCGAACCGCCGCGTGGACCCCAGCCACTCCGTCCCGGCGAGCACTTCCCTCAACAGCGCCACCCGTACCGCGTCCATGCGACCGCATCCTGCCCCGGCCGGTCACCCGTGAGGCGGAATTCACCCCGCATTCGCCCGGCTCGGGCAGAGTGACCGGTCATCCGTACCGCTGTCGAACGGCAGTCGGAATCCAGCGGGTTCCAAGCGGCCGTAGAGTCGGGGCCATGACCTCTACCGACAGTGCTGCCACCGACAACGCCCAGAAGGCCCCCGCCAAGGACCCCTGGGACCTGCCCGACGTCTCCGGACTCGTCGTCGGGGTGCTCGGCGGGACCGGGCCGCAGGGCAAGGGCCTCGCCTACCGGCTCGCCAAGGCCGGCCAGAAGGTGATCATCGGCTCGCGGGCGGCCGAGCGCGCTCAGGCCGCCGCGGAGGAGCTCGGACACGGTGTCGAGGGCGCGGGCAACGCCGAGACGGCGCGCCGCAGCGACATCGTGATCGTCGCGGTGCCGTGGGACGGCCACGGCAAGACCCTCGAGTCCCTGCGCGAGGAACTGGCGGGCAAGCTCGTCGTCGACTGCGTCAATCCGCTCGGCTTCGACAAGAAGGGCGCCTACGCGCTGAAGCCGGAGGAGGGCAGCGCCGCCGAGCAGGCCGCCGCCCTGCTGCCGGACTCCCGGGTCACGGCCGCCTTCCACCACCTGTCGGCCGTGCTGCTCCAGGACCCGGAGATCGACGAGATCGACACGGACGTGATGGTGCTCGGCGAGGTCCGCGCCGACGTCGAGATCGTCCAGGCCCTCGCCGGGCGCATCCCCGGCATGCGCGGCATCTTCGCCGGGCGGCTGCGCAACGCCCACCAGGTGGAGTCGCTGGTGGCGAACCTGATCTCGGTGAACCGCCGGTACAAGGCGCACGCGGGGCTCCGCGTGACCGACGTGTGAGCCGGTGACGCGGATGGGGGACACTGGACGGCACAAGCAGTGCCAGCAGTGTCCCCCGACAGGAGTCGACCGAAATGCCCCGCCTCGCCGTCTATGCCCTGATCGTCTGCGTCCTGTCCGTGACCGCGGCCGTGGTCTCCTTCGTGCAGGGCAGCTGGCTGGGGATCGTCTGGGTGCTGCTCGCCGGACTGTCGTCCAACATGACCTGGTACTACGTCAAGCGCGGCAGGGCCCGGAAGTCGGTCACGGGCTGACCCGTCAGGGGGCTGCCGAGCAGAACTCGTCCGAGCCCTGCCAGAAGCGGTACAGCCCCTGACCGCAGTAGGTGTCGAAGTCGCTGATCCCGAGCGACTTCAGGATCGCGTCGATCACGTCGAAGAACACGCCGTTCACCGCCGGCAGCCACAGCAGCGCGAACACGAACAGCAGGCCGAACGGCGCGAACGGCTCCACCTGCCGCCGGATCTTGTACGACAGCCAGGGCTCGATCACGCCGTAGCCGTCCAGGCCTGGTATAGGCAGGAAGTTCAGCAGCGCGGCCGACACCTGGAGCAGGGCGAGGAACGCCAGGGCGAAGCGGAAGTCGGACGGCACCCCGTCCAGGGTGTCCAGCCAGAACGGCGCCGTGCAGACGACCGCGAACAGCACGTTCGTCAGCGGACCCGCGGCCGAGATCAGGCTGTGCTTCCAGCGGCCCCGGATCCGCCCGTGCTCGATGAACACCGCGCCGCCGGGCAGGCCGATCCCACCCATGATCACGAAGAGCACCGGCAGCACGATGCTGAGCAGCGCGTGCGTGTACTTCAGCGGGTTCAGGGTCAGGTACCCCTTCGCCCCCACCGAGATGTCCCCGCTGTGCAGGGCGGTGCGCGCGTGCGCGTACTCGTGCAGGCAGAGCGAGACGATCCAGGCCGCCGTCACGAAGAGGAACACGGCGACCCCGGGCTGCTCCGCGAACCCGGTCCAGGTCGCCCACCCGGTGACCGCCGTCACGGCCAGGATCCCGATGAACACGGGACTGATCCGCCGCTCGCTGTGGCGGCTGGTGGCGGTGGTCATGGAACTCCCTGCACTCTCGGACACGCGACGGGGACGGAACGGGACGGCCCGACGGTACCGGGCGCAGGGGGAAAACGTCTCGCGCGGGGCGGCCGGTTCCGGGAGGGTGGGGGCATGGGGCTCTGGCACGTGATCTACGAGGACTGGCAGATGGAGTGCTGCGGCACCCCGTTCGGGGTGGGGGACGAGGTGAGCTGGCCCCTGCTGCTCGAGGACGCGGACCAGGCGTTCGGCGGTGGCTGGCACGACCAGCTCACCGAGGTCGCCGGGCAGGTGGAGGAGGCGGGCGGCGTCCGCCTGCTGCGCGAGGAGACGGGACTCACCCTCGCCGTGGGGGCGGACCTCGACGACGAGGAGGACCGACGCCCGAAGCCGGGCGACTGGTTCCGTTCCGTCGGCCTGCTCTCCGTCGAACGGCACGGCGCGGTCTGGCCCGAGACCGTCGGGCGGGTGCGGGCCGTCCAGGTGCTGACCCAGGCCTACGACCAGAGCGTCCCGGGTTCACGGACCTGGTACCCGGTGGCGGGGAAACGCCGGATGCGGCTGGTGGACCGATGCCCCGAGTGGTTCGCCGACGGCGGTGCAGCGGACCGGGGACGGTGCTGGAGGGAGGCGGGCGTGGTGGTGACCCTGGAGGTACCGCACACGGATTCGAGGCTCTCCCACGCCGTCCGCGAGGCCCGGGGCATCACGCGGCAGGGCAGCGAACCAGGCGCGGAGACGAAGGGACTCCCGGAGGCGGACCTGACGGTGCTGCTGGAGGGCCTGAGCACGGCTGCCGTTCCGGCGGGCAGCCCGGGGCGGCCGGCCCGGCGGAGTGGCCGGCGTGCGTGAACGCTGTCGTCGGAGCGGTCCGGCCGCGTCCGGCGCTTCCGGAGACCCGAGCACGCCTGCTCCACCCCGTGAACCCCGCCGCGCCGTCAACTGCCGTGCCCCGGCCTCGTATCACCGGAGACAATGGACCCCGTGCGCTATCGCATCCTCGGCACCACACAGGCACTCCGCACCGACGGCACGGTCGTCCCGGTGGGCGGGGCGCGGCTGCGTGCGCTGCTGACCGTGCTGGCTCTGCGGGCCGGTCGTACCGTGCCCGCGGGGATGCTCGTCGACGAGGTGTGGGGCGGGGAGCCGCCCGCCGACGCGCCGGGCGCGCTGCAGGCGCTTGTCGGGCGGTTGCGGCGGGCGCTCGGGGCGGACGCCGTGGCCTCGGCGGAGGGCGGGTACCGGCTCACGGCCGTGCCCGACGACATCGACGTGCACCGGTTCGAGCGGCTGGCCGATGAAGGGGTGCGGGCCCTGGCCGACGGCGACCCCGCCAAGGCCGCCGTGGTGCTCGACGACGCCCTCGCGCTGTGGCGCGGACCGGCCCTCGCCGACCTCCCCGACCGCACCGCCGAGGCAGCCCGCTGGGACACCCGCCGCCTGGACGTGCTGCGCGCCCGCCACGGCGCCGCCCTCGCCCTGGGCCGGGCCGAGCAGTCCGTTCCCGAGCTGACCGCCCTGTGCGACAGCCACCCCCTGGACGAACCCCTTCAGACTCTCCGTCTGCGCGCCCTGCGCGACGCCGGACGCACCGCGGAGGCACTGGACGCCTACGAGGACGTCCGGCGGCTGCTCGCCGACCGGCTCGGCACCGACCCCGGGCCGGAACTGCGCTTACTGCACGCGGAGTTGCTGAGACCGGGCGACAGCCCTGTGCCCGCCCGCGGCAGCGGGGCACCGCCCGTCGGCAATCTCCGCGCCCGGCTCACCTCCTTCATCGGCCGCGAGGCCGACATCGAGACCATCCGGGGCGATCTCGCCACCGCCCGGCTCGTGACGCTGCTCGGACCCGGTGGGTCCGGCAAGACACGGCTGTCGCAGGAGGCCGCCGAGGCCGTGCGTCCCTCCATGCCGGACGGCGTCTGGCTGGCCGAACTCGCCCCGGTCGAGGACCCCGCCGCCGTACCGGAGGCCGTGCTGACCGCCGTCGGTGCCCGCGAGACCGTGCTGTACGGCGCCGGCGCCGAGGAGATGCGGGCCGCCGCCGACCACCGTCACGACGACCCCTTCGAACGCCTCGTCGAGCACTTCGGCAGAAGCCGCATCCTGCTCATCCTCGACAACTGCGAGCATGTGGTCGACGCGGCGGCCCGGCTCGCCGAGGAACTGCTCGCCCGCTGCCCGGGCCTGACCGTCCTCGCCACCAGCCGCGAACCCCTCGGCGTACCGGGGGAATCGCTGCGCCCGGTGGAACCGCTGCCCGAACCGCAGGCGCTGCGGCTGCTCGCCGACCGGGGCGCGGCCGCCCGCCCCGACTTCCGGACCGACGCCGACGAAGAGACCGCGGCGGCCTGTGCCGAGATCTGCCGGCGGCTGGACGGCCTGCCCCTCGCCATCGAGCTCGCCGCCGCCCGCCTCCGCATGCTGACACCCCGCCAGATCGCCGACCGGCTCGATGACCGATTCCGCCTCCTCACCTCCGGCAACCGCACCGTCCTGCCCCGCCAGCAGACCCTGCGCGCGGTCGTCGACTGGTCCTGGGACCTGCTCGACGACGACGAACGCGACGTCCTGCGCCGCCTGTCGGTCTTCGCCGGCGGGTGTGACCTCGCCGCCGCCGAGGCCGTGTGCGGCCCCGTCGCCCTGGAGGCGCTCGGCTCGCTCGTCGACAGGTCCCTGGTCGTGGCAGGCCCGTCCGGTGCCGGCGGGATGCGCTACCGGCTCCTGGAGACCGTCGCCGAGTACGCGGGCGAGCGGCTCGACGAGGCCGGGCAGCGGGCGGACGCCGAGCGCGCGCACCTGACGTACTACCGCGAACTCGCCCGCACCACCGACCCGTTGCTGCGCGGCCCCGATCAGCTCACCGCCGTCCGGCGGCTGGAGCTCGAGTACGAGAACCTGCGCACCGCCCTGCGCCACGCCGTCGCCGGCCGTGACGAGCAGGAGGCGCTGTGCCTGGTGCTCTCGCTGGCCCGCTACTGGCAGATGCGTGACCTGCGCATCGAGGCCCGCAACTGGTGCCGCGAGGTCATGTCCCTCGGCCCCGACCCCTTCGCCGAGCCGGTCCGCCGCGCCGCCCCCGTGTGGGAGCGGTGCACCGCGGCGCCGCCGATGACCGGCGAGACCCTCTGGGAGGCTCGGCGTGGCGTCCACCTCGCCCACGTCGCCTGCATGGACACGGAGCTGGACGCCTGGCAGAACCCGCGGGCGCAGCGCAAGCTGCGGATCATCACCGAGGCGTACGAGCCCGGGCTGCCGCAGACCTGCCGCAGCCCCGGCATCTTCTGGTTCTACGCCGTGATGCTGACCGGCGGCATCGAACGGCTGCGCGGCATCGCCGACGCCTCGGTCGAGACCTGCCGCAAGACGCCCGGATACGACTGGGAGCTCGCCTTCTGCCTGCAACTGCGTGCCAACCTGATGGCGAACCGCACCGACTGGGCGGGCGACGCGACCCGTGACGCCGACGAGTCGCTGGCGATCTACCGGCGTCTCGGCGACATCTGGGGCACCGCCGAGGCGCTCTCCGCGCGCGGCGAGGCCCGCGAGCACAGGGGCGAGTACGTCCTCGCCGCCGCCGACTACGAGGCGGCGATCGAACACGCCGAACGCCTCGGAGCCCGCGCCCATCAGGCGGTGCTCGCCGCCCGCCTGGGTGCTGTCCTGCTGCAGGCGGGCGAGCCCGAGCGGGGCGAGCGAATGCTGCGGGACGTGATCGCGCAACAGCACAGCCCGGGCAGCGGCGCCATGCCCGCCGCCCGGCACTTCCTCGCCGGCTGGCTCGGCATGACCGGCCGGACCGCCGAGGCGCGGGAACAACTGCGGCTGCTGCGCGAGGACTTCCAGATCGCCCACTTCGTCGTCTTCGACGCGTTCATCCTCAGCGCGGAGGCCTGGCTGGACGCGCTCGACGGCCGCCACCAGGAGGGCCTGGACAAGATCCGGCAGGCGCTGGAGAGGGCCGAAGACCCCTTGTCCGAGGTCATCGCCCCGCACATGCGCTCCGCGTACCTGGTCATCGCCGCGATGTCCCTCGCCCGCGTCGACGGCGGACGCCGGGCCCGGGACGCCGCCCGGTGCATCGGCGCCGCCGACGCGATGCTGCCGCCGACCCGTGTCACGGTGGGCTTCGAGCGGGAGGTCCACCGCCAGGCCGTCGAGCGGGCGCGGGCGGCGCTCGGAGCGGATGAGTACGAGGCCGCGTGCGCGGAGGGCGCCGGCCTCTCCCTCGAGGAGGCCGTCGCCCTCGTGTGACGCGCACCGGCGGCGCCCGTCAGCTCTTGGTCCGGAACTTGTGGATCGCGACGGGCGCCATCACCGCCGTGATCGCCACCGACCAGCCGAGCGTCACCCACAGGTCGTGCGCGACCGGCCCGCCCACCATCAGACCGCGCGCCGCGTCCGCCAGCGTCGACAGCGGGTTGTAGTCGGTGAACGCCTGCAGCCAGCCCGGCATCGACGTCGTCGGCGCGAAGATCGACGAGCCGAACTGGAGCGGGAACAGCACCAGGAAACCCATCGCCTGCACGGACTGCGCGCTCTTCATGATCACACCCAGGGTGATGAACACCCACATGATCGACGAGGCGAACGCGGTGGACAGGGCCACGGTCGCGAACAGCCCGGGCCAGTTGGTGATGTCGAAACCGACTGCCACGGAGACGATCATCAGCACGGCGGTCGCGAACAGCATCCGCAGCAGCTCCACCGAGATCTTCGCGAACAGCACCGAACCGCGCCCGATCGGCAGGGACCGGAAACGGTCCATGACACCGGAGTTGAAGTCCTGGCTGAAGCCGGTGCCGACGCCCTGGGACAGCGTCATGCTCATCATCGCGATCATGCCGGGGATCACGTACTGCACGTACTGGTCCTGGCCGCCGCCCAGCGCCTGCCCGATCGAGCCGCCGAACACGAACACGAACAGCAGGGTGAAGATGACCGGCATCAGCAGCGCGTCGGCCATCGACTCCGGGTCCTGACGGATCCACAGCAGGTTGCGGCGGACGAGCGCGCCGGTGTGCCGCAGGTGCCCGCGCAGCGAGATGCGGGCGTCGTCGGTGGCGGCGGGGGTGGAAAGGGTGGTGGCGCTCATACGGCGACCTCCTCGCGGTCCTGGGCGGGCACGGTGTCCTGCGGGGTACTGGCCCGGTGGCCGGTGAGGGACAGGAACACCTCGTCCAGGCTGGGCAGTTCGGTGGTGATGGCGGCGAGCGTGACGCCACGGGCGGTGAGGGCGCCCACGACGGCCGTCAGTTGCTCGTCGCTGAGGATCGGTACGAGGAGGGTGCCGGTGTCGGTGTCCACCGTGGTGGACGCGAGCCCGGTGAGGCCGAGATCGTCGAGGTGCCCGGCCAGCGGCCGCAGCTGCGTGGCCTCGGCCGGCCGGATCCGCAGCGTCCGCCCGCCGACCTTGGCCTTGAGTTCGTCGATCCGCCCGTCAGCGACGACCCTGCCCCGGTCCACGACGGTCAGCTCCGAGGCGAGCTGCTCGGCCTCCTCCATGTACTGCGTGGTCAGCAGCACGGTCACGCCGTCCCCGACCATGGCCTTGACCTCGTCCCACACCTCGTTGCGGGTACGGGGGTCGAGCCCGGTGGTCGGCTCGTCGAGGAAGAGGACGGCCGGCCGGCCGATCATCGAGGCGGCCAGGTCGAGCCGCCGCCGCATACCGCCGGAGTACGTGGCGGCGGGTCGCTTCGCGGCCTCCGTCAGCGAGAACCGCTCCAGCAGCTCGTCCGCACGCGCACGTGCCTCCTTGCGGGGCAGGTCGAGCAGCCGCCCGATCATGTACAGGTTCTCCCAGCCGGGCAGCTTCTCGTCGACGGAGGCGTACTGCCCGGTGAGCCCTATCACCCGCCGCAGCTGCCGCGGCTGCCGTGCGACGTCGTACCCGGCCACGGCCGCCTGTCCCGAGTCGGCCTTCAGCAGGGTGGACAGGATCCGCACCAGGGTGGTCTTCCCGGCCCCGTTCGGCCCGAGCACCCCCATCACGGTGCCCTCCCGCACGTCCAGGTCGACCCCGTCCAGCGCCTTGGTCTCCCCGTAGTGCTTCACCAGCCCCCGCACGGTGACAGCGGCGCCGCCGGTTCGTGTGTCGATTCGCGTCATGTGGCAGACGGTCTCAGGGCCCACCGACAAATCACCGACAAGCCACCGACAAGCCCCGGACATCCCGCCGACGACCACCGCAACCATCAATTGACGAGCACCGCAACCATCAATTGAGCAACCACGACGGCGAGAACCACCTCCGCGAGAGCGGCGCCGGCTTAGGCGCAAGAAAGGGCGACGGCCCG
The DNA here is from genome assembly GCF_000717875.1 of Streptomyces sp. NRRL S-455. Lineage (GTDB taxonomy): Bacteria > Actinomycetota > Actinomycetes > Streptomycetales > Streptomycetaceae > Streptomyces. Next base: position 11,790 of record NZ_JOCT01000035.1, read on the forward strand.
CCGACGGGGGAAGATCGGCGGGCCGTCCGGGATGGTGCGGCAATGGCTCAGTGCACCGAGTGCTCCTCCTGCGGGAACGTTCCGCCGACAACCTCGTCGGCGAAGGCCTTCACCGCGTTCCCCATGACCTCACGCAGATTCGCGTACTGCTTCACGAACTTCGGCACCCGCCCGCCGGTCAGACCGAGCATGTCTGTCCAGACCAGCACCTGCGCGTCCGTCTCGGGGCCTGCCCCGATCCCCACGGTCGGAATGTGCAGCACCCGCGTCACCTCGGCCGCCAGCTCCGCCGGCACCAGTTCCAGCACCACGGCGAACGCACCCGCGTCCTGCACGGCCTTCGCGTCGCGCAGCAGCTGCTGGGCCGCCTCCTCGCCCCGACCCTGCACGCGGTAGCCCATCGCGTTGACGGACTGCGGGGTCAGCCCGATGTGCGCCATGACCGGGATGCCGGACTCGACGAGCAGCCGGATCTGCTCGTGCGACCGCTCGCCCCCCTCCAGCTTCACGGCCTGCACGCCCGCCTCCTTCACCAGCCGGGTCGCCGAGCGCAGCGCCTGCACCGGACCCTCCTGGTAGGAGCCGAAGGGCAGGTCACCGACGATCAGGGCACGCGAGGTGCCCCGTACGACGGCCGCCGACAGCATGGTCATCTCGTCGAGGGTGACGGGCACGGTCGTCTCGTACCCGAGGTGGCAGTTGCCCGCCGAGTCGCCGACGAGCATGACCGGGATCCCGGCCTCGTCGAACACGGACGCGGTCATCGCGTCGTACGCGGTGAGCATGGGCCACTTCTCGCCGCGTTCCTTGGCGGCGGCGATGTCACGCACGGTGATACGGCGGGTGCCCTTGCCGCCGTACAGCGCCCTGCCGCCGTCGGAGGGCTTCTGCTGAGCAGTCTGGGCAGCCGGAAGCTGCGTCATGGCACGGCTCCTAACACGTCATCTCGAGGCGCCCTGACGGCGTCCCCGGACCACGTCCATGGTGGCACCTCGTGCCATCGACGGCTAGGGGAGCCCCTGTGAGTTCCGCCCGGCCCCGCCCCGGGCCGTCGCACGACCTGTTCGTCCGCTCCCCGACGACCTCGCGGCGCGGATCGCCGGCACCGTCCTCGAAGGTCTACGTCCCGTCAGTTCCGAGCCGCGCCGGTCCAGGTGAGTGTGCGCGTTTCGTCACAGAGGGCGCTTACTCACGCGCGACCGGAACTCGTGGCGCCGGCTCGGACGTCATCGCCCCCGTACGGCCGTCGAGGGACGGCGGGAACGGAACGGATCATCCCCTAGGGTCGTAAAGGCACGGGGGCGATGGTGTGCACGGCAGGCAGTGAGGCGACGGTATGGCGCAGCAGGCGTACATGACGGAGACGGACGACGGCGGCTCGGGGCTCGAGCCCAGGGGAAACCGGCTTCGGCGCCTGTTCGACCGGCTGCTCGGCGGCCGGCGGGGCGACCCGCGGATCTGGCGGCGCGGGATTCTCGTGGCCGCGTGCGCGGTGCTGCTGGCCGTGATCATGGTGCTGCACTCGCACATCCCGAACGCGGTCGGCAACCTGGGCAGTCTCACCGAGACGTTCCTGCCCTGGCTGGGCCTCCTCGTCCCGGTGCTCCTCGTGCTGGCCCTGGTCCGCAGGTCGGCGACCGCCCTGATCGCGGTCCTGCTGCCGTCGGTCGTCTGGCTGAACCTCTTCGGCGGCCAGCTCAGCGACAAGACCGCCGCCGGCGGCGATCTCACCGTGGCCACGCACAACGTCAACGCCGACAACCCGGACCCGGCGGGCACCGCCCGGGACGTGGCCGCCTCCGGCGCGGACGTGCTGGCCCTGGAGGAGCTGACGGAGGAAGCGGTCCCCACGTACGAGAAGGCCCTGGCGTCGACGTACCGGTACCACTCGGTGCAGGGCACGGTCGGCGTGTGGAGCAAGTACCCGCTGACCGGCGTACGGGGCGTCGACCTGGACATGGGCTGGACCCGGGCGATGCGCGCCACCGTGACCGCTCCGGCCGGGCAGGTCGCGGTCTACGTCGCCCACCTGCCGTCGGTGCGCGTGAAGATGGAGGCCGGGTTCACGGCCCGGCAGCGCGACCGGAGCGCCGACTTCCTGGGTGAGGCCATCGCCCGCGAACCGCTGAGGAACGTCGTCCTGCTCGGCGACCTGAACGGCACGATGAACGACCGTGCGCTCAACGCCGTCACCGCCCAGATGCGCTCCACGCAGGGCGCGGCGGGCAACGGCTTCGGGTTCAGCTGGCCCGCCTCCTTCCCGATGGCGCGCATCGACCAGATCATGGTCAAGGGGCTGAAGCCGGAGAGCTCGTGGACCCTTCCGAGGACGGGCAGTGACCATCTGCCCATCGCGGCACGTGTGAGGGTCACCACAGGCGGCTGAGGGAAACCGCTGGTCAGGGACGTGTGGGCGGGGTTCGGCAACCCCGCTTTCACGTCCCGGCGACCTCACGGAATAGTTGGCCTGCGAGACTTTGTTCCGTACTTGAACATACGAAGTACGAATCCCCAAGCAAGTCTCGAGAGGTTCTTCATGCCCCTGGCCCTGCTCGCCCTCGCCGTGGGCGCCTTCGGCATCGGTACCACCGAGTTCGTGATGATGGGGCTGCTGCCCGATGTCGCGGACGACCTGCAGATCTCGATCCCCAGCGCCGGCCACCTGGTGTCGGCGTACGCGCTGGGCGTCGTCATCGGCGCCCCGCTGCTGGCCGCGGTCACCGCCAGGATGTCCCGCCGCACGGTCCTGATCGGGCTGATGGGGCTGTTCGTCGCCGGCAACGCCCTGTCGGCCCTCGCACCCGACAACGGCTGGCTGCTGGCGGCCCGCTTCCTGAGCGGTCTGCCGCACGGCGCCTTCTTCGGCGTCGGCGCCGTCGTCGCCACGAACATGGTCGCCCCCGAACGCAAGGCGCGCTCGGTCTCGCTGATGTTCCTCGGCCTGACGGTCGCGAACGTCGCGGGCGTGCCGGTCGCGACCCTCATGGGGCAGCACCTGGGCTGGAGGGCGACCTTCCTCGGCGTCAGCGCCATCGGCCTGGCGGCGATCGCCGCGCTCGCGTTCCTCATCCCGCACGACCACGAGCACGCCACCGCGAAGGGCCTGCGCGGCGAACTCGCCGCCCTGCGCTCCGTCCCGGTCTGGCTGTCGCTCGGTACCACCGTCGCGGGCTTCGGTGCCCTCTTCGCGGCGTACAGCTACATCACGCCGATGCTCACGGACGCCGCCGGCTACGCCGACGCCAGCGTGACCCTGCTGCTGGCCCTGTTCGGCGTCGGCGCGACCGCCGGCAACCTGCTGGGCGGCCGCCTGGCCGACCACTCCCTGCGGAGCACACTGTTCGGCGGCCTGACCTCGCTGGTGGCGGTCCTGGCGCTGTTCCCGCTCCTGATGCGCACGGAGATCACCGCCGCCGTCGCCGTGATCCTGCTCGGCATGGCCGCCTTCGCCACCGGCTCCCCGCTTCAGCTGATGGTCATGGAGAAGGCCTCCTCGGCCCCCTCCCTGGCCTCCTCGGCCAACCAGGCCGCCTTCAACCTGGCCAACGCCGGCGGCGCCTGGATCGGCGGCCTCGCCCTGGCCGCGGGCTTCTCCGTCACCTCCCCGGCCCTGGCCGGCGCGGCCCTGGCCGTCCTCGGCCTGGGCGTGGCGGCGCTGGCCTACGCGGTCGACCGGCGCGCGGTGCCGGCCGGCGGGCATGAGCGGATCGTGGCGAGCCATGTCCCGCAGCAGGAGGCCGAAGCGGTGCACCACTGACACCGTCACCGGCCCGCTGACAGGAGCGGCAGCCCGCGGGTGATGAACCCGCGAGCTGCCGCTCCGTGCGTACGGTCAGCCCCGGCGGGCCGCGGCAACCGCCGGACTGGAGGGCGTCGTGGGGACTTCGGTGGCCTCCAGGGCCGGATGGCCGAGGTGGAACAGGCGCAGCTCGCCCACCGCACCCTCGGACCCCGGTGGCCACGCGGTCGACGGCATGAAGTCGTCGAGGATCCCGCCGGGAGCGAGCAACTCGACGACCCGCTCGGGAGCGTCCCGCTTCCCGCCCCCGTCGCAGAAGAAGACGTCGAACGGGGCGTGTGCCTCGAGCAGCCGCCAGCCCTCGGTCAGCACGCTGACGCGTTCGTCGTCCGCGAAGACCCCCGCGGTCCGCCGGGTCAGTTCCTCGTCCCGCTCCACGGTGACCAGCCGGGCAGTGGGCCCCCGCGGTGCAGTCAGGCGGTTCCCACGCCCGACCCGGTGCCGCTCTCGGCGACGTCGCCGCCGGGTTTCGCGGCGGCCGCCGTCCTGAGCAGCCGGCCCACCTCGGGGATACGGCTCTTCTCGAACCCGGCGTCGTCGGCGATGCGCCCGGCCGGTGCCACCCGCTCCGGAAGCACGCGCTCTGCCATGACCGGATCTCCCGGTCTCCCCCCTGTCACTCAGCCACTGTCAGTCCGACGCTTCGTGACCGTCCGTCAGCATGTCGACCAGTTCGCCCAGTTCGCGGAAGCGCCAGTCGAAGGTGTCGGCCCCCGTAGGCGGATCACCGACCGGTCGCCGCACATGGGCGGTCCGCATGCCGACCGCCTGCGCTCCGCGGAGATCCCAGGCGTGGGCGGCCACCATGAGCACCCGTTCCGGTGGGCAGCCGACGGCATCGACGGCGAGCCGATAGACCTCCGGCGCCGGCTTGTAGGCCCGGACCTCCTCGGCGGACAAGGCTTGGTGCCAGCGCAGCCCGGCATGGGCGCTGAGGTGCAGCAGCGCGGTCCGGCCGGCGTTGGAGAGCCCGAGCACGCGGAACCGCCGCGCGAGCCGTCCGAGAGCGTCGACGGAGTCGTCCCACGGGGGCAGCCGCCGACTCGCTGTCGCCAGCCGGGCGATGACGGCCGGATCGGCGATCCCGGCCCGCTCGGCGACGTGCCGAGCGGCCTCGGCGTCGAGGACCGCGCTGTTCGCGTACGGACGGGAACCCTGGCGGATGCGCTGCTGTTGGCGCTCGACGTGCTGCTGCCACGCGATGACGCGTCCGTCGACGACGGCGTCGTCGGACGCGGGCGTTGCCTCGCGTATCGCTGCTCGAAGCCCGCGGGGTTCGTCGACCAGGGTTCCGAGGACGTCGAAGACGACGGCCTCGATGCCGCGGATCTCTGCCACGTGTACTCCTGCCTCCGTGGGTGCCACCGTCCGGACGGATGACGTTACTGTCGAACCTGCTGCCGTAACATCCCACTCCCGATGTGGCGTGAGGGGGCGCAATGCTGGGCGGGTCAGGCGCCGGGAACTACTTCTCGGGTTACGCGTCTCGGGTCATCGAGGTGCCGAAGGAACTGCGCGAGCGGCCTGTGGTGATCGAGGCGTGGGGCTGGATCGGCAGCGCGAGTGGCTTCGAGGTCGTCGGCGTGACCGAGCCCCGGGGACGGTACACGGAGACGTACGCCGGCCGGTCGGGGAGCGGACGGGAGGGGGCGCACATCCTCCTCGAGCCCGGGCAGTGCGACTCGGTGCGGATCATGCGGGGGTGGAAGATGTCCGGGCGGTGGAAGATCCGGTTCCTGGACGCCATGTCCATGGCGCCGCTGCCGCCGAAGGCCAAGGGCGGCGCCTCACGGTTCTTCCGGTGTCCGGTGCCGGGGACCCGGATCGCCGCGGAGTTCGGCGACTCCGGCGGGCGGCTGGGTGTCTACAACGAGAAGGGTCGGTGCGTCCGCGTGCTCGCGGGGCGTGACCACCGGTTCGACGATGTGGTCGTCGTACCCGAGGTGACCGGTGTGCTCGCGGTCGAAAGGCCGGAGCTGAAGTGGGGACCCATGACGAAGTGGTCGCTGCGGGTGCAGTGACGGACGCCGGACACCTCGGGGGCCGACGGTCCGTGACCGTCGGCCCCGCTGGCGGGATCAGCGCGTGAGCGGCCGATTGATGGTGGTTGTTGGTCGCCCCGGGGCCGCCCTTCGACGGCTCAGTTCCTCTCTGCCGTCAGCCATGACGCGGTCGTACGTCCGCTGCTCGATGTTCTAGCTCAGGCGGTAGGCGTCGCGCCGATCTGGAGGTGTACGCCGTCGTGCAGTGAGCCGCCTTCGAACCTCGGCTTCAGGGTGAACTCGATCGAGCGGAAAGGCATGGGTTGGCGGAGGCGGACGCTGCCGTCGGAATCAGTGGGCTCGGGCGACCCTGGGGGTGGTTGGTACGCCTCGCCGATGACCGTGTTGCCTTCTTCGACCCTGAACTCAGCGTCCCCACTGAGCTCGGTGACCTCCGTGCCCATCGGAAGATTCTGGAACACCAGGGTGGAGGCGAGCGATCCCAGGTGAAGGACGAGATCCGTCACGTCGGCATCGAATTCGACCCCGTTGAGGATAGCGGTGCCCAGGGGTGGTGGTTCCGTCGTCACGGTGCGCGACCCGGTGAGCGTCACCTTATGGCCGTTCAGCTTTCCGGTGGCCTGGGTCTTCGCGTCGTTGCGTCTCGTCCAGTCGACGAACTGAAGCGCGTTTACCTTCCCGCCGATCTGGAGGTGTACGCCATCGTGCAGTGAGCCGCCTTCGAACCTCGGCTTCAGGGTGAACTCGATCGAGCGGAAAGTGGGTCCGCGCAGGCGAACGCTGCCGTCGGAATCAGTGGGCTCGGTCGACCCTGGGGGTGGTTGGTACGCCTCGCCGGTGACCGTGTTGCCCTCGACCCGGAAATCATCGTCGCCGCTGAGCTTGGTGACCTCCGTGCCCATCGGAAGATTCTGGAACACCAGGGTGGAGGCGAGCGATCCCAGGTGAAGGACGAGATCCGTCACGTCGGCATCGAATTCGACCCCGGTGAGCGTCACCTTATGGCCGCCCAGGGTTCCGATGGCCTCGGTCTTCGCGTCGTTGCGTTTCGTCCAGTCGACGAACAACTGCTGTTGTGTTGCCATGTCTCGGCCTTCCTGGCGATCTGGGCCCGTGTGAGCCAATGGGTTCGCCCCGGAGATTTCACTACGCATGCCCCCCAGGACCGGTCCCGCCGAGGGCACTTGTGGCTTCGCCGACAGTCGCGCTCGCTGCGCTCAACCCCTCAAGGGGAACGGCCTTGCCTCAAGCCGAGGAGTGTCCTGCTATTTGGGGCGCCTTTCTTCCAGATTAGCCGGATATGAGATTCGCGCCTCCCGGGGCCTTGCCCGGCCTGCCCTGATTCAGGGGCGGAGTTACGGGCAGGCGAGTCACCTTGCACCGCGACGTTCAAGCGCAACAAGTTCGGGTGAGCTACGTTGCCCGGTTCCGGATGCTCGTCCCAATACTTGGCCAGCGCGGCCCGCCACAACGGACGCTCCTCGACCAGATGAACTATCGCCGGAGAGGTACGCCGGTGCTGCCCCTGCGAGCGGGAAAGGCGCCGTTCGGCAACTGCCCGCAGTGCGCGGGCAACGGTGCGGCGGCCGACCGAACATGAAGAGCGCGGGCCCTTTTCGCTGCCCCGGCGTCTGCCACGCGTGGGCCGCCACCATCACCGACCCGGCCGTTCTCACCTCTCGGCGTGGACGACCGCGTGGCGGCGAGCCGTCTGCGTCGCCTACCATCCCGGCGCCGCCGGGCTGATCGTGGTGGACCTGGACGACGCGGCAGCCGTCGACTGGGCCCGCACCGCCCTGCCCACCACGCGGGTCGTGAAGACGACGCGCGGGGAACACTGGATCTACCGGGGCGCGATGTCGTCGCACAACGCGGTGCGGCCCGGCGTCGACATCAAGTCGACCATGCCCTACGCCCGCTACCTCCTTGCCGGCACCGGAGCTGTGACCGCTCTCCCGGGCGCCGTCCGGGCCCTTGCCGTGAAGGAGCCCTCCCCGGCCCGGCCGGCGCCGCACGGCCTCGCCGTCCCCGTACCGGCGCAGCCTCGATGACCTCAACGACGACGTGATCGAGGGGTACTTGCTCGCGCAGACTGTCCTCAAGCACGCCGAGACCATCGAGCCGGGCGGCGACCAGCGGATCATCCCAAGGGGTGGCCGACGACGGGCAAGGTCCTCTCCGACCGGCCCAAGCGCCTCCAGCCCACGCTTGCCGCCCGGGGTGTCGTGATCGAGTCGGGCCGCACCAGCGAGGGCCGCTACCTCGCAATGACCCGCATGCAGACACCACAGCCACACGAGGAGAAGCGGATGTTCGGACATCGCGCCGCGCACGGTCGCCCGGAGAAGCGTGAAGGACGGTCTCGTGTTCGCCCCACCGAAGCGTGCCAAGATGCGCGACGTCCCCTTGCCGGACCGTGTGGCGCACGTCTCCGCCTGTCACAAAGCGGCTACTGTTCACCCGTCTCGACGGCGAAGGCACGGTTCGGCGTACCGACTTCAACGACCGCGCGTGGAAGCCTGCTCTCGTGGCTGCTGGGATCATCCCCGCGCCAAAGCCCGGAGAGCGCCACCAGGCCGCCCGCGAACACGGCATGCACGCCCTCAGTCACTTCTACGCGTCCGTCCTGCGGGACGCCGGCGAGAACGTGAAGGCATTGAGTGCCTACCTCGGCCACAGCGATCCGGGGTTCACGCTCCGCGTGTACACGCACCCGACGCCGAGCAGCGACGCGCGGGCCCGGAAAGGCCGTGGACGGCCTGTACGAGGACACCGATCCAGCCCCCGACGGCCCACGGACGGCCCAGGACCAGTGAGACACCACGGAGCCGAGGGTCCACGACCGTCGGCCCCGTCCGCTGAACCAGCGGGAAACGTGCTCTGACCTGCCCTTACAGCGCCGGAAGGTTCTTGCGCAGCTCGAACGCCGTGACCTCCGAGCGGTACTCCTCCCACTCCTGCCGCTTGTTGCGCAGGAAGAAGTCGAAGACGTGCTCGCCGAGCGTCTCGGCGACGAGGTCGCTGCGTTCCATCAGGGTCAGGGCCTCGCCCAGGTTCTGCGGGAGCGGCTCGATGCCCATCGCGCGGCGCTCCGCGTCGGAGAGGGCCCAGACGTCGTCCTCGGCGCCCGGCGGGAGCTCGTAGCCCTCCTCGATGCCCTTCAGGCCGGCGGCGAGCAGGACGGCGTAGGACAGGTAGGGGTTCGCGCCGGAGTCGAGGGAGCGGACCTCCACCCGTGCCGAGCCCGTCTTGCCGGGCTTGTACATCGGGACGCGGACCAGCGCCGAGCGGTTGTTGTGGCCCCAGCAGATGTACGACGGGGCCTCGCCGCCCGCGCCCGCCGTGCGCTCCGCGCCGCCCCAGATGCGCTTGTAGGAGTTGACCCACTGGTTGGTGACGGCGGAGATCTCCGCCGCGTGCCGCAGCAGGCCCGCGATGAAGGAGCGGCCCACCTTGGACAGCTGGTACTCCGAGCCCGACTCGTAGAAGGCGTTGCGGTCGCCCTCGAAGAGGGAGAGGTGGGTGTGCATGCCGCTGCCCGGGTGCTCGGAGAAGGGCTTCGGCATGAACGTCGCCTGGACACCCTGCTCCAGCGCCACCTGCTTCATGACCAGGCGGAACGTCATGACGTTGTCGGCCGTGGAGAGCGCGTCGGCGTAGCGCAGGTCGATCTCCTGCTGGCCGGGCGCGCCCTCGTGGTGGGAGAACTCGACCGAGATGCCCATCGACTCCAGCATGGTGATCGCCTGGCGACGGAAGTCCATGCCGACGTTGGTCGGGGTGTGGTCGAAGTAGCCGGAGTTGTCGGCGGGCGTCGGGCGGCTGCCGTCCAGCGGCCGGTCCTTCAGCAGGAAGAACTCGATCTCCGGGTGCGTGTAGAACGTGAAGCCCAGGTCGGAGGCGCGGGCCAGGGAGCGCTTGAGCACGTAGCGCGGGTCGGCGAAGGACGGGGAGCCGTCCGGCATGAGGATGTCGCAGAACATCCGGGCCGTGCCCGGGGCCTCGGCGCGCCAGGGCAGGATCTGGAAGGTCGACGGGTCCGGCTTGGCGATCATGTCGGACTCGTAGACCCGGGCGAAGCCCTCGATCGCGGAGCCGTCGAAGCCGATGCCCTCGTCGAAGGCCTGTTCCAGCTCGGCCGGGGCCACGGCGACGGACTTGAGGAAGCCCAGCACGTCCGTGAACCACAGCCTTACGAACCGGATGTCGCGCTCCTCCAACGTCCGGAGCACGAACTCCTGCTGCTTGTCCATCTTCCGCTTCCCCATCCTTGCTGGTCAGGCCGCCTGTCATTCCGTACCACGGGAGGCGGTCGGGCACCTGAGCATCCCACCACACCACCATTTCGTACGCGTTGCACACCATGATCGCCCGGCCGGCCCGGGGTGGAACGCCTCGCGTACGGCGGGTGAACCGCTCTTCCGCCCATAGTGCCTGCTCGTACCCGCATCCGTAATGGCCGGTCCGGTTCGCCGCCCCCACCACTTAATTTGCATCTCATATGCAACTTTAAATACCGTGCCCGCAGTCGAGCACAGAGGAGCCCCGATGCTGTCCGAGCCGTCCGCCGCCACCGTCCGCGCCACCCTTCCCGCCGTCGGCGCGGCCCTCGGCACGATCACCGAGCGCTTCTACGCCGGGCTGTTCGCGGCCCACCCCGAGCTGCTTCCCGACCTGTTCAACCGGGGCAACCAGGCCGCCGGCACCCAGCGGCAGGCGCTCGCCGGTTCCATCGCCGCCTTCGCCACACACCTGCTGGACCACCCCGACCAGCGGCCGGACGCGATGCTGCACCGCATCGCCCACAAGCACGCCTCGCTCGGCGTCACGCCCGAGCAGTACGGGATCGTCCACGAGCACCTGTTCGCCGCCATCGCCGACGTGCTCGGCGACGCCGTCACGCCCGAGGTCGCCGCCGCCTGGGACGAGGTCTACTGGCTGATGGCGAACGCCCTCATCGCCGTCGAGAAGCGGCTGCGGGAGGAGCGGGGCGGGCACACCTGGCGCCCGTGGGAGGTCGTCGAGCGCGTCGCCGAGACCGACGACGTCGCCACGTTCCGGCTGCGGCCCGCCGACGGCGGTCCGGTGCGGGACTTCCTCGCCGGCCAGTACGTCTCCGTCCGCGTCGCCCTCGCGGACGGCGCCCGGCAGATACGGCAGTACAGCCTCTCCGGGGCGTCCGACCCGGCGCTGCGGCAGATCAGCGTGAAGCGTGTGCACGGGGACGAGGCCCCCGACGGCGAGGTGTCGAACCACCTCCACGGGCGCGTGGCGGTCGGTGACGTCCTGGAGCTGTCCGAGCCGTACGGCGACCTGGTCCTGGACACCGGATCCGACACGCCCCTGCTGCTGGCTTCGGCGGGCATCGGCGTCACCCCGATGACCGCGATGCTGGCGCACCTCGCCGGCTCCGGGCACCGCGCCCCGGTCACCGTCGTCCACGGCGACCGCTCACCCGCCACCCACGCCCTGCGCGCCGACCACGAGGCCTACGCCGCCAAGCTGCCCGACGCCGCCGTCCACTTCTGGTACGAGCAGGACGCCCCGGCGGGCACCCGCTCCGGCCAGGTCGACCTCACCGGCGTCCCGGTCGCCTCGGGCACGCGCGCGTACCTGTGCGGTCCGCTGCCGTTCATGCGGGCGGTACGGGCCCAGCTGATCAACAAGGGCGTGGCGCCGGCCGACATCCACTACGAGGTGTTCGGGCCGGACCTGTGGCTGGCGGGGCAGGCGTAGGTCCCCCCTCAGGCACTGTCCCAAGGGGTGTCCCGAGGTCTGTCCCGGGCCTGTCCAGAAGGGGCCTGTTCAGGGCCCCCGCGAGATCCCCAGCAGCAGCGCCCCGGTCGGCTCCGCCACGATGTCCGCCACGGTGATCGGGTCCAGTGAGGCGAAGAACGCCTCCTGGGCCCGGCGCAGGGCGGCACGCAGACGGCAGGCGGAATTCAGGGGGCAGGGGGTGGGGCCCTCGCAGTCGACGACATCGCCGTCGCCCTCGAAGGCACGCACCACGCCGCCCACCGAGGCCGTACGGCCCTGCTCGGTGAGGGACAGGCCGCCGCCCCGTCCGCGGCGGGCCGCCAGCAGGCCCATGTGCTGGAGCTCGGCGACCACCTTCGCCAGATGCGTGTACGGCACGCCCATACCTGCGGCGACCTCACGCGTCGTCGGACTCGACTCGTCCGCGACGGCGAGCCGCATCAGGACCCGCAGGGCGAGATCGGTGGAGCGCAGCAGCCGCATACCGGCAGCCTAGATAAGCGGTATCTGTGCTTCAAATTATCCGGCGGCCGGACCCGGGAGCGGACTCCCGAAGCTGTCGGAAGCCTGTCGGTGCCGTATCGATTCGGTCCTTTCCCATGGCCCTACTACGAGGCGCCCCGTCTCCCGCATACGATCAGCCCACCCGACCGTCCCACTTCATTCACGAAGGACACCTCATGGGCTCCGCCAACAAGAGCAGCACCGGACGCAAGGCGCGAATAGAGGAGATGCGGCGTGCCGAGCAGGCCCGTGAGCGCCGCAACCGGATCCTCACCATCGTCGCCAGCGTCGTGGTCGTCGGCGGCCTCGTCGCCGGCGGTGTCGTGCTCGTGCGGTCCCAGTCCGACGGTGGCGGCAGCGACACCGCGGCGAGCGACTCCTCGGCCAAGGGGAAGTTCGTCACCGGCGCGGACGGCGTGCGGACCTGGGAAGGGGAGCTCGCCCGCAACCACGTCACCAAGACCGTGAAGTACGCCTCCCAGCCCCCGGTCGGCGGCGACCACAACCAGGCCTGGATGAACTGCAACGGCGACGTGTACACCAAGGAGATCAACAACACCAACGCCGTGCACTCGCTGGAGCACGGGGCGGTGTGGGTGACGTACAACGCCAAGGCGAAGAAGGCGGACGTCGACGCGCTCGCGGCGAAGGTGAAGAAGACGCCGTACACGCTGATGAGCCCGATGGACGACCAGAAGGACCCGATCATGCTGTCGGCGTGGGGCCACCAGCGCACGGTGACGGGCGCCGACGACCCGGACGTCGACAAGTTCTTCGAGAAGTTCGTCCAGGGCAAGCAGACCCCCGAGCCGGGTGCCGCCTGCACGAACGGGCTGGCGCAGTGAGGCACGTCGGACTGATCGCCGGGGCGGCGGCGACGGCGCTCGTCGCCGCCGGCGCGATCACCTACGCCGTTGCCGGGGACGACGGCGGCGACAAGACGCCCTCCGCCGAGTCCGCGGACGCCGGGTTCGCGCGGGACATGGCGGTGCACCACCAGCAGGCCGTGGAGATGTCGTACATCGTGCGCGACCGCACCAAGGACGAGGAGGTGCGGCGCCTCGCGTACGACATCGCGCAGACGCAGGCCAACCAGCGCGGCATGATGCTCGGCTGGCTCGACCTCTGGGCCCTGCCCAAGGTGTCCTCCGAGCCCCCCATGACCTGGATGGGCATGGGCGACATGGCCTCCGGCAAGGACGGCGCGCTGATGCCGGGCATGGCGACCAACAGCGAGATGAAGAAGCTCGGCGAGCTCAGCGGGAAGCAGGCCGAGGTCTACTACCTCCAGCTGATGACGGACCATCACAAGGGCGGCGTCCACATGGCCGAGGGCTGTGCGCGGAAATGCACGGTCGGGGTGGAGAAGCGGCTCGCGCAGGGCATGGTGGAGGCGCAGGAGTCGGAGATCGACCTGATGGCGGACATGCTGAAGGAGCGGGGTGCCGAGCCGCGCTCCTAGCACCGCGAGTGCGCGGCCTGGCCGGCCTACGACCGGGCCAGGGCTGCTGTCGTGTTGAGGGCTTCCGACTCGTGGTAACGCGGCGCCGTCGCCTTTCGGCCCTCCTCAGCCGTGGCGCGCTCGTCCCGTACTCCCAGCCCGTGGGGGTGGATCGAGGGATGCTGGTGGCACCATGCGAATGCTCTGCGTCCTCGCCGTCCTGGTGGGCGCGAACCTGCTCAACAACTGGCTCGCGCCCGGCGCCTACGTGCCCACCTGCGTGGTCGCGGCTGCCACGCTGCTGCTGATCGCCCGGTGGGACGGTCTCACCCTCGCCGATCTCGGGCTCGACAGGGCTGCCTCGTACCGGGGGCTGCGCTGGGCGGCGATCCTGGTCGGCGCGGTTCTTGCCGTCTTCTTGGCCGGGCTCGCCCTGCCGGCCACCAGGGAGGCGTTCGAGGACGAGCGCGCCGTGGGCCTGACCCTGGGGGAGCTGCTGTGGCGGGTGCTGGTCCGGGTGCCGGTCGGCACGGTGCTGCTGGAGGAGGTCGCCTTCCGCGGTGTCTTGTGGGCCATGGTGCGGCGCCGGCGCGGTACCGCGTGGGCCACGGCTGTGTCGTCGCTGCTGTTCGGGCTCTGGCATGTGCTTCCCTCGCGCGGGCTGAGCCGGGCCAACGAGGCCGCGGCGGTACTCGGCACGGGGCCGGTGGGCAGCGCGCTGCCGGTCGTGGCCGCCGTCGTCGCCACGACCGCGGCCGGCGTCGTCCTGTGCGAGCTGCGGCGCCGGTCCGGAAGTCTGCTGGCGCCCGCGGCGCTGCACTGGGCCGTCAACGGCTTCGGCTATGTGCTGGCCTGGGGAACGGGTACGTCCGGTCGTACGGGCGCCGCTGAGCTCCTGGCGGCACCGCTGACCTTCGCAAGGGGACGGGGTGGCCCGGGGTGACCCAGGCCACCCCATTGCGTCGCTCTGACGATTACACTGGGCCCGTGCCTCAACTACGTCTCGCCCTGAACCAGATCGACTCGAGCGTCGGCGACCTCGCCGGGAACGCCGAGTCGATCGTCCGCTGGACCCGGCACTCCGCCGAGCAGGGAGCGCATCTCGTGGCGTTCCCGGAGATGGCCCTGACCGGGTATCCCGTCGAGGACCTGGCCCTCAGGTCGTCCTTCGTGGAGGCCTCCCGCGCCGCGCTGCGGAGCCTGGCCGCCCGCCTGGCCGACGAGGGCCTCGGCGAGCTGCCGGTGATCGTCGGCTACCTCGACCGCTCCGCGACCGCCCAGCCCAAGTACGGCCAGCCGGCCGGCGCGCCGCAGAACGCGGGAGCGGTGCTGTACGGCGGCGAGGTCGTCCTGAACTTCGCCAAGCACCACCTGCCGAACTACGGCGTCTTCGACGAGTTCCGCTACTTCGTGCCCGGCGACAGCATGCCGGTGCTGCGCGTCCACGGCGTCGATGTCGCCCTGGCCATCTGCGAGGACCTCTGGCAGGACGGCGGCCGTGTCCCGGCGGCCCGCTCCGCGCAGGCGGGTCTGCTGGTCTCGATCAACGCGTCCCCCTACGAGCGCGACAAGGACGACACGCGCCTGGAGCTGGTCAGCAAGCGGGCCCAGGAGGCCGGCTGCACCACGGCGTACCTCGCCATGATCGGTGGCCAGGACGAGCTGGTCTTCGACGGTGACTCGATCGTGGTCGACAGGAACGGCGAGGTCGTGGCGCGGGCGCCGCAGTTCGCCGAGGGCTGTGTGGTCCTGGACCTGGACCTGCCCGCGGCGTCGGCGGACGCCCCGACCGGGGTGGTGGACGACGGCCTGCGCATCGACCGGGTGGTCCTCTCGGAGGACCCGGTGGCGCCGTACGAGCCGGAGCTCACCGGCGGCTACGCGGACCGACTGGACGACGACGAGGAGGTCTACTCGGCGCTGGTCGTGGGCCTGAGGGCGTACGTCGCGAAGAACGGCTTCAAGTCGGTGCTGATCGGTCTGTCCGGCGGTATCGACTCGTCGCTGGTCGCGGCGATCGCCTGTGACGCGGTGGGCGCGCAGAACGTGTACGGCGTGTCGATGCCGTCGAAGTACTCCTCGGACCACTCGAAGGACGACGCGGCGGAACTGGCCCGGCGCACGGGCCTGAACTACCGCACGGTCGCGATCGAGCCGATGTTCGACGCGTACATGGGCTCCCTGGGTCTGACGGGCCTCGCGGAGGAGAACCTCCAGTCCCGGCTGCGCGGCACCCTGCTCATGGCCATCTCCAACCAGGAGGGCCACATCGTGCTGGCCCCCGGCAACAAGTCGGAGCTGGCGGTCGGCTACTCGACGCTCTACGGCGACTCGGTCGGGGCGTACGGCCCCATCAAGGACCTCTACAAGACGGCGGTCTTCCGCCTGTCCGAGTGGCGCAACCGGGCCGCTCGCGAGCGCGGCCAGACGCCGCCCATCCCCGAGAACTCCATCACCAAGCCCCCGAGCGCGGAACTCCGCCCCGGCCAGGTCGACACGGACTCGCTCCCCGACTACCCGGTGCTGGACGCGATCCTGGAGCTGTACGTCGACCGGGACCGTGGCGCCGACGAGATCGTCGCGGCCGGCTTCGATCCCGCCCTGGTCGCGAAGACGCTGCGCATGGTGGACACGGCGGAGTACAAGCGACGGCAGTATCCGCCGGGCACGAAGATCTCGCCGAAGGGCTTCGGCAAGGACCGGCGGCTGCCGATCACGAACGGGTGGCGGGAGTCGCTCTGACGAACCCGGCCAGGGACCTCACAAGGTCGCCGTCTGCGACGCCGGAGCCCAGGCGAACCCGTCCGGGTCCGTGAACGCCCCGGCGTCGCCGCCGATCGTGATCCGGTGGGAGCCGGTGCCGTCGGGGGAGACGCCGGCGACCTTGGCGAGGCCGCGGCGCTTGTACAGCGCCAGCTTGACGGGCGCCGAACCGGTGGCGAACTCGACGTACTTGCCGCCGAAGCTCTTGCCCACGGTGAGGCCGTGCTCGACGTAGAACTGCTTGGCGGCCCGCACGTCCTCGACGCCGAGCAGCAGGACGAGCTCGTCGAAACGCCTGGTCGCCGGGCCGGTGTTCTTCTTCGACGACGACGCGATCTGCCAGATCGTTCCGTCCGGGGCCTGGACGACGCCCCCGTAGCCCCACAGCGACTTGGCGGCGGGCTTCAGGGTCGCGGCACCGGCCGCCACGGCCGCGTCGACGAGGGCGTCGACGTCGGCCGGCTGGGAGACCACGAGCGACAGCGTGAACCCGCGGAACCCGGTGGTCGGTGCCTGAGAGGCCCGCAGGCGCACCTGCCCGCCCAGCTCGAAGGCGGTGGTGTAGAAGCGTTCGGCGGCGGGGAGGTCGGTCACCTCGAGGGTGACGCATGCGATGGACGTCATGGAAATGACGCTAATCGCGCCGCCGGGACCCCGCTTCTCGATTCCTGACCGGTGCGGCCCGCACGGCATCCGGGTGGCGTCAGCCCTCCTGCCGCCGCTTCAGGCTCGCCAGCAGCTCGTGCAGCGGCTCCGTCGCCCGCCGCCGGTACTCCTGGACCGCCCAGCCGTTGCCGTCCGGATCCTGGAAGTGCATGAACGTGGCGCCGTCGTCCGGGGCGTACTGGACCGGCTCCGAGACGTCGAGCCCGCGGGCGACGAGCTCCGCGCGGGCCGCCTTGATGTCGGCCACGCACAGCTGCAGACCCTGGTAGGAGCCGGGGGCCGGGGTGGGGCCGGGGGTCATCTCCCAGATCGATTCGCCGAGGGCGATCGAGCAGCCCGAGCCGGGCGGCGTCAGCTGGACGATCCGCATGCCGGGCATGACCTCCTGGTCGATGTCCACGTGGAAGCCGACCTTGTCCCGGTAGAAGTCCCGGGCCCGGTCGATGTCGCTCACGGGCAGCGGGATGACTTCGAGGGTGATGTCCACGGCGAGACTCCTTCGTCTTCGTCCGGCGTCATGCGAACCGCCACCTCGTCTGGCTGAACGGCTCTCCCTTACCGAAGCCGAAAACGGTACGCGGCGCCACCGAGTAGACGGCCGCGTGGCCCGCGCCGTGGTGGAAATACCCGTCCCGTACCTCGAAGTGCCAGAAGCTGCCGTACTTCGCCTCCCACGCCGCGGCCAGTTCCCGTAGCCGGGCGTCGTCGGTGACGCGCGCCGCCTCGCCCTCCACCACCAGGTCGTAGCCCGCGTTCCAGGTGTTCGTGCCGGTGGTCAGCACCACGTGCGGGTTCTCCGCGAGGTTCCGCGCCTTGCGTTCCTCCGGGCCCGTGCAGAAGTGCAGGGCGCCCTCCGACCAGACCGCCGGCAGAGGGGTGACGTGCGGTCGTCCGTCCGGCCGTACCGTCGTGATCCAGAAGAGCTCCGCCGCCTTCAGCCGCGCCTCGGCGTCCTCCCAGTCGGTGGCGGTGGCGGTCTCGTCGCTGTAGCGCCGGTCCAGCCGGGTCTCCGGGTGCAGGGTGGTCATGAGTGTCCTCCCGACCTCTCGCTTCACAAGGCAGACCCGGTCCGTCCACGGAACTCATCGGAGTCCACGCCGGGGTCTGCGGTTAGGCTCAAAGCCGTACGACCTTGATCCGAGGAAAATCCGAGGAAAGACCGAGGCGAGACCGAGGGAGGCCCGGAATGACGGCGGCGCCGGGGCGCAGGAGCAGTACCTTCACACGGCTGCTGCGGCACGGGTTCACCGACGCCTCCGCCGCCGAGCGGCTCCTGGACAGTCCCGAGCTCGTGCCGCTGCGCGACGACCCGGTGCTGCTGGACGCGCTGGGCGCGACCGCCGACCCGGATCTCGCGCTCCTCGGGCTCGTCCGGCTGCTGGAGGCGCAGCCGGACCCGGGCGCGCGCCGGGAACTGCTCGACACGCTGATCTCGTCCAAGCCGCTGCGCGACCGGCTGCTCGGGGTGCTCGGCGCCTCCACCGCCCTCGCCGACCACCTCACCCGGCACCCGGAGGACTGGCAGGCGCTCGTCATGTACGAGGCGTACGACCTGCACCCGGGCGTGGAGGAGTTCGAGGCCGGCCTCGCGGAGGCGGACGACCCCGTCTCCCTGCGCGTCGCCTACCGGCGCTGCCTGCTGTCCATCGCCGCCCGGGACGTGTGCGGTACCACCGGCGTCGCCGAGTCCGCCGCCGAGCTCGCCGACCTCGCCACCGCCACCCTGCGCGCCGCCCTCGGCCTCGCGCGGGCCGCCGCGCCCGAGGACGACGCGCTGTGCCGGCTCGCGGTCATCGCGATGGGCAAGTGCGGCGGCCATGAGCTCAACTACGTCTCCGACGTGGACGTCATCTTCGTGGCGGAGCCCGCCGAGGAGGCCGACGAGACCAAGGCCCTGCGCGCCGCGACCCGGCTGGCCTCGCACCTGATGCGGATCTGTTCCGAGACGACGGTCGAGGGGTCCATCTGGCCGGTTGACGCCAACCTCCGGCCCGAGGGCAGAAACGGTCCGCTGGTGCGGACCCTCTCCAGCCACCTCGCCTACTACCAGCGCTGGGCCAAGACCTGGGAGTTCCAGGCGCTGCTCAAGGCCCGCCCGGTCGCGGGCGACCTGGAGCTCGGCGAGGAGTACGTGGCCGCGGTCCAGCCCCTGGTGTGGAAGGCCGCCGAGCGCGAGAACTTCGTGCCGGACGTGCAGAAGATGCGCCGCCGGGTGGTGGAGAACATCCCCGCCGCCGAGGTCGACCGCCAGCTGAAACTCGGCCCGGGCGGCCTCCGGGACGTCGAGTTCGCCGTGCAGCTGCTCCAGCTGGTGCACGGCCGGGCCGACACCTCCCTGCGCAGCGGTACGACCCTCGACGCGCTGGGGGCCCTCGCCGCCGGCGGCTACGTGGGCCGGGCCGACGCCGCGCAGCTCGACGAGGCCTACCGGTTCCTGCGCACCATGGAGCACCGGATCCAGCTGTTCCGGCTGCGCCGCACCCACCTCGTGCCCGAGGAGGAGGCCGAGCTGCGCCGCATCGGCCGCTCCCTCGGGCTGCGCACCGACCCGGTCGCCGAACTGCTGCGCGAGTGGAAGCGGCACGCCACCGTCGTACGCCGGCTGCACGAGAAGCTGTTCTACCGGCCGCTGCTGGACGCGGTCGCCCAGCTCGCCACCGGCGAGGCCCGGCTCAGCGCCGAGGCGGCCCGGGAACGCATGGTCGCCCTCGGCTACGCCGACCCCGCCTCCGCCCTGCGCCACCTGGAGGCGCTGGCCTCCGGCGTCACCCGCAAGGCCGCCATCCAGCGCACCCTGCTCCCCGTCCTGCTGGGCTGGTTCGCCGACTCGGCCGACCCGGACGCGGGTCTGCTCAACTTCCGCAAGGTGTCGGACGCGCTCGGCAAGACGCCCTGGTACCTGCGGCTGCTCCGGGACGAGGGCGCCGCGGCCGAGAACCTCGCCCGGGTGCTGTCCGCCGGGCGGCTCGCACCCGACCTGCTGATGCGCGCACCGGAGGCGGTGGCGCTGCTCGGCGACGGGGACGGCGGCGGTCTCGAGCCGCGGTCCCGCGCCCACCTGGAGCAGGAGATCCTCGCCGCGGTCGGCCGGGCCGACGGGGCCGCCCAGGCGGTCGCCGCCGCCCGCGGGGTGCGCCGCCGTGAGCTGTTCCGTACGGCCGCCGCCGACATCGTCGGCTCGTACGGCACCGAGGAGCAGCCCGCCGAGGCCGACCAGGGCGCCCTGGTCGACCGGGTCGGCGGCGCGGTGTCCGACCTGACGGCCGCGACGCTCGCCGGCACGCTCCGCGCGGTCGTGCGTGACGGCTGGGGCGACAGCCTGCCGACCCGGTTCGCGATCATCGGCATGGGCCGGTTCGGCGGCCACGAGCTGGGCTACGGGTCCGACGCGGACGTGCTGTTCGTGCACGAGCCGCGCGACGGCGTCGACGAGCGCGAGGCCTCGCAGGCGGCCAACAAGGTCGTCTCCGAGATGCGCCGGCTGCTGCAGATCCCCAGCGCCGACCCGCCCCTGCTCATCGACGCCGACCTGCGCCCCGAGGGCAAGTCCGGTCCGCTCGTGCGCACCCTCACCTCTTACGCGGCGTACTACCGTCGCTGGTCCCTGACCTGGGAGTCGCACGCCCTGCTGCGGGCCGAGCCGGTCGCCGGGGACGAGGATCTCGGCCGACGGTTCATCGAGCTGGTCGACCCGCTGCGCTACCCGGCGGACGGGCTCGCCGACGAGGCCGTCCGCGAGATCCGGCGGCTGAAGGCACGGATGGAGTCCGAACGGCTGCCGCGCGGCGCGGACCCGAAGCTGCACGCCAAGCTCGGGCCGGGTGGTCTGTCGGACGTGGAGTGGACCGTGCAGCTGCTGCAACTGCGGCACGGCGCGGCCGAGCCGGGCCTGCGCACGACCCGGACCCGGGAGGCTCTGGCCGCCGCCCGCGCGGCCGGGCTCATCACGGACGAGGACGCGGCGACCCTGGACGAGGCCTGGGTCCTCGCGACCCGCGTCCGCAACGCGGTGATGCTGGTACGCGGCCGGGCCGGCGACACGTTCCCCACGGAGCCCCGCGAGCTGGCCGCCGTGGGACGGTACCTGGGCTACGGCCCGGGCCACGCGGGCGACATGCTCGACGCGTACCGGCGGACGGCACGCAGGGCGCGGGGCGTCGTGGAGGAGCTGTTCTACGGGATCGCCGAGCGCTGACTCGCGGGCCGCGGCGCGGGGAGCGGGTCAGGTCCTCGGCCGCGGTACCGGCTCGCCCCCGCCCCGGGACGGATCCGGCCGCTGGGCCGGCACCAGCTTCGGCAGGGTGTACGGCTGCCTCCCGTACCAGAGCCTCGCCACCGCGAACCCGAACGCCAGGCACAGCATGCCACCGACGGCATCAAGCCAGAAGTGGTTGGCCGTGGCGACGATCACCACCAGCGTCAGCGCCGGGTACAGCAGCCCCAGCACCCGCACCCAGGGGACCGCCGCCAGGGCGAAGATCGTCAGGCCGCACCACACCGACCAGCCGATGTGCATCGACGGCATCGCGGCGTACTGGTTGGACATGTGCTTCAGGTCGCCGGACGCCATCGAGCCCCAGGTCTGGTGGACCATGACCGTGTCGATGAAGTCGCCGCCGTTCATCAGCCGCGGGGGCGCCAGCGGATACAGGTAGTAACCGACCAGGGCGACGGCGGTCGTCGCGAACAGCACCAGGCGGGTCGCCGCGTAGCGGCCGGGATGGCGACGGTACAGCCACACCAGGACACCCAGCGTCACCACGAAGTGGAGTGTGGCGTAGTAGTAGTTCATGCCGATGATCAGCCAAGTCACCGAGTTGGCGACGTGGTTGACGGACTCCTCGACGGCGATGCCCAGATAGTGCTCGGCCTTCCAGATCCAGTCGGCGTTGCGCAGCGCCTCGGCCTTCTGCTCGGGCACGGCGTTGCGGACGAGCGAGTACGTCCAGTAACTGACCGCGATCAGCAGGATCTCGAACCAGAACCGGGGTCGCCGGGGGGTGCGCAGCCGGCGCAGCGAACCCTGCCGGGTCCCGGCCGCGACGTGCTGCGGAAGGGCCGATTCCCGGCCTTCCGGCGTCGTCACGGTCGTGTTACCCATAGGCGCAAAGTTTGCCAGAAGAGGACTTCCTCACCGATCATCCCGCGGCCTGGTGCGGGCCGCATGTTCTACGGCGAGATCAGGCCAGAGGATCTCAAGAGCGACCGCGGTCCCCGGGGGCCGAGGCGGTCGAACCGCGCACCACCAGTTCCGGCATGAACACGAACTCGCTGTGCGGCGCGGGCGTCCCGCCGATCTCCTCCAGCAGTGTGCGCACGGCCGCCTGGCCCATCGCCGGGACCGGCTTGCGGATCGTCGTCAGCGGCGGGTCCGTGAAGGCGATCAGCGGGGAGTCGTCGAAGCCGACCACGGAGATGTCCTTCGGCACGTCCAGGCCGCGCTGCCGCGCCGCCCGGATCGCGCCCAGCGCCATCATGTCGCTGGCGCACACCACGGCCGTGCAGTTCCGCTCGATCAACGCGGTGGCCGCGGCCTGACCGCCCTCCAGGGTGTAGAGGGAGTGCTGGACCAGCTCCGACTCCACGGTCTCGACGCCCAGCCCCAGCTGGTCCTGCATGGTGCGCACGAACCCCTCGATCTTGCGCTGCACCGGCACGAACCGCTTGGGCCCGAGGGCCAGGCCGATCCGCGTGTGGCCCAGGGACACCAGGTGCGTGACCGCCAGGCTCATCGCGGCGCGGTCGTCGGGGGAGATGAACGGCGCCTGCACCTTCGGCGAGAAGCCGTCGACCAGCACGTACGGCACGCCCTGCGCGCGCAGCCGGTCGTAGCGCTGCATGTCGGCGGTGGTGTCCGCGTGCAGCCCGGAGACGTAGATGATGCCGGCGACGCCGCGGTCGACGAGCATCTCGGTCAGCTCGTCCTCGGTCGAGCCGCCGGGGGTCTGGGTGGCCAGCACCGGTGTGTAGCCCTGCCGGGTCAGCGCCTGGCCGATGACCTGCGCCAGGGCCGGGAAGATCGGGTTCTCCAGCTCCGGGGTGATCAGGCCCACCAGGCCCTCACTGCGCTGCCGCAGCCGCACCGGGCGCTCGTAGCCCAGCACGTCGAGGGCGGCCAGCACGGACTCGCGAGTGGTGGCGGCGACGCCCGGCTTCCCGTTGAGGACGCGGCTGACCGTCGCTTCGCTCACCCCCGCCTGTACAGCGATGTCGGCAAGCCGTGTGGTCACAGCACTGGACTGTAGCGGCCGGGGTTCCGCCCGCACACCGACGGGACGCCTGGCGCGTGCCGTGGCACGGCCCGCTGCGGGTTGCTTGGTCATCGCGGTCCCTCGATGTCGTGGTCGGCGTCCGATCCGCAACGGATGATCCCCCCGGCGGAAACGGATAGCAAGTGCTTGCAGAGTCTTGCACAGCTGCCCGACTCCCGCTGAACGCCTGAAACCCGGGCTCACGGCGGCCCAGGGGAGGTCACGGCGGGATAACCATCCGTACCTCTTGCAACTTTTTGCTGCAAGGTCTTTCGCAACTCCTGCAAGCGCGGCTAATCTCACCGACGCCCGGCGGCCAACGGCGCAGTCGGCAGCACGAAACGGGCTTCACCCTCAAGGAGAACTCATGCGGCGTGGCATAGCGGCCACCGCGCTGGTGGCGTCCCTCGCCCTGGCGGCGACGGCGTGCGGCGGAAGCGACAGCGGCGACAAGGCCGACGGTCCGGTCACCATCACCTGGTGGGACACCTCCAACGCCACCAACGAGGCGCCGACGTACAAGGCCCTCGTCAAGGAGTTCGAGGCCGCCAACAAGGACGTCAAGGTCAAATACGTCAACGTCCCCTTCGACCAGGCGGAGGTCAAGTTCGACACCGCCGCCGGATCCAAGGGCGCCCCCGACGTGCTGCGCTCCGAGGTCGGCTGGACCCCGGCCTTCGCCAAGAAGGGCTTCTTCCTTCCGCTGGACGGCACCGAGGCCCTCGCCGAGCAGGACAAGTTCCAGCCCAGCCTGATCGAGCAGGCCACGTACGAAGGCAAGACCTACGGCGTCCCCTTCACCACCGACACCCTCGCCCTCGTCTACAACAAGGCCCTGTTCGAGAAGGCCGGCGTCGAGGCCCCCAAGACCTGGGACGACCTGAAGAAGGCCGCCGCCACCATCAAGGACAAGACCGGCGTCGACGGCTACTGGGGCTCCACCCAGGCCTACTACGCCCAGTCCTTCCTCTACGGCGAGGGCACCGACACCGTCGACGTCGACGCCAAGAAGATCACCGTCACCTCGCCCGAGGCCAAGAAGGCCTACGGCACCTGGCAGAGCCTCTTCAAGGGCAAGGGCCTGCACAAGGCCGACACCACCGCCGACGCCTACGCCCACATCCAGGACGCGTTCGTCAGCGGCAAGGTCGCCTCGATCATCCAGGGCCCGTGGGAGATCACCAACTTCTACAAGGGCTCCGCCTTCAAGGACAAGGACAACCTCGGCATCGCCACCGTCCCGGCCGGCTCCACCGGCAAGGCGGGCGCCCCGACCGGCGGCCACAACCTCTCCGTGTACGCGGGCTCGGACAAGGCCCACCAGGAGGCGTCGCTGAAGTTCGTGAAGTTCATGACCTCGGCCAAGGCCCAGGAGACCATCGCGCTGAAGAACTCCACGCTCCCCACGCGCGAGGACGCCTACACCGCCGAGGTCAAGGCCGACCCCGGCATCGCCGGCTACCAGGGCGTGCTGTCCGCCGCCCAGCCGCGCCCGGCCCTGCCCGAGTACAGCTCCCTGTGGACCCCCCTCGACGACGAACTGCTCAAGATCGCGGGCGGCAAGGTGTCCCTGGACAAGGGCCTCGGCAACGCCGAGACCGCCATCGCCAAGCTGGTGCCGGACTACACCAAGTGACCCACCGCGTGGCCGCCGGATCCCCCGGTCACGGGGGAGGGGATCCGGCGGCCACCGGCCTGCGCCCGCGCCTGGGCCCGGCCGGCTCCCCTTGAACTTCCTGAACCTCCAGAAGGTGTCGAACCATGACAGTCGCCATCGACCGAGCGACCGGCAAGCGGCGCGGTGAGCGGGCACCACGGCCCGGGCCGGCCCAGCGGCTGAAGAACGGCTTCCACAAGCACTGGTACGCCTACGCGATGATCGCCCCGGTGGCGATCGTCCTCGGGGTCCTCGTGCTGTACCCGCTGGCGTACGGCCTGTACCTCACCCTCACCGACGCCAACAGCCTCAACACCGCCCGCACCATCGGCGTCAACCACATCGACGCCACCTACACGTTCATCGGCCTGGACAACTACGCCGACATCCTGTGGGGCCCGACGGCGTACGACCGGTTCTGGTCGCACTTCCTCTGGACGGTCTTCTGGACGGCGGCCTGTGTCGCCCTGCACTACGGCATCGGCCTCGGCCTCGCACTGCTCCTCAACCAGAAGCTGCGCGGCCGCACCCTCTACCGGATGATCCTGGTGCTGCCCTGGGCCGTGCCGACCTTCGTCACCGTCTTCGGCTGGCGGTTCATGCTCGCCGACGGCGGCATCATCAACAGCGGTCTCGACCTGCTGGGCCTGCCGGCGCCGCTGTGGCTGGAGGACACCTTCTGGCAGCGGTTCTCCGCGATCATGGTCAACACCTGGTGCGGTGTGCCGTTCATGATGGTCTCGCTGCTCGGCGGACTGCAGTCGATCGACGCGAGCCTGTACGAGGCGTCCGAGATGGACGGGGCCAATGCCTGGCAGCGCTTCCGGTACGTCACCCTGCCCGGCCTCAGGTCCGTCAGCACCACGGTCGTCCTGCTCGGCGTGATCTGGACGTTCAACCAGTTCCCCATCATCTTCCTGCTGTTCGGCAACACCGCCCCCGACGCCCAGATCCTCGTGACCTGGGCCTACCAGCTGGGCTTCGGGCAGCAGCCGCGCGACTACGCCCAGTCCGCGGCCTACGGAATCCTGCTCCTGTCCCTCCTGATCGTCTTCACCTCCTTCTACCGCCGCTGGCTGAACCGCAACGAGCAGCAGCTCGCGATCTGAGGCAGGAGTTCTGAAAATGAGTACGACCACCGCCGAAACCTCCGCCAAGGTCACCGAGCGGCGCCCCGCCGACGCCCCGCACAAGATCCGCGGCCGCGGGAAGCGCGGCCGTGCCGCCTCCCTCGCCTCGCACGCCGTGCTGATCGGCGCGAGTCTGACCGCGCTCTTCCCGATCGCCTGGCTGGTCTTCCTGTCCCTCGGCCCGGACAAGGACGACTACCTCCACCCCGCGCGCATCTGGGGCAAGATGACGCTCGACAACTACGCGTTCGTCCTGCGGGACACCGGCTTCTTCGACTGGCTGACGAGCACGCTGGTCGTGGTCCTGGGCACGACGCTCATCGGCGTCGTCGTCGCCGCGTCCACCGGTTACGCCGTCTCCCGCATGCGGTTCCCCGGCTACCGGAAACTGATGTGGGTGCTGCTGGTCACCCAGATGTTCCCGATTGCAGTACTGATCGTGCCGATGTACCAGATTCTCTCGGATCTGCAGCTCATCGACAGCTACCTTGGTCTCATCCTTGTCAACTGCACGACGATCGTGCCGTACTGCGCCTGGCTGATGAAAGGCTATTTCGACACCATCCCGTTCGAGATCGACGAGGCCGGGCGCGTCGACGGACTGACCCCGTTCGGCACGTTCGCGCGGCTCATCCTGCCGCTGGCCAAGCCGGGCCTCGCGGTCGCGGCCTTCTACAGCTTCCTCACGGCCTTCGGTGAGGTCGCGTTCGCCTCGACGTTCATGCTGAGCGACGACAAGTACACCTTTGCCGTCGGTCTGCAGACGTTCGTGAGCGAGCACGACGCGCAGCGCAACCTGATGGCCGCGACGGCTGTGCTGATCGCGATACCGGCCGCCCTGTTCTTCTACCTCGTGCAGAAGAACCTGGTGACCGGGCTCACCGCAGGCGGTACGAAGGGGTGACCTTCGCCGGTGGTCGGCCGCGGGTTTCGTCGTGGCCGGTCGCGCCCACGCGGCGGAGCCGCAGATCGACAGAGCCCCGCGCCCGCAGGGGCGCGGCAGGGGCGGCCGCGGTGCCCATCCGACCCCGCTGTGCCGTGGCCGCCCGAACCCACCCACGCTTCCCATGACCGACATCCTGTTACGCATCAAGGACGACATGAGCCAGCACTCAGCCGCACCTGCCCCCACTCCCGCGTCCGCAGTGGCCGTCGCCAAGCGTGGCGACTGGTGGCGGGACGCGGTGATCTACCAGGTGTACCCGCGCAGCTTCGCCGACAGCAACGGTGACGGCATGGGCGACCTGGAGGGTGTCCGCACCCGACTGCCGTACCTGCGCGACCTCGGCGTGGACGCCGTGTGGCTCAGCCCCTTCTACGCCTCGCCGCAGGCGGACGCCGGCTACGACGTGGCCGACTACCGGGCCGTCGACCCCATGTTCGGCAACCTCCTGGACGCCGACGCGCTGATCCGCGACGCCCACGGGCTGGGCCTGCGCATCATCGTCGACCTCGTGCCCAACCACTCCTCCGACCAGCACGAGTGGTTCAAGAGGGCCGTCGCCGAGGGCCCCGGGTCTCCGCTCCGGGAGCGCTACCACTTCCGTCCCGGCAAGGGCGCGAACGGTGAGCTGCCGCCCAACGACTGGGAGTCGATCTTCGGCGGTCCGGCCTGGACCCGGGTCACCGAACCGGACGGCACGCCCGGCGAGTGGTACCTGCACCTCTTCGCGCCCGAGCAGCCCGACTTCAACTGGGAGCACCCGGCGGTCGGCGACGAGTTCCGCTCCATCCTGCGCTTCTGGCTGGACATGGGCGTCGACGGCTTCCGGATCGATGTCGCCCACGGCCTGGTGAAGGCGGACGGGCTGCCCGACCTCGGCTCCCACGACCAGGTCAAGCTGCTGGGCAACGATGTCATGCCGTTCTTCGACCAGGACGGGGTGCACGAGATCTACCGGCAGTGGCGGCTCATCCTGGACGAGTACGCCGAAAGGAAGGGGCCCGAAGGGTCTTCGTCAGAAGGGCGGTGGTGGGAGACGGGAGGGCGGATCTTCGTCGCCGAGGCGTGGACACCGACCATCGAGCGCACGGCCAACTATGTCCGCCCGGACGAACTGCACCAGGCGTTCAACTTCCAGTACCTCAGCACTCACTGGGACGCCGCCGAGATGCGCGAGGTCATCGACCGCACCCTGGAGGCCATGCGCCCGGTCGGTGCTCCCGCCACCTGGGTCCTGTCCAACCACGACGTGACCCGGCACGCCACCCGCTTCGCCAACCCGCCCGGCCTCGGCACCCAGATCCGCCTGGCCGGCGACCGGGAACTGGGGCTGCGCAGGGCACGCGCCGCGACCCTGCTGATGCTGGCCCTGCCCGGCTCGGCGTACATCTACCAGGGCGAGGAGCTCGGCCTGCCGGACGTCGTCGACCTGCCCGACGAGGTGCGCCAGGACCCGGCGTACTTCCGGGGCGCGGGCCAGGACGGCTTCCGTGACGGGTGCCGGGTGCCGATCCCCTGGACCCGGACCGGGTCGTCGTACGGCTTCGGCGACGGCGGCAGCTGGCTGCCGCAGCCGGACGGGTGGGGCGAGCTGAGTGTCGAGGCCCAGACCGGTGTGCCCGGCTCGACGCTGGAGCTGTACCGGGCCGCGCTCGCGGTGCGCCGCGAGCAGCCCGACCTCGGCGCCGGTTCGTCCGTGGAGTGGCTGCGGGCGCCCGATGGCGTGCTCGCCTTCCGGCGCGGGGAGTTCGTGTGCGTCGCGAACACCACCGGCGAGTCGGTGGCGATGCCGGCGTACGGCCGGGTGCTGGTCGCGAGCGGGGAGATCCTCCAGGTGGACGACGAGGCGAAGGTGCCCGCCGACACGACGGTGTGGTGGACCACCGCCGTCACTGCCTGACTTTCCCTTGAATTCCGTACGGCCCGCTGCCCTTCGGGGTGGCGGGCCCTTATCATCTGCGTCACCGCAAGGTTTCTGAACCTTGCAGCAAGAGCCTTCAACGAAGAAGGAAACCCCACATGGCACGCAGACATCTCTCCGCCGCCGTGGCTCTCGCCACGGCTGCGATTGTCATGAACCCGACTAATGCCAGGCCTCCCCACCTGGCACCAAGGACGTCACCGCCGTCCTCTTCGAGTGGAAGTACGCCTCCGTCGCCCGCGAGTGCGCGACCACCCTGGGGCCCGCCGGATACGGCTTCGTCCAGGTCTCACCGCCCGCCGAGCACATACAGGGCCCGCAGTGGTGGACCTCGTACCAGCCCGTCAGCTACAAGATCGCCGGCCGGCTCGGTGACCGCGCGGCCTTCCGGAACATGGTGGACACCTGTCACGCGGCCGGTGTGAAGGTCGTCGTCGACACCGTCATCAACCACTTGTCGGCGGGCAGCGGCACCGGCACCGGCGGCTCGTCCTACAGCAAGTACGACTACCCCGGCCTGTACTCCTCGTACGACTTCGACGACTGCACCGGCCGGATCAGTGACTACCGGGACCGCTGGAACGTCCAGCACTGCGAACTGGTCGGCCTCGCCGACCTCGACACCGGCGAGAACCACGTCCGGGGCGCCATCGCCGGATACATGAACGACCTGCTCTCCCTCGGCGTCGACGGCTTCCGTATCGACGCGGCCAAGCACATGGACGCCGCCGACCTCGCCCACATCAAGTCCCGGCTGAGCAATCCGTCGGTGTACTGGAAGCAGGAGGTCATCCAGGGCAGCGGAGAAGCCGTCCAGCCCACCGAGTACACGGGCAACGGCGACGTCCAGGAGTTCCGCTACGCCTACGACCTCAAGCGAGTCCTCAACAGCGAGAACCTCGCCTACCTGAAGAACTACGGCGAGGGCTGGGGGTACCTCAGCAGCGGCGTCTCCGGTGTCTTCGTCGACAACCACGACACCGAGCGCAACGGCTCCACGCTCAGCTACAAGGACGGCGCCACCTACACCCTGGCCAACGTCTTCATGCTGGCCTGGCCGTACGGCGCCCCGGACATCAACTCCGGCTACGAGTTCACCGACCACGACGCCGGTCCGCCGAACGGGGGCCGGGTCGACGCCTGCTGGCAGGACGGCTGGAAGTGCCAGCACAACTGGCCGGAGATCAAGTCCATGGTCGCCTTCCGCAGCGCCACGCGCGGCCAGGCCGTCACCAACTGGTGGGACAACGGCGGCGACGCCATCGCCTTCGGCCGGGGCGGCAAGGGCTTCGTGGCCATCAACCACGAGTCCGGCTCCCTGACCAGGACCTACCAGACCTCGCTCCCGGCGGGGACGTACTGCGATGTCCAGAGCGACACGACCGTGACGGTGAACTCCGGCGGGCAGTTCACCGCCACCCTCGGCTCGAACACCGCCCTGGCGATCCACGTGGGCACGTCCAGCTGCTAGGGCGGCAGGGCGTGGGCCAGGCCAACTCGGTTCGTTGAAAGTTCTTTCCAGTTGTTTCAGGACTCTTGCTGCAAGCGTTTCGGCGGCGATACGGTCGCGCGGGGTCGGACCCGAGAGCCGCAATCGCAAGGAGTCCACGTCAGTGATACCGAGATGGCCGGTGCCGTCAAGGCGCCGAACCGCCCGTGCCGGACGGGTCGCTGCGGTCACCGCGACCGCACTGGCCGCAGCACTCGTCCAGCCGCTCGCCGCCGGGGCCGCCACCGCGCCGGCGCCTCCGTCCGACGCGAAGCTCGCCGCCGAGCCCGCCCGCCACGACGCCACCCGTGAGCAGTTCTACTTCGTTCTGCCGGATCGTTTCGCCAATGGCGACCGCCGCAACGACAAGGGCGGCCTGACCGGATCCCGCCTGGCCACCGGCTACGACCCCACCGACAAGGGCTTCTACCAGGGCGGTGACCTCAAGGGCCTGACCAAGAAGCTCGACTACATCAAGGGCCTCGGCACCACCGCCCTCTGGATGGCCCCGATCTTCAAGAACCAGCCCGTGCAGGGAACGGGGGCGAACGCCTCCGCCGGCTACCACGGGTACTGGATCACCGACTTCACCCAGGTCGACCCGCACTTCGGCACCAACAAGGACCTCGAGACCCTCATCGACAAGGCCCACGCCAAGGGCATGAAGGTCTTCTTCGACGTCATCACCAACCACACGGCGGACGTCGTCGACTATGAGGAGAAGTCGTACGACTACCTCTCCAAGGGGGCGTTCCCGTATCTGACGAAGGACGGCGTGCCGTTCGACGACGCCGACCACGCGGATGGGCGACAGGCCTTCCCCGAGGTCGACCGCGACTCCTTCCCGCGCACGCCGGCCGTTCCCGCGGCGAAGAAGGACATCAAGGTGCCGTCGTGGCTCAACGACCCGACGATGTACCACAACCGCGGCGACTCGACCTTCGCCGGTGAGAGCTCCACCCACGGCGACTTCTCCGGGCTCGACGACCTGTGGACCGAGCGGCCCGAGGTCGTTCGGGGCATGGAGAGGATCTACCAGCGCTGGGTGCGGGACTTCGACATCGACGGCTTCCGGATCGACACCGTGAAGCACGTCAACATGGAGTTCTGGACGCAGTGGGCCACCGCCCTCGACGCCTACGCCGCGCGGCAGGGCCGCGACGACTTCTTCATGTTCGGCGAGGTGTACTCGGCCGACACGGACGTCACCTCCCCGTACGTCACCCGGGGCCGCCTCGACGCCACGCTCGACTTCCCGTTCCAGGAGGCGGCCCGCCAGTACGCCTCGCAGGGCGGCACCGCCCAGAAGCTCGCGGGCGTCTTCGGCGACGACTACAAGTACACGACCGGCAAGGCCAACGCCTACGAGCAGGTCACCTTCCTCGGCAACCACGACATGGGCCGGATCGGGTACTTCATCGAGCAGGACAACCCGAAGGCCACCGACGCCCAGATCCTCGCCAAGGACAAGCTCGCCAACGAGCTGATGTTCCTCAGCCGCGGCAACCCCGTCGTCTACTACGGCGACGAACAGGGCTTCGCCGGCGCGGGCGGCGACAAGGACGCCCGCCAGAGCATGTTCGCCTCGCGCACCGCCGACTACCTCGACGACGACCGGATCGGCACCGACGGCACCCACGCCGAGGACGCCTACGACACGAAAGCACCGCTCTACCGCCGGATCAGTGCCCTCGCGGGGCTCCGCAAGGCGAACCCCGCCCTCACCGACGGCGTCCAGCAGCAGCGGTACGCGGCCGACGGCCCGGGCGTGTACGCCTTCTCCCGCACCGACGCACGGACCGGCACCGAGTACGTCGTCGCCTTCAACAACGCGGCGGAGAAGAAGACGGCGACGTTCCCGACCGGCTCGGCGGGCATGACCTTCAAGGGCCTCTACGGCACCGGCGCCTCCGTGAAGAGCGACGGCGAGAAGAAGCTCACCGTCACCGTCCCGCCCGGCTCGGCGATCGTGCTCAAGGCGACCGGCAGGCTCGCCGGGCCCGCCACCGTGCCGGCCATCACCCTCAAGGCCCCGGCGGCCGGCGCCACCGGCACCGTCGAGCTCACCGCGGACGTGGACGGCGGGCAGCTCAACCGGGTCGTCTTCGCCGCCCAGGTCGGAGGCGGAAAGTGGCGGACCCTCGGCTCCGCCGACCACGCCCCCTACAAGGTCACCCAGACCATCGGCAGCGACGTGGCACCCGGCACCGCCCTGCGCTACAAGGCGGTCGTGATCGACTCGCGGGGCCGCACCGCGAGCGCCCTGGCCGCCTCCACCACCGGCACCCCGCCCACCGAGGAGCCGCCCTCCGCCTCCTCCCGCGACCACGCGATCGTCCACTACAAGCGCGCCGACGGTGACTACGCCGACTGGGGCCTGTACGCCTGGGGCGACCTGGCCGACGGCGAGGCCACCCAGTGGCCCGACAGCCACCCCTTCACCGGCCGTGACGCCTACGGCGCCTTCGCCTACGTCAAGCTGAAGCCCGGCGCCTCGGACATCGGCTTCCTCGTCATCGACAAGGACGGCACCAAGGACGTCGCCGCCGACCGCACCATCGACGTCACCAGGACCGGCGAGATCTGGATCGAGCAGGGCAAGGAGACCGTCCGCACAGAGAAGCCGACCGCCGACTACCCGGCCCCGGACAAGACCAAGGCGGTCCTGCACTATCACCGGGCCGACGGCGACTACGACGGCTGGGGCCTGCACGTCTGGACGGGCGCCGCGAATCCCACCGAGTGGTCGAACCCCCTGAAGCCGGTCAAGACTGATACCTATGGTGCGGTCTTCGAGGTACCGCTCACCGACGGTGCCACCAGCCTCAGCTACATCCTCCACAAGGGCGACGAGAAGGACCTGCCCGCCGACCAGTCGCTCGACCTCCGCGCGCACGGCCACGAGGTGTGGCTGTTGAGCGGCCAGGAGAAGTACCTGCTCCCGCAGCCCGCGGGCACCTCGGGCGCTCTCGACCTGACCACCTCCAAGGCGGTCTGGATCGACCGGAACACCCTCGCCTGGAACGGCTCCGACGCCGCCGCCTCCACCCAGCTGCTCTACGCCCGCGACGGGTCGATCGCGGTGAAGGACGGCGCCCTCACCGGTGCCGCCAAGTGGCTGCGGCTGTCGAAGACCGAGCTCAGCGACGTCCAGAAGGCCCGGTTCCCGCACCTGAAGGCCTACGGTGCCTGGACCGTCGACCCACGCGACCGCGATCGGGTGCGCCAGGCCCTGCGCGGCCAGGTCGTCGCCACCCAGCGGGCCGCCAATGGGGCCGTGCTCGCGGCGACCGGCGTCCAGATCGCCGGTGTCCTCGACGACCTGTACTCCGGCGCCACCAAGGCCGACCTGGGACCGGCGTTCTCCCACGGCCGCCCCACCCTGTCCGTGTGGGCGCCGACCGCGCAGCACGTCGCACTGGAGATCGGCGACACCACCGTGCCGATGAGGCGCGACGACACCACCGGCGTCTGGTCCGTCACCGGCCCGAAGTCCTGGAAGGGCAAGTCCTACCGGTACGTCGTCACGGTCTGGGCGCCCAGCGCCGGCAAGGTCGTCACCAACAAGGTCACCGACCCCTACGCCCTCGCCCTCACCGCCGACTCCGAGCGCGGCCTCGTCGTCGACCTGCGCGACAAGGCGCTGAAGCCCCGCGGCTGGGCCTCCCTGGAGAAGCCGAGGGCCGTCCCCCTCCGGGACGCCCAGATCCAGGAGCTGCACATCCGGGACTTCTCCGTCGAGGACCGCACGGCGAAGCACCCCGGCACCTACCTCGCCTTCACCGACAAGGACAGCGACGGCTCCAGGCACCTGCGCGAGCTGGCGAAGGCCGGCACCTCCTACGTCCATCTCCTGCCCGCCTTCGACATCGCCACCATCCCGGAACGCAAGGCCGACCAGGCGAAGGTCGACTGCGACCTCGCCGCCTACCCGGCCGACTCCGACAAGCAGCAGGAGTGCGTCGGGAAGATCGCCGCGAAGGACGCCTACAACTGGGGCTACGACCCGTACCACTACACGGTCCCCGAGGGCTCCTACGCCACCGACCCGGACGGCACCGACCGAACCGTCGAGTTCCGTGAGATGGTCAAGGCGCTCAACGAGGACGGCCTGCGGGTCGTGATGGACGTCGTCTACAACCACACCGCGGCGAGCGGCCAGGAGCGCACCAGCGTCCTCGACCGGATCGTGCCGGGCTACTACCAGCGGCTCCTCGCCGACGGGTCGGTGGCGAACAGCACCTGCTGCGCCAACACGGCCATCGAGAACGCCATGATGGGCAAGCTGGTCGTCGACTCGATCGTCACCTGGGCCCGGGAGTACAAGGTCGACGGATTCCGCTTCGACCTCATGGGCCACCACCCGAAGGCCAACATCCTCGCGGTCCGGGAGGCCCTCGACGCGCTCACGCCGGAGAAGGACGGCGTCGACGGCAAGAAGATCATCCTGTACGGCGAGGGCTGGAACTTCGGCGAGGTCGCCGACGACGCCCGGTTCGTCCAGGCCACGCAGAAGAACATGGCCGGCACCGGCATCGCCACCTTCTCCGACCGGGCCCGCGACGCCGTGCGCGGCGGCGGCCCCTTCGACGAGGACCCCGGCGTCCAGGGCTTCGCCTCCGGCCTGTACACCGAACCCAACTCCTCCGAGAACAACGGCACTTCGGCCGAACAGAAGGCCCGCCTGCTGCACTACCAGGACCTGATCAAGGTCGGCCTCTCGGGCAACCTCGCCGACTACCGGTTCACCGGCACCGACGGCAAGGAGGTCAAGGGCTCCGAGGTCGACTACAACGGCGCACCCGCCGGATACGCCGCCGCCCCCGGCGACGCCCTCGCCTACGCCGACGCGCACGACAACGAGTCCCTCTTCGACGCCCTCGCCTTCAAACTGCCCGCCACGACGAGCGCGTCCGACCGGGCCCGGATGCAGGTCCTCGCCATGGCGACGGCCACCCTCTCCCAGGGCCCGGCGCTGTCCCAGGCGGGCACCGACCTGCTGCGCTCCAAGTCCCTGGACCGCAACTCCTACGACAGCGGCGACTGGTTCAACGCCGTCCACTGGGACTGCGCCGACGGCAACGGCTTCGGACGCGGACTGCCCATGGCGGCCGACAACGCCGGCAAGTGGCCGTACGCCAAACCCCTGCTCAGCAAGGTCAGGGTCGGCTGCGAGCAGATCGAGGGCGCCTCGGCCGCCTACCGCGACCTGCTGCGGATCCGCGCCACCGAGAAGGACTTCTCCCTCTCCACCGCCGAGCAGGTGCAGTCCCGGCTTTCCTTCCCGCTGTCCGGCACGGACGAGACGCCCGGCGTGATCACCATGCGGCTCGGTGACCTCGTCATCGTCTTCAACGCCACGCCCGAACGGCAGGAACAGCGCGTCCCCGCGCTCGCCGGGGCCGGCTACCGCCTGCACCCGGTGCAGCGGGCGGGGGCGGACCCTGTCGTCAAGTCGTCCTCCTACACGGCACAGTCCGGCACGTTCACTGTTCCGGGACGCACGGTGGCCGTCTTCACCAGCGCCGCCGGGTAACCGCACCGGCCCTGGCGGCGGGGTGGGGCGGACCGCGTCCACGGTCCGCCCCACCCCCTCTGGCCGTCGGCGTTGACGGCTAGGGTGAGCCCGTTGGCCGCCCGGAACAGGAGTACCGATGCCGCAGATCACCGTCGACTGTTCCGCCGGCCTCGGCGACGGCTTCGACCGGCAGGGATTCGCCAAGGCACTGCACGAGGCGACGGTCGACATCGCGGGGGCCGCCAAGCCGTCGGCCTGCAAGACGCGGTTCCGCCGGACCGAGGACATCGTGGTCGGCCTCGAGACCGGGGGCCACGCCCATGTGCACGTCCACATCGCCCTGCTCCCCGGCCGCACCGAGGAGACCAAGGCCCGGCTCACCGAGGCCGCGCTGGAGCTGCTGCGGACGCACCTGAAGGTTGCCGAGGGGCTCGTGCTGCACGCCTCCGCCGAAGTGCGTGAGCTGGACGCGTCCTACCGGAAGTCCGAGGGCTGAGCGGGTTCAGGTCGTCGGTGTCACGAGTCGGCCGGCCAGTGCGGTGAACGGGCCGTAGGTCGGCTCGTCCTTGAAGATGCGGTGCAGCAGGGACCTCATCTCCTCGTCGTGTGCGGCGCTGACCGTGGCGAGCGCGGCGAAGTCGTGGACGAGCTTGACCTCCAGTTCGTCCCGTGGGATGCGCCGGCCGTCCAGCCAGATCAGCGCCGTCGACTCGGCGAGCGAGATCCAGGAACGGACGACCAGTTCCAGACGGGCGGGCGGATCGGTCACGCCCAGGTGCGAAAGGATCTGGACATACGCGGCCTGCCGTACGGAGTCGACGAGCGCGTTGGTCGTCGACGAGCCAACCGCGGGGCCGCCGCGCATCAGGGCGGAGAAACCGGGCCCGTGCTCGTCCACGAAGTCGAAGTAGCGGTGCATCACGCGCAGCAGCCGCTCTCCCAGCGGGCCCTCGTGGGGCTCCACGAAACGGGCCGCGAGATCGTCCGAGGCCCGCTGCAACGCGGCCTCGTACAGGCTGAGTTTGCCTGGGAAGTAGTGGTAGACCAACGGGCGTGAGATGCCCGCGACCGACGCTATCTCGTCGATGGAGACCTCGTCGGGCGAGCGGCGGCTGAACAGTTCGAGGGCGACGCCGATCAACTGCTGCCGACGCTCCTCCACTCCCAATCTGCGGCGAACCCCGGTAGTCATGCGGACACCTTACCGATCGATTCCAGCCGCGAACCGGCCAGGATCGATCATGGACGTTCACCGTCGCCCACCGGGCGGGCGTACGATCCGGCCGTCAGCGCAGTCCGCCGATCGCACGCCCGTCCTTCAGCGTGCCCTTCAGCTCGGCCCGGACCCCTCGCTCGGCCGGCACGGTCAGCAGACTGCCGCGCGCCGACCCGCTGATCCCTCCCGACGCCCGGATCGACGCCGTGTGCCGACTGCCGGCCGCCAGCAGATACCAGTCGCCCGCCTCCGACTTCCACCACACACCCGCCAGCACGTGCGGGTGGCGCGCCCCGCACGCCGGCGCGTTCTCGGCCTTCGCCGCCACCGCCCCGTACGTCCCGCCCGGAGTGTGGAACTGCGCCAGCACCCGCGCCCCGCCACCCCGCCAGGTCTCGGCCCGGGTACACACCCACGCGGCCGAACCGCTCGCGTCCGGCAGCGGCTGCTCGTTGAACGCCCAGGCGTTGACGCTGCGCACGCCCGCGGAGCGCATCGTGGCGAGCGAGCAGGCGAACGGCTCCCAGGTGCGCAGCGCCTCGGCGCCGGACACCTCGCCGGGGGAACCGGGCCGCCCCGTGGTGAGCCGGGCCGGCACCAGTTCGCCGAGGTCGGTCAGCAGCCGGGTGCCCGTGCCGTCGGTCAGCTGCAGCACGTTCCACGACGTGCACGCGCCCGGCCGCAGGACCGGGCCGGCCAGCGGCGCCGTGACACCGCCGGTGAGGACGAGGTCCATCGCGCCGGAGCCCGGCTTCATCAGGTCCCGCTCGGCCGCCTTCTTCACCCAGGGCGCGGTCAGGTAGCGGACGTTGCCGTCGGTACGGCCCAGGACCACCGCACTCGCCCCGGACCGGCCGGCGCCGTCGACCCGGGCGAAGTCGAGCGCCGCGCCCTCCGTGTCGTCCGCCGGTTCGGCGTACCGGGCGATGCGCAGACCGTCGTAGAGGATCACCACCCGTGCGGCGTCCACCCTCCCCGCGAACAGCAGCTGCGGTGGTCCGGCCGGGCCGCCGGTCGGCGTGCCGGGCGTCGCCGTCACCCCGACCGCCCCGCCCGGGCGGGCCCAGACGGCCAGGGCGCGGCGCAGCAGCGCCGTGTCGCCGGTGAGGTCGCCGCGGGCCGGCCACACGGAGAAGTCGGTGCGCGCCGAACTCCGCCACGCGGCGGGGGAGATCCTGGTCAGTTTCGCCGGATCCAGCGCGGCCTGGGCGGCCGGGTTCCGCGCGTACGGGGGCGCGGCGGCGCCGTCGGGACCCACGCCCCCGCCGGGCAGGCCGAACAGCGCCCCGCACACCAGCAGGGCCGCGCCGGCGGCCAGCGCCGCCTTCAGGTACTGGCGGCGCCGCATCAGGTCGGTGGGGCGGGCCTGGAGCGAGCAGGGGTCGAACTCGGGGGAGTCGAGCAGCCCGAACTGCTCGGGGACTCCACCCGCCTCGAGCAGCGCGCCCTCCGCGTCGGCGACGCCCGCGGCCGTGAGCACCTCACGGACGGCGTCGTCCTCCAGCCGCTCCAGTCCGCGCAGCGCGTACGCGGCCCGGGCCGGGCCGGACAGGGTGGACAGCCGCTGGTCCAGGGCGAGTTCGTCGGCGCCGCCGGGCCTCGGGAACAGCTTCAGTCCCCACACCTGCGGCAGCAGCGGCGGCAGCTGGGACCTCTTGGGCCACGGCTTGAGCTTCAGCGGCAGTCCCGCCTCCAGCGCCGAGCGCAGCACCTCGAGACGGACCAGGGCGTAGCCGGGTTCGCCGTCACGGCCGGCCGACTGGGCTGGGATCACCGGGGCCGGAGTGCGGCTGCCGCGGGGCAGCGCCCGCTGAGTGAGGGCGTGTGCGGTCAGCACGCGCCTGCCGCGGCCCATGCCCGGCGGCAGCACCAGATAGGCGAGCCGCACGAGCCGCGGGTAGTGCTCGACGAGCGCGGCCTCGGCCTGCTCGACGTCGACGACCGGGCCGGTGGGGGAGGGGGACGCGGGGCGCTGGGCGACATCCTGTGACTGCACGTTCAGCAGAACGAGCGAATCGGGGGATGGTCACCTGACCGGGGACGTCAGCCCTCCGTAGGCTCCTCGGGATCCACCAGCAGCCGGGCGTAGTTCGCCATCGACCGCTGGTAGCGCGGCAGGTGCGGGGCCAGGGCGCCCAGGGCCAGCGACAGGGCCTCCCGGTCGCGGCCGGTGCTGGACAGGCACAGCGCGAGCGTCGCGCGTACGGGGTCGTCCAGCTCGTCGGACGGGGCGTCCAGCTCGGGCGTCAGCAGCGCGACGCCCTCCTCCGCCCGGCCGATGTTCCGCAGCGAGCTGGCCAGCTGGATCTTCGTCCGCCGGGTCTTGTAGGGGCTCGCGTCGGCGAGTCCGCGCTTCAGTGCCTCCTGGTACAGCGGGACCGCCTTGTCCGAATGCCCCGTCGAGTCCCAGGCGCAGGCCTGCTCGAACACGCCGAGTGGGCTGCCCTCCGGCAGTTCGGCCACGAGGGCGTCGACCTCGGCGCGGAAGCGCGCCTCGTCCTCCTCTGCTTCGGCGTAGTCGTCGAAGCGGGCCCACAGAGCGGCCACCCGGTCTTCCCAGTCCTGGTTCACCGGCCCAGCCTCGCACAGACGTGCCCACCGGCACACGGGATTTGAGCACCGCGCGCTCCGCAGCCGTATCGAAGACGAGGAGCCTCTCGCCGGGGCTCCGTGCGGCATGCGTCCGGACCGTGCCGTGAAGAGGACCGGAGGAACAGATGAGGGTGACCCGACCGATGCTCGCGCTGAGCGGCGCGGTGGCGATACTGGCGCTGGCCGGCTGCGGATCCGGTGGCAAGGACGAGGCGGCCGTCCCCAAGGAGGTGACCGGCAGCCTGGAGCACATCGCCGCCGAGGCGAAGTGCAAGCCGA
The DNA here is from genome assembly GCF_000717875.1 of Streptomyces sp. NRRL S-455. Taxonomy (GTDB): domain Bacteria; phylum Actinomycetota; class Actinomycetes; order Streptomycetales; family Streptomycetaceae; genus Streptomyces. Next base: position 51,719 of record NZ_JOCT01000035.1, read on the forward strand.
ACATGCAGACCGACGCCGACACCATCCGCCAGGCCATCTGCAAGAAGGGCAAGGAGAAGTACGTTCTCGCGACCTTCGCCACCGATCGCGGTCAGCGTGAGTGGCTGAACAGCGCCAAGGACTACGGCGGCTACTACCTCGTCGGCCGCAAGTGGGTCGCCGTGGGCCAGGAGAAGACGGTCACGGCGCTCCAGAACAGGCTCGGCGGGACCATGGAGGAGGGCTCCGAGCACATGAACCCCGGTGGCAGCCACAACAAGAGCGGAAGCCACCACGGCTGACCGCGCGGGTCCGGAAACACGGAAAAGCCGGCGGTGGGAACTCCCACCGCCGGCTTTGTCACCGGCCTAGGACTACTGGCAGTCCTGACCACTGTTGATGCACTCGACCATCTCGTTCATCACGTTCTCGTCGAAGAAGTTGATGAAGTCGTTGTGGTCGGTGATCGGCTTGTGCAGCTGCTCCGGGAAGGAGTCCACCGCGAAGGCGTTCTGCACCTGCCCGTTGTTGATCTGCGGCGCCTCGACGTCGTAGACCAGGCGGACCTGGAGCTGGGGGATGGCCTGGAAGCCGTTCGAGCAGCTGCCGTCCGCCTCCACGAAGTCGACGTGGGTGCGGTGGTTGGCGCTGTCGATGTTCTGGCCGTCCCAGCAGCTCTGGAAGTTGGACGTCCGGACCACGCTGCTGCCCTGGGGGCAGAGCGGGTACTTGTCCGTCACCTGGCGGTCCTCGAAGCCGGTGCAGCTCCAGGAGGTGTTGGCGTTGTTGAGGCCGTTGGTGAAGGACTTGGCGTCACCGGTGATGATGCGCAGGGCCTTCGGCATCGCGACGACGTCGCTGGTGCGGTTGCCGACGAACTTCAGCTGGGCCTCGGCCGGCTCGACGATCTTGCCGACGTTGCCGTCCTGGCCACCGCCGGGCTGACCCGCGTCGATGTCGTCCGAACCGTCCTGGATACGGAGGACCGGCCAGAAGTACGAGGACTTGTCGCCCTGGTTCTGGCAGGACGTCTGGGCGTTCGCCAGGTCCTCGTCGCTCGCGAAGGCGTTGTTGCTCTGGTTGCCGACGTAGTCGTGCTGGTGCTGCGCGCCGTTGGACACGCCGGGCGCCACGATCACGTTGTCCGAGTTGCGGTTCTCGTTCTCGTTGGTGCCGCAGTTCGTGGTGAACGTGCCCGTGGAACCACCGTCGCCGTTCGCGGCGAGGCCGTTCGGCAGGTTGCGGGAGTTGGGCTGGACGTCCTCGATGTTGATGAAGTCGTTCGCCGCGGGGCCGTTGTTGGCCTGCCCGCCGTTGCCGCCCTGATCCTGGCCGCCCTGGTCCTGGCCGCCCTGGTCCTGGCCGTCCTGGTCCTGGCCGTCCTGGTCCTGGCCGTCCTGGTTCTGGCCGTCCTGGTTCTGGCCGTCCTGGTTCTGGCCGTCCTGGTTCTGATCGCCCCCGGCCTGGCCATCGGTGGTGCTGGCGTCGGCGGCCATGCCCTTGCACTCGGCCATCTGGTCGAGGTTGGCCGGAGCCTGACCGCCCACCCGCTTGATGTTGATGCCGATCCGGTCGATGACCGCGACCCGCTTCGACTTCAGCGGGCCGAGGATGGCGTTGTCGACGAAGGCGGAGTCGCCGGCCTGAGCCTGACGCGTGGAGGCGAGCCGGGTGTAGGCCTCGCTGATCTGCTTGTCGAGATTCGCCAGCTCCTTGTCGACACCCTTGCGCGCACCGTCCGGCACATCGGTCAGCTGCTGTCCTACGTCCGGGCACTGGATCGTGGCGATCTGCGCGCCCGCGGACTTGATCTGGCCCGCCGAGTTCTCCTCATGCGCCGAGGCATAGAAGTTTGCCCAGATCAGCCCGCCCCCACCGAGCGCTAGGGCCGCCGATGCGGCTATGGCCTTGGTGGCCATCGGCGTCCGGCGTTTTCTTGTGTTGCGTCCCATGGAACTCCTCTGACTTCCTTTTTCGGGGGCATCGAGGCGCCCGACAGGAGTGAAGCGGCTCCCTTCCATACGGAGGCCGTCCCAGGGGTGTTCAGATGTCCCGGAAATTGATGCGAGATTCGTGAGGGCCTTGTGTCCTCAACAGGCGCTCCGGGACCAGGAGTTGCTGGCCACCCACAATGGGTGAGTGCGCTGGTCCGGTTTCACCGGCCCTGGTCGAGATACGCGAGAACCGCCAGCACGCGACGGTTGTCGTCGTCCGAGACCTCCAGTCCCAGTTTGGCGAAGATGTTCGCGGTGTGCTTGGCGATCGCCCGTTCCGTCACGACCAGCCGGCTCGCGATCGCCGCGTTGGACCGGCCCTGCGCCATCAGCTCCAGCACCTCCCGCTCCCGGGGCGTCAGGCGCGCCAGCGGCCGGTCGTCGCCCGCCCGGCGCGCCAGCAACTGCTGGATGACCTGCGGATCCATCGCCGTACCACCGGCGGCGACCCGCCGCACGGCATCCACGAACTGCCCGGCGTCGAACACCCGGTCCTTCAGCAGGTACCCGACCCCGCCGCTGCCGTCGGCGAGCAGTTCACGCGCGTACAGCTGCTCCACGTGCTGGGAGAGCACCAGCACCGGCAGACCGGGCCGCTTCCGGCGGGCGTCCAGCGCGCACTGCAGGCCCTCGTCGGTGTGCGTCGGCGGCAGCCGGACGTCGACCACGGCCACGTCCGGGTCAAGTTCGGCCAGTGCGGCGGCCAGTTCCGGACCGGACTCGACGGCCGCCGCGATCTCGAAGCCGTGTGCCTGGAGCAGCCGGACGAGTCCGTCGCGCAGCAGGAACAGGTCTTCGGCCAGGACTACGCGCAAGGGATCTCCATGGTGACCATGGTGGGACCGCCCCCGGGGCTGCTGACGGCCAGGACGCCGTCGAATGTACCCAGTCGCCTCTCGACCCCCGCCAGGCCGGAACCGGCCTCGATCACCGCGCCGCCCTTGCCGTTGTCGGTGACGCTCACGCGCAGCATGCCGTCCGCCTGGTGCAGGTCGATCCAGACCCGGTCGGCGCCGGAGTGCTTCACGGCGTTGGTGAGCACCTCGCTCACCGCGAAGTACGCGGCCGACTCCACGGGCGCCTCCACCCGCCCGGGCAGGTCCACGCTCACCTCGGTGGCCACCGGCAACCGCAGCGCCAGCGCCCGTACGGCGTCACCCAGTCCGCGCTCGGCGAGGACCGGCGGATGGATGCCGCGCACCAGTTCGCGCAGCTCGGACAGGGCCTCGACCGAGGACCTGCGGGCCTGGGCGATCAACTGCCTGGCCTGGGCCGGGTCCTCGTCGAGGAGCGCCTCGATGGTGCCCAGGTCCATGCCGACCGCCACCAGCCGGGCTTGCGCTCCGTCGTGCAGGTCCCGTTCGATGCGCCGCAGTTCGGCGGCGGAGGCGTCGACCGCGTCCCGTCGTGTCTCGGTCAGGACTCGCACCCTCTCGGCCAGTTCCTCCTGGCTGCCGCCGAGCACGGCCCGGGTGAGCCGGAAGTGGGCGGCCAGCAGGCGCGGGGTGCAGAAGTGCGCGAGGAACAGCAGGACCAGGCCCAGGGCCGCCGCGCCGAGGGCGGACGCCTGCCCCGTGACCGGCACGAACCCGTACCAGTATCCGTCGGGGAAGACCCGCCACAGCCCGATGGCGAGGGCGAATCCCTCCAGCGGGTAGAGCAGCAGCACGGCCGGCAGCAGAGCGGTGACGAACCCGGCCGTCATGTCGACCGGCAGCCACCCCAGGTCCCGCCAGGTCGCCGGGTCGCGCAGCATCCCGAAGGTGCGCGCCCATGGGTTCGTGTCCTTCGGCAGCGGCCGGTAGGCCGGAGGTATCCGCACCCCGCCCCACTCCGCGGCCAGGTCCCGCCGCCAGTTCGCGAACGCCCGCACCCCCGACAGCACGTACGGCGTCGTGACGAGCCCGACCCCGATCGGGATCAGCGCGATGGAGACGAGGGACAGGCAGAAGCACAGCACCGCCCCCGGCAGCGAGACGAGGGCCAGCGCCAGCCCCCGCACCGCGGCGAGCCCGATGCCCCGCCCCTTCGTACGCACGTCGCCGTTCTTCATGTCCATGGTCATGGCGTCAGTCTCGTGGAACGGGGTGGCGGGGTCACTGGGCCGAGCACCCGGCCGGGGGTGGTGCTATGTACACCTCCGGGCCGGCGAGCGGTGGTTCACGCGCCGGTGCCGGCCGCGAGCACCTTCGCCTCCACCTCCGGGTCGAGCCCCTTCCGCGTCCGGTCCGTCCGCTGTGGCGCCACACCGCCGATGGAGCGCAGCCAGCTCCAGGTGTCGGCGACGGTCTCCTCGACGGGCCGGCAGCGCAGGCCGGCCGCGAGCGCGCGGGAGACGTCGGCGCTGTGCAGGGCGTCGTGCATGTCGCTGCCCGGAGGCACCCACACCGGCAGCTGGATCCACGGTTCGATGCCCGCGTCCAGGATCACCTCGGGCTCGGTCCACCGCAGCTCGGCCGCACCGCCCGTGACCCGCGCGCACGCGTCGAGCAGCGTCCCCATCGTGGCGTGCCCCTGCGGACTCATCAGGTTGTACGGCCCGCTCAGCCCCTGCTCCGCGGCGCCCAGGATCCACTCGGCCAGGTCCCGGACGTCGACGTACTGCAGGGGGAGGCCCCGCGGCCCCGGCGCCAGGACCGGGCCGCCGCGGGCCATCCGGGTCAGCCACCAGGGGAGGCGGCCGACGTTCTCGTACGGACCGAGGATCAGTCCGGCCCGGACGAGCACCGAGCGGTCCGCCCCGAAGCCCTCCACGGCGGCCAGCTCACCGCCCCGCTTGTCCCGGAGGTAGTCGGTCTGACCGGCCTCGGCCGAGGCCCCCTCCACCAGGGGCGCGTCCTCCCCGTAACCGGCCGGTGGGGCCCACGCGTACACCGAGCAGCTCGACACGTACACGTACCGGTCGGCGCGGCCCCGCAGCAGCCGCGCCGTGTCCCGCACCGCGTGGGGCGCCGCCGACCAGGTGTCGACGACGACGTCCCACTCGCCCTCGGCCAGGGAGGCGAGCCCGTCGGGCGCGGTGCGGTCACCGAGCAGCGACCGCGCGCCCGGGGGCGCCTCGCGCCGCCCCCGGTGGAAGACGGTCACGTCCCAGCCCCGCCCCAGGGCCGCCTCCACCACGGCCCGGCCCGCGAACTCCGTCCCACCCAGCATCAGAAGTCTCATGCCGGTGACTCTGCCCCGTGGAGCGGCCGGACGGGACGGAATCTGCCGTCGGCAGAAGCAGTGCCCTGGCCCGCCTGCGGGTCAGGGTCCCTTCGGCGGCACGTACTTGTACCCGACGCGGCGCACGGTCCGGATCGTGTCACGGTGTTCGGCGCCCAGCTTGCGGCGCAGCCGGGCGACGTGGACGTCGACCGTGCGGCCGTCGCCCACGTGTCCGTAGCCCCACACCGTGCCGACCAGCTGGTCACGCGTGTGCACCCGGTTCGGATGCGCCACCAGGTGGGCCAGCAGCTCGAACTCCAGGTACGTGAGGTCGAGCGGGCGCCCGGCCACCTGGGCGGTGCGCTGCGCCGTGTCGACGCGGATCAGCGGGTCGGCCTCCGGCTCGGGGCCGGACGCGGCGCCGATCTCCTCCGGCCGGTCCGGCACCGCCACGGGGAACGGCGGCTGCTGGTCGGCCGGGACGAGCACCAGATAACCGACCATCGGCGGCTGCCCGGGCAGTGCCGGGAGGGTGTGCTGCGGCGCCGGCAGCCAGGTGGCCCCCGGCGGCAGCAGGTCCGCGACGGTCACCACCTCGTCCCGGTCGACTGCACGCAGCCGGGGACCGTGCGTCGCGGGGGCGTCGAGGGTGGCGGTGGACAGGGAACGAGTGGTCGCCATGAGAGGTCAGCTCTTTCGCGCGAGAGGTTCGTCGGAGAGGTCGACGGCCGCGATTCGTGGTCGGGCTCGCCGAGGGACGTACGCGGTTCGCGCTGGCCGAAGGCCGGGGTGTACGGCTTTAGAGGGCCGGCGCGTTCGTCGCGCGGCAACACACCCGGTCGAAGTCGTGGTCCTGACGGGACGGCCAGAAGGGCTCGAGGTCATGGCGACCTGTCGCGGTGTGCTTCTGGTAGCTGGCCATGGGCCTATTGAAGCAGAGCGGAGCGGGCACCGGGACCCTCCTCTCACAGCGTGGACGCTCCCACGGACAACGCGAGGGGCGCCCACCGCGAACGGTGGGCGCCCCTGCGGACTCCTGCGGGAGGATCAGACCTGGCCGGCCTTCTCCAGCGCCGAGCAGCAGGTGTCGACGAGCAGGCGGGTCACCACGTACGGGTCGACGTTGGCGTTCGGACGGCGGTCCTCGATGTACCCCTTGCCGTCCTTCTCGACCTGCCACGGGATACGGACCGAGGCACCACGGTTCGAGACGCCGTAGGAGAACTTGTCCCACGGGGCGGTCTCGTGCAGACCGGTCAGACGGTCGTCGATACCGGCGCCGTAGTTCTTGACGTGGTCGAGCGGCTTGGAGCCCTCACCGAGCGACTCGGCCGCGGTGATGATCGCGTCGTAGGACTCGCGCATCGCCTTGGTGGAGAAGTTGGTGTGCGCGCCGGCGCCGTTCCAGTCGCCCTTGACCGGCTTCGGGTCCAGGGTGGCGGCGACGTCGAAGTCCTCCGCGGTGCGGTAGAGCAGCCAGCGGGCCACCCACAGCTGGTCCGAGACCTCCAGCGGGGACAGCGGGCCGACCTGGAACTCCCACTGGCCGGGCATGACCTCGGCGTTGATGCCGGACAGGCCGAGGCCCGCCTTCAGGCAGTTGTCGAGGTGCGCCTCGACGACGTCACGGCCGAAGATCTCGTCGGCGCCGACACCGCAGTAGTAGCCGCCCTGCGGGGCCGGGAAGCCGCCCTTGGGGAAGCCGAGCGGGTAGCCGTCCTTGAAGAAGGTGTACTCCTGCTCGATGCCGAAGATCGGCTCCTGAGCGGCGAACTTCTCCGCGACCTCCGCCAGCGCGGCACGGGTGTTGCTGGGGTGCGGGGTGAGGTCGATGTTCAGGACCTCGCACAGCACCAGGATGTCGTCGCCGCCGCGGATCGGGTCCGGGCAGGTGAAGACCGGCTTGAGGACGCAGTCCGAGGCGTGGCCCTCGGCCTGGTTGGTGGAGGACCCGTCGAAGCCCCAGATCGGCAGCGCGTCCAGACCGGCGGGGGAACCCGCGATGATCTTGGTCTTGGAACGCAGTTTGGCCGTCGGCTCGGTGCCGTCGATCCAGATGTACTCAGCCTTGAAGGTCACGGGCCACATCCTCGGGTGTGTCTGGGCGCGTATCGCGGGTGCTTGCGGCGCTGCGGCACTGGGGCGCCGCGTCTGCTGCCCGGCAGCCTGACAACAGGCGATTTCCCGTCCATTGCTCGAATGTGAACCCCGTGTTACCTGGTGACGCAGTGCGGCACCTCACGCTGTGAGGGCGTTCGGCGGCCCCCGGGCGCCGGTCACCGGCTTCCCTCCGTCAGGCCGGTGACCGGTGCCGGGGCGTCCCGGACGACACGCCGGTCCTGCTGCCCCTGGCCGGGAGCAGCAGGACCGGTGACACGTACGAGGGGCGGCCGAGGGGTGGGCCGCCGCCTCAGTGACTCACTCGTCCGTAACGCCTCACCCCACCTTTTCGATCACGGCCCGGCGGATCAGGAACTTGCCGGGCTCACGGACCTGTTCGAAGGCCGCGTTGTTGAGCAGCACACAGCTGCCGGAGACCGAAGTGACCTCCACCGTCGTGGACTTGTTGTTGTCCAGGTTGGTGACCTTCAGCTTCGTGCCGGCCGGGAACTGGTTGCTGGACGCGGCGGGCGCACCGCCCTCGCCGGAGAGGGTGACGGTGGAGCCGTTGCACACCTGCTGCCCGGAGGCCGCGGCGCCCCCGCCGGCGTTGTCCGCCGGAGCGGACTCCGCGGGCTGCGAGGCCTGGGCATCCCCGGCCTCCTCGCCGCCACCGGCCTGCTCACCACCGGCCTGCTCACCGCCCTGCGCGGGCTGCGACGGCTGCGCGGTCTGGGAGTCCTGAGCCGACTCCCCGACCGCGCACCCCGACGCCTCCTGCTTCCGCTTGATCTCCTCGATGACCGCCTGGCGGTTGGCGATCCGGGCCTCCGACTGCGCGTCGGGATTGGCCTGCTGGTCGGCGATGAACTTCTCGTTGTTGCCGAGAGCGGTGGCGAGTCCCAGGCAGGCCGTCGACTCCGAGGCCGACTTGGTGGCCGGTGGCGTGGCGTTCGACGTGCTCGCCATGACGAAAGCCCCGCCTCCCGCCACCGTCATCGCGCTCACCAGCAGCGCGATCTTCTTCTTCGGACCGAGAGTTCTCCTACGCGACATGCGCGCCTCCTGAAGAGGTAGGGGAGCGTACGCCGCTATGTACGAGATACCGAACGAGGTTACTCAGCAGTTACAGGAGTCAGTGAAGTGACGTGCGTCACCGCGTCCGTTTACCTGCGCGACATGGCGTCCTGCACGGCCTCGTCGGTGCGTGCGACCACGGCCGTACCGTCGTCCGCGGTGATGATCGGCCGCTGGATCAGCTTGGGGTGCTCGGCCAGGGCCCTGATCCACCGGTCCCGCGCATCCGCGTCCCTGGCCCACTCCTTCACGCCGAGCTCCTTGGCGACGGCCTCCTGGGTGCGGGTGATGTCCCAGGGTTCGAGGCCGAGCCGGTCCAGCACCTGCCGGATCTCGTCCTCGCTCGGCACGTCCTCCAGGTAACGGCGGACGGTGTAGTCGGCGCCCTCGGCGTCGAGCAGCCGCACGGCACTGCGGCACTTGGAACAGGCCGGGTTGATCCAGATCTCCATGGATCTCACAGTACGCGCCATCGACTCTGTTCGATTTTCTGCCGACTCACCCGCCCCTCCCGGAGCTGCCGTGACGCGGCGCCAATTTCCCTCCCCACCTGGGCGTTTGCAGGACTCTGCGGACTCCCCGATGTCAGTGCCCGGCGGTAAACTGTAAGCAGTGTTCGAGGGTGGCGCCGGGGACACCGACGTCCTTCGTGAGCCACCCGACCGCGACAGGAGGATGCCTGTGCCCGCTGCCGCTCTGAAGCCGAAGCCGTTGCCCACCCAGTCCACCGCGAAGCGCCCCGTCCTGTTCGACTCGCCGTACGCGCCCGTGGAGAAGCGGCCGCTGCCGCCGGGCCGGCCGCGCGAGTGGTACGTCACGCACAACCGCCGCCTCAAGGCGATGCGACTCGCCATCGCGCTGCTCGACTCCGGCGTCCACATGCCGAACCAGGCTCGGAACGAGACGATCCGCGACACGGCGGAACTGATCGGCGTCCACCCGCCGTCGGACACGACGTGCCACATGGTGCGGGCGCTCATGCGGTACGCGCGCTGACCCGAGCCCTGTCCGAAGCGCCGGGTGCCCTGCTTCTTCCGGGGTGCCCGGCGCTCGGTCATGCCGGGTGACTCAGGCGTACCGCTCCAGCAGCCCTGCCACATACGCCTCCAGCCGCCCGCCCAGCACCTCCGGCGTCAGATCGGTCCGCCCCAGATCCCGCCATGGGCCCGCCAGCTTCGCCGCGTCGGGGACGTAGGCCAGCGTGTCGAGCAGCCGCCAGTACAGGTGGTCCGGGCCGTCGGCCAACCGCTGGCCGCCCTGGGCCTCGTAGCGCTCCCGGAACGCGAGGCCGTACTCCGGGCCGTGCAGCAGCGCCAGCCCCGTCGAGCAGTGGGCGACGTCCAGGTCGGCGGGCCCCCAGGAGGTCTCCACCCAGTCGACGACCCCGCTGATCCGCAGACCGTCCCCCGAGCCCGTGAACAGTACGTTCCCCGGGTGGTAGTCCCGGTGCAGGAAGCAGCCCTCGTACGGTGGAGCATCCCGGCGGATCACGTCCACCGCCCGCTCCCACATCGCCCCTCCCGGCGCGTTCACCCGCTCGGGGGAGGTCCACGCCTGGTACCGCCGAGGGCGTTCCTCGGGAACCACCCGGTGGATCCGGGCCAGCTGAGCCGCCAGCAGGTCCACCCGCCGGTCGAGGTCCTCCTCGTCCACCCGGACCCGCCCCGGCAGCACGGACATCAGCAGGGACGGGTGGTCACAGTGCTCGGCGGTCGCGTCCACGCCGATCAGCTCGGGGGCCGGAATGCCCTCCTGGTCCGCCAGAAGTGCGAGGATCTCCGCCTCGCGGGCCAGCAGCCCGGGCGCGTGCCGCCGGAAGAAGGGCTTCACGAAGGTCCGCAGGGCGAGCGCGGTGCCGTCGTCGAGGACGAGCCGCCGCATCTGGGCGCTCCAGCCACCCGTCAGGAAATCCGACGTGTCGACTGAGCGACCCTCCGGGAGCTGCTTGGCCACCCACGCCCGGGTCGCGGTCCAGCCCCGCTCGCCGAGTCCGGACAGCACGGCGGTGACGAACTCCCGTCCGTCGTCGGGGTGGTCACGGAACCACAGGCCCAACCGGTGCTCCGCCTCGGGAAGTTCCCAGTGGGTGATCTGCGCCCGCCGGGCCAGCGCCTCCGAGACGGCCTCCGTCACGGCCGGCGGGATGACCTCGTCCGTGCCCGGCACCGCGAGCACCGCCCGCCCCTCGTACGCCCGCAGCACGTCGAGCGCGGGCGAGTCGCGCCAGCTCCCGGGCCTGCGGATGAGCGCGCTGAACCGGCCGTCGCCCTCGCCGAACGGCACGTCCCACGCCTCGGCCGTGTACACCGCGGGCGCGCACAACCCGAGGGCCGCCACCCGGTCGTCCCCGTAGTGCCGCACCAGGTCGGCCACCGTCTGGCCGCTCATGCTGAACCCGACCAGGATCAACGGCTCGTCCAAGCGCGCGTACGCGTCGATGACGGAGACGGCCTGGTCGAAGCGGCGGCGCAGGCTCAGCTCGCGCAGCACGCCGGTGCTCTCCCCGTGTCCCGAGAAGTCGAAGGTGAGAGCCCGGCAGCCGTGGGCGGCGAACTCCTCGAGCAGCGGCACCAGCCGCTCCTTCGTGCCCTTGCCCGCGCCGTGCAGCAGGACGGCGGTCGCCCTGGTCGGCTCACCGCGTTCGGCACCGCCGCACAGCCCACTGAGTCGTTCGCCGTCGACGGTGTGTGTGAAGGGGATCAACTCGCTCATGCGGCCATTCATTCACGCGGCGTGGCCTCATGAGGGGTGATCACAAACCGGGGGCTCCCCAGAGCGGGAACCAGCGGCCCAGGTCCTGCTCGATGCGCAGGTCGTCGGCGAGCGCGGCTCGCACCTGGAGTTCCAGTGCGTTGTCACGTCGTTCCGTCCCGCCCGGCAGGGGCGCGAACGGGTAGAAGGTGCCTCGCTTGTAGAGGTAGACCAGCGCGAGCCGCCGTCCGGACCGGTCCCGGAACCCGGCCAGGGAGCACAGCAGTTGAGGTCCGAACCCGTTGACCTCCAGCTGGCTGTTGACGGCGTGCAGGTCGTTCACGAGCTCGGGAAGCAGGCCGGGGGCGCGGTGCGAGACCAGCCAGGAGTAGCCGTAATCGTCCTGCCGCAGTTCCACCGGCGGGCCCTCGCGGTCGGTGTCCGCGTCGAGCAGTGCCCGCACCTCTCGGTGGGTCTGCTCGAAGGCCGCGCCCTCGGCCGTGGCGAAGCACACCGCGCCCTGCCCGGTCGGTGTGAAGCCGGCCGCGGCCTCCAGGGTCACGGCCGCCGACGGCAGTGCGAAGAGCCGGTCGAGATCCGCCGCGACCGGCTTGGTCCGGCCGAGCAGGATGTCCAGCAGCCCCATGCCCCGCTCACACCCCTCCGGGCGCCGTCGTCTCGCCCAGCTCGGCGGAGATCCGGCCCAACTGGTCGAGCCGCTGCTCCAGGCTCGGGTGGGTCGAGAAGAGCCGTGCGACACCGGGCTCGCGGCCGAGTGCCGGGGTGAAGTAGAAGGCGTTGAAGGCCTGGGCGGTGCGCAGGTCCTCGGTCGGGATGCGGGCGATGTCGCCGGAGACCTTGGTGAGCGCGGAGGCCAGCGCCGAGGGCCGGCCGGTGAGCAGGGCCGCCGCCCGGTCCGCGGCCAGCTCCCGGTACCGGGACAGCGCCCGGATCAGCAGGAAACTGATCGCGTACACGGCCGCCGACACCCCCATCACCGCGGCGAAGATCGCCGCCGTGTTCTGGTCTCGGCGGCCTTCGCCGAACAACTGCGAGTAGAAGGCGAACCGCACGATCAGTCCCGCGATCACGCCGAGGAACGAGGCGACGGTGATCACGGCGACGTCCTTGTGCGCCACGTGCGACAACTCGTGCGCGAGTACGCCCTCCAGCTCGGCCGGCTCCAGCCGCCTCAGCAGCCCCGTCGTCACACAGACCACGGCATGGTCGGCGTTCCGCCCGGTCGCGAACGCGTTCGGCATGTCCATGTTGGAGACGGCGACCACCGGCTTCGGCATGTCCGCGATGGCGCACAGCCGGTCCACCACCCCGTGCAGCTCGGGATACTCCTCCCGTTCCACGACCCGCCCGCGCATCGCGAACAGCGCGACCCGGTCCGAGAACCAGTACTGAGCCCCCAGCAACGCCGCCGCGATCACGACGACCAGCACCCACGACTTCAGCAGCACGATCAGCGTGGCGACGAACCCCACGTACAGCAGGCCGAGCAGGAACAGTGTGACCCCCATCCGGGTGGTCAACCGCCGGTCGGTCCGGAAACGGCTGTGCATCCGCCTCACCCCGCAGTCAGGCACTCGTCCCACTGCCAGTGTGCACCCGGCCACGCCCATGAACGGGTCGTGATCGCCCCCAGGACGGGCAAAGGCGTCAGCCCTCGCCGGCCACCGCGTATCCGGGCACGGACGGCCACCGGACGGTGAGCACGACCGACTGCTCCTCCGCCCGCCACGAGTGATCGACGCCGCGCCCCCACACGACGTAGTCGCCCTGTCGCTCCAGCAGCACGCTGCGCCCGGGCAGCGCCACCCGGAACCGCCCACTGATCAGCACCAGCAGCGCCGTGCGCTCCTCGCCCCGCACGCACTGGGCCCGCTCGTCACCCCGGGGGTGGACACCCCACTTGACCTCGACGGCCTCGCTGCGCCGCACATCCCCGACACCCTTGAAGTGCCCGAGCAGCCACCCCCGGTCCAGCGCCGCGTCCTGGCCCGCGTTGCCCACGTACACGCCGTCGTCGTTCACCGGGCGGACGCTAGCAGCCCGCACGCTCTAGTAGGGCGGCCGGAAGTTGATGTACCCGAGCAGCAGAATCACCGCCGCGAGGCTGCCGAGGACGATGGCCGTGGAGATCCAGGACGACCGGGAGCGGCGGCCGGAGGACCTGTGGTCGGGATCGGCGCGGAAGGGGACGGGCCCGGGTGGGTTGTCCTTCCAGCGCGCGGCGAGCATACGCGCCCGCGCCGAGGGCTCCTTGTGTTCGGCGCTGTCCGCCCATCTGAGGTCGAACTCGCGCTCCTGGCCGTCCTGTTCGTGCTCGGGCATTGCCGCTCCACCCCCGTGTGATCCTGCCAGCAGAATAGAACATACGCCCGCGCCCCCGCTGCGTGGAGCACAGCGGGGGCGCGAGCGGTCTGCCTGGATCAGGCGTGGATCACACGTCGATCACACGTCGAAGTACAGCTCGAACTCGTGCGGGTGCGGACGCAGCTGCAGCGGCGCGATCTCGTTCGTGCGCTTGTAGTCGATCCACGTCTCGATCAGGTCCGGCGTGAACACGTCGCCCTGGAGGAGGAACTCGTGGTCGGCCTCGAGGGAGTCGAGGACGGCCGGGAGCGAGGTCGGGACCTGCGGGACGCCCGCGTGCTCCTCGGGGGCGAGCTCGTACAGGTCCTTGTCGATCGGCTCGGCCGGCTCGATCTTGTTCTTGATGCCGTCCAGGCCGGCGAGCAGCAGCGCCGAGAAGGCCAGGTACGGGTTGCCGGAGGAGTCGGGCGCGCGGAACTCGACGCGCTTGGCCTTCGGGTTCGAGCCCGTGATCGGGATACGCATGGCCGCGGAGCGGTTGCGCTGCGAGTAGACCAGGTTGACCGGGGCCTCGAAGCCGGGGACCAGGCGGTGGTACGAGTTCACCGTCGGGTTGGTGAAGGCCAGCAGCGACGGGGCGTGCTTGAGGATGCCGCCGATGTAGTAGCGGGCGGTGTCCGACAGGCCCGCGTAACCGGCCTCGTCGTAGAAGAGCGGGGAGCCGCCCTGCCACAGCGACTGGTGGACGTGCATGCCCGAGCCGTTGTCACCGAAGATCGGCTTCGGCATGAAGGTCGCGGTCTTGCCGTTCTGCCACGCCACGTTCTTCACGATGTACTTGAAGAGCTGGAGGTCGTCGGCGGCGGCGAGCAGCGTGTTGAACTTGTAGTTGATCTCGGCCTGGCCGGCGGTGCCCACCTCGTGGTGCTGGCGCTCGACCTTCAGGCCGGCCCGGTCCAGCTCCAGGGAGATCTGGGCGCGCAGGTCGGCGAAGTGGTCGACCGGCGGGACCGGGAAGTAGCCGCCCTTGTAGCGGACCTTGTAACCACGGTTGTCCTCGAGGGCGCCGGTGTTCCAGGCGCCGGCCTCGGAGTCGATGTGGTAGAAGGACTCGTTCGCGCTGGTCGCGAAGCGGACGGAGTCGAAGACGTAGAACTCGGCCTCGGGGCCGAAGTACGCGGTGTCCGCGATGCCGGTCGACGCGAGGTAGGCCTCGGCCTTCTTCGCCACGTTCCGCGGGTCACGGGAGTACTGCTCGCCCGTGATCGGGTCGTGGATGAAGAAGTTGATGTTCAGCGTCTTGTCGCGGCGGAACGGGTCGACCCGGGCGGTCGACAGGTCCGCGCGCAGCGCCATGTCGGACTCGTGAATGGCCTGGAAACCGCGGATCGAGGAGCCGTCGAAGGCGAGCTCCTCGTCAGCGTCGAACGCCTCCGCAGGCACGGTGAAGTGCTGCATCACGCCCGGGAGGTCGCAGAAGCGGACGTCGATGAACTTGACGTCCTCGTCCGCGATGAACTTCTTGGCCTCGTCGGCGTTCTGGAACATCCAGCTCCTCCTACTCCCGACCGTCCCGCCGGGGTGGTAGTTCGTTCGTGCGGCCAGTGCGGGTGGCACACGCTGACCTCGACCCTAGGGACGGGTGGTTTCTCTGGCGTGACTCGTTTGTTTCGCACAAGTTAACCGGCTCAGGTTCCACCGTAGCCCCGACGCACCCCGCCGTGCCCTGGTCATTTCCGGGCGCAGTACCGTGGACGGGTGGACAACAGGCAAGCACTCGGATCGTGGCTTTCCGGGCCCCGCGCGGCCGCGGAAGAGGCCGGTGTCGACTTCGGTTACCGGGGTGAGCAGCTCGGTCTGCCCGAGGAGGGACCCGGCTCGATCGCCCGGCCGGGGCGACGGCTCGCCGCACTCGCCGTGGACTGGGGCCTGAGCCTCCTGATCGCATACGGCCTTATCACGCAGAGTTACAACGAGGCGGCCCAGATCTGGGCGCCACTCATCATGTTCGCGCTGATGGCCCTCACGGTCGGTACGGTCGGCTTCACACCGGGCAAGCGGCTCCTCGGTCTGCGTGTGGCCGCCCTGGACACCGGCCGGGTCAGTCCGTGGCGCGCGGTGCTGCGCACGGTCCTGCTCTTCCTCGCGATCCCCGCCCTGATCTGGGACCGCGACGGCCGTGGCCTGCACGACCGGCTGGCCGGCACGGTCGAGGTCCGCATCTGACCCGCAGCTGACCCGGAGATACGAGTGAGGGGCGCCCGGAGTGATCCGGGCGCCCCTCGTTCATGTCGGGTACGGGCGGTCAGCGACCGTTCGGTCCGCCCTTCGGCAGCCGCATGCCCTTCGGCATCGGCCCCTTCGGCAGCGGCATGTTGCTCATCAGGTCGCCCAGGGCGCGCAGCCGGTCGTTGGTGGAGGTGACCTGCGGGCCGCTCAGTACGCGGGGCAGCTTCAGCATGGTCGTGCGCAGCTTCTTCAGCTCGACCTGGCCCTCGCCCGTGCCCACGACCAGGTCGTGCACGGGGACGTCCGCGACGATGCGGTTCATCTTCCGCTTCTCGGCGGCCAGCAGGGACTTCACCCGGTTCGGGTTGCCCTCGGCGACCAGCACGATGCCGGCCTTGCCGACCGCGCGGTGCACCACGTCCTGGTTGCGGTTCATCGCCACCGCGGGGGTCGTCGTCCACCCCCGGCCGATGTTGTCGAGCACCGCCGCCGCGGCACCGGGCTGGCCCTCCATCTGCCCGAAGGCGGCCCGCTCGGCCCGGCGCCCGAACACGATCGCCGTCGCGAGGAAGGCGAGCAGGAGGCCCAGGATGCCGAGATAGATGGGGTGACCGATCAAGAAACCGATCGCGAGGAAGACACCGAAGGTGACGATTCCGACAGCCGCGAGCACAAGACCGATCTTCTTGTCGGCCCTGCGGGTCATCTTGTAGGTCAGGGCGATCTGCTTCAGTCGCCCGGGGTTCGCAGCGTCCGCTGCAGGTTCCTTCCTCGCCATGCCACGAAGTCTACGTGGCCCCACAAGCGCCTACGACGGCAGTGTCCGCCGGGGCTCGCGGGGGTGGCAGACCTGGCTTCAGGGGTGGACGGAAACGGACACGGACTGGTCGAGGACGCGCTGCGCCTCGACCCGGTCCTTGGCGCGACGGCGGTCCTCGAGCACGGAGGTCCAGGCGTTGCGGCGGGCGGTGCGCTGACCGCTGCTCATCAGCAGCGACTCGACGGCACGCAGGGCGGTCGTGAAGGACGGAATCGCGGTGGCGCGAACGGGTGCGGCCTGCATGGTGAGGTCCCCCCTAGAAGCGGGTGTACGTGCTGTGAGTCCAGCGTCACTGTTTGGTGTTACCAGGGCGTGACCGACCGGTCAAACGCCCATGAAGCCCCGGCGGGGAACGGCGGAACGCGGACGCGGTCCTGACATACGCCCTCATCTGCGAGGACGGTCAGGACCGCGTCATATCGGCCGCTACCGGCGAGTAGTACCTTGTGCGCGAATTCACACGCTGGTCTCGGCCCCGGGGGGAAGGGGCGGTGACGTTCCGTCAGACGGCCTGGGCCGTGATGTGCGCGTCCCGCTGCTCCATGGCCATCCGGTAGAGCCGCCCGGCGCGGTACGAGGACCGCACCAGCGGGCCGGACATCACGCCCGAGAAGCCGATCTGCTCGGCCTCCTCCTGCAGCTCCACGAACTCCTGCGGCTTGACCCAGCGCTCCACGGGGTGGTGGCGGACACTCGGGCGCAGGTACTGCGTGATGGTCACGAGCTCGCAGCCGGCGTCGTGCAGCTGCTTGAGCGCCTCGCTGACCTCCTCACGGGTCTCGCCCATGCCGAGGATCAGGTTCGACTTGGTGACCAGGCCGTAGTCGCGGGCCTCGGTGATCACCTTCAGGGAGCGCTCGTAGCGGAAGCCGGGGCGGATCCGCTTGAAGATCCGCGGCACCGTCTCGACGTTGTGCGCGAAGACCTCGGGGCGGGAGGAGAAGACCTCTTCCAGCTGCTCGGGGACGGCGTTGAAGTCGGGGGCCAGCAGCTCGACCTTCGTCCGCCCGTCCGCGCGGCCGGCGGTCTGCTGGTGGATCTGGCGCACCGTCTCGGCGTACAGCCAGGCGCCGCCGTCCTCCAGGTCGTCGCGGGCGACGCCGGTGATGGTGGCGTAGTTCAGGTCCATCGCGACCACGGACTCACCCACGCGACGGGGCTCGTCACGGTCGAGCGCCTCGGGCTTGCCGGTGTCGATCTGGCAGAAGTCGCAGCGCCGGGTGCACTGGTCGCCGCCGATGAGGAAGGTCGCCTCCCGGTCCTCCCAGCACTCGTAGATGTTCGGGCAGCCGGCTTCCTGGCAGACCGTGTGCAGGCCCTCGCTCTTCACGAGGTTCTGCATCTTCGTGTACTCGGGACCCATTTTCGCCCGGGTCTTGATCCACTCGGGCTTGCGCTCGATGGGGGTCTGGCTGTTGCGGACCTCCAGGCGCAGCATCTTGCGTCCGTCGGGTGCGACTGCGGACACGACCGGCTCCCTAGCGTTTGATTCTTCGGCGCCCTCAAGGGTACGCCCGTGGTTTTGAATGCCTGCGTGGGTGCCAGCGCCTCCACGCGCGCGGTTATGCCGCCGGCGTCCTCTCGATCTCCCTGGGCTTCAGCTCGGCGTTCTCCAGGACCTCCTTCAGATGCCGCTCCACCACCGGCAGGACCTCCTGGATCGTCACGTCCCGGCCGAGCTCGGCCGCCAGGGACGCGACGCCCGCGTCCCGGATGCCGCAGGGGATGATCCGGTCGAACCACTTGTTGTCGGGGTTCACGTTGAGTGCGAAGCCGTGCATGGTGACGCCCTTCGCCACACGGATGCCGATCGCGGCGATCTTGCGGTCCTCCCGGCGCTGGCCCGCGTTCGAGGGTGCGTACTCCGGGCCGTTCATGCGCGGGTCGAACTCCTCGTCGTGCAGACGGGGGTCGAAGTCCAGGGCCAGCCCCCCGCTCAGGGGGCGCTGTTCCACCGGGTCTCCCAGGACCCACACACCGCTGCGTCCCTCGACGCGGGTGGTCTCCAGGCCGAACTCCGCGCAGGTGCGGATCAGGGCCTCCTCGAGCCGGCGCACGTGGGCCACCACGTCCACCGGGCGCGGGAGCTTCTGGATCGGGTAGCCCACCAGCTGCCCGGGGCCGTGCCAGGTGATCTTGCCGCCGCGGTCCACGTCGACGACGGGCGTGCCGTCGAGGGGCCGCTCGTTGTCCGCGGTGCGCCGTCCCGCCGTGTAGACCGGCGGGTGCTCCAGGAGCAGCACGGTGTCGGGGACCTCGTCGGCGAAGCGCGCCGCGTGCACCCGGCGCTGTTCGTCCCACGCCTCCTGGTACTCGACGGCCTCGTCACCGAACCCCATGCGGACGAACCGCAACTCACTCACGGCAAGCGCCTCCCTCGAACGGGTGTGTAAGGCACGTAACGCGCCCAAGTCACTGTACGTCCGGCCCGGACGCGTCAGTCCTGGGGTCAATCCTCACACGATCGGATGAATGTCCGGGAAAATGTGTGATGGGGTGCTTACTCTCCGCTACATTCGCGCCGTCCAGTAAGGCATAAGGCCTGCTCACAGGCGATCCGCGCACACCCCCAAGGCCGGAAGGCAGGAGACCGCACCACAGATGACGGAACGACCCGCGCAGCGCACCCCCAACCGACAGCTCGCCGCGCTCATCGCAGAAGCGGGGTTCTCCAACGCGGGACTCGCCCGTCGCGTGGACCAGCTCGGTCTGGAACACGGGCTCGACCTCAGATACGACAAGACATCCGTCACCCGGTGGCTGCGGGGCCAGCAGCCCCGGGGCACCACGCCCGCCCTCATCGCCGAGGTCTTCACCCGGCGCCTGGGCCGCCGCCTCACCGCCCAGGACCTCGGCCTGGACGCCTGCGCCCCCGTCTACGCGGGGCTGGAGTTCGCCGCCACTCCCGAGGAGGCCGTCGACATCGTCAGCGGGCTGTGGCGCAAGGACTCCGGCAGTCACGCCGAGCTGCGCAAGATCGCCTTCACCCCGGCCGGGCTCGTCGTGCCGAGCCGGGACTGGCTGATCGGCCGTGCCGACGAGAAGGTCGCCCGGGGCGAGCCGGCCGCCGTCCGTGTCCCGGCGCCGGGCCGCCCCGCCCTCCGCCCCCCGGACGGGCAGGGCGTGCCGTCCCTGCCCCGCCAGCGCGGCCAGGTCGAACGCGGACCCGGCCAGAAGGTGACCGCCGGGGACATCGCCGCCCTGCGCTCGGTCGGCGAGCTGTTCCGCACCCTCGACGACGCCTACGGCGGCGGCCACGCCCGCCAGGCTCTGGTGCGATACCTGGAGCACGAGTGTGAACCGATGCTGCGCGGCACCTACGGCGAGCAGACCGGCCGCCGCCTCTTCGCGGCAGCCGCCGACCTCACCCGGCTCGCGGGCTGGACGTCGTACGACATCGCCGCGCACGGGCTCGCCCAGCGCTACTTCGTGCAGGCGCTCCGCCTCGCCCAGGCTGCCGGGGACCGGACGTACGGGGCGTACGTGCTGGTCACCATGAGCCGGCAGGCCGTCTACCTCGGGCACGGCCGGGAAGCCGTCCAGCTCGCCCGCGTGGCGCAGCAGGGCGTCGGCACCTCCGGCCCGCCCGTCGTCCAGGCGCTGCTGCACGCTTCCGAGGCGCGAGGCCACGGCGTGCTCGGCGAGGTCCGGGCCTGCACGGCGGCCCTGGTCCGCGCCGAGCGCGCCCTGGAGACGGCCCGGCCCGGGGACGAGGTCCCGTACTGGGCCAGGTCCTTCGACGAGGCGCAGCTCGCCGACGAGTTCGGCCACTGCCACCGCGATCTGCAGCAGTTCCGCGCCGCCGCCCAGCACGCGGAGCGCTCACTCCAGCTCCGCGCCCCGGCCTACGCCCGCAGCCGCCTCTTCTGCCGCGTGGTCCTCGCCACGGCCCGCCTGGGCCTCGGCGAACTCGACCAGGCCTGCCAGCTGGCCGCGGAGGCGGCGGGCCAGGCCGCGGAGATGCGCTCGGTGCGGGCGGTGGAGTACGTGAGGGACTTCGAGCGGAGACTGGAGCCGTACAAGGACGCCGCTCCGGTGCGGACCTACCGCGACAAGGTATCGGCTTTGGGGTAAGACACCCTCTTTTCAGGGGCGCGGGGCTGTGTCGATGTGCGGCTCCGCCGCGTGGGCGCGAGAACCCCCCACCCACCCGCGCCCGACAAACAACCTATGCAGCCCGCGGAGCAGTAGGCACGGGGTCGGCGACATGCAGAGGCCGCCCGGCCCCGAGGTCCGCCAATATCGCCGCCGACGCCCGATGCCCGGAGTGCAGAGCACCCTGGACCGTGCTGGTGTCCCGGTGATCCCCGCACACATACAGACCGGCGAGCAACCGCACCGGCCGCCGCAGATCATGCGGCGGCCGCATCGCCGGCACGGCCTCCCGCGTCCGGTACACGGCCAAGGTCTCCCACCGAGCCGTCGACACCCCGTACAACCGCGCCAGATGCATCCGCACCGCCGTGTCCACATCACCCGGCGGTCGTCCCAGCACCGTCGACGACACCAGCACCCGCCCCGCCGGGGCTCGCGTGGGATCGACACGGCTGACCACGGCCGTGTGGGCGACCGGCCCGCCCAGGTCCGCGTCGAGCAACAGGGACGCTCCCGTTCCCGGAGGCTCGTCGGTCGTGTGATGGACCACCGTCACCGGATGGAACTCCGGCACCCGCAGCCCGGGCAGCAACTCGGCCGCGGCCCGGGCGTCCGTGGCCACCAGCACTGCCCGGCAGCGAATCTCACCGTGCTCGGCCGTGGTCACCGAGTTCGTCGACACGGAGGTCACGCGCACGCCGGTACGTACCGAACCCGGCGGCAACGTGCTCGCCAGCAGCTCGGGCAGGGCCTCCGCCCCGCCCTCCGGCACGCACAGCCGGCCGCTCGCGAAGGCGCGCAGCGCGAGGTCGGCGCACCGGCTCGACGTCGTCAGGTCCGGGTCGCACAACAGGGCCGCGAGCAGCGGGCGCAGGAAGCCGTCGATCGTCCGGGAGGGCAGCCCGCGGGCCGCGAGGGCCTCGCCGGCGGGCAACTCCGGCCGGGCCAGCAGCCGTTCGGCGGGGGTGCCGGCCAGTCGGGACAACGCGGCGCCCAGCCGGGCCTGGTCGACGGCCGTGCCCAGCGGGGCCCCGGACCGGCTCCGGGGCGCGGAGACCTGCCTGCCGGGTACGGCCACCGGCCTCCTGGGCGGGCGGGACGCCGACGGCGGTCGGGGGGCGCTCGCCAGGGCACGTACCGCGTGCAGGGCGCCCCGTGCGCCCCCTGCGCCGGTCTGGACGCCCGCGCGATGGTGGCGCCCGTCGCCGTGCAACAGGACACCGGGCGCGAAGGGACGGAGCACCAGGCCGCCCAGACCGGGTGTCAGTCGTAGTTCCGGATACGCCGTGGACAGCAACTGGCCGACCCTGTCGAGCCGGAAGCCGTCGACCTTCTCCGTCGCCATGCGGCCGCCGACGCCGTGGGCGGCCTCCAGGACCATGGTCGTCACTCCTGCGCTGGTCAGCCGGTGCGCGGCCGAGAGTCCGGCGACCCCGGCCCCCACGACGACCACGTCCGCCTGGTACGCGGGCTCAAGCACGTGCCCCTCCTCGAGGTTGCGCGGGCGCTGGAGACGTCATGCCCTCAACAGGCCGCAGGGATACGCGAGTTCTGGTCGAGGGTAGGGCCGTGATCGGTCAGAGGGAGTCGCGCATGGGCAGGGCACGGTCGCACGACGGTCGCATACGGACGTCTTATGGGCATGAAGTGGTCGCAGGCGGCTGGTGTGCGGTGTGAAGGGCTGTCTCAGAACCGCCGGTCGTGGTGCGCGGGCCCCTGCACAACGGCCGCGAGCCCTCACAGCGCCGCCCGGATCGCCCCCTCGATCTCCGGGAAGGCGAACCGGAATCCCGACTCCAGCAGTCGCGTCGGCAGCACCCGGGCGCTGCCGAGCACATCACCGGACATCTCGCCGAGCACGGTCCGCAGCACCGGCGCCGGCACGGCGAACAGCGTCGGGCGGTGCAGCACACGCCCCATGGCCGCCGTGATCTCACGGTTCCGCGCGGGGTTCGGCGCGGTGACGTTGAACGGCCCGGACAGGCCGTCGGTGTCGATGAGGTGCCGGATCGCGGCGACCTCGTCGTGCAGCGCGACGAACGACCAGTACTGCCGTCCGTCGCCCATGCGTCCGCCGAGCCCCGCCCGGAACAGAGGGAACAGCCGCTCCCACGCCCCGCCCTCGCGGGACACGACCAGCCCGGTCCGGGTGAACACCGTGCGGACGCCGGCCTCCCGGGCCGGAGCCGTGGCGCCCTCCCACTCCACGCACAGGGAGGGCAGGAAACCCTCGCCCGCCGGGGCGCTCTCGTCGACGGTACGGTCACCGGTCTCGCCGTAGTAGCCGATGGCGCTGCCGTTCACGAAGACCCGCGGCCGCTCCGCGTCGTCCAGCGAGGCGACCGCCCGGGCGAGCGTCGCCGTGCCGTTCACCCTGCTGTCGCGGATCCGCCGCTTGTAGTCATCGGTCCAGCGGCGGCTGCCGACGCCGGCACCCGCCAGGTTGACCACCGCGTGGCACCCCGCGAGCCCGGCCGCGTCCACCCGCCCGCCCTCGGGGTCCCACCGGACCTCCTCCGCCGCCCGGGGCGCATGGCGCACCAGGCGCACCACTTCGTACCCGTCCGCGGTCAGGGACCGCACCAGGGCGCTGCCGATGAGACCGGATGCGCCGGTCACCGCGATGCGTCGCATGGCTCAATCTTGCCGGTCAGCGGGATAAAAACCTCGTTGGGAGACGCAGCGGCAGACGTAGATTGACCGCCATGCCGACGCCACGCACGACCGCCATGCCGACCCCGCGCATACGACGCGCACGGCTCGACGACGAGGAGCCGCTCGGGCACCTCGACCGCGCCACCTGGTCGCCGCTGCACGCCGTGCAGCCCCGCCCGGAGCCGCCGTACGGTCCGTTCTTCACCGAGCGGGCCCCGGCGCGGGAGTGCCTCGTCGCCGAACTCGACGGAGTCGTCTCCGGCTACCTCCGGCTGGGGACTGCGACGCCGCTCGCCTGCAACGCCCACGTGCGGATGATCCGGGGGCTCGCCGTCGCGGAGGAGGCACGCGGCCGGGGTGTGGGGCGGGCCCTGCTGCGGGCGGCGCGGGAGGAGGCGCGGCACCTGGGGGCGCGCCGCGTCACCCTGCGCGTGCTCGCCCACAACACGCCCGCCCGGCACCTCTACGAGTCCGAGGGATTCGTGGTGGAGGGAGTACTGCCGCAGGAGTTCTTCCTCGACGGCGCGTACGTCGACGACGTGCTCATGGGGTGCTCCCTCACGGCCGACTGACCGGACGTCACGAAGGGGCGGGAGCTCCCGTGTCCACCGGTGCCGTCGCGCTCGCCGCGCGCTTCGCGTCGGAGCCGACCTCGGCAACCGTCAGGACGTAGCCGGTCTCCGCGTCCGAGGTGGAACGGGCGAAGACCACGCCGAACACCCGGCCGTCCGTCGTCAGCAGAGGGCCTCCGGAGTTGCCGGGGCGGACCGTGGAACGGATGGAGTAGATCTCCCGGGTGACGATGCCGTCGTTGTAGATGTTCTGGCCCGTCGCACGGACCCGGTTCGCCACCGTCGCGGCCTGCAAGTCCAGGGCGCCGTCCTCCGGATAGCCCGCGACGACCGCCGAGTCGCCGCGCTCGGCCTCGTCGACGAACCGCAGCACGGGCGCCTTGAGACCCGGCACGTACAGCACCGCCACGTCCTTCTGCGAGTCGAAGAGCACCACCCGGGCCTCGTACGTCCGCCCGACCCCGCCGATCTGCACGGTCGGCTCGTCGATGCCGGCCACCACGTGGGCGTTGGTCATCACGTGCTCGCGCGCGTACACGAAGCCGCTGCCCTCGCGGCCCTGGGTGCCGGCGACGCCCTCGACCTTCACCGTGCTCAGCTTGGCGGCGTTGGTGGCGGCCGCCGTGACGCTGTCGCCGGAGGGCTCGGCGACCTCGGCCACCGACTCGTTCTCGAACGGGTTGAAGACCTGCGGGAAACCCGCCTCGGTCAGCGCGGACGTGGCCTCCGAGAACCAGGCCGGAGTGGTGTCCGGCATCGTCCGCTGCACCGCGCCGAGCAGCCGCGAGTCCCGGATCGCCGACGTGACCAGCGGCGACGAGGAGGCGCCCAGGACGCTCGCGGCCACCCACGCCACGATCAGCACGGCGACCGAGTTGGCCACGGCCCCGCCGATCCCGTCCGCCACCCTGAGCGGGCCCCTGTCCAGCTCCCGCCGCAGCCGCAGCGCCAGGCGGCCCGCCAGCTCGTGGCCCACCACCGCCGGGAGCAGCACCGTGAACACCGCCGTCAGCGTCGCCTGCGTCGTCCCCGGCTCCACCAGACCCATCACCCACGGCAGGACCCACACGCCGACGACCGCACCGCCGACGAAGCCCGCCAGCGACACACAGCCGGCCACCAGCCCGCGCCGGTAGCCGGACGCCGCGTAGGCCAGGACGACCAGCAACAGCAGGATGTCGAGCAGGTCCACGCACGCCTTCTTTCTCTCGGAACCCCTTAGTACGTGGGGGGAGCTCCCGGTGATCAGTCACCCGCGCGTGGATGATCGGAATCGGCCACGCACCGTGCACTCGCGAAAACGTCGCGGACCGTGACGATGGTTCCACCGGGTGGCACATCACACATCGCGGACGGACCGGTTCAGTCCGACAGTGGGACCATGCGTGTCTTCGGTGGACGGCGGGGTGCGCGCAGGCACCGCGACGCCCGGACACCCGGCACAGCCGGACTGCCGCGTGCCGCCCGGGCGCTGCTCGGCTGCCTGCCGGGCCTCGCGGCCGTCGCCGCGCTGGTGCTGTGCGCCTACGGCGTCGAGGACGCCGCCGAGACCAGCGCCCGCCCGGCCACGGCCCGCCCCACCACCACGCCCCACGCCGCCCCGCGCCCGCACATCGTGCCAAGATCGCAGTGGCTGGGCGACGCCGCCCGACGGCAGCCCCGCCCGCGCTACGACGACCGCGTCGCCGCCGTCTTCGTCCACCACACCGACTCGCCGAACGGCTACGACTGCGCCGACGCGCCCCGCATCATCCGGGCCCTGTACACCGGCCAGACCGGCACCCGCGACTGGGACGACATCGGCTACAACTTCGTCGTCGACCGCTGCGGCACCGTCTACGAGGGCCGGGCCGGCGGTGTCGAGCGGGCCGTCACCGGCGCCCACACCCAGGGCTTCAACCACCGCACCACGGGCATCGCCGCCCTCGGCACCTTCACCGCGGGCGTACCCGTACCGCGGCCGATGATCCACGCGATCGCCGCCCTGTCCGCCTGGAAGCTGGGTATGACCGGCATCGACCCACGGGCGAGCGTCCGCCTGGTCTCCAGCAACGGCCTCAGCCGGTACGCGGCCGGCACCACCGCCGAGCTGCCCGCCCTGGCGGGCCACGACGACGGCTACATGACCAGCTGTCCCGGCGCCGCCCTGCACGCCCGCCTGCCGGAGATCAGACAGCTGGCGGCGCGCCTGCAGGGCCGCCCGCCCGGTGCACAGAAAGGCCACAGCCAGCGCGCAGGCGCCTCAGATCCCGGCCCCCTACGGTCGTCCGCACAGTCGGCCGACCGGAGGTGGGGATCTTGAACAGCGACCGTACGAGTGACACGGCGGTGCGCACCCGGCCAGGAGCGTCCAGAGGTCCCTTCGCGGTGCTCCGTGCCGCCCTGACCGTCGTCCTGGGCCCGGCAGCTGCCACCGCGTCCGCCCTGGCCCAGGCCAACGCGGCCCCGCCGCACCACGTTGATCAGCCCTTGAAGCGCTCCCACAGCCGCGGATAGCGCTCGGCCAGCTGCCGCTCGTTCTCGAAGTCGAGCGGGGTGCCCTCCGGTTCCGCGGGCGCCGGCGGGATCTCGAGGTCGGGGGCGACCACACCGGTGAGCTGCTCGTAGGCCTCGTCCGCCGCGTAGCCGAGTTCCTCGCCGTCGCCGTCGATCTCCTCGTCGAAGTCGCCCAGCAGCTCGGCCAGCGCGTCCGGGTCGTGCAGGGCGCCCTCGAAGACCTCGCGGCCCTGGCCGATCAGCCAGCACCGGAAGAAGTCGAAGGCGTCGTCGCTCGCCCCGTCGAGCAGCACCCAGGCGGCGCCCCACAGGTCCCAGCGGTAGGCCCGGTTGTAGCGGGACTCGAAGTGGCGGGCGAAGTCCAGGACCGAGTCCGGGTCCAGCTGGGCGAGCCGCTCCACGAGCAGGTCGGCCTGCTCCTCCGGGTCGCCCTCGGCGGCTTCCCGGGCGTCGTCCACCAGCTCCCAGAACTCCGTCTCGTCCATCACGGGTCAAGCATCGGCCCTGCCGCACAGGGGCGCACCCGGAGTGCGCGCGATCGTCATGCCGGTCCGTCAGGCCGGTACAGCCCGGCCAGCCGCCGCGCGTCCTCGGCGAACCGCTCGCGCAGGCTCTCCGGCGCCAGTACCTCCACCTCCGGGCCCAGTCCCGTCAGCTGCGTGTGCGCGACCTCCTCGGACTCCACCGGCAGGTCCACCGTCACCCATCCGCCGCCGTCCGGGGCCCCGGCCTCTTCCAGGGCCTCCCGGGCGGACAGGGAATCGAGGACGTGCGGCAGTCGGCGCACGCCGTCCAGGGACAGCCGTACGACGACCCGCGCGCGCAGGATCGACCGCGCGAACTGCTCCGCCCGCTCCCCCCAGAACGCGGGCAGGTCGAACTCCGGCTCCCGCTCGAAGCGCTCCTCGCCCGGGTCCACGGCCGTGAACCGGTCGATCCGGTACACCCGGAAGGAGGCCCCGCCCGTCACCCGTGCGCACAGGTACCAGACGGCCGCCTTCAGCACGAGCCCGTACGGCTCCAGCTCCCGGACGACCTCGTCCTCGCCCCGCCGGTAGCGGGCGGTGATCCGCCGGTCGTCCCACACCGCGTCGGCGACGGCAGGCAGCAGCGCGGGCGTCTGCGGCTCCTTGAACCAGTTCGGCGCGTCCAGATGGAACCGCTGCGCCGCCGTCCTCGAGGCGTCCCTGAGGGACGGCAGCAGTGCCGCCGACACCTTCAGCCGGGCGGCCGAGGCGGCGTCCTCCAGGCCCATCTCGCGCAGCGCCCCCGGCACCCCGGACAGGAACAGCGCCTCGGCCTCGCCGCGATGCAGCCCCGTCAGCCGTGTCCGGTAGCCGCCGACCAGCCGGTACCCGCCGGCCCGGCCGCGGTCCGCGTACACCGGCACGCCCGCCTCCGACAGCGCCTGCGCGTCCCGCGTCACCGTCCGCTCCGACACCTCCAGCTCACGGGCGAGCTCGGCGGCCGTCATGGCGGGCCGGGACTGGAGCAGCAGCACCATCTTGATGAGCCGGGCAGCACGCATGGCCACATCATGCAGCAGGCCCCCGCCCAAGGGGCCCTCGCACCATGCCCGTCCGGGGCGTTCACAGTGCGAGGACCCCCGAGCGAGGGCCTGCCGTTCAGCGGTCCGTTCTCACAGACCGTACTTCGCGCGCGCTTCCTTCACGGACGTCGCCTTGACCTCGCCGCGCTTCGCGAGCTGGGCCAGGGCCGCGACGACGATCGACTCGGCGTCGACACCGAAGTGGCGGCGGGCCGCCTCACGGGTGTCCGAGAGGCCGAAGCCGTCGGCGCCCAGCGAGGACCAGTCCTGCTCGACCCACTGCGCGATCTGGTCCGGCACCTGGCGCATGTAGTCGGAGACCGCCAGCACCGGGCCCTCGGCGCCCTGCAGCGCCTGCCGGACGAACGGCACCCGCTCCTCGCCGCGCAGCAGCGCCTCGTCCGCCTCCAGGGCGTCCCGGCGCAGCTCGCTCCAGGACGTCGCCGACCACACGTCGGCGGCCACGCCCCACTCGTCGGCGAGCAGTCGCTGCGCCTCGAGCGCCCAGTGGATCGCCGTGCCGGAGCCGAGCAGCT
The DNA here is from genome assembly GCF_000717875.1 of Streptomyces sp. NRRL S-455. Classification (GTDB taxonomy): domain Bacteria; phylum Actinomycetota; class Actinomycetes; order Streptomycetales; family Streptomycetaceae; genus Streptomyces. The sequence continues at coordinate 79,984 of NZ_JOCT01000035.1, forward strand.
GGATCCGCGGGGCGTTGGCCGGGGGCGTGATGCCCGCCGACTCCGCCGTGTTGAAGCGGTACAGGCCCTTGACGATGCCCTCGTCGATGCCCTCGACGGACGGCTTGGCGGGCTGCGGCAGCGGCTCGTTGTAGACGGTCAGGTAGTAGAAGACGTTCTGGTCCTCGCCCGGGGCCGCCTCGCCGTACATCCGGCGCAGACCGTCCTTGACGATGGCCGCGACCTCGTACGCGAACGCCGGGTCGTACGTCAGCGCCGCCGGGTTGGTCGCGGCGATGACGGGGGAGTGGCCGTCGGCGTGCTGCAGGCCCTCACCGGTCAGCGTGGTGCGGCCGGCCGTGGCGCCGATGAGGAAGCCGCGGCCGAGCTGGTCGCCGAGCTGCCACATCTGGTCGGCCGTGCGCTGCCAGCCGAACATCGAGTAGAAGATGTAGAACGGGATCATCGCCTCGCCGTGCGTCGCGTACGACGTCGAAGCGGCGATGAAGTCGGCCATCGAACCGGCCTCGGTGATCCCCTCGTTGAGGATCTGGCCGTTCTGGGCCTCCTTGTAGTACATCAGCTGGTCGCGGTCGACCGGCTCGTACGTCTGGCCCTTCGGCGAGTAGATGCCGAGCGACGGGAACAGCGACTCCATACCGAAGGTGCGCGCCTCGTCCGGGACGATCGGCACCCAGCGCTTGCCGGTCTCCTTGTCGCGGACCAGGTCCTTCACCAGGCGGACGAACGCCATGGTGGTGGCCACGTTCTGCGAGCCCGAGCCCTTGTCGAAGGAGGCAAAGGCCTTCTCCGCCGGGGCGGGCAGCGGCGCGACCGGGTGCACGCGGCGGGCCGGGGCCGGACCACCGAGCGCGGCACGCCGCTCCTGGAGGTAGCGGACCTCGGGGGAGTCGGCGCCCGGGTGGCCGTAGGGGACCACGCCGTCGACGAACGCGCTGTCGGAGATCGGCAGCTCCAGCAGGTCGCGCATGTTCTTGAACTCGTCCACCGTCAGCTTCTTCATCTGGTGGTTGGCGTTCTTCGACGCGAAGCCCTCGCCGAGGGTGTGGCCCTTGACCGTCTGGGCCAGGATCACGGTCGGCGCGCCCTTGTGCTCGACGGCCGCCTTGTACGCGGCGAACACCTTGCGGGACTCGTGACCACCGCGCGAGAGGTGGAAGCACTCGAGGATCTTGTCGTCGCTGAGCAGCTTCGCCAGCTCCACCAGCGCCGGGTCGGCGCCGAAGAAGTCCTGGCGGATGTAGGCGGCGTCACGCGTCTGGTACGTCTGGATCTGCGCGTCCGGTACCTGGCGCAGGCGGCGAACCAGCGCGCCGGTGGTGTCGAGCTGGAACAGCTCGTCCCAGGCCGTGCCCCACAGCGTCTTGACGACGTTCCAGCCGGCGCCGCGGAACTGGGCCTCCAGCTCCTGCACGATCTTGAAGTTGGCGCGGACCGGGCCGTCGAGGCGCTGCAGGTTGCAGTTGATGACGAACGTGAGGTTGTCGAGCTCCTCACGGGCCGCCAGCGCGAGAGCCGCCGTCGACTCGGGCTCGTCCATCTCGCCGTCGCCGAGGAACGCCCACACGTGCGAACCGGCGGTGTCCTTGATGCCGCGGTTGGTGAGGTAGCGGTTGAAGCGCGCCTGGTAGATGGCCGACAGGGGGCCGAGGCCCATGGAGACCGTGGGGAACTCCCACAGCCAGGGCAGCCGGCGCGGGTGCGGGTAGGAGGGCAGGCCGTTGCCGCCCGACTCCCGGCGGAAGTTGTCGAGCTGCTCCTCGTTCAGCCGGCCGTCGAGGAACGCGCGGGCGTAGATGCCGGGGGAGGCGTGGCCCTGGATGTAGAGCTGGTCGCCGGAGCCGTCGGCCTCTTTGCCCCTGAAGAAGTGGTTGAAGCCGGTCTCGTAGAGCCAGGCCGCGGAGGCGAAGGTGGCGATGTGGCCGCCGACGCCGTACTTGCTGCCCCGGGTCACCATGGCGGCCGCGTTCCAGCGGTTCCACGCGGTGATCCGCTGCTCCAGCGCCGCGTCACCGGGCACGTCCGGCTCGGCGGCGGTGGGGATGGTGTTGACGTAGTCGGTCTCGAGGAGCTTCGGCAGCGCGATGCCGGCGCCCTCGGCGCGCTCCAGCGTGCGGCGCATCAGGTACGCGGCACGGTGCGGCCCGGCAGCCTTGGTGACCGCGTCCAGGGAGGCCTGCCATTCGGCGGTCTCCTCCGGGTCCCGGTCGGGGAGCTGGTCGAGCTCGCTCGGCTGGATGGCGTTGGGGTCGGTCATGTCGCCGCCTTCCTCAGTCGAAGGGGGTTCCCTCACGTAAGGGGGATCGGGGGTGCCCTTTGTCTTTGGCAGGACAGGGCGGAGAGCTTGGGTGGCAAGCCCGTCGGCGACTGTAACTCCCTGATCGATGATCGATCAAAGGGTTGAGGGGCAAAACCTCTTGATCACGAGAAAATAGGCACGGGGTGCCTTCGGCGGTGGCACGCGGTGACGGGTTTTCGCGCGGTTTTCGCAGGTCGGAGCTTTTTGAGCGAGGGTGCGCTCGGGTGTCACGCCCGGGGTGCGCAGCCCAGGACGTGGGCCTTCACCAGCTCGGCGATCCTCGGGTCCTGACGCTTGAAGGCGGCGACGAGCTCCTCGTGCTCCTCCGCGTACGACTGCTGCTGGGTGCCGAGCCAGCGGATCGACAGGGCCGTGAACACCTCGATGCCGAGGCCTTCCCAGGTGTGCAGCAGGACCGAGTTGCCGGCGGCGCGGACCAGTTCGCGGTGGAAGGCGACGGTGTGGCGGACCTGGCCGGTGCCGTCGGAGACGCGGTCCGCCTCGTACAGGGCGGTGACGTGGGGTTCCAGGGCGGAGCAGTCCGCTGCCAGGCTCTGCGCGGCCAGCTCCGCCGCGATGGCCTCCAGGCCGGCCCGGACCGGGTAGCTCTCCTCCAGGTCGGCGGCGGTGAGGTTGCGTACCCGGACGCCCTTGTTCGGAGCGGACTCGATCAGGCGCAGCGACTCCAGCTCGCGCAGGGCCTCGCGGACCGGGGTCTGGCTGACCTCCAGTTCCGTGGCGATCCGGCGCTCGACGATCCGCTCGCCCGGCTGCCAGCGTCCGCTGATGATCCCCTCCAGGATGTGCTCGCGGATCTGCTCGCGCAGCGAGTGGATGACGGGCGCGGTCATGTGAGCTCCTTAAGGGGTTTGACGTTTAGACAATAAGGCCGGGGCGCTCCGCTGGTGGGGCGGCTGGGGGTGCTTTGGTGCAGGTGAGACGAGACTTACATGGGGGATGTGGGCTGGTCGTTCGGCTGACGGTTGTCTGTGGTTGTTCGCGCTCACGCGGCGGAGCCGCACATCGATACAGCCCCGCGCCCCTTCGGGCACGACGATGCCCCGCCCGGGAAGGCCGGACGGGGCATCGATGCGTACCGCTGGTCGGCGACTACAGGCCGAGCTCGACCTCGAACTCGCCGGCCTCCAGGATGGCCTTGACCGCCGTCAGGTAGCGGGCGGCGTCGGCGCCGTCCACCAGGCGGTGGTCGTAGGACAGGGTCAGGTACGTCATGTCGCGGACGCCGATGACCGTGCCCTCCTCCGTCTCGATGACGGCGGGGCGCTTGACCGTGGCGCCGATGCCGAGGATCGCGACCTGGCCCGGCGGCACGATGATCGTGTCGAAGAGCGCGCCGCGCGAACCGGTGTTGGAGATGGTGAAGGTCGCGCCGGACAGCTCGTCCGGGGTGATCTTGTTGGCGCGGACCTTGCCCGCGAGCTCCGCCGTGGCCTTGGCGATGCCGGCCAGGTTGAGGTCACCGGCGTTCTTGATGACCGGGGTCATCAGGCCCTTCTCGGAGTCCACCGCGATACCGACGTTCTCGGTGTCGAAGTAGGTGATGGTCCCCTCGGCCTCGTTGATCTTGGCGTTGATGGCCGGGTGGGCCTTCAGCGCCTGGGCCGCGGCCTTGACGAAGAACGGCATCGGGGAGAGCTTGACGCCCTCACGGGCCGCGAACGCGTCCTTGGCCCGGCCGCGCAGCTTCATCAGACGGGTGACGTCGACCTCGACGACCGAGGACAGCTGGGCCTGCTCGTGCAGGGCCTTGACCATGTTGTCGCCGATGACCTTGCGGATCCGCGGCATCTTGATGGTCTGGCCGCGCAGCGGGGACGCCTCCAGCACCGGGGCCTTCTTGGCGGCCGACGGAGCGGCGGCGGCCGGGGCCGGGGCAGCGGCGGCGGCCTTCGCGGCCTCGGCGGCGGCGACGACGTCCTGCTTGCGGATACGGCCGCCGACGCCGGTGCCCTTGACGGTGGACAGGTCGACGCCGTTCTCGGCGGCGAGCTTGCGCACCAGCGGGGTGACGTAGGCGCCGTCGTCGGCCGGCTGGGCGGCGGCCGGAGCGGCCGGGGCCTGGGCCGGAGCCGGGGCGGGCGCCGGAGCGGCGGGGGCCGGCTCGGGAGCCGGGGTGACCTGCTGCTGCGGTGCCGGGGCCGACGGAGCCTGCGGGGCCGGGGCGGGCTGCGCC
>NZ_JOCT01000036.1 GCF_000717875.1 Streptomyces sp. NRRL S-455
GAACAGCGACACCGCGCACGCCGTGCGCCTCGCGGAGAACCTCAAGGCCCCGTTCGAGGTCGTCATCAGCGCCGAGGAGATGGGCGTCTACAAGCCGCGACTCGGCGCGTTCGACTACATGCTCGACAAGCTCGGCGTGACACCCGACGAGCTCGTCCACGTCTCCGCGAGCCCGATGTACGACCTGCGCTCGGCGGCCATCATGGGCATCAAGAACAAGGTGTACATGGACCGCGGCTGGGAGCACGACGAGCACTGGCTCGGCTACGAGCGGATCACCGACATCGCCGACCGTACTTCGTGCACCACCGGGCGGCGGGCTCAGGCATCTGCGTCTCGGGCCGACTGCCTTTCCGGGACAGTGAGCCGCTGGGTGAGGGCGTTGTCGGCCGGGACGTGATCTGGACCGGGCCCGGATCGTACTGATGTTGGTCCTGGTGGCCGGCACGCCGGACTTCGGTGAGCAGTCGAACGTCGCCCACGCGGCCAGTGAACCGCACATCGCGGTGCAGGGCGAGAACGGAGGGCCGGCCCGCACCGTGATCGGTGTCGCCGGGCTCCAACATCGACCGTGGGCAGGGCTTCGCCGCACCGTCCTCCTCCTCGCATCGTCGGAGTCCTCGTACATCAGCGGGACAACCCTCCCTGTCAACGGCGGCTGCACCGCCTTCCAGCAGCGGCCCACGCGGTTCCCAGAGACAGATGAAGGACACACCATGAACGCCCTCGCGGTACCACCCCGAAACGGAGAGCTCGGCTTCTGGGTGGCCCAACTGGCCGGCAAGAAGCCCTCGTTCCCCCGTTTCACCGGCCAGGACTCCGTCGACGTGGCCATTGTCGGCGGCGGCTACACCGGCCTGTGGGCGGCGTACTTCGCCAAGAAGCTCGAACCGTCGCTCTCGGTCGCCGTGTTCGAGGCCGAGCAGGTGGGCTACGGCGCATCAGGACGCAACGGTGGCTGGCTCTCGGCGATGCCTCCGGGGAACCGCGCCACCTTCGCCCGCGCCGGGGGAGGGTTGGAGGCGAGCCGGGCGCTGCAGCAGGAGTTCGTCGCCGGCGTCGACGCCGTCCTGGACATCCTGCAGGCCGAAGGCATCGATGCCGATCAGCACAAGGGCGGCGCGCTCGTCGCCGCCCACACTCGGGCGGGGCTGGGACGGCTTGTCACCAGGCGTGATGCCGACCTGAAGTACGGGCTGGCCGAAGACGAAGTCCACATGCTCGGCCGGGAGGAGTTCCGCAGCCGGATCGACATCTCCACCGTCCACGGCGGGCTCTTCTACAAGCACTGCGCGCGGTTCCATCCCGCGAAGCTGGTCTACGGCCTCGCCGACACCCTGACGTCCTTGGGGGTCAGGATCTACGAGGGCAGCCGAGTGGACAGTGTCGAGGGCAAGACCCTCACCTTGGCCGACGGACGCGTCACCGCTGCCAGGACGTTCATCTGTACCGAAGGCTATTCGGGACAACTGCTGGGCCGCCGGACCCTGATCCCGGTCAATTCCTCAATGATCGTGACCAAGCCCCTGCCGCAGGAGGCGTGGCAGCAGATCGGCTGGGACGGGCCGCAGTGCCTCAGCGACTCCGCGCACACGTTCATCTATGCCCAGCGGACGTCGGACGGCCGTATCGCCATGGGCGGCCGCGGTGTCCCCTACCGGTTCGGGTCCGGCACGGGGGGAGCCGGTGCGACCGCCCAGTCCACCATTGACCTGATCTCGCAGAAGCTCAGTTCCTTCTTCCCGGGCGTTCCCTTCGAGGTGGATCACGCCTGGTCGGGAGTCCTGGGCGTCACGCGTGACTGGAACGGCGGCGTGCACTGGGACCCGGCTTCCGGGATCGGCTCGTCGACCGGCTACGCGGGACACGGTGTCACGTCGGCCTACGTCGGCGGCAGGACTCTCGTGGAGCTCGCCTTCGAGAAGGAAACCGAGCGGACCGCCCTCCCCTGGGTCGGCTACCGGGCACCGAAGTGGGAACCGGAACCCATCCGCTGGCTGGGCGTTCACGCCATGTACCGGCTCTTCGGTGTTGCCGACTGGTGGGAGGAGCGCAGGGGTTCCAGCAAGACCTCACTCCTGGCCAGATTCGGCAGCCGACTCGCCGGACTTCACGAGTAGACGAAAAGGAAACTGCTCTCATGGACGCAAAGCTCGCAGTCATCGGCTTGGGCAGCATCGGAAGCATGGCACTGTGGCAGGCCTCCCGGCTGTCCGACTCGGTAGTGGGCTTCGAGGCCGCCACTCCGGCCCACGGCCGCAGTGCCGTGGGCGGGGACACCCGCCTGTTCCGCATGGTCTACCTCGGGAAACCCGACTACTCCCCCATCATCGAGCACTCCCGCAGTCTGTGGGCCGAGCTCGAAGCGGAAACCGGGCAGGAAATCCTCACGATTACCGGCGGCCTGTCCATCGGGACGGCGAACGGCACCTTCATCAACAGCCTCCTCGATGCAACGCGCATCACCGGAGCCGAGCACTGCGTCCTCAGCCGGGAGGAGATGGCGGACCGCTACCCCCAGCACAACCTCCGCCCCGACGACTGCGCCGTCTATGACCCCCGCGCCGGCGTTCTGCGCACCGACCGCGCCGTCAGCGCCGCCGTCGCGGCGGCCCGGGCGAACGGCGCCACCGTCCTTCAGAACACACCCGTGGACAGCATCACCGAAACCGGCCACGGCGTGGTCGTCACCTCGGGCGACAGAACCTGGACGTTCGAGAAGGTCATCGTCGCGTCGGGCGGCTGGTCCCACAGGCTCATGCCCGACCACCTCAAGGCCGTCACGGAAACCCATCGGATCGTCCTGACCTGGTTCATCGCCCAGGACGGCACGCAGTTCTCGCCGGAGAACTTCCCCATCTTCAGCCGGCTGTACGGCGATCGCTCCCTGTACGGCGCACCCGCCGTCGACGGCGTGACGGTCAAGGCATCGGTGGACGGACCGCTGGACGGACGCGGCAGGAAAACTCCCGACCCGGACTCCGTGCCCAGGGAACTCACCCGGGAAGAAGTAAAGAAGGTCACCGATATCGTCACCGAATTCCTTCCCGGTCTGACCCCCACCATCGTGCGCTCCGACGCCTTCCCCGACCTTTTCACCGAGGACAGGCATCCCCTCCTCGGCTGGCTGAACGAGAACAGCAGGGTCTACTGTGCCACCGGATTCTCCGGAAAAGGCTTCAAAATGGCCACCGGCTATGGCCACATCGCCGCACACGAGGCGCTCGGCAAACAGACCATCGACGGCCTGGACTTCGTGCGTCCGGACCGCTTCATGGGGCCTAGCCGTGGACGCCGGGGCAGTTCTCGCTGCGCTTGATCTCCTTGTTGTTCTTGTCCAGGACGAGGGCGCCGGTGCGCTTCTCCTCGGTGAATTCCTGCAGGTCAGCGCACCCTTCCTCGCGCTTTCAACGGCACCGACGGCAGTTCCGGTGCGGGCAGTGGCGCCCCCTCGTACCCCTTCACTTCCCCGAACCGGGAGCCTTCCATCCAGTCCCGCCGCGCCTGCTCGATCTCCTCCTGCGTCCGCCCGATCCAGTTCCAGAACATAGCGGATCCTGCGCGCATCAGTGCAGGTCAGCGGTGTTCCGGATCGGTGAGGGTCAGCAAGCTGCCAGCATCGGTCGTGGAGGAGTCAGCAACCATGGGTTCCGCTGTCCTGGTTCGTGGGATGGGGTCGTTTTTCAAGGAGTGTGAGCATCCGCGGTCGCGGTGGTCGAAGTGCCCCCATCCTTACAGGGTCCGGTACCGGTCGGCGGCGGGGCGGCAGTTGGAGGAGTCCGGGTTCGCGACCCAGGATGCGGCCATCGAGCGTTTGACGGAGATCTACAAGGCGAAGAAGGCGGCCCCCCGGGGCCAGGCCAAGGCTGAGCGGATCGCCCGGTACGGGGCGATGCGGTTCGAGGAGTACGCCACCGAATGGAAGGCCGGCCAGCGGGATCTGGGGCCGGCGTCGGTGGTGCACCTGGAGTCGCTGCTGATATCGGTAAGTCCGGCTATCAGAACCTGCGGAATGATCGGGTACGGGGGATGCCGCTGCGCGGCCCGGCACCGCACGGTCACCGCCCACCGGGCACTAATTGACATACAGGTCCTGGGCGGGATCGGCCTGTGCCAGGTCGCGGTGCACCTGTCCTACGTGACCACGGACGGGCACGCGCTGATCGACCGTCGCCTGTACCTGAGCGAGGACTGGGCCGGTGACGACGAGCGCCGCGAGGTGACCGGAGTGCTCGACGAGACGGTGTTCGCCACCAAGCCGCAACTGGCCGGCGACATGCTCGCCGCCGCGCACGCCGCGGGCATCCGCACCGCCTGGGTCGCGGCGGACGAGGTCTACGGCGGCAGTGCCCTGCGCCGCCGGATTCGCACGCTGGGCTACGGCTACGCGATCGCCGTGCCCACCAGCCACCGTGTCACCACGCCAGGCGGCGGAAAGGAGAAGCTCACCGCGCTGCTTCAGCGGGTGCCGAAGCGGGCCTGGATGCGGATGAGGACCGGGAACGGGACCAAGGGCGCGCGGCTCTACGACTGGGCGATGATCGACATGAGGGCCGACGACACCCCGCCGGGACAGGACGCCGGGCACAGCCAGGTTCTGATCCGTCGTCACCGCCGTACCGGCACCCTGTCCTTCTATCGCACCTGGCACCCCGACCCACAGCCGGTATCGGTGCTGGTCAGCGCTTTGCCGCCGCTGGCGGGTCGAAGAGGACTTTCAAGGAGCCAAGGGCCTCACCGGCCTCGACCAGGGCCAGGTCACCTGCTGGACCTCCTGGCACCGCTGGAGCCTGATGTCGATGATCGCCTACGCGCTCCTCGCCGTCGGAGCCCTCCGCGAGCGGCAACGCACCGCCTCCGGCGAGAGCGACGACGAGCTGGCCATGGTGCCCGTCAGCCCGCGTGAACTCCTCGCCCTGCTCCGGGTCTTCGTCCTTTACCGGCCCGCCAGGACGCCGATCCCGCGCACGCGCTCCACTGGTCCCACTGGCGCCGCCAACACCAGCAACGCGCAGCCGACTACCACCGCCGATGGAACAACGTCACGGCAGCAGTCGTCACATGACAGGACAGGAACCTCACTCCTCACCAACTACAGCTGCCGTGTCGGAACTCGCACGAATCGCCCAGCTATGTGCAGGTCGGCCTCGATGTGAGCAGCCGTGGCCCGCAGTTCCGGCAAGATGGTCGTGACGCACTCCGCAGCGGGGCGGCGACCGCTGTGCATGGTGACGTTGATCGCCGCCATGAGGCCGCCGTCGCGGTCACGTACCGGTACGGCGATCGAGCGAAGCCCTTCTTCCAGTTCCTCATCGACCAGGGCATAACCGTCCTCACGGACTCGGTCGAGAATCAGCTCGAGGTCGGTGGGCCGGGTGACGGTGCGAGCGGTCAGCGCCCCCATCCGCACGCGCGCCAGCCGGGCAGTGCGCTCCTCGGCCGGCAGCCCCGCCAACAGCACCCGGCCCGTGGAGGTCGCATAGGCGGGCACGCGCGCGCCCACGGCGATATCAGCGTCCATGATGCGTCCCGCGGCGACCGAGGCCGCGCACTGGACATCGTCACCGGCGAGCACTGCCAGGGACGTCGAGTCCGCCACCTTGCGGGTGAGGGCGGCGAGGTGGGGGTGCGCGATCCGGGTGAGTGTCGTCTTGGACAGCGGCGGGAAACCGAGGGCGAGGACGCGTGGAGTGAGCCGGAAGACCCGCCCCTGCAGCGTGACGTAACCGAGGTGCTCAAGGGTTATCAGGGCACGGCGAGCCGTGGCGCGGGACAGGCCCGTGGCTTCGGCGACCTCGGTGAGGGTCAGCTCCGCACGGCCCTCACCGAACGCGGTGACCACGGTCAGGCCGCGGGCCAGGGATTCGATGAACTCCCCGCCCAGTTCCTGTTTGGACGCACTCGTCCAGGTGGCGAGCCCGACGGGAGTGCTCTTGCTCGGCGGCTCCGGAGGCGGAGCGTCGGCCAGCTTCCGCTCCATGACGGTCACGGCAGTACGGAGCCTGGGGAGAAGGGCGTCGCGCAGCGAGTCCGCGCTGTGCCGACTGGTATGGCTCACGACGCTCGCCACACAGGCGATCCGGCCGTCGGGGGCGCGAACCGGAACGGATGCGGCGACGAGCCCCGGCTCGATCAACTGGTCGTCCATCGCCCAGCTATGGGTGCGCGCTCGTTCCACCCGTTCTTCGAAGTCTGTCGTGGCGGTACGGTGCGATCGAGGGGGGACCGCCGGGAAGCCGAGGTCCTCGGGGTCGGCTTCCTGCCGCTTGTGCCACCGCGCCCAGTCCTCCGTGGTCCACTCGGTTGCCAGCAGCGGGCCTGGCGCGGTGCGTTCGGCGGGCAGCAGGTCGCCGATGCGGAAGCTCAGCGACAGGGCGCGGCGGCGGATCGCTTGGTGGATGAAGCGAATGCCGTCACCGTCCGCCACCGCGAGGGACACCGACTCGTCGAGTTCCTCGGCGAGGGCATCGGCGTGCGCACTCAGCAGTGCGGGAAGGCGCAGGGCGGCCAGGTACGCGTTCCCCAGCTCCATCAGGCGGGGGGCAAGGACGGCGTTGCTGCCGTCCATCCGCATGTACCCCATGTGAGCGAGTGTTCCGGTGACCCGGTCGATGGTGGCGCGGGCCAGGCCGGTGGCCCGTCCCAGATCGCTGAGGCCGGCCGTCCCTCCGGCGTCGGTGAGCTCGCGCAGCACGGCGATACCCCGGATGAGAGGGGCCACGGCTTCCTCGGGTGGCGCGGGAGCCGCCATGGGGTCGGTAGGCGTCAGGGCGTGGGGCGATGTCATGGGCTCTCCGCGGCGACTGTCTCAGCACTGCAGTGAATGATGCCTGGTGGGGGCAGAGAGCCGACAGGTCTGGGTGGCCGTGACGAGCCCACGGCAACGCCCGTCGCGCGGGGCGGTGTGTTCCGGCCGGTCGCCAAGGCCGGTGCTGCTCCGTGCTGCCGTCGCGGGGGCACGGCATCAGGACCGGCTAGCCGGGGACCTTCAGCTCGGCCTCGATGTCGGCGGCGGTGGCCAGGAGCGGCGGCAGCAGATCGTGGCGTATCGAGTCCGGCGTTCGCCGGCTGACGTGGGTGGAGAGGTTGATGCCTGCCACCACCCGTCGTGCTTCGTTCCGGATGGGTACGCCGATCGATATCAGGCCCTGTTCCAGTTCCTGGTCCACCAGACACCAGCCCTGTGCCCGCACGTGTTCCAGTTCGGCGGCGAGTCCCTCCCTCGAGGTGATGGTGCGGGGGGTGAGCGGCTTGAGGGAGGCGGTGTCCAGGTAGTGCCGCAGCCGGGGCTCGTCGAGGTGGGCGAGCAGGACCCGGCCGAGGGAGGTGGCATGGGCGGGGAAGCGGGTCCCGATGCTGATGGAGACCGTCATGATCCGCCGGGTGGGTACCCGGCTGACGTACACCACGTCCTCGTCGTCGAGCACCGCCACCGACGAGGACTCGTGGACCTCGGCGACCAGTTGCTCCAGGTGGGGCTGGGCGATCTCCGCCAGGGACATGCTGGACAGGTAGGCGTAGCCCAGTTCCAGGACCCGGGGCGTGAGGCGGAAGTAGCGGCCGTCGGTGGCCACGTACCCCAGGTCGGCGAAGGTGAGCAGGAAGCGCCGTGCCGTGGCACGGCTCATGCCGGTGATCCTGGCGACCTCCGAGAGGGTCATTTCGGGTGTGTCGGCGGTGAACGCACGGATGACGGCCAGCCCTCGTTCGAGGGACTGCACGAAGTACCGCCCGGGTTCGTTGTCGTCCATGTGCTACGGCCCTTGTGTCGGACGGTGTGTCAGGACTCGGACTTGTGCAGGGCGAGCTCGTCGCTGCGGTCGGCCACTGCTGCATGCGTGTCGCCGTTGTGGTGCTTGGCGCGCTGGATCTGCTCGTAGACGTGGGCGCGCAGTTCGGCGAAGCGGGTGCTGGAGCGGGTGTGCAACTGGTCGCGCTCGTCGGGGAGATCGATCGTCAGATCCTCCAGCACCACGGTCGGTGAGGTGGACAGGATGATGGTGCGCTGGCCGAGATAGACGGCTTCGTCGATGTCGTGGGTGACGAACAGGACGGTGACGCCCAGTTCGCGCCACAACCGCCGGATGAGGTCCTCCAGTTCGGCGCGGGTCTGCGCGTCGACGGCGGCGAACGGCTCGTCCATGAGCAGCACCTTCGGCTCGAAGGCCACGGCGCGGGCGATGGCGACGCGCTGCTGCATTCCGCCGGACAACTGCCACGGGTAGGCCTGGTGGGCGTCGGCGAGCCCGACCACCTCCAGCGCGTGGTCGACCAGTTCCTTCTCGCGGGCCTTGCCGAGCTTCTTGCGGCGCAGGGGCAGGGCGACGTTGTCGCGTACGTTCATCCAGGCGAACAGGGAGCGGCCGTACTCCTGGAAGACGACCGCCATGCCGGGCGGGGGCCCGTCCACCGGGCGGCCGTCCAGGCGCACTTCGCCGTCGGTCGGGTCGATCAGTCCCGCCATGCACTTCAGCAGCGTGGTCTTGCCGCACCCGGACGGGCCGACCAGGCATACGAGTTCGCCGGCACCGATATGGAATGTGAGATCCCGCAGTGCTTCGACGCTGCGGTTACGTCCGGTGTAGATCTTCTGCAGGTTGCGTACGTCGAGCATCGACGTCTCCTTGTCAGGGGTTGCGCTGGGCCCGGCGCAGGCCGTGATACCAGGCCAGAACCCGGTTCTCGGCGACGCGGAAGAGCAGGGAGAGGGCGAATCCGAGCAGGCCGAGCAGCAGCACGCCGCTCCACATCTCGGGGATGGCGAAGGACCGCTGGAACTGCACGATGGTGAAGCCGAGCCCGTTGCTGGCCGCGAACATCTCGCTGATGACCATGAGGATGATGGCAATGGAGAGGGCCTGGCGCATGCCGGTGACGATCTGAGGGCTGGCCGAGCGCAGCACCAGGTGCCACAGCCGGGAGGGGCCGGTGATGCCGTAGGAGCGGCAGGTGTCGCTGAGCACTTCGTCGACGGCTCGGACGCCTTCGACGGTGTTGAGCAGGATCGGCCACATGCAGCCGCTGACGATGACGATGACCTTCATGGTGTCGCCGATGCCCGCGAACAGCATGATGACGGGTACGAGCACCGGGGGCGGGATGGCCCGGAAGAGTTCCAGGACCGGCTCCAGTACGTCGCGCACGCCACGGTGCATGCCGACCACCAGGCCGAGTCCGACACCGACGGCGACGGCGAGGAGATAGCCGGTGAGCAGGCGGACCAGGCTGGGTACGACGTCCGAGAGCAGTCGTTCGCCCGTCCATACCTCCCCGAACTTGCCCAGGATGGTGGACAGGGGGGGAAGGTAGAAGTCGGTGCTGCCCGCGGTGGCGAACCACCACACGGCGAACAGGACCGCGGGCAGGCCCAGGACCAGCCCGGTCCGCCGGGCGAGTGTGAGGACGGTCATCGCTGTCCCTCCCTGCGCATCGATTGGTGCCAGTGCAGTGCCCGCCGCTCGACCGCCCGGGCCACCAGGTTGACCGCGACCCCGAGGAGTCCGGTGACCAGTACCAGGGCGTAGACCCGCGGTACGGCGCCGGAGGTCTGCGCGACCGCGAGCTGGTTGCCCAGGCCGGGCGAACCGATGACGAGTTCGGCGGTGATCGTCAGGACGAGTGCCACGGTCGCGGCCAGCCGCACGCCGGTCATCACGTACGGCAGCGCGGTGGGCCACAGTACGTACCGAACCCGTCCCCAACTACCCATCCGGTAGCTGCGGGCGGTGTCCTCGGCCACCGGGTCGACGTCCTGCATGCCGGCCAGGACCTGGACGAGCACCTGCCAGAAGGAGGCGTACACGACCAGCAGCAGCTTCGACTCCAGGTCGGTGCCGTACAGCAGCACCGCCACCGGGATGAGCGCCACCGACGGGATGGGGCGCAGGAACTCGATGGTGGAGGCGGTCACCGCCCGCAGCACCGGCACCGATCCGATCACCACGCCGGCCACCACCCCGGCCACCACGGCGATGGCCAGGCCCAGGCCCCAACCGGTGAGGGTGTCACCGAGCGCGGTCCAGAACGCGTCTTCGCCGAGCAGCTGCCACAGGGCCCGGCCCATCTCGGAGGCGGGCGGAAGGTAGTCGGCGGAGACCACACCGATGTGCGGCAGCACCTCGAGCAACACCACCAGCCCGGCCAGGCCTGCCAGTCCGCGCAACGGGGTGCGCGCTCTGTCCAGAGTGCGCCGCACGCGGCCACCGCCCACCCCGCCGGGACCTGTCGCGGTCCCGGCGGGCTTCGTCAGCACAGGAGTGCTCCCGGACGCGCTCATGAGAACAGGGCATCCAGGTCGGGCTTCTTACCGCCGAAGATGCCGTCCTGCTCGCCGAGCGAGGCCAGCTTCTCCAGGGAGGCCATGTCGTACTCGGCCGGCCAGGTCGGCAGCGTCAGCTTCTTCAGCACCTCGCCGTCGATCTTGGTGTAGGTCGTGACGATCTGACGTGCCTCGTCCGGGTGCTCGGAGGCGTATTTCAGCGACTCGGTCACGGCCTCGGTGAACTTCTTCACCAGGTCGGGGTTCTCCTGGGCCAGCTTGGTGGAGGCGAAGTACGTCGCGATGGTGAGGTTCGGGTCGGTCTCGGCGAACGGCGACGCCACGACGCGGGCGCCCTGGCCCTTGGCGATGGTCAGCGCGGGCTCGCCCACCCACGCGGCGTCCACCTGCCCGCCGTCCAGCGCGGCCGGCATCTGGTCGAACGGCATCTCGACGAACTTGACCTTCGAGGGGTCGCCGCCGTCCTTGCGCACCACCTCACGGACCGTGGTGTCCCCGATGTTCTGCAGGGTGTTGACCGCCACCGTCTTGCCGGCAAGTTCCTTGGCCGACTTGATGGGGCTGTCCTCCTTGACGGCCACCCCGCTGATGTCCTTTCCGGTGTCACCGGTGGAGGCGGTCCCGTTGACCACTGACTTGATCGGCACACCCTTGGTCTGGGCGATCATCAACGACGTGACGTTGCTGAATCCGAACTGGAACTGGCCGCTCACCACGCCGGGGATAATCGCGGCGCCGCCCTGGGCGGTCTCCATTTTCAGGTCGATGCCGCGGCTGCTGAAGAACCCCTTCTTCTGCCCCAGATACAGGGGGGCCACATCGACGATCGGGATGATCCCTACTTTGACCTGGGTGGTCTTGTCCCCGGCCGAGGAGGACGCACCACCGGTCCCGGAAGAAGATCCGCATCCGGCCGCGGCTGCGACCGTCACTACCGCTATGGCAAGCCCGAGAACGCGCCTTTGCATGGGGCCTCCTGAACAGGAACGAGTACGTGCGCAATGCGAACATTCGTCCGCGTGCCGAACAAATGCAAGCGGAGATTATGTCCCTGCCCGAATCGCGTCAATAGGTTGCGCCGAGGCTCCTCCCGGAACCGCGCCCTGCCGTCTTCTCCAGATCCAGACATGTTCCGACGGGTGCACCCCAGCAGCAGCAAGCCTGAGGCGCGGACGCGTGCAGCGAAGACCCAGGAGTCCTACTCCGCGCCGCGGTCGACCACCTTGGTCACCCGCTCGTGGGGGTCCTCGCCCTGGTAGCCGGGTACTTGTCGGCGTGGTGCACGCCCGCGCCGAGGACGTTCGTCACGGCGTCGGAGTTGTCGACCCGCACCTTGGTGTTCGTGCACGCGATACGTCTCCAGTTCCCCGTCGGGGAATTCGTACGGTGCCGCCTGGTCGTCGCAGTAATTCGCCGGAATGCTGAGGAGTTCGGCGCCCGCCGCACGGACGTGCCGCACCGCCTCGACGATGTCCTTGACGACGAACGCCGCATGTCGGGGCCGGACCTCGCGGGCCACCGCTGAACACGCGGGTGTCTCGTGTCCAGCGGGTGAGGCACCCGACTGCCCCTCGGTCGCGCTCGACGAACAGGCGGTGGAAGCGAGACACCGAAGCCGTGACCGGGACACCCAGCTCCCGCAGGCGCAGGGACACGGTCTACGTATGGGCGTCGGCGCCTCGGCGGGAGAACTCGGCAGCGTAGTCAGCTCGTGTGGAGCCTGCTTCCTTGGTCCACTTCTCGGCCCGGCTGATGTGCAGTCCGAGGAGGCGGCTGAGCACGACGGCGGGGAGCTCGGCGGAGAGATCCATCAGCGTGGTGTTGCGTGCGGGCCGTGCCTTGATGCCCAGGGCGGTGAGCTTGCGCATGAGCTGTCGGCTGCTGATCGGCTGTCCACCGGCCGTGCCCGGGAAGAGCCATGGGTGATCGTCACTGCGTCCGAGGGTCGAGGAGCCGTGCCGCTGCTGGACGAGCTCCAATACGAGGGCGTCCAGCGGTGGCGGCAGTTCGATCGGGGGGGACCCGAGCTTGAGCGCAACCCCGCCCTCCATGCGGGTGACCTGGTCGAGCCGGATCTGGGAGGTCCGACTCAGAGGCTGGGCGAACAGCAAGAGAAGAAGGCCCGCGACGCGGGTGGCGGTGTCAACCCCGTCGCCCTTCACGAGTCGGCGGACGTGGACCCATCGTTGATCTCGCTCAATGAGGACCATCGACGCGTCCTTGGGCGGGATCGGGATCAGGACGTGGTGAGCGTGGCTGTTCCGTACCGACCAGACCAGGAAGGTCCGGGCGAGGTAGCGGACCCAGATGTCAGTGGCCAGCCAGTCGTCGATGTCGTGCTGGGTGCAGGTGGCCAGGCTCTTGCTGCGGGCCCGGAGCCATTCGATCAGCTGGATTGCAGCCTTGACCTCACGGCGGACGACCACCGCCTGGTGCAGCGTGACGGGCCGTTTCTCGGCGCTCCCAAATGCGTCGCCTCGGGGCAGTGCGTCCTGCTCGCCCCGGAGGTCTTCGACCAGCAGGAGGAAGACGGCCTCGTCATCCTGCTGGACGAGACCCCGGCACCCGACCACCACGACGCCGTGAGGGAGTCGGCGGTGGTGTGCCCGGCCACGGCGATACGGCTGACCGAATCGTGAACTCACTGAACCGGATCGCGATCGTCGGAGCCTCGGCTGCCGGGCTCGCCGCCGCCGAGACGCTGCGGCGGGAGGGGTACGAGGGTGCGATCACGTTCATCGGCGACGAGCCCTTGTCGCCCTACGACAGGCCGCCGTTGTCGAAGGAGATCCTGTCGGGATCGTGGGCCGCCGACCGGCTCGCGCTGCGCCCGGAGTCCGATCTGGACGCCCTGCACCTGGAGCTGCGCCTCGGCCTCACCGCGACCGGACTGGACCTGACCGGTCGTACGGTGTCGCTGGCCGACGGCTCTGAGGTGGGCTTCGACGGCCTCATCGTGGCAACGGGTGTACGGCCGCGTCGGCTGCCCGGCGAGCGGGCGCATGTGCTGCGCACACTGGACGACGCGCTCGCCCTGCGGGACCGCATCCGGCCCGGTTGCCACCTGGCCGTGGTCGGAGCCGGATTCCTCGGCTCCGAGGCCGCCTCAGTGGCTCGCGCCCTGGGCGCGAGGGTGACGCTGCTGGAGCCGGCCTCCGTGCTCCTCGCTCACGCGGTGGGCGAGGACGTCGGACGCGTGCTCTCCTCCCTCCACGACGAGCACGGCGTGGACCTGCGCACCGGAGTGACGGCCGCCGAGGTCGTCTCCGGTGGCGTACGCCTCGGCGACGGCAGCGTGCTCAGGGCCGACGAGGTACTCCTGGCCATCGGCTCCCACCCCAACACCGAATGGCTGGAGGGCAGCGGCGTGACCGTCGGCGACGGCCTGGTGTGCGACGAGTTCAGTGCCGCTGCCCCTGGCGTGTACGGAGCCGGCGACGTGGCCTCGTGGCACAACCCCCTGTTCGGCACGCGGATGCGCGTCGAGCACCGCACGAACGCCGCCGAACAAGGTATGGCCGCCGCCCGCAACCTGCTCAACCCGCAGGCACGCAAGTCCTTCGCGCCGGTGCCGTACTTCTGGTCCGACCAGTACGGCATGAAGATCCAGGCCCACGGCTACCTGCGCGGACACGACGAGGTCACCGTCGTGGAGGGCGACCTGGCTTCCCGCCGGTTCGTCGCCGCCTACCGCAGAGGCGACCGCCTCACCGGAGTCCTCGGCGTCGGTATGCCGCCGAAGGCGATCCGGGCATGGCGCCAGTCCGTCGCCCTGCGCGCCGCCTGGCGTGACGCCGTGGAGTCGGCCCGGACGCCCTGACGCGCCGCGCCGCCCCGCCCACATCCCATGAAGAAAGGAATCCCCATGTCGGAAACCCTGCCCGAGCGCCGTTCGATCCCCATTCAGCGGGCGAAAGGCTGCCCGTTCGACCCGCCCCCCGAGCTCGAGGAACTCCGGGAGAAGGAGCCGGTGTGCCCGGTCACCATGCCGGACGGCACCGACGGATGGCTGCTCACAGGCTACGACGACGTCTACGCGACCCTGCGCAACCACCAGACCTTCAGCTCCCGCGGTGAACTGCGCACCTCGGCCATCGGAACCATGCTCTCCGCACGCCGGCCCGCCGGCCCCGGCAACATGAACCCTATGGACCCGCCGGACCACACCCGCCTGCGCCGCAAGGTCCAGGGCAAGTTCACCACCAAGCGGGTCGCCCAGCTCTCCGATGCCATCACACGGATCGTCGACGAGCGTCTCGACGAGATGGAGCGCGTGGGGCCCCCGGTCGACCTGGTCGAGACGTACTCCCTGCCCATCCCCTCACTGGTCATCTGCGAACCCCTCGGCGTGCCCTATGGGGACCACGCGGAGTTCCAGTCCCGTAGCGCCGCCCTGCTGAAAATGGGCAGCACCGCGGAAGAGTACGCCGCGGCGAACCAGGGGCTCCTGCACTTCGTCCACGAACTGGCCCGCCACAAGCGCGCCCAGCCGACGGACGACATACTCAGCGAACTCGCCCAGGACGAGGAGCTCTCCCTGGAGGAGACGGCCGCCCTCGGCATGAGCCTGCTCGTGGCCGGTCACGAGACCACCGCCAACATGATCACCCTGTCCACCTTCGCCCTGCTCCAGCGCCCCGACCAACTGGCACTGCTGCGCGAAGACCTGGCCGGCCGGATCGACAACGCGGTCGAGGAACTGCTCCGCTACCTGACCATCCCGCAGTACGGCCTGGAACGCGCCGCTCTGGAAGACGTCGAGGTCCACCTTTCCCCTGCCGCCGTCACACAAGGGGCACCCTCTGTTCCCGTCCGCCCCGCCACCGTCCGGCTGCTGAGCGTCACCACGCCCGCACCACCGCCGGTCCCTCACCTATCCCGGGACTCACCTCCGCCGAACCGACAACGATTCCGGCCCCACAGCGCGCGGTGGGGCCGGAACCCGGCACCGCCGTGGCCGGTGAGAAAGCCACGGATGGTTTTGGGCCAGCGAGGCCGGAGAGCTGTGCGGCGAGAAGGCGGTGGTGTCGGCGCCCGTACTGTTCAGCGGGCATGGCGGGATTCCGTTGCTGGTTGGCCGGCGGTGCTGGCCGGTGTCCGGGGATGGGGCGTGTCAGGACGGAGGGGCCCATGGTGGCGGACACGTTGATGCCATGGCCGACGACGAGACCGACCCGTGCGCCGGGCAACGGAATCACGTCGAACCAGTCGCCGCCCACCTCGGCGTCGCCGCCCGACGGTAGATAGCGGGCGGCCATCTCCACCGCGGCGTGGGGGACCTGGCTGGGGGGGGCAGCAGGGCGCGCGTACCGGCTGGCGTTGTCCACGTGGTTGGCTGGAGCCGGTCCACATGGGCGGTGCGAGGCGTGATGCCGCAGCCAGGCAACCGGCCGTCAGGTGGTCGTGGCCGTAGTCCCAGTCCTCTGTGGAACCCGCCCGCCGGCTCACCGACGGGCACCGCAGGAGAGGCTTTCTCCATCCGCCGAGGCAGCCCCTCCTGTCCTTGCGGTTGTTCATCCGACGGCGTCACCGGCGACGTAGCGGGCGTTGCGGTCGACCGAGTGGTAGATGTCGGCGGCGATCGGGCGGCGGAGTTCCTCGGCGAGGTGGCCGAGGAGTCCGGCCGCGCGGGCCAGGAGAGCGAAGCCGCGCAGCAACTCTGCGGGGAGGCGGAGGTCGGCGAGGGCGGCACCGCACACGCCGGCGCCGTTGAGGGGCAGGGTCCGGCCGAGGATCTCGGGTGCCATGCGGCCGAGGGCCTCGAACAGGGCGAGGTGGGGGCCGTAAACCCCTTCCTCTCGCGCGATGCGGATGATCACTGTTGTACGCGGGTCGCGTTCCTTGTGCACGGGGTGGCCGAGGCCGGGCACGAACCGTTTGGTCGCCTTGCGTTCCGCCAGTGCCTTGCCCGCCAGGGCGTCCCACTCCTCGGTGGTGGCCGGGAGCGGGTCTCCCGCGGCAGTGATCACCTCGTCGAGGAAGCGGCCGGTGTCCTCGGTGACACCGAGAAAGCGGGAGCCGCCGCCGAGCAGGCCGGCGGCCATGGCTCCTTGGATGGACTCCGGTGCGGACAGCAGGGTCAGACGGGCGGCGATGGCGGTGGGGGTGAAGCCGTGGTCGGCCAGCGCGACCAATACCGTCTCGAAGAGCCGTACCTCGCCCGCGCTGGGGCGGCGCTGGGCGGCGAGCCAGAAGGCGAGTTCGCCGAAGCCGACCTGGCCCATAAGGTCGTTCGCCAGGTCATGGCCGAGCAGTCTGATGGTGGTGGCATCCGATGTGCCGAGTCCGGTCGGGTACTGGGGCTGTCCGGCAGTCACTGGTCCGTGTCCTTGTCCGCCGCGAGCCAGGCCCGCAGCTCGTCGCCGTGCTGGTCGAGGTCGGGGGGAGGAAGGATGTGCCGTGGCGCGGTGGCACTGAAGGTGATCGGGTTGCGGATCATCGGTGTTGCCTGCGCTCCTGAGCCGACGGTGACCACCGGGTCGAGCCCCAGCTCCTTGGCGAGGGCAACACCGCCGTCCACGTGGTTGATCGGTCCGCACGGGATCCCGGCCGCGGACAGTTTCTTGAACCACTCGTCCGCCGGGCGCTCCTTGAGCTTGGCGACCAGGAGCGGGCCCAACTGTTCGCGGTTGCGGGTGCGGGCCTCGTTGCCGGCGAAGCGGGGGTCCTCGGGCAGCTCGTCCAGGCCGAGTTCGGCGCAGAGTCTGCGGAACTGGCCGTCGTTGCCTGCGATGACGATGAGGTCCTTGTCCGCCGTGGGCAGCGGCTCGTAGGGGAACAGGCTGGGGTGTGCGTTGCCCATCCGATGCGGGACGACGTCGCCGGCCACGTAGGCGGAGGTGTGGTTCACCAGTCCTGACAGCGCTGAGGACAGGAGATTGACCTCCACGTGCTGCCCGGCCCCGGTCGCGTTGCGGTGGTTCAGGGCGGCCAGGATGCCGATGGCGGCGTGCATCCCCGTCATGACGTCGAACACCGAGATCCCCGCCCGATACGGCGGGCCGTCCGCGTCTCCGGTCAGGCTCATCAGGCCCGATGCCGCTTGGACCAGGAGGTCGTAGCCGGGCAGGGACGCCCCACCCGTGGTGCCGAAACCGCTGATCGAGGCGTAGACCAGTCCCGGGTTGTCGGCGCTGACCGTGTCGTAGTCCAGGCCGAAGCGCGTCAGGCCGCCGGGCTTGAAGTTCTCGATCATGACGTCGGCGCGCGAGACAAGTTCCCTGGCCAGGCGTAGGTCCCCGGGGTTCTTGAGGTCCAGGGCGATGGACCGCTTGTTGCGGTTGATGCCGAGGTAATAGGTCGAGACCTCGTCGCGGACCGGCGGCACCCAGGTGCGCGTGTCGTCACCGGCGGGTGATTCCACCTTGATCACCTCGGCGCCCATGTCCCCGAGCAGCATGGTGGCGTACGGCCCGGCGAGGATGCGGGAGAAGTCGGCGATCAGCAGCCCGTCGAGGGCTCCAGCTGTGTCGGTCATCGGGCGACACCCTTCAATATGTCCGCTGTGCGGACGACTGTCCGACAGTTTGGATTCCCGATACAGCCAGTGTCAACAACCCACCTCCGCACGAAAGGTACGTCGACCGTCGCGTGAGGGTCGACGTAACCGTTGTGCGGTCATTGGTCCGTTGTACGGCAGGGAGAGGTGGTCCTGTTGCCGGAAACGGCCCGACCGTGCCGGAAGCGGCTCGTGCCGCCGACCGCCCCCTCCTACCGTCGCCCCTACAGACAACGGACCGAACGCTCGATGACGAGCACGAGATCGCACTGTGGAGGACGCCATGGGCGTGCAGACGACACGAGTCCTGGGGATCGGCGGGACGACGCGGCAGAACTCCAGCTCGGAGCGCGCCTTGCGGGTCGCCGCCGCGGCCGCGGCGGACGCCGGCGCGACCATCGAGCTGATCACCGCGGAGGAGCTCGTCCTTCCGCTCTACGATCCGGAGAAGTCGGCGAGGACGGAGCGGGCCACCGCGTTGGTGGCGGCACTGCGTGACGCGGACGCACTGCTGATCTCGTCCCCGGGCTACCACGGCACGGTGTCGGGGATGGTGAAGAACGCCCTTGACTATGTCGAGGACCTGCGAGACGACGAGCGCTCCTACCTTGCCGGGCTCCCGGTCGGCTGCATCGCCGTCGCTTACGGCTGGCAAGCGAGTGTGGCGACCCTGCAGACCCTGCGCACCTGCGCGCACGCGCTGCGAGGGTGGCCTACCCCGATGGGTGCAGCGCTGAATGCCTCGATGCCGGGGCTCTTCGACCCGGTCACCGGCGCCTGCACGGACGAGTCGGCCCGGTTCCAGCTGGAGACCGTCGGCCGGCAGGTCGTCGAGTTCGCCGCCGCTCGGCTGGGAGACGAGAGGGTGCTGGCTCCGGCGCAGGCGTGAGGTGGGCGCACGGCGTGACCGTGGGGCAGCGTTGCGCGCCGTCCCACGGTCGCGCCATGCGCCGACCTGGACCTGCCCTGCGCGGAGCGGGCGGCGGTACAGTGGCGGACAATCATCCGGTGGGCGGTCATTCGGCCCGTCCGCCCATTTCGCAGGTGTGGAGGGACGACAGATGCGCCGGGACGCCGGTCCGGATTTCATCGAGGCCCTCGCGAGGGGGCTCGACGTTCTGCGCTGCTTCCAGCCGGGCAGGCGGTACATGACGCTGAGCGAGGTCGCAGCCGAGGCACAGCTCGCCCGGCCCACAGCACGCCGGATTCTCATCACGCTCCAGAAGCTGGGATACGTACGCAGCGACGAAGCCGGGTTCGCCTTGACGCCCCGCGTGCTCGAGCTCGGGATGACCTACATCGGCTCGCAGAACATCTGGGAGCTGGCGGAACCTCACCTGCGTGCCCTGGTCGACCGCACCCGGGAGTCGTGCTCGATCGCGCAGCTCGACGGATCCGACATCGTCTACGTATCCCGGGTCGCCATGCCCAAGCTGGTGACGCTGTCGGTGACCGTCGGTACCCGCTTTCCCGCCGCGCAGACGTCTCTCGGCAAAGTGCTGCTCGCTGCCCTGGACGGTCCCTCACTCGACCGCGTCCTCGCTGAGCCCAGCAGGTCGGGCATCACGCCCCGGCACCACCTTCAGCGCGACGAACTCGACGAGGTGCTCCGCGACGTACGGGCCAAGGGGTGGGCGGTGACCGACGAGCAACTCGCTCTCGGCATCAGGTCCGTCGCCGCGCCCATCCGTAACGGGCAGGGCCGCACAGTCGCGGCGGTGAACGTGAACGCGCATGCCGCCGAGACCTCGGTCGACCGCCTGGTCGAACACCATCTTCCCCTGCTGCTGCGCACCGCCGGCGACATCAGCGCCGACTGGGCCGCATGGGAGAACCGTCCCCTCGCCACGCTCGCCCCCCGGGCCGGCTGATCGGGCCGGGGGGCGAGCGTGGGCTGTACCGGTCAGGAGGATGCCGGCACCTTGCCCGCGACGCCCAGCGGACGCAGGGCGGGCATCACCTCTGACGCGAACAGCTCCATGCTCCTGTTCATCTCCTCGGCGGTGATGTCTCCGATCGAGAACAGCCCGATGAGCTGGCCGAAGCCGAGCTGCGCCTGCAGGTCGCTCAGCCGGGCCGCGACGGTTTCGGGGCTGCCCACGACGGCGTATCCGCCCGCCAGCAGTTCCTCGTACGACGTCTCGGTGTACGGCTTCATTCCGGACATCAGCAGACCGCGCATCGAGCCCGGCGACATGTAACCCGGCGGATAGACCTGCGGGAAGCTCTGCTTGAGCCCGCGGTGGAACAGCCACTCGATGTGCCGCCGTCCCTCACGGTGGGCCTTCTCATCGGTCTCCGCCACATAGATCGGCACCGAGAAAGCGGACTTCACCGGGTCGTGTTCCATGCCCAGTTCCTCCACCGCCTGCCGGTGTCCGTCGAACCAGCGGCGGACCAGGGGCGTCGGGGCGTAGACCGACATATAGGTGTGGCCGTGCTCGGCGACGAACTTCATCGTCTCCGTACTGCCGGCGCCGGGAATGTAGATGGGCGGATGCGGCTCCTGCACCGGCCTCGGCCACAGATTGACGTAGCGGTACTCGTAGTTGGGGCTGACCCACTGGAACGGCTCGTCGGACGTCCACGCCTTGATGATCAGGTCGTGGGCCTCGTTGAACCGGTCCCGTGACCGGGTCGGGTTGACGCTCTGCGCGAAGTACTCCCAGCCGATGCCGCGGACGAATCCGGAGACCACCCGCCCATTGCTGAGGTGGTCGAGCATGGCGATCTCCTCCGCCACCCGCAGCGGATTGCCGCGCACGCCGATCGCGTTGCCGAGCACCATGATCTGCGCCCGCTCCGTACGCCGGGCAAGGGCCGCAGCCATGAGGTTCGGCGAGGGCATCAGGCCGTAGGCGCTCTGGTGGTGCTCGTTGACGGCGATCCCGTCGAAACCGAGCTTCTCGGCATGCTCCAGCTCGTCCAGGTACCGGTGGTAGAGCCGGTTGCCGAGTTCGCGGTCGAAGAACTTGTTCGGGAAGGTGAGGGAAGGGCTCGGGTACTTCTCGTCGAAGTCGTCCGGCAGGTACGGGTAGGGCATCAGGTGGAAGAAGACGAACTTCATCGGCTCGCTCCGCTCAGCTCGGTCCTGGCATCGGCTTCGGCCAGGAATTCGGTGACAACCTGGGCGAACTCCTGCGGACGTTCGAAATACATCGCGTGACCGCAGTCCTCGACCTGTGCGAACCGGGCCTGAGGAATGAGTTCGGCGTAGCGCGCTCCGTGGGCAACGGGGACGACCTTGTCCTCGGACGGACAGGCGACGAGTGTGCGCGCGGTGATGCGGTGCAGCCTGCGTTCCAGCTTCGGGTTGTTCAGGAAGGGATGCCACGAGAAGCGGGCGAGTGCGGTCATGTCGCGGTAGGCCGCGAGGATGTCGTCGACGTCCGGTTCGCCGGGGAACAGGGCCGACGCCTTGGCGGGATCCTTGAACAGTGCGTCGACCACCTGGTCCGGCGTCATGAGGAACAGATCGGCGAGCGGATGTGCCGGCAGCCGCAGTCCGGCCGGGCCGAGCAGGGTCAGAGAGCCGATCAGGTCCGGGCGGGCGACCGCGAGTTCCGCCGCGACCCATCCGCCGAAGGACGCGCCCACGATGTGCGGACGCTCCAGCCCCAGCCGCTCGATGACGTCGAGGTAGTGGAAGACCAGATCGTCGACGCCCTCCAGCTCGGGGAACTCGTCCGACCCGCCGAACCCCGGGTGGTCGGGAGCGAGAACTTCGAAACCGCGCGACAGCAGTTCATGGAATGGGTGCCATTGGCCCGCGCCGCCGGCCGCGTGCAGAAAGAGGACCGGGGCCCCCTTACCGCCCCGCAGCAGGTGAACCCGCCCTCCGGGGACCTCGAGAAAATCCTCGGTCGGCGGACTGCTCACGTCCCGCCCGGCCTCGGTGGTCGTCACTTGTGTCACTGCACTACCTCCGGCTCTTGTGCTGCTGACGTCCGAAGGTAGGGAGTCGGCGACAGAGACACCGAGCCGGATGCCGCAGCCTTGGGCCGCTTCCCGCACCACGGTTGACATACCGGTCGCAACCCCGGATTCTGCGAGCTGGACGTCATACGGACAGGCGTCCGACGGTGGAGGTAGTCATGCGCGCTCCGTCAATGTCGATGGACGAGGGGCTGATACCGGAGGGCACCAGCGTTCCCTACGGCCGATTGATCAACACGCGGGACCCGTCCGAGGCGCGGGCACGGACGCAGGAACTCCTCAAGAACGTGCACAGCATGAAGGTGCTGGAGCGCGGGAGTCCCTTCCAGGCCCGCGTCGAATACCGGAAGCTGAACGGCATCGGCCTGATGGCCTCTGGCTACGGCCCCGCGGTGGAGATCTCCTGCACGCCGCCGATCAGCGACGTGTGCGTGAATTTCGTCTTCGGCGGCACCATGCTCATCGACGAGGGCTCGACCGGTGAGGCCACCGCGGTCGCCGGCCCGGCCCGGGCGGCGGTCTTCTGCTTCCCGGAGACCGTCAGCATGCGCTGGTCCCCCGGGCTGCGCCAGCTCATGCTGACCGTCGACAAGGCCCTCATCGACCGCTGTCTGCGGAACCTGCTCAACGAGCCGCTGCACGCGCCCCTGCGCTTCGAGACCGAAATGGACCTCAAGCGCGGTGGTGAGGGCATCACGGCCGCGATCAGGACGCTGCAGCGGGCACTCGAACAGTGCGGCAAGGCAGGCCCTCCCCCGGTGCTCGCCAAGGAGATCGAACACGGCATCCTGACCGCCCTGCTACTCGGGCAACGGCACAACTACACCGACCGAATTTTCTCGGCGCAGCCGCTGCCGGCGCCCCGTGTGGTCCGGCGCGTCGTGGAACTCATCGAGTCGTCCCCCGACGCCGCCTTCACGGTCGCTGACCTCGCTGAATTCGCCGGGGTGAGCGAACGTTCCCTGCATTCGGCGTTCCGTCGGCAGTTGGGCACGTCACCGATGTCGTACGTCCGACGCCACCGCCTCGAACAGGTCCACGAGGAACTGCTGACCGCCGACCCCTCCACCGGGGTGAAGGTCACCGATGTGGCTCTGCGCCACGGGTTCACTCACACGGGCCGCTTCGCGGCCGCCTACAAAGAGCGCTTTGGAGAGTCGCCGTCCGCGACGATGCGCCGTTGACGTTGAACAGAGAGCGAGCTGTGGACCCCCTGATCCTCTTCGTACACGGAGCCAACCACGATGGCTGGTGCTGGGCTCCGGTCCTGGAGCGGCTGGATCGCGTCGGCGTCGCCGGCCGGGCGATCGACCTTCCGTTCACCTCCTTCGAGGACGACACCGCCGCTGTGCGGGAGGCCGTCCGCGAGATCGCGCGGGCACGGCCCGTCGTGCTGGTCGCGCACAGTTACGGCGGCCTGCCGGTGACCGCTGGAGGCCAGGGAGCGGACCGTTTCGTCTTCGTGGCCGCGCGGATGCCACCGGCCGGAGAGTCACCCGCGGCGCACACGCCCCGCTGGAGCCATCCGGAGTTCCGGGCGGCATGGGACACTGGCGAAGACGGCGCCGTGATCCTGCGCGGGGAGGCCCGGGAGGTCCTCTACTCGCACTCTCCGCCGAACATGGCCGAGTTGGCGGCTCAGCGGTGGCGGCCGATGGCGAGCCGCGTACCGCGAACTCCGATCATCGAACCCGCGTGGATGTCCGCGCCGTCCGTATACGTGGTCTGCACGAAGGACCGGACGGTCCGGGTCGGGGCGCAGCGCGAATGCGCGGCACACGCCACCGAGAGCATCGAGATCGACTGCGACCACTCCCCCTTTTTCTCCGCCCCGGACCGGCTGGCGGCGCTTCTGGCCGAGCAGGCCGAACATGCCGCGCGAACGGTCAGGACCTGAGATCCCGGCCCCGCCACCGGTGGCGCTGCGGTCCGGCTCCGCGCAGATCCGCTCTCCGCGAGATTCATCCGATTCCCGCAAGGCTTGATTCCCCTGCCTTTCCCGTCTCTTGACCGGGGAAGAGCCACGCGCGACCGTCGTCCCATGCTCGCCTGGCGGACAGATGTCCGGAGATATTTCCGTCTCGGTGAGCGGAAGATGACGAAGGAGAGTCAACGATGACCCAGTCCCTGCCCGAAGCCGCCAACAGCACGGCCGTCGGCTCCCTGCCGACACGACTTCACCACAATGCCTACGTCACGCGGGACCAGGAAGCGACCCGGGCGTTCTACGAGGACATCATCGGCCTGCCGCTGGTGGCGACGTGGAAGGAGTCCGACGAGCTCTTCGGGGCCGTGCGAACGTACTGCCACACCTTCTACGGTCTCGGGGACGGCAGCGCGCTGGCCTTCTTCCAGTTCGTCGACCCGGCCGACCAGGAGCAGTTCGGCCCGAGGATGCCGCACTCGCCGTTCCAGCACATCGCGCTCAAGGTCACCGAGGAGGTCCAGGACGCCGTCGCCCAGCGGCTCAAGGACGCCGGCTGGAAGCCCGAGGAGACCTACGTCCTGGAGCACGGGTACTGCCGTTCCCTGTACACCAGCGACCCGAACGGCCTCCTCCTCGAGTTCACCCTGGACGCCCCCGGCATCGAGGCCTCCGACGAGGAGCGCCGAAGGACCGCGCACGCCGAACTCAAGTCGTGGCTCGAAGGTGACCACGTCAGCAACAACAC
The DNA here is from genome assembly GCF_000717875.1 of Streptomyces sp. NRRL S-455. GTDB lineage: Bacteria > Actinomycetota > Actinomycetes > Streptomycetales > Streptomycetaceae > Streptomyces. The sequence continues at coordinate 24,386 of NZ_JOCT01000036.1, forward strand.
TTACCGCTGAGCCCCAGTGCCGCCGCCCGTATCCACCTCCCATCCCTGTGTCCCGCGCGGGTGGGTACGGGCGGCCCCCGGGCACTCAGCGGCGACACCGCGTACCGCCCGCCAGACAGGCGACGAGGCGGGTCCGAACATCAGGGCCTTCGCCGGGTCCTCATAACGGCGATCCGTCGGCCGACAAGGCCGCCCATGGACAGGCCGACCCAGTGGGCCGGCGGGGTCGAGCCGTTCGATCAGCTCCACCGCGGCGATGGTCAGAGTGTGCATACCGTAGGGTTTGAGGCGCGCCGCTCTCATCGTCGGGCCGGCGAGGCAGGCGCCACTCACGGTCAACGCGGGCGGCACCGCCATTGCCGGACTGCTGGAGACCGGGTCCACCGAGCTGGTCGGTGTCGCCCTTGCCGCGCAATCCTTGGCATCGCCTTCGGCTCACCGCCGCCGACGGGCTGCCCCTCCCGCCGGCCGTCGTAGGCGTCGGTGTCACCTCGATCATGTCGCTCACCGAGGTCCTCGACCTGTCCATCACCACTCCGACATTCGACTCGATGATCGGTATCGCGTGCGGCATCGACCACGCGCTGTTGGTCGTCTCCCGTTACGGTGCCGGACCTGTGTCTCTGCGCTCGGCCCTGCCTCAGAAAGTGAGGACGGGCTTGACGACATCTGCACGCATGCGTGCGACCGCCTCGTCGATGTCTTCGAAGGCGAACGTGGAGATGACGCGGTCCGCGGGGAAACGGCCCTGCGCGTGCCAGTCAAGTAGGAGTGGCACGAGCTCATGCGGATTCGCGTCGCCCTCGATGCTGCCTCGGATCGTCTTGCCTCCTCCGATGAGGTCCATCACGTCGAAGCCGATGTCCGCCGCGCCGAGGCCGACGACGACCAGGGACCCCAGGGGGGCACCAGGCCGTCGGCGCACCGGAAGATCGGGTAGAGATGTCCGGCGGCGGGTCTGCCGGGCGGCAGGTCTGCGGCACGTCGGCCCCCGGCGGCGGAGCCGCCCATACCGAAACCGGGGTCCACGATCTGGGTGACCGCCTCGTGCACGGAGAAGTCGATGTGGTCGCCGCGCCCGGTCTCAAGGCTGCTGTGATGCGCGAGCAGGGTCACCCAGGCGGCCTGCAGATATGCGGACTCGGTGACGATCGAACCGGGAGGCGGAAGCGGCGCGCGCCCGGGTAGACCGGAACGGCACAGAAGGCCGCTGAGGGCCGCGTGCACGGCGTCGGTCGCCGCGTGTCCCGCATAGGGGCCGGTCAGTCCGAAGTCGGTCACAGGTAGCGCATCAGCTCCTCGACCGCACTGCCGATCTTCTCCGGGTGCTCGATCAGCTCCCTGCGCTGTTCGTCATGGGTGAGCAGGGTGAGAGTGGACAGGCCCATCATGGCGGCGGTGGTGTCGTGCCCGGCGAACAGCAACAGCACCCCGAGGCCGATGAGCTGACGCTCGCTCAGGACGGCCTCCTCGCCCTCGGCCTTGCCGGTCAGCTCGGCGAGGATCCCGTGCGTGGCGCCGGTGCGGCGCTTCTCGGCGACCAGGTTGGTGACGTAGTCGATGAGCCAGTGGGCGCCCTTGTGCTGTTCCTCGCGGCTCAGGGCCATGTCCATCATGGTGAAGGTGGCGTGGTGGAAGCCGTCGCGGTCCGCATAGGGGACACCGAGCAGCTCGCAGATCACCAGGCACGGGACGGGCAGGGCCATGGCCTGGACGAAGTCGAAGGTCTCGGGGCCCGCGGCGATGGCGTCCAGGTGCTCGTCGACGATCTTGTCGATGTAGGGCTGGAGCTTGGTGTCCAGGACCGTGGCCTCGGGTGCGGCGGACGTGCGGCCCGAGGTGGCGCGGGTGAACGCGGCGGTGCCGTCGAGAAGCGGGACGTGAACTGACGTACGGGCCAGGTCCAGGGTGAGCGTGGGGGTGGTGGACGGCGGGTCGATGAGGTTCTTGTCCGTGCCCGCGATGATCAGGGCCAGGCGGTGGCCCTTGGGGACGACGTGGTCGGTGGCGGCGAGGTCGAGCGTGATGGTGTAGGCCTTGCCCGGGGTGAGCGGGACCCCCTTGCGGTCGGAGGCGTGGTTGCCGAGGTCGGCCCACCCGCGGCTGAACACGGTGTAGTCGACGGACTTCTTCTTCGCCCGCGTGGCCTTGAAGCAGGCGCTGTCCTGCTTGGTGCTGCTGCCCCAGCAGGTGCGGTTGGTGAGGGTGGTGATGCCCTCGGCCTTGTGGGCGTAGTCCCGGATGGTGGCGGGGCCGAGGTCGACGAGGACGGCGGAGAGATGGGCCGTCGACGTGGTCGGGGTGGCGGTGACGGTGACCTTGGTGGAGCCGGACAGTCGCAGGTCGCTGGTGAGCGGCTTGGTCAGGAAGCCGGACTTCTCGGGCGTCGTGCTGCCGATCCGTGCCGCCCAGTCGGTCTCGCCCCGCGCTCGGTTGTCGGTGAACGTCTCGGTGCCGGTGCCCTTGTTCAGGCCGAGGGTTCCCACGCCCGGCCGGCTGCCGGTGCCCGGGTGCAGGGTGGTGGTGCGCGTGGCGCGCGGCGGCCAGGTCTTCGCGGTGACCCACTGGTCGGGGTGGCGCTCGATGTCGGCCATGGGCTCACGGTCGATGCCGTTGTCGTAGCCGAGGAGTTCGTGGTCGAACCAGCGGTGCAGGGTACGGACCCAGTCGGCACGCCGGAAGTCGAAGGGGTCGACGTGACCGGTCTGGGAGAGCCAGATCTTGCGCTCGACGCCGTTCTTCGCGAGGGCGTTCCACCACTGCCCGAAGTGCTTGGCGCGGACGTTGAGGTCCTGCATCCCGTGCACGAGAAACACGCTCGCGCGGACCTTCGCCGCGTCCTTGAGGTAGTCGCGCTCAGTCCAAAGGGGCGTCCAGTCACCGCTGCGCGGGGCCCCGTCGACGAGCTTGCGGTCCGTGGCCGCACAGTGCCTGGAGGCGTCGTCGCTCTGCACCGCCCAGGACAGCCAGTCGGGGCCGAACTCGGAGAACGGGGCACCCTTGGCGAAGTAGTAGTCGTACCAGGAGGAGATCGCGCTGATCGGGACGATCGTCTTCAGGCCCTTGACGCCGGTGGCGGCGACGCCGTTGGCGATGGTGCCGTCCCAGCTCTTGCCGATCATGCCGGTGCGGCCGTTGGTCCAGGTCGCCTTGACGGCGGTGCCGCCGCGGCGGCTGGTGTAGGCCTTGGCGCGGCCGTTCAGCCAGTCGATGACGGCCTTCGCGGACCGGATGTCGTTGCGGCCGCCGACATCGACGCAGCCGTCGGAGCGGTTGGTGCCGGCGAGGTCGACGCCGACGAAGGCGTAGCCGCGGGGAACGAAGTAGTTGTCGTAGAACAGAGGCATCTGGCTGACGCGACCGCGCGTGTCGTATTTCTTCTTCTGGTCTTCGTTGCCGCGCCCGCAGCAGGAGTAGTACGGGCTGGCGTCCATGATGACGGGGACCTTGCGGCCCTGCCGGGCGGGTTCGCGGGGCCGGACGATGTCGGCGGCGACGCGGTCGTTCTTCCCGTCGCCATCGCTGTCGAGGCCGGTGTCCACCCAGACGGACTCACGGACGGCATGGGCGTAGTTGTAGACCGGTCGGCTCTCCTTGGGGGCGGGGGCGGCCTGGGCCGCCGCCGGGGTGAGGAGGGCGGCCAACAGGGCGGCGGACATGGCGGCGTAGGCGCTGCGGACCGTGGCCCTCGCCTCCCTGTCGGCCGGGCGTGCTTCCGCCGGTGTGTCGCGCCGGGATGGTGGTGTCTGGTTCGGGGTCATGCGCCCAAGGTCGCCGGTCCGCCCGCTTGGGCGCGTCTGCCGGGTCTCCTTCCTGTCCCCGCCGAACGGCCCGGCGGCCTCTGCCGATCGGCAGAGGAACACCCGGAAACCCGGCAGACGCGTCGGCCCACCCCGACCGGCGACCGTGAACGCATGACACAGACGGAGATCCTGAACGAGACGCCACTCCCACAGCCCGACGCACCGACCGGTTCCGCCACCGCGCCCGCACAACAGCCCCCGGTGGGACGGCTGGTCGGGGTGGACCTCGCCCGGGCCCTCGCGGTGTTCGGCATGTTCGCCGTACACGTCGCCCCACCTGCCGAGGGCGTGGGCGGCTTCGGCGGCTGGCTGCTGGGGCTGACCGAGGGCCGGGCGTCGATCCTGTTCGCGACCCTCGCCGGGTTCTCCCTGATGCTGATCGCCGGCCGCCGGGAACCGAAGACCGGCCTGGCCGGCCGGCAGGCGAGGGCCCGAATCGTGATCCGCGCCCTGGTCCTGCTCGCGCTGGGCACCGCGCTGACCATGCTCAAGACCGGGATCCTGGTGATCCTCGCCTTCTACGGCGTGTACTTCCTGCTCGCGCTACCCCTGGTGCGACTGCGGGCGAAGACGCTCGCCGTCCTCGCGACCGCCCTCGCGCTCGTCGGGCCGCAGGCGGCGTACGGCCTGAGGTGGCTGCTGGGGAAGTCGGGGGCGAGGACCGTCGACGCGTACGACCCGATCGCCCGGCTCGGCGGTGACGGACTGCTGAACCTGCTGCTCGACGGCTACTACCCGGCGATCACATGGATGCCGTTCGTCGTCGCGGGCATGGCGCTGGCCCGGCTCGACCTGGCCGTCCGCACGGTCCGACGCCGGCTGGCCGTGCTCGGCCCCGCCCTGATGACCCTCGGATACGGCACCTCCTGGCTCACGGCGAGGCTGTACCCGCCGCTGCAGGAGGGCAAGGCCGAGATGAAGGACCTCTTCGCGAACCTGGACCCGCAGTCCACCGCATCCCTGGAGCCGGGGTCTCCAGCCTTCGAGGCCATCCACGACAAGCTCGCGGCCAGCTCGAACAACGCCCTGTCGCTGCTGGGGGCTGAACCGCACAGCGGCACGTCCTTCGAGATCGTCGGCGGCCTCGGCGTGGCGATCACCGTACTCCTCTGCGCGATCGTGGCAATGGACCGGCTGGCGTGGCTGCGCCGACTGGCGAGTCCGCTGGTTGCCGTGGGCACCATGTCCCTGACGCTGTACGTCGCCCACGTCGCTGCCTTCGCCATGCTGCCCGAGGAAGCTACCCGCACCTTTGTACCGCTGCTCGGATTCATCGCCGGTGCGATCCTGTTCGCCACCGTCTGGTCGCGCTACTTCCGTCGAGGACCGCTGGAATACCTGCTCAACAGCACCACCGAACTGGCGAAGTTCGTCCGGTGAGACGCGGCGTGCCAGAGGGCGCTCACCCGGTACTCGAACGAGGTCGGTCCGGGCCGGGCGCGGATACGGCGACCACGTCCGCTGCCCTCGGGTACGCTCTGTGCCGATCACGGGCTACCGGCCAGTACCCCCGCACGGCCGTGGTACGTGCCTCCGGCCTGTGTGGCCCGGACGTGCTCGCGCTCCTCGGTCGGGCGACCGGCCGGCTCGCCTGCCGCCGTCGTCGTCGTGGAGGTGCCGTGGCCGGCTACGTGAAACTCGCCGCGGTCGTCACCGCCGAGGTGGTGACGACCTGGCAGTACCTGTCACGACAGGGCAGGTTGCTGGTGGCGTGGTGGTTGTTCCTGCCCTCCGCCGCGATCGTCACCGGCGTCGTCAACGTGCCGAGGGAGCCCGCCACGGCGATCGGCCTGCTGGCCGCCGCGGTCGCCCTGCTCTGCCGGTTCACGCGGCCGATCACCTCGCTGCTGGCCGGGACCGGCGTCGCGGCGGTGGCGTTGATCTGGCCGAGCATGATCCTGCCGGTCTTTCTCTGGCCGGTGAGCGCGACGCTCGCCTACGCGGTGGGCCGCCAGGTCCCGGACACCCGCCGCGCCGTGGCCGCCCTGGCCCTCGCCACCGGCGCGCAATCCGCTGCCAACCTCGTCGACCAGGTCGCGGGGATGAAGGCCGACCTGGGGGCGGCCGGGCTCATCGTCGTCGTCACCGTGCTGCTGGTGGTGCTGCCGGGAGCCATCGGCATGTTGCAGGGGGAGCGAGCGCGGACCATGGATGCCCTGCAGGAACGCAACGCCCTGCTGGAACGCGCCAACCTGCTCGGCGAGTCGCAGGCCCGGATGCAGGAGAGAGCACGCATCGCCGGTGAGATGCACGATCTGCTCGGGCACCGGCTCAGCCTGATCGTCCTGTACGCCGGGGCCCTGGAGATGCGCACCCGCACCGCGGCCCCCGAGTTCAACGAGCAGGCCGACCTGCTGCGGACCACCTCCCGGACCGCGCTCGACGAACTGCGCGCCGTGTTGGGCATCCTGCGCCTCGACGGCGCCGAACCACCGGACGGCACCGAATCGGTGGTCGGCACGCGCGAGGATGTCAGCAACCTGGTCGCCGAGGCCCAGCATGCGGGCCTGCCCGTCACCCTGTCCTGGCACGGCGACGACCTCACCGACACCGACGCGGGCATCCGCCGAGCGGTGAACCGCATCGTGCGCGAAGCCCTCACCAACGTGCACAAGCACGCCCCGGGCGCGCCCACGCGGCTGACCATCACCGTCAACGCCGAAGAAATCACCGTCAACGTGCGCAACGGCGCCCGCCCGCCGGCCGTCCCGCCGCCCAGCAGCGGTCTGGGACTGGCCGGCCTGCGCGAACGCGCACGCCTGGTCGGCGGCGACTTCACCGCCGGCACGGACCCGCTCACCGGTGACCACGCCCTCACCGCCGTGCTTCCCCTGCGCCAGGAGGGCCCGGTCCCGATGAGCCCGACCAGCGATCAATCCGCTCCGGCCGACCGGCAGATGCTTCCCTCCCGTACGGGCACCGAAGACGGGCCGTCCCACGACGCGTCACGACGGAAGAGCAGGACGGCCTTCCTGGCCCTTGCCGGAGGCGCCATCGTGGTCTGCGGTGGCCTCGGCTTCAGCGCCTTTTATTACATCGAGTCAGCGGTCTCGCCACAGACCTACCGGAAGATCAGACCCGGCGACACCCAGGACAGGGTGCGCGAGCTGACCGGCGGCGACAACGCGACCGCCCGCGAAGCGGGCGAGGCCGAGCAGCCTGTGACGCCGCCCGACACCACGTGCGAGTACGCGCTGGCCGAGGGCTTCGGGAGCGTGTTCCGATTCTGCTTCAAAGACGGCAAGCTCATGCAGAAGGACGAGATCCAGAGGGCGTAGCCGCAAACCCGGCAGGGTTCAGGGCCCCCGAAGCGGAGCGTTGTGCCCGATACGTGTGCTGGGTACAGCACCCGCCCAGCAGGCGCGCATTGGCTCGACGAGGCGGATCAGGAACGGCTGTCCGGCGGACGGATCCCGGCGTCGTGCGCCAGGATGGCCGCCTGGACCCGGTTGGTGCAGCCAAGGACGGAGAGGATGCGACTGACGTGGGACTTGGCGGTCCCTTCGCCGATCAGCAGGGCCTTAGCGATCTCCGCGTTCGAGTAACCCTCACGGAGCAGGCACAGCACGTCGCGCTCGCGGTCGGTCAGAGCCGATACCCGGCGCCGCGCCTCGTCGGCCTGACTCACGTCACGGTTGACGTAGCGTTCGATCAGTTGTTTGGTGACCCGGGGCGAGAGGACGGGCTCACCGGCGGCAGCCACCCGGACAGCCCTGATCAGGTCGTCGGGCGGGGTGTCCTTGAGGAGAAACCCCGCCGCGCCACAGCGCAGCGCCCGGGTGACGTAATCCTCCTCGCCGAAGGTGGTCAGCATGACCACGGTCGTCCGCGGTGCCGCCTTTCTGATCTTCGCGGCGGCGGCCAGCCCGTCGACGCCGGGCATACGTATGTCCAGCAGCGCCACGTCGACGAGGTGTTTGCGAGCGAGCTCGACGGCGTCGGCACCCGTGTCCGCCTCGGCCACGATCTCGATGTCATCGGCTACATCGAGCACGAACCGGATCCCGGCACGGATCAACGCCTCGTCGTCGGCCAAGAGCACCCGAATCACCCTGCCACCCCACTCAGTCAGCCGCGACGTCCCCGACGGCCAACGCGCGAGTCGTCCTTGGTCAGGACCCGGCGAGCGCCGCAGGTGTTGGCGCCTCAATTATCAACGGACCGCAGGGTGGCGCGTACCGAACGATGATGTGTGGCATTTCGGGTCGGTCTGGTCCCTGTTTCCTGTCCTGCCCCTCCGGCACCGCACCGAGGCTCATCGGGGGCTCCCCAATGATCCGTCGGCGCGGTGGGGTTCAGTCTGCCGCGCGAAGCCCTGCTGCGGCGCCTGCGAAGCACCAGCAGGGAGCCTGCGGCGATGGCCAGTAGACCACCGAGGGCGCCGTGGGCGACAGTGCCGCTCACCCCGGTGGCGGCGAGGCCGTCGGCCGTGTCGCTCCGGGCTGGCTGGACGTCGGACTCGCCGGTGCCCTCGTCCGTGTCCTGGAACTGCGTTCGTTCCTGGCTTTGGCCGAGGACCAGGTCGTCCGCGTCCGCGTGTACGCGGACATGACCCGGACCGCGACATGGGCGTGCTGTCGGCGGACAAACTCTGCTCCGACGCGCAGTGGCTGGAGGCCGCGCTCGACGCCGACGGCTACCGCGCAGCCCTCGGTGAATTGCTACGCATCATGCCCCCGCCCGATCAGCAGGCCCGGCCCGTCCGCATGACGCAGCTCAAGGCCACCGCGACCCTGCCTCTGTCCGCCGCGCTGGCGCCGCCGCGTGCCGGGGCGGCCCGGGCCGGCCGACCCTGAAAGCCCCGCTTGCGCCACCTCACGTCCACCGAGATTGCCGGACGGATCGAGGACCTGTACGGCGCACCGTTCGCCGAGATTCTCCGGCCAGGGCTTCAAGATCTCGCCCGCCATGGGCGACATCGCCGCCGACCTCGCCCTCCAGGGCCGCACCTCCCAGCCGATCGACTTCATCACCACAAACGGCCGCATCGCGGCCTGAGCGAATGAGGCAAGACATGACCCTGACCATCGGCCCGCTGCGGGCCGAGCCCGGTCAGAAGACCCGCGGCAGCCTGATTCGCCGACCTGGGCACCACGACCGTGGAGGACGATCGCCTGGCTGCACGGGTTCCGCCGCCTGCGCATCCGATGGGAAGGACGCGACGACATCCACGAAGCCTTTCTCGGCCTCGCCACCTGCCTGATCACCCACCGCCACGTCCAACGCCTTTGTTAGGACCTCTAAGCGCCGCTGCGCGGAGAGGGGGGAGCTCACGATGAACGGTCTCACCCGGTACGGGGATGGTGCGCGCCATGCCCCTGCTGCCGTCTGATCCGCCCCGCCTCCGAGCGATCCTGGCCCACCTCGATCGACAGATCGAGGACAGCGAGACGGTCACCCTCTATCTACGGCTTCAGCGAGATGCTGTTCGGGACGCACTTACCCGCGCCGAACGTCAGCCGCAGCAGCAGCCTCAGCGCCGACCGAAGGGGGCCGGGATGTTGCCCAGCTTCTCGCCCCCGTCCACGAAGAGTGGTTACGTCGTCCAGCAGAAGCGCACACCAACCGGGCCTGAGCCCGCTCTGATCCACATGGCCGACTGCACCATGATCGAAGGCACACCTCATGCGATCCGGGCGGATGAAGCGCGCGCTGCCCTCACCGACCCGAACATCACGGCTTGCCAGTTCTGTCGGCCGGACACCGAGCTGGGCATCGACTTTGCATGACGAGCCAGCCGCGTCTGGCCTGCTCGTACGGGACACCGGACGTACATTCGGTTGCATGGACGGGATGCCGCAACGCATCGCCCCGAGCACGGATCGGGCAGTCGCTGCACTTCTCTTGGGGTGCGCCCCGACGGAGGTCGGCTACTGCCCGCGCTGCCAGGGGCTCACCCGTCGCTACGGGCCGAAGGCGCAGGTTCTCTGCCCCGCCTGCCGGGCGGCCGATGCCTCGCCCACCAAGGGTCCTTCCTCCGCCTTATCCCGAGCGGTCATCCCGAGGCTGGGACGGGCCCTGCGCCGAAGGCCGCGACGTCGCCGGGTGCCATGTCCTCGCGCAGTCGGACGAACCGGACCGGGTGCCGCCATGCGCCCCTGTCCTGCGCGGTGTCCACGTCGATCTCCGCCACCAGTTGGGGCTCGACGAGGACGACGTCCAGCGGCGTATGCGACCCCCACGAGGTCGTGAACCGCACGCCTTCCCAGGGATGTCCTTGAACCGCTGCGGTTAGCGGTGCCGCGAGGTGCCGCGCCGGGTCGGGATGCAGCTGGGTGCTGCGGGCGACCAGGCGGAGCGAGCCATCTTGATCGTAGCGGCCGAGCAGGAGGGTCTGTGGTCGGCGCAGTGTGCCGGTGATGGCGCCAATGATCCCCTCAGTTGTGTCACGACGGCACTGGCGAAGTGTCGGTATTCGAGAGTTGCAGTATTCGCCCGCGGGTGAGCTTGTCGTTTAAGGTCGGGCCTTCCAGAGCACCGGCTCCCCGCCGAGCCGGAACGACCGGAGACTGTTCCCACATGGAATAGCAGGGTTTGGGCGGGTGTCGCCGCCGCGCCGCATCACGGTCTGTGGCACGCCTGCGATCCGCGTGCCGTGGAGGTTTGCAACCTCGCCCGATTCGCGAAGGAGACGGTCCGCTGTGGACGCCATCGACGAGAAGATCATTGCCGAGCTGACCCGCAACGGCCGCATCTCGCATTCCGAACTGGCCAGCAAAGTGCTGCTGTCCCGCAACGCGGTGCGCCAGCGCATCGAACGGCTTGAGCGCGAGGGACACATCGCCGGCTACACCATCGTCCGCGCCGGTGGCGACACCGGCGATGTCGTCTCCGCGCTCGTACTCGTCTACCGCCAGGACCGTATGCGCGGCGGCGATGTCCTGGCCGCACTCAAACGCATTCCTGAGGTCGTCATCTGTGAGATCCTCAGCGGCGACTTCGACATCATGGTGCGCCTGGAGGCGGCCTCGCTGGAACGCATACGGGGCATCTGGGAGGACATCGCCCAGATGCCCGGCGTACGGGACACGGTCACGGCGCTCACCCTGTCCAGGGTGGTCAACCGCCCGCGAGCAGAGCAGGGTCCGGTGGCAGCGGGGTGAGCTGCGCGGTGGCGTGTTCCCTGCCGAGCAGTCCGTCCTGGGGCCACGGGGTCCACCGCGTTCGTCCCGTCGAGAGGGCCGCTTTCGCATCCAGGCGGCGGCCGCGTAGCCGATGTGCGGGGTCAGGGGAGTCACCGAGCCCGCTGATGGGGCGGCCTGCAGGTCAGGTGCTTTCTCGTAATCCGTCTTCCATGGTCTGAACGCTCCGGCAGGTCGGCCCCTGCCCAGGGGTTCGCGCTCGGTACGGAAGGCGGTCATTGGACCCGTTCGCTGATGTGGTTGACGCAGACGACCTTGGGCTGGGTCATCTCCTCGAAGGCGAAGCGCACGCCCTCGCGGCCCATGCTGCCGTACTTGAACCCGCCGAACGGCATGGCGTCGAAGCGGTAGTCGGACGAGTCGTTGATCATGACTCCGCCCGCTTCCAGCAGCCGGGCCGCGTTCAGGGCGCGGTCCAGGCGCGAGGTGAAGATGCCCGCGTGGAGGCTGTAGTCGATGGCGTTGGCCTGCTCGATGGCATCCTCGAAGGACATGAACGGCTGCAGCACGACGACCGGGGCGAACACCTCCTCCTGCCAGATCGAGCAGGTCGCCGGGACGTCTTCAAGGACGGCCGGCGCGTACAGGGAGCCGGTGGCGACATTGCCGCACAGCAGCACCGCGCCCTCGGCCACCGCCGTGTCGACCTTGGCCCGGGTGGCGGCCGCGGCCTCCTGGGTGATCATGGGGCCGACGTCGGTGCGCTCGTCGAGGGGGTCGCCGACGCGCAGCAGCTTGGTGCGGGCGACGAACGCGTCGCGGAAGCGCTCGTAGACCTCGCGGGCGATGAGGATCCGCTGGGTGCCGATGCAGTTCTGGCCCGCGGCCCAGAAAGCGCCGGAGACGCAGGAGGCCACGGCCTCGTCCAGGTCGGCGTCGTCCATGACGATGACCGGGGCGTTGCCGCCCAGGTCCATGGCGAGCTTTTTCAGGCCGGCCGTGCGGGAGATGGCCTCGCCGGTGGCGAATCCGCCGGTGAAGGACACCATGCGCACGTCGGGGGCGGCCACGATCGCGGCGGCGATGTCGGCATCGCCGTTGACGACGGTGACGATCTCCTCGGGCAGGCCGGCCTCGATGAGGGTGTCGACCAGTCGCAGCGCGGACAGAGGGGTCAGCGCGGACGGTTTGAGGATGACCGCGTTGCCGCCGGCGATGGCCGGTCCGAGCTTGTGGGCGACCAGGTTGAGGGGGTCGTTGAACGGAGTGATGGCGGCGATGATGCCCAGCGGTTCGCGGGTGAACCAGCCCTGCCGTTTCTCCGAGCCCTCATAGGAGTCGAAGGGGATGACCTCGCCGGCGTTGCGCCGTGCCTCGGCCGCGGACAGGGACAGGGTGTTGACCGCGCGTGCGACTTCCTTGCGGGCCTGGGTGATGGTCTTGCCGGCCTCGCTGACGATCAGCTGGGCGAAGGACTCGGCGCGCCGCTCGATCAGGCGGGCGGCGCGTTCCAGGACCGCTGCCCTGGAGGCGCGGGACAGCGCGGCCGAGGTGCGGCGCCCGAACCTGGCCTGCTGCAGGATGCCGCCGACGGCGCCTGCGTCGACGGTGGGCACCGAGGCGATGACCTCGCCGGTGTAGGGGTTGTGCACGGGCTTCGTGCCGGTGCCCGGTTCGATGCCGGGGGGCGCGACGGTGTCAGACACGGTGGGTCTCCTGGAGAACGGGGCGCGTGGGGGCGGTGTCGTCGTCCGCGTGGCGCTGGTGGATGGCGGTGATGTCCGACAGCAGGGCGTAGGCGGTCTCGACGCGGCCGGCGCCCGGCCCGGAGACGGTGACGGTGCCGAGGAGGTCGGTGGTGAAGGCGACCGCGTTGAGGGGGCCGGAGATCCCGGCGAGCGGGTGCTGGGCGGGCAGGGTGAGCGGGGCGACGCGGGCCTCGACGCTGCCGTCCGCGTGGCGGGTGGCGGAGCCGACCAGCTTCCAGCGCAGCCCCTTCGAGGCGGCGTCCCGCACCTCGTGGGGGGTGATCGCGGAGATGCCCTCGCAGAAGACGTCCTCGCGGCGCAGGTCGGCGCCGAGGACCTCGTTGGCCAGGATCATGACCTTGAGCTGGACGTCGTTGCCCTCGATGTCCGCGGTGGGATCGGCTTCGGCGTACCCGAGTCTCTGGGCTTCGGCGATGGCCGCCGAGAGCTCAATGCCCTCTTCGAGGCGGCCGAGGATGTAGTTCGAGGTGCCGTTCATGATGCCCTGGACGCCTGTGATCTCCAGGCCGGCGAACATGCGCTCGGCGGTGCGCAGGATGGGGGTGCCGCTGAGTACCGAGCCCTCGAACTCGAAGCCGACACCACGCTCGGCGGCCAGCTGCTTCAGTGCGCGGCCGGCGAGTGCGACCGGTCCCTTGTTGGTGGTGCACACGTGCTTGCCAGACTGCAGGGCCCAGCGCACATGGGAGAGGGCGGGCTCGCCGTCGGTGGGGTTGGTGAACGTCGCCTCCACGACGATGTCGGCCGGGACCTCGCGGATCACCCACTCGTTGCGCGGATCCGCGCTGCCGCCGGCCAGGCCCGCGAAGCTCAGCTCCCCGGGCTCGGCGGCCAGCAGCGGCGCCAGTTCGATGCCGTCGGTGTCCACCAGGGAACCGGCCCGCAGGTCGGTGATCGCCACCACCCGCAGGCCGAAGCCCAGCTCCTTGGCCAGGCGCTCCCCGCTCTGGGAAATGAGTTCGGCAAGCGCGCGGTTTACGCCGCCGAATCCGATGAGGGCGAGATCGTATCGGCCCATGAGATCGCTCCTTCACAGTCCGCCGCCTTCACGGTGCGGCTGCTCAGAGCCTCGCTTCTCCGCCTGTCACCTGCTCCATGCCGCAACGGCCACGACGCATGCCGATCTGCGCCGTTGTGATGACGATTCGCTCACCCCGCGTCCGGCGACACGATCGCGGCCCCTATCGGTGCTTCATCTCCATTCGGTTTCCCGCCGTTGATCTCGGAGTTTTCTGTCCGGCAGCCTCTTGACTCCCCTCCGGGACACTGCCAACCTCTGTGCCATATTCCAGCACCTCATTCCACAATGCGGCATGGCTGATGGTCGATAACTCCGAGACGCAACGGTTGCGATGCGGCGTTTCCAAGCCCCCGACCCCGTCCAAGCCTCTCTTGAATCGAACAGCTCCACGTCGGGGGGCCAGTAAGCCCTCAGCGTTACGAAAGGGAAGTCCTGTGTCAGCTGCAAGGAAACGGGTCGCCGTCGTCGGTACCGGCACGGTGGGCAGCCAGGCCGCCTGGCGACTGGCGGCACGGGGCGCCCAGGTCGTGGCGTATGACCGCTTCGCCCCCGGCCACGACCGCAGCGCCGCGGGCGGTGAGACCCGGGTCTTCCGCAGCGTGCAGACCGACGACAGCCGCTATGTGCCGCTCGTCCGGCACGCCGACCTTCTCTGGAAGCAGCTGCAGGCGGAGACCGGCCGGGAGCTGCGGCGGCTGACCGGAGCCCTGGTCATGGGGCCGGCCGACCACCCGGAGATGCGTACCGTCGTCGACGTCATCGCCGAGCACGGCCTCGACCACGAGGTGATCGACGCCGAGGCGATGGCCAGGCGCTTCCCGCAGTTCCGCGTCGACGACGGAGACCTTGTGGTCCTCGACCGTCACGCGGGCTTCGTCCGCCCCGAGCTGACGGTCCAGACCGCGGCCCGTCGCGCCGAGGAACTGGGCGCCCGGATCCGCCGCTACAACCCGGTGCGGGAGGTCACTCCCGTCGCCGGGGGCGGCGTGGAGATCCGCACCGACACCGACACCGAGCGTTTCGACGCCGCGGTCGTCACCCCCGGCCCGTGGGTGGGTGACCTGCTGCCCGACCTGCCGTGGGAGGTGAGCGTCTACCGCGCGATCAGTGCCTGGTTCCTGCCCCACGAGGACCACCCGGCGGACGCGGAGCGTCCCGCCTTCATCCGCCGAGGCGACATCCCCTTTTACGGCATCCCGTCTCCGGACGGCCTGACCGTCAAGCTCGGCCTGCCCCAGCCCCACCACAAGCCCGTGGACGACCCGAACCGGCTGAACCGGACCGTCGCACCGGAGGAACTGGAGACCTTCACGGCGGCGGTGCGGCGCCACCTGCCCGGCCTGAACCCCGATCCGGTACGCGTGTCCGTGTTCATGGAGGGCTACACCGACAGTACCCGGCCGCTGGTCGGACCGCTGCCGGGCTGCGACGACATCGTCCTGCTGGCCGGCTTCTCGGGCCAGGGCTTCAAGATCTCGCCCGCTATGGGAGACATCGCCGCGGACCTCGCCCTGGAGGGCCGCACCTCCCAGCCGATCGACTTCATCACCACAAACGGCCGCACCGCGGCCTGAGCTCGAACAAGGTAAGGCACGGCCCTGACCATCGGCCCGCTGCGGGCCGATCTCGGCCAGAAAAGACCCGCGGGGTTCTGACCACCGACCTCGGCACCACGACAGTGGATGTTCCCTTGACCTTGTCAACGGCTCCCGTCCCGGCCCCGGGGTCATGATCATCGGCAGCGGCCAAGCCCCTGACCGTGCGACGCCCGCCCATGTGCGGCTCGCCTGGACCCTCTACCGGCGATGGATGGCTGGTTGCCGAGCACTGCTGCTACCTCGGCGATGCCGACGGCGATCAGCTGACCCGGGTGGTCACCGAAACGGTCTTCGGCAGCCTGCTGGGCCGGCTGGCCGAGGCGGAACCCGTCCTCGTCCATGAGCAGCGCCCGCGTTTCGCCGCCGATGCGCAAGCGCTGACCACGGCGGTAGACACCGCTCTGCGCACCGCGCCATGCCCGCCGCCGCAGACGCGGCCCAAGGCCTGGGACTTCCCGGCTTCGCACTGACCCCCACCCCGTGGCTCCGCACCGCACTCCGCTTGAGGCCCGGAGCCCCGCTGACACTGGAGGACGACCGAGGTCCGGCCCTGCGACTCATCTGCTGGCGCACCGAGTACGAGCGGAGCGCCTACCGCCTGCCCTGGCCACGGACGAGCGGCTGCGCCGTCGTGATCCGCCCAGATCTGCTGGACATCCTGTCCGAGGGGACATCCGCGCCGATCGTCACCAGAGATGTCGTCATGCGACTGGAAGCGGACTGAAGAAGAGCAGACGGGACACCGATGGCGCCGACGTCGTCCCATGAGTCCGGAAGAGTCCAGCGTCCGGGCAGCCGACCATCTGCTCTGTCCAGTCCCGCTCGCCCCCAATCGCTCGCCCTGCAGCCGCAGCATGACCCGAACCGGCGCCGCCAGAGCAAGATCCGGACCATTTCCGGACCAGCCCCCGACCGAAGGCTGCGCCAACTACCGTTTTGCCAAGTCAGCGCGGTTTCAGCTCCTGTACCGCCAGCAGACGAAGAACCTGCTAGCCACTCTCCGGCGCAGCACCTTTCGGATCGGACGCAAGCGGCGCTACCGAAAGACAGCGGTGGTATCGGAATCTTATGGAATCTCCACAAGACAGCAGTGTGAGCAACGCCATCCCTCCGCAACGCCCGACTCGACCGCCAGCCAGGTCAGCATCGGTCCGGACACCACCGAACCTGCAAACGCCTACGCAAGCGCCGGACCTCGGAAAAGACCCCCTCCCCCGAGCCTGACGAGGCGTCAGCAAAGTCAGCATTAGGTCAGCAAGAGTCCTGCCACAGCCGCCCACAGACAGCCACACCGTGGAATCGCCAACCGCACCGGCCTGAGCCAGCCGGCTGTTTGGACGCCTTCCGGCAAGCAGGTGGAAGACAGTGAGAATTACCCGACCGCCTTCCGCCCTGCGACCACCAACCGTGACGCGTTTCCGCAGGTCAGCGCATCCTTCCCCGTGGCTTCAACGGCACCGGCGGCAGCTCCGGTGCGGGCAGCGGAGCCCCGTCGTACCCCTTCACCTCCCCGAACCGGGAACCTTCCATCCAGTCCTGACGGGCCTGTACGATCTCTTCCTGAGATCGCCCGATCCAGTTCCAGAACATGATCAGCTCCTCCTCGAACGGTTCGCCGCCCAGGAGCATCAGGCCCGCGTCCGACTCCGCCCGGAGCGGGAGTTCGGCGCGGCCGCAGCCGAGGTAGAGCATCGAGCCGGGCAGGACGGGGACGCCGTCCACGTGGACCTCGCCGGACATGGACAGGACCGCGTACTCGAAGTCCGGTTCCAGGGGGAGCCGTACGTCCGCGTCCCGGGTGAGGGCGAGGTCGGCGCCGACGATGGGGGTGTAGGCGGTACCCGGCGACGTGGCGCCGTCGAGGTCGCCGAGGATCAGTGTCGCCGTGAGGCCGGGCGCGGTGACGACCGGCAGGGCGGCGTGGTGTTCGAAGCGCGGCTCGGTGTGGCGGTGGCTGTCGGGGAGGGCGACCCACAGTTGCGCGCCGTGCAGGAAACGGGCGTGCGGGCGCGGGCTCTCCTCGGAGTGGCTGATCGCCCGGCCGGAGGTCATCAGGCCGAGTTCGCGCGGGCGGATCGTCTGGAGGCTGCCGGTGGAGTCGCGGTGCAGCACCTCCCCCTCGTGCAGCCAGCTCACCGTCTGCAGACCCATGTGGGGGTGCGGCGGCACCTGCATGCCGGGCTCGTCGGCGATGTCGTCGGGTCCGTAGTGGTCGACGAAGCACCAGGCGCCGACCATGCGGCGGCCCAGGTTGGGCAGCAGCCTGCGGACCTCGCTGGACTCGCCCAGTCTGACCTGGCGAGGACTGAGAAGTTCACGCACCGGCTCCGCCACGACGAAGCCACGGCCTCCGCACAGGGCGGGAGTCGCCTCGCGCTCAAGATTGCTCATGGCGCACAACCTAGTGGGGCGGACGGCCTCACGTCAGCGCGTCATTCGGGCAGCGCGGTCGCGTCCTCGTCCTCACCCGTGTTCACGATGCGAGGAGGGAGGGCACCGGCCCGCCAAGTAGTGGAATATTGAACCATCCGGTTCGGTTGTCGGCCTCGAAGGAGGTCACCCGTGAACACGACCCACGAGCCGACGTACTACGGTCACGGAACACCGGCGGAGCGCTGGGAGCGCGCGCAGCTGTTCTTCGCCGCCAAGGACTACGCCGCCGCCGCGCGCGTCCTGGGAGGGCTGGTCGAGGAGGTGCCCGAGCAGACCGGGCCGCGGCTGCTGCTGGCGCGCTCCTACTACCACTCGGCGCAGTTGTGGCGCGCGGAGGCGGAGTTGCGGACGATCGTCGAGCGGGACCCCGTCGAGCACTACGCCCGGCTGATGCTGGGCCGCACGCTGCAGCGGCAGGGTCGGCACGAGGAGGCGGAGTCGCACCTGCGGATCGCCTCGGCGCTGGCGGGTGACTTCGAGCCACGCTGACGCGACGCCGGCCGTCGCTCTCACGAACGGTGCCCGGCTCCCCGTGGGGAGCCGGGCACCGGCGCGTCGGCGCGGGTCTGTCACCGGGCGGCTGTGCCGGATCCGTACGACCGTCGCCCCCGCCGGTAGGCGATCTCCCCCAACAGGACGTCGACAGCGAGGAAAGCCGCCAGTGGGATGCCGAACAGGGGTAGGAAGTACCCGAGTACGGCGAGCCCGGCCAGCAGTGGTACCAGGATCTGCGGGGGTACCTGCTGCCAGGCGCCGCGCGGGATCGGCCGGCCGAAGGCGCTGCCGCGGCCGCGCTGCCACCACATGCGGTAGCCCCAGACGATCAGCAGGATCAGGGAGAGCGCGAGCAGCATCAGGGCGATCTGGTTGGCCAGGCCGAACAGGACACCGGTGTGCAGGTCGATGCCCCAGCGGGTGAGCTTCGCGAGCACGGGGTAGTCGGCGAACCGCAGCACGTCGGTCACCTCCCCACTGCCCGGGTCGACGGCGACGGAGTCCTGCTTCTCGGGCCAGCTGCGCTGCACCTGCTTCACGACGTACGCCGACGTCGCGTCGGCCGGCGGCACGATCTCCACCGGGTCGCCGAGGCCCTCGGCCCGCGCCGCCGCCAGGACCTTGTCGAGCCCGACACCGTGCGCGGCGTCGCCCGCCTGCCCTGCGGCGGAGCCATGGCCGGCGTGTTCACCCCCAGCCGACGCCGACACCGACGGGGTGGCCTGGCCCAGCGAGGTCCGCAACTCGTCGATGCTCGCCCCGGCGTAGGCCGACCAGGTCAGGCCGGTCGCCGAGAGGAAGAGAAAGCCGGCCGCCGCCCACGCCCCGACGCCGCCGTGCAGTGCGAGGGTGCGGCGCCGCCCGCTGGTCCCCCGAAGCTTGCGCAGCGCCCGGCGGCGGGAGAACCACAGCACCAGCCCGCCGGCCGAGATCACCCACAGCCAGCTGGCCGCCAGCTCGCTGTACAGCCGGCCCGATTCCCCGAGGTGCAGATCCCGGTGGAACTCGTCGATCCAGGTCCGCAGCGGCAGCGCGCCGGTCGAGCCGTACTGTTCGAGGGAGCCGCGCACCTTCGCGGTGTACGGGTCGACGAAGACAGCGAGCGTGTGGCCCTCGTCGACGCCCGGGACGCCGGACAGCAGCACCCTCGTCGTCGCGCCGGCCTCGGGTGAGGGGCGTACGGCCGAGACGGTGCCCTCGGGGTGGGCCTCGCGCGCGGCGGCCACCTGGTCGCTGATCGGCAGCTTCGTCTCGCCTGCGGGGACGGTCAGTTCGTGCTCGTACACGACCTTCTCGGCCTGGAAGGAGGCGGCGTACAGCAGGCCGGTGACGGCGGCGACGAGGAGGAACGGCGCCACCAGCACTCCTGCGTAGAAGTGCAGGCGGAGGATCAGTGGACGCAGTGGGGCCCAGCCGTTCTTCGACGGTGCCGGGGTGGCGGATTTCGGGACCTCGTCCGTGGGGGTCGAGGGAGCGGTGGTCATCGGCGGGCTTCTCCGGGGGACGTCTTCTTGGCCGTTGCGGTGCAGTAGTCGGTCCGGCCGGGGGTTGAGTTCCCGCGGAGAGGGTGTGATGTGCGTCACGCCTTGGTGGAGGGTGCCGTGTCATCCTGACGCGATGGGAACTCCGAGCGAACGCGCCCCCATGGCCGAGCGGGTCGAGCAACTCCTCGCTCTTGGCGGCCCGTTGCCCATCGTGGCGGCCGGCGATCCGGTGCTGCGGCGCGGCACGGAGCGCTACGACGGGCAGTTGGGGCCCACGCTGCTGGCCCGGTTCGTCGAGGCCCTGCGGGTGACCATGCGCGCGGCGCCCGGGGTGGGCCTGGCGGCGCCACAGGTCGGTGTTCCCCTCAGGATCGCGGTGATCGAGGACCCGGCCCCCGTGCCGGAGGAGGTACGTCTCGCACGCGGGCGGGTGCCGCAGCCGTTCCGGGTGCTGGTCAATCCGGCCTACGAGTCCGTCGGCGACACCCGGGCCGCGTTCTTCGAGGGCTGTCTGAGCGTGCCGGGCTGGCAGGCGGTGGTGGCCCGGCCCGCCGAGGTGCGGCTGACCGGGCAGGACGAGCACGGGCGCGCGGTGGACGAGGTGTTCAGCGGCTGGCCCGCACGGATCGTGCAGCACGAGACCGACCACCTCGACGGCGTCCTGTACCTGGACCGGGCCGAGTCGCGTTCACTGTCGTCCAACCAGGCGGTGACGCGGCGCTGGACCCAGCCGACACCGGAGGAGGCCGCGCGGGCGCTCGGCTTCGAGTTGCCCTGAGGAACGTTCGAAGCGCCTCGAGGCACGAGAAAACCGGAGGCGCGCGGCCCGGCCCTTCCCCTACCGTGCCTTCCATGTCTACGCCCCGAATTTCCTAGCCGAGGACCCGCTTCCACGCCACCCGTGTGTCCTCTTGCTTGTTCGGAGCGTTTTCTCATGATCACTGTTCGTGACGTCGACGTGCGCGTGGGCGCGCGTCTGCTGCTGTCCGGCGTCTCCTTCCACGTCTCCCCCGGCGACCGCATCGGTTTGGTCGGCCGCAACGGCGCCGGAAAGACAACCCTGTTGCACACCCTGGCGGGTACCCTGCGGCCCGCCGCCGGCACCGTGACGGACACCGGTGACGTCGGCCATCTCCCGCAGGACTCCCGCGCGGCCGACCAGTCGGTCACCGTCAGCGACCGGATCCTGTCCGCACGCGGCCTGGACCACGCCGTGCGGGCGCTGCGTCGCGCCGAGGCCGCGATGGCCGACGGGTCGGAACGGTCGATGAACGCCTATGTGCGGGCCGAGGCCGAGTTCCAGGCGTGCGGCGGCTACGCGGCCGAGGCCGAGGCCGCCCGGGTCGCCGCCGGGCTCGGTCTGTCCTCGGGGGTGATGGACCGGCCGCTGAGCGCGCTGTCGGGTGGCCAGCGCCGGCGAGTGGAGCTGGCCCGCATCCTGTTCGTCGGGCACGGCACGCTGCTGCTGGACGAGCCGACGAACCACCTGGACTCGGCCGCGGTCGCCTGGCTGCGCGGGTTCCTCACGGCCCATCAGGGCGGGCTGGTGATGATCAGTCACGACACTTCCCTCCTGGCCGGCACGGTGAACCGCGTCTTCCGCCTGGACCCGGGGCGTGCCGCGCTCGACATCCACAACACCGGCTGGGACGCCTACCTGGCCCAGCGGGACGCCGACGAGCGGCGACGGGCTCGCGAGCGGGCGAACGCCGAGCGCAAGGCAGCGGCGTTGCGCGCCCAGGCCGACAAGATGCGGGCCCGGGTGGCGACCGCGGTGGCCGCGCGGAACATGGCGCGCCGCGCCGACCGTATGCTCGCGGACCTCGAACCGGTCCGGCGCGCCGAGAGGACGGCCAGGATCCGGCTGCCCGAGCCGGCGCCCTGCGGCCGGATCCCGCTCGGCGCCGTGAGCCTGACCAAGTCGTACGGCGAGCGGCACGTCCTGCGCGGCGTCGACCTCGCCGTCGACCGCGGCAGTCGCCTGGTGGTACTCGGGCCCAACGGTGCCGGTAAGACCACCCTTTTGCGCGTTCTCGCCGGGCAGGAGACGCCGGAGAGCGGCCGGGTGGTCCACGGGCACGGGCTGCGCCTCGGCTACTTCGCGCAGGAACACGACACCCTGGATCCGGAGTCGACGGTCCGCGAACACCTGTCAGGTGTCGCCCCGCAGCTCACCGACGGCGAAGTCCGCCAGGTCCTCGGCTCGTTCCTGTTCTCCGGCGACGACACGGCCAAGCGGGTCGGCGTCCTCTCCGGAGGCGAGAAGACCCGGCTCGCCCTGGCGGGCCTGGTCCACTCGGGCGCGAACGTCCTGCTTCTCGACGAGCCCACCAACAACCTGGACCCGGCCTCCCGGGCGGAGGTCCTGGCCGCGGTGGGCACGTACCCGGGCGCGATCGTCATGGTCACGCACGACGAGGGAGCCGTCGACGCACTGCGTCCGGACCGGGTGCTGCTTCTGCCGGAGGCGGAGGAGGATCTGTGGAGCGACGACTACCGGGAGCTGGTGGTGCCGGCGCACGCGCGACCCTGACGGGGCTCAGCTGTCCCGGTACGCCTCCAGCAGTCGCAGCCACACCTCGCTGATCGTCGGGTAGGAGGGGACGGCGTGCCACAGGCGGCTGACCGGGACCTGGCCGGCGACGGCGATCGTGGCGGAGTGGATGAGTTCGCCGACACCGGGGCCGACGAGCGTCACACCGCGCAGGATCTCGTCCTCGACGTCGACGACCATCCGGGCACGGCCCTTGTAGCCGTCGGCGTACAGGCCCGCCCCGGAGACGGTGGACAGGTCGACGTCGACGGCGCGTACCCGGTGCCCTGCCTGTTCCGCTTCGGCCAGGGACAGGCCCACGGCGGCCGCCTCCGGGTCGGTGAAGACGACCTGGGGGACGGCGGCCTGGTCGGCGGTCGCGGCGTGGGCGCCCCACGGCTGTGCGAGGAGGGTCTCGCCGGTGGCCCGCGCGGCGATGGCGGCACCCGCGATCCGGGCCTGGTATTTGCCCTGGTGGGTGAGGAGGGCGCGGTGGTTGACGTCGCCGACCGCGTACAGCCAGTCGTGGCCGGTGACGCGGAGGCTGTCGTCGACCGGCAGCCAGGAACCGGGCTCCAGACCGATGGTCTCCAGGCCGATGTCGTCGGTGCGCGGGGCGCGACCGGTGGCGAAGAGGATCTCGTCGGCCTCGACGCGGTCGCCCTTGTCGGTGACCGCCACGACCGTGCCGTTCTCGCGGTTCACCGACTCCACCGAGGTGCCGGTGCGGACGTCCGTGCCCGCCTCGGTGAGCGACTCGGCGACCAGTTCCCCGGCGAAGGGCTCCATCCGGGCGAGCAGGCCCTTCCCGCGGACCAGCAGGGTGACCCGCGCGCCGAGGGCCTGCCAGACGGTGGCCATCTCGGTGGCGACGACGCCACCGCCGACCACGATGAGCCGGCCGGGCACGCTCGCCGAGCTGGTGGCCTCCCGGCTGGTCCACGGCTTGACGTCGTCCAGCCCGGGCAGCGGGGGCAGGGCGGCGCGGCTGCCGGTACAGACGGCCACGGCGTGCCGGGCGGTCAGGGCCTGTTCGACGCCGTCCGGGCCGGTGACCGTCACCGCGCGGGGGCCGGTGAGCCGCCCGTGGCCGCGGTACAGGTCGGCGCCGATGGAGTCGAGCCATCCGACCTGTCCGTCGTCCTTCCAGTGGGAGGTGTAGTAGTCGCGGTGGGCGAGGACCGCGGACGCGTCGAGGGGGCCCTGCACCGACTGGCTCAGGCCCGGCACGCGGCGGGCGTCCGCCCGGGCGATGACCGGCCGCAGCAGGGCTTTGCTGGGCATGCACGCCCAGTACGAGCACTCGCCGCCGACCAGCTCGCTCTCCACGACCGCGGTGGTCAGGCCGGCGGCGCGGGCCCGGTCGGCGACGTTCTCCCCCACGGGCCCGGCCCCGAGCACCACGACGTCGTACGTGTTGGTTTCCGTTTCCGTCATGGGGTCAGTCTGGTGGGTGGTGTGCGCCCTGGCCACACGGGTAGGGGCGCGGAATACCTACCAGGTCGGCCGTGTTGTGCCGACGGCTTCACCCACACCAGGAAGAGGGACTTACGCCATGAGCAGCACCGTGGAGCTCACCAAGGAGAACTTCGACGAGACGGTCACGGACAACGAGTTCGTCCTGATCGACTTCTGGGCCGACTGGTGCGGGCCGTGCAAGCAGTTCGCACCGGTCTACGAGAAGGCGGCGGAGGAGAACCCGGACCTGGTGTTCGGCAAGGTGGACACCGAGGCGCAGCCGGAGCTGGCCGCGGCCTTCGGTATCCAGTCGATCCCGACGCTGATGATCGTGCGTGACCAGGTTGCCGTGTTCGCCCAGCCGGGCGCGCTGCCCGAGGCCGCTCTGAAGGACGTCATCGGGCAGGCCCGGGACCTCGACATGAACGAGGTCCGCCAGGCGATCGCCGAGCAGCAGGCCCAGCAGCCGCAGCAGAGCGAGTGACGAGGGCCCCTTTTTTGTGCGGGCCCCCCCACGTCGTCCTGGAAGGGATGTCGTCCTAGAAGGGATACGGAGCCACGTCTCCGCGTACCGTCGTCCAGCGCAGCTCGGTGAAGGCCTCGAGGTTGGCCTCACCGCCGAAGCGGGCGCCGGTGCCGGAGGCGGCCATCCCGCCGAAGGGTGCGACGGCCTCGTCGTTCACCGTCTGGTCGTTGATGTGGACGATGCCGGTGGGAATGCGCTCGGCGAGGTCCAGGCCGCGGGCCGGGTCCCGGGTGACGATGCCCAGGGACAGGCCGTAGGGGCTCTGCGCGGCCAGGGCCGCCGCCTCGTCGGCGGTGGTGAAGGAGCGTACGGGTGCCACGGGGCCGAAGACCTCCTCCGCGTACGCCGGGGTGTGGTCGCCGACGTCGGCGAGGACCGTCGGACGGTAGAAGAGCCGGTCGGACGTGCCGCCGGCAACGAGCTTGGCCCCTGAGGCCACGCTGGACTCGACGAGGCCGCCGATCTTGGCGAGCTGGCCGGAGTCGATGATGGGGCCCAGGTGGACCCGGTCGCGGTACGGGTCGCCGACGGCGAGCGAGTCGGCCTTGGCCGCCAGCCGCTCGACGTACTCGTCGTACAGGGACGCGTGCACCAGGTGGCGTCCGGTGGTCATGCAGATCTGGCCCTGGTGGAAGAACGAGCCCCAGGCGGCGGTGGAGATCACCGCGTCGAGGTCGGCGTCCTCCAGCACGATCATGGCCGAGTTGCCGCCCAGTTCCAGGTGGGCCCGCTTGAGGTGGCGGCCGGCCGCCTCGCCCACGGCCCGTCCGGCGGCGGTGGAGCCGGTGAAGGAGATGACCGGCACGCGCGGGTCGGCGACCAGGGCCTGTCCGGCGTCCGGGCCGCCGGGGAGCACGTGCAGCAGGTCCTGCGGCAGGCCCGCGGCGGCGAAGACCGCGGCGAGGGACAGCCCGCCGCAGACGGCGGTGCGCGGGTCGGGCTTGAGGAGGACCGCGTTGCCCAGCGCCAGGGCGGGGGCGACGGAGCGTATGGACAGGATCAGCGGGGCGTTGAACGGGGAGATCACGCCCACCACTCCGGCCGGTACGCGGCGCGTGTAGGACAGGCGCGGTGCCTCGCTGGGCAGGACCTGGCCGGCCGGGCGGGAGGCGAGCGCGGCGGCCTCGTAGCACTCCTGGGCGGCGACGTGCAGTTCGAAGTCCGCCTTGCCGGGGACGGAGCCGGACTCGCGGACGAGCCACTCGCGCAGTTCGTCGGCGTGCGCCGTGAACAGGTCGCCGGCCTTGCGCAGTACGGCGGCGCGGGCGAAGTGCGGGGCTCGCGCCCATTCCCGCTGGGCGGTGGCGGCACTGCCGGCGGCCGCTCCGACGTCCTCCGGGGTGGCGAGGGTGAGGGGGCCGAGGGCTTGGCCGGTGGCGGGCTCGGTGACGGTGTACCCGGGCCCCGTCAGGGTGCGGGGCTGCCAGGTATGGGTGTCGAGCAGCGGCATGACGGCTCTCCGATCGATCGGTCACCGGCTGACGGGCGAACTCCCGTGCGTGCGCGGCCGGTTCGGCGGTCACATGGCGGGACGCGCCGACCGGGCGCAGCCTTGTGCGCTGCGGCCCGCCCACTACGCGCCCCTCAACTTGTTGAGCATGCAACATCTTGCCATGCCGACGAACTCGACCGGGCCGCTCGCACCTCACCGGCCGTGCACTTCCCGTCATCCGTGCAGGAGTTGTGCCACGGGGTTCAACTCGAGTCGCGGTGCAGCACCGTGGCACCCAGCACCTTGTGGGCCTCGGGCTCGCTCCCGGGCCTGCGCACCGCACGGTCGACCAGTTCGGCGAGCTCCCGGCCGGAGGGCAGTTCCAGACGGACCGTGCTGAGCCGCGGTCGCAGCAGCCGGCCGAGCATCAAATCGTCGGCGCCGATCACGGCCGTCTCCTCGGGGACCCGGATGCCCTCGTCCTGCAGGGCCCGCATCAGCAGCATCGCGTACTCGTCGTTGTAGGTGAACACGGCGTCCAGGCCGAGGGTCCGCCAGCGCGCGGCGAGGCGTGCGGCGGCCTCCTCGTCGTACGCGAGGGGCAGTTCGGTCACCGTGGCGTCGGTGCCCCGCACGGACTGGCGGACACCGTCGAGCCGGGGCGCCGAGAACGCCTCCAGGCCCGGCTCCTGGGGGACGACCACGCCGATCCGGCGTCTGCCGCGGTCATAGAGGTGGGCGCCCGCGCTGTGGCCGACGACATCGTGGTCCATGAGCAGGGCGTGCGCGCCCTCGATGGTCTCCGGGCCGAGGGTGACGACGGCCCGTGCCCCCGAGCGTTTGAGCACCGCGACCCCGCGCGGGCCGAGCCCGGACCCGGGCACGAGGACGGCCACGGGCCGCAGCTCGGCCCAGCCACGGGCGGCTTCGTCGCCGTGCGGGCCGCCGGTGCCGTGCTGCACCACCGTGTAGTCCAGGGCGGCGAGGGAGCTCTGGAGGTCGGCCAGGAAGCGGCTGTAGAGGGGGCCGACGGGGAAGGTCGGCGCGGGGATCAGAACCATACGGCTGTGCCCGGCGCGCAGGCTGCGGGCCGCCGCGTGCGGCACGTACCCGAGTTCCTTCGCGGCGTCGTGGACGCGGCGGCGGGTGGGTTCGCTGATCCGTACGGCACTGGTGTTGTTGAGGACGTAGGAGACGGTCGCGCGCGAGACGCCGGCCAGGCGGGCCACATCGGCGCTCGTGGGCACGGAGCGCATCGGTGCGGGGGACGGGGGCGTGGGCGGTTTCGGTATCTGCACCATGACGTACGGCATCTTGGCAGAAGCCCCAATGAGCCCTTCGCCCGGGGGAGTTGTGAGGATGCCGTGAACGGTCACGGAGATCCGCGGGCCCTCAGCCGGCCGGCGTGGCGCCCGTCACCCGGTCGACCAGGTCGGTCCACGCGCCCTCCAGGCGGGCCAGGGGTATCCCGCACTGCTTGGTCAGGTGGTGGATCAGAGCCGGGTCGAGCTGGCCCATCAGGGTGTACGAGAGGAGTTCGCAGTCCGCTTCCGGGACGATCTGCCGCAGCAGCATGGCCACGTGGTGGCGCAGCACGCTGCGGGCCGGGACGGAGAAGCGGCGGGACGCGCACGGCTCGGCCGCCAGTTGCAGGTCCAGTTCGTCGGTCGACCGGCGCAGCATCGCGCGGCCGAACGCCCGCAGCCGCTCCTCGGGCGGCGCCCCGGGCCCGAGGGGCGGCGGGCCCGCGAGGAACGCGGCCTGGAATTTCTTCTCGGAGTGGTCGAGCAGTGCCGTCAGCAGGCCGGTGCGGTCGCCGAAGCGGCGGAAGACCGTGCCCTTGCCGACCGAGGCGGCGGCGGCCACCGCCTCCATCGTGACGGCGTCCGCGCCGTGCTCCGCCACCAGCCGCGCCGCCGCCTCCAGCAGCCGGGCACGGTTGCGCGCGGCGTCGGCCCGCAGGCACGGCTCTTCGGTCGCCGGGGCGCCGCCGAGCTGAAGCAGCTCGGGATGGTCGACGGGCTCCTGGGGCGTCGGGAAGTGCGGCGGGATGGCGGACATGAAGCCAGCGTAAAGCATGGGGAAGAAAACTGGACCGCGGTCCGGTTAGAGTGCTACAACGTTAAACGGACCCCGGTCCGGATCGTTGCGGCAGTGTTTCCAAGCCGTTCTTCACTACGTGGGAGTCACCATGTCTGTTCGCATCCTCGCCCTCGTCGGCAGCCTTCGCGCCGGTTCGCACAACCGGCAGCTCGCCGAAGCCGCCGTCAAGCTCGCCCCGGAGGGCGCCGAGGTGGAGCTGTTCGAGGGGCTCGCCGAGATTCCCTTCTACAACGAGGACATCGACGTCGAGGGCTCCGTTCCGCCCGCCGCCGCCCGGCTCCGCGAGGCCGCCTCCGCCGCGGACGGCCTGATCCTCTTCACGCCCGAGTACAACGGCACCATCCCGGCCGTCCTGAAGAACGCCATCGACTGGCTGTCCCGCCCGTACGGCGCCGGTGCCCTCAGCGGCAAGCCGGTCGCCGTGGTCGGCACCGCCTTCGGCCAGTACGGAGGTGTCTGGGCGCACGACGAGACCCGCAAGTCCGTGGGCGTGGCCGGCGGCAAGGTGCTGGAGGACGTCAAGCTGTCCATCCCCGGCTCCATGACCCGCTTCGCCGAGACGCACCCGGCCGACGACGCCGAGGTCGCCGAGCAGCTCACCGAGGTCATCGCCCGCCTGCACGGTTTTGCCACGGAGCCGGCCGCGGCCTGATCCGCTCGCTTCTGGTCCCCCAAGGCCGCAGCCCGAAGCGGCCGGCCGGGTGCCACGGAGGGGCCACAGCCCGAGAGGGCTGTGGCCCCTCCGGCGTGTCGTGGGCAGGTCGCGGCCCCTTGGGGGTGGGCCCCTTTCCCGTGAGCGTCCGATCAGTCGCGTGGCCTGGTGCCGTGCAGCGCAAGGCGCCGCAACGCCCACGTGGCTCCTCCGGTGCCAGGCCGCGCGACCCGGACGGGCATGGTGCGAGGACCCCTCAGACCGCTCGGGGCAGCTCTCCGGCCTCCCGCAGGGTGCGGTGGATCGGTGTGCCCGAGCCGGTCAGCGGCCGCCCCGTCCCGCCGTGCCTGGCCGCGATGATCTCCGCCGCGATGGACACGGCGGTCTCCTCGGGCGTGCGGGCCCCCAGGTCGAGGCCGATCGGGGACTTCAGCCGGGCCAGTTCGCGCTCGCTGACACCCGCTTCCCGCAACCGCCGGTTCCGGTCCTCGTGGGTGCGGCGCGAGCCCATGGCGCCGACGTAGGCGACCTGCAGCCGCAGCGCCTCGGCCAGCAGGGGCACGTCGAACTTGGCGTCATGGGTGAGCACGCACAGCACCGTGCGCCGGTCGGTCTCCGTCCCCCGCAGGTAACGGTGGGGCCAGTCGACGACGATGTCGTCGGCATCGGGGAAGCGGGCCCGGGTGGCGAAGACGGGGCGGGCGTCGCACACGGTCACGTGGTAGCCGAGGAACTTGCCCGCCCCGACGAGGGCGGCGGCGAAGTCGATCGCCCCGAAGACGATCATGCGGGGCGGTGGGACGGCCGACTCGACGAGCAGCGTGAGACCGCCCGGGCAGTGGGAGCCGTCCTCGGAGAGGTCGACCGTGCCGGTACGGCCGGCCTCCAGCAGGGCGCGGGCCTGGGCGATCGCCGTGCGGTCCAGTCCGGGGTGGCCGCCGAGGCCGCCCTGGTGCGTGCCGTCGGGGCGTACCAGCACCGCCCGGCCGAGGAGGTCGGCCGGGCCCCGGACCACCCGGGCGAGGGCCACCGGCTCGCCATGGGCGGCGGCCCGCAGCGCGACCGGTTCGGCCGCCCGGCCGGCATCGAACGGGGTCACCATGACGTCGATGGTTCCCCCGCAGGTCAGTCCGACCGCGAAGGCGTCCTCGTCGCTGTAACCGAAGCGTTCGACGAGCGTCTCGCCGTCCCGCAGGGCCTGGAGGCACAGGTCGTAGACGGCGCCTTCCACGCAGCCGCCGGAGACCGAGCCGATGGCCGTGCCGTCCGCGGAGACGGCCAGGGCGGCGCCGGGAGGGCGCGGGGCGCTGCCGCCGACGGCGACGACCGTGGCGACGGCGAACTCCCGGCCCTCCTCGACCCACTCGTGCAGTTGCCGGGCCAGGTCAAGCATCGCCGCCCGCCATGAGCACACGGTCGGGCCGGATCGGCAGGTTCCGGTGGCGTACGCCGGTCGCGTGCCACACCGCGTTGGCGACCGCCGCCGCGGCGCCCACGATGCCGATCTCACCGATGCCCTTGATGCCCACCGGGTCGTCCGGGTCGGGGTCGTCGACCCAGTCGGCCTCGATGTGGGGGATGTCGGCGTGCGCGGCGACGTGGTAACCCGCGAGGTCGGCGCCGTACAGGCCGCCCGAGGCCCGGTCGCGGACCGCCTCCTCGTGCAGGGCCATGGAGATGCCCCAGATCATGCCGCCGACGAGCTGGTTGCGGGCGGTGAGCGGGTTGACGATCCGGCCGGCCGCGAAGACGCCCAGCATGCGGCGCACCCTGACCTCGCCGGTCGCCGTGTCCACGGCCACCTCGGCGAACTGGGCCCCGAAGGAGTGCCGTTCCTTCTGAGCGAGGGCGCCGATGGCCTCGGCCGTGTTCGACTGCACGGTGACGCCCTCCGGCGGGATGTCGGCGCCCGGCGCGAGGCTCTGGCGCAGCTCCTCGGCGGCGGCCGTGACGGCCCACGCCCAGGAGCGGGTGCCCATCGAGCCACCGGCGATCATGGCGGGGCCGAGGTCGCTGTCCCCGATGCGGACCCGGACGCGGTCCGTCGTCACCCCGAGGGCGTCGGCGGCGACCAGGGTGAGCGCGGTGCGGGCGCCGGTGCCGATGTCCGCGGCGTTGATCCGCACCGTGAAGGTGCCGTCCGCCTCCGCGGTGACGGCCGCTGCCGAGGGCATGGCTCCCGCGGGGAAGGAGGCTGCTGCCGTGCCGGTGCCGATCAGCCAGCGCCCCTCCCGGCGTGTCCCGGGGCGCGGGTCCCGCCCGGACCAGCCGAACCGGCGGGCGCCCTCCTCGAAGCAGGCGATCAGGTTGCGGCTGCTGAACGGCAGCCCCGAGACGGGGCCCGCCGCCGGCTCGTTGCGTACCCGCAGCTCGATCGGGTCGATGCCGCACCGCTCGGCGAGCTCGTCGAGCGCCGACTCCAGCGCGAAGGAGCCGGGCGCCTCGCCCGGGGCGCGCATCCACGTCGGACTCGGTACATCGAGCCGTACCAGCCGGTTGGCGGTGTGGTGGGCGTCGGCCGCGTACATCGACCGGCTCGCCGCGGCGCTCGGCTCGACGAACTCGTACACGGTCGAGGTCATGTTCAGGGCCTGGTGCTCCAGGGCGCGCAGCCGCCCGTCCGCGTCGGCACCGAGCCGGACCCGCTGGGCGGTGGGGCTGCGGTAGCCGGCGAGCGAGAACATCTGGCGGCGGGTCATGACGACCCTGACCGGGCGCTGCAGGACGGTCGCGGCCATCACGGCGGCCACCTGGTGCGCGCGGGCGCCCTTGCTGCCGAATCCGCCGCCGACGTGCTCGGACCGCACCCGCACGGAGGCCGGGTCGAGGGAGAACAGGCTGGCGAGTTCACCGGCGACCCAGGTGGTGCCCTGGTTGGAGTCGACGACCTCGAGCCGGCCGCCCTCCCACCGGGCCGTCGCCGCGTGCGGCTCCATCGGGTTGTGGTACTCCTCGGGCGTGGTGTACTCCGCGTCCACCACGACGGCGGACGCGGCGAGCTGTGCCTCCAGGTCCCCCTTCTCCACCACGGCCGGGGCGTGGCTGTCGAGCGGGTACGCCTCGGTGTGCCGCTCCGCGGAGAACGCGACGTCGTGCGGCTCCTCCTCGTAGTGCACGACGAGGGATTCGGCGGCCTCCCTGGCCTGCTCGGACGTCTCTGCGACGACCAGCGCCACCGGCCAGCCCCGGTGGGCCACCCGGTCATGCTGGAAGAGGGCGATGGTCGGGTCCGGCGGGACGCCCAGCAGGCCGACGTAGTCCGTGTCGACGCGCGGGGCGTTGTGGTGGTGCAGCACGGTGAGGACACCGGGCATCGCGAGCACGGCCTCGGTCTCGATGGACCGGACGCGGCCGCGGGCGACGGTGGACAGCACCAGCCAGCCGTGGGCGAGCTCGGCGAAGGGGACCTCGGCGGCGTAGCGGGCCGCTCCGGTGACCTTGTCGCGGCCCTCGACGCGGGTGTGCGCGGTACCGACGGAACCTCGGGTGGCGGTGGTCATCGGGCGGCCTCCTCGGCGAGTTCGCTCAAGCCGGCCACGACGAGGTTGCGCATCAGGGTCACCTTGTATCCGTTGTGGGGCAGGGGCCTGGCCGCCGCCAGCTCGGCGTCCGCGGCGGCGGCGAAGGTCTCGGCGTCGGCCGGGGCACCGGTCAGGACGTCCTCGGCCGTACGGGCACGCCAGGGCCGGGAGGCGACCGCTCCGAAGGCCAGGCGTACGTCACGCACGACACCGTCGTGGACGTCGAGCGCGGCGGCGAGCGAGCCGATGGCGAAGGCGTACGAGGCCCGCTCGCGCACCTTGCGGTAGCGGGAGTTGGCCGCGGCCGGGACGGGCGGCAGGGTGACGCCGGTGATCAGCGCGCCCGGCGGCAGGGCGGTCTCCAGGTGCGGGGTCTCGCCCACCGGCAGGTAGAAGTCGGCGAGCGGCACCTCGCCCGGCCCGTCCGCCGTCTCGTACGACACGCGCGCGTCGAAGGCGGTCAGCGCCACGCCCATGTCGGACGGGTGGGTGGCGACGCAGTGGCCGGAGGCGCCCAGGATGGCGTGGTTGTGGTGCTCGCCCTCGATCGCGGGGCAGCCGCTGCCGGGGGTGCGCTTGTTGCAGGGGGAGGTGACGTCGGCGAAGTAGCCGCAGCGGGTGCGCTGGAGCAGGTTGCCGCCGACGGTGGCCATGTTGCGCAGCTGCCCGGACGCACCTGCGAGCACCGCCTGCGCCAACGCCGGGTAGCGGTGCCGGACTTCGGGGTGGGCCGCGAGGTCGCTGTTGGTGACGGTCGCCCCGATGCGCAGCCCGCCGTCCTCGGTCGGCTCGATGTGGTTCAGGGGCAGTTCCCGGACGTCGACGAGCCGGGCGGGCCGCTCGACGCCGGTCTTCATCAGGTCCACCAGGTTGGTGCCGCCGCCCAGGAAGCGGGCCTCCGGGTCGGCGTCGAGCAACGCCACCGCGCCGGAGACGTCGAGGGCGCGCTGGTATCCGAACTCCCTCATGCCGCCGCACCCTTCTCCTCGGCCGCTCGGGCCACGGCCTGGACGATCGACACGTACGCGCCACAGCGGCACAGGTTGCCGCTCATGCGCTCCCGTATCTCCTCCGGGGTGAGCGGTGGCGGCCCGGCCTGGGGCCGGACGTCACCGGTGGCGGCGCTGGGCCAGCCGGCCGCGTGCTCCTCGATCACCGCTATGGCCGAGCAGATCTGTCCCGGCGTGCAGTAACCGCACTGGAAACCGTCCAGGTCGAGGAACGCCTGCTGCACCGGATGCAGTTGGTCGCCGTCGGCGACGCCCTCGATGGTGGTGATCTCACGCCCTTCGGCGGCCACCGCGAGCTGGAGACAGGACACGGCCCGGCGGCCGTCGACCAGGACCGTGCAGGCACCGCACTGGCCCTGGTCACAGCCCTTCTTCGTGCCGGTCAGGTCGAGGCGCTCGCGGAGGGCGTCGAGCAGGGTGGTGCGGTGGTCGACGGTCAGCGTGTACTTCTCGCCGTTGACGGACAGGGTGAGGTCGCTGGACGTCGATGGGGGCATGGAAGCCTTCTTTCTCACGTCACAAGAACAGGGCGCAGGGCCGCGGGGGCGGTACTGGTTCGCAACGGTGGTGGATGCGGAGCGGGTCGGCCGTGGGCACGGCCGTCGCGGGCTGTCCGTGCGTGCGGCCCGCCGATACGATGCAACAAGCGGACAGTTGTCCGTTACCCGGAAACGTAGTGGACAACTGTCCGCTTAACAAGGGTCGGGTTTCGGCCAAGGACCGCGAGGAGGGCGAATGATGCAGAACGGGGACGCCCCTTTGCGCTCGGACGCGCAACGCAACCGCGAGCGCATCCTGGAGGTGGCTCTGGTCGAACTGACGCGCTCGGCGGACGCCCCGCTCAGCGCGATCGCCAAGAAGGCGGGTGTCGGGCAGGGGACGTTCTACCGGCACTTCCCCAGCCGTGAGGCACTCGTCCTGGAGATCTACCGTCACGAGATGCAGCAGGTCGCCGACAGCGCGGCACCGCTGCTCGAGAGCCGTGAACCCGACCGGGCGCTGCGCGAGTGGATGGACCGTCTCGCACGGTTCGCCATGGCCAAGGCCGGGCTGGCCGACGCACTCCGCCAGGCCACCAGCGCACCCGGCAAGCCGGCGAAGCCGGGTCACGCCCCGGTGACCGCGGCGTGCGAACTCCTGCTCCGCGCCGCCGAGGCCTCCGGCACCATCCGCCCGGGCATCACCGCCGACGATCTCTTCCTCGCCATCGGCGGCCTGTGGACGATCGACCCCCACAGCGACTGGCAACCACGCGCCACCCGACTGCTGGACCTCGTCATGGACGCGCTGCGGGCGGGGGCGCCTGGGCGGTGAGCGGCCGAACCGGGGCCGGACATGAGCCGCGGACGGGGCGTTGACGTGCCCGCGGCCGGGCAGGCGGCCACGCCTGGCGGTCGGGAGGTGGGCAGCCTCGCCGCCGGGAGGCTCCGCCCGACAGTCCATGCACAGCTACCCCGCGCGGCCGGCCCGCCGGAGCACTCACCACTTCGCCGCCCCCCGGCCCCTACCGGCAGCGCACTCGGATGAGGCCGACCGCGCAGACTGGGCCACGTGTGGAGGTCGGGCAACTAGCACCCGGGGGCGGCCGGCTGCTCGGTGGGCGTGCGGGCGTCGGGGGCTCCGGTTGCTCAGGCGACCGCCGTGGGAGCCAGTTCTCGCAGCTCGCGGAGGGCCGCTGCCACCGCTGGGCGGGCGTGGCCGGCGCCTCGGGTGCAGGTGAGGAGTTTGCGGTGGGGGTTGCCGGCGCAGCGGATCCGCGTGATCGGGAGGTGCGGGGTCAGGTGCGCCAGGCGGGGGATGAGGGCGACGCCGAGCCGGTGGGCGACCAGGTGGGCGGCGACGTTCCAGTCGAGGGCGTGGTGGACGACGTCGGGGGTGAATCCCGCCGCACCGCAGGCCGACAGGACGTGCGGGCGGCAGGGGCTCTCCTCCACCGGCGCGATCCACGGCTCACGCGCCGCCTCGGCGAGATCCACCCGGGCCCGCCCGGCCAGCGGATGCCCGTCCGGGACGACCAGGTCGAACGGGTCGTCCAGCAACGGCTGCTGATCGAACCGGGTGTCACTCATCGGCGGGTTGTGCGGGGTGGACTCGACGATCGCCAGGTCGGTCTGGCCCTCGAAGAGCAGGTCGAAGCTCTCCGGCACGCCGGCCTCGGTGATCCGTACGGACAACCGCGGATGCCGCTCCCCCAGCCGCGCTGCCATGGGCGCCAGCAGCACCGAGACGGCCACGGGGAAGCCCGTCACGCGCAGCACCCCGGACGGTGCCCCGTGGTCGGCCCGGAGGTCGAGTTCCGCCTGGTCCCAGCGGGCCTGGATGGCATCGGCGTGCGCGAGCAGGCTCTCGGCGGCCGACGTGAGGCGCACCCCTCGCCCCTGCGGCTCCAGCAGATCCACCCCAAGGTCACGGGCGAGCTGCCGGATCTGCTGGGAGGCGGCGGACGGGGTGAAGTGCAGGGCCCGGGCGGCCGCCGTGACCGTGCCGTAGTGGGAGACCGCCCTGAGGACGTGCAGCCGACGCAGGTCAATCATGAAGGCAACGCTTCACAATGATATCCAGAAAGTCAACCTGGACGTGTACCGAGGCATCGACGCACCCTGGCTGTGTCGCGACGATCAACCAGCCACGACGTACGAGGAGCCCGAGACATGACCAGCACCACCGGCACCATCTGCCCGCACTGCGGCTGGCCGGACGGAGGCGAGCCGTTCCAGGTACTGTCCCGGCACACCACCGCGGCGGGCCGCACGGAATGGACGCGCTGCGGCTGCGGCTCCCTCCAGGTCCGGGTCGTCGACGGCTGCGGCACTCGCGTCGTCTCCCGCAGCGGGCCGGCGTCCGCCGGGATGTGTGGTCCGGGTAGGGCCGGGGGAATGTAGCGGTGCTGTTCAGCGGCGGTGAGCGGCCGGATGCCGGGTCCCTAGGCGCCCGCGCCACCGGCCGGGATGGCCTGTTCCGTCCAGATGACCTTGCCGGTCGTCGTGTAGCGCGTGCCCCAGCGCTGGGCGAGCTGGGCCACGATCAGCAGGCCCCGCCCTCCCTCGTCGGTGGTTCGGGCATGACGCAGGCGCGGCGAGGTGCTGCCGGCGTCGGAGACCTCGCAGATGAGGCCGCGGTCCCGGATCAGGCGCATGCAGACCGGTCCGGTCGCGTGGCGGATCGCGTTGGTGACCAGTTCGCTGACGATGAGTTCCGTGGTGAACGCCAGGTCGGGCATGCCCCACTCCTCCAGCCGCCGGCCGGCGAGGCGGCGGGCGTGCGCGACGGCGGCCGGATCGCTGGGCAGGTCCCAGGAGACGACCTGGTCCGGGGCCAGGACGTGAGTCCGGGCGAGCAGCAGGGCCACGTCGTCGGACGGCGCCCCCGTCAGCAGGGCGTCGACCGCGCCCAGGCCGATCGCCTCCAGCGTCGGGCCGCGCACTGCGAGGGTGTCGCCCAGTCGGGAGAGCCCGACGTCGATGTCCCGGTCGTAGGTCTCGATGAGACCGTCCGTGTAGAGGGCGATGAGGCTGCCCTCGGCCAGCTCCACCTCGGTGGACTCGAAGGGGAGGTAGCCGAGGCCGAGGGGTGGTCCGGCGGGCAGGTCGAGGATGTCGGCGGTGCCGTCGGGGCCGACGATCACGGGCGGCAGGTGGCCGGCCCGGGCCAGCATGCACCGTCTGCTGACCGGGTCGTACACGGCGTACAGGCAGGTGGCCCCCAGGAACGCGGCGCCGGCGGTCTCCTCGTCGGCCGCCGCCGGCTCCTTGCCGCCGTAGGCCCCCAGGTGGCCGATGACCAGGTCGTCCAGGTGGGCCAGCAGTTCGTCCGGGGGAAGATCCAGGTCGGCCAGCGTGCGGACCGCGGTGCGCAGGCGTCCCATGGTCGCTGCCGCGTTCATGCCGTGTCCGACGACGTCCCCGACGACCAGTGCGACCCGGGCTCCGGAGAGCGGAATCACGTCGAACCAGTCGCCACCCACACCGCTGGGGGCGTCCGCGGGCAGATACCAGGACACCACTTCCAGGGCGGAGCCTCCGGCCAGCTCCTGCGGCAACAGGTAACGCTGCATGGAGCGGGCCGCGCTGCGCTCCCGCGTGTAGCGGCGCGCGTTGTCGACGCACACGGCCGCGCGGGAGACGAGTTCCTCGGCGAGACGCACGTCGTCGGCCTCGAAGGGGCCCGTACGAGCGGTGCGGGCGAACGTCGCCACTCCCAGGGTGACACCGCGCGCCCGCACCGGAATCACGATCAGCGAGCGGAAGCCGAAGTCGCGCAGGGAGGTGCCGAGTGACTCGTCCTCGGTCACCCAGGCGCTGTGGGAGAGATCGAGGACCCGTTCCACCAGGGTTCTGCCTTCCAGCAAGCTCCGGGTCACGGGCGACACGGGGGCGCGCCGGACCGTTTCGCCCACGGCCAGAGTTGCCTCCGGACAGCCCTCGCGCACCGACTGCTGGCCCGCACGGCGGAGAACGGGCGCCATGCCCACCGGTCCGGGCGCCGGTTCCTCGCCCCTCATGACCGAGTCGAGCAGGTCGACGGCGACGAACTCGGCGACGGACGGCACCACCTCGTCCGCCAGTTCCTGCGCGGTCCGCGTCACCTCCAGCGTGCTGCCGATACGACTGCCCGCGTCGTTCAGCAGGGCCAGGCGTTCCTGGGCCCGCCGGCGCTCGGTGACGTCGACGGACATGTAGGAGATGCCCACGTTCCGGCCCTTGCGGTCCTTCATGCCGAAGAAGGAGACGGAAGCCGCGCGGATGCGATGGGAGTCGGTGTAGCTGGGGCCGCGGTACTCGTGGTCCAGCACCGGGTTCCCGGTCTCGAGGACCTTGCGCATCTGCTCCTCGAAGGCCGTCGCCTCCGGCCTCGGCAGCACTTCCCCCACTTGCCGCCCCAGGCGTCGTTCGAGGGGGATGAGGCGGTCCAGCGGCTCGTTCACCCAGACGTAGCGCAGGTCCGCGTCGAGGACGGCCATGCCGACCGGTGCGTGGTCGAGGAATGGTGTGACCGTCAACTGGCTGACCCCGCCCCCCGGCATCCGCCAGAAGGCCCGTTTCGGCGGCCGTCCGACGAACCGGCCGAAGACCAGCGCGGCGGCCGTGGCGACCAGTACGCCCGGAACCATCTCGTAGATGTCCGACTCGAGCGGCCCGAGCAGGGGATTGATGTCGTCCCAGAGCAGGACCGCGGCCGCGCCCGACACCATCCCGGCCATGGCTCCCGCCCACGTCATGCGCGGCCAGTACAGCGAGAGGAGGACCACCGGCCCGAAGGCGGCTCCGAACCCCGCCCAGGCCTGGGCGACGATGTCGAGCAGCCCGCCGCCTCTGAGCGCGATCGCCAGGGCGACCAGGATCACCAGGACGACCGCGCCGCGGCCGACCCGCACCAGCGCCTTGTCCCCGGCCCGTCTGTGGAGGAACGCGCGGTAGAAGTCCTCGGTGAGGGCGGTGGACGAGACGAGGAGCTGGCTGTCCGCGGTCGACATGATCGCGGCCAGTACGGCGATCAGCATCACACCGGCGACCCAGGGGGTGAGCAGCGTCTCGGTCAGGACGATGTACACGGTGTCCGGGTCGCCGAGTGGCGTGCCGGGCTGTCCGATGCCCACCAGGCCGACGAGTGTGGCGCCGCCGAGCACGACGGCGGCCCAGGCCGTTCCGATGCGTCGGGCCGCGGGGACGGCACGGGTGCTGCGGATGCCCATGAAGCGGGCCAGGATGTGCGGCTGCCCGAAGTAGCCGAGGCCCCAGGCGAGGAGCGAGACCGTCGCCACGGCGCCGAGCGACCCGGTTTCCGCCCACTGGCCGTCCGCGTAGCCGATCCTGGCCCCCATGTTCAGCAGGGCCGGTTCCTTGTCGTCGACGGCGTCGCCCAGTGCACCGAAACCGCCGAGCGTCGCGATACCGGTCAGCGGGATCACGAGCAGGGCGAGGAACATCAGGCCGGCCTGCATCACATGTGTCAGGCTCACGGCGAGGAAGCCGCCCAGGCACGCGTAGATGACGATCACCAGAGCGGTCAGGGTCACCCCGACGCCGAACCGGATGTCGAAGACCTGCTCGAACAGCAACCCGCCGGCCACGAGGCCACTGGCCACGTAGACGGTGAAGAACACCAGGGTGATGGCGGCCGACACCAGTCTGAGCATCCGGGTGCGGTCCTCGAACCGCTCCTCCAGGTAGGCCGACAGGCTCACGGCGTTCTCGGCCCGCTCGGTGTAGGTGCGCAACCGCGGTGCGACGAACAGCCAGTTGAGGTAGGTGCCGACCACCAGGCCGACGGCGATCCAGCTGGCGCCGAGACCGGCCGCGTACACCGCACCGGGCAGTGCGAGGAACAGCCAGCCGGACATGTCACTGGCCCCGGCGGACAGGGCGGCGACGACCCCGTTGAGTCTGCGGCCGCCCAGGGCGAAGTCGGCGAAGGTGCGAGTGCGGGTGTACGCCCAGACACCGGTCCCGATCATGGCGGCCACATACACGAGAAACGTGGTCAGGATCGGCGCACTCAAATCGAACATGGGGTCCTCGCCTGCGAGGTTCATGCAACGGGCGCGGCCGTCGGCACACCTGGTCTGCATGTCCTGCCGTACAAATCTACAGATCGGGACATAAGGGAGCGACCGGTGTCAGGGGCAGTCGTAGGTGAAGTGGGTCGTGACCGTGCGGGGGGTCGCGGAGAGGATGCGCAGTTCGGCCCGTGCCGTGCGGTGCCCCCTGCCCTCGAAGGTCCACAGCAGGTGAAGACGTGCCTGTGTCCGGCCCCGGACCATCACTTCCGTCAGCACACCCGAGGACGTGCCGTCGCTTCGGATCCAGCGGTAGGAGAGCACGCCCGGACGGCCGTTCGTGGTGACGAGGCCGACGATGCGCGCGGTGCCGTCACATCCCAGCACGGCCGGCCGGGCCGTTGCCGTCACCGTGCTGACCGCGAGGGACGGGCCGAGGCGCTGCCAGGCGAGGAACACGAGAACGCAGACCACGGCCAGCGCGGGCAGAGCGTGCCTGCGCAGGGGCCGGCGCCGGGGCGCGGGAGGCGGCGGTGCGGCGGGGAGCGTCCGGTGGGTGCGACGCGCGACGGCGGCGGTCACACCCGGGCCGAAGCGCAGCACGGTGCCTTCGACGCGATCGGGCGGCGTCGGCGGGGCCTTCGTCCAGGCCTGCTCGAGGGGCTGCTCGGCCAGGGTCTCGTCCGGTTCGGGCCGCTGGATCCAGTGGCTGGCCAGCACGGTGGCGCTGTACTCGGCGTCGTGGCGGCCGGTGGGTGGCTCCTCGGCAGTGGGGAGCCGCTCGGTGGGATCGTCGTCGCGGGCAGTCATCGCAGGTCGCACCTCCTGGTCAGGAGCTGCTGGGAGGCGCCGCCGTCGGCCGCGGGCGGGGTTGTGGTGGCCTGCACCGCCCAGTAGCAGCCGAGACCACGGAAGGTGTGGTCGACGGTGAGCGTGTACTGGGTGGCGCCGCTGCGCTGGAAGGTCTGGGACGCACCGTCCGGAGTGCCCGGCTGTCCCGCCGTGTCGCCCGTGGACCAGGAGACCGTGAGGGAGAGCGGACCGGTGCCGTCCGTGGTGACGCCGATGGTCGCCGTGGCGGTCGTGGGACCCGTCTGCCGGAAGGCCGACACGGTGACGTCCTTGACGGCGGGCGCAGTGGGCGGGGCGGGCGCAGTGGGCGGGGCG
>NZ_JOCT01000037.1 GCF_000717875.1 Streptomyces sp. NRRL S-455
CGCGCTGCCGGAGAACACCATCTCCTCGTCATCGTGCGACAGCGCGAGCGGCAACTCCTCCCAGTGCACGAGGTCCCGGCTCACCGCGTGCCCCCAGGACATGTCGCCCCAGGAGTTGCCGTTCGGGTTGTACTGGTAGAAGAGGTGGTACTCGCCCTGGTAGTACACGAGACCGTTGGGATCGTTCATCCAGTTCTTCTGCGCAGTGAAGTGGAACTGGGGTCTGTAGGTCTCGGTGTACGCCGGGGCGTCGGCAGCGCCCGCCGGCTGCGGGGCGAGCGGGACTGCGGACAGGGCGCAGACGGTCGCCACCGCCGCCACCATCCGTATGCGGGCATGCCGGGATACGCGTGCAGAGCTCATGGTGTCTCCTAGTCCCGCGGTCGTCCGCGCAGCGCTGACTGCGGCCCCGGTGCGGACGGACCGAAAAAATGACGTCTCGGGCCGGCGTCGTCGTCCACGCCGCCGACCGAGGTGTCAACGTTGACTTGTGTCAGCGATGACATCGAGAGCCCGATTATGAAGCCCCCTCCCGGCAGTGCGTCAACGGTCAGGACGCGATTGCTCCGGTGTGAGCCCGCGTTCCGTCAGGCGGGTCCGGTGGTCGCGGACTGTGCCGAGTGCCTCTGCCGTGACGGGTTCACCTGGGCATACGGGCAGGTCAGCGCAGGTGCCCGGGCAGGGGTCGGTGGTGAACCGGCAGGCTTCCGCGACACCGTCGAGGTCCAGGGCGGCCGGTTAACGAGTTGTTTCCGGCCTGTTGACCGGTCGGGCCTCGCGGTGCTTCACTTCCGGAACCGGTACCGAAACCGGTTCCGGGACCGATTCCGGTACCGGTACCAAAGTGCTCTGTACGATCGGCACCTTCGGTGCGGGAGGACGTCTCCCGCCTCTGCGGGAAGGGAGGGGAGGTGACATGGGAGTCACTATCGCCGACGTGGCCGCGCGGGCCGGGGTCAGCAAGACCACGGTTTCGCGGGTGCTGAACAGCAAGGGCGAGATCAACGAGAACACCGTCTTGAAGGTCCGCGAGGCGATCTCGGAGCTCGGCTATGTACCGAGCGCCGGGGCAGTGGGGCTCGCACGCGGCACGACACAGATGATCGGCATGCTGGTCCCCGACATGGCCTGGGCCTGGGCCGGCATCGTGCAGGCGGTCGTCGAAACGCTGGAGACCGAGGGCTTCGGACTGCGCGTGCTGACCGTGAACCGCGGTGAGGAGTCACTGCGCAGGCTGGGCCTGCAGGTCGCCGCCAAGTCGTTCGACGGGCTGCTGGTGATAGAGCCCGAGGGGGCCCTGGGAGCCATCACGGAACTGCACGAAGCCGGGCTGCCGGTGGTGCTGATCGACGACCGCTTCCAGCGGCCGGGATTCCCGTACGTGGCCACCACCAATCGGGAGGGCGGTGAGCAGGCGGCACGCCACCTGCTGGACATCGGCCGCCGGCGCCCTCTGGTGGTGACCGGGCCCGAGGAGTACGGCTGTACTCGGGAACGGCTGGGCGGCTTCGTCGACGTCTGTGCGCACGCCGGGATCGAGCTCGACCCGCGCCGCGTCATCGGCGGTGACTTCTTGTTCGACAGCGCTCGGAGCGCGGTCGCGGGTGCTCTCGCGGACGGCGTGGAGTTCGACGCGGTCTTCGGCCACAACGACCCCATGGCAGCCGGTGTGCTGGCGGCCCTGCACGAGGCCGGCCTTCGGATTCCGCGGGATGTCGCCGTGGTGGGCTTCGATGACATCGAGCTGGCGTCGTACACCTATCCGGCACTGACCACGATCCGCCAGCCGATGCGGGAAATGGGCGAGGCAGCGGCCCGTCTGCTGCTCGACCACGTGCGGAGATCGCCGCAGGCCGCCCCCTCGCGGATCGTTCCCACCAGCCTCGTCGTCCGTGGCTCGACGTTAGAGCCGAGCTCGAACTGACGTCACGTCATCGCGAGGCGCGCAACTGAGGGCGCCTCGCGGCCGGGCGGTGTGTCGCCGGCGACGCACCGCCCGGGCTCCCTGAAACCCCGGCGCACCACTTCGGCCTCGCCTTCCGCACCACTCCGGTCGGCTTCGCCCGCCTTTACGCGGCACCGCCCACCTGTGCCTTTCCACCTGCGCCTTTCCACCCGCGCGTTCCCGATCCGGGACACCGAAGGGTGGGCCTGGCCACCCGCCCGGCCGCCACCCACTCCGCGACGGATGCTCCAGCCACGACCCGCGGCTGACCATC
Source organism: Streptomyces sp. NRRL S-455 (assembly GCF_000717875.1). Lineage (GTDB taxonomy): Bacteria > Actinomycetota > Actinomycetes > Streptomycetales > Streptomycetaceae > Streptomyces. Next base: position 2,220 of record NZ_JOCT01000037.1, read on the forward strand.
GACGCCGCTGCCACCGCACACGGTCTCCACTCATGTGCTGACCCATCCGGGCGTCCGCCCGCTCCCACCCTTCGCCGCCCCCCGGCCTCCGTATCGCTCAACGGCAAGGAGCCGCACCATGCGTATATCCGCCCGTCACGCTGTCAGAACCGTCCAGACCCTGTGCGTCACCGTCACGGCTGCCCTGGTGGCCACCGGCTGCGGCCGCAGCGACGACTCCGGCCCCGGCAACGACGCGCCCGCCGAGATCGGCGCCGGCAAGGCCAAGGGGACCGTGGTCATGTGGTCCATGGGCGACCCCGACGAGGACCTGAAGGAGCTGGCCAAGAAGTTCGAGCAGGAGAACCCGGACGCCGACGTCAAGATCACCGCGGTCCCGTGGGACGGCGCCCACGACAAGCTGACCACCGCGATAGCCGGCGGCAACACACCGGACATGTCCATGGTGGGCACCACCTGGATGGCCGAGATGGCCGCCCTGAACGGCTTCCAGGCCACCCCGAAGTCGATCAAGTCGTCGGACTTCTACCCCGGCCAGTGGGACACCACCAAGTACAAGGGCACCTCCTACGGTGTCCCGTTCATCGCCGACACCCAAGCGGTCTTCTACCGGACCGACATCACCAAGAAGGCCGGTATCAAGGGCGCCCTGGCCGGCGACCGGGCCGGATACCTGAAGGACCTCAAGGCCATTCAGGCCACCGCCGGCAAGGAGAACCCCGAGCTGCGCCATGCCAGCGGGCTGGTGATGGGCTTCAACTCCTGGATTTTCTGGGTGCCGTTGGTCTGGCAGCAGGGCGGTGACATCTACGACGCCGAGACCGGGAAGTTCACCTTCGACTCGCCCGAGGTCGCCAAGGCGCTGGAGGACTACGCGAGCGTCCCGAAGGAGGGCCTGGCGCCGACCGACAGGTCGGACAACGTGCAGGGCTTCCGCGACGGGCTGATCGCCGTCTACCAGGAGGGTGCGTGGGCCGGCGGCAGCCTCCACAAGGACGCGCCCGAGCTGGACGGCAAGTGGAAGACCATGCCGGTGCCGTACACCAAGCAGCCCGCCGGGTTCGCCGGCGGCACCGACCTGGCGGTGTTCAAGGAAGCCAAGAACCCCGACGCGGCTTGGAAGTTCGCCCAGTTCCTGACCGAGCCCGCCAACCTCGCGACCTACGCCAAGGCCACCGGTGTTCTGCCTCCTTCGCCCCAGGCGTGGACGGAGGGGAAGCTGACCGAGGACGAGAACATGAAGGCGTTCGCCGAGCAGCTGGAGGTCGGCAAGGCGCCGCCCGCCCTCACGACCTGGCAGCAGATCGCCGACACCATCGACTCCGAACTGGAGAAGCTGACCCTCGGCAAGGCCACCGCCGCCGAGGTGCAGAAGACGCTGCAGTCCAAGGCCACCAGCATCGGCACCGGCCGCTGAGCGCCGCCGCCTGAGGACCCCTCGTACGGACGGATGACCCCCATGTCCACGAAAACGCTCCCCGAGCGGGGCGACACCCACGAGCAGGGCACCGCACGGCCGGAACAGAGCGTGGCCCAGGGGCGCCGGCGCTTCGTCCTCCGGGACACGGCGCGCGGTCGGCAGGCCCGGGCCGCCTGGATCCTCGCCGCCCCGTTCCTCGCGCTGTTCGCGGCCTTCATGCTGATGCCGGTGGTGTGGTCGCTGCTGATGGGACTGACCGACACCAAGAGCGCGGACCTGCGCACACCGCTGAACGTGTCGTTCGTCGGCTTCGACAACTACGTACGGCTCTTCGCGGACCCGCAGTTCTTCACGGCCCTGCGCAACACGGCCGTGTTCGTCCTGGTGGCCCTGCCCCTGACCCTGGCCGCCGGGCTCGCCGCGGCGGTCGCCCTCGACCGCGGCATCCGGCGCTTCCGGGCCGTCTTCCGGGTCGGCTTCTACCTGCCGGTGATCACCAGCATCGTGGCCGTCGCCGTGGTGTGGAAGACGCTCCTCGAACCGCGCGCGGGACTCGTGAATCTCGTCCTGGGCTGGTTCGGGATCGACGGCCCGGCCTGGCTGTCGGACACCCGCTTCGCTCTTCCCGTCATGATCGTGATGGCGGTGTGGCGCAACCTCGGCACCGTCATGATCATCATGCTGGCGGGTCTGCAGTCCGTCCCGCAGTCCCTGATCGAGGCGGCCGAACTCGACGGCGCCGGGCCCTGGCAGCGCTTCTGGCGGGTCACCTTCCCGCTCCTGCGTCCGGCCCTGCTGCTGACAGCCGTGACCACGGGCATCGGCTATCTGCAGTTCTTCGACGAGCCGTTCGTGATGACCGACGGAGGACCTCTGGACTCCACGCTGTCGGCCACGTTGTACGCCTACAAGCAGTTCGGCAACGGCAACTACGAGATGGCCTCGGCCGCCGGCTACGTCATCTTCGTCCTCATCGTCGCGCTGACCGTACTGCAGTTCCGCGTGCTGCGAGACAAGGACTGATGCCCCATGAGCACCCTCCCCACCCTGCCGACGGCACACCCGGGCACGGACCGCACCCTGAGGCGCCGCCGCGTCCGCCGGACCTGGGGCCAACCCTGGCTGTACATACCGCTCGTCGGCGCCCTTCTGCTCATGATCGCGCCGTTCCTCTGGATGCTCTCCGGTTCCTTCAAACCCGAGGCCGACATCCGCCGAGTACCGCCCGTCCTGATCCCCACGGCGCCCACGACCGCCAACTACGGTGAACTCTTCAGCACGCTCGACTTCACGAGCATGTTCGCCAACTCCGTGATCGTGGCCCTCGCCGTCACCGCGGGCAACCTCATCTTCTGCTCGATGCTCGGATACGCCCTGGCCAAGCTGGAGTTCCGCGGACAGCGCGCCGTGTTCCTGCTGGTCATGGCGACGCTCATGATCCCGGGCCTGGTCACCTTCGTGCCGCTGTACGTACTGGTGTCCAACATGCACCTGACCGGCTCCCTGCTCGGGCTGATCCTGCCGTTCCTGGCCGGTCCCTTCGGGGTGTTCCTGATGCGGCAGTTCATCTCCACCCTGCCCGACGAGCTGATCGACGCCGCCCGCGTCGACGGCTGCCGCGAACTGGCCATCTTCGCGAAGATCATCCTGCCGCTGACCAAGCCCGCCCTCGCCACCCTCGGGATCATCACCTTCCTCGGCTCCTGGAACAACTTCCTGTGGCCCCTGGTCGTGGCGCAGAACGAGAGCCAGTACACCCTTCCCGTCGGTCTCGCCCTGGCCAGCAGCGGACAGTCCTTCACCCGCTTCGGCATCCTGCTCGCCGGCGCAGTGGTCGTCCTGCTGCCGGTGATGATCGTCTTCCTCCTCTTCCAGCGCCAGTTCGTGGCCGGCATCGCCACCACCGGCCTGAAATGACGCCCGGCGCCCGCCGCCGGCCATCGACTCCCTGCCCCCGTACGACCCATCACCTGGAGAACAAAGTGGGACAGCCGGTCCGCCCTGCCGTGTACCTGGACCCGGAAGCGACCGTGGAAGCGAGAACCGAGGACCTGCTGTCCCGGATGACCCTGCCGGAGAAGGCCGGGCAGTTGCTGATGCTCGACGCACAACACGGGGACCTGGCGGACATCGTGTCGGCCAAACTGGCCGGATCGGTCCTGCACGTCTCTCCCGACCTGATGCCTCAGGCCATGGAACTGGCCCGGCGGACACGGCTCGGCATCCCGCTGCTGACCGCCGACGACGGCATCCACGGCCACTCGTTCTGGCCGGGCGCGACCATCTTCCCCACCCAGCTGGCCATGGCCTGCACCTGGGACCCCGCCCTGCTCCACCGGGTGGCCCGTGCGGCCGCCACCGAGATCGCGGCGACCGGAATCCACGGGACGTTCTCCCCGGTGCTCTGCATCACCCGGGACCTGCGCTGGGGCCGGATCAACGAGACGTTCGGCGAGGACCCGTTCCTGATCGGTGAACTCGGGGCGGCGATGGTCCGCGGCTACCAGGGTGAGGGCCTCGGTGACCCGACGGCCGTACTGGCCTACGCCAAGCACTTCGCGGGCTACTCCGAAACCCTGGGCGGGCGCGACGCGAGCGAAGCGGATCTCAGCCCGCGCAAGCTGCGCTCATGGTTCCTGCCCCCGTTCGAGGAGGCTGTGAGGGCCGGCTGCCGCGCCGTCATGCTGGGCTACCAGTCGATGGACGGGGTGCCCATCACCGCGAACGAGTGGCTGATCAACGATGTGCTCAAGGGCGAGTGGGGCTTCACCGGGACGCTGGTGACCGACTGGGACAACGTCGGCCGGATGGTCTACGACCAGCGGACCTGCGCCGACTACGCCGAGGCGGCGGCGGTCGCCGTCAACTCCGGGAACGACCTCATCATGGCCACCCCCGCGTTCTTCGAGGGCGCGCAGGAGGCGGTCGCCCGCGGCCTGGTCGAGGAGAAACAGATCGACGACGCCGTGCGGCGGGTTCTGCGGCTGAAGTTCGAGCTAGGGCTCTTCGAGGACCCTCGCACCCCCGACCCCGAGCGGCAGGCGCAGGTGATCGGCTGCCGTGAACACGCCGACCTCAACCTCGAGACCGCCCGACGCTCCCTGGTGCTGCTGCGCAACGACGGGATCCTGCCCCTCGAAGGCGGGCTGACCCCCGACGGAACCGGCCGCGCCGCGAGCCGGGGCACCCCACGGACGATCGCGGTCATCGGCCCCAACGCCGACAGCACGGAAGCCATGCTCGGCGACTGGGCCGGCGCCACCGGCCAGGTTCCCTGGATGCCCGAAGGACATCCACGGGAGTCGGTGGAGACAGTGCTCGACGGCCTTCGCGCCGTCGCACCCGCCGACTGGACCATCACGTACACCCGCGGAGCCGACATCGAAAGCCCCGACCAGGACACGGGCTGGACCACCGGGCCGGACGGCCAGCCACAGCCGGCCGTTTTCACCCCCGCCCCGGTCGACCGGGCCCAACTCCAGGAGGCCATCGCCGCCGCGGAGGCCGCCGACTACGCCGTCGTGGTCGTGGGGGACACCATCGCCCTCACCGGCGAGGTGCGCTCCACGGCCACGCTCGACCTCCAAGGCGGCCAGATCGCACTGCTGGACGCGGTCGCCGCCACCGGCACACCGATGATCGTCGTACTCGCCCAGTCCAAGCCGAGCACCCTCCCGGACTCGGCACTGAACGCGGCGGCACTCATCGAGGCGTTCAACCCGGGCATGCGCGGCGGCCGCGCCGTCGCCGAACTCCTCCTCGGACTCACCGAACCCAGCGGCCGGCTCCCGGTCTCCTTCGCACGCCACGTCGGGCAGCAGCCGGTCTTCTACAACCAGGTGCGAGGCCAGCACGGCAACCGCTACGCGGATCTCACCCAGGACCCCCTGTTCGCGTTCGGCGAGGGCCTCACCTACACCACCGTCACCTACTCCGACCTCGTCGTGCACGACCCGGACGTCCCCGCCGACGGCACCGTCCACGCCACGGTACGACTCACCAACAGCGGCAGCCGCCCTGCCCTGGAAACGGTCCAGGCGTACATCAGCGACCTGACCACCAGCGTCACCTGGGCCGAGCAGGAGCTGAAGGCGTTCACCCAGGTCGAAATCCCGCCCGGCGAAAGCCTGGACGCCACCATCGGCATCCCTGCCGCGCGGTGCTCACTCGTCACGGCCGACAACCGCCGCGTGGTCGAACCGGGTGAGTTCGCACTCCGCGTCGGGCCCAGCTCACGACGGGAGCAGCAACTGAGCGCGCAGTTCCGCATCCGGGCCTGAAGGTCGTATCCCGGACTGGAGGCCGTATCCCCGGTCCTGATGGCCGTATCCCCGGGCCTGAAGGCCGTACGCGGCTTGAAGACCCCGCCCCGCCGGCCCGGCCGCCCCGCCGAACCGAGGGCCGGCGGGGCGGGCCCCCTCCGAAACACCGAAAGGCACGCGTGTGTCCACCCACCCCCGCGATCCGCACCGCCCCGTGGCGCACCTGCGCCCGCCCCGCAACTGGATCAACGACCCCAACGGGCTGGCCTTCCACGACGGCCACTACCACGTGTGCTACCAGTACAACCCGTACGGAGCGACCCACGCGAACCTGAACTGGGGCCATTTCCGCAGCCCCGACCTGCTGACCTGGGAGCCGCTGCCGATCGCCCTGTCCCCGACCCCGGGCGGCCCGGACGCCGACGGCTGCTTCTCCGGCAGCGCCGTGTCCGACGGCGAACGGCTGGTCGCCTTCTACTCCGCGCACCGCGAGGACCGCTCGTCCCAGCACCAGCCGGTCACCTCCGCCGTCTCCCTGGACGGCGGCCGCACCTTCACCCCGCGTGGAGAACTGCTCATCCCCGAGCCGCCCGAGGGCTGCACCATGTACCGCGACCCGTACGTCTGGCAGCACGGCGACGGCTGGCGGATGCTGGTCGGCGCCGCCCTCGCGGACGGTCGCGCCGCCGCCCTCCGCTACGACTCGCCCGACCTGGAGACCTGGACCTACCGGGGCCCCTTCACAGCCCGCGAGAAGGAGCCGATCAGCGGCACCGGCCTGCTCACCGGCGAGGGCTGGGAATGTCCCCAATACCTCCCGGCGGCGTCCGGACGGCCCGGCGCCCTCATCCTCAGCGCGTGGAACGAAGCCACCGGACCGCAGAGCGTCGCAGCCCTGATCGGCGAGGAGCACGACGGCCACTTCAAGGCCGGCGCACCGGTACCCGCCGACCACGGCCCCGACTGCTACGCGCCCGCCCTGCTGCGCGCGCCGGGCAACCGCTGGCTGCTGTGGGGCTGGTCATGGGAAGCCCGCGACGAAGCCTGGGCCGTCGCGGACGGATGGGCCGGCGTCCTCACCCTGCCCCGCGAGATCCATGTCCACGACGACGGCACCCTGCGCCAGCAGCCCGCCACCGAACTGCTCGCCCTGCGCGGCAGGCACACCATCCACACCGCGGGCGCGACGCACGGCCCGCAGCCGGTGGACCTCGGCAACGCCGGCCACGCCTTCGACCTGACGGCCCGTCTGGAGCCGACCGGAGACGCCGCTCTGCGGCTGATCACCACGCCGGACGGCTCCGAGTACCTCGACATCCGCCTCGATGCCGCCGCGGGCGCACTCGTCGTCGACCGCAACCACGCCTCACTGGACGCCCGGGCCCGCGGCGGCTCCTACCGGATGCCCTGCCCCGCCGACCGGCCACTCGACCTGCGCGTGGTCGTCGACCACTCCATCGCCGAAATCTTCCTGACCACCACCGGCCAGGTACTCACGCTGCGCTTCTACCCCACAGGGCAGAGCCCGTGGCGACTGCAGGCCCACACCGCACCGGGTGCGCACCTCGGCTACGCGATCGACGCGTGGGAGCTGCATCCGCTCGGTGTCGGGGAGCCGAGCACCGGCACCGCGGAGCCTGCTCCGACATCGCCGTAGAGCCGTCTCCAACCCCTCGGCCCCCTCACCTCGGCGCGGTGGTGTCCCACTCGCCTTGTCCCTCTCGCCTTCACAAGCACTGAACAAAGCAGGCCCCAAGGAGGTTCTTCCATGAGCTCGTACGGTCTCGGACGACGCCAGTTCCTGGCCACCGCCGTTGGTGTCGCCGCCGCCTGGACGCAGATTTCCGGAAACGCCGTCGCCGCCCCGCAACCGCAGCAGACCGCACGCGGCAATTCCGTGCGTGTGTGGCTGACGGACATGTCGGCCGACAAGTGGGTTGCCGGCCAGGACGATGTGCTGTTCAAGGCGGAGACAACGGCCAACCCCCTCACCATCAAGATCGACGACCGCGTCAAGTACCAGAAGGTCCAGGGCTTCGGGGCGGCGATGACCGACTCCTCCGCCTGGCTCATCGACAAGCTGCCCACGGCCCGACGGACCGAGCTGATGGGGAAGCTGTTTGATCCCTCGAAGGGCATCGGCCTCAGCCTGCTCCGCTCTCCGATGGGTGCCACGGATATCAACGCGTCCGGGAACTACTCCTACAACGACATGCCGGCGGGACAAACGGACCCGAAGCTGTCCAACTTCTCCATCCAGCATGATGTGCCGTACATCATTCCGGCACTGCGGCAGGCCCTCTCCCTCAATCCGACCATCAAGATCGTGGCCAATCCGTGGAGCCCACCAGGCTGGATGAAGACCTCCGGCTCCATGATCGGAGGCACCCTCAAGCCCGAGTACACCTCTGCGCTGGCCAACTACTTCGTGAAGTTCATCCAGGCCTACGACGAAGCCGGCGTGCCCATCTCCTACATCTCGCCGCAGAACGAGCCCATGGGCACTCCCACCTGGCCCGGCATGTTCCTGTCCGCCTACCAGGAATCCGAGTTGATCCAGGAGATCGGCAAGGCGTTCGAGGCCAACGGGATTTCCACGAAGATCCTGGCCTGGGACCACAACTGGGATGTGCCCTCGTATCCGGAGACGATTTTCAGCGACCCCGCTGCCTCCAAGTACACCGCGGGAACCGGATGGCACATCTACAGCGGCACCCCGACCCACCAGACCCTGGTCCACAACGACTATCCGACCAAAGAAACCTACATCACGGAAGCCACCGGGGGCGTTTGGCAGGACAGCGACCGGACAGCGTTCAGCGAAGCACTCGGTACGTGGATCATCAACGGCACCCGTAATTGGGCGAACGGCGTGATGCTGTGGAACATCGCACTCGACCCCGACAGGGGCCCGCTCAACAGCGACACCGCCGGCATACCCATGCTGCGGGGGTTGCTCACGATCGATCCGACCGACGGTCGCGTGTCCTACAACGTGGACTACTACGCTCTCGCCCACGCCAGCAAGTTCGTCAAGCCTGGAGCACGCCGGATCTACTCGAACACCTTCGGGGAAGGAAGCGTTGAGAACGTCGCGTTCCAGAACCCGGACGGATCGAAGGTCCTGATCGCGTACAACTCGGGAAGCGCGGCGAAAACCTTCAGCGTCGCGGACGGGACGCACTCGTTCGACTACTCCCTGAACGCCGGCGACGCCGTCACCTTCACGTACACGGGGCCTGCCCAGAGCATCCACGGCCCTGCAGCCGCCAAGATCTCGGACCCGACACACGACTTCACGTTCAAGTCGACGTCCGGTCCGGTCACTGTCACATACGATCCGGCACTCCTGCCCCATCACCATTCCATCCGTACCGGAGAGAAGCTGGTCACTTACTCCCTCCCGGTCGGAGCCTCCATGCAGACGACAGGAAGGCCGCTGAGTCGCAGCGCATGGACCGCCACGGCTTCCTCGCAGCCGGACTGGGGGTTGGCCGCGAACGCGATCGACGGCGACATCGACACACGCTGGAGTCTCGGGCACGGGACCACGAGCGGCGACTGGTTCCAGATCGACCTGGGTAGCCCCACGAGCTTCAACAAGCTCGTCCTCGACACCGGCGTCGACAATTCCTTCGACTACGTCACCAAGTACCAGATATACGTGTCGAACGACGGTGCCGATTGGGGCAGCGCGATCGCAAGCGGCAGCGGGGGCATCGGAAAGATCGCCGTCACGCTGCCGACCCGGACGGCACGGTACATCCGCATCGTCAGTACCGCGGCATCCGGTTTCTGGTGGGCCATCGGCGACATCCAGGTGTACGGGTCTTCGCGTGGCACCGGTTCGATCACAGCTCCGACAGCGGTATCGAACGGACTCCAGTTGAAGACCTGGACCAGCAAGGAAGGGTCGCAGGTCACCGTGATATTCAACGGAACCGCCGACAGCAAGAGCTTTAAAATCTCCACCGACGGCTCGTACGCCTATACGCTGCCAAGCGGCACCTCGGCCATGTTCACAACCACCAACCTGTCGAGCATCCCAACGCCGAACTTCAGCAGTCTCACGCCGGACCAGGGCATGCCGCGCTCCAAGTTCACGATCCGCGGCTCCGGTTTCGGTGACGCGCAGGGACTGGGCACGGTGTACTTCGGATCAAGCTACGCCGAAATTGACACCTGGTCGGACACGAGCATCAGCGCCTACGTCCCGAGAGGGCTTCCGGCGGGGAAGGTCACGGTTTCCGTGAAGGGAACCAGCGGAGTGGACGCAGGTGAATCCTCGTTCGACGTCATAGATCCAGGTGCCGCTCTGCCGCGGACGGGTTGGACCGCAAAGGCTTCGGACGCAAGTCAGTCGGATGCGCCCGGAAACATGCTCGACGGCAATTCCGACACTCGCTACAGCTCCGGAACAGGACAGTACGACGGCCTCTGGATCCAAGTGGACATGGGACAGACACAGACCTTCAGCAAGATCGTGCTGGATGTCGGCAGCAGTGTCAGCGACTATGCGCGGAGCGCAGACGTGTACGTATCCACGGATGGAACCGACTGGACCAAGGTTTCTTCCGTTGCGGACGGCCAGCGAGTCCATCTGATTTCCTTCCCGACACAGACAGCCCGCTACATCAAGGTCGTCAATACCGGCGATGTTGCGCGTAGTTGGTGGTCAGTCGCAGAATTCAATGTCTACAACTGACGTGATCTTTCGGCGCCCATGATCCACTGGTCACGGGCCGGAGTCTGGGGCCGGCTGCACGAAGAGATCCTGCACCGGCTCGAGACGCCGACCTCCTCGACCTCTCCCGCGCCGTCCTCGACTCCGCCCACGTCCGGGCCAACGAGCCGCCCCTGCCGCTGGGGGCGTTCGGACCGATCCCTGACCCGCGTAGCTATCCGCCTGCAACCTTTTCCCCCGTCCGACTGTCTCCTGATCATCAACCGCTCCTGTCTCTGTGGTCCCTGAGAAATCAATCGGCACAGGAGCGGCGCACAGAATCATCAGGAGACACTTCATGCGCATTCGCCCCGCAGCCTGCGCGGCACTCCTCGTGGCGTCCCTCGCCCCCGTCCTCACGGCACCTCCCGCCAGCGCAGCGGCGGCCAGGTACGCGGACGACTTCAACGGCGACGGCTACCGCGACTACGCCGGCTACACCTACGAGCAGTACAGCAAGGGCGGCGGCGTCCGGATCACCTTCGGTACCGCCTCCGGACCCGGCACCCAGACCCAGTTGATCACCCAGGACAGCCCCGGTGTCCCCGGCGCCGACGAGACGGAGGACCAGTTCGGCGACGTCCGGGTGCCCGCAGACTTCAACGCCGACGGATACGGGGACCTCGCCGTGTCGGTGTCGCGCGAGGACGTCGACGGACGCACGGACGAGGGCGGCGTCGTCATCCTGTGGGGAAGCGCAACCGGCCTCTCGGGTGGCACCGCGATCCCCAACGCCGGCGCCAAGGTGTCGAACGCCCGCTTCGGCCGCGACCTCGCCGCCGGGGACTTCAACGGGGACGGCAAGAAGGACCTGGCCGCGATCAGCGGGAGCAAGGTCTACGTCTACCGCAGCATCACGCGCACCGGTGTGGCAGGCTCGGTCACCAGCCACGACAAGACGACGAGTTTCGCGCCCACGTCCCTGGTCTCGGGCAACATGAACGGGGACTCCAAGACCGATCTGGTGGTCATCGGAATCACCGACGACACCTTCGGCACGGACGCGTGGTTCATCAAGGGCGGCTCCCCGCTCAGCGCGGGCAAGACCCTGCGCCTCGTCACGGACTACGGCGACCCCAGCGAGGCGGTGATCGCCGACTTCAACAAGGACGGCTACGGGGACCTCGCGGCGGGCAGCCAGATGTACAACAACAACCAGGGCCGGGTGTCCATCTGGTACGGCTCCTCCACCGGCCCCGCTACCGCCGTCCGTATCACGCAGGCCACCACCAACGTCGCCGGCACCCCAGAGTCCGGCGACCTGTTCGGCTCCTCCGTCTCGGCCGCCGACATCAACGGCGACGGCTACAAGGACCTCGCGATCGGCGTCTTCGGAGAGAAGATCAGCCAGGAGACGACCGAGGGCGGCGTCCACGTCCTGCGCGGCAGCGCGAGCGGGATCACCGGCACCAACTCCCAGTGGCTCGCCCGCAACACCGCCGGCGTCCCCGGCGACGTCGCATGGAACGACTGCTTCGGCGAGCCGGTCCGCCTCCGCGACACCAACCGCGACGGCAAGGCCGACCTCTACGTCGGCGCCATCAACGGCTCGCTGCGCTTCCCCGGCACGTCGTCCGGCGTCACCACGACCGGTGTGACCGACGCCGACAGCGAACTCATCTGGGGCATGCTCCAGTAGGCCCGGCCTCCCGCTCAGCTGCCTGGGGTTCGCCTTGTTCGTACGAGTGCGCCCGCGTCGTGGCCGCTCGCGCAGTTCCCCGCACATTCCCGCGCCAGGAGGGTGCCGGCTGCGGTAGAGCGGTCGCGTGACTCGTGGTGACCTGACCGACGCCGAGTGGGAGTTGATCGAGCCGCACCTGCCGCTGGGGGCGTTCGGACCGATCCCTGACCTGCGTAGCTATTTCAACGCGGTGATGTGGCGGTTCCGTACCGGCAGCCCTGGCGGGATGTGCCGGACAGCTACGGCTCCTGGTCGACGATCTACGACCGATTCCGGATGTGGGCGCGTGACGCGGTCTTCCAGACCCTCATGGACGCGACGATCGCCGAGGCAGCGACCCGCGACGATGTCGATCTCAACCTGGCCAGTGTGGACTCGACGGTTGTCCGCGCGCGTCACCATGCGGCGGGCATGGTGGTCGACCCGGAACTCCTTGAGGATCTGGAGAAGGCCGTGGCGGAGGAAAAGGGGCTGCAGCAAAGGGGGCAAAACGACCCCGTAGGCGAGGGGTCCGCGGACATGGAGGATCCCGAGAGGGACCAGCGCCGGGCCGTGCGCCGACGCCGCAGGGCCCGGCTGCGGGCCGCCGAACTGGGCCGCTCCCGGGGCGGACTGACCAGCAAGGTCCACATCGCCGTTGAGCGGCGCTGCCGTCCGCTGTCCATCATCCTCTGAGACCAACGCCCAGGCCACTGTCCGGCTGCACTCCGCCGCCAAGCTCTGTCGCCACCTTGCAGCTCGCCGCCCTGGCAATCGCGCACCTGGCGTAGCCGCTCGACGCTCCTCTTCTTCGTCCCGAAGCAACTGGGGCGGGCCCTCGACGTGCGGCCTGTGCACCTCTCGCCTGGTGCGATGGTCCGTAGGCATGCGCGGTTGTCCGCCGCTGTACGTAGGCGTTGTCACGCAGTTAGACACTCACCCCTGCAGCCGGGCAAGGGATTCATGCGTCAGCCAAGCGGAACTGGACGATGGCAATATCATCGGCGGGAACGATGTCGGGGTAGTGGTACCGCAGCCTGTCGTGTAGTTCTTCGAGATCGCGGAATCCGTCAGCGATGGCGTCCTGCTCGGTCAGCTCGTCGACCTTTTTTGAGATGATCTGCGTTACGACACCCTGTAGCACCACCTCCTCATCCAGCTCGAAGACCATGTTGACCGGCCCCGTGGATACCGGATCACGGAAGCGAACGGTCGTCGTCTTCAGTCCGGTGCGGACGGCGTCGAGATAGTCCCGATGGAAATACATGGACTGCCTCGCTGTCGAATGGCAGCCCGGTTCAGAGGAAGCGGCCTGATCGGCCCATACATAGCTGTGCGGTAGGAGGCCCGCTATGGCGATGCTGCGAACCCCTTCGGCCGTGGGCACCAGGACGCGGATGTCTGGATGGTGGTCGAGAAGGACTTGTCGATCACGGCCACAAGGCGCGAGCACACCGCGGCCCCTGTCGCCGACGGCAACAATGGTTGCCAGCTCACGCGCCCCTGCCGCACGGGCATGCCCCAGTGCCACGAGCTCTGCACAGGGTCCGCCAGTGAAGTGGTAGAGGTTGATGCCACCGAATATCCGTCCTCGCGCATCTCGGACAGCGGCGCCAACCGTGTGCACCTCCCCGTCGCCGTTGGCCTCCACAATGCGCTGGGCGAACTCGACCAGCTCCATGTCCTCTTCTGTCGGAAATTGCAGGGTGCTGTCCACGCCCAGCACCCTACGGCTGGCACTTGGAGGCGACGGACCCAGGGGTGAATTGCGCGTGAGGTCGGCGGAGCGGCTTTGGGCTGGAGCTGCTTCGGGGCGAGTGATCACGGCCCCGTAAGCTGATGGCGAGTCGGGCAGTCAGTGGACCTGCGAGGAGAGCCCGGCCGGCTGGAGGGCTGCTACACCGCCGAGTCGCTGGTGACCCAGATCGCCGGCACGATCGTGCCGGAGGACATCCGCGGCCGGATCACGCGGGAGCCGACCAACTCACCTCTCCTGCCGCCCAGGTGATCCTGCGCCTCGCACTCACCCGACTGCCCGGAGAGGGGGCACCCGGGCTGGAGGACCTACCGGTTTGGACGACCGCGTTCAGCAGGCAGCGGTGACGGCGTCGGTCCGCAGGGGCGCGGCCGTCTTCGCGGTGATCTCGTCGAGGGTGATGCCGGGTGCGGTCTCGACGATGGTGAGGCCGTCGGGCGTGATGTCGAGGACGCCGAGGTCGGTGATGACGCGGTGGACGCACCGTTCGCCGGTGAGCGGCAGGGTGCACTCGGTCAGGATCTTCGGGCTGCCGTCCTTGGCGGTGTGCTCCATCAGGACGATGACCCGGCGGGCGCCGTGGACCAGGTCCATCGCCCCGCCCATGCCCTTGACCATCTTTCCGGGGATCATCCAGTTGGCCAGGTCACCGCGTTCCGACACCTGCATGGCGCCCAGCACCGCGGTGTCTATGTGACCGCCGCGGATCATGCCGAAGGACAGGGCCGAGTCGAAGAAGGAGGCCCCCGGCCGGACGGTGACGGTCTCCTTGCCCGCGTTGATGAGATCCGGGTCGACCTCGTCGGCGGTCGGATAACGGCCGGTGCCGAGGATGCCGTTCTCGGAGTGCAGCACCACATGCACGCCGGGCGGGAGGTGGCCGGGGACGAGTGTGGGCAGGCCGATGCCGAGGTTGACGTAGGAGCCGTCGGTGAGTTCAGCGGCGGCGCGGGCGGCCATCTGGTCGCGGGTCCAGCCGCGGGGCGTGTCCATCGTCGTGCTCATGCTCGTACTGTCCTCTTCTCGATCTGTTTGTCAGCGGCCTGAGCGGGGGTGAGCTCCACGATCCGCTGGACGAAGACGCCGGGGAGGTGGACGGTGTCGGGGCTCAGCTCGCCCGGTTCCACGAGCTCTTCGACCTCGGCGATCGTGATCCGGCCGGCCATCGCCGCGAGCGGGTTGAAGTTGGCCGCGGCGCGGCGGAAGACCAGGTTGCCGTGCCGGTCCCCCCGCCAGGCCCGGACGAGGGCGAAGTCGGTGGTGATGGCGTGCTCCAGGATGTGCGGTCGGCCGTGGAAGTCGCGGGTCTCCTTGGGTGGGGAGGCCACGGCGACCGAGCCGTCCGCCGCGTACCTCCACGGCAGACCGCCGTTCGCGACCTGGGTACCCACACCGGCCGGGGTGTAGAACGCGGGGATGCCCGCGCCGCCGGCGCGCAGCCGTTCGGCCAGTGTGCCCTGCGGCACCAGCTCCACCTCCAGCTCGCCCGACAGGTACTGGCGGGCGAACTCCTTGTTCTCGCCCACGTAACTGCCCGTCACGCGGGCGATCCGGCCGGCGGCGAGCAGCACGCCCAGCCCGCGGCCGTCCACGCCGCAGTTGTTCGACACGACCTGCAGGCCGGTGGCGCCCTGTTCGTGCAGGGCCCGGATCACCACTTCGGGGATGCCGCTGAGGCCGAAGCCGCCGACGGCCAGAGACGCGCCGTCGGCGATGTCGGCGACCGCCTCGTCGGCGTTCGAGCTCACCTTGTTCACGGGAGTGGTCCCTCTCAGCTGGGGAGTACGGACGACCGGCCGCCGTCGACGACGAGGTTGGCGCCGGTGATGTGGCCGCCTCGTCGGAGGCGAGGAAGACGGTTCAGGGCCACCTTCCCTTTCAGCCGCTTCAATGCCCCTCCGGATTCGAGGCAGCCGAATCCACAGCGGCTGAACCCAGAGCGTCCGAGATGGACTTGACGCCCCCATGCGTGGTGAGTCCGCCGTCGACCGGGATCTCGGCGCCGGTGATGAAGGAGGACTCGTCGGACAGGAGGAAGACCACGAGCGGGGCGACCTCGTGCACCGTGCCGGTGCGGCCGAGAGGGGTCTCGCGGATGTTCGCCTCGCGGAAGGCAGGGGCGGCGGAGGCGGTCATCTCGGTCTCGATGAAGCCGGGGTGGATCGTGTTGACGCGGATGCCGCGCGGGCCGAGCTCCGTGGCCGCGGTCTTCGACAGGCCGCGCAGTGCCCATTTGCTGGTCGTGTAGGCGACCGGGTAGTGGCCGCTGAGCGCGGCGGTGGAACCGACGTTGACGATGGACGAGCCGGGCGGCATCAGCGGCGTCAGGTGCTGGATGGCAAGGAGCGGGCCGGTGACGTTGACGGCGTGGACTCGGGCGAAGTCGTCGGGGGTCACTTCGTCGAGGCGGGCGCGCCATGTGATGCCCGCGTTGTTGACCAGGCCGTGCACCTGGCCGTACGACTCCCTCAGCTCGGCGGCCAGCTCCGCCCAGTGCTCCTCGTCGGTGACGTCGAGGTGGCGGCAGCCGGGGGCCTCGGTCACGTCGGTGGCGATGACGCGGGCGCCCTCGCGGGTCAGGGCCTCGGCCTCGGCGGCGCCCTGGCCGCGCGCGGCGCCGGTGACGACGACGACCTTGCCGAGGAGCCTCTTGGGGTGCAGATCGTTCACGGCCGCTCCCGGCTGCGGCGCCGGGCGGTCGGCAGCGGCTCCGGATTCCTGCCCGCGACCACGGTGTTGGAGACGGTGCCGATGCCTTCCACGGTGAGGGTGACGGTGTCTCCCGGCTTCAGCGGGGGCGGGGACTGCTCGCCCCGGACGCCCCACAGCTCGGCGAGGCAGCCGCCGTTGCCGCAGGTGCCGGAGCCGAGCACATCGCCGGGGCGGACGACGGTGCCCCGCGAGGCGTAGGCGACCATCTCCTCGAAGGTCCAGCTCATGTTGGACAACAGGTCCTTGCCGACGACCTCGCCGTTCACCGAGGCGGTCAGCGCCAGGCGCAGAAAGCCGTCGGTGTCGCGGTACGGCTCCAGCTCGTCGGCGGTGACCAGGTACGGGCCGAGGGTGGCGGCCGTGTCCTTGCCCTTGCACGGGCCGAGGCGGACCTGCATCTCGCGGGACTGCAGGTCGCGGGCCGACCAGTCGTTGAAGACGGTGTAGCCGATGATGTGGTCCCGTGCCTGCTCCGGCGTCAGGTCCCGCCCCTCCCGGCCGATGACGGCGGCGACCTCCAGCTCGAAGTCGAGGACTTTGCTGCCCGGCGGCACCGGGACGTCGTCGTGGGCGCCGATGACGGCGTACGGGTTGGTGAAGTAGAACGTCGGGGCGTCGTACCAGGCTTCGGGCACCTCGCCGACGCCGGCCCCGTCGACGGATCGCCGTACGCCTTCGACGTGTTCCTCGAAGGTGACGAAGTCCCGCACGGTGGGCGGCTGAAGCGGTGGCAGCAGCCGCACCTCGGACACGTGAGGGCCCGGCGGGACGTCGAGCGTGGCGGCGCCGGCGCGCAGGAGCGCGTCGAGTCCGTCGCCGCGGCTGATCAGCTCCGTGAGCGAGCGCGCCCCGGGAACCGGGTGGAGGGTGCCGTCCTCCTCCACGACGGCGACCCGTCGCTGGTGTCGATGTTCATAGGTGGCGAAACGCATGTACGGCTCCAGGCTCCGGCGGTCTTCGGCAGCGGTGGGGCCCGGGGACGCGGCAAGGGCGTCAGGGCGGTGACAGGGCCACCGCGTCCCCGGGGTTCGAGGGGGTCAGACCGGCGGGGCGACGAAGCAGCCGCGGTCGACGTCGTTGAAGGACTCCTTGGCGACCAGTTCGTTCATGGGATTGGCGGTGCCCCACTGGTCGGTGACCTCGGGCTGGGAGAAGTCGTAGACGTGGGGGTGCCAGGTGTCCTCGTCCAGCAGCTCCAGTTCCGTCGTGTACTCGACGGTGTTGCCGTGCGGGTCCAGGAAGTACGTGAACGTGTTGTCGCCCGCCATGTGCCGGCCCGGCCCCCAGACCTTCTTGAAGCCGGCGCGGATCACGCGGCCGGAGCCGCGCATGTACTCGTCCAGGCCGCGCATCTCGAAGGAGACGTGGTGCAGTGAGGTGTGCGGGCCCTTGGCGATAGCCATGGAGTGGTGCTGGTTGGAGATCCGCATGAAGTGCATGACCTCGCCCATGTGCGGCGTGCCGAGGGTGTCGGAGAGCCGGAAGCCGAGGTGGGTCTCGTACCACTCACGGGTCTTGTTCAGATCCGGGGAGTTGAGTACCACGTGCGACAGGCGGACCGGGATCGCCTCCTTCTCCTCGATACGGCGGTGCTGCCGTGCCTCGACATCGGCGGAGACCTCGATGGTGCGGCCGTCGACGTCGAAGAAGCGGAAGCCGTAGCCGCCGCCGGGTGTGTCGTTCTTGCCCGGCTGGGAGATCAACTGCACGCCGCCCGCGAGGAGTTGCTCGGCGAGGGTGTCCACGTCCTCGGTGGAGCCGGCGCCGTACGAGACGAGGTCGAGGCGCTTCTCTTCGGCCTTGCGCAGCCGCACCACGTACTGCTCGGGGCTGCCCTCGGCGGCGAGGAAGGAGATGCCGGAGTCCTCGGCGACCGGGGTCAGGCCCCAGACGCCGGCGTAGAAGTCGAGCTGCTTGTCGTAGTCGGGCACGGCGAGGTCGACGTGCCGCAGATGGGTGAGCAGGCGTGCGTCCATGGTGGGTTTTCCTCCCGTGGGGGGTCAGGTCAGGCGCAGCAGCGTTGTCGCGTTGCCACCGCGCACGGCATGGAAGTCGTCGTCGGGCAGGCGTGCGGCGCGCAGTGCGCCGACGGGGTCCTCGGTGCCCATGTCGAAGGGGAAATCGGAGCCGAGCAGCACACGGTCCGGGCCGACCGCGCCGACCAACGCCCGCAGTACCTGCGGGTCGTGGACCAGCGAGTCGAAGTACAAGCGCTTGAGGTAGCTGCTGGGCAGGTGGGCGCAGCCGGCGCCCGCGTCGGAGCGGGCCGACCAGGCGTGGTCGGAGCGGCCGATGTGGGTGGGCAGATACCCGCCCCCGTGCGCGGCGATGACCTTCAGCTCCGGGTGCCGGTCCAGCACCCCGGAGAAGATCAGGTGCGAGAGCGCGACGGCGTTCTCGGTGGGCTGGCCGACGGTGTTGGACAGGTACCACTGGTCGAGGCGCTCGTCGAGCGTGCAGCCGAAGGGGTGCAGGAAGAGGATCGCGCCCGTCTCCTCGGCCCGGGTCCAGAAGGGTTCGTACGCAGCGTCGGACAGCTCGCGGCCCGGTGCGTGACTGGAGATCTCGACACCCAGAAGTCCCTGGTCCTGGGCGTGTTCGAGGGCCCGCACGGCCTGCTCCGGATGTTGGAGGGGGGCGAGACCGAGCCCTCGCAGCCGGTCGGGCGCCTGTGCGCAGTGCGCGGCCGTCGCCTCGTCCGCGAGCCGGTAGAGCCTCTCGGCCGTCTCCTCGTCCGCCCAGTAGTGGTAGTGCGAGGGGGACGGGCTGACCAGCTGGACGTCCACGCCCTGCGCGTCCATCGCAGCCAGTCGTACGGCAACGTCCGTCAGCCTCGGAATGCGCTCGGCGACCATGGGGCCGCTGACGGCCTGGGCCGCGGGCCCGTTGCGGCGGGCATCGAGGGCCTTGGCCTCCGCCAGGCCCGGCAGGTCGGCCACCAGGGCCTCGACCTCGGGCAGGAGGAGGTGCGCGTGCACGTCCACCGTCCGAACGGGGTGCGCCTCCGTGCTCGACGAGGGGCGGGGGTCGGGCTGGGGGCGGCTCCCAGCGGTAGCCGGAGGCGGGTGGGCCCTCACGGTAGCTCCTTGAGCACCGGCATGGTGGCCTCCAGCAGCCCGGGCACATCACCGGGCACGCCGTCGAGCTGCCACTGCCCGATCTGCACGGACGCTTCGACGACCATCCGGACCCGGCCGATCCGCCGCTCGTAGTAGCGCGTGAGCAGTTCCTCGTCCCACGCGGATCCGCTGGTCAGCAGCTGGGACAGCACCCAGGCGTCCTCCAGGGCCATGGCCGCGCCCTGGGCCATGGTGGGCGGGCAGCAGTGCGCGGCGTCGCCGACGAGGACGACCCGGCCCCGGTGCCAGGACTCCTCGACCAGCATCCGGTCGAACCAGGTGTAGTTCACCTGCGCCGGGTCGGTGATCGAGTCACGGATCTCGTCCCAGGCACCGCCGTAGCCCTCGGCGAGGCGGCGCATCTCCCGCGCGTAGGACTCGGGCGGGATCGTGGCGCGGTCGCGGCCGGCCTCCACCAGATAGGCGTAGATCGTGTCCTCGCTGGTGGGCGTGTAGCCGGCGATGTAGCAGGGTCCTCCGTGAGAGAGGACGCTGCACTCCACTCCGGCCGGGCGGGGCGCCGGGACACGCCAGATGGCCATGCCGGTCGGCTCGGGTTCGACGTCGATGCCGATGGCGGCGCGGGTCGCGGAGTGCAGGCCGTCGGCGGCCACGACGAGGTCGTAGCTGCCCTCGGTGCCGTCACTGAACCGGACGGTCACTGATGTGTCGTCCTCGGTGAGGATCTCGGCGGTGGTGCCGAGCCGGACGTTCGCGCCGGATGCCCGGACGGCGTCGACGAGGATGCGCTGGAGCACCGGGCGCTGCATGCCGAGGGTGGCGGGGAGGTCGTCTCCGCCGGTACGGAGGACGTCACCGACGTGGAGCACGGTGCCGTCGGGCGTCGTCAGCCCCAGGGCGTCGAAGCCGAAGCCGTGCTCGCGGACCTCGTCCCAGACGCCGATCTCGCGCAGCACGCGCAGGGCGTTGCCCTGAAGGGTGATGCCGGAGCCGCGTACGTTCCAGTCCGGTCTGACCTCGACGAGGTCGACGTCGATGCCGGCCCGCCGCAGCAGCACGGTCATGACGTTGCCGGAGGTGCCCCCTCCGATGACCAGGACTCTCTTGCCTTCCATCGCCAACTCCTTTGTTGAGCAGGTCACTTGACGGCGACCGGATTGACGGGGGAGCCGACGGCTCCGGTGATGGGCAGGGGTGCGGCGGTGAGCCAGAACTCGTACACGCCGTCGGAGGCGCAGTCGTCCGCGAGGGCGTCGGTGTCCCACATCTCGCCGATCAGCAGGCCCATGTTGGGGATGACGACCTGGTGCAGCGGCTGGAAGGCGCCGTCGAACTCGTTCGGCCGTACCTCGAAGCCCCACGTGTCGGTGGCGATCGCGGCGATCTCGCTCGTGTGCAGCCAGCCGGCGGTGGTGAAGGACAGGCCGGGCGAGTCTCCGCCCGCGTAGTCACCCCAGCCCTCGCGGCGGGCGCGCGTCAGCCGCCCGGTCCGGACGACGACGATGTCCCCGCGGCCGACGGCCACGCCGTGCGCTTCGGCGGTCGCGGTCAGGTGTTCCTCGGTGATCGCGAAACCGTCCGGCAGTTCCCCGCGTTCGTCGCCGATCATCCGGCCGACGTCGAGGAGGACTCCGCGCCCGGCGACGTACGGGGCCATGTGCTCGATGCCGGTGACCAGATCGCCGTCCGAGGTGACGGTCTTCGCGGCGTCGCGTCCGTTCCACGCCTTGCCGTGGTCGAAGATGTGCCCGAGCCCGTCCCACTGGGTGGAGCACTGCAGGGGCATCGTGATCACGTCGTCGGCGCCGCCGATGCCGTGCGGAAAGCCCTGGTTGCCCAGCGCCGCGTCCGTTCCCGTGTCCAGCATGGTGTGGACGGGGTTGGTGCGGCGGCGCCAGCCCTTCTGCGGCCCGTTCATGTCGAACCGCTGCGACAGCGAGAAGCTCACGCCCCGGCGGACCAGTGCCGCGCCCTCGCGGCGCTTGGCCTCGTCGAGGAAGTTCAGCGTGCCGAGCACGTCGTCCTCGCCCCAACGCCCCCAGTTGGAATACCGCTTGGCGGCCTCGTTGATCGCGCCCTCGGCGTCCGTGGGGTCGAGCGGGGCCGTCATGACGCGGTCCCCTCGGCGACGCAGCGGGTGCGCTGCGCGCCCAGACCCGTGATGGAGCCCTCCATGACGTCACCGTCGCGCAGCAGCCGTCCCCAGTGCATGCCGTTGCCGGCCGGGCTGCCGGTGAGCACAAGGTCGCCGGGCAGGAGCCGGGAGGTCTGGGAGATGTACGACACCAGCCGGGCGATGCCGAAGAGCATGTCCTTGGTGGACTCGTCCTGCATGGTCTCGCCGTTGAGCTTCAGCGTGAGGCGCAGGTCACCCGGGTCGGCGATCGACTCGGCGGGCACGATCCACGGGCCGAGCGGGGTGAAACCGGGAGCGTTCTTGCAGCGCAGCCAGTCGGTGCCGATGGCCTTCATGTCCCGGCGGAAGACGGTGGCGCGGTCGGTGAGGTCGTTGGCGATGGTGTAGCCGGCCACGTACTCCAGGGCCTCCTCGACCGTCACCCGGTAGGCGGGCCTCGCCATGACGGCCGCCAACTCCAGCTCCCAGTCCGGCTGCTGCGCCCAGTCCGGGAGTACGACGTCGTCGAAGGGGCCGGTGATCGCGCTCGGCAGGCCGATGAACGCGTACGGCAGATCCTCGGCCGCCCGCCGGTCCATGACCGCGGCGATCTCCGCGCGCGCCTCCTCGACCGTGCGGGGGTCGTCGGGGGCGCGATGGGCGACCTCCAGATCGATCACGTGCTGCCGGTAGTTGGCGCCGGACTGGAAGACCTGGCGGGGCTCGACCGGCGCGTGCGCCCGCAGGTGCTCCAACGGCCGCCAGTCGGCCGTCTCGTCGGCCGCGAGTTCGTGCAGGCGAGGGAGCATCTCGTCCCAGTGCTCGAAAATCCCCCGGGTCGTCAGGGCCGGCTCTCCGAGGGCCGTGCGAAGATCCAGCACGCGCCCCCCGGGGATCACAAGACCGGGGAAAGTCGCCTGGTCAGAGTCAGAGACGACGCCAAGGGCGAAGGGACCGGAAAAGGACGCGGAAGCGGCTGCGGGTTTCACGGGAATGTCCTCCAGATTGCGGTGCGACCAATCTGACTCCCACCCCGTAATCTGGGAAATAGATTCTTTAGATGTTGATCATCCACAGTGCAAATGTGTCCGCCGCAAGCGGCCTCGCTCTGGAGGCGTCGTGTCCCTCTCCGGCCTCGATCTCAATCTCGTCCTGTCCCTGCGGGCCCTGCTGGAGGAGCGCAACGTCACCCGCGCCGGGCAGCGCGTCGGGCTCAGCCAGCCGGCGATGAGCGCGGCCCTGGCCCGCCTGCGCCGCCACTTCGACGACGACCTGCTCGCGCGCGTCGGCAAACAGTACGAACTGACCGCCCTCGGCCGCGCTCTGCTGGACCGCACCTCGACCGCCTGCGACCTGCTGGAACGGGTCTTCAGCAGCAGGGCCGACTTCGCCCCGGGCAGCGAGGAGCACGAGTTCACCCTGCTCACCTCCGACTACGCCCTCGCCGTGTTCGGCGCGGAGCTCGCCCGGACCGTGCACGCCGAGGCCCCGGGGGTACGGCTGCGGTTCCAGCGGACGCCCATCGACGTCACGGAGGACACCGCACCGCTGCTCAGCACGGCCGACGGGCTGCTCATGCCGCGCGGCATCATCGGCGGTTTCCCCGCCGTCGACCTGTTCACCGACCGCTGGGCCTTCCTGGTGGCCGAGACGAACGACGAGGTCGGCGACCAGCTGACCATGGAGGACCTGGCACGGCTGCCCTGGGTCATCTACCAGCGCGCCTACGACGCTCCGGCCGCCCGGCAGCTGAGCATGCTCGGTGTCGATCCCCACGTGGAGATCTCCGTCGACAGCTTCCAGGCGCTGCCCTTCCTGGTCGCCGGCACCCGCCGGATCGCTCTGGTACAGCAGCGCCTGGCCGAGCTGCTGCGCGGCGTGGCCGCCGTACGCCTCATGGAACCTCCCTACGGGGCGGTGCCTCTCCAGGAGGCACTGTGGTGGCACCCGGTGCACACCCACGACGCGGCCCACATCTGGCTGCGCGAGACCGCGGCCCGCGTGGGAGCGGAGCTGGCCGCTTCCGAGCCCGGCCGTATCGCCACGGTCGCATCGAGATAGCGGGTCCGTGCAAGTGCCTGGCATCCAAGGTCCGGATGATCCACATCTTCGATATCGATCGGATGAGGGCTAGGCAGGACCTGTCCGTTGGCCCATAGTCATCTCCACCCGGCGCCGTAGCCACACCTTCCCCGCTGCCGGGACCCGGCAGGCGCCCGGCGAGCCGGCCCGCCGCGACGCCCGGCAGTCATCGGCTCCCCGCTCCGAACCTGCCACGGATACCGGGCGGCCCGACCACGACGGCCGCACCATCCCGTCCCCCTCCCGACCCGCCACGTGGAGTTCCCGCATGCCTGCACCCGTGCCCCCGCTCCCGTCCCCGACGCCCACAGCCGTCAAGGACACCCCGCCCGAGCAGGCGGTGTCCGGCCCCGGCCACCGACTTCGCCTCATGCTGCTGATGGCTGGGAGCTGCCTGCCCATCCTGGGCGCCGTACTCATCGCCCCCGTCCTGCCGCAGATGCAGTCCCACTTCGCCGACGTGCCGGGCGTCGACGCGCTCGTCCCCATGGCCCTGACCATCCCCGCCCTCTCCCTGGCGCTGCTGGCCCCCTTCGCCGGCGTCATCGCCGACCGGCTCGGCCGCAAACGCCTGCTCGTCGTCTCGACCGTGCTGTACGCGATCCTCGGCACCGCCCCCCTGTGGCTGGACTCCCTCGGCGCCATCGTCGCCAGCCGCGCCCTCGTCGGTGTCGCCGAAGCCGCCATCATGACCTGCAGCACCACGCTGATCGGCGACTACTACTCCGGCCGGCAACGCGACCGCTACCTCGCGATGCAGACGATGTGCGCCTCGATCTCCGCGACGGCCTTCTTCGTGCTGGGCGGCGCGGCCGGATCGGCCGGCTGGCGCGCACCGTTCTGGGCCTACGCGGTGAGCCTGCTGCTCGCCCCCGCCATGGCCGCCTTCCTGCCCCGGCCCCGACCCGCCGACCACGCGGACGAGCCCTCCCCCACCGCCTCGGAACCGATGGCCAAGAGGCCCTTCCCCTGGCGCCCGCTGGCCGGCACCTGCGCGCTGACCCTCCTCGGCGCCATCCTCTTCTACACCGTCCAGGTGGAGATGGCATTCCTCCTGAACGACATGGGCGTGAGCAACCCCGGCGTGATCGGACTGGCCACAGCCAGCTCCAGTGCCGCGGTCGTGATCGGCGCCGTCGTCTTCGCCAAGGCCGGCCGCAGCCCGCAAGCCTGGCTGCCCACCGCCTTCGGCCTGTCCGCCCTCGGCTTCGCGGTGATCTGGCTCGCCCCCAACCCCGTCGTACTGACCGCCGGCGCGGTGATCAACTGCCTCGGCAGCGGCATCATGCTGCCGAGCCTGCTCACCCTCGCCATGTCCAAGCTCCACTACGCCGACCGCGGCCGCGGCACCGGCCTGTGGACGGGCTTCTTTTTCCTCGGCCAGTTCATCTGCCCGCTCGTGGTCCTCGCGCTCGCCTCCGCCGTCGGCACCCTGGCGAACGCCCTGGGCGTACTCGCCCTCGCCGGGGCCGTCGCCACCGCCGCACTCGGCCTCGCCGCCCGGCGCCACCGGACGGCCATCCCGGAACCGATGCAGCAGACGGCGGGCTGACCACGCGGCGCCGATCCACCACGAGAACCACACACCCGTCGAGATCGGCATCGCGGATTTCCCCGCGATGCCGATCGCCACGCGTTCCACCGGAGAAACGAAGGATGCCGACGCCGACCCTGATCGCCGCCATCCGCCGCAAGCCGGGCATGACGCACCAGGCCTTCCTGCACTGACTCCAACACGTGCACGGCTCCCGGACCGCCGCGAACCCTCTTCGGATTCGGCGCTGACTCAGCTGCCCAATTCCGTGCGGGGTCGTGCGGGGTGACGATGGGCGCGGAATGATCGTCCGTGCGGCTGTTGCGCTGTCGTACGGACGTGGGGGTGATGCGGGTGCCGACGCGGCCGAAGGGGCTGCCGGAGGTCCCGCAGGGGAGCCTGGCAATCCGACTCTGCCCCTCGACTGCACGATGCCCAGCTTGCGGCAGGCTCACTTGAACTTCCGGGAGCAGTATGCGCTGCCCCTGTCGGTGTGCATGATCACGCCGAGGGCGTCGCCGCCCCGGGTGGTGTCTTCGCACGGCTCCTGTGCGTCACTCCGCGCGGTCCCCGGACGCCCACTGGGTGACCCATGCGCGTCCGTAGTCGTTTCCGTAGCCGTTTCTGTGCGGTGGTGCGCACCACCGGGTGGATGTGGAACGGGCGTGGGGTGCCATAGCACGCACCGCTCACGCAAACGGCCCCGGGCGAGGAGTCCGAGGCCGGATGGTAGTCCTCCCTGGGGATAAACCCCAGGTCAGAGTGGTAACGCGTTGTGCCCCCGGCAGGATTCGAACCTGCGACACCCGCTTTAGGAGTTCGATCACCGGGACGTCACAGCGCTGGCAATCGCAGAATGGCGGGGCGTCGTCGGCCACTGAGGGCTGCTGTTGTCCACCGTCGTTGATGTCAGGGGTGGATGTCGGAACGGGAGTCGATCCGACTCCACAGGGGTCCGCCGGGCAAACTCGTAGACGACTTGCGGTACGACTCGTTGGGCGCTTTTATGCGGCAGCGCTTCGAGGAAGGCTTGCCAGACCGTCGTGTATGGCTGTCCGGTTTCGTGGCTGGGTACGGTGCCTGGCATCGGTTCCCCCTCCAATGTGCGCGATCTTGCAACGAGTTGTGTATCGTCGGACCCGCCAACGCTGCCCGACGCGGGCGGCGTGTTACCCGGGGGCTTGGGCCTCGGGGGGTGTGGTGTGAGTGTGGCGCGGTCTCGATGACGCAGGGATGTGTGCCCCCGCATAGATCACCCGGCAAGACGCGGGAGCGGGACAAGCCGCCCCGATGCGGAGACGGAGGAAGGGCCCACTTCAGGCGCTGGCACCGCCCGAGGATGATTGCGCGCGTCGGCAGTCTCTCAGTTCACGAACCACGAAGTCAGTGGTCGAACTGAGGCTGCCCGCTTCCAGTTCGGCCCTCTTAGAACTGGAAGGCACTGAAGCAAGTGGACTGGAACTCCCTCACCTTGACCGTCCTTGCGGTCTTCGGTCTGCTGAGCCTGGTCGTAACGTTGCTCGTTCAGCTCATCAAGCAGCTTCCCGAACTGATTGGTGCGGTGCGCGAGATGATGTCCGCTCTCAAGTCAGACATCGAGGGCGATGATCTTCTTGCAGAAGACAGGGAAGCAGAACGTCCCGCCCGTCCGGTGGTGGGCGGAGAGCCAAGCTATAGGCGCGACCAGGACGAAGCGGCGTAGCCGGGACGGGGACCCCTCGAGCAGCCGTGAGCATTCATGAAGATCACCAGTCAGGATGAAGTGGGAGCGTCGGAGTGACGGAGGCGGAGAGAGCGGAGGGGGCCGCCACCTTCGTCAGTCCAGCCGCAACTGATCATCGGCGGTCGTGACCGGCGGCCGCGTTATCGATCAGCGTCCTGACCTGCTGCTGAGCTGTCGGTAGCTGTTGATGTTGCTCACCAACGAGCGCCCTCCCACGGCCCGAGGACGGCCCGGGAGGGCGCTCGTGCGTGAGCACCGCATTAGGAGAGAGGCGGGGGAGTGGGGGCGCTGACCTGGAGCTTCGATACCTGGTCGGGCCACCGGGAACTCGACCGCGAGGCACCCCCGTTGACCGCGGCTGACCCCTGCATCTGGCACGGCAGTGGCACGAACCTCAGCCGACGACAGTCAGCCACGACGGCGGGTGCTCAGCCGCCTGTCCACGTGTGTGCCTCGCTTGATCCTCACCGGCCTCAGTTACGTTGTCGAAGTCGTCGACCAGAGCAAGTCTCGACGGTCAGCGCCTGACTACAGGCGGCCGGTCGAGTCCATGCGGAGGGCCGAAGGTGAGTCGCGCGCGTTTCCATATGGTGCTCAGTCGGCACCTTAACTGCGCTTAGACGCCTACTCAGTTGGTCGGGAGGCTCGCTGTTGTGATCACCGGCGGCCTGTGCGTATCCTGCTACCCCCGAAGCCCCGTTCCGGGAGCCTAGGCATAGAGCACGGGCAACAGTCCATCCCGCAGCTCTGTGGGTGAAAGTGGTCTAGGAAGACCAACGACAACTGACACGCTGGAACGCTTGACGAGTTGTAAGCGCATGGACTGGCGCGAGGCGACTCGACCGACTCCTCTGGAGGCTGCACCCGCACGGGTGCCGCTCATGAGGAGGCCACACTAGAGGTGGCCGGTCGAGGCTTTGCGCGCTCAACCGGTTGCCTCCCCTAGGGGAAGGAAAGAACCGGGGTGAGCCCCAACCGGAAGAAGGCCCTCGCCGTCTTTGTGCTCTTTTTGGTCGTGAACCTTGTCGCCGTTGTCTGCGGCCACGTAGTCCGTTGGCTCGGGGGCGGCGTGCTTCAAAGCGTCCTGACTGGTGCCGGCGCCTGGGCGGTCCTGATGACCCTCGGCGTCACCCTCATCGCGCTGTTCGACTTCAAGGACGACCGGCATCCCATACCGGCAGGTACCGGCCACGGAACAGCGCAGGCGCCGCCGAACCAGCAGGGGACGCCAATTGCCTGAGCTACCACACCGGGCAGGACTGATCGCATCGAGGCACACCCGACTGTGGCGGAGTTGATCGCCGACAAGCAGGCCGAGCTGACCTCGGTCGGCCAGCTTCATCAATACAGCTGGAAGCAGAGCAAGCCGCGGTGGCCAGCACGTGCTGATAGTGCCTGAGCCCCCGGCTTGGGAAGCTGCGGCGCTCTGCGCTCCCTAAGACGCTGACCTGCACATACAGCTGGCGTGCCCTTCGTCGGGCTCGATCGTTCTCACCGCCACTCCCCGCTGTTCCCCGCTCGTTCTGGTGCGCTTGTGGTCCAGAGGCCGAGCACTTCTGCGGCTCAAAGTCGGCCTAAACATCGTGGCGACGGTGCGGATGGACGGTCGGTCATCGATGCCTCTGGGAGCAACTCCTGCCATATGGGCTGGTCATCGACTGACCGCACGGTACCGTGACAGGTCGGTCATCGTGCGTAAGAAGGAGGGGGACGGTGCCGCAGCCAACCAACCGCAGTAAGGCCATCCGCCCGGCCGCGTACACAGCGCTCGTCGAGGCGCTGACCACGATCTACTGGAACAAAGATCCTTTTGAGCTGTACGTCCGAGCAATGTTGAAGAACCACAGCGAACTCCTGGCACAGCTGAGCTTCCAGTCGTCCACAAAGCGGGAGGTGTCCGGCCAGTTGGTCAACTTGCTGCAAGCTAATGAAGCCCGGTACCTCGACCTGACGGTCGCACTCATGCTCGATATCGCCGACATGGAGACCTTCCCTAACCTGACTTCCCAGCAGGAAGGCGAAGAGAAGGTAGCCAAAGCGACGGCGGCGGTTGCGGAGTTGAGGCGTTGGACTGCAAAGCAGCGGGAGGTCATCGCGGAGCATGAGGCGCACGCGGTCGCTATCGCGGAGAGCGCCAAGCAGGCTCAGGACGGCCGTGCGTTTGCCCAGGCGCATGAGGAGTTGAAGCAACAGTTCATCGCGATGCACTCGGCTACCAGTCCGCAGCAACGGGGGAGGGATTTCGAGGGCTTCATCAACGAGCTGTTCGCCCTATATGACCTGGAGCCGCGGGCGGCATACAGCCTGGACCATGAGCAGATCGACGGAGCGTTCCTTTTCGACACTGACCACTACGTCCTCGAGGCAAAGTGGTGGAAAGAGGCCGTCGGCCGTCGTGAGCTGGACGTCTTCAAGAGCAACATCGAGCGCAAGGCCAAGAACACCCTCGGCCTCTACATCAGCATGAGCAACTTCACCTCGGACGCCCTGACGGTCTACAGCCTCAGCACGCCATTTATGACGATGGATGGAGGCGACTTCATGGCTGTGCTTGACCAACGCATACGCCTGGACGACCTGATGCGCCGCAAGAAGCGGCACGCGAGCGAGACAGGGCACTGCTTTCTATCCGTCTCAAAGATCCTCTCTGAGTCGGACTGAGTCCGGTCGCCGGCGTCAGTATTGGCAGTTCAGGGCTGCGGTTGGTTGGGGCTCGCGCCGATCATGTATGAGCGATGGATAGGCGGATGAAAATGACAGATGGGCATGTTCCACAGGGAAGCACGTCCGAGAAGAGTGCTGTGCACCACCGCTGGCTCCGAGCTGTCGAACAGGACATACAGCAGGAGTACATGAGACTCCACGCTGAAGCTCGTTCCGACCCCCAGCGAGCCGGACACGGCGGTGAAGGGACCTGGGCCAGAATACTTAGCGACTGGCTTCCGCCTAGTTATGAGGTGGCGACGAGGAGATACATCATTCCAGAGGAAGGCGACGATGTATTCGAAACGGACCTCATTGTTTTCCGTCCTACATATCCGAGGGCGCTAAGATCACGGGAAGAAGTCCTGGCAAGTGGAGTGGCAGCTGCTTTCAGCGTAAAGTTAACTCTCAATAAGGATGGCATTCGCGACGGATTCGAGCGTGCGGCCAGAATTAGCAGAGGGGTCAAGGCAAGGCTTGGCAGCCCTCGCGAAGAGATCTCGTCTCCATTACCTGTAGGGCTTCTGTCTCACTCGCACAGCTGGAAGGCGACTTCTCCCGGGCCTCAATTTGGAGTGCAATCTATCTGCAGAGAGATGGATAACCTTTACGCCCAGCACCCTCGGGAAAGTCTAGACCTCCTCTGTGTTGCAAACCTGGGGGTCTGGAGCGTCTCTCGAGTACCCTTTCTCCCGCAAAAATTGGTTCAGCATCTTGACGCGGAAAAGGGCTGCAATTTTTCCCCGGGAGCTGTGATGACGTCCGTTATGCAATTGGACTCCCAGTCCCCGACGGTTGCTGTTTTCATCGCCTCTCTATATGAACGACTATCACTCACCGACCCAACTCTTCGTCCGCTTGCTGACGGTTTCAAAGCACTCGGAGACGCTGCGGGGGGTGGCGGTATGCCGCGTTTCTGGAGCCTTGAAGAGGTTTTTAGTGACGATGTGCAACTAGCATTGTCACGGGGAATCGTAAAGGCTGCCGACCCCAATTGGCGTCCCGTTTACTAAACCTCAGGGAGTTAGAGATAGGCATGGCGCGCGCCTGTACCATCAGGCTGAAGTGGAAGCTTGCCTCTCAGGCATTGCTATGCCGCCTCTTTCCTGATCTCATTACTACATGAACATTACTTACGCTTTTGGTGTGTGGAAGCAGGAGTCTGGCCAGCCCGGCATGGACGTTCGGATTGTCCACGAGATGTCTGAGGATGAGTTCGACCGACATGTCGATGCTATCAGCGTGTACGAGGCATTGATTGAAAGAGGAGCGTTTTCGCTGATCCTTAGGAACTACTCGAACCTGCGAGCGATGGTGGACACTTTCGCAAACGTTGAGAGGTATGCTGGCGAGTTTCGGCAAGCGGATCGTGAAGTAGTGAAGGGAGCCCTGATGGCCGAACTCACGAACTGGCTGGCGGCTACTCGCCTATACCTTGAGAATGAGCGAGATTTTATTCTTCGGGAGTTCGGTAAGGCGAGCGAGGAAATGTCTGAGTATAAGACCGCGACGTCGTCTGCGTTCGACGGTCACGAGGGCTACCGATTTCTGTATAACTTGCGAGATTACACGCAACACTGTGGAATTCCGCCCGGTCGCATGCACGTCTCAGGGACTCGACCTGACAGGAATGTGGTGGTAGCTCTCGAAAGATCTCGCCTTCTCATGGCTCGGTTCAATTGGAGTTCCCATGCGAAGGCACTTCTGGAGAACTGGCCGGAGCAGATTCCTCTAATTCCTCTGCTCGACGATGCAATGGAGGGCTATGCCTCCATTGAGGAGCAGATGCTGCGAATTATAATCCGGCGTTGCGTTGTTGTTTCTCCTCTACTGCTGGATACCTTGCGGTCCGGCGATATAGGCGATGATAACCCCGCTGTTTTTCGAATTTCCGGAGAAGGGGGAGGCGATCAGCCTATCGATTTTTCCATTCGAGCGATGCCGAGCGCTTTCGCGCTGGAGAAAGTCATGTCCGCTTCTGGAAATGCAGACCCTCTCGATTCTCTCCGAGTGCAAGAGTCTTCTCCGTCTCCTCGGATGCCGACAAGTGGGAAGAGGGCTTCCGCCGTGCTTTCCTCATTTTTTGTGGGCGGGGGCTCGCAGGCGGCTTCTGAAACGGTTAATAGGATTTTGCACGAGGATGGTGAAATCGGCCCGCTGATCAGTGACCTGATCAACATTTCGACCGTTCTTACAAGTATGTTGAGCCAGATCATGGGAGCCTCCCCGCATGCTCTTCTCGGTAAGTTGGGTGACTCCGACGCTGAGTGAACGAAGGGCGGCGGAGCGGCTTTGGGGTGGCGCTGCTTTGGCGCGAGTGATCATGGCCCCGTAAGCTTCCGGCGCGTCGGGCAGTCTGTGGACCTGCCCGTTAAAGCACGACGTTGGGGCCATGATCTTCGAGGCTCGCGCCAAAGTGGCTCCGTAAAGCCGTGGAGCCGACCGCCCCAGCCACGACGTGCCCTTTCTCTAGCGTCAGGTGGCTGATTGCTGTGCGCGCGGCACGGGCGCCGGCCGGGTTGGAGCGGGGCGGAGACAGGAGCGCAGGCCCGGCCGGGGGCCGGGCCGCGCGCGGTGAGCGGAGCGAGCCGCCTTGAACCAGTAGAGAAAGTTGTAACTCAGTCTGTGGTGGGGGGCGTGTCCGGTCCCGGTAGATGCTTGACACTTCGGTCCCAGCTGATGGTTGACAGTGGCCGTGTTCGGCTTTTCTGTGCGCGTCGTTGCGGCGTGTGTTGGGGCATGTGAGTAGGCGGTTGACGCAGGAGAGGACTTTGAACGCAGAGGCTGGCTACGGGACACACCCCGAAGTGATCGCGGTGCTTCTGGCGGCCATTGGAGGTGCAGCGGTGGTGCTCTCGTATGAGGAGGATCGGTCGTTCGCCGCTGTGAGCTTGAGTCGTTTCGGGTCTGTGGGGTCGTCGCGGCTGGACTGGAGTGGTGTTGAGGTCCTCCAGCGTTCGCCGGCCTTCGACGGCGAGGGGCTCCGGGAGCTCCTGAGCAGGTTGGCTCGCCCGGATGAGTTGGCAGTCGTGTTCTGGGGCAATCTTGCGGTGCCCTCGCTCGCCTTGGAGATCGGCCTGGTGGAGGCACAGGCCGACGCGATCCTGGATTGTGGGTATGAGTGCTGGATCTACCTGGTCGATAGCGCGGTCGTGATCGAGTTCCAGGACGGCGAAGGCTTCACTGCCGGGCGGGTGCCGTCTTGACCTCGGTGGAAGCACATCAGCATCCAGCGCGAGGCTTGAAGCCGTACGCACAGAGCGGGAGTTCGACCCCATGCCGGTGAGCTAGCGGCAGGAACAGCACTGGTCGAATCGTCCACGTGATGCGGGTGCTGGCGTGGGTCAGAGAGACTGTGCAGGGTTCCATGCGTAAGAGGGCTCGTCGCGTGTCGATGCGGCCGTCGTAGAGCCAGGCCCAGGCCTCGTCGGAAGCGTCCGGGTCGAGTGCCGGTGAGATGGTTCGCAGGGCGACCGCTACCCATCTGTCCGCCTGCGGTGCCGAGTAGGCGTCGAACGATGCCCGGAGTGCCGGCCACCCCTTCTCGTCGTTGACGTCCTGCGTCCAGCACTCGCACCAGAAGCCCCGCTGGGGCTTGTCCATCAGCGTGAGTGTCCTCCGGGCCGGGTGTCGGTGAACAGCTCGGCGGTGACGGTGTAGCCGCTGTGGCTGCCGTGGACGACGACCCGGTGTGCGATGACGCTGACCATGCCCAAGCCGCGGCCGTGTACCGCGTCCTCGCTTGGCTGCTCGACCTTCGGGGCGGTGCCCGTTCCTCCCTCGTCGGTGACTGACAGGGCGACCACCTTGGGGGAGACCGCGAGGGCCAGGTGGAAGCTGCCGAGTCCGCCGCTCGCGGTGTGGAGGATCGCGTTCGCGCTCAGTTCGCTCACGATCAGCTCGGCGTCGTCGGCCAGGGGCGATCCGCGCAGGATGTCCCGCGTCCAGCGGCGGGCCCGGCTCACCTCTTCCGGAAAACCTGGGCAAGTGAGTCCCCAGACCCGGACAGTGCTCGTATACTCGTGCATACAAGTTCCTTCGTGCTGGTAGGCCGCCATGTGCAGCGGGTTCGGGCTAGACGAGTTTCACGCCGTCGTGGGCGCGGATGGCCGGCGGGGATACCGCGTCGAGTGCGTCCAGGACGCGGATCGCGTATGCCTCGTCGGCGAGTTCGATGACCTCTTCGCGGGTGGCCCAGCGCAGTGCGCGGGTCTCGTCCCCGGTGGTGGGCGTGCCGTCGGCGGCCTCACAGCGGAAGACCATGGAGACGATCAAGCCCTTCATGTTCTTGTAGATCCCGGTCAGGGTCGCGGGAAGCGCGATCTTGATGCCGGTCTCTTCGAGAACCTCACGCTGGAGAGCTTCGGGGATGGTTTCCTCGCGTTCGAGGACTCCGCCCGGGGGTTCCCAGTGGCCATTGTCGCGGCGCTTGATCAAGAGGGCCCGGCCCTGGTCGTCGACGATGACTCCGGCGACGCTCACGGAGTGCGGACGGTCGGTGCTCACGTTCCTCTGCCCTCTCGGATGGCTAGGCTCTCCACCGTAGCAACAAAGCTCGCCCACTCGTCTAGATACCTAAAGGAGTACACGTGCCCCCTCTTTCCTCCGGCCTCCTCGGCGACCTCGACCCCACGAGCGATCGTGCGGTCTTCCGGCAGATCGCCGACCAGCTGCGCGAGGCCATCGACCGTGGGCGATTCAAGGAGGGCGAAAAGCTGCCCTCCGAGGCCGAACTAGTCGAGCATTACGGGGTTTCCCGTATGACGGTTCGAAACTCCTTCTCCGTCCTCCAGGGCGAGGGCCTGGTGCACGCCGAGCACGGCAAGGGCGTCTTCGTGCGACCACGACCGCCTGTACGGCGGCTCGCCTCCGACCGGTTCGCCCGGCGCCACCGCGAGCAGGGGAAGTCCGCGTTCATCGTGGAGGCCGACGCCGCCGGCAGTCACCCGCAGGTGGACAGCCTGGAGGTTAAGGAGGAGAAGGCCAGCCAGGAGGTCTCCACCCGGCTCGGGTCCGTGCGGCGAGTGCTCGCCCGGCGTCGCCGGTATCTGCTGGACGGGCGGCCGGTGGAGTTCGCCACCTCGTATCTGCCGCTCGACATCGCACGGGGCACGCCGATCGCCGAGCCGAACCCCGGGCCCGGTGGAATCTACGCACGCCTCGAGGAGCTGGGACACCGCCTCGACCACTTTGAGGAAGAGATCCGCGCCCGGATGCCCTCGCCCGACGAGGTGCGCACGTTGCGGCTGGCTTCCGGCGTGCCGGTCATTCACCTGATCCGCACGGCGTTCGACCAGGAAGGGCGGGCCGTAGAGGTCTGCGACACAGTCATGGCGGCCGACGCGTACGTCCTGTCGTATCAGCTCCCGGCGACGTGAGCGCCTGACCGGTGGTGGTGCGCGGGGAGGCTTCTCCGAACTCGTACACCCCAACAGGCTTACTCGTATAGACGAGTGGGCAAGTTGTGTGGCAAGGTGGTTGCCGTTCCCGGAGATCGGGTTCGAACGCCGCATCTTGTATAGACGAGTAGATGGGAAGAAGTCTTGCGCACCATCCGTGTAGAGACCTCCGCCGCGACGATCCTGCTGACCGAGGCGCCCGAGCCCAAGGTCCGCGACCGGCAGACGGGCGAGATCGCCAAGGACGCCACCAGCGGAGAGGCCCTGATGACGATCGGCGTCGTCTACCTGGAAGACGGCGAGTCGTCGCTGATCAAGGTCACCGTTCCGGAGAGTGGAGTGTCCGAGGGGCTCACGCTCGGGGCTTCGGTCTCGCTGCCGGGGCTGGTGGCCCGACCGTGGGAGAGCGTCTTCAACGGGCAGCAGCGGCACGGCATCGCTTACCGCGCCGCCGCCGTGACACCGGCCGTGTTCCCGGCCACCACCGGGGCCGCTGCCTGATGACCGACCTGACGACACTCCTGGAAGTGGGTGGTCCTGTCGCCGCACTCGGCGGCGGGGCCGCCTACGCCCGGGCCAAGCACCCCGGGGTGTACTGGTCCACGGTCGGCCTGCCGATATCCACGGCCCGGCTCCTCAGCTCCTACGGCTCGGTCATGGAGGCCTGCGGCCTGACCGTGGCTCCGTCCCGGCTGCGGATGCTGGCGGTCAAAGCCACCACGCGCCGTGAAGTCCGGCCCGTACCGCCGCGTCGGGGCATCATCCGGCCCACCTCGACCGGGCTGCGGCTGCGGCTCCGGCTCGCTCCGGGGCAGGAACCAGCCGACGTCGCCGCCTCGGCGGAACGGCTGCGGCACGCCTGGGGCGTTCATGCGGTGTACGTCTCGACGGTCAAGCCGGGTGTGGTCGAACTGCGTCTTGTCGGCTTCGATGTCCTGCACCGGGTGCGGATGCCCCGCAAGATCGACAGTGGATTGCTGAGCGTTCCGGTTGCCCTGCGGGAGGACGCCACGCCCTTCGTGCGCGACTACCGGACCGTGCCCCACCAACTCACCCTCGGCGCGACGCTGTCGGGCAAGTCCATGTATCTGCGGCACCTGATCGCCGGACTCGCCTCTCAGCCGGTCGCCTTGGTCGGCATCGACTGCAAGCGTGGTGTGGAGCTGGCACCGTTCGCTCCTCGGCTGTCCGCGCTGGCTACCGACCCGGAGCAGGCCGCCGAGCTGCTGCCCGTGCTTGTGAAGGAAATGGAGGACCGATACGACCTGATCAAGGCCCGGCAGGGCATCGCCCCGGACACTCCGGCCGAGGAAATCACTTCGGACGTCTGGGGACTGCCCGACTCCGAACGCCCCGTTCCCCTCGTTCTGTTCGTGGACGAGGTCGCTGAACTCTTCCTCGTCGCCACCAGGAAGGACGAGGAACGCCGGGACGAGATGGTCACCCAGCTCATCCGGCTCGCCCAACTCGGTCGCGCGGCTGGCATCTACCTGGAGGTCTGCGGGCAGCGCTTCGGCGCCGAACTCGGCAAGGGCGCCACCATGCTGCGAGCGCAGTTGACGGGTCGCGTCTGCCACCGGGTGAACGACGAGGCCTCCGCGAAGATGGCGCTCGGCGACATCGCACCCGAAGCGGTCACGGCCGCCTGCGCCATCGCCCCCGAACGGCCCGGCCTCGCCGTGGCCGGTGACACCTCGGGCGGCTGGTCCCGCATCCGCACGCCGTACTTGTCGCTGGGCGACGCGGCCGAGACCTGCCGCGAGTCGGCCCACCTGGTTCCCGACCTGCCCGCGCTCAAGCCTTTCCGGCCCGACGTGCCCGTACGGCCCGTCGAGACACCGGGCCCGGCGGTGCGGCCCCGACCGGTGACCGACTGACCCGCGCAACCTCGGTCGGCGTGACCGCCTCACGCCACGTCCCTACCCCTCCCATGCCCGAACCGGAAGGAGCCGCAGCATGCGCGCCAACCTGGCCCGCGTCGATGCGGTGCTCGTTCAGGCGGTCATCGCCGCCGCGCTGTCCTTCGCCCACCTCCATGACGTCGCCTCGGCGGCCGGACAGGACGGGTGGAAAGCGTGGGCCTACCCGATCAGCGTCGACCTGCTGCTCGTTGCAGCCTGGCGCCGACTGCGCTCCGGGGAGGCGAAAGCGGCCGGGTGGTGCTGGTTCCTGATCGCACTCGCAGCGTCCCTCGGTGCGAACGTGGCCACAGCCGGACTGCTCGACCTGGACCACGTACCGGCCTGGCTCCGCATCCTCGTCGCGGGCTGGCCCGCGGTCGCTTTCCTTGGCGGAACCCTCCTGGTCCACTCGCCGCCGGCGTCGCCGGATGAGACCGGGAACGCCGTGGCCCAACAGCAACCCGAGGACATCGAGGACCAGGAGGACGTGCCTCAGCCTGCACAAGAACCACCGATGCCACCGGTAGCCGACCCGGCACCTGACCCACCGTCGGCCCCGACTCCGGTCGCTGTCCCGGTCGCCCTGGTCGAGCACGCCCGCAAAGTCGCCGCCGAGTACCACGCCCGTACCGGAACGGCCATCGACACCCCGACCCTGCGCGCCCGACTCGGCGTCCCGCCGCCCATGGCCGACGCCATCGCCGCCCAGCTCTGAGAGGAGACCCACGTGAGCGCCAACCGCCGTTTCCGCTCCGTCACCCGCATCGGCCCCGTCCAGGTCGGCACGTCCTACGACGGTCGCGGCCGGGAGAAGCACACCGCCGCCTGCACAGCCCCGCGCTGCGGCTTCTCCGCCGACTACGACAGCCGCGCTGCCGCCGAGCTGGCCGCCCGTACCCACCGCTGCCCCGTCCGCTGAAAGGACCCGGAAACCGTGACCGTCAGCCTGCCGCTCGTCGTCGTCCTCGGCTTCTTCGCCTGGGGAGCGGTCAAGTTCCTCGGCGTCCGCACGTGGATCGTCGTCCTGATCGCCCTCTTCGGCTTCTGGCTCTCGCACACGTTCATGGCCCCCGCCATCGAGTCCGGTACGCGCTCCGGCGTGGACATCGTCAACGGCTCACATGACTAGACGAGTAGGTAAGGAGAGCTTCGCTGTGTTCCTGCCCAAGTACCCCGACAGCCCGACACCGCCGCCCGCATACCGCCACACCGTGGCCGACCAGGCGCCCGCGCGGCGTCCCGTTCCTCAGATCTCTGTCAGCACGGGAGCGGTCGCGGCCGTCCTCGTCGGCGGCGTCGTGCTGACCGCGCTCCTGGCCGCCGTCGCCGTCACGGCCGTCTCCGTGGCCGTCGCCGCCGTGGTCCTGCGCTCGATGCTCCGCGACCAGCACCGCCGCTGACACACCAGACCCCCGGGGCGGCCTCGATACCGCCAAGCATCCGCCGCCCCGGGGGTCCTCTCCCTCCAGCCGAAACCAGAAGGAGAAGCCATCATCACCCGCGCCACTCCGCCCCCGCTCCACGAACTCGGCGAACTGGCCGCCCTGGGCACCATGCCCGCACTTCTGCGCCAGCTCGCCGGCCTCGGCGGCTGCACCCACCCGATCCGCCTCGACGGCCACCGCATCGAGTACGACCTGAACACCCGCACCGGCGAGATCGGCAACGTCCTCCACCACCTCGACTCCTCCAGCCTCCCGGCCGGTCACCTCCTGGTCCGCTGCAACAACCGCCGCACCACCCGCTGCGCGGCCTGCGCCGAGGTCTACCGCCGCGACACCTTCCACCTGA
Organism: Streptomyces sp. NRRL S-455; assembly: GCF_000717875.1. Classification (GTDB taxonomy): domain Bacteria; phylum Actinomycetota; class Actinomycetes; order Streptomycetales; family Streptomycetaceae; genus Streptomyces. The sequence continues at coordinate 41,082 of NZ_JOCT01000037.1, forward strand.
TCACCAGCGGCCTGCGCGGCGGCAAGGGCGTCCCCGAACGCGTCGCCGCCCACCCGCGCGTCTTCGCCACCTTCACCGCTCCCAGCTTCGGCCCGGTCCACAACCGCCCCACCGGCCAGGCCGGATCGGTCCGCCGCTGCCGCTGCGGCACCGTCCACGACCAAGACGACCCCGCCCTCGGCACCCCCCTCGACCCGGACACCTACGACTACGAAGCAGCCGTGCTCTGGAACGCGCATGCCGGTCCGCTGTGGCGGCGCTTCTCGACCTATCTGCGCCGGGAGGTCGCCAAGCGCGCTGGCCTGGCGCAGCGGGCCTTCCGCGAGCACGCCCGGGTGTCCTTCGCCAAGGTCGCCGAGTACCAGAAGCGCGGGGCCGTTCACTTCCACGCCGTGATTCGCATCGACGGACCTGAGGGCGGCGACACCCCGCCCCCTGCCTGGGCCACCGCCGAGTTGTTGACCGACGCCATTCGGGCAGCCGCCACCGCCGCTCGCGTGGACGGACCGGTCATCGACGGCCGCGCCCACACCTTCACCTTCGGCCGCCAACTCGACGTCCGCACCATCCGCTCCGCCGACTTCGACGGCGGCCAAGAGCTGACCGAACGGGCCGTCGCCGCGTACATCGCGAAGTACGCCACCAAGGGTGCCGAGACGGCCACCGGAGCTCTGGACCGGCCGCTGAAGTTCCTCGCCGAACTCGCCCAGCTCGACATCAGCGACCACGCCCGCCGCCTCATCCGCACCGCATGGACCCTCGGCGCCTACAAGGACCTCGAACACCTCCGCCTGCGGGCATGGGCCCACATGCTCGGATTTCGCGGCCACTTCTCCACCAAGTCCCGCCGCTACTCCACCACCCTCGGCGCCCTCCGCGACGCCCGCGCCGAATGGCGCCGCGCACAAGCCGCCGCAGCGGCCGAGACCGACCAGGACACAACCCTCGTCCTCGCCCACTGGGTCTACGCCGGAACCGGCCTCACCGACGCCGAAGCCTGGCTCGCCGAAACCCTCGCACCCGCCCCCGGAACGGAAGGAGAACCCACCCGTGCATGACGACGAGCTGCTGACAGTGCCCGACGTGATGGCGCGGTTGAAGCTCGGCCGGTCCACGGTCTACGACCTGATTCGGTCTCGTCGCCTGCCCTCGATCACCATCGGCCGGTGCCGCCGCATTCCGGCACGGGCCGTCCGCGAGTACATCACCAACGAACTGGAGGCGGCGGCCTGATGGCCCAGCAACGCAAGCGGAACCCCAACGGGGCGGGCACCATCACCAAGCGCAAGGACGGCCGCTTTCAGTGCGCGGTCTACGTCCTCCAGCCGGACGGCACCCGTGCCCGCAAGTTCGCCTACGGCAAGACCTGGGCGGAGTGCGACGCCAAGCGCCGCGAGCTGCTGGACAAGGTCGACCAGGGCGTGCCCGTGCCCACCAAGTCGGCCAAGCTCTCGGAGTGGCTGCCGTACTGGCTGGACAACGTCATCAAGCCCCGGCGGAAGCTCGGCACGTTCGACAAGTACGAGGCGCACGTCCGGCTCTATCTGGTGCCGCTGCTCGGTGCCAAGCGGTTGGAATCCCTCGGCGTCGCCGACGTGCGCCGGTTCCTCGTCCGCCTGGAGAAGGAGACCACGGCAGCAACTGCCAAGGAGTCGCACCGTGTTCTGCGGTCGGCGCTGTCCTCGGCCTGCCGCGAGGAACTGATCACGCGCAACGTCGCCAAGCTCGTGGAGCCTCCGCGCACCGACTCACGGGAGCTGAAGCCGTGGACGCTGGACGAGACGCTTGACTTCCTCGCGGCGTCCCGGCGTGACCCGCTCTACGCGGCCTTCGTGCTCGCCATCACCATGGGCCTTCGCCGGGGAGAGATCGTCGGCCTTCGCTGGTCGGATGTCGACCTCGACGGCCGTGTCCTCCACGTGCGTCAGCAGACGCAGCGGCGCCGGGGCGTCCTGTACGACGACGACCCCAAGAGCCGCCGTCGCCGTGCCGTCCCGCTGCCCGCGCTCTGCATCGCGCCTCTGCGCTGGCACCGGATGCGGCAGGCGGCTGCACGTGCCAAGGCGGGGGAGGGGTGGCAGGAGTCGGACTACGTCTTCACCACCCGCACCGGGCGCCCGGTCGAGCCGCGGAACGTCTACCGCTCCTTCACCCGCGTCGCCCAGTCCGCCGGCCTCCGCGTGATCCGGCTGCACGACGCTCGCCACGGGACGGCCACGCTCCTCACGGCTGCCGGAGTCGCGCCCCGCGTTGTGATGGAGATCCTCGGGCACTCTCAGATCAGCATCACCATGGACGTCTACACCCACGTCGTCCAGGACACGCAGCGCGAAGCCATGAGCCACATGGATCGCCTGCTCAGGAGACGCCCCATCCGCGCGTGACCGCCCGCGTTGATGTCAGATGTGGATGTCAGAAGGGCCCCACCTCCGAAATTTCGGAAGTGGGGCCCTTCTGAGCTGGTGCCCCCGGCAGGATTCGAACCTGCGACACCCGCTTTAGGAGAGCGGTGCTCTATCCCCTGAGCTACGAAGGCAGTGGCAGCGGACGCGCGTGGCGGCGTGCCTGTGGTCGGGGATGACCACAGGCGTCAGCGTACCGGATACGGCTCGGGTGGGTGTGGGGTCACGTCAGGGGGACGTGGGTGAAGCGGCTGGCGGTGTGGAGGTCCGACTCGATTCGGGTGGCCGTCAGCCGCAGTTCGGGGAGGAGGTCGGTCTCGCACTCCCGCAGGGTGTGGCGGCTCGCGTGCATGGCTGTGTTGAGGGCGGCTACGACCTTGCCGGAGCGGTCGCGGATCGGGACCGCCAGGGAGCGGAGTCCCTCTTCCAGTTCTTCGTCGACCAAGGCGTAGCCCTGGGAGTGGACCGAGGTGAGGGTGGTGCGGGTGAGGGTCTTCCGGTCCGTGATCGTGTGGGCGGTCGTGTTCGCCAGGAGGACCCGGCCCAGTGCCGTCGCGTAGGCCGGCAGGCGCGTGCCCACCGCGATGTTCACGCTCATCACCCGGCCCGTCGCCACGCTCGCCGTGTACTGGATCTCCTCGCCCGAGTCCGACAGGACCGCCAGTGACGTCGACTCGTGGACGCGGGACGTCAGGTCGGCAAGGTGGGGCTGGGCGATCTGAGGGAGGGTGGTGCGGGAGAGGGGCGGGAAGCCGAGCGAGAGGACCCGGGGGGTGAGGGTGAAGGTGCGGCCAGCGGGGGTTACCAGGCCCAGGTGCTCGTAGGTGATCAGGGCCCGGCGGGCCGTTGCCCTGGCCAGGCCCGTCGCGCGGGCCACCTCGGTGAGTGTCAGCTCCGGCCTGCCCTCGCCGAACGCTGTGAGGACCGTCAGGCCGCGGGCCAGGGACTCGATGAAGTCGCGTCCCAGTTCTTGCTTCGACGCTCCCGTCCAGAGGGCCAGGTCCGCGGGGGGTGTGCCGGGCTCGGGGGGCGGGGCGGTGCGCAGCTCGCGTTCCATGTCCGTCACCGCCGACCGGAGTTTCGGCAGGAGTGCGGTCCGCAGGCTGTGGGCCGTGTGGCGGCTGGTGTGGCTGACCACGCTCGCCACGCACGCGACCCGGTCCCTGGTGTTTTCGTCCTGTCCGTCGCCTGCTCGAGGGAGCCGGACGGGGACGGACACGGCTACCAGGCCCGGCTCGATCAGCTGGTCGTCCAGGGCCCAGTCGTTCGCCGCCGCGTCCTCCACGCGGCGTATGAAGGCCTCGTTCTCGCTCTCGTCCGGGCCGTATCGGCGTGGGGGTACGGCTGTGAAGGACAGGTCCGTCGGGTCCGCCGCCCTGCGGGCCCGCCAGCGTTGCCAGTCCGTGTCCGTCCACTCCGTCGCGAACAGTGGGCCCGGTGCGGTGCGTTCGGCGGGGAGCAGGTCGCCGATGCGGAAGCTCAGGGACATCGCGCGGCGGCGGGTCGCCTGGTGGATGAAGCGGATGCCGTCGCGGTCGGCGACCGCCAGGGAGACCGACTCGTCCAGTTCGTCGGCGAGGGCGTCCGCGCGGGCGGAGAGGAGGGAGGGGAGGCGCAGGGCGGAGAGGTAGGCGTTGCCCAGGTCCATCAGGCGGGGGGCGAGCCGTACGTCCCGGCCGTCGACGCGGACGTAGCCCATGCGGGCGAGGGTGGCGGTGATGCGGTCGACGGTGGAGCGGGCCAGGCCGGTGGCTCGTTCCAGGGCGCTCAGGCTCAGTGTGCCGCCCGCGTCCGTCAGCTGGCGGAGTACCGCGATGCCGCGGATCAGTGGGGTGACCGCCTCAGCGGGGGCTGTCGACGCAGAGATCTCCGGCGCAGAAACCCCAGGTGCGGCTCCAGGCGCAGCTCCGGCAGAAACCCCAGGTGCGGCTCCCGGCGCAGGGACTCCCTGCGGGGGAGCCGCCTCGGTGGGGGCTCCCGTCTCGACGGGGTCGTTCGTGGGCTTGGCGGGCATTTGCTCTCCGGTACGGCGGTCGCGGCAGGCCTACCGTAATCCCGAATCGGCCTCCGGCATGTGGGCTGAGCGGCCGTCTCACCGGCTACCCCCGCCTCACCCGCACCCGGTGGTTTCCCGCGGGATCCGCCTCCACCACCTTGATCACAATCCCCCTCCGGGTGTCCCTGAACGTCTCCCCGGGCCGGAACGGCGCGTCGGAGAGCTCCGCGTGGACGTTGGGGGAGCGCGTGCAGCCGCCGCTGTCTCGGCGGGCGTCGTGGACCCTGACCGGGCCCATACCCGTGTCGACATCCGCGTCGACCTTGTAGATCAGGACGCCCGGGCGGCACACCGTCTCGTCGTTGCCGGCGCGGGTGCGTAGCTCGGCGACGTAGCCTGTCCGGCTGTCCAGGGGGATGATGACCAGCTTGGAGCCGCCTGCGTGGGCCAGGGGGGAGAGGGTGTACTCCGCGGTGCCGGGGGCCGAGACGCAGTGCACCTGCTCGGCGTCCAGCCAGCCCAGCTTCCACTTGTGCCAGCCGAGGAAGTCGTTGTTGGCGCCCCAGTCCTCGCTCATGATGTCCCAGTGGCCGACAGCGCCCCCGCCGTCCGCGGTGTAGAGGTCGGGCAGGCCGAAGACGTGGCCGTTCTCGTGGGGGAGGACGCGGTAGCCGGTGCGGTCGTAGGAGCCGGAGCCGTCGTCCTGGCGGGAGTAGACGAAGGAGGCGTTCGCCACGGGGATGCCGTCGGCGCTCGGGGCCTCGGGGTTGCCGGCGAAGGTGACGGACAGGACCGTGTCGAGGGCGGAGGGGCCCGCGTTCGGGGTGACCAGGACGTTCAGGATGTCGTACGCGCGGAAGTCCACCTCGGAGTCGGCCGCCGCCACGATGTCCTGGACCAGCGTGCGGTAGCCGGGGTCGAAAGGGGCGCCGCGCTCTATGCCGTACTCCCGGAAGGACTTCGGCATGCGCAGCCACGCCGGGATCGGGGTCTCGGCCCGGTAGTCGAGGCGGCCGTAGGAGCTGGTGCGGAACCACTGCCGGGTCTGTGGGAAGAACTCCCGGAAGCGGTCCAGGGCCTTGCCCTCGCCGGGTGCGTCGGAGAAGTCGATCATCAGGGTGAGGGCGCGGACGGTGCCGGTGGAGCGGGTGTAGATGTCGGAGGTGGGGATGCCCTCGGACATCTGGATCTCGCGGGCGGCCTGGATCATGCAGGGGCCGTGCGGGGAGGTGTGAGTCAGGGATATGGGGCCCGCTCCTGAGGTCGTGGCGCCCGGGGGGAGGCGGCCCGTGCCGACGGACGTGCTGACCGCGAAGGTCAGGGCGGTCACGCAGGACACGGCGGCCAGGCGGCGCCTGGGTATTCGGCGGCCCGGCGGTTCCGTGCGGTGGTCTCGGGCCGCCGGTTCCGGACGGTGGTCTCGGGCGGCCGGTTCCGGGCGGTGGTCTCGGGCGGCCGGTTCCGTACGGCGGTCACGGCCGCCGGGCCGGGCGCCCCGGCCGGGTGGTCCCGTGCGGGCCGACCGGGGGCGCCGAGGCCGCGGCTGCATGAAGGGGACCTGCAAGGGACCTCCCGCGCCACGGCAGCCTCCGGTTCCGGCTGCACCTTGCGATCACCCTGCGTCGAGGGGGGTGGCGGCGCCCGCTGGATGAGCCCGATCGAGGGTTTCCCGTCAGTAGCGCCCGTCCAGGCTTGTGAGGCAGGTCACAAGGAAAAGGTTCGAGTGCGGGAAATACCGGGGACTCGGTCCCCGTTTAGCCATGTGTCCGAGCGAAACGGGGAGCCTCTCCCCGGATCGCATCATCGAACACCGCACACACCTCGCACCTCGCACCTCACATCAGGAGTACGCCGTGCAGACCGCCACCCCCGTCGAGCGCAAGGCGCCCCGGCCCCGCGCCGACGCCCTGCGTAACCGGGAGCGGATCGTCACCGCCGCCCGGGAGATGTTCGTCGAACACGGCCCCGAGGTGCCGCTCGACGAGATCGCCCGCCGGGCAGGCGTCGGCAATGCCACGGTGTACCGCAACTTCCCGGACCGCGACGCACTGGTCAGGGAGGTCGTCTGCTCCGTCATGGACCGTACGGCCCAGGCGGCCGAGCTCGCGCTCGCCGAGACGGGTGACGCGTTCGAGGCGCTGGAGCGCTTCGTGCACGCCGCCGCCGACGAGCGGATCAGCGCGCTGTGCCCGATGGTCTCCAGCACGTTCGACAAGCACCACCCGGACCTGGAAGCCGCGCGCGAACGGGTCGAGCGGCAGGTCGCGGAGGTCATGGACCGCGCCAGGGCGGCCGGGCAGCTCCGGGCCGACGTGGACGTCGGGGACGTCATGATCGCCGTGGCCCAGCTCAGCCGGCCCCCGGCCGGTACGGACTGCTTCCATGCCGACCGCTTCGTCCACCGCCATCTTCAGCTGTTCCTGGACGGACTGCGGGCTCCCGCTCGCTCCGTCCTGCCGGGCACGGCCGTGACTCTGGAGGATCTGCGCCGGCCCTGACCGACTGGTAGTTCCGCCTGACCGACTGGTGGTTCCGCCTGACCGACTAGTAGTTCCATCTGACCGACTAGTAGTTCCACCTGTCCCACGCGTCAGTAGCGCAGGTGACAGGCCCCGCGGCCGTCCACGTGGCGAGCCGTGACCTTTCGACACCCTTTTTCCGTCACGACGTCCCGAATTCCGTCACGAAGTCCCGAAGTGGGTACCTCCATGTCTGAAACAGCCTCAAAGGCCCCCGGCGTCCCGGACGCCAACCGCTGGAAAGCGCTCGTCTTCATCGCGCTCGCCCAGCTGATGGTCGTCCTGGACGCCACCATCGTGAACATCGCCCTGCCCTCCGCCCAGCAGGACCTGGGCATCTCCGACGGCAACCGGCAGTGGGTCGTCACCGCCTACGCGCTCGCGTTCGGCGGTCTGCTCCTGTTCGGCGGCCGGATAGCCGACCTGTGGGGCCGTAAGAAGGCCTTCGTGGTCGGGCTCGGCGGCTTTGCCGCGGCCTCCGCGCTCGGTGGTGCGGCCACCAACGAGGCCATGATGTTCGGTGCCCGCGCCCTCCAGGGCGTCTTCGGCGCCCTGCTCGCTCCGGCCGCGCTCTCGCTGCTGGCCGTGATGTTCACCGACGCCAAGGAGCGCGCCAAGGCGTTCGGCATCTACGGCGCGATCGCCGGTGGCGGGGGAGCCGTCGGTCTGATCCTGGGCGGCTTCCTGACCGAGTACCTGGACTGGCGCTGGACGTTCTTCGTGAACATCCCGTTCGCCGTCGTCGCCGCGGCCGGTGCGTACTTCGTCATCCGTGAGCCGGAGGGCGGCCGCAACCGCTCCCCGCTCGACATCCCCGGCGTGATCCTGTCCACGCTCGGCCTGGTCGCCCTTGTCTACGGCTTCACCCGCGCCGAGTCCGACGGCTGGGGCGACTCCGTGACCGTCGGCATGTTCGTCGCCTCGGCGGTGCTGCTCGCGGCCTTCGTGGCCGTCGAGTCCAGGGTCAAGGCCCCGCTGCTGCCGCTGCGCGTGGTCACCGAGCGCAACCGTGGCGGTGTCTACCTCTCCCTCGGTCTCGCGATCATCGCGATGTTCGGCCTGTTCCTCTTCCTGACCTACTACCTGCAGATCGTGAAGGGCTACTCGCCGGTCAAGACCGGGTTCGCCTTCCTGCCGATGATCGCGGGCATGATCACGGGCTCCACCCAGATCGGCACCCGCCTGATGACCCGGGTCGCCCCGCGCCTGCTGATGGGCCCCGGCTTCCTGGTCGCCGCGCTCGGCATGCTGCTGCTGACCCAGCTGGAGATCGGCTCCTCGTACGCGGCCCTGCTGCTGCCGGCGATGCTGCTGCTCGGCCTCGGCATGGGTACGGCGTTCATGCCGGCCATGTCGCTGGCCACCCAGGGCGTCGAGCCGCGGGACTCCGGTGTCGCCTCCGCGATGGTCAACACCTCGCAGCAGGTGGGCGGCGCGATCGGCACGGCCCTGCTGAACACCATCGCCGCCTCGGCGACCACGGCGTACGTCACCGACCACATCGCCGGGGCGACCAGCCGGTCCCAGCAGCAGCTGGTCCAGCTGGAGGCCATGGTGCAGGGCTACACCAGTGCCATCTGGTTCGCCGTCGGCATCCTCGTCGTGGCCGCCGGTATCGCCCTGACCTTCGTCAACGCCGGCCGGCCCGGCAGCGCCACGGTGACCGGCTCCGGCTCGGACACGGACGTGGCGGACGAGGTGCAGGTCCCGGTCGTCGCCCACTGACGGCCGTACCCGGAAAACCACTTCGGGCCACCCGCGGGTACGAGGAAGGGGACGCCCCGTACCCGCGGATTCCAGGACCTGCCCCGGCTCAGCGGAGCCAGGGCAGGTCCGCCCCCGCTTCGGTCGGCTGGAGTCCCTCGGCGATGATCCGCATGATCTCGCCGAGGGACTTCTGCTGTTCCGGGGTGAGCCGGTCGAAGACCGCTTGGCGTACGGCCTCCACGTGGCCCGGCGCGGTCTGTCGCAGCACCTCGTAGCCCTGGTCGGTCAGCACGGCGAACTGGCCCCGCTTGTCGTCGGGGCAGTCCTCGCGGCGCACCCAGCCGTTCTTCTCCAGGCGTGCGATGGCGTGCGAGAGGCGCGAGCGGGTGATCTTCGCGAGCATCGCGAGCTCGGTCATCCGCAGCCGCCGCCGAGGCGCCTCGGCGAGTTTGACCAGAAGGCCGTAGTAGACGTGCGGCATGCCCGCGTCACGCTGCAGCTGACGGTCGAGGTGGTCGTCGAGGAGGGTGACGCCCTCCATGAATGAGCGCCAGACGCGCTGCTCCTCGTCGGTGAGCCAGCGCGGTTCTCGGGCCTCCTCGGCTGGGCCCTGGGTCGGTGCGGATGCGGGTGCCTTCATGCTGTCCACTCTACGCGGCCCCTCCTTGAACTTTAAACAAATGGCCCGTACAGTTTTGTCAGGGAATCATGTTTTGGAAGGAGCCGCAGCATGTCCGCCGCCACCCAGGAGCGCATGCCTGCTCTGTACCTCAGTCACGGCGCCCCGCCACTGGCGGACGACCCGGTCTGGCCCGGTGAACTGGCCGCATGGTCGGCCGGCCTGCCGCGCCCCAGGGCGATCCTGATGATCTCCGCCCACTGGGAGGAGGCTCCGCTCGCCATCGGCGCCACCGAGACCGTCCCGCTCGTCTACGACTTCTGGGGCTTCCCGGAGCACTACTATCGGGTCACCTACGGCGCTCCGGGCGCACCGGAACTCGCCGAGTCGGTGCGGAAGCTGCTGCGCGCCCCCGGGGTTCCCGTCCAGGACGTCCCCGACCGCGGTCTCGACCACGGCGCGTACGTCCCGCTGGTCGAGATGTACCCGGAGGCCGACATCCCGGTCCTCCAGGTCTCCATGCCGACGCTCGACCCGGTCCGGCTGATGGAGATCGGCCGCAGGCTCGCGCCCCTGCGGGACGAGGGTGTGCTCATCGTCGGCTCCGGATTCTTCACCCACAACCTGGCGGCGCTCCGGCAGGGCGGCATCCCCGCCTGGTCGGCGGAGTTCGACGACTGGGGCCGACGGGCGCTGGAGTCGCGTGACGTGGACGCCCTGCTCGACTTCACCCGCAAGTCGCCGGCGGGACAGCTCGCCCACCCGCGCACCGAGCACTTCGCCCCGCTGTTCGTGACCATGGGCGCGGCCGACGCGACCGGTGAGCTGGACGCGCAGAAGTCCGTGATCGACGGGTTCTGGATGGGGCTGGCGAAGCGGTCGGTGCAGTTCGGCTGATCCCGCCGCCCTACGGCAGGGGCTTCTCGTACCAGGCCACGTCCCAGTAGCGGCCGAACTTGCGGCCGACCTCCCGGTACGTGCCGACGTACCGGAAGCCGAAGCGCTCGTGCAGCCGGACGGACGCCTCGTTCGGCAGCGCTACACCCGCGTAGGCGCGGTGCAGGTCCTCGCCGGCCAGGGCCTCGAAGAGGGCCTTGTAGAGGAGCGTGCCGATGCCCCGGCGGCCGGCCTGTGGCGCGACGTACACCGTGGTCTCCACGGAGGTCGCGTAGGCGGGCTTCGGGCGGAACGGGCTGGATGTGGCGTAGCCCAGAATCTCCTGTGAGTCCGGGTCCGCGGCAACCATCAGGCGGTACGGGCCGTCTTCAGGGTGGGAGAGGAGCCAGGGGCGGCGTGCCTCCGGAGTGAAGATTTCGGTATCGAATGTGATCGCCGTCTCACGTACGTAGTGGTTGTAGAGGGCTGTGAGGTCCGTGAGGTCGCTCTCGACTCCCGGCCTGACCTGCACCTCTGTACGCTCCGTCGACATCCCGCCTCCCTGTGTGGCCGGACAGGGTACTGCATGATCAGAAAAATTGACGGGTCGGTTGGGAATTCTGTCCTGATTCCAGTCGTTGTTTCCATCGGATGCAGGGCACCCGAGGAGAGTCCGAAGAGTCCCGGAGACGGAGTCCAGCGTCCGCAGGACCACCCGCTGACCTCACCACGCAAGGGAGCTCGCATGGCAACCCGTGCCGTCGCCCGTCGCCAGTCCGCCAACGGCGAGACGGCCCCCGCGGCAAGCAGTGTTCGCGCCCATGGCGGCGAGATCGCCGACCGCGACCTGGTCGGCATGTACCTCGACGAGATCGCGCGCACACCACTGCTCGACGCAGCCAGGGAAGTGGAGCTGTCCCAGGTCATCGAGGCGGGTGTGTTCGCGAAGCAGGTCCTCGACGGATACGAGGAGACCAAGGCGGACGCCACCCGCGAGGAGCTCGAGGCCCTGGTCGCCGACGCGGAGCGGGCCAAGGACATCTTCATCCGCTCCAACCTGCGCCTCGTCGTCGCCGTCGCCCGCCGCTACCCCCGCAGCGGCCTGCCGCTGCTGGACCTGATCCAGGAGGGCAACGCCGGCCTGGTGCGCGCGGTCGAGAAGTTCGACTACCGCAAGGGCTTCAAGTTCTCCACCTACGCGACGTGGTGGATCCGCCAGGCCATCACCCGCTCCATAGCCGACCAGTCCCGTACGATCCGCCTGCCCGTCCACCTGGTGGAGGAGCTGGGCCGGATCCGCCGGGTGCAGCGCGAGTTCAACCGTGAGCACGGGCGGGACCCGGAGCCCACGGAGATCGCCGCCGAGCTCGGCTCGACGCCGGAGCGCGTCACCGACGTGCTCGACTGGGCCCGCGATCCGGTCTCGCTGAACATGTCGGTGGACGACGAGGGGGAGACCCAGTTCGGCGACCTCCTGGAGGACACCTCGGCGGTGTCGCCCGAGCAGTCGGTGCTGACGCTGCTGCGCAGCGAGGAGCTCGACGACCTGATCGGCCGCCTCGACCAGCGCACGGCCTCCATCATCAAGATGCGCTACGGCATCGAGGACGGCCGGGAGCGCACCCTGACCGAGGTCGGAAAGGAGCACGGCCTGACCCGCGAGCGCATCCGGCAGATCGAGAAGCACGCGCTGCTGGAGCTGAAGAAGCTGGCGCGCAGCACCGGCTTCGACGCGGCGGCGTGACACCGCGTACGCCGGGTGGCGAAAGACCGCGCAAACATGGCGGTGTAACGCCGCTTAACGCGCAGGGCTCAGGGAACAAGACTTCCGGGTCCACCAGTTCGGGCCGGGGGCCACGTCCCTGGCCCCACAGAGCCAAGTCCCGTCGCAATCCCCCCGGCGCCGGGACTCTCCCAAGGCCGGGCTTCGGCGCCTCTCCCCCCGGGCGCCGGGCCCGGCTTTTTCATGTCCGCGCTGACGGGCCGTGCAGGAGAGCGGGGCACCCCGTACCTGAACCACGGGGTGGCCCGCCAGATGGCAGATTGTGTCACATGGGCATACCCTGCCGGGCGTGAGCAGCACCACCCCGACCCCGCCTCAGCCCTCGCTGACCGAACGACGCAAGGCCGAGACGCGGATGGAGATCGCCCGGGTGGCGGCCGGACTCTTCGTGCGGGACGGTCTGCGCGCCACCCGCGCGGAGGACATCGCCCAGGCCGCCGGCATCGCCCCGCGCACGTTCTACCGGTACTTCGCCACCAAGGAGGAGGCCCTCGCCCCGCTCTACGCGGCCGGCGCCCAGCGCTGGGCGGAGGCGGTACGCGCGGTTCCCGCCGAGGTGGGCGTGCTTGAGGCCCTGGAGCAGGGGGTCCGCCACACCCTCACCCCGGGCGTCGGCGTCTCGGCGTCCTCCTGGGAGTGGGGCCGCACGCTCCTGCGCCTCGCCGAGGCGAACCCTTCCCTGCGCAGGGTGTGGACGGAGGTCTGTCAGGCCTCCGAACGGATGATGGCCGAGGTGCTGCTGGAACGGGTGACACGTGCCCGTTCGGCAGGGGGGCACGCGGTGCCGGACGGTGGCGACGACGTTGCCGACGCCCCTGAACCGCGCTTCGCCGCCGCCGTCGCGAGCGCCGCCGTACGGACGGCCCTGGAGAGCTGGGCCGAGGGGGACGGGCCCCTGGAAGGCCCGGGAGGACCGGCGGAGCTGGCGTTGCGGAACCTCGCGGCGCTGCGGGACTTCCCATGGGGGTCGTGAGATGACGGGGGGTGGGGGCCTTCCTGCCGGGTCGTGAGCCGACGGGGCGGGAGCTTGCCTGTCGGGTCGTGAGCCCACGGGGCGGGGGGCCTGCCAGGACGTGAGCCGACGGGCGGGAGCTTGCCTGTCGGGACGAGCCGACGGGGGCCCATCCCGTCGGGGCCGTGGAACGACGGCTCACGTCCCGCCCTCGGCCGCCCTGCTCAACCGTGCCCCCAACTCCCGGACGGCCGTCACGAGTTCCTCCGGCTGACGCACCGTGAAGTCGCACTCCAGCATGGCCAGCCGGAACGCCACCCACGGCATCCCGTCTCCCACGGACCCCCTCAGCCGGCAACTGCTGTCGTCCAACGGCTCGGGCGTCCCGAGCCACTTGGGCAGCCGGGCGGCGACGAAGCGGGCCGGCGCGGCGAACGTGACCTCGAAGTCGTAGGAGTCCTGGTGCCGTTGCACCGACTGCCGGAGGTACTCCGCCGCGCTCCCCGTCGGCAGCTCGCGCGGCGCGAACCGCGCCCCGGTGGCGAACGGCTCGCTCACCCGGTCGACGCGGAACGTACGCCAGTCGTCCCGGTCGATGTCATAGGCCACCAGGTACCAGCGGCGGCCCGTCGACACCAGCCGGTACGGCTCCGTCAGGCGCCGCGACTCGGTGCCGTCCGCTGCCCGGTAGGCGAACCGCAGCCGCTCGTGCCCGGCCACCGTCGAGGCCATGACGGTCAGTGTCTCGGGCGCGATGCTCGGCCCGTCGCCGCTGGTCAGCGGAGTGGTCGCGGCCTGGAGCGTGGTCACGCGGTGGCGCAGCCGGCCGGGCAGCACCTGCTCCAGTTTGGCCAGCGCCCGTACCGACGCCTCGTCCAGGCCCTCCACCGCGTGCCCCGCCCCGGCGCGCAGCCCGACCGCGATGGCCACCGCCTCCTCGTCGTCCAGCACGAGCGGCGGCATCGCCTTGCCCGCGACCAGCCGGTAGCCGCCGTCGGCGCCCTTGGTCGCCTGCACCGGATAGCCCAGTTCGCGCAGCCGGTCTATGTCCCGTCGGACCGTGCGGCGGGACACCCCGAGCCGGTCGGCGAGCTCGCCGCCGGGCCATTCGCGGGGCGTCTGGAGGAGGGAGAGGAGCGTCAGCAGCCGGGCCGGGGTGTCCGTCGTCATACAGGCGAGGATGCCGCACCAGTAGGACACGATCTGACCTATTGGGGGTCTAGTTTCGATCCATGACCTCCACCGAGACCATCCCCAGCACGGACGGCGGCGGCACCGACCGCCGCCGTTGGTACGCCCTCGCGATCGTGATGACCGCGGCCTTCATGGACCTCGTCGACGTCACGATCGTCAACGTGGCCATCCCGTCGATCCAGCGTGAGGCGGGCGCGTCCTTCAGTCAGATCCAGTGGATCACCGCCGGATACGCCCTCGCCTTCGCCGCCGGGCTGATCACCGGGGGACGGCTCGGCGACATCCACGGCCGCAAGCGGGTCTTCCTGGTCGGCATCGGCGGCTTCACCGTCGCCTCCGCCCTGTGCGGTCTCGCGGTGAACCCCGAGATGCTGGTCGCCTCGCGGATCCTGCAGGGCGGCATGGCCGCGCTGATGGTGCCGCAGGTGCTGTCGATCGTGCACGCCACCTTCCCGGCACACGAACGCGGCAAGGTGTTCGGGATGTTCGGCGCGGTCGTGGGCCTGGGAGCCGTGTCCGGGCCGCTGCTCGGCGCGCTGCTGACCGAGTGGGACCTGTTCGGGTGGGGCTGGCGGTCGATCTTCCTGATCAACCTGCCCGTGGGTGTCGCGGGCCTGGTCCTCGGCAGCCGCTTCATCACCGAGTCCAGGGCGCCGCGGGCCCTGAAACTGGACCTGGTGGGGGTCGCGCTGGTGACGCTCGGTCTGCTGATGCTGATCTACCCGCTCACCCGCGGGCGCGAGCTGGGCTGGCCGCTGTGGGGGTACGTGTCGATGGCCGGGTCGCTCGTCGTTCTCGCGGTGCTGGTGGCGTACGAGATGCGGAAGGCCCGTCGGGATGGTTCCCCGCTGGTCGAGCTGTCGCTGTTCCGGGTCAAGAGCTTCGCGGCCGGGATCGCCGTACAGACCGTCTTCGGGGTCGCGCTGGGCGTGTTCTTCCTGGTGTGGACGCTGTACATGCAGATCGGGCTGGGGTGGAGCCCGCTGAAGGCCGGACTGACCGGGGTGCCGTTCTCGATCGCCGTGTCGGCGGCGGCCGGGCTGTCGGTGCAGATGCTCGTCCCGCGCTTCGGGCGCAAGGTGCTCCAGGCGGGCGCGCTGGTCATGGCGGGCGGGGTCCTGCTCTATGTCTGGGAGTCCGCGCACTACGGGCTCGGGATCACGCCCTGGCAGATGGCGCTGCCCCTCGTGGTGATGGGGATCGGCATGGGGCTGATCTTCGCGCCGCTGACCGACGCGATCCTCTCCGAGGTGCCGCGCGAGCACGCCGGCTCCGCCTCCGGTCTGATCAACACCGTGCAGCAGATGGGCAACGCGCTGGGGCTCGGCCTGGTCTCGGTGGTGTTCTTCGGCACGATCGGCGATCACCTGAGCCTGAACCAGATCGGTCCTGCCTTCGGGCACGCCTTCGAGAACGCGCTGGGGTGGGTGGCCGCGGTGATGGGCGTCATCTTCCTGCTGATGTTCGCCCTGCCGAAGCGGCCGGCGCTGCACGTCGAGGGTCAGGAGCCGGACGGGGAGAGCGAACCGGCGCTGGCCTGAGAGCGGGGGACGGGCCCGGCACCCTCAGGGTGCCGGGCCCGTTCTTGATTTCTGATCATGCCCGATTGGGTCCGAACCTGTTTACTTTGGCGAAATCTCGGCGTAGCCTCCCGCTGAAACCACACGTTCGGGCATGAGTCGGAGGCGAACAGACATGTACGCACCGGAGCGGCAGCAGGAGATCCTCCGGCTCGCCCGTGACGGCGGCCGAGTGGATGTCGTGTCGCTGGCCGAGGAGTTCCAGGTGACGGCGGAGACGATCCGCCGGGATCTGAAGGCCCTCGACCGCGCCGGCCTGGTCCGCCGGGTGCACGGCGGCGCCATCCCGGCCGGGCGTCTCGACTTCGAGCCGGACCTCGCCGAGCGCGAGACCACGGCCCCCGACGAGAAGGACCGCATCGCCAAGGCGGCCCTCGCGGAACTGCCCACCGAGGGCACGATGATCCTCGACGCCGGCACGACGGTGGCCCGCATGGCCGCCGCCCTCCCCCTGGATGCCTCGCTCACCGTCGTCACGCACAGCCTGCCCATCGCGGCCCGCCTCGCCGACCACCCCGGCATCCAGCTCCACCTCATCGGGGGGCGCGTACGGCACCGTACGCGCGCCGCCGTGGATGCCTGGGCGCTCAGGGCGTACGGCGAGATCCGCGCCGACGTGCTGTTCGTGGCCGCCAACGGCTTCTCCGCCGAACATGGTCTGACCACTCCCGATCTCGCCGAGGCCGCCGTGAAGCGCGCGGCCGTGGCCGCCGCCCGCCGCGTGGTGCTGCTCGCCGACTCCTCCAAGCACGGCCAGGAGCACTTCGCCCGCTTCGGCGACCTGAGCGACGTGGACCTGCTGATCACCGACAGCGGGCTGAGCCCCGAAGACACCGTCGCCATCGAGCGCGGCGGCACGGAAGTAGTGCGCGCATGATCCTCACCGTCACCCCCAACCCGTCCCTGGACCGAACCTACGAGGTGCCGTCCCTCGACCGCGGCGAGGTCATCCGCGCCACCGGCGAGCGGATGGACCCGGGCGGCAAGGGCGTGAACGTCTCGCGCGCGGTCGCCGCTGCCGGGCAGCGCACCGTGGCGGTCCTGCCCCTGGGCGGCGCCCCGGGCGCGCTCGTCGCCGACCTGCTCGACCAGCAGGGCATCGAGGTCTCGCCGGTCCCGGTCGCCGGGGCCACCCGCTCCAACATCGCCCTCGCCGAGGCCGACGGCGTCCTGACGAAGATCAACGCGCCGGGCCCCGAACTCTCCGACGCCGAACGTGAACTGCTCCTGGAGACCGTGCGGCAGCAGTCCCGCGACGCCTCCTGGATCGCCTGCTGCGGCAGCCTTCCGCGCGGCCTCGCCCCCTCCTGGTACGCCGACCTGGTCGCCCGCACCCACGCCGCCGGGGCGCGGATCGCCCTGGACACCTCCGGACCCGCGCTGCTCGCGGCCCTGCGCGAGCGGCCCGACGTGGTCAAGCCGAACGCCGAGGAGCTCGCGGGTGCCGTCGGCCGTCCCCTCGCCACCGTCGGCGACGCCGTGAAGGCCGCCGTCGAACTGCGTGAGATGGGTGCCCGGGCCGTCCTCGCGAGCCTCGGCGCCGACGGGCAGCTGCTGGTGTCCGGCGAGGGCGCCTGGTTCGGCAGCGCCCGCGTCGACACGGTCCGCAGCAACGTGGGCGCCGGTGACTCCTCCCTCGCCGGTTTCCTGATCGCCGGTGGCAGCGGCCCCGAGGCCCTCGCCTCCGCTGTCGCCCACGGCGCGGCCGCCGTCCAGCTTCCCGGCAGCGTCATGCCGAAGCCGGGCGACCTCGACCCTGCCGCCGTGACGGTCACGGCCGACATCCCGGCGGACCGAGCACTGAAGGAGCCGGTGTCATGACCTACCCCGAGCAGCCGGTACCGGCCCCTGAGCGGCGAGCCCGCCCGTTACTCACCGGCCCCGCCCCCGTCACCCCCC
>NZ_JOCT01000038.1 GCF_000717875.1 Streptomyces sp. NRRL S-455
GCTTCCCTTCGGTCTTGCGTTTCCGACTCTATCAGATCTTCCCGATCCGATTTCCTCGGTGCTTTCCAGGTTCCCGCTTCCGCGTTTCCCTTTCCGGCGGTTCCGACTTTATCAGAGGATTCGGGCCGGACTGACCAGCCGCTCATTTCCGATTAATCGGGAGGGGCTTCAATGAAATCAGCGTTTCATGAAGCAGACAGATAATCACCGTTGCCGATCCGGGCGTGTATCCCATCTCCGGGCAACTGTTCAAATCTACCTCCTCGCACTTGCCGTGTCAACGGCTCCTGCGGGGCGAAGAGGAGACTAGCAGCTGAACGGAGGTGTCCGCACATCAGGCGGCCGTAGCGAGGTTCAGGCAGCTGTCGGGACGGTGGCGCTGCGTTCCACTGCCTCGACGTCACCGGTCTCACCGGCGCGTGCGGCACGGCCCCCCACTACGTAGACGTAGAGCAGGAAGGCCACTTCGGCGACGACTCCGATGGTGATGCGTGCCCAGGTCGGGAGGCCGGACGGGGTGACGAAGCCTTCGATGGCGCCAGAGATGAAGAGGACCAGGGCGAGTCCTATCGCCATGCCGATGGCGGCTCGGCCCTCTTCGGCCAGAGCCGTGCGTCGTGGGCGGGGGCCCGGGTCGATGAGGGTCCAGCCCAGGCGCAGGCCGGTACCGGCGGCGACGAAGACGGCGGTCAGCTCCAGGAGGCCGTGCGGGAGGACGAGACCGAGGAACGTGTCGAGGCGGCCGGCCGAGGACATCAGGCCGAAGCCGACGCCGAGGTTGAGCATGTTCTGGAAGAGGATCCAGATGACCGGGAGGCCCAGGAAGACCCCGAGGATCAGGCACAGGGCGGCGGCCCAGGCGTTGTTCGTCCAGACCTGGGCGGCGAAGCTCGCGGCCGGGTGGCTGGAGTAGTACGTCTCGTACTGGCCGCCTGGGCGGGTGAGCTCGCGCAGCTCGCTGGGTGCCGCGATGGAGGCCTGTACTTCAGGGTGCGTGCCGATCCACCAGCCGAGGAGGGCCGCCACCGCCGTGGACAGCAGCGCCGTGGGTACCCACCAGTGGCGTGACGTGTAGACGGCGGCGGGGAAGCCGTGGGCGAGGAACCGGGTGACGTCGCGCCAGGAGGCGCGGCGGTTGCCGGTCACCGCGCTGCGCGCGCGTGCCACGAGCTGGCTGAGCCGGCCGGTCAGCTGGGGGTCGGGGGCGCTGGACTGGATCAGGGAAAGGTGCGTGGCGGTGCGTTGGTAGAGGGTGACGAGTTCGTCGGCTTCGGCGCCGCTGAGGCGGCGCTGGCGGCGAAGCAGGGCTTCGAGGCGGTCCCACTCCGCGCGATGGGCGGAGACGAAGACGTCGAGGTCCATCGGTGTGCCTTCTCCTCGGCTGTTCGTCGGCGGCTCGTCGTGGATCAGCTTGTCGTACTGCGGCGCGATGCGCCCTCAGCTTGGCAGACTGGCCCTGTCGGGGGCAGGGCAGGGGAAGGACGGCGGGCGTGAGTGAGCTGGTGACGGGCGAGGCGGTGGCGTTGGAGCTGCGCCCCGCGAGGCTGCCCAGCAGGGCGTTGGCCGTGTTGTTGGATCTTGTGGCGGCCCTGGCCGTCTATGTCGCGGTGACCATCGCGTTGGTGGCTTCCACTGCCTCGCTGGACGAGGCGGCTCAGACGGCGCTGTCGATCGCGACGTTCGTTCTCGTGCTGGTGGGCGTGCCGATCGCGGTGGAGACGCTCAGTCATGGGCGGTCGCTCGGGAAGATGGCCTGCGGCCTGCGTGTGGTGCGGGACGACGGGGGGCCGATCAGGTTCCGGCATGCGCTGGTGAGGGGCTTGATCGGGGTGATCGAGATTCTGATGACCTTCGGGATCGTCGCCTGTGTCGCCTCGTTCGTGTCGGCGCGTGGGCGGCGGCTCGGTGATGTGTTCGCGGGGACTCTCGTCGTACGGGAACGGGTCCCCGTCACGCCGACCGGTTTCGTGCCGCCTCCTCCGCCCTGGCTGGCGGGGCGGTTCTCACAGCTCGATCTGTCCGCGGTGCCAGACGGTCTGTGGCTCGCGGTCCGGCAGTACCTGACGCGTATGCAGCAGTTGGACCCGCAGGTGGGCTGGTCCATGGCGGAGCGGCTGGCGTCGGATCTCGCGGAACTCACGGGGGCCCCGGTACCGCAGGGTGTTCCGCCGGCGGCGTTCCTGGCGGCGGTCCTGCAGGAACGGCAGGCGCGGGAGGCACGGCGGGCTTTCGGTAACGGGGCCGTCTCTGCTGCCGCTCCGGCCGCGGAGTCGAGCTCGGCGGAAGAGCGGGGTGCGGCGCGGGAAAAGGTCCCGGCTGCTTACCTACCCCCGCCGGTCGTGCCACCTGGTCCGCTGTCCGGGGAATCCGGGCCGTCGGCCGAAGGCCGGCCCGCACGGTCACCGGAGGCCCCAGGGGACGACCGTCCCTGCACCGGGTTCGTGCCGCCGGCCTAGTGGCGGGCGGGGGTCCGCCCGTCTGGGCAGTCGGTTCAGGTGAACAGCGACGGTGGTGACTCGAGGTCCTCGAGTTCGACGCCGGGGGCCGCGAGGACCACGTCGCCGGCGATGTGCACGGCATGCTGCTCGCCCGTGTCCAGGGCTGTGACCTGGTATTCGTCCACGGTCAGAGGGCCGTTGTCAGTGGCGTGTGCTTCTCTTTTCAGCAAGGTCCACGACTGGTCCACGGTACGGGGGGCGAGGACCGGGTCCGTGAAGGCGACGAGGCGTACGCGGGTGGCGGCGGCGGAGGGGGTGAGGCGCAGGAGACGGGCGGTGGCGACGAGGAACGCCGGGGAGGTGCCGGTGAAGGCGTGGGCGCGCACATTGCCTTCGGTGGCGTCGGTTCCGGTGGGGTCGGTGCGGACCCAGGTGACGCCGTCGAGGGCGGCGCCGCGGACCTGCCAGGCGGCGGCGTGGAGTTCGAGGCGGAGAGGTCGGCCGAGTTCGTCGAGGGTGAGGTCGACGGAGCCGTGGTGATCGCCCGAGGGGGTGGTCAGCTGGGAGACGTAGCGCCAGCCGGAGGGGCCGACGGCGCACTGGAAGTGTTCATCCGCGAGGGGGGTGTGATCGTGCGGATCGTGGAGCGAATAACGGCCGCGGGGCATGGGGGTCCTGGGTCCTGACGGGGTGGGCCGGTCACCGGCCGGTCGGAACGGGGCAGGCCCCCGGCACGGGGGTGCGGGGGCCTGCTCGGAGATCTGACCGGCAGCGAACCAACCGGCAATGGTGCTCTTGTGCTCAGTAGCGGTAGTGGTCCGGCTTGAACGGGCCCTCGACCTTCACGCCGATGTACTCGGCCTGCTCGGGGCGGAGCGTGGTCAGCTTCACGCCGAGGGCGTCGAGGTGGAGGCGGGCGACCTTCTCGTCGAGGTGCTTGGGCAGCACGTAGACGCCGGTCGGGTACTCGTCGGGCTTGGTGAACAGCTCGATCTGGGCCAGGGTCTGGTCCGCGAAGGAGTTGGACATCACGAACGACGGGTGGCCGGTGGCGTTGCCCAGGTTCAGCAGGCGGCCCTCGGACAGGACGATGATCACCTTGCCGTCGGGGAAGGTCCAGGTGTGGACCTGCGGCTTGACCTCGTCCTTGACGATGCCCGGGATCCTGGCGAGACCGGCCATGTCGATCTCGTTGTCGAAGTGGCCGATGTTGCCGACGATGGCCTGGTGCTTCATCTTGGCCATGTCCGAGGCCATGATGATGTCCTTGTTGCCGGTCGTGGTGATGAAGATGTCGGCCTTGTCGACGACCTCGTCGAGGGTCGTGACCTGGTAGCCGTCCATCGCGGCCTGCAGGGCGCAGATCGGGTCGATCTCGGTGACGATCACGCGGGCGCCCTGGCCGCGCAGGGACTCCGCGCAGCCCTTGCCCACGTCGCCGTAGCCGCAGACGACCGCGGTCTTGCCGCCGATGAGGACGTCGGTGGCGCGGTTGATGCCGTCGACCAGGGAGTGGCGGCAGCCGTACTTGTTGTCGAACTTCGACTTGGTGACGGCGTCGTTGACGTTGATCGCCGGGAACAGGAGGGTGCCGTCGCGCTGCATCTCGTACAGGCGGTGGACACCGGTCGTGGTCTCCTCGGTGACACCGCGGATCTCGGAGGACAGCTGGGTCCACTTCTGGGGGTTCTCGCCCAGGGTGCGGGTCAGCAGCTCGAGGATGACGCGGTGCTCGTCGGACTCGGCGGTGTCGGGCGAGGGGACCTTGCCGTCCTTCTCGTACTCGACGCCCTTGTGGACGAGGAGGGTGGCGTCACCGCCGTCGTCCAGGATCATGTTGGGGCCGCCGGTGGGGCTGTCCGGCCAGGTCAGCGCCTGCTCCGTGCACCACCAGTACTCCTCCAGGGTCTCGCCCTTCCAGGCGAACACCGGGACGCCCTGCGGGTTGTCCACCGTGCCGTTCGGGCCGACGGCGATGGCCGCGGCGGCGTGGTCCTGGGTGGAGAAGATGTTGCAGGACGCCCAGCGGACCTGTGCGCCGAGGGCGACCAGGGTCTCGATGAGCACGGCGGTCTGCACGGTCATGTGCAGGGAGCCGGTGACGCGGGCGCCGGCCAGGGGCTGTGCCTCGGCGTACTCCTTGCGGATCGCCATCAGGCCCGGCATCTCGTGCTCGGCGAGGGTGATCTCCTTGCGGCCGAAGTCGGCCAGGGAGAGGTCGGCGACCTTGAAGTCCTGTCGGTTCTCGACAGTCGTCATTGCGAGCTGCTCCTCGGGTTCGGGTCGAGGTGGGTACGGCTGGTCTGCGCGGCGGCGGACACAGGGGTGCCCGGAAGAGGACACAGGCATGCCCGCGTACGCGCAGCGCAGTCCGTCGGAGGCCCTCTCTCCCTCGGCCGGTCCGCCACGGGACCGCCCGACCGCCATCAGCAGCGACGTCTGGCTCCGTCCCAAGCTACACCGGGAGGCCGGGCCGTCCCCAGTCCGCCTCCGAAGAGATCTCGCCATCGAGGATGCGTGGCCGGGGAGGGCGCGGGTGCTTCCGGGGGCGGCGGCAGGTCAGTGGTCGTGGGGTGTGCGGGGGATGAGCGGGTGCGATAACAGGACGCCAACGAACGGTCGGCAGGAGGCCGCGAAGCGGGATGTTCCGGGATCTTCGGACCTTTGAGTCCGCGGCGGGGTGGTGCAGGATGCCCCGGAGATCTGAACAACTGATCGATCTTGCGGGCGTCCTGGACGGCGATCCCGCAGACAAAGGCGTTAAGGAGATCGACGTGACCAGTCCGGCCGGCCCTCCCCCCACGGGCGGCGGCAGTGGCGAGCAGAAGCGGTTGAGGTTGCTCGCGGTGACCGCCTGCCCGACCGGCATCGCCCACACGTACATGGCGGCGGAGAAACTCGCGCAGGCCGCCGAGAGCCGCGGTATCGACATGAAGGTGGAGACGCAAGGATCCATCGGGGCTGAAAACGTCCTCGATGACAACGATGTCAAGCACGCCGACGGTGTCATCGTCGCCGCGGACAAGGACGTGGACCTGAGTCGTTTCGCGGGGAAGCGGGTCCTCACCGTCGGGGTGGCCGAGGGGATTCGCCACCCGGAGCGGCTGATCGAGCGGGTGCTGTCGGCGCCCGTGCACGCGGAAGGGGGCGTCCCCACGGCGTCTGCGACCGGTGGCGGCAAGGAGCGGAGCGTCGGGTACAAGGCGCTGATGAACGGGGTCAGTTACATGATCCCGTTCGTCGTGGTCGGCGGGCTGCTGATCGCGATCTCGCTCTCACTCGGCGGGCACACCGACCCGTCGGGCGGTCTGGTCATCCCGAAGGACTCCTTCTGGATGGATGTGAACAACATCGGCGTGATCGGTTTCACGCTGATGGTGCCGATCCTGTCCGGCTACATCGCGTATGCCATCGGGGACCGGCCCGCTCTCGTGCCCGGCATGATCGGTGGCTGGATCGCCAACACCGGTGAGCTGTACGGCTCCAAGGCGGGGGCCGGGTTCATCGGGGCGATCGTGACCGGGTTCCTCGCCGGATATCTGGTGGTGTGGATCAAGAAGGTCCGGGTCCCGAGGTTCGCGCAGCCGATCATGCCGATCATCGTGATCCCGATCGTGGCGACCACGGCTCTGGGGCTGTTCTTCGTCTATGTCATCGGCGAGCCGATCTCCTGGGTGTTCGAGCACCTGACCGACTGGCTCAGCGGGATGACCGGAACCAGCGCGATCCTGCTCGGGGCGATTCTGGGGCTCATGATCGCGTTCGACATGGGCGGGCCGGTCAACAAGACGGCGTTCCTGTTCGGCACCGGGCTCATCGCGACCGGCAACCAGACGGTCATGGGCATGTGCGCGGCCGCGATCCCGGTCATGCCGCTGGGGCAGGGCCTGGCCACGCTGATACGGAAGCGGCTGTACACGGAGCAGGAGCGGGAGACCGGGTTGGCCTCGCTGTTCATGGGGTGTTTCGGCATCTCGGAGGGCGCGATCCCGTTCGCGGCGGCGCGGCCCGCGCAGGTCATCCCGGCGAACATGCTGGGCGGCGCGGTCGCCGGTGCGATCGCGGGGGTCGCCGGGGTCGAGGACGCGGTGCCGCACGGCGGGCCGATCGTGGCGGTGCTGGGCGCGGTGAGCGGCGTGCCGATGTTCTTCGTGGCCGTGGTGATCGGCTCGGTCGTCACCGCGCTGGCCACGGTCGCCCTGGTCGACCTGAGTGAGCGCAGGCGGCGTGGGGAGGCGGTCGGCGGCGTGGGCCCGGCCGGGGCCGAACCCGCGCCGGCAGGTGCGAGTGCCGAAGGGTCGGAGACCGGCGGTGTGGTGGCGCGGCAAGTCGTACGCGAGGCTGAGGTGGTCGGCGCGCGTGAGCCCTTCGCGGCCGCGGCCGCACAGCCCGCGGCCCCCGAGCGGCCGGCGGCGCCCGAGCGGTCCGCGGCGCCCGAGCAGGCGGCGGCGCCCGAGGAGACCGCGGACAGTGCTCCGGCCGCGGAGACCGGCGTCGGCGAGGTTCTCTCCGGCTATCTCACCCGGCAGACCGTGAAGGTCGAACTCGGTTCGGGGGACAAGGAGTCCGCGATCCGGGAGATGAGTGAGCTGCTGGCCCGTACCGGCAGGGTCGCGGACGTGGACGAGCTGGTGGCGTGTGCGCTTCGGCGGGAGGCCCAGGGCACGACCGGGCTCGGTGAGGAGATCGCGATTCCGCACGCCAAGACGGATGCGGTGACGGAGCCGGTCGTCGGTTTCGCCCGGTCCACGGAAGGTGTGGAGTGGGACTCTCTGGACGGTACGAAGGCGAGGCTGGTGTTCATGATCGCCGTGCCGGAGGCGGCGGCGGGTGACGAGCATCTGCGGATTCTGGCGCTGCTGTCGCGGAAGCTGATGGACGCCGCGTTCCGGGAGCGGCTGCTGGCCGCGCCGGACGAATCGGCTCTCCTCGGGGTGTTGCGCGAAGTCGGGTAACACGGGTCGGGTCCGCGTTCGGATGCCGGACGCGGACCCGCACGGCCCCCGTCGCACTGCGAAGCCCGTGGGGCCCGCCGAGTGGTTGACGCTGCCGACGGCGTCAGTGGTTCGGCGGGCCCCACGGGCTGGTGCGGTACGTCAGTGTCCGCTGGGCGTCGGTCCCCCGGGCGTCGCCTCGGGGTCGGGGCCCTTGGCGGCTTCGGCCTCGCTGTAGATGTCCGGCTCGAGGTAGATGACGCGGGCGATCGGGACCGCCTCGCGGATGCGGGCCTCGGCGGCGTCGATGGCGGTGGCGATCTCGGTGGCCGTGTCCTCGTGACGGACGGCGATCTTGGCGGCGACGAGGAGTTCCTCGGGGCCGAGGTGGAGCGTGCGCATGTGGATGACGCGGGTGACCGTGTCGCCGTCGACGAGGGCGGCCTCGATCTTCCGGGTCTCCTCGGCGCCGGCGGACTCGCCGAGCAGCAGCGACTTGGTCTCGGCGGCGAGGACCAGGGCGATCAGGATGAGCAGGATGCCGATGCAGAGGGTGCCGACGCCGTCCCAGACGCTGTCGCCGG
The DNA here is from genome assembly GCF_000717875.1 of Streptomyces sp. NRRL S-455. Classification (GTDB taxonomy): domain Bacteria; phylum Actinomycetota; class Actinomycetes; order Streptomycetales; family Streptomycetaceae; genus Streptomyces. The sequence continues at coordinate 7,957 of NZ_JOCT01000038.1, forward strand.
TGAGCAGGGCGAGGCCGACGCCGCCGAGCGCGAGGATCAGGCCGACGAGGGCGCCGAGGTCCTCCAGGAGGACGACCGGGAGCTCGGGGGCCTTGGCGTGGCGGACGAACTCCTTCCAGGAGCGCTTACCGCGCAGGAGGTTGGACTCCTTGATGGCCGTGCGGAAGGAGAACGTCTCGGCGATGATCGCGAAGACCAGGACGCCGACCGGCCAGTACCAGTGCGTCAGCTCGTGCGGGTGCTTGATCTTCTCGTAGCCCTCGTAGAGGGCGAACATGCCGCCGACCGAGAAGAGGACGATGGAGACGAGGAAGGCGTAGATGTAGCGCTCGCGGCCGTAGCCGAAGGGGTGCTCCGGGGTGGCCTCGCGCTTCGCCTTCTTGCCGCCGACCAGGAGAAGCGCCTGGTTGCCGGAGTCGGCGACCGAGTGCACGGACTCGGCGAGCATCGATGACGAGCCGCTGAAGAGGAACGCCACGAACTTCGCTACCGCGATCGCGAGGTTGGCGGCCAGTGCCGCCACGATCGCCTTGGTGCCGCCTGACGCGCTCATATGTTCGCGTTGTCCCTTCGTACGCCGTTCCAGGGCCGGGCGCCGCCTTGGTGCGACGCCCGTGGCTTTGCCCGTGCTTGACGGTGGGCCATTGTTGCAGCCCGCTCCGGCCGCGGTGTTTCAGGTCACCGGCACAGGGGCGATCGAAACGGTCAGGCGATGACCGTGGCCCGGAAAAGCGTGCCGGTTCCGGACACTTCGGCCTTTTCGCCGGCCGGGACGAAGACGGACCGGCCCGGGGTCAGGTCGTGCTCGCCGGCCCGGACGGTGCCGGCCGTGCAGAGCAGGATCTGCGGGGTCGCCCGGGTGAGGTCGTGGACCGCGCCGGGCTCGGGGAGGACGTGTCGGGACAGGCGGAACTCGTCGATGGGGGTCTCGTAGAGCTCCTCGCCGTCCGGGGAGGCCTCGGGGCGCAGGACACCGGGGTCGCTGGGGTGGAAGCGGACGATGCGCAGGAGTTCGGGGACGTCGACGTGCTTGGGGGTCAGGCCGCAGCGCAGGACGTTGTCGGAGTTGGCCATGATCTCGACGCCGAGGCCGTTCAGGTAGGCGTGCGGGACACCGGCGCCGAGGTAGAGGGCCTCGCCGGGCTGCAGTCGGACGTAATTCAGCAGCATCGCGGCGATGACGCCGGGGTCGCCCGGGTAGTGGTGGGCGATGTCGGCGTAGGGGGCGTAGGCGCCGCCGAGGCGGATGCAGGCGGCTGCTGCTTCCGCGACCGTGCGGGACATCTCGTCCGGGTCGGCGGTGAGGATGGCTGTGAGGACCTCGCGCAGTGCGGCTTCCTCGGGGTGGGCGTGCAGCAGGTCGACGTACGGCTTGAGGGAGTCGACGCCGAGGTCGTCGAGCAGGCCGGCGGCCTCGAGCGGGTCGCGGAAGCCGCACAGGCCGTCGAACTCGGTGAGGGCGCAGATCAGTTCGGGCTTGTGGTTGGCGTCCTTGTAGTTGCGGTGCGGGGCGTCCACAGGGATGCCGCGGCGTTCCTCGTCGGCGTAGCCCTCCTTGGCCTGTTCCAGGTCGGGGTGGACCTGGAGGGAGAGCGGGGCGCCTGCGGCGAGGATCTTGAGGAGGAAGGGCAGGCGGGGGCCGAACTTGGCGACGGCGGCCGGTCCGAGTTCCTTCTCGGGGTCGGCGTCGATGACCTCGACGAGCGTGCCCCGGTCGGTGCGTGAGGGTGCGCCCGGGTGGGCGCCCATCCACATCTCCGCCTGGGGTTCGCCGGTCGGTTCGGTGCCGAGCAGGTGCGGTATGGCGGTGGTGGAACCCCAGGCGTAGGGGCGGATGGTGTTGTCGAGGCGGTCCATGGGGATCTCTCCGCGTTGTTCTGTGCGTACGGCGGTGGCGTACCCGGCCGGCGTGCGGGTGTTCCGCGGTCGGGCGTCAGGGTGTCCCGGGCATGATCAGGCCCTCGAAGCGAGCGCCAGGTAAACCGCGGCGAAATCCGTGATGGCGATCAGTTCCGCGAGGGTCTCCAGTTCGCCGCCCGCCTCCGGTTCCAGTTCGCTGATCGGTGTGTCGTGGCTGAGGGCCAGATCGCGGGCGCCGGGGGCGGCGGTGAGGCCGCCGATGGGGCGGTCGCGCAGGAGCACGACGCGCGCGTGCAGGGCGGGTGGTTCCTCGACGCGGTCGCGGAAGAAGTCGTCGGGGTCCGCGCTGGCGGCGAGCGGGCCCGCGAGCAGGGCGCTGTGGGCGGCGAGGGCCTCGGGGAGTTCGGCGACGACCGCGGGGGTGCCGGACAGTTCGGCGAGCGCGGCGGCGAAACGGCGGCCCGCCGGGCCGGCCGAGGTGCCTTCCGTCCAGACGATGGGAAGCGCGTCGGCGAGTTCGGCGGCGAGGGTCTTGGCGGGGTTGCTGTAGGTGGCGATGGCGGGGCCGCAGCGTTCGGCGATGCGGTCGAGGCGGTCGGCGACCCTGCCGAGGGCGTCCGGCGGGGCGTCGAGCACGCCCGTGCGGTCCAGGAGGGCGAGGAGCGGGGTGAGCAGCGCCCACAGGACGCCGGGGGCGGAAGCGGCGAGCGGCTCGTCCTGGTCGTACGGGGCGGTCGCCATGGGCACGAACATGCCGTGCGAGCCGTTCACCGCGTCGGCGAGCGGGGAGCGGCTGGGGGCCACGGCGACGACGGCGCAGCCGCGGCGGTAGGCCTGTTCGGCGAGGAGGGACAGGCCCGGTTCGGAACCGTCCGGGGTGGTGATCAGGAGGAGGTCTACGGAGCCGACCCAGCCGGGCAGCTCCCAGCGCAGGGCGCCCGCCGCGGGCGCGACGCCGGTGGGGGCCAGCCGCGTGACCGGGCTGCCGGCGCCGGCGAGGGTGCCGAGGAGGTCGGCGGCGTGGGTGGCGGCGGCGCCCGGGCCGGCGATGAGGACGGCGCGGGGGCGGCCGTCGGGCTTGAGGTCGTTGATGCCGGCCTCGGTGGAGTGGCGCGCGGCTGTGCGGACGCGGGCACCGGCTTCGGCGGCGCCGCGGAGCAGGCCGCGGTGGTCGGCCTCGGCGAGGCCCTCCGGGGAGTCGAGCAGCGATTCGTCGAGCATGGGGCGGCAGCCTCCCGATCGCCGGGGTTCGTTATGGGGATGTCGTCCTACGCCGGTGCCCGTTGAGTCCGCGGGTATGTGCACCGTGCGGGGTGGTACGGGGGCCTGGGCCGCCGCCGGTCACGCGGGGCGGCGGGCCTCGTCGACGAGGAGGACGGGGATGCCGTCGCGGACGGGGTAGGCCAGGCCGCAGCTCGCGTCGGTGCAGATCAGCTCGCTGTCCTGCTCCTTGAGGGGGGCGTGGCAGGCCGGGCAGGCGAGGATCTCGAGGAGGCCGGATTCGAGGGGCATAAGGGGTTCCTCCGAGGTGCGGACGCTTGGGGTTGTGCCTGGTCAGGTTACCGCCGGTGGGAGCGGGACCTCAGCCCCTGATGATCCCCAGCGCCTCGTCCCGCACGCGCGCCATGGTCTCCGGGTCCCGCGCCTCCGCGTTCAGCCGCAGCAGCGGCTCGGTGTTGGACGGGCGGACGTTGAACCACCAGTCGGCGGCGGCGACCGTGAGGCCGTCGAGGTCGTCGAGGGTGACGCCCTCGCGGCCCTGGTAGGCGGTGCGGATCGCGGCGAGGCGGGCCGTCTGGTCGGTGACGGTGGAGTTGATCTCGCCGGAGCCGGTGTAGCGGTCGTACTCGGCCACGAGGGAGGACAGGGGGGCCTGCTGGCCGCCGAGTGCGGCGAGGACGTGGAGGGCGGCCAGCATGCCCGTGTCGGCGTTCCAGAAGTCGCGGAAGTAGTAGTGGGCGGAGTGCTCGCCGCCGAAGATCGCGCCGGTGCGGGCCATCTCGGCCTTGATGAAGGAGTGGCCCACGCGGGTGCGGACCGGTGTGCCGCCGTTCTCCTCGACGACCTCGGGGACGGACCAGGACGTGATCAGGTTGTGGATGATCGTGCCCTTGCCGCCGTGTCTGGCCAGCTCGCGGGAGGCGACCAGGGCGGTGATCACCGACGGGGAGACCGGCTCGCCGCGCTCGTCCACGACGAAGCAGCGGTCGGCGTCACCGTCGAAGGCGAGGCCCAGGTCGGCGTCCTCCTCGCGGACCCGCTTCTGCAGGTCGACCAGGTTGGCGGGGTCGAGGGGGTTGGCCTCGTGGTTGGGGAAGGTGCCGTCGAGCTCGAAGTACATCGGGACCAGGGTCAGCGGCAGGCCGGCGAAGACCTCGGGGACCGTGTGGCCCCCCATGCCGTTCCCGGCGTCGACGACGACCTTCAGGGGGCGGATGGAGGTCAGGTCGACCAGGGAGCGCAGGTGGGCGGCGTAGTCCGGCAGCGTGTCGCGGCCGGTGATCTTTCCCGCCTTCGCGGCCGGTTCGGGGGCCCCCGACTCGCTCCAGCGCTCGACCAGTTCGCGGATCTCGGCGAGGCCGGTGTCCTGGCCGATAGGGGCGGCACCCGTGCGGCACATCTTGATGCCGTTGTACCGGGCCGGGTTGTGGGAGGCGGTGAACATGGCGCCCGGCAGGTTCAGCGCGCCCGAGGCGTAGTACAGCTGGTCCGTCGAGCACAGGCCGATCTCGGTGACGTCGGCGCCCAGCGCGGCGGCGCCGCGTGCGAAGGCACGGGAGAGGCCGGGCGAGGAGGGCCGCATGTCGTGCCCGGTCGCGATGGAGCTCGCGCCGGTGACCCGTACGAAGGCCGCTCCGAAGAGCTCGGCCAGGGACTCGTCCCACTGGTCGGGGACGACCCCGCGTACGTCGTACGCCTTCACGACCTGCGACAGATCAGCAGCCACGGCCAGCCTTCCTGGAAAGTATGTCGGTCGGCCCAAACTACCGTTCCCGCTCGATGAGCAGGAGTGAGTGCCGGACCCATACCTGGTCACTGCGGACACGCAGGGGAAAGGGACCCGGGGGTGCGGTCAGTTGTCGGGCGACCGGAGAACGCGCAGATGCCCTCGCCGCGCGACCTCCATCGGGTCGGCCGCCCGCCCGCCTCCCCCGGCCCCGGCCGCCCGCTCCTGGGGACGGGCCGCCTCACGCACGGCGTTCGCAAGCGCTTCCAGGTCGTCGCCGCTGGGGCGCGCCGGAGCGGAGCCGTCGAGGAGCCGGACGACCTCCCAGCCGCGCGGGGCGGTGAGGCGCTCGGAGTGCTCGGCGCACAGGTCGTAGCAGTGGGGTTCGGCGTAGGTGGCGAGCGGGCCGAGGACCGCGGTCGAGTCGGCGTAGACGTACGTCAGCGTCGCGACGGCGGGACGGCCGCAGGCGGTGCGCGAACAGCGACGTACAGGGCTCACGTCGATGGACGGTACCGCACTCTTGAGCGGGCCGCGACGACTCTCCACCAGGTCACTCCACCGTGTCGCGCTGTGAAACGCCCCACACGCCCCCTTCGGCCCGCTTGGCTGACCTGCTCGAACAGCCTCGTCCGGCACGTCGAACGAGCCTCCAAGCGGTCAAGAGTCGTCACAAAACCCTCAATTACCGTGATGCCACCAGTCTCGTAGGGATACGGAATCGAGCCCAACGTTGGCTTGAATGGCCATGTAACGACATGCCGCGCGGGTCGGCCGGAAGCCGTCCGTGGCACCGTGCGGTGCCGGGCACGCGGGCGTCGCTGGGACTACCCTTCACCAGTGATGGAGAAGCCCGTGACGCCCGCTGACGCCGCCCGCGGGCCCCGCCGTCGTGATCGCCACGGCCGGGGCATGCGCGGCCCGATCGCACCACCACAGGTGCCGCTCGCCGCGAGCCGCGCGGAGGCGTTCGCGGATCTGGTGCAGGACTCGGTGGAGCGGCTGGAGCGGCGGTGGCCGCAGCTCGCCGAGATCGATTTCCTGGTACTCGAGGTGCCACGGCTCGACGGCCCCGGCCAGGCCTGGAACGACGAGGCGGTGCCGCTCGGCGGCACGATCAGCGCCCGCGCGGGGCGCCCCGCGCGCGTGGTGATCTACCGGCGGCCGGTCGAGATCCGCACCAAGGGCCGCGACGAGCGGGCGGCGCTGGTGCACGAGGTCGTCGTCGAGCAGGTCGCCGAGCTGCTCGGACTGACGCCGGAGACAGTGGATCCGCGGTACGGCGAGGACCCGGGCTGAGACCGGCCGAAACCGGTCACCCGGCCTGCTTCCGGAACGCCGGCAGGCTACTTCTGGAGCACCGACAGGTCCTCGTCCGCCTCCGGCACCGCGACGGTCCCCCGGTCGTCCGGCAGGGTCTGCACCGTGAAGCCGGGGACGCCGCTGTCGGCCGCGGCCAGGGTGCGGGCGCCGTAGACGGGGCCGCCGGACTTCGGCTCGACCGTGAGCGCGTAGGTGCCCTTCAGGCCGCTGGGGACCGGGGGCTCGATGTCCTGGGTGGTGCCCGCCTTGATCGTGTACGTCTTGGACACCGGCGTGCCGCCCTCGCTGCCCGCCGAGGCGGTCACCTCGACCGTGGCGGTCTTGGTGGGGGCGGTCAGGGACAGGGTGCTGCCCTTGCCGCTGTTGTCCGCGGACGTCGCGCGCGTGCCGACCGGGCGGGTGGCCGGGATGAACGCCGTCTCCTGCTTGTCGCCCTTGCCGCGTACGACCCGCAGGGCCGCCACGACCGGTACGGACCGGTCCGTCGGCGTCAGCACCAGGGAGCCCGCCTCGCCGCGGGTCACGTCGTTCAGGTCGACGGCGGTCGTCATACCGCCCTTGACGTGCACCGTCTCGTGCCCGGCCGGAGTGATCAGCCCGGAGGGTGAGGCGAGGCGCACCTTCAGGTCGGCGTCGTCGTCGCCGGGAGTGAAGGCGACCAGGCGCACGGAGGTGGCGTCCTTGGGGATGCCGGGCAGGACCAGGCTGCCCGACGGGTCCGTGGACGCGGCCAGCCAGTCGCCGCCGAGTTCGTCGTCCAGGGCCTGCACGGCGGCGCCGACGCGCCCGCTGCGGACGTTGACGTGCACGGTGACGTCGCTCTGCCGCTCGTCGGTGAGGGTGGACAGCAGGACCGGCTCGCTGGAGTGCGGCTGGACGGTGATCCCCTCCCCCACCGCGGACTGGAGGGCGCCGTCCTTGCCGTAGAGCTCGAGGTCGACCACGGCGGCCGAGTCGTCGGGGTTCGTCAGGTGGACGTAGTCGGTGCGCTCGGACGTGGTGCTGGCGCCCGGGAACCAGAAACTCGTGTCCGGGGCCGTGCAGTTGACGCCCTGGAGGCCGCGCCCGGTCCCCGCGGCGACCTCCGTCGTCTCCTGGACGGTCCAGCCGGGCGCGAACCCGCCGTCCGCGGTGCCGACGAGCGCGGGCGTGTCGGCTCCCGAACTGTCCCCGGTGACCGGCTTGCCGGGCTCCTTGGGAGTCAGTACGGGCTCCTCGGTTTTCTGCTTTCCGGACTTCCCGTCATCCTTATCGCCCTTGTCGCCGCCCGCGCCCGAGCCGTCCGCGGACTCCACTGCCGCCGCCTGGAGTTCGGCCCTGCCGCCCCCTTCCGTGCCCTTGGTGACGGGCGTGAAGGAGGTGTAGGACGTCTCGGCGAGGTCGGACATGCTGGGCGCGGGGCACAGCAGGCTCGTGCGCTCCACGGGCCGTTGGGCGGCCGCCGCGGCGGTGGCGTTCGTGCCCGGCGCGTCCGGGGCGGACAGGGCCGCGAATCCGGTGACGGCGGCGAGTGCGGTCACGCCGGCGATCAGGGACAGGGTCGTGCGGTTCACTGCTGGCTCCCGTCGGGACGCTCACTGCCCGTGCCGTGGGGGTGGTGCTCCTGCTGCGCCGGGTCGTACGGCGTGCCGTAACCCTGGGTGTAGGTCTGCTCGTAGCCCGCCTGGTCGTACGACGGCTGCTGGGACTGGCCGCCGTAGGCGTACGGGTCGTACTGGCCGCCCTGGTACGGATCCGCCTGGTACGGATCCGCCTGGTACTGCCCGCCGTACGCGTCCGCCGGGTACTGCGCGCCCCGGTACTGGTCGCCCTGGTACTGGTCGCCGTGGCCCGCGTGCTCGCCGCCGCTCGGGTAGCCCGCCGCGTCCCACTGACCGTAGCCCTGCTGCTGCGGAACGCCGACGGGTGGCTGTTCCGGCTGCGGAGGTGCGGCCGGGAACTCCTCGGGCCCGGTGGTCCCTTCGGCCTCGGCCTCGGCCTGGGCGCGCAGGCGGCGGGCGCGGCGGCCCTCGCCGGCGACCGCCTGGGCGGGGACGGCCGGCTCGTCGGGCAGGTCGTCGTCGATGTCGCGGCGCCGGCCGGGCAGCGCGAGCACCACGAGGACGACGGCGAGCAGGCCCTGCGCCCACAGCCACAGGGTGTGGCCGACCGGGTCGTCGTAGGTGACGTCCAGTTTGCCGCCCGAAGCGGGGAGTTCGAAGCCCTGCGCCCAGCCGTCGACCGTGGTGCGGGGCAGCGGCTTGCCGTCGAGCGTGGCCGCCCAGCCGTCCGCGGCGGAGTCGGCCAGACGCAGCACGCGCCCTTCGGCGCCGGCCGGGATCGTGGTGTGGATGTCGACGGGCCCGGCGGCGACCGGAGCGGGGGTGCCGGAGCCGGAGGCGGGGACGATGGTGGCGCGCGCCACCTCCCGGTCGATGCGCCACAGCGCGCCGCCGGCCTGCTGGCTGAGCCGGGTCAGACCGGGCGTGGCGTCCAGGACCCGGGTGACCTCGCGGGGCGCGCCCCGGTGGACGAGGACGTAGCGCACGGCGAAGCCGCCGAGTTGGTCGGCCTGGTCGGCGCCGGAGCCGGCGACGAGGTTGGCGACGACCTTGTCGAGCCTGCTGTTCTCGCCGCCGGCCGCGGCGATCTCGCCGTCGCCGAGGCGGGCGCCGGAGCCGCGGACCAGCATGTAGCCGACGTGGGAGGCGGAGTCGCTGTCGAGGACGAGGGTGCGGGCCTGGTCGCGGGTGCCGCTCTCCTCGGCGACGAACGCGGGCACCTGGGTCGCGTCGCGCCGCTCCAGGGGCCCGTCGGCACCGCGGATCATCCAGCCGGCGGCGACGAGCAGTGGGCCCGCGGCCGAGGCGAAGGCGATCAGCGCGGCGACCGGCTGGCGCCAGCCGAAGCTCTGCTCGGCCACGCGCGAGCGCGCCCCGTCGGCGCCGAGCACGGCGGCCGCGAGGAGGGCGATGCCGTAGACGAGGGTCGCGGGTCCGGCCCAGGTGGAGCTGTTGGCCAGGACCGCGAAGACGAAGCCGGTCAGGGCGACGGCCCAGGCCGTCCAGATGGCCAGTTGGCGTTCCGAGCGCAGCAGGGCGGCGAGCGCGGCCAGCACGATGCCGATCAGCATGAGGCCGCTGACGGTGCCGGGGCCACCTGGGCTGGCGCCGAGCAGGTCGAGGGCGGAGGCGGCCGAGGGGCCGTACCGCAGACCGGCTTCCTGGAAGAAGCCGAACGGGAGCAGCGACAGCGACCAGGGCGCGAGGGCCAGCAGGGGTGTGCCGAACTGGGCGAGGAACCGCAGTGCGTACGCCGTGATGTCCGACCGGCGCAGGACCAGCAGCCCGACGCCGAGGAGCAGGGCGATGGGCCACACGATCGGGGTGAACGCGGTGGTGATGGTCAGCAGCAGGGCGTACGCCCATGTGGCCCGCCAACTTCCGCGCGTTCCAGCGCGGTTGGCAAGGCCGGCGGCCGCGATGCCCGCGCGGGCGATGAGCGGCAGCAGCACGGCCAGGACGGCGGTGCCGATCCGGCCGCCGGCCAGGGCGCCGGTGGCGGCGGGCAGGAAGGCGTAGGCGACGGCCGCCCAGGCGCGCAGCAGCCGGGACTGGACCAGCGGGCGGGAGGCGAAGTACGCGGTGACACCGGCCAGCGGCACCGAGCAGACGAGCAGGACCGTCACGGCGAGGCCGGTCGATCCGAACAGCAGGGACGCCAGCATCGCCACCAGTGCGATGTACGGCGGCGCGGCGGAGGTGCCGCCGGGGCCGACCGGGTGCCAGGCGTCCAGGTAGCGCGCCCACAGGTCGGCGGAGTCGGCCGGGGCGGGCAGCAGGGCACCGCCCGCGAGCGCCCCGCCGCCGAGGAGTTCGCGGCAGGCGACCAGGGAGACCAGCAGCAGCACCAGGAAGAGCACCGGGCCGGGCTTGCGCGCGACGCGCTTGAGCCGGGCGAACTGCTCGATCTCCAGGAAGTCCGCGTCGTCGCCGCCCGGGCCCGACTCGACGGCTCCGCCGTGCCGTCCGGCACCGGCGGCGACCTCGGGGTCGGAGCGGCCGACGAGGTTGCTCGCGACCTGCTCGACGGTGGCGCGGACGGTCGCGCCGGGCGGCGGGAACAGCGCCCGCAGTTCGCCCTTGTCGATCTGGGGCGCGCCTCTGCCGCGCCGCCCGGCGAGGATCCGCTCGGGCCTCAGCAGCGTGCCCAGCAGGCCCCGGATCTCGTCGACGGCCTGACCGGGGACCTTGCCGACGAGGTAGGCGAGGGTCCGCAGCAGGGTGCCGAGCACGATGCGCAGCAGCACCCAGGGCAGTGCGGCCGTACGTGTGTTGACGAGGAGGGTGTAGACGGCGCCGGCCTTGTCGACCTTGTGCGGGGAGGCGGCGGTGCGGCCCACGCAGTCGACGGTGCGGCGCTCGCGGGAGGACGCCTCGGCGTGCCGGACGACCGCCTCGGGGGCGACGAGGACGCGGTACCCCGCCGCGTGGGCGCGCCAGCACAGGTCGACGTCGTCGCGCATGAGCGGCAGGTGCCGGTCGAAACCGCCGAGCTGTTCGAAGACGTCACGGCGGATCAGCATGCCGGCGGTGGACACCGACAGCACGGTCCGGACGTGGTCGTGCTGGCCCTGGTCCTGCTCGCGGCGGTCCAGGCCGGTCCAGCGGCGGCCGGAGTTGGCGATGGAGACGCCGACCTCCAGCAGCTGCCGCCGGTCGTACCAGCCGCGCAGCTTGGGGCCCACCACGGCCACGTCCTCGCGGCCCAGCTCGTACTCGTTGTCCACGACCCGCAGCAGCTGGGCCAGGGCGTCGGGCTCCGGGGCGCAGTCGTCGTGCAGCAGCCACAGCCACTGGACCGGCTCGCCGTGCGGGAGCTCCGGCATGTCGTAGGCGTCGTCGCGCCACGAGCGCGTCACCGGGTCCCAGCCGCTGGGCCGCTTCAGGTACGGCAGGTGCTCCGGGGTGAGGACCGGGGCGGTGCGACCGCACTCCTCGACGGCCTGGCCGAAGCCGGTGCGGCGGGCGAGGTGCAGTACGCGGTCTGCGCCGAGGGCTTCGGTGACCAGCTGGGCGGAGTCGTCCGCGCTGCCGGTGTCGGCGCCCATCGCGTACTGGACGGGGCGCTCCTGGCCGAGCAGCCCGGCGAGCGCGTCGGGCAGCCAGCGGGCGCCGTCGTGGGAGACGAGGACCGCGGTCACCACGTGGCGCGGGAACTCGGGCGGGCGGGCTGCGTCGAACGCGGCGGTGGCAGCGGTGTCGTGGGGAGCTGCCGGGTGGCTGTGCACGGACATCGAGGTACGGGCCCCGGTTCGGTGGACTGTGGGGGACGCCCGCGACCGGTGGGGCTGCGGGGCGTCTCGGACGAGCGACCACACTATCGGCTGTGCAACAACGGGGCCCGCCGCCTGTGGACAACCCACGGGTGACGGGCCTTCACGAAGAACCGGGTGCCGTCAGACGGCCGCCTTCTTCAGCCGGCGGCGCTCCCGCTCGGACAGGCCACCCCAGATGCCGAAACGCTCGTCGTTGGCCAGGGCGTACTCGAGGCACTCGGAGCGGACCTCGCAGGCGAGGCAGACCTTCTTGGCCTCCCGGGTCGAACCGCCCTTCTCGGGAAAGAAGGACTCGGGGTCGGTCTGGGCGCACAGTGCGCGCTCCTGCCAGCCGAGCTCCTCATCCGCGTCGTCGACCAGCAGTTGCTGCACCAGCTCGGTCATGTGCGCCCCTCGTCTGTTCTTTCCGCGTCCCCGTGATGTAGCCGTTACCGATTCCGGCTGAACGACACGAGTGAAATTACAAGTGTGCTGCTCCGGGCGAGTCAAGCCGAGATCTGCTATTGAGCCCCTTATTCACTCTGCGGAACCAAGCCCATGCGGAAAGTGTTCAAATCACCTTAAAACCTGACACACCGACGGAGCCCGCAGGGGCTCCGCACGTCCGCCGGACCTCTCGCAGACCCGTACGAAGAAGGACGCCCAGAGGTTCGATCTCGTTCCGACACGCATGTCGAAGCGAACCGGATCACATTCGGATCACGAGTCCGCAACGGCGTTTGACGCGCCTGGATGGACGCCATGTGTCCCGGACGGGCCATGAACAAACCTTTCATCTGAGCGATGAACCGGATGAGGTGAACCACGTCCCACATACCGGGTGCCGAGTTGACAGTGGAGGTGTGAACCGGTGTCCTAGTGGGCATGCTCGCGAACTCGGCACTCACCTCGACCCGCCCCGCCGGGTCCCACGGTGCTGCCCGCGCTCGCTGTAGCTGTCGCTGTTCCAGCTGTTGAGCCACACCCGCTCCAGCTGAAGGCCGAGCCACCCCGACCCTCGGCTCTCGTTCCCTCTGACCTTCTTTCACTGAGGAACCACCGCACCCATGAACAGCGACAGCGACCTCCAGATCGCCGGCGACATCCTCGAAGTCCCCCACCTGCTCCAGGCCCCCCGCGAGCACCCGGCCACCGTCGCCGAGTTCGTCGGCCTCGCCCGCGCCATCGCCGCCGACCGTGCCCAGTGGGAGCACCTCGTCCGCTACGACGCGGCCAGCCGCTGGTACCACCGGCTGCGCACCGGCCCGGGCTACGAGGTGTGGCTGCTGTCCTGGGTGCCCGGGCAGGGCAGCGGGCTGCACGACCACGGCCGCTCCTCCGGTGTGCTGACCGTGCTGGACGGCACGCTGACCGAGCGCACGGACCGGGGCACACGCGCCTTGCGGGCAGGCGCGCAGCGGGTGTTCGCGCCGGGGTACGTGCACGAAGTCGTCAACGACGCGCTGGAGCCGGCCGTCAGCCTGCACGTCTACTACCCGGGCCTGACGGAGATGCCCATGCACACGGCGCAGCACTGCGAGGCCCGGAGCACGCCGGGGGCCATGACCGCCTGACCGGTTGCCGTAGCCGCTGACCGGTTGTCGTAGCCGCTGACCGCTTGTCGCAGCGGCCTGCAAGACTGGCTCCCATGCGCATTGTGGTTCTGGCAGGCGGCATCGGTGGTGCCCGGTTCCTGCGTGGTCTGAAGCGGGCCGTGCCGGACGCGGACATCACGGTCATCGGCAACACCGGGGACGACATCCACCTCTTCGGGCTGAAGGTCTGCCCGGACCTCGACACGGTGATGTACACGCTCGGCGGCGGCATCAACGAGGAGCAGGGCTGGGGGCGCGCCGACGAGACCTTCCACCTCAAGGAGGAACTCGCGGCGTACGGAGTCGGGCCCGAGTGGTTCGGCCTCGGCGACCGGGACTTCGCCACACACATAGTGCGGACCCAGATGATCGGCGCCGGATATCCGCTGAGCGCGGTGACGGAGGCGCTGTGCGACCGCTGGAAGCCGGGCGTGCGGCTGATCCCTATGTCCGACGACCGCGTCGAGACCCATGTGGCCGTCGAGGTCGACGGGGAGCGCAAGGCGGTTCACTTCCAGGAGTACTGGGTGCGGTTGCGCGCCTCGGTGCCGGCCGAGGCGATCGTGCCGGTGGGCGCCGACCAGGCGAAGCCCGCGCCGGGCGTCCTGGAGGCGATCTCCGAGGCGGACGTGATCCTCTTCCCGCCGTCCAACCCGGTCGTGTCGATCGGCACGATCCTGGCCGTGCCGGGCATCCGGGAGGCGATCGCGGACGCCGGGGTGCCGGTGATCGGCCTCTCCCCCATCGTCGGCGACGCGCCCGTGCGCGGCATGGCCGACAAGGTGCTCGCCGCGGTGGGCGTCGAGTCGACCGCACCGGCGGTGGCCGAGCACTACGGCTCGGGCCTGCTGGACGGCTGGCTGGTCGACACGGTGGACGCGGGCGCGGTGGAGCGTGTGGAGGCCGCCGGGATCCGCTGCCGGGCCGTGCCGCTGATGATGACCGACGCCGACGCGACCGCGCGGATGGCTCAGGAGGCGCTGGCTCTCGCGGAGGAGGTGCGCGGGGCATGAGCGGCGCGGAGCAGGGCGACGGCGGCTACCGGGTGTGGGCCCTCGGGGGCATACCGGAGGTCACGGCCGGGGACGACCTGGCCAAGCTGATCGCGGCCGCCGAGCCCGGTCTCGCCGACGGTGACGTGCTGCTCGTCACGTCGAAGATCGTGTCCAAGGCGGAGGGCCGGATCGTCCAGGCGGCCGACCGGGAGGCGGCCATCGACGCGGAGACCGTGCGGGTGGTCGCCCGGCGCGGCAGCCTCCGGATCGTCGAGAACCGGCAGGGCCTCGTGATGGCCGCGGCCGGGGTCGACGCCTCCAACACCCCTCCCGGGACCGTGCTGTTGCTCCCCGAGGACCCGGACGCCTCGGCGCGCGGGATCCGCGAGGGGCTGCGGGACGTCCTCGGGGTGGACGTCGGCGTGGTCGTCACCGACACCTTCGGGCGGCCCTGGCGCGCGGGGCTGACGGATGTCGCGATCGGCGCCGCCGGAGTGCGCGTACTGGACGACCTGCGCGGGGGCACGGACGCGTACGGCAATCCGCTCGGCGCCACCGTCGTCGCCACCGCCGACGAACTCGCCGCCGCCGGCGACCTGGTCAAGGGCAAGGCGGCCGGGCTGCCCGTCGCCGTGGTGCGCGGACTGCCGCACGTGGTCGCGGACGGCGACGGCGAAGAGGGGGCACGGGTCATGCTGCGCGGGGCGCGCGACGACATGTTCCGGCTCGGCACCTCGGAGGCGGTACGGCTGGCGGTGACCCAGCGGCGTACGGTCCGGGCCTTCACGGACGAGCCCGTCGATCCCGAGGCGGTACGACGGGCGGTGGCCGCGGCAGTGACCGCGCCTGCACCGCACCACACCACGCCGTGGCGCTTCGTGCTGCTGGAGTCCGGGGAGTCGCGGACGCGGCTGCTCGACGCCATGCGGGACGCCTGGATCGCGGACCTGCGGCGGGACGGCAAGACGGAGGAGTCCATCGCCAAGCGGATACGGCGCGGGGACGTCCTGCGGAACGCGCCCTACCTCGTCGTTCCGTGCCTGGTCATGGACGGCTCGCACACGTACGGCGACGCCCGGCGTGACGGGGCCGAGCGCGAGATGTTCGTGGTCGCCACGGGTGCCGGCGTGCAGAACTTCCTGGTCGCGCTGGCCGGGGAGCGGCTCGGATCGGCGTGGGTGTCGTCGACGATGTTCTGCCGGGACGTGGTGCGCGAGGTGCTGCAACTGCCCGCGGACTGGGACCCGATGGGCGCGGTGGCGGTCGGGCATCCGGCGGAGGAACCCCGGCCGCGGCCGGAGCGGGACGCGGGGGCGTTCATCGAGGTGCGGTGACAGGCGCGGGGCGGGGCCTACCCTCGTAGGGCTGCTTCGCTCGTGTCCTGCTTCGCTTGTATCCTCCTTCGCTCGCATCCCAGGGACTTCATCCATGGCAGGTCGGTTCGCTCCCAGACCCACCCGTACGACGGTGCGCGGTGGGCATGTCGCCGTCGCCGGGGGCGTGCCGCGGCAGGCGGCGGGACCGGGGCGGGTGCGGGACCATGTGCCGGACGGGCCGCTGGATCTCGGGCTGGTGCTGGGGCCGCTGCGGCGCGGGCCGGGGGATCCCACGTTCCGTGTGACGCCGGACGGGTCCGTGTGGCGGGCCTGCCGTACGCCCGCCGGGCCCGGGACGCTCCGGGTCCGCGCCTACGGCGGTGGGGTGCGCGGGGAGGCCTGGGGGCCTGGGGCGGAGTGGCTGCTGGAGCAGTTGCCGGAGATGCTCGGGGCCGCCGATGATCCGTCCGCGTTCGTGCCGCGGCACCGGCTGGTGGCGTTGACCCGGCATCGGCGGCCGGGGCTGAGGCTGACGCGGAGCGGGCTGGTGCTGGAGTCGCTGATCCCGTCGATCCTGGAGCAGAAGGTCACGACCGATGAGGCGTATCGGGCGTGGCGGTTGCTGGTGCGGAAGTTCGGGGAGCCGGCGCCGGGGCCCGCGCCCGGGCGGATGTGCGTGATGCCGGCGCCTCGGACGTGGGCGTTGATTCCGTCGTGGGAGTGGCATCGGGCCGGGGTCGACAACAAGCGGGCGTCGACGATTCTGCGTGCGGTCCGGGTGGCCGGGCGGTTGGAGGAGGCGGTCCGGATGGAGCCGGGGGCCGCTCGGGCGCGGCTGGAGGTCGTGCCGGGGATCGGGCCGTGGACCTCGGCGGAGACGGTGCAGCGCAGTCACGGGGCGGCGGACGAGGTGACCGTCGGGGATCTGCATCTGCCGGGGATCGTGGGGTGGGCGCTCGCCGGGGACCGGGATGCGGATGACTCCGTGATGCTGGAGTTGCTGGAGCCGTATGCGGGGCAGCGGCATCGGGCGGCTCGGTTGATCCTGCTGAGTGGGAGGGTGCCGGGGCGGCGGGCGCCGAAGATGCCGCGGTGGGATATCGGGGTGTTGTGAGCGCTGCCCCTTTTCCGGGTGCTCGGCGTCGGTGCTGGGGCCTGGTGAGTGCGCAGCCCGGCGCTGCGGGGTGCCGCTGCGCCCACCCGTGCCGCCCCAGCGGCACGACTGCCCGCAGCGGCGGGGGCGGTTACTGGTCGGACGAGAAGCGGACCGCTCCGGCTGGGATCTGGGCGTCGCACCAGATGCGGGTGCCCTGGAGGAGTTCGTTGTCGGGGCCGACTGTCGCGCCGTCGCCTATGACCGTGCCCGTGAGGACCGAGCGTTCGCCTACGCGGGCCCGGGTGCCTATGAGGGAGTCGGTGATGACCGCGCCGGGTTCGATCACGGCCCCCGGGAGGATCGTGCTGCCGAAGACGCGGGCGCCCTCGGCGACGAAGGCGCCCTCCCCCACCACGGTGCCGCCCGAGAGCTTCGCGTCGGCCGCGACCCTCGCCGTCGGGAGGACCAGGCGGTCGCCGCAGCGGCCGGGGACCGCGGGGGACGGGGCCCTGCCCAGGACCAGGTCCGCCGAGCCCCGGACGAAGGCCGCCGGTGTGCCCAGGTCCAGCCAGTACGTCGAGTCGACCATGCCCTGCAGGTGCGCCCCGGCGGACAGCAGGCCGGGGAAGGTCTCCCGTTCCACGGAGACCGGGCGGCCCAGCGGGATGGTGTCGATGACCGAGCGGCGGAAGACGTACGCCCCCGCGTTGATCTGGTCGGTGACGATCTCCTCCGGCGTCTGCGGCTTCTCCAGGAACGCCAGCACCCGGCCCGTCTCGTCCGTGGGGACCAGGCCGTAGGCCCGCGGGTCCGTCACCTTCGTGAGGTGGAGCGAGACGTCCGCGCCCGTCGTCGCGTGGGTGTCCACCAGGGCCCGGATGTCGAGGCCGGTCAGGATGTCCCCGTTGAAGATCAGCACCGGGTCGTCGGGGCCGGAGTGCAGCCGGGAGGCCACGTTGCGGATGGCTCCGCCGGTGCCCAGGGGCTCCTCCTCCGTCACGTACTCGAGGTGGAGTCCGAGCGCGGATCCGTCTCCGAAGTACGGCTCGAAGACCTCGGCCAGATAGGACGTGGCCAGGACGATGTGCTCGACGCCCGCCGCTCTCGCTCTCGCCAACTGGTGCGTGAGGAAGGGCACCCCGGCCGCCGGGACCATGGGCTTGGGCGTGTGCACCGTGAGCGGGCGCAGCCGGGTTCCCTTGCCGCCGACCAGGAGGATCGCTTCTGTCACGTGTCGTCTCTGCTTCCTGCCGGGACCGGCCGAACTGTCTTTCGGCCGGTCAGTGTATGCAGACCGTTCCGTGGCGCCTTCGCTGGCCGTGCGGCATTCCGCCCCGCTGCCCCCCGACGGCGGTGAACGTGTGTCTCAGCGGCCCTGGTACCGGGCCGCCTGGGAGCGGGCCGAGCCGAGCTTGCCGTAGAGCTTGCGCCCCGGGCACGCCGTCTGAAAGCCGTCCCGGTGACCCGAGATCACGTTCAGTCGAACCTTCTTGCCCTTTCGGTAGAGATTGCCACCCCCGGACTTCAGGTATGTCTTCCCTCGTGGATTGACCCCGTGCAGGCCCAGCTTCCACGCCGTGAGCCGGGCGATGGCCCTGACGGCGGCGGACGACGGATTGGTGGCGCCGTACGAACCGAGGACGGCGATCCCCATGCTGTTGCTGTTGAAACCACGGGTGTGCGCGCCGAGGACCGGCTTCGCCACGCCCCCGGCGCGGCCCTCGTAGATCTTTCCGCACTTGTCGATGAGGAAGTTGTAGCCGACGTCGCGCCAGCCCATGCTCTGTACGTGGTAGCGGTAGATACCACGGATGAGTGACGGGGACTGCGAGCAGCTGTAGTTGTTTCCGCTGGCGGTGTGGTGCACGAAAGCCGCCTTGACCTTCTTGGTGTAGCGGAACTTCCGCTCCCGCAGACCCTCGTTCGCGCCCCAGCCGCGGCGCGTGACGATGCGCGGCCGCGGGCCGATGTACGGCTTCGCCTGCAGCAGCTGCTCCGTCAGCGCGCCCGCGTTGAGGGCGAAGTACTCCTGCTCGGTCTCGGGGCGGCTCAGTTCCGCGATCTCGGTGGCGCCGAAGGAGGCGAGCTCGGCGTTGACGGCGGAGGCTTCGGCGGCGGCGGTGACCGCCGTGGCGGCGGAGGTCCCGGCGTTCGGGCCGGCGTTCGGGCCGGCGTTCGGGCCGGCGTTCGGGCCGGCGTTCGGGCCGGCGTTGCGGGGGCTCTCCTCCGGTGCGCCGGAGAGTGAGGCGTCCTGGGCCGCCTCGCCGGGGTCCACGAGTTCGAGGCGGAGGCCGGAGGGGAGCGAGGGATCGGCGGGCAGGTCGTGGGCGTCCGTGCCGTAGGGACCGGGGTCGGCTTCCGGGCCGTCGGGCTCGGGCGTGACCCGGAGTTCCACGCCGTCGGACTCGCCCACCCAGAGTGGTGCCGTGGCGCCCCGCGCCCGGTCGGTGGCGCTCTCCGGGCCGCCCGGGTCGGCCCTGTGGTCGGCTGTGTGCGTCTCCACGTCCTGCCAGCCCGACCAGGTGCGGGTGCCGGCGGAGCGGGTGCGGACCTGGACGCGGCCGTGCAGTTCGGCTTCGGGGTCGTCCCAGACGACCCCGAGGAGGGAGAACTGGCGTACGGCACGGCGGGACAGGCCCTGTTCGGTGGTGCCGGGGGCGCTCGGGGTGGCGCGGTCGCGGCTGAGGGGTTCGAGGGGGAGGGACTGGGTGCTGCCCAGGGCGTACGGTTCGGCCGCGCGCCGGTCGGTCGTGGTCGTGGTCGGCGTCCCCGCACGGGGCGCGGGTCTCGCTGTCATGGCGGCTTCCGCGGTCGGTACCGGTCTCGCCGTCGCCGCGACGGCGGGAGGAGTGAGCGGGAGGGCCAGAGCGGCCGCACAGGTGACACCGATGGAAGAAGCAAGGATTCCGCGCATGCCCCTGATCTTGGACATAGTCGTATAAGTCTGTCCATTTGGGATTTGACGCACCGTCGGTCCACGTTCGGCCGAACCGGTGACGGACCGGCGGCGGGGCGGTGGCCGGGGCGTTGGGTGCGGGTCCGTGCGGCACGTACGCTTGCGCGGGTGAACGCCATCGATCGCACCCCTGCCGACCTGCTGGGTTCCGCGCTCGCCGCGGATCCGGGACGCCCGCTCGTGACCTTCTACGACGACGCCACGGGCGAACGCGTCGAACTGTCCGTGGCCACCTTCGCCAATTGGGTGGCCAAGACCGCCAACCTCCTCCAGGACGAGCTGTCCGTCGAGCCCGGGGACCGGGTGGCTCTGCTGCTGCCCGCGCACTGGCAGACGGCGGTGTGGTTGCTGGCGTGCTCGTCGGTGGGGGTCCTCGCGGATGTGTCGGGGGATGCGCGGGCGGCCGACGTCGTGGTGAGCGGGCCGGACGGGCTGGAGGCGGCGCGGGCCTGTTCCGGGGCACGGATCGCGATGGCGCTGCGGCCCCTCGGCGGGCGGTTCCCGGAAACTCCCGAGGGCTTCGTCGACTACGCGGTGGAGGTGCCGGGGCAGGGCGACCGGTTCGTGCCGTACGCGCCCGTGGATCCGGAGGAGCCCGCGCTGGTCGTGGCGGGGCGGGAGTTCAGTGGCGCGGAGGTCGTGGAGCGGGCTCGGGCGGAGGCGACAAGGCTGGGGCTCACGGGGCCGGGGTCGCGGATCCTGTCGGGGCTTCCGTACGACACGTGGGAGGGGTTGAACGCGGGGTTGTACGGGCCGCTGGCCACGGGGGGTTCCGTGGTGCTGTGCCGGCATCTCGAGCGGGCCGGGGACGAGGTGCTGGACAAGCGGGTGGAGAATGAGCGGGTTACGGCCATCGCCCGGTAGGGCGTTTTAGGGTGCTCGGCGTCGGTGCTGGGGGCCGGGGGGCAACCCGACGCTACGGGAGTGCCGCTGCGCCTACCCTCCCCCGTTCGGCCCATCCCCACCCCTCCCCCACCCCCCATCCACGCCACAGTCGTAGGAGAAGTGCGCGCGGCGCGTTCCTACGTCAGGTGTCTGGAGGGGTGCTGTCTTGGCCGGCACCAGTGGTGGGTCCTTCCGGAAGCCGAAGGCCGGCGCGGGCGCCTCGGCCAGCGGCCGGGGGCTGGTGCGGCGGCGTCGGCGGCGGTGGGTGCGGTGGACGGCGTTCGGGGGCACCGCCCTCGTCGCGGTGGCCGCGGGGGCCGGATGGGCGGTGTACGCGAAGCTCAGCGGGAACATCACGCCCGACGAGGCGGCCGCGGCCGAGCTCGCGCGGTACGAGAAGGAGCGGCCCACCTCGCTGGTCAAGGACGCGCGGAACATCCTGCTGATCGGGTCGGACTCGCGCGAGGGCGACGACAACGCCCGCTACGGACGGGACTCCGGGACCGAGCGGTCGGACACCACGATCCTGCTGCACCTGTCCGCGGGCCGGAGCAGCGCCACCGCCGTCTCCCTGCCCCGGGACCTGATGGTGGACCTGCCGGGCTGCCGGCGCCCTGACGGGTCCCGCAGCGCACCGAGGTTCGCCATGTTCAACCAGGCCTTCCAGCTGGGCGGTTCGGCCTGCACCATCCGGACCGTCGAGAAGCTCACCGACATCCGCGTCGACCACCACGTCGTCGTCGACTTCCATGGCTTCAAGAAGATGGTCGACGCGGTCGACGGCGTCGAGGTGTGCCTGAAGGAGTCGATCGACGACCGGGCGGCCAAGCTGAAGTTGCCGGCGGGACGGGTGACACTCAACGGCGAGCAGGCCCTGGGCTACGTCCGTGCCCGCAAGTCGCTCGGTGACGGCAGCGACACGGAAAGAATGGAGCGGCAGCAGCGGTTCCTCGGGGCACTCGCCAACAAGGTGCGCAGCAATGACGTGCTGCTGAATCCGGTGAAGCTGTATCCCGTGCTCGACGCCGCCACATCCTCGCTCACAACCGATCCGGATCTGGCGAGCCTTCGCGGTTTGTACGAACTCGTGCGGGGGCTGCGCGACATCCCCATGGAACAAGTGCAATTCCTGACCGTCCCTCGGCGCTCGTACGCGTACGACGCCAATCGCGACCAACTCGTGGAGCCCGAGGCGGAGAGGCTGTTCGAGCGGCTGCGCACGGACGCGCCGGTGGTGGTCGCGGGGCACGCGCCGCATGGTTCCGCCCCACGGAGGTCCGCCGATTCGCATGACGGTTCGTACGGGGATTCGTATACCGGGCCGTTTGCGGTGCCATTTGCGGGGCCGTTCACGGGGCCCGTCGTCACCGTTTCTCCTCCACCGACGTTCCGGGGCAACACGGCAGCCGAGGACACCTGTGAGTAAAGCGGGCGCCAAGCAACTCCAAGGTAACGAACTCTTCACTTGAGAAATGGGCGAATTGCCCAGGTGTAGGGACGTGCAATGCATCACCGTCGTCGCTCGACGCTGAACCGGGCGGTTAGTGTGAGCGATCCGGTGCGCCCGGCTCTGAGGACGGTCCTGAGGTCGCGCACTGTGTGACCGAGACCCGGGCGCCTTGGAGGGGGAAGGCGCCGCGCCCCGACGGAGGAAACAGACAACCGTGGACGCGCAAGGCCGTGGGCGGGCGGACGACATCGATCCCGCAGACCAGTGGGTGCTCAATCCGAACACCGGCGAATACGAAATGCGACCGCCCAGTTCCCCACTGCAGTCAGGCGTTCCCAGCCCCCGCAGGCCACCGTCCTCCGACATGGACACGCCGGCGCGCGGCCGTGCGGAGGCGCCCGGTCGGCGGTCCGAGACGCCCGGCCGCGCGGTACCACCGTCGCGCAGGCGCCGCCGGGTGCCGGAGGAGCCACTGCCCGGGCGGCGCGGGCGCCGGCCGGCCAAGAAGGCCGCGAAGGGGAAGAAGGCCCTGCTGTGGACCGGCGGCGCGATGGCGTTCGTGCTGGTCGCGGGGGCGGGTGCCGCGTACTTCTACATCGAGCACCTGAACGGCAACATCGCGTCCGTCTCCGACGACGGCGCGAGCACCGGTGGCTTCCAGAAGGACAAGGCCATCAACATCCTGCTGATCGGCACCGACAAGCGCACCGGCGCGGGCAACGAGAGCTACGGCGACGCGGGCAGTGTCGGTCACGCCGACACCACGATCCTGCTGCACGTCTCCAAGGACCGTTCCAACGCGACCGCGCTGAGCATCCCGCGTGACCTGATCGTCGACGTGCCGGACTGCCCGACGACGCAGAAGGACGGCTCACAGAAGGTCATCCCCGGCACGCCGCAGGCCCGCTTCAACACCAGCCTCGGCCAGGACGGCCGTACGCCCAGCTGCACCATGCGGACCGTGACCGAGCTGACCGGCGTCAAGCCGGACAACTTCATGGTCGCCGACTTCAACGCGGTCAAGACGCTGACCAGCGCGGTCGGCGGGGTCGAGGTCTGTCTCGGCAAGGACATCGACGACCCGGACTCGCACCTCAAGCTGTCGAAGGGCACCCACACGATCGAGGGCGAGCAGGCCCTCGCGTTCGTGCGCACCCGGCACGCCGTCGGCTTCGGCGGCGACCTGAGCCGGATCGGGCTGCAGCAGCAGTTCCTGAGCGCGCTGATGCGCAAGCTGAAGTCCAACGACACGCTCACCAGCCCTTCCAAGATGCTCGACCTGGCCGAGGCGGGCACCAAGGCACTGACCGTCGACTCGCAGCTGGACAGCATCAGCAAACTGAAGGACCTCGGCATGGAGCTGGGCAAGCTCGACACCAAGAACCTGACGTTCACCACGACCCCGGTGATCGACAACCCGGCGGAGAAGGTCAAGACGACGGTCGTCCTCAACGAGTCGACGGCCCCGCAGGTCTTCCAGATGATCAAGAACGACGTCTCCTTCACCGCGGTCAAGCAGCAGAAGAAGAAGGAGGCGGCCGCGGTGGCCGCCCGGCTGGAGGGCGCCAAGGCCCCGGCCTCCGAGGTGCGGGTGCGGATCCTCAACGGCGGTGCCGACGCCGGCAGCGCCCAGGAGACGCTCGGCTGGCTGCAGAACGAGGAGGGCGTGACCAGGTCGGAGAACGCCGGTAACGCGCCCTCCGAACTGGCGAAGACCACGCTCGAGTACGCCCCCGACCAGGCCGACCAGGCGCGCCGCCTCGCCGACATCATGGGCCTGTCCGGGTCGGCGATGAAGCCGGGCGAGAGCGTGGAGAACGGCCAGGGGCTGCCCGCGATGACGCTCACCCTCGGCAAGGACTTCGAGGGCGCGGGCGTCTCCCTCACCGCTCCGGCGAAGGCGCCGGAGGGCGTCGACAAGTCCACGGCGGACAAGGTCGAGTGCGCCGAGTGACCTGAGGGGCCTGCCGTACGTCTCACAAGGCGTACGGCAGGCCTTGTCCGGTGACACGGGGGTGGGGGAAAGCAGATGCGGCAGAGCAGCAGGGGGTACGAGGAGGGGGCGGCACCGGGTGCCGGGCCGCGGGTGCCGGAACCGGGCGGCCCCTTCGGGCGGGACGGCGCAGAGAGCCGTGACAGCAGGCGTCCCCGCACCGGGCGCCGCGCCCTGCGCTGGTCGGCGACGACCCTGTCCGTGCTGATCCTGGGGACGGCCGGCGCCGGTTACTTCTACTACGAGCACCTGAACGGCAACATCCAGAAGGGCGCGCGCAGCAGCGGCGACTCCAAGGCGCGGAAGGCCGCCCCGAACGCGGCCGGACAGACGCCCCTGAACATCCTGCTGATCGGCTCCGACAGCCGCGCCTCCGACGAGAACGTGCGGCTGGGCGGCGCCCGGAAGGACCGCGACAACCCACCCCGGGGCGACGTGCAGATGCTGATCCACCTGGCCGCGGACCGCGAGAGCGCCTCCGTGGTGACCATCCCGCGCGACACCCGGGTCGACATACCCAAGTGCACCGACCCGAAGACCGGAAGGACGTACCCGCCGGTCAACACGATCATCAACGCGTCGCTGGCCCGGGGCGGAGCGGGCTGCACGCTGGCGACCTGGGAGAACCTCACCGGGGTCTACATCGACCACTGGATGACGATCGACTTCGCCGGCGTCGTGAAGATGGCGGACGCCATCGGCGGGGTCGACGTGTGCGTCGAGCAGAACGTGTGGGACCGCCCGCTGCCCGGGGTACCGGGCGGCTCGGGTCTGAAGATGAGGGCCGGTCACCGGAAGGTCCAGGGGGTGCAGGCGCTCCAGTGGCTGCGCACCCGCCACGCCTGGGGCAGCGACCCGCTGCGGGCCAGGGCGCAGCACATGTACATGAACTCGATGATCCGCACGCTCAAGGCGCAGAACGTCTTCACCGACACCGGCCGGCTGACGGACCTGGCCGAGGCGGCCACCAGATCGCTGCATGTGTCCGAGGAGATCGGCACGGTGAAGAAGCTGTACGACCTGGGCATGCAGCTGAAGACCGTCCCGACGGACCGCATCACCATGACGACACTGCCCACCGCGGCGGACCCGGAGAACGCCAACCACCTGATCCCGGCAGGCGCCGACGCCGACCGGGTGTGGGCCATGCTCCGCGACGACGTGCCCTTCGACGACAAGGGCGGGAAACCGGGCGCGGGGAAGCCGTCCGGGGCCGCGCGCAAGGTGTCCGACGACCCTGCCGCTGCGGACGACGAGATCGGCGTCCTGGTGCGGAACGCCACGCGGTCGAGCATCCTCGGCCCGGTGAGCGGCCGAGCGAGTTCCGTCGCGCAGTCGCTCGTGGGCAAGGGCTTCAGCAAGGCCGCCGCGGACACCTCACCCGCGCTGTCCGAGGAACGGACCGTGGTGCGCTATCCGAGCGCCGAACTGGCGGGCGACGCCCAGCGCGTCGCCAAGTCGCTGGGCATTCCCGCGGGTTCGGTGAAACGGTCGACCGATGTCTCCGGCGTCACCGTGGTCGTGGGCGCCGACTGGCGTACGGGCACGGCCTATCCGAAGCAGCCGTCGCCGAAGGCCGGGGACCTGCCCGGCGACGCGGACGCGCTCAATGGTTCCGACACCGGAAAGTGCATGGACGTGTACGCGCCCTACCGCTGGTAGAGATTCACGGCATGGAATTGGGCTGGATTGCCCGAATGTATGGACGGTGAATTTGTCATTCGGCGCACACCGGCGTTCAACTGGGCGGATAGTGTGAGCGATCCAGTGCTTCTGTGATGACCAAGTACCCGTGCGCCTTCCGGGGGGAGAGGGCGCCGCGTGCCCCGACGGAGGAAACAAGACCGTGGACGCGCAACGCCGTGGGCGGGGGGATCAGATCGACCCCGCAGACCAGTGGGTACTCAATCCGAACACCGGCGAATACGAACTGCGACTGACTCCATCCGCAGCGCAGTCGCCGGGCGCCGGGGAACGTGCGGGCGCGGGCCGTCGTAGTGCGGCGCCCCGCACCGATGTCCCGCCGCAGCGCAGGCGGCGCGGCGCCCCCGAGGAACCGCCGCCGGGGCGGCGTGCCGGGCGACGGCCGGTGCAGCGGAAGCCGAAGAAGGCGAAGAAGGTGCTGGTGTGGACCGGCGGCACGATGGCGTTTCTGCTGGTCGGTGTCGGCGCGGCCGGCTACTTCTACCTCCAGCACCTGGAGGGCAACGTCAGCACGACCGACGTCGGCAGCGCGGGAGCGAGCAACTTCAGCAAGTCCGAGGCGTTCAACATCCTCATCATCGGCACGGACAAGCGCACCGGCGAGGGCAACGAGGGCTACGGCGACAAGGGCAGCTCCGGGCACGCCGACACCACGATCCTGCTGCACGTCGCCGAGGACCGCTCCAACGCGACCGTGCTCAGCATCCCCCGGGACCTGATCGTGAACATCCCTGACTGCCCGACGAAGCTGGAGGACGGCTCGGAGAAGATCATTCCGGGCCAGCAGGGCGTCCGCTTCAACCGGAGCCTCGGCGAGAGCGGCCGGGACCCCGGCTGCACCATGCGCACGGTGAAGGAGAACACCGGCATCCAGCCCGACCACTTCATGATGGCCGACTTCAACGCGGTGAAGACGCTGACCACGGCGGTGGACGGCGTCGACGTCTGCGTGGAGAAGCCGGTGAACGACAAGGAGTCCAAACTCGTCCTGCCCGCGGGCGAGTCGACGGTCGAGGGCGAGCAGGCTCTCGCGTTCGTCCGCACCCGCAAGAGCTTCGGAAACAGCGGCGACCTCGACCGGATCAAGGTGCAGCAGCAGTTCCTGGGCTCGCTCATGCGCAAGATGTCCTCCAGTGACACCCTCATCAACCCCTCCAAGCTGCTGAAGCTGGCCGAGGCCGCCACCAAGGCGCTGACCGTGGACGAGGCCATCGGCAGCGTCGGCACGCTCAAGGACGTCGCGCTGGAGCTGAAGAAGGTGCCGACGAAGAACATCAGCTTCGCGACGGTGCCGGTGGTGGACAACCCCGCGGAGCGGGTGAAGGCGACGGTCGTCCTCGACCCGTCGAAGGCCCCGCAGGTGTTCGACATGATCGTGAACGACATCTCGTTCACCGAGGTCAAGGAGCAGAAGAAGAAGGAGAAGGACGCCGAGGCCGCGCGGCTGAAGGGCAGCAAGGCCCCGGCCTCCGACGTCCGGGTGCGGATCCTCAACGGCGGTGCCGTCGCCGGCAGCGCGCAGAAGACGCTCCAGTACCTCCAGGTCGAGGAGGGCGTGACCAAGTCCGAGAACGGCGGCAACGCGCCCTCCGCCCTGGCGAAGACCACGCTCGAGTACGCCCCCGACCAGGCCGACCAGGCCCGCCGCCTCGCAGACATCATGGGACTGTCCGGGGCGGCGCTGAAGCCCGGCGAGAGCGTGACCAACTCCCAGGGTGTGCCGACGATGACCCTCACCCTCGGCAAGGACTACAAGGGCGCGGGTGTGAAGATCAACGCCCCGGTCGACGCTTCGGACGTGGAGAAGTCCACGGCCGACAAGGTGAAGTGCGCGAGTTGACCCGCTGAGGGCAACTGACAGGCCCGTCGTGCGTCTAACAGGAGGCAGGGCGGGCCTGTTGCATGCGCCGTCGGCGGGAAGGACCGGGAAAAGTGACGCAGAGCGGTGTGCGGGAGAACGAAACGCGGCAGGGCGTCCGCCGCCGTGAACGAGTCCCGGGCGAGTCGGAGGCGAAGACGCCTGACGGTGAAGGCGGATCGCCGGGGGCCGCGAAGGCGGCCGACGCCGCCGATGCGCCGGCTCCGGACGCCGGGGAGCCGGGGCACGCCCCCGCACCGGCGCGGGAGGCCGGGCCGGCCGGCCTGGCGAGCGCACAACCCCCCGACGACGGCGACGGTGACGGCGATGGCCGGAGTAGTGCCGGCCGGCCCCGGCGCCCGCGTCGGCTGCTGAAATGGTCCGCCGCCGTGCTCGCCCTGCTCATACTCGGGACGGCCGGAGCCGGTTACGTGTACTACCGGCACCTCAACGGCAACATCAAGAAGGAGGCCCTGAACCTCGGCGACAGCAAGGTCGCCGCTCCCACCCCGAACGCGGCCGGTCAGACCCCGCTGAACATCCTGCTCATCGGTTCCGACGCGCGGGACAGCAAGGAGAACCAGAAACTCGGCGGCGCCCGCGAGACGTTCGGCGCCACCCCCCTCGCGGACGTCCAGATGCTGCTGCACCTGTCCGCCGACCGCACCAACATGTCCGTCATCAGCATGCCCCGCGACACCCTGGTGAAGATCCCCAAGTGCACCGACCCCGACGACGGGAAGGTGTACGAGGCGACCCAGGGCCGGAGGATGACCAACCAGAGCCTCGGCCACGGCGGCCCGGGCTGCACCGTGGCCACCTGGCAGGAGCTCACCGGCATCCACATCGACCACTTCATCATGGTCGACTTCGCGGGCGTGGTGTCGATGGCCGACGCCGTCGGCGGTGTCCCGGTGTGCGTCGACGCCAACATCCACTCCCGCACCTCCGACGGCAAGGGCTCGGGCCTGAAACTGGAGAAGGGCACCTCGTACATCCAGGGCGAGCAGGCCCTGCAGTGGCTGCGCACCCGCTACGGCTTCGAGGACGGCAGCGACCTCGCCCGCTCCAAGGCCCAGCACATGTACATGAACGCGATGGTCCGCCAACTGCGCGACAACGCCACCCTGAGCAGCCCGAACAAGCTCCGCAGACTGGCCGAGGAGGCCACCCGGGCCCTGACGGTCGACCCCGGCCTCGACACCGTGAAGAAGCTCTACGACCTCAGCACCGAGCTGCGCAAGGTGGAGCCGAAGCGCATCACCATGACCACGATGCCCAACCGGTACGTCGGCGCCCGCGTGGAGCCCACCGAGGACGCCGAGCAGCTGTTCCGGCTGGTGCGCCAGGACATCGCTCTGGACGGCCGGGACAAGGCCGGGAAGCAGACGACGGAGCAGGACTCCGCCGACCCGGCCGCGGCCGACGACGAGATCCCCGTCCAGGTCCGCAACGGCACCCGCACCGACACCCTGGCCCCGGCACGTGGCCGTGCGAGCACGGTGGCCGGCCTGCTCACGGAGAAGGGCTTCGCCCAGGCCGTCGCCGACACCGACGGTTCGTGGAGCGAGGACCGCACCGTCGTCCGCTACCCGAGCGCCGACCTGGAGGGCGACGCCCAGCGGGTCGCCAAGGCCCTGGGCATTCCGCTCAGTTCGGTGAAGCGGTCGACCGAGGTCTCCGGCGTCACACTCGTCGTGGGCGCCGACTGGCGCGAGGGCACCGACTACGAGGCGCCGAAGCAGGACGACAAGACCCCGGAGTCGGCCAACGCCCTCAACGGCGCAGACGACAAGGCCTGCATGAAGGTCGACCCGGCGTTCACCTGGTGACGGAAACGGGCCCCGCCCACAGGGGGCGGGGCCCGGACACGAGCGGCGAACGTACGTGCGTCAGCCGGTGGCGGCGTCCGCGCGGACCGCCGGGCGGCGGGAGGCGATGACCTTCCTCGCCAGCGACCGCGGACTGGTCAGGAAGCCCCAGCCCCACGACATGTGCATGGTGGCGAGCGCCACCGGGATCTGCAGCCGCGCCTTCAGCGGCAGCCCCTTGCCCGCGGGCACCGAGCCGAGCAGGATCGCCGCGAGATAGCCGCCGGGCACCACGAAACCCCACGGCGTCAGCAGCGCGCCCACCACGGTCCCGGCCGCGATCGCGCACACCGCGGTCGGCGGAGCGAGGTAACGCAGGTTGATCGAGCCCTCGTGGTAGCGGGCGACGACGTGGCGCCAGCGGCCGTAGTCCTTGTACTGCTTGGCGAGCGCCTTCACGCTCGGCCGCGGCCGGTACGACACCCTCAGCTCGGGCGAGAACCAGATCAGCCCGCCGGCCTCACGGATACGGAAGTTCAGCTCCCAGTCCTGGGCGCGGATGAACTCCACGTTGTAGCCGCCCTGCTGCTCCAGCGCCTCGCGCCGGAACACACCCAGGTAGACGGTCTCGGCCGGGCCCGCCTGCCCACCCGTGTGGAAGGCGGCGTTGCCGACCCCTATCTTCGAGGTCATCGCGGCGGCGACGGCGTGCTCCCAGTCGTTCTCGCCCTCGGCGTGCATGATGCCGCCGACGTTCTGCGCGCCGGTCTCCTCCAGGAGCCGTACGGCGGTGGCGATGTAGTTCGGGGAGAGCATGCCGTGCCCGTCGACGCGGACGACGATCGGGTGGCTGGAGGCGTTGATCGCCGCGTTCAGCGCCGCGGGCGTACGACCGGTCGGGTTCGGGACGGTGTGAACACGCGCGTCTTCTGCCACGAGCTCGGCGGCGATCTCGTCCGTGCGGTCCGTGGACGGACCGAGGGCGATCACGACCTCCATCTCGCCGGCGTACTCCTGCGCGAGGATCGCTTGGACTGCTCCCCGCAGATGCCGTTCCTCGTTGAGGACGGGCATGATCACGGAAACGGCGGGGAGCCGCACGTCGGGATTGGCGTTCATAGGGGGCTCACGTTACCGCGAACGGGGGACACGGGTGCGCGCCGCCGGGGCGGTACCGCGGGCCGCAGATCGTATCGGCCTACGGTGTCACGGATCCCAGGTACGGCCGCCGTCCGGAGGTATCCCCTTGCCCACGCCGCCGCGGTCCCCCCGGACCACCGCCGCCCCGCGGCGCCGCCCGCAGCCCTCCCCCGGCCGCGCCCCGCGCAGGCCGGCCCCACCGGTGCCGCGCCGGAAGCCGCGCTGGGCCCTGCGGGCGGTCACCACGCTGTCCGTGGTGGTCCTGGCCTCCGCCGGCATCGGGCACGCGGTGATGAGCAGCCTGGAAGCGGACATCGTCCGGGTCGACGCCTTCAAGGACATGAAGAACCGCCCCCAGGCGGGCCACGGCATGAACGTCCTGCTGGTCGGTACCGACGGCCGCGAGAAGATCAGCCCGGAGGAGCGGCGGAAGTACCGGCTCGGCGGCGCGCCCTGCCACTGCACCGACACGATGATGATCGTGCACATCTCGGAGGACCGGGAGCGGGCGAGCGTGGTGAGCCTGCCCCGCGACTCGTACGCGGTGACGCCCGCGCACGTCGACCGTACGACCGGCAGGCGGCACGAGGGACACCCGGTCAAACTGAACGCGGCGTACGCGGAGGGCGGTCCGCAGCTGACCGTGCGGACGGTCGAGAGCATGACCAAGGTGAAGATCGACCACTATCTGGAGGTCGACTTCACCAGCTTCATGAAGACCGTGGACGTGGTCGGAGGCGTGCGGATCTGCACCGCCACCCCCATGAAGGACAGCTACACCGGCCTCGACCTGCCGACCGGGCGGCACACCCTGGCGGGCGGGGAGGCGCTGCAGTACGTGCGCGCCCGGCACGTCGACGGGGCCTCCGACCTGGGCCGGATGCAACGCCAGCAGCGCTTCATGGCGGCGCTCGTGGACCGGGTCACCTCCTCCGGCATCCTCCTCAACCCGATGAAGTTCCGGGACGTGACCCGGGCGGTCCTCGGCTCGGTACGCGCCGACAAGGGCTTCGGCACGGACGAGATGCTGGACCTGGGCCGGGCCATGCGGAACTTCTCCCCCTCCTCCTCGGAGTTCACGACCGTCCCGATCGGGCGGATGGGATTCGCCGTCGAGGGTGTCGGCTCGACGCTGAAGTGGGACCCCGCGAAGGCGGAGCGCCTCTTCCGCTCCCTGCGCGAGGACCAGCCGCTGTCCGTGCCCCGCGCGCACAACACCGCCCGGATCGTCCCGGTCGCCCCGCAGCAGATCCACGTCCAGGTGGAGAACGGCACGAGCACGCCCGGCCTCGGCCGCCGGGTGGACGCGGCGCTCGCGTCGACGGGCTTCCGTACGACCCGCACACCCGTGAACTCCGCCACGACAGACGTGAAACGCACCATCGTCGCCTACGACCCCCGCTGGGACCGCTCGGCCAAGTCCCTCGCGGCGGCCCTGCCGGGCAGCGAGCTCCGGCCGGTCAAGGGCCAGGGCGCGACCCTGAAGGTGATCGCGGGCTCGGATTTCGAGCGCGTGCAGCGGGTGCGGGCCGAGGAGCCGGGGCAGGGCGAGTACGGGGTGGTGCGAGGGGACGAGGTGGGGTGCGGGTAGCTGGCACACACATGCGGATTGGCTTCTTCCGCCCCATGGCGGACCGGGCCCGACAGGCGTAGGACGGAAGACACGGAGGCCGGTCCCCGGCCCTCCCCGTCTCCCCCCGGGAGGAAGTCATGACCCAGCAGCCCGCCACCACCACCCCGCTCAGCAAGGAGATGCAGGACTGCGTCCAGGCCTGCATGACCTGCCACAGCGTGTGCGAGGAGACCATGAGCTCCTGCCTGCAGATGGGCGGCACGGCCCAGATGCAGATCATGCGCGCCGTCATGGACTGCGCCGAGATGACGCGTCTGTGCGCCGACATGATGATGCGCCGCTCGCCGCTGTCGGCCGAGATGTGCGCGATGTGCGCCCGGGCCTGTGACATGTGCGCCGAGGCGTGTATGTCCATGCCGGACGACGCCCAGATGATGCGCTGCGCCGAGGCGTGTCGCCGCTGCGCCGAGACGTGCCGCTCGATGTCGGCCGCCACGATGTGAGGACCGCATCACCGCGGTACCAAGAGCGCCCGGCGGGTGCCCTTGGTACCGCGGCGGTGGTGCTCCTAGGCGATGCCGGGCCGGCCGGCGATGCAGTCCCAGTACTTCTTCGTGGAGTAGTTGCCCACGCAGGCCGAGACGTTGACCAGGGTGCACTCGTCCAGGGCGGTGCCGTACGCCTCGCTGATCGTGGTGCCGGATCCCTGTCGGTTCCAGACGATGTCGTAGAGCCCACCGCTGCCGTCCGGGTACTGGACCGAGATCACGGCGACGGCCGAGTGACCGTCGGCCACCGAGTCCTTCACGTAGATCTTGTCGCCGTCGTGCTTGAACCAAGCGGCGGAGTGGCCGTAGGCGCTGTACACCACGCTCGAGTCCTCGCTGCAGTAGGCGGCCGACGCAGTCTGGCTGCCGAGAACCGACAAGCCCATCGCGGTCAGCGAGACGGCCAGGCCTCTGGCGACGAGACGGCGGGAAAATCCGGTCAGGCGCATGTGTCCCCCTGTTGATCCTGTCGAACAGGGGGCCGATCATGGCATGTTCATGTATATGGAGTAAAGGACTTTCAGCCAACGGGCCGGCTTTACCCGGCTCTTCGTCGACCACGGTCCGTCAGCCGCTGCTCACCGTCACGGGTTCATCGTTCTTCAGCTGCTGCACCAGCGTCTTCACCTTCGCGTTGTCCCACTGGAGGTTGCCGTTCGCGGAGTTGCCCGCGATCGGCATGTTCATGGACTTGCCCTCGCCGCCGCTGACGCCCTTCATCGCCCAGAACATGGACGCCAGGTCGAGCAGGCCCATGTCCTTGTCGACCACGAGTGAGTCGAGGCCCGCGCCCATGGTCGGGTAGAGCTTGAACGGGTTGAGGACCGTGCTCGGCGTGGCCACCTGGTTGGCGAGCGCCGAGAGGAACTTCTGCTGGTTCTTCGTTCGGTCCAGGTCGGACCCGGCGAGCGCGTAGCGGGTGCGGACGAAGGCGAGGGCCTGTTCGCCGTTCAGCGTCTGCTTGCCCTTCTTGAGGTCCGCGCCCGACTTGGTGTCCTTGATGTCCTGGGGGATGTCCATCTCGACGCCACCGACCGCGTCCACGATGTTCGCGAAGCCGCCGAAGCCGATCTCGACGTAGTGGTCGATGTGCAGGCCGGTGTTGAACTCGACCGTGCGCACCAGCAGCGTGGGCCCGTCGATCGAGTACGCCGCGTTCAGCTTGTTGGCGCCCATGGCGGGCCTGACCTTGCCGGACTCAGAGCCCTGAAACTGCGGGATCGTGACGTTCGAGTCGCGGGGCAGGGAGATCAGCGTGGGGCCGTTGCTGCCGGTGTGCAGGATCATCATCGAGTCCGTGCGCTTGCCCTCGGCGGACCCGGTGCGCAGCCTCTTCCTGTCCTCGGCCGACAGACCCGCGCGGCTGTCGGAGCCGACGATCAGGTAGTTGGTGCCCTCGCCCGCCTCCGGTCTCTCGATGACCTTCGACAGGTCGACGTCGCGGTTGAGCTTCGAGTCGGCCCAGAAGTACGTGGCGACGCTCGTCACGACCAGGACGGTCACGAGTATGAGGGTCGTCACCTTGATACGGCGGCGCCAGTTCGGCGCGGGACGCGGCTCGTACACGCCGCCGCCCGGCCCGCCCGGGCCTCTGCCCCCGGCGGAGCCGTACACCTGACCGGTGTTGTAGCCGCTGTCGTAGCCGCTCGACGGCTCGGCGTAGCCGCCGTCGACGTACGACGGCTGCTGCGGTACCCCGCCGGCGTACTGCGGGGCGCCGCCGTAGGCACCCTGCCCGGGTGACGGCGCCGGACCGCGGCGGACCTGCCGCATGACACGGGCGCTCTCGGGCTGTGCGCTCCCGCTGCCGCGTCCGTACCGGCTGCCGCGGTTGTCGTCGGACCATCCCTCGGGCCAATTGTTCATGCGCCCCAGTGTGCCGGGCGCTGCTGTGTGCCATACAAGGGTCGTCGGAAAATCAGAGCAGGGCTGTGGCGAAGCTGACACAAATCCCCCTCATGCCGCCTCGGCATAAGGTGGGGGCCATGACAGACCAGGCCCCAGCTGCGGATTCCGGCACTCCGGACATCCCGGGCAAGCCGACTTCGGCGTCCCGCACCACCCTCAGCCACATCATGACCCACAACGACACGAACCTTCTGGGGACGGTGCACGGCGGGGTCATCATGAAGCTGGTCGACGACGCGGCGGGGGCCGTGGCCGGGCGGCACTCCGGCGGGCCGGCCGTCACCGCCTCCATGGACGAGATGGCCTTCCTGGAGCCGGTCCGCGTCGGCGACCTGGTCCATGTCAAGGCCCAGGTCAACTGGACCGGCCGCACCTCCATGGAGGTCGGCGTCCGCGTCCTGGCCGAGCGCTGGAACGAGTCCGCCCCGCCCACGCAGGTCGGCTCGGCCTACCTCGTCTTCGCGGCGGTCGACGCCGACGGCAAGCCGCGCCGGGTTCCTCCGGTCCTCCCGGAGACCGAACGCGACAAGCGCCGCTACCAGGAGGCCCAGATCCGCCGCACCCACCGCCTGGCCCGGCGTCGGGCGATCATGGAGCTGAGGGAGAAGCGGGCGGCGGAGGGGTACGAGGACTGAGCCCGAGGGCTTTTCACCACCCCATCGCCTGGGCGGACTTCCTCCTGCACGCGGCGAAGACGAGCCGGTGAACGGTCTCCCGGCTGATCGACACGCACACCGACCGGAGGAGTCACCGGCACGAGAACAGCCCCGGCCCCGCTCGAAGCGCGGACCGGGGCTGGTTCGGCCAGTCGTTACGGCAGGTTGCGGGCCATCACGATCCGCTGGACCTGGTTCGTACCCTCGTAGATCTGTGTGATCTTCGCATCGCGCATCATGCGCTCCACGGGGTAGTCGCGGGTGTAGCCATAGCCACCGAGCAACTGCACCGCGTCCGTCGTGACCTCCATCGCCACGTCCGAGGCGAAGCACTTGGCGGCGGCGCCCTGGTAGGTGAGGTCGGCGTCGACGCGCTGGGAGGCGGCGGCGGCCTGGTAGGTCAGGGCGCGGGCGGCCGAGATCTTCATGGCCATGTCGGCGAGCATGAACTGGATGCCCTGGAAGTCGGCGATGGGCTTGCCGAACTGCTTGCGCTCCTGGACGTAGCCCTTGGCGTAGTCGAGGGCGCCCTGGGCGATGCCGAGGGCCTGGGCGGCGATGGTGATGCGGGTGTGGTCGAGGGTCTTCATGGCGGTGGCGAAGCCGGTGCCCTCGTCGCCGATCATGCGGTCGGCGGGGATGCGGACGTTGTCGAGGTAGACCTCGCGGGTCGGGGAGCCCTTGATGCCGAGCTTCTTCTCGGGGGCGCCGAAGGAGACGCCCTCGTCGGACTTCTCGACGACGAAGGCGGAGATGCCCTTGGAGCGCTTGGTGGGGTCGGTGACCGCCATCACCGTGTAGTACTCGGACTCGCCGGCGTTGGTGATCCAGCGCTTCACGCCGTTGAGGACGTAGTGGTCGCCGTCGCGCACGGCCTTGGTCTTCATGCCGGCGGCGTCGGAGCCGGCGTCCGGCTCGGAGAGGCAGTAGGAGAACATGCCCTCGCCCTTGGCGAGCGGGGTCATGTACTTCTTCTTCAGGTCCTCGGAGCCGGAGAGGATCACCGGGAGCGAACCCAGCTTGTTCACCGCGGGGATGAGGGAGGAGGAGGCGCACACGCGGGCGACCTCCTCGATGACTATGACGGTCGCCAGGGCGTCGGCGCCCGCACCGCCGTACTCCTCGGGTACGTGCACGGCGTGCAGGTCGTTCGCGACCAGCGCCTGGAGCGCCTCGCGCGGGAAGCGGGCCTCCTCGTCCACCGCGGCGGCGTACGGCGCGATCTTCGCCTCGGCCAGCGAGCGGACGGCGTCACGGAGCATGTCGTGCTCCTCGGACGGGCGGTACAGGTCGAAGTCAGCCGATCCGGCCAAGGTCTCTCACGCTCCAAAACGCTGCGATGGTGGCGCTAACTACCGTTAAGTAATCAAAAGTTTATGGGGTCGCCCGCTGGAGTGATACGTGAGCTAGACGACAGCGGAGAAGTTGCCCGGTGAAGCGCGTTCCCAAGCCCCGGCTATGCTCGGGCGCGCACCGCATGCCGTAGACCCCTGGAGCACCCATGGCCCTGAAGATCACCGTGATCGGCACCGGTTATCTCGGCGCGACACACGCGGCGGCCATGGCCGAACTGGGCTTCGAGGTGCTCGCTCTCGACGTGGTGCGCGAGAAGATCGAGAAGCTGGAGCGTGGCGAGGCCCCGATGTACGAGCCGGGGCTCGAGGAGTTGCTGCGCAAGCACGTCGCCGGTATCGAGGGCTCCAGCGGGCGGTTGCGCTTCACGCAGGACTGGGCCGAGGTCGGCGCGTTCGGCGATGTGCACTTCGTCTGTGTGAATACGCCCCAGCGGCACGGCGAGTACGCGTGTGACATGTCGTACGTCGATTCCGCGATCGCCTCGCTCGCGCCGCATCTGCACGGTCCGGCGCTGGTCGTCGGCAAGTCGACGGTGCCGGTGGGCTCGGCGGACCGTCTCGCGAGCTACCTGGCCGCGCACGCGCCGGCCGGGGAGGACGCCGAGCTGGCCTGGAACCCGGAGTTCCTGCGCGAGGGCTTCGCGGTGGACGACACGCTGCACCCGGACCGGCTCGTGGTGGGCGTGCGCAGTGAGCGGGCCGAGAAGCTGCTGCGGGAGGTGTACGCCACGCCGATCGCCGAGGGCTCGCCGTTCGTGGTGACGGACTTCCCGACGGCGGAGCTGGTGAAGACGTCCGCGAACTCCTTCCTCGCCACGAAGATCTCCTTCATCAACGCGATGGCGGAGGTGTGCGAGGCCGCGGGCGGTGACGTCGCGAAGCTGGCGGAGGCCATCGGTTACGACGACCGGATCGGAAGGAAGTTCCTGCGGGCCGGGATCGGCTTCGGCGGTGGCTGTCTGCCGAAGGACATCCGGGCGTTCATGGCGCGCGCCGGTGAGCTGGGCGCGGACCAGGCGCTGACGTTCCTGCGGGAGATCGACTCCATCAACATGCGCCAGCGCGGGCAGATGGTGGAGCTGGCCCGGCAGGCGCTGGGCGGCGGGCCGTTCCTCGGCAAGCGGGTGGCGGTGCTGGGCGCGACCTTCAAGCCCGACTCGGACGACGTGCGGGACTCGCCCGCGCTGAACGTCGCCGGGCAGATCCACCTCCAGGGCGGCCAGGTCACGGTCTACGACCCGAAGGGCATGGAGAACGCCCGCCGTGTCTTCCCGACCCTCGGTTACGCCGACTCGGCGCTGGAGGCCGTGCGGGGCGCCGACATCGTGCTGCACCTGACGGAGTGGCGGGAGTTCCGGGAGCTGGACGAGGAGGCTCTCGGCGAGGTCGCGGCGGCCCGGCTCATCCTCGACGGCCGCAACGCCCTCGACCCGGAGCGCTGGCGCAAGGCCGGCTGGACGTACCGGGCGATGGGCCGCCCCAGGGCCTGAGCGTACGACGCGTCGAACAGGTGACGCCGTTTCGGCCGAGGCTCAGTCGGCCGAAACGGCGTCGTGTTGCATTCTGCCTCACCGGGTGGGAAGGCGGGGCGGTCATGCCCCTTTCGCGCGGTAGCGGCGCATCTTCGCCCGGGCTCCGCAGACCTGCATCGAGCACCAGCGGCCACGGCCCGCCGGGCTGCGATCGTAGTAGGCCCAGTGGCAGTCCGGGGCCTCGCAGGCCTTGAGGCGGGTCCAGGTGCCGGCGATCAGTGACTCGGCCACGGCGGCGGCCACGCGCGCGTGGAGGGTGCCGGCGTCGGTGGGGGTGAGGGCGGCCGAGCCGTCCGCCGTGTCGACCGTGACGACGAGGGGAGCCGCGGCCAGGAGGTCGCCGAGCGGAGGCACCTCGCGGTGGGGCGGGTGGCCGGCGTGGGCGAGGAGAGTCGCCCGGAGTGACTCGCGCAGGGTACGGGCCCGGTCGGTCTCGTCCGGTGTGATGCCGAAGCGCGCCCGGCCCTCGGCGGTGTCCAGCGAGTCGGCGCCCGACTCGATGTCCAGCGTGTTCACCAGGGCCTCGACCAGTGCCAGGCCGCCCGGTGCGGGCGATCTCTCCGTCATGGCTGGACCGTACCTCTCGCGTTTCCCTTGCGAGGTTACCGCTTATGCGGGAGCATGCAGTAACGGTTACCGGTTACCTGGATGTGAAGGTAACAGCGACTTCGAGGAGGAAGTCATGGCTCTCGCCAAGCTGGGTGTCGTCGTCCTGGACTGTCCCGACCCGCGGGCACTGGCCGCGTTCTACGCCGAGGTACTCGGCGGCACGCCGACGGAGGAGACGGACGGGCAGGACGAGTGGGTCGACCTGAAGGTGCCGGGCGGACCGGCGCTGGCGTTCCAGGCCGCCCCCGGGTACGTGGCGCCGCGGTGGCCGTCGCCCGAGCACTCGCAGCAGTTCCACCTCGACCTGGACGTGGAGGATCTGGACGCGGCCGAGAAGGGTGTGCTGGCGCTCGGCGCGACGGTGCTGGACGCCGAGGACCGTGAGCGGAGCTTCCGGGTTTACGCCGACCCGGCCGGGCACCCGTTCTGTCTCTGCGCCTGCTGACCCCAGGGAGGGTCCATGTCCGCTGTGGCACGTTTCCGTTCCGTGGTCGTCGACTGCCCCGAGCCGCGCGAGCTGGCTCGCTTCTACGCGCAGGTCGGGGGTGGCACGCCGGAGGACGACGACCCGGACTGGGTGGTGCTGAACGTCCCCGGCGGGCCTCGGCTCGCTTTCCAGCGCTCGCCGGGATACACCCCGCCGGAGTGGCCGCGGGCCGACCGCAACGCCCAGCAGTTCCACCTGGACTTCGACGGCGGGTCGACCTGGGAGGAGATCGACGCGGCCGAGGAGCGGGTGCTGGCTCTGGGGGCGCGGGTGCTGGACAAGGAGGACTTCGAGAAGAAGGACTTCCGGGTGTACGCGGATCCGGCGGGGCATCCGTTCTGCCTGTGCCGGATCGAGCACGGCTGAGCCGACGGGCCCGCCCGGGGGGCCGGGCCCGTTACCCGTCCAGCTCCGAGATCGTCGCCTGAGCGGTCCCGCGCTCGTCGGGGTACCTCGTCCCGGGGTGTCCCCGGAGCGCACCCGCTGCATGCACGAGGGCGGGGTACGGCCGACGGCCGATCACCCCGCCCTCGACGCTCAGCCCGCCGGCGAGTCGAGTGACTCGATGGTGGCGTTGGACGGCGGGCGCGTGGCCTGCAGCCCGCGTGCCACGTCCTCCGCCGCGTCCAGCACCCGCAGCGCGTTCTTCCAGGTCAGCTTGGCCAGGTCGGCTTTCGACCAGCCGCGGTCGAGGAGTTCCGCGAGGAGGTTCGGGTAGCCGGAGACGTCGTCCAGGCCGTCGGGGGTGAAGGCCGTGCCGTCGTAGTCGCCGCCGATGCCGAGGTGGTCGACGCCCGCGACCTCCCGCATGTGGTCCAGGTGGTCGGCGACCGTCGACACCGTGGCGACCGGACGCGGGTGGCGCTCCTCGAAGGCCCGGTGGACCTCCATGGCCTCCGCGGTGGTGTCGAGGTGGTGGAAGCCGTGGGCGCGCATGTTCTCGTCGGCTTCGGCCGTCCAGTCCACGGCCGCCTGGAGCACGAACTTCGGTACGAACGTGACCATCGCGATGCCGCCGTTGGCGGGCAGCCGCTCCAGGACGTCGTCCGGGACGTTGCGCGGGTGGTCGCACACGGCCCGCGCGGAGGAGTGCGAGAAGATCACCGGGGCGGTGCTCGTGTCGAGCGCGTGCCGCATGGTCGTCGCCGCCACGTGGGAGAGGTCGACGAGCATGCCGAGCCGGTTCATCTCCCGCACGACCTCACGGCCGAACGCGGTGAGGCCGCCGGCCTTCGGCTCGTCGGTGGCGGAGTCCGCCCAGTCCACGTTGTCGTTGTGGGTGAGCGTGAGGTAGCGCACGCCGAGTCCGTACATGCCGCGCAGAGTGCCCAGCGAGTTGGCGATGGAGTGGCCGCCCTCCGCGCCCATGAGGGAGGCGATCCGGCCGTCGCGGCGCGCGGCCTCCATGTCGGCGGCCGTCAGCGCGGGCCGCAGGTGCTCGGGGTACCGGGCGAGCAACTGCCGTACGCAGTCGATCTGTTCGAGGGTGGCCGCGACCGGTTCTGGCGAGTCCGTGCGGACGTACACCGACCAGTACTGGGCGCCGACGCCGCCGGCGCGCAGCCGCGGGATGTCGGTGTGCAGGTGCGCGCTCTGGTCGGCGGCGACGTCACGGGCGTCCAGGTCGTAGCGGACCTGTTCGCGCAGTGCCCAGGGCAGGTCGTTGTGCCCGTCGGCGACCGGGAACTCGCGCAGGAGTTCCCGGGCTGCCTCCAGGGAGGTCATCGTCGTCACTTCCCCGCGCCGAAACCGAAGCCGCCCGTGCCCTCGACCTTGGAGCGCAGGCGCTTGCCCTTCTCGGTGGCCTGGTCGTTGAGCTCCTGCTGGAACTCGCGCATCCGGCCGCGCAGTTCCTCGTCGTGCGCGGCGAGGATGCGGGCCGCGAGCAGACCGGCGTTGCGGGCGCCGGCGACGGAGACCGTGGCGACCGGGACACCGGCCGGCATCTGCACGATCGACAGGAGGCTGTCCATGCCGTCGAGGTACTTCAGCGGCACGGGCACACCGATGACCGGCAGCGGGGTCACGGAGGCGAGCATTCCGGGCAGGTGGGCGGCGCCGCCCGCCCCGGCGATGATCACCTTGAGCCCGCGTTCGTCGGCCTGCTCGCCGTAGGCGACCATCTCGCGCGGCATACGGTGGGCCGAGACGACGTCCACCTCGTAGGGGATCTCGAACTCGTCGAGGGCCTTGGCGGCGGCCTCCATGACGGGCCAGTCGGAGTCCGACCCCATGACGATGCCAACAACAGGGCTCATTCGGTGATGGTGCCTCTCAGATAGCCGGCTGCGTGACTGGCGCGCTCCAGCACGTCGTCCAGGTCGTCGCCGTAGGTGTTGACGTGGCCCACCTTGCGGCCGGGCTTCACGTCCTTGCCGTACATGTGGATCTTGAGCTGGGGGTCGCGGGCCATGCAGTGCAGGTACGCGGAGTACATGTCCGGGAAGTCGCCGCCGAGGACGTTGACCATGACCGTCCACGGGGCGCGCGGGCGCGGGTCGCCGAGGGGCAGGTCCAGGACGGCCCGGACGTGGTTGGCGAACTGGCTGGTGACGGCGCCGTCCATCGACCAGTGGCCGGAGTTGTGCGGGCGCATGGCGAGTTCGTTGACGAGGACTTCGGAGGTCCCGTCGGCCCTGCGGACCTCGAACAGCTCGACCGCGAGGTGGCCGACGACGCCGAGTTCCTTGGCGATGTTCAGCGCCATCTGCTCGGCCCTGAGGGCGAGGGCCTCGTCGAGGTCGGGGGCCGGAGCGATCACCGTGTCGCACACGCCGTTGACCTGGCGGGACTCCACGACCGGGTAGGCGACGGCCTGGCCGTGCGGGGACCGTACGACGTTGGCGGCGAGCTCGCGGACGAAGTCGACCTTCTCCTCGGCGAGCACGGGGACACCGGCCTTGAACGGGTCGGCGGCCTCCTCGACGGAGCCGACGACCCACACGCCCTTGCCGTCGTAGCCGCCGCGGACGGTCTTGAGGACGACGGGGAAACCGTCGCCCTCGGCCGCGAAGACCGCCACGTCCTGCGGATCGGACACGATTCTGTGTCTGGGGCAGGGCACGCCGATCGCGTCGAGCTTCGCGCGCATCACGCCCTTGTCCTGCGCGTGCACCAGCGCGTCGGGACCGGGGCGCACGGGGATGCCGTCCGCCTCCAGGGCCCGGAGGTGCTCGGTGGGTACGTGTTCGTGATCGAAGGTGATCACATCGCACCCGCGGGCGAACTCGCGCAGCGTGTCGAGGTCGCGATAGTCGCCGACGACGACATCGCTCACGACCTGCGCAGCGGAGTCCTGCGGGGTGTCACTGAGGAGCTTGAACCTGATGCCCAGCGGGATACCAGCCTCGTGTGTCATACGAGCGAGCTGGCCACCGCCGACCATGCCGACTACCGGGAACGTCACTCCCCCAGAGTATCGGCCGCGCCAAGGTGGCCGGTTTCCTGCCCCGCCCCGGCCGGGTCCGGACCATCTGCGGCCGTCGACCGCCATCCGCAGGAAGATCGCGCAGGAGGGTGGTTAGCATGACTGAGTTGACGCCGAAGCAAGGGACGGGGGCCTGCACGACCATGGGACATGGTGCCTCGCGGCTCCGACGGCTCGCTCACGAAGTCGCCAAGTTCGGCGCGGTGGGCGGTGCCGGGGTGCTGGTCAACCTCCTCGTGTTCAACCTGGTACGGCACGTCACCGACCTCCAGGTGGTGCGCGCGAGCGTCATCGCGACCGTCGTGGCGATCGTCTTCAACTACGTCGGCTTCCGCCACTTCACGTACCGCGACCGCGACAAGACCGGCCGTACGCGTGAGATGACCATGTTCCTGCTGTTCAGCGCGGTGGGCCTGGTCATCGAGAACGGCGTCCTGTACGTGGCGACCTACGGTTTCGACTGGAACACCCCGCTGCAGAACAACATCTTCAAGTTCCTCGGCATCGGCGTCGCCACGCTGTTCCGCTTCTGGTCCTACCGCACCTGGGTGTTCCGCGCCCTGCCGTCCCGCGAGGCGGTGGCGGACGCGGAAGCGGTCCTGGAGCGGGAGCGGGCCGGGAAGTCCCGGGCCGGGCAGCGGGTGCCTTAGAGGTCCTCAGAGGGTGTCGGTGAGCCGGGTCAGCGGATCGTCGGCTCGTCCGCGCCGCCGGAGGACTTCCGCACCGGCGTGCGGGACAGGAACAGGCCGAACACCGGGGGCTTGGTCTGGAGCATCTCCAGGCGGCCGCCGTCGGCTTCCGCCAGGTCACGGGCCACGGCCAGGCCGATACCCGTGGAGTTGCGGCCGCTGATCGCCCGCTCGAAGATGCGTGCGCCGAGGTCGGCGGGGACGCCGGGGCCCTCGTCGGTGACCTCGATGACGGCCTGGTTGCCGGTGACGCGGGTACGCAGCGCGACCGTGCCACCGCCGTGCATCAGGGAGTTCTCGATCAGCGCGGCCAGGACCTGCGCGACCGCCCCGGGCGTGCCGACCGCCTCCAGGTGGCGTTTGCCTGAGCTGACGATCGCCCGGCCCGCGCTGCGGTAGGCGGGACGCCACTCGGCGAGCTGCTGCTGGATGACCTCGTCGAGGTCGAAGGTGACGGCGGAGCCGGTGCGCGGATCGCGGGAATTGGTGAGCAGCCGCTCCACGACATCGGTCAGGCGCTCCACCTGCGTCAACGCGATCGTCGCCTCCTCCTTCACCGTGTCCAGGTCGTCGGTGAGGGTGATCTCCTCCAGCCGCATCGACAGAGCCGTCAGCGGGGTCCGCAGCTGGTGGGAGGCGTCCGCGGCGAGCCGTCGTTCGGCGGTGAGCATGCGCGCGATGCGCTCGGCGGAGCCGTCCAGCACGTCCGCCACCCGGTCCAGCTCGGGCACCCCGTACCGCTTGTGCCGGGGGCGGGGGTCTCCCGAGCCGAGCCGCTCGGCCGTCTCCGCGAGGTCGGTCAGCGGCGACGCCAGCCGGTTCGCCTGGCGGACCGCCAGCAGCACCGCGGCCACCACCGCCAGCAGCGCCACCAGGGCGATGATCAGCAGTGTGCGGCCGACCTCCCGGGTCACGGAGGAGCGCGGCTCCTGGACCGTGACCGTCTCGCCCTCCTCACCGGGCTCGGTCGCGGTGATGACGTCACCGTCCGGCTTGGTGCCGACCTCGATGGGTGCCTCGCCGGGGAGCCGGATCACCGCGTAGTAGTGGTCCTGCGTGACCTGGTCGCGCAGCATCTCCGCGTCGACCTGCTGCTCCCCGAAGAGCCGGCTGTCGACGATGCTGGCCAGCCGGACCGCCTCGGACTCCACCCGCTCCTGAGCGCTGTTGCTGATCGTGCGGGTCTCGACGATGACGAGTGAGACACCGAAGACGGCGATCACGACGAGCACCACGGCGAGCGTGGACTGGATCAGTCGGCGACGCAT
Organism: Streptomyces sp. NRRL S-455; assembly: GCF_000717875.1. GTDB lineage: Bacteria > Actinomycetota > Actinomycetes > Streptomycetales > Streptomycetaceae > Streptomyces. The sequence continues at coordinate 52,234 of NZ_JOCT01000038.1, forward strand.
GTCCTATACCCGGTTACTCGTGCCTGTCCGCCGCTCAGCTCTTCTCGAAGCGGAAGCCGACACCGCGCACGGTGGCGATGTAGCGGGGGTTGGCCGCGTCGTCGCCGAGCTTCTTGCGCAGCCAGGAGATGTGCATGTCGAGGGTCTTGGTCGAGGACCACCAGGTGGTGTCCCAGACCTCGCGCATCAGCTGGTCGCGGGTGACGACCCGGCCCGCGTCGCGCACCAGGACACGCAGCAGGTCGAACTCCTTGGCGGTGAGCTGGAGCTCCTCCTCGCCCATCCAGGCGCGGTGCGACTCGACGTCGATGCGCACGCCGTGCGTGGCGGGCGGCTGCTGGGGCTCGGCGGCACCGCGCCGGAGCAGGGCCCGGACGCGCGCGAGCAGCTCGGCGAGCCGGAAGGGCTTGGTGACGTAGTCGTCGGCGCCCGCGTCGAGCCCGACGACGGTGTCCACCTCGTCGGCGCGCGCGGTCAGGATGAGGATCGGGATGCTGTGGCCCTCGCCACGCAGCCGACGGGCCACCTCGAGGCCGTCCATGCCGGGCAGACCCAGGTCGAGCACGACCAGGTCGACGCCGCCCTGCATTCCGGCGTCGAGGGCGGCGGGGCCGTCCTCACGCACCTCGACCTCGTAGCCCTCCCGGCGCAGAGCACGGGCCAGCGGCTCCGAGATGGACGCGTCGTCCTCGGCGAGCAGTACACGGGTCATGCCAGTGATGGTAGACCTGCACGGCCCTGAGCTGGGGTGTGACCGGAAGCCTTGATTCTTACCGGTGACACACCCGCTTCTTACCTCCTGGGGGAAGGCTGAGTGACCTCTGGCTTAGAGGTGGGATTCCCGTAAGGACCTTGGAAAGGGGGCGTATGGTTCCCCAGTATCCTGTGATCCGTGTCTCAAGTCCTTTCATATGCGGCAGTGTCCTGCCGTATGGTGAATGAACGCCTGTAGCACCATGGCGACCTTCGGAGGCTGTCTGCCCCGGGGGTCTCTTTTGTGTGCGGGCTGGTTTCTCGCCGGCCCGACCCGAAACGACCTGTGACCGGGCCTCGCGCGCGGCGACGCGCGTAGAGGCGTGGATCCCGGTGGCGACCGCCCACCGCTCCGTGCCCCGGAGCGGACCCCGTAGGCGTCGGACGGACGGCCGTACACACCGGTGCCGGCCCCCCCACCGGGCGCATCACCGCTGTCGCGGTGGCGCGTCCCGACCAGCAAGGAACGACCATGGCGTCCAGCCTGACGAAGGACTCGGCCCACCCGGGCACACCCGGCTCCGAGAAGACCTTCTTCGGCCACCCCCGCGGACTGGCCACTCTGTTCATGACCGAGATGTGGGAGCGGTTCTCCTACTACGGCATGCGGGCCCTGCTCCCGCTGTACCTGGTGTCCCCGGGTGGCCTGCACCTCAGCGCGGGCACGGCCACGGCGATCTACTCCGTGTACCTGTCGCTCGTGTACCTGCTCACCCTGCCCGGCGGCTGGTTCGCCGACCGTGTGCTCGGCCCCCGCAAGACGGTCGCCGTCGCGGGCCTGGTCATCATGCTCGGCCACCTGTGCCTCGCACTGCCCGCGGCCGCGAGCTTCTACACCGGCCTGGGGCTCGTCGCCATCGGCTCCGGCCTCCTGAAGGCCAACATCTCCACGATGGTCGGCCACCTCTACGACGGCCCGGAGGACCCGCGCCGCGACGGTGGCTTCACGGTCTTCTACATCGGCATCAACCTCGGTGCCTTCGTCGCTCCGCTGGTCATCGGCACGGTCGGCGAGAACGTCGACTGGCACCTGGGCTTCGCGCTGGCCGCGCTCGGCATGGCGCTGGGTCTCGTCCAGTTCCTGCTCGGCGGACGCCACCTGAGCGCGCGGAGCAGCGAGGTCCCGACCCCGCTGTCGCCCGCCGAGAAGGCGTCCACCCTGCGCAAGGGCCTGATCTGGCTGGCCGTCGCCGTGGTGTTCTACGGCGTCGTCGGCGGCACCGGCCACTTCACCCTGAACTGGGCGCTGATCCCGCTCACACTGCTCGGCCTGATCGTGCCGATCCTGGTCATCTCCCGGATCATGCGGGACAAGGACCTCGACTCCGGTGAGCGGTCGAAGGTGTCGGCGTACATCTGGTTCTTCGCCGCCGCCGCCGTCTTCTGGATGATCTACGACCAGGGCGGCTCCACCCTGTCGCTGTTCGCCGAGAAGAGCGCCGACAACTCGATCTTCGGCTGGGAGTTCCCGGTCTCCTGGTACCAGTCGGTCAACCCGGTCATGATCATGGCTCTGGCGCCGGTCTTCGCCTGGCTGTGGCTGTGGCTGAACCGGCGTGGCAAGGAGCCGAGCACCATCGTGAAGTTCGCCTCCGGTCTGGTGCTCGTGGGTGCGTCCTTCTTCCTCTTCCTCGCCCCGCTGTCGATCGCGGAGGGCGGTCACAAGGCCGCGGCGATGTGGCTGGTCGCGATCTACTTCGCGCAGACGGTTGGTGAGCTGACGCTGTCGCCGGTGGGTCTGTCCGTGACGACGAAGATGGCGCCGGTGAAGTACGCCTCGCAGATGATGGGCGTCTGGTTCCTCGCGGTCACCGCGGGCGACTCCGTCACCGCGCTGCTGTCCAACCCGGCCGTCGGGGGGATCAACCTCGACCGGATGGGCTTCGTGGCGCTGGAGGCGGCGCTGGCCGCGGTCGCCGGTTTCGCGGTGTTCATGTACCGCAAGAAGGTCAGGGCGATGATGGGCGACGTCCGCTGACCGCCCTCACCGGTCCCTGGGGAACGGGCCGTCGCACTCCTGTGGTGCGGCGGCCCTTTCTCATGCTTTTCATGCCTTTTCATGCCTTCGTCGAGTCCGGTGGGCCCGCATCCGGAGTGAACCAGGGGTGGGTGGCGGGCCGGGGTGGGGCGGGGGGGGG
>NZ_JOCT01000039.1 GCF_000717875.1 Streptomyces sp. NRRL S-455
AAACGCCCGGTTACATTCCGAACCCGGAAGCTAAGCCTTACAGCGCCGATGGTACTGCAGGGGGGACCCTGTGGGAGAGTAGGACGCCGCCGAACAAATCTTAGAAAAGGCCCACACCTTACGGTGTGGGCCTTTTTGTGTTTCCCGGACCCGTTTTCCGAAGCCATTTCACGACGGGTGGACCAGCTTCGTGTCGTACGCCAGGATCACCGCCTGGATGCGGTCGCGGGAGCCGGTCTTCGCCAGGATGCGGCCCACGTGCGTCTTCACCGTCGACTCGGCAAGGTGGAGGCGCGTGGCTATCTCCGTGTTCGTCCAGCCCTTGCCGATGGCGGTGAGGATCTCCCGTTCTCGGTCGGTGAGGGAAGTCAGGCGCGGATCCGCTTCAGGGGCGGGTTCCGCGGCGGGGTTGCTCGGCAGGTGGTGGGCGTAGGCGTCGAGGAGGCGGCGGGTCAGGCTCGGGGCGACGACCGCGTCGCCGGTGGCCACCGCGCGGATGCCGGAGAGGAGTTCCTCGGGCTGGGCATCCTTGACGAGGAAGCCGGAGGCGCCCGCGCGGAGGCCGGCGTAGGCGTACTCGTCCAGGTCGAAGGTGGTGACGATGAGGATGCGGGTGCGGTCGCCGGCGGCGATGATGCGGCGGGTGGCCTCGATGCCGTCCAGGCCGGGCATGCGGATGTCCATGAGGACCACGTCGGGGTGGAGTCGCGCCGACATGCGGACAGCTTCGCTGCCGTTCGCCGCCTCGCCCACGACCGTCATGTCGTCCTGGCTCTCCAGGAGCATGCGGGAGCCGAAGCGCTGGAGCGGCTGGTCGTCGGCGATCAGGACCGTGGTCACTGCGGGATTTCCTCCGGGAGGTGAAGGCGGACGCGCCAGCCGTGCTCCGTGTGCGGGAGAGGGCCGGCCTCAAGTGTGCCGCCGTACAGGGCGGTTCGCTCGCGCATTCCGGGAAGCCCACGACCGGCTCGGGTCGGGTCGTCGGTGCGGCTGCCGTTGCCGTTGTCCGTGATCGTCACGGTGGCGGCTCCCCTGTCCGCGTACGTCAGCTCTATCTCGGCGGTGGCGTCGGGGCCGCCGTGCTTGAGGGTGTTGGTGAGGGCTTCCTGGATGACGCGGTAGACGGTGAGCTGACGACCCGGGGTGAGGGTGGGGCTGCCATGAGTGGTGAGGTGGACGGGGAGGCCTGCGGAGCGTACGCCGTCGAGGAGCTGGTCGAGGTCCGTGAGGCCGGGCTGGGGTGAACGGGAGGCCTGGTCCTCTTCCTCCTTGCGCATGACGTCCAGGAGGCGGCGGAGTTCGGTGAGGGCTTGGCGGCTGGTGGTGGCGATGGCGTCGAGGGCCTGGGCGGCGCGTTCGGGTGACTTGCCGGCCGCGTATCTGCCGCCGTCGGCGAGGCCGGTGATGACCGAGAGGTTGTGACCGAGGATGTCGTGCATCTCGCGGGCGATGCGGGTGCGTTCCGCGGCGGTGGCGAGTCGGGCCTGCTGGTCGCGTTCGATCTCCAGGCGGCGGGCGCGGTCCTCCAGGGCCTCGGTGTAGTTGCGGCGGGTGCGGACCGTCATGCCGATGAGTACGGCCACGGTGATGGACATGAGCTGCGAGCCGATCTGCTGGTCCCAGCTGCCCTCGCCGTAGCGGGCGACCGACACGAGGACCGGGGTGATGAACAGGGCCGTCGCCCACCACAGGTGGTGCAGCGGGCGGCGCAGTGCGAGGTGGTAGACGGGGACCAGCTGGAGCAGGGAGGCCTGGATGGCGGCGCCGGTCCAGGCGTTGACGAGGGCGAAGGGGGCCATGGCGGCGAGGACGGCGCCGGGATGGGTGCGGCGCCAGAGGAGGGGCACCGAGAGGCCGAGGCTCATGAGCAGCAGGAGCCGGTCGGGGACGTCCACGTTGTGGGCGATGTTGCGCCATCCACCGCCGCTGTAGTCGGTCAGGGCTGCCGTCACCCAGAAGCCGGCGAAGTGCAGGTCCCACAGCAGCGGGTGGCGTCGGTCGAAGGCGCGCACCCGGCGTGTGATGCGGTGGGCGTACTCGGTGAGGGGCTCCGGCGCCCGGTCTTCCGTCACGGGGTCCATCGTGCTGGTTTCCGAGGCCGCGCGTCAGACGACTCGGCGTCGTAGCACGATCGCGGCCGCCGTGAGGGTCGCCGCTGTCCGCACGAGCATGGCCAGCAGGGCGGTGCCCGGGGAGGCCGTGCGGCCCGGGTGGACCGAGCGGCCCTCGAGCAGGGCGCCGCCCTCCGTGAGGGGTGCGGGGTGGGCGGCGTAGGAGCGTCCGCTCACGGTGGCGTGGCCGCGGGTGGGGGCGTCGAGGCCGAGGAGTATCCGCATGGTCGTGGACTTGCCGGTGCCGTTCGGGCTTAGGAAGCCGGTGACGGTGCTGGGGCGGACGGTGAAGGACAGATCCGTGACGACCGTACGGTGGACGTAGCGTTTGGTTAGTTGGTGTGGCGTCAGCATGCTTCGATGCTGGTGCGTGCGGGGGCGGCAGGCGTCGGACCGGCGGGGTAATCGGGGTGAGGGGTGTCGTACCCGGGTACTACGGTGGCCGGTATGAGCTATGTGATCCGGTCCGTCCGTGCTGACGAGTGGCCCGCGGCCAGGGAGCTGCGGCTCGCGGCGCTGCGGGACCCGGTGGCGCACCTCGCCTTCCTGGAGACGTACGAGGAGGCCGTGGCGAGGCCGGACTCCTTCTGGCAGGAGCGGACGGCCGGTGCCGCCGAAGGGGCGGAGGCGAGGCAGCAGATCATTGCCGAGGCTCCGGACGGGCGGTGGGTCGGGACGCTGACCGTGCTCGTGGAGGAGCCCGGGACGACGGACTGGGCCGGGTTTCCGGTGGAGCGCAAGCAGGGGCATCTGGTCGGTGTGTTCGTGCGGCCCGAGGAGCGGGGGAGCGGGCTGACCGAGGTGTTGTTCGACGCGGCCCTCGAGTGGGCGTGGGGGCGGGGTCTTGAGCGGGTCCGGCTCTTCGTGCACGAGGAGAACGGGCGGGCGCAGCGGTTCTATCGGCGGGTGGGGTTCCTGCCGAGTGGGGTGATCGTGCCGCTCGGGGACTCAGGGGAGCGGGAGTTGGAGTTCGTGCTGGAGCGGGAGTGACGGGGGCCTAGACCGGCAGTTCGTCATGTGGCCAGCGGGCGCGGCCCTGTTCGCGGGACCGGAGCAGGGCCAGGGTCGGCATGCCCCGGTCCGCTCCGGCGGCCAGCAACTCCGGGAGCTGGGGAAGCGGGGCCACGGCCGCGACGTCGTCCAGGACGAGCGTCAGTGGTGGGTCGAGGCGACCGGCCGATGACCGTTCGGCCATGTGCCGGCCGCGCTCGACCACGCTGGAGACGAGGGCCGTCAGGAAGGGCATCGCGCCCGGGTCTGTCCTGGGGTCCTCGATGGATTCCCCCACCACATAGAGCGTGCCCCCTTCGTGGACGAAGGAATCCAAGGTGAGGGCATCAGTTCGGTTGGGGGTGCAGGCCTCGCGGATGTTGACCGTGGAGAGCGCCGCCAGGGCACGGCTCGTCAGTTGCTGGGCCATGTCCCGGCGTTCGGGGTGGGCGGTGAGGGCGCCTTCGAGTTCGCCCGCGGAACCGGGGGCCGCTTTGGGGTTCGTGCGGAGGATGCGTACGGCGTCCTGGATCTGGGTGCCCTGGGACCAGCGGTGGACGTGGCGGATGGTGCGGCCGTCGATGGCTGCGGCGTGCAGGTAGCTCCGCAGAAGTGTCTGGGCCGTGTCGCTGAGGGCCTGGTCGAGTTTGGCGGTGGGGCGGACGGGGGTGAGCAGGGCGGTGGCACGCTGGGTTGCCGTTGTCTTGTCCTCGCAGCCGGCTGTGGGGGACCAGTGGAGGCGGGACGGGGTGTCGCAGAGGTGGGTGGGGTCGAAGAGCAGGGTGGGACCCAGTTTGGCTCTTCCGTCCTTGGTGTCCTGCCAGAGCGTCGGGTTCGAGGTGACGATGAGGGCTGGGCCCTCCGCGTCGCGTACGGCCTGAGTGGCGGCGGTCTGGCGGGATTCCCTCGGGGCTACGAGGATTTTCTCCCACCCGCCGAGTTGTTCCTGGCCGAACAGGGACGCCGGGGTTGCGGGGGCTGCTGCCGGGCCTGTTGCCGGCTCCAGGGGGTGTGTGGGGTGGGTCGCCTGGCGGGGCGTCGGCACGTCGCGTGGCACCGAGGTGGAGTTGTGGTCCTGGGCCGGTGTCGGCATCTCGTGCTGTGCCGGTGCCGGTGCCGGTGCCGGTGCCTCGTGTGTGGTTCCGGACGTTGACGTCGGTGGTTTCTCCTCCGCCGTCGCCTTTTCCGCACGGCGACTCGCGCGGACCGCTCGCCATCGGGCCAGCGTGCCCATCACGAACACCGTCAGGACGACCAGGATCATCAGCTGGCCGATGAACACGCCCCAGAACAGGCCGTAGCCGGAGAGTTCGCCGGCGGGTGTGTCGGGCCAGGCGCCGGGGATGTCGTGGGGCTGGGCGATGAGGCCGCGCATGGCGAGGGGGGTGCGGGTGAAGGTGACGCCGGACGGCCAGGAGCCGTGGGCGAACAGGCCGGCGAGGCCGGTGGCCGCCCACACCAGCACGGTCATGCCGAGGAGGAACGCGAGGAGGCCGACGAGCAGGCCGTCGGGGATGCCGCCCTGGTGGTCGCGGTGGGTGCGGCGGTCGTCCGGTCTCACGCGTCTTCCTTCCCCTGCGCCTTACGCCACCGTCGACTCGGAGTCGCCCAGGTGGTGCTCCACGAAGGCCGCCGCTCGTTCCTCCGCCTCGAGTTCGGCGGCGCGCAGGGCGTCGTCGGTGAGGTCGGCGGAGGACTCGGTCATCGCGCGGTCGGTGAAGACCAGGGGGCGTTCGGTCTCGGTGACCAGGTGTTTGACGACCTGGACGTTGCCGTTGACGTCCCAGACGGCGATGCCGGGGGTGAGCGTCGGGATGATTTCGACCGCCCAGCGGGGCAGGCCCAGGACGCGGCCGGTCGCCCGGGCCTCGTCCGCCTTCTGGGCGTAGATCGTCCTTGTTGAGGCCATCTTCAGGATCGCCGCCGCTTCCTTGGCCGCGGCGCCGTCGACGACGTCGGACAGGTGGTGGACGACCGCCACGAACGACAGCCCCAGCCGTCGGCCGAACTTCAGCAGGCGCTGGAAGAGCTGGGCGACGAAGGGGCTGTTGATGATGTGCCAGGCCTCCTCGACCAGGAAGATGCGCTTCTTCCGGTCGGGGCGGATCCAGGTGTGCTCCAGCCACACGCCGACGATCGCCATGAGGATGGGCATGGCGATGGAGTTGCGGTCGATGTGGGACAGGTCGAAGACGATCAGCGGGGCGTCGAGGTCGATGCCGACCGTGGTGGGGCCGTCGAACATGCCGCGCAGGTCACCGTCGACGAGACGGTCCAGGACGAGGGCGACGTCCAGGCCCCAGGCCCGTACGTCGTCTATGGCGACGTTCATCGCCTCGGCCGACTCGGGCTCGGGGTGGCGCAGCTGCTCGACGATGTCGGTGAGGACCGGCTGACGGTCGACGATGGTCTCGTTGACGTAGGCGTGCGCGACCTTCAGCGCGAAGCCGGAGCGTTCGTCCAGTCCGTGGCCCAGCGCGACCTCGATGATCGTGCGGAGCAGCGCCAGCTGGCCCGTGGTTGTGATCGCGGGGTCGAGCGGGTTGAGGCGGATGCCCATGTCCAGGGCGGCCATCGGGTCCAGCCGGATGGGAGTGATCCCCAGTTCCTCGGCGATGAGGTTCCACTCGCCGACGCCGTCCTCGCCCTGGGCGTCCAGGACGACGACCTGGCGGTCGCGGAAGCGGAGCTGGCGCAGGACGTACGTCTTCTCCAGCGCCGACTTGCCGTTGCCGGACTCGCCGAGGACCAGCCAGTGGGGGGCGGGGAGCTGCTGGCCGTAGAGCTGGAAGGGGTCGTAGATGTAGCCCTTTCCGGAGTACACCTCGCGGCCGATGATGACGCCGGAGTCGCCGAGGCCCGGGGCGGCGGTGGGCAGGTAGACCGCCTGGGCCTGGCCCGTGGACGTGCGCACCGGGAGCCGGGTCGTCTCGACCTTTCCGAAGAGGAAGGACGTGAAGGCGTCGGTGAGGACGGACAGCGGGTCCCGCATCAGGTCCTACCTCCGAATGCCGGTGGCGAAAGGAAGGGTGTTCACGAAGGCGCGGTGGTGCTCACGGTCGCACCACTCCAGCTTGAGGTACGACTTGCCGGCCGAGGCCCTTATCGTGCGCTTGTCGCGGGCGAGGGCGTCGGGAGAGCGGGAGGAGACCGTGATGTAGCCGACGAGGTTGACGCCGGCGGCGCCGCTGGCGAGGTCCTCGCCGCGCTGGTCGAGCCGGGAGTTGGCGGCGACGTCGCGCGGGTCGACGGTGCGGTTCATCTTGGCGGCGCGGGACGCCTCGGCCTCGTCGTTGGTCTTCTCCGTCAGCATGCGCTCGATGGCGACCTCGGTGGGTTCGAGGTCCATGGTGACGGCCACCGTGCGGATGACGTCCGGGGTGTGGACGAGGAGCGGGGCGAGGAAGTTGACGCCGACGGGGGTCATGGGCCACTCCTTCACCCAGGCGGTGGCGTGGCACCAGGGGGCGCGGGTGGAGGACTCGCGGGTCTTGGCCTGGAGGTACGTGGGCTCCATGGCGTCCAGCTCGGCCGGCCAGGCGTTGCGTTTCGTCATCGCCTGGATGTGGTCGATCGGGTGGTCCGGGTCGTACATGGAGTGGATCAGCGAGGACAGCCGGCCCTGACCGAGCGGCTGCCGGACGCGGATGTCGGCCTCCTGCAGGCGCGAGCAGATGTCGGTGAGCTCGCGGGCCATGACGACGGCGAGTCCGGCGTCCCGGTCGACCTTGCCGCCGTGGGCGCGGGCGGCGCGGGCCATGGCGTTGGCCTCGGCGGCGAGGTCGCGGGTGTAGTGCATACAGGCGACGAGGTAGGCGCGGTGCTGCTCGCTGCTGGTGGACACCATCGACTGGAGCTGGTCGTAGGAGTGCTGCAGCCACGGCGGTGCCTTGTCGTCGCCGCGTACGGCGACGTCCTTGGCGTGGGCGTCCGGGTCGGCGGGGAGGGTGCGGGCGAGCATCTGGAGGCGGGTGACGAAGCCGTCGCCGTTGGCCACGTGCTTGAGCAGGGTGCCGAAGCGGTCGACGAGGGCCTCCTGGTCCTCGCTGTCGCGCAGGCCGACGCCGGGGCCCTCGATCTCGATGGCGGCGGTGACGGTCTTGCGGTCGGCGTGCAGCAGCACGGCGATCTCGTCCGGTCCGAAGGGGGCGGACAGCCAGGTGATGCGGCCGATGCCCGGGGGCGGGCCGATCTCGACCTCCTTGCCGTCGAGGCGGGTGCCGGCCTCAACGGCGGTGGAGCGGTAGGTGGCGCCCTGCTTGAGGGTGCGCTTGTAGCTGCGGTTGATCTCGAACCACTTGTAGAAGGTGCGGTGCTTGTACGGCACGTACACGGCGGCCAGCGCCAGCATCGGGAACCCGGCGAGCAGCACGATGCGCAGGGACAGCACGGGGACGAGGAGCCCGCACATCATGCCGAGGAACGCGCCCACGACGATGAGGGCGATCTCGCCGGTCTCGCGGTTCCGGCCGATGATCGCGTTCGGCCGGGCGCGGCCGATCAGATACGTACGGCGGGGCGTGACCGGATGGGACACGTGGGACTCGGTCGTCAACGCCCTTCACCTCCCGTGCGGTTGGTACTGCTGTTGCGGGTGCTGCTGGCGTGCGGGGTGTTGACGGGGCTGCTCGAACGGGGTGCGGGTGCGGCGGAGGGGACAGATCCGCCGCCGCCGTTCGAGGTGCGCCCGCTGTGTGCGGCGACTCCGCCGGAGGCGGGGTTGCTGGGGCGGGGGGCGGAGGACTGGCTGCCTCCGCCGTTGTTGTCGGCGCGGGAGCTGTGGGTCTTGATGCCCTGCGCGACCAGGGTGGCGGGGGAGCTGATGACCGCGGCGGCCTTGCTCTCGGCGCCCTGCATGAGGCGGTTGTTGCGGGAGCCGGCGATCTCGTCGCCGAAGCCGGGGACGAAGCGGTAGATCATCGCGCTGGCGAAGATGGCGAGCAGGATGATGGCGAGGCCGGAGACGACGGCGGAGAAGGCGTCGGGGCCGTCGCCGGTGGAGAGCGCGCCGGCGAGGCCGAGGACGATGACGATGACCGGCTTGATGAGGATGACCGCGATCATGATGCCGGCCCAGCGGCGGACGTGGCCCCAGAGGTTCTTGTCGACGAGGCCGGCGTAGACGACGGTGCCGAGGAGGGCCCCGACGTAGAGGAGCGCGGCCCTGATGACGAGCTCCAGCCAGAGGACGCCTGCGGCGAGGATGCTGACGAGGGAGACGACGATCAGCATGATGGGGCCGCCGCCGATGTCCTCGCCCTTCTTGAGGGCCTCGGAGAAGGTGCCGAAGAACGCGTCGGTCTGGTCGCCGGTGGCTTTGGCGAGGACCTCGGTGATGCCGTCGGTCGCTGAGACGACGGTGTAGAGGATCAGGGGGGTGAAGGCGGAGGCCAGGACGGTGAGCCAGAGGAAGCCGATGGCTTCGGAGAGGGCGGTGGTGAGGGGGACGCCGCGGACCGCCCGCTTGGCGACGGCGAGCAGCCAGAGCAGGAGCGTGAGGATCGTCGACGCGGCGAAGACGACGGCGTACTGCTGGAGGAACTTGGGGTTCGTGAAGTCGACGTTCGCGGTCTCCTTCACGGCGTCGCTGAGCTTGTCGACGGTCCAGGAGGCGGCTTCGGCGCAGCCCTTGGCGAGGGAGGAGAGGGGGTCGAGGGTGGAGGTGGGGTCGAGGGAGGGGCTGCCTCCGCCGGTACCGCTTCCGTCGTCTCCCTCACACCTCTCCCTGACTTCGCCCCTGAGCAAGTCGCACGCGTTGTTGCTCGGCGACGGGGAGGGCGTGGGGGCGGCGAAGGCACGGGTGGCCAGCAGGACCGTGGCCGCCTGCAGTGCTGTGACCGCGGCGCCGAGCTTGAGTACGTGATGCCTAGCGGGCATAGGTGAAGCCTCCGTACTCCTCGACGGCCTTGGTCATGTCCTCTGCGGTGGAGGCTCTTTGGTCGCGTCCGACCGGGACCGGACCATCCTTCTGGGTGAAGTCGGTGACCTTCCAGTCATCATCGACCCACTTCAACTGGTACGTCGTCGTGTACCAGCTCTCGGTCACGGGGTTCCTGGAGCCCTCGCCCGACAGACCGAAGAGGGACGTGTACCAGAGCTCGACCGTGGCGGTGCTGCCGCTGTAGGACGTGACCTTGGTACCGACCGGGATGACGCGCGAGACGAAGGTCTGACCGCTGGGCGCGGCACCGTTCTTGTTCAGACCGATCTTCTCGAGCAAGCTCTCCCGGGAGTACACCTCATCGAAAGCTGGCAACTGGGCGGCAGCGACGTCGGGTGCGTAAGCCGTGTTGACGATCGCGTGCCGCTTCTGGGTGTCGTACATGTCAGCCGACCCGAGCGCGGTGCCGTAGTTGGCGGCTGCTGACTGGGCGCCCTGCTCACTGCGGGCGTAGCCGGTGGGGAGGTCGCCCGTCTTCGTCTGCACCGGCCGCTCCCCCGAAGGTGCTGTCGCCGCAGTCTCCGGCTTGTCGGTGCTGCCGTTCGACGAGGAGTCGTCACCCCCCCGGTTCGCGAAGGCGATGGCCGCGATCAGGAGGACCACCACGCCGACCACCGTGACCAGGCCGCGGGACGACGAGCGGGGGCCGCGGCGGGTGGCGCCGTAGGTGTCGGCGTCGGGCAGGCGGGTGCGGGTCTGGCCCGTGCCGCCGTAGCCGCCGGAGGGCTCGTGCTCGTCACCGAGACTCATGCCGCGTACGCCCCCTCGACGTCGTGCGGAGACACTTCGTACTCCTCGTACGACGGTAGCCGTGCTGGTTCCCGCGCGGGCGCGGTGTGGTGACTCGACATCAGGGAAACGCAACCTCAGCCGGTGGGCACGACGGGCGGGTGGGAGAAGGGGGGAGGAGCCGGGCGTGCCCGGCCTGGGCGGGCGGGGCCCGGGCTACACGGCCATGCCGTACACGATGGTGAAGAGCGTGCCGAGGGAGCCGATGATGAAGACTCCCGTGAGGCCCGCGATGATGAGGCCTTTGCCCTGCTCCGCGCTGAAGGTGTCGCGGAGGGCGGTCGCACCGATGCGCTGCTTCGCGGCGCCCCAGATGGCGATGCCGAGGCAGATCAGGATGGCCACCGCCATCACGACCTCGATCATCACCTTGGCCTCGTTGCCCAGGCTGCCGAAGGGGCCCCAGTCCGGAGCGATCCCGCCGATGATGGTGTTGATGTCTCCCTTATCGGCCGCAAAGAGCATGTAAGTCACCGCCCCTGTTGGGTAGTTCCGCATCCTCTGCGGTCGTGCAGAGGTCAGGCCTCATTCTCGCCGACAATGACGCTGTCGTATGTCGACTTGGCGTCATTGATTGGCGGGTTTCGTACGGATACCTTGCCACCGTTCCGCTCCGGCCCCTAAAGAGGGTGACGGACGGTGCGCGAAGGATCGTATGGTCACTCTGTGTATCACGGCAGGTCACGCCGGGCAATGAGGCCTGAGCGGAACCTGGTGTGTGGTTCCGTCGTTGTGCCCTCTTGTGGTCTTTGTCACCTTTTCGGCCGTTTCCTGGCGGCTGGTCGGGTGAGGGGTCGCGCCGGTGTTCTCCGGGTGAAGGCTACCTGGGATGGCGAACGGGGTGCGGTGGGTTGTCGGTGACAGCTCGTCACGGGATCGAGGGGTCAGCCGGCGGACAGGCGCCGGGTCCCTGCGGGGCGCCCCGTCCGGTGCGGCCGTCGTGACCCGTCCCCGGCGGTGGCCACGGAAGGCCGAAATGCCCGGTGCCGGGGCATATCATGCGGCAGAAAGCGCCACTGGCCCGACCAGCCGGATATCCCCTCAGAGGGATATCCCCTTGGCTCCCGGCCCGATTGCGGCGGGCCGGGAGCCGAGTACCGGACAGTGAGGCTTGGCGCCTTGCCTGTATGAGGGTCAGTGGCGGTGCTTTTCGAGCACTCGGAAGCTTCCCAGGAGCGCGAAAGGCACCGTGGTTCCGTCGATGACGGTGGTGCCTTCCAGTCCGTTGCTGGAACTGTGGGGCGCGATGGTCGAGATGGCAGCGCCGTTGTCGCAGGTGATCCCCCTGAAGAATTCGATGGTCTTGTTGCTGTCGTTCCGCACGTTGAAGCTCATGGCGGGGCTGCTGACCACAGCAGTGCACCGACCTGGTACGGCCGAGTACGTTCGCTCGTTGACGTGGACCTGATCGTCGTCGTGGTTGTTGTTGTGGTTGCCGTTGGGGTCGAAGTGCGTCTGACCGTCGCCACCGAAGGGAGCAGAGACCGCGTTGTCCTGCACGGCCGGGGCGGACTGCGGGACGGGACTGGAAGCCGAGGCGTAGGTCACGCCGGTTGCGGCCAGCGCCGCGACACCCACCGACGCCACGATCGCGACAGCGATACGCCTACGCGTTCCGCTTCTCCTTCTCTCAGGCATGCCTTTTCTCCATCTCTGAGGGATGTCAGCCGAGCAGCCGACCATGAATGAACTTACTTATGCTGATTTCTGTCGCAACCTCAGAAATGTCGAGGGGTGAGGGGCGGGAGCCGATCGGGTGGCCGAAGGTCTCAGTCAAAGGCTGTGATGTCGAGTCAAATGCCTTGAGTGGGATGGAAGGTTGGCGAAGATGTTGAGGGTTCCCGAGCCGACCTGACGTACTTTCACTCCGCCGCTGGCGCGTCGTTCGTTGATATGGCCTCGCGTATCAGCTACTGAGGGTGTCGCGGGTGAGGCGCCCGCTGTGGCGAGTGACGGCCCCGGGCCCGCTGTGACGTACGGGGCCGTGCGCCGGTTGCCCCCCGCGTGGGGCCCTGTGCTTTCGGTCGTTCTTCTTTTGCTCCGGCTCTCCTCTTCGTGATCATTCCGGAGGCCGGTGGCCGCCTCTACACTGACGAGGCGGTGGACTCCTGGGCGGTGAAGGGCGGTTGACGGTGCGTAAGGCCTGGATCGTGGCGAGTGTTGCGATCAGCTCCGCGCTGGCCTTCGTGATGCTGCTCGTCGTGGGCGTCTACCTCGTCGCCGGGAACCTGGTCAACGGCGTGGGCGGTGGTGCGAAGGCGCTGGCCAAGGGGTCGGTGCCCGCCGCGTACGCGGCTCTGGTGCAGAAGTGGGGCAACCTGTGTCCCGCCATCAGCCCGGCCCTGCTGGCCGCCCAGCTGTATCAGGAGAGCGGGTTCAACCCGAGGGCCCAGAGCCATGCCGCGGCGCAGGGGATAGCGCAGTTCATCCCCGGCACGTGGGCCTCGCACGGCATCGACGGGGACGGGGACGGGGACCGGGATGTGTGGGACCCGAAGGACGCGATCCCCTCCGCCGCGTCGTACGACTGTGAGCTCGCCTCGTACGTGAAGAAGGTTGGCGGGAATCTGACCGAAAACATGCTGGCCGCGTACAACGCGGGGGCGTACGCGGTGATCAAGTACAGCGGCGTGCCGCCGTACAGCGAGACGCAGAACTACGTGAAGAGGATCACCACCCTCTCGAAGAGCTTCGCGGCGCCCGTCGGGCGGGTCGATCCCTCCCAGCAGGCCGCCGGCGCCATCGAGTACGCGCAGCAGAAGCTCGGCACGCCCTACCTCTGGGGTGGCACCGGTACCGCTGAACAGGGCGGACGCTTCGACTGCTCGGGGCTGACCCAGGCGGCGTACGAGAGCGTGGGCATCAAGCTGCCGCGTGTCGCCAACGACCAGTACAACGCCGGGCCGCACCCGGCGCGGGACGAACTGCTGCCCGGAGACCTCGTGTTCTTCTCGGACGACCTCACCAATTCCCGGGCCATCCGGCATGTCGGCATTTATGTCGGCGGTGGGTACATGATCGACGCGCCGCGAACCGGCGCCGTGATCCGCTTCGACCCGATCGACACCCCTGACTACTTCGGGGCTACCCGGGTCACCGAAGATGGCGCGAAAGCGCTCCCGACGACGGTGTGAGCCCCGTGTGAACCCACCCCCTGAGCTGCGAAGACGTATCTCTCTTCGATAACGTCTGGGTGATCATTCGGTGGAGTGTGGAACGTATCAGCGGGGACCGTGCGTTCCTGATGACGTAGCCGAGCGGACGTCGGCGGGCACGTGTCAGGCATCGTGCGCGCGTGCAGCGGAAGCGGATCTACAACCACGGGGGTGGCAGGAGCCGCGCACGCACAGGTGCGCCATGAGAGACGACGAAGGGGCCGCAGCACCATGGCTGGACTCGCCGAATCCGGGTCGAACCCCGACGTCGACCTGCTGTACGACATCAATGGCCTGGCCAAGGACGCGCCACCGTGGTTCGACCGGGTCATGGAATTCGTGGGCGAATACGGCTTGTTGCTCGCCATCGTCCTGCTCGTGCTGTGGAGCTGGTGGTCCGTGCGGCGCCGGGGGGACGAGGACGCGGCGTCCTCGGTCGCGGCGCTGGTATGGGCGCCGCTCGCGGCGGGCATCGCCGTGCTGGTCAACGTGCCGATACGGGGGTTCGTGGAGCGGCCCCGGCCGTTCCTGGACCACCAGGGGCTCGAGGTGCTCGTCAGCGGCAAGACCGACTACTCGTTCGTGAGCGACCACGCGACGATCGTCATGGCGATGGCGGTCGGGCTGTTCGTGGCCAACCGGAAGTTCGGGCTGATCGCGCTGGTTCTGGCGGTGTTCGGCGGGTTCATCCGGGTGTACATGGGTGTGCACTATCCGACGGATGTCGTGGGTGGGTTCGCGCTGGGTACGGCTGTGGCGTTGCTGCTGTCGCCGGTGGCCATGGCGCTGTTGACGCCGATTGTCCGGGCGGTGGAGCGGTCGCCTCGGGTGGGGTGGGTCGTTCGGGCGAGAGGGCGGCGTGGCGGAGAGGGAGACGCGGTGATTCCCGGGGCTCGGAGTGAGCGGGCGTCCGGGGTGTCTGAGAGGGACCTTGCCGCGTAGTGCCGGCCTCTGTTGGTGCTGGGGGCGGGTGGGTGCGCAGCTCGGCGTGACGAGGTGCCGCTGCGCCCACCCGTGCCGCCCCAGCGGCACGACTGCCCGCAGCGGCGGCAGTCTCTACAGCGCCTGGGGGTAACTGAAGAAGCGGTTCGGGTCGTACTGGTGCTTCAGTTTGGTCAGGCGGGTGGCCGCGTCGCCGTAGTACGCCTTGCGCCAGTTGGTCAGGGTGGGGTCCGTGTAGTTCTGGTAGGCCGCGCCGGAGGCGTACGGGCGCATGGACCTGTGGGTCGAGGCCAGCCAGTCGCGGGCCGTGGAGCCCGTCGTGCCCGGGCGCCAGGCGGCGATGTACTGGGCCAGCATGCGGGAACGGCGGTGCACGAACGCCGTGGAGGTCGGGGCGACGCGGTTGACCGCTCCGCCCAGGGCGGTGAGGGCGATGCTGCCCGTGCCGCCGCGTACCGACTTGATCTGCGACAGCAGGGTGCGGATTCCGGCCGCGGAGAGGGAGCGGTCGTAGAAGTCCGACGCCGCGGCGTACGTCTCGCGGCCCAGGGCGCCCTTCGGGGAACGGCCCGGGGTCGAGCCGGGCAGGTGGCACTGGGCGTCCGTCGGGAACGATGAGCAGCCGGCGTACACCTCCATCGACTCCTCGTACGAGCGGCGCTTGAGGGAGACGCTGCGCGCCGGGGCTCCCACGCGGTCGGCGAGGCGGTCGACCGCGTTCTGGAGTTCGCCGTAGGTGCCGAGGGAGAAGGCCGCGACGGAGACGGTCGGGGTGGTGCCGGGGGCGCTCGCGAGGTGGAGGGACGACCAGATCTCGTCGGGCTGTGCCGGTCCCCACTCCTGCCAGGCCTTCAGCACCGCGGCCGCCTTCGACCAGGGCCAGGACAGGTACGCCGAGACGCCCTGGGGGGCCGGGTGGGTCTTGAAGCGCAGTTCCGTCACGACGCCGAAGTTGCCGTTGCCGGCGCCTCGCAGGGCCCAGAAGAGGTCCTTGTTCTCGCGGGAGTCGGCGGTGAGCTGCTTGCCGTCCGCGGTGATCAGGGTGGCCTGGGTGAGGCTGTCGCAGGTCAGGCCGTAGGCGCGGGAGACCACGCCGTGTCCGCCGCCGAGGGTGAGGCCGGAGACGCCGACGGTGGGGCAGGAACCGGCGGGGATCGTGACGCCCTTGGCGGCGAGGGCGCGGTAGACGTCGATGAGTTTGGCGCCGGCACTGATCACCGCGGTGCCGCCGCCGGCCCGGACGCGGTTGAGTTTCGAGACGTCGATGATCAGGCGGCCGTCGCCGGAGGACCAGCCGGCGTAGGAGTGGCCGCCGTTGCGGATGGCCACGCGCAGGGCCTGGGCGCGGGCGTAGGCCAGGGCCGTGCGGATGTCGTCCGGGTGGGACACGTAGGCGACCGCGGCGGGCTTGAGGCTGTCGAAGCGGGTGTTGTAGAGCCGGCGGGCTGTCGGCCAGGCGGTGTCGCCCGGGCGGACGAGGGGGCCGTCGAGGTCGCGGGCCAGGGCGGACCAGTTGGCGGCGGTGACCTTCGTGTGCGAGGCCGTGGTGGCTGTTCTGGTGGTGGGTGAGGCCCCGGAGCGGGTGTCCCCCTGTGTGCAGGCGGTGGTGAAGGGGGTCGCGGCCGCGGCGATGCCTGCCGTGCCGACGGTGAGGAATGTGCGCCGTTCCATGGGGCCTCCCGGTGGTTCCGTCCTGGGAGACGGGGTGGTGGGGGCAAGGGTTCCATGGGGCGGGCGGTCGGACGAGGGGTGCGGGGTGACGAACCGGCGGTCAGCCCGCCTGGTGTTTCTCCGCGTCCGAGCGGGCCTGGCTTCTCGCTCTTCTCGCCGGGCCGCGCCAGCCGCAGGTGCATATGGCCATGCAGAAGCGGCCCTTCTCCGATGTCGTCGTGCGGTGTTCCAGCCCGTCGTGCTGCGCCACGCCGACAACGTTACCCAGCGCGGGTAAAGGGTTCGTCTCCCGGCTCTCGCGGGCTCGCGTGACGGGCGCAGATACCGGTCGTTAACCGAACAACAAGGGGGCCCGTGACGGACGTACCGGCTGGGGGTAGGCAGGCGATGACTGGGCGGCAGCGGCAACGGCGGCGCGGGCGGACGGGGGCGGCGGTCGTCGCGGCCCTGGTCATGGCCGGGGTGGGGCTGGGCGCCGGAGGGTGCGCCGGAGGTGACGCGGTCGCCGGGGACTCCGGTGGTGGGAATGCCGTCGCCGTGCTGCACCGGGCGGCCGACCGGCTGGTGGAGGCGGGGAGTTCGAAGGCCCGTACGTCGATGGAGATGGCCACCGGCGGGACCCGGGTGACGATCCGCGGCGCGGGCGTCTACGACTACCGCAAGCGGATGGGGAAACTGCGGGTGCTGCTGCCGCAGGACCCCGCGGGTGCCACCGAGCACCGGCCCATCACCGAACTGCTCACACCCGGGGCGCTCTTCATGAAGAACCGGGGTGCCGGAGTGCCGCCGGACAAGTGGGTACGGGTGGAGACGCGGTCCCTGTCGGACGGGAACCTGGTCACCGGCGGGGCCACTGATCCGTTCGCGGCGGCCGAGGTGCTGCGCGGGACCCGGTCGGCGAGGTTCGTGGGAAGGACCGAGGTGGCGGGTACCGGGGTGCGGCACTACCGGGGGACGGCCGACCTCGGTGACGCGGCGAAGAAGGCATCCGACGGCAACAAGACCTCCCTGAACGCGGCGGCGAGAGGGTTCGCCACGGCCGAAGTGCCGTTCGACGCCTACCTCGACGACGAGGGACGGGTCCGTAAGGTACGGCACCGGTTCAGTTTCGTGGGCGGGCAGCAGAAGAGCCCGGTCGCCGTCTCATCGACCACGCTGCTCTACGATTTCGGGGCTCCGGCGCGCGTACGGTTGCCGCACGACGACGACATCTACGCGGGCAAGATCGCCGAGGAGTGACCGGCGTGAACTAGCCCGTCCGTGCCATGCGCGGTGTGTTGGCCGCTCCCTACTCTAGGAAGCCGGTAACCGCAGAGATGAGGTGATGCACGTGGCTCCGGTCGGCGGTACGGCAGTTCAGGACCACGTGGCCCTCGCCGAGATCGAGCTGTGCGGAGAGCTGATCATCGCGGCCTCGGCCGCCCAGGAGCGGCTCAGTCTGGAAAGCATCGACGAGGTGCTGAGAGTGGCCGAGGAACGGGACACCCCCAGGCGCTGAACGACACGGCCGGTTCACGTCCGCAGCATGCGGGCGATGGCCTGGGTCGCCTCCTTGACCTTCGCGTCGATCTCGTCACCGCCCTTGACGGCCGCATCGGCGACGCAGTGCCGCAGGTGCTCCTCGAGCAGTTGCAGGGCGAAGGACTGCAGGGCCTTGGTGGAGGCGGAGACCTGCGTGAGTATGTCGATGCAGTAGACGTCCTCGTCGACCATGCGCTGCAGGCCGCGGATCTGGCCCTCGATACGGCGCAGGCGTTTGAGGTGCTCGTCCTTCTGCTTGTGGTACCCGTGTACGCCGTGGTCGTGGTCGGTCATGATGTCCTTACCGGCCGTGGCCTCGGGGGCGTTGGTGACACCCCCGGCATTTCCGGCGTTCGTTACGTCGGTCACGTCCGTCATCGCGTCCTCCTGGTGGGCAGTGAGCCGACAGATACCCCTGGCGGGTATATGGTACCGAACTTTGCTGGGTATACGCCTCTTGGCCGGAGCCCCGCGTAACGGCCTGATCCAGTCCCTGGACCGCCCCCGTGCTCATCACCTTGATTGATGGGTGACACTGGTGGGCGGCCCGATAGCCGTGGCCGGATGATGCGCCTAGCATCAGCCTGACCGAAACCGAAGCACCCCGAGGACCCCACGTGCGCTTTCGTCTGACCCCCAGGGAGACGAGCTTCTACGACATGTTCGCCGCCTCCGCGGACAACATCGTCACCGGCTCGAAACTCCTGATGGAACTGCTCGGGGCGGACGCCTCCGCCCGAGCCGAGATCGCAGAGCGTATGCGGGCAGCGGAACACGCAGGTGACGACGCCACGCACGCGATCTTCCACCAGCTGAACTCCTCGTTCATCACGCCGTTCGACCGCGAGGACATCTACTCCCTCGCCTCGTCCCTCGACGACATCATGGACTTCATGGAGGAGGCCGTCGACCTGGTCGTCCTCTACAACGTCGAGGAACTGCCGAAGGGCGTCGACCAGCAGATCGAGGTGCTGGCACGCGCGGCCGAACTGACGGCCGAGGCGATGCCGCACCTGCGGACGCTGGAGAACCTCACCGAGTACTGGATCGAGGTCAACCGCCTGGAGAACCAGGCCGACCAGATCCACCGCAAGCTGCTCGCACACCTCTTCAACGGCAAGTACGACGCCATGGAGGTCCTCAAGCTCAAGCAGATCGTGGATGTGCTGGAGGAGGCGGCGGACGCGTTCGAGCACGTGGCGAACACGGTGGAGACCATCGCCGTCAAGGAGTCCTGAGCCCTACATGGACACCTTTGCTCTGGTCGTGACCATCGGGGTCGCGCTCTTCTTCACGTACACCAACGGCTTCCACGACTCGGCGAACGCGATCGCCACGTCCGTATCGACACGGGCACTGACGCCCAAGGCCGCGCTGGCGATGGCGGCGGTGATGAACCTCGCCGGCGCGTTCATGGGCTCCGGCGTCGCCAAGACCGTCAGCGAGGGTCTGATCCAGACGCCCGTGGGGTCGAAGGGGATGGGGATCCTCTTCGCCGCGCTGGTGGGGGCGATCGTCTGGAACCTCATCACCTGGTACTTCGGGCTGCCCTCGTCCTCCTCGCACGCGCTGTTCGGCGGCATGGTCGGGGCGGCGCTGGCCGGCGGGACGACGGTCTACTGGAGCGGGGTGCTGGAGAAGATCGTCATCCCCATGTTCGTGTCGCCCTTCGTCGGTCTGCTCGCCGGTTATCTCGTGATGACCGCGATCATGTGGATCTTCCGGAAGGCCAACCCCCACAAGGCCAAGCGGGGGTTCCGCATAGCCCAGACCGTGTCCGCGGCCGGAATGGCGCTGGGGCACGGTCTGCAGGACGCGCAGAAGACCATGGGCATCGTGGTGATGGCCCTGGTCATCGCGGATGTCGAGGACTACGGCGATCCGATTCCGGTGTGGGTGAAGATCGCCTGTGCGGTGATGCTGTCGCTGGGGACGTACGCCGGTGGATGGCGGATCATGCGGACGCTGGGGCGGAAGATCATCGAACTCGATCCGCCACAGGGCTTCGCCGCCGAGACCACGGGGGCGACGATCATGTTCACCACGGCGTTCATCTTCAAGGCGCCGATCTCGACGACACACGTCATCACGTCGGCGATCATGGGCGTGGGGGCCACCAAGCGTGTGAACGCCGTGCGGTGGGGGGTCGCCAAGAACATCATTCTGGGGTGGTTCATCACGATGCCCGCCGCGGCGACGGTGGCCGCGGTGTCGTTCTGGATCGTGAATCTGGCGTTCCTCTAGGAAACCGGAAAGCCGGAAAGCCGGAAAGCCGAGTACACGAAAAGGCCCGCCCCTGGGAGTAGGGGCGGGCCCTTTTTCGGCCTCGCGGTGGCACCGCCATGCAGCACCGCGAGGAGTCTCGGCGGTCGGATCAGCCGAAGCGGCCGGAGATGTAGTCCTCCGTGGCCGGGACCGACGGGTTGGAGAAGATGCGCTCCGTGTCGTCGATCTCTATGAGCTTGCCGGGCTGTCCCACCGCCGAGAGGTTGAAGAACGCCGTGCGGTCGGAGACGCGGGCCGCCTGCTGCATGTTGTGCGTCACGATGACGATCGTGAAGCGTTCCTTCAGCTCACCGATCAGGTCCTCGATCGCCAGGGTGGAGATGGGGTCGAGGGCGGAGCAGGGCTCGTCCATGAGCAGGACGTTCGGCTCCACCGCGATCGCCCGCGCGATGCACAGACGCTGCTGCTGACCACCGGAGAGGCCGGAACCCGGCTTGTTCAGACGGTCCTTCACCTCGTTCCAGAGGTTCGCGCCCTTGAGCGACCGCTCGACGATGTCGGACAGCTCGCTCTTCTTGTAGTCGCCGTTCAGGCGGAGGCCCGCCGCCACGTTGTCGAAGATCGACATGGTGGGGAACGGGTTCGGCCGCTGGAACACCATGCCGACCTCACGGCGCACCGACACCGGGTCGATGCCCGTGCCGTAGAGGTCCTCGTCGTCCAGGAGCACCTTGCCCTCGACCCGGCCGCCGGCCGTGACCTCGTGCATACGGTTCAGCGTGCGCAGGAACGTCGACTTGCCGCAGCCGGACGGGCCGATGAACGCCGTCACCGAGCGCGGCTCGACGGTCATCGAGATGTCCTCGATCGCCTTGTGGGAGCCGTAGTAGGCGGTGAGTCCGCTTACGTCGATTCGCTTGGCCATTACTACTTCACTTCCAAAAGTCTGGGGGTCGCTGTGGGGCCCCGTGCGGCGGTGGCCGCGAACTGACGCTTCAGCGACCGGTCTTCGGGGCCTTCCAGCGGGCGATCCCGCGAGCCACCAGGTTCAGGAGCATCACGAAGGCGATCAGGGTGAGCGACGCCGCCCAGGCGCGGTCGTACGCCGCACCGGAACCCGCGCTGTTCGCCCACTGCTGGTAGATGTACAGCGGCAGCGAGGCCTGCGCACCCTCGAAGGGGTTGGGGTTGATCAGCGGGTTGCCCCACACCAGCAGCAGGACCGGGGCGGTCTCACCGGTGATGCGGGCGATCGACAGCATGATGCCCGTGGTGATACCGCCGATGGACGTCGGCAGGACCACCTTCAGGATGGTGCGCCACTTCGGGACGCCGAGTGCCAGGGAGGCCTCGCGCAGCTCGTTCGGGACGAGCTTGAGCATCTCCTCCGTGGAGCGGACGACGACCGGCATCATCAGGATGGCCAGGGCCAGGGAGCCGGCGAAGCCGAAGGGCTGCATGTCGAACATCAGCATGAGGCTGAGGATGAACAGACCCGCGACGATCGACGGGATGCCGGTCATGACGTCGACGAAGAACGTGATGGCCTTGGAGAGGTTGCCGCGGCCGTACTCCACCAGGTAGATCGCGGTGAGCACGCCGATCGGCGCGGCGATCACCGTGGCGAGGCCGACCTGCTCGAGGGTGCCGAGGATGGCGTGGTAGATACCGCCGCCGGGCTCGGTGTCGGCGACGACGCCCATCGAGTGCGTCAGGAAGTAGACGTCGAGGACCTTCACACCGCGCGCGACGGTCGACCACACCAGTGAGGCCAGCGGGACGACGGCGAGCAGGAAGGCGACCCAGACGAAGGAGGTCGCGACGCGGTCCTTGGCCTGTCGCTTGCCCTCGACGCCGGTGGCGATGGCATAGGTGCCGACGACGTAGAGGATCGCGGCGATCAGGCCCCACTGGACGCGGCTGTGCAGGCCGGCGGCGAGGCCGATGCCGATCGCGACGGCGATCGAGCCGGCGGCGATGGCGTACGGGGACCACTTGGGCAGGCGGGCGCCGCGCAGGGTGCTGGGGCCCTTGGGGGTGACGGTTGCGGTGCTCATGCGTTGGCCCCCGAGTACTCCTTGCGGCGGGCGATGATCGCGCGGGCCGCGCCGTTGACCAGCAGGGTGATGACGAACAGGACCAGGCCGGAGGCGATCAGCGCGTCCTGGCCGAACACACTGGCCTCACCGAACTTGCTGGCGATGTTCTGCGCGAACGTGCCGCCGCCCGGGTCGAGCAGGCTGGCCTGGATGTCGAAGGTCGGGGAGAGCACCGTGGCGACGGCCATGGTCTCGCCGAGTGCGCGGCCGAGGCCGAGCATCGAGGCGGAGATGACGCCGGAGCGGCCGAAGGGCAGGACCGCCATGCGGATCACTTCCCAGCGGGTGGCGCCGAGGGCCAGGGCCGCCTCCTCGTGCATCTGCGGAACCTGCCGGAAGACCTCGCGGCTCACGTTGGTGATGATCGGCAGGATCATGATCGCGAGCAGGATGCCGACGGTCAGCATCGAGCGGGCGGGGCCGCCCTCCCAGGAGAAGACGCCGGTCCAGCCGAGGTAGTCGTTCAGCCAGCCGAAGAGACCGTTCATGTGCGGCACGAGGATCAGGGCGCCCCAGAGGCCGTACACGATGGACGGCACGGCGGCGAGCAGGTCGATCACGTAGGCGATCGGGCCCCTCAGCCGACGCGGGGCGTAGTGCGTCAGGAACAGTGCGATGGCGACGGCGATCGGGACCGCGATGACCATGGCGATGATCGAGGAGACCACCGTGCCGAAGGCCAGGACCGCGATGCCGAAGACCGGCGGGACGGCGTTGGTGTCCCACTGGAAGGTGGTCAGGAAGTTGCCCTCGTCCTTGCTGATGGCGAGGGAGGCGCGGTAGGTGAGGAAGACCGCGATCGCGGCCATGATCACCAGAAGCAGGATGCCGGAGCCGCGGGAGAGACCGAGGAAGATCCGGTCTCCGGGCCGGGTGGCGCCGCGGGCGGCGGCCTTGTCGACGGGCTTGGCCGGCTGTGGGGTGGGGGGAGGTGCGTCGGTTATCTGTGTGGATGTGTCCATCAGGTTCTCCGGTCTGCGGAGCCGTACGCGGTCTGCGGCGGCTCTGCGGAGCCGTACGCGGGGTACGGCCACTGGCGGCGGTGCACCGGACGGTGCGGCCCGGCCCCTGGGAGGAGACCGGGCCGCACTCGGGTCAGCTCAGGCCCTCGATGGTGGTGCGGACCTGGGAGATGATGTCGGCGGGGATCGGCGCGTAGTCGTTCTCGGCGAGGACCTTCTGGCCGTCCTCGGAGGCGATGTAGCGCAGGAACGCCTTGGTGGCGGGCAGCGTCTCGGCCTTGTTGCCCTTGTCGCAGACGATCTCGTAGGTGACGAGGACCATCGGGTAGGCGCCCTCGGCCTTGGTGCCGTAGTTCAGCTCCAGGGCGAGGTCCTTGCCCGTGCCGACGACCTTGGCCTCGGAGATGGCCTTCGTGGCGTTCTCGATGGTGGCCTTGACCGGCTGGGCGGCACCCGTGTCGAGGTCGACGGTCTTCATGCCGTCCTTGGCGTACGACAGCTCGAAGTAGCTGATGGCGCCGTTGGTCTGCTTCACCTGCTGGGCGAGACCGGAGGAGCCCGAGGCGGACTGGCCGCCCTTGGCCTGCCAGGTCTTGCCGCCGTCGTAGGGCCAGTCCTTCTTGGCGGTGGCCATCAGGTACTTGGTGAAGTTGTCGGTGGTGCCGGAGTCGTCCGAGCGGTGGAACGCCTGGATCTTGAGGTTCGGAAGCTTCGCGTCGGGGTTCAGCTTCTTGATCGCGGGGTCGTTCCAGTTGGTGATCTCGTTGTTGAAGATCTTCGCCAGGGTGGAGGCGTCCAGGACCAGGTTGTCCACGCCGTTGAGGTTGTAGCCGACCGCGATCGGACCGCCGACCATCGGCAGGTCGATGCCCTGGCCGCCGGAGCAGACCTTCTTCGACGCCGCGACCTCGTCGGGCTTCAGCGCGGAGTCGGAGCCGGCGAAGGCGACCCGGCCCTGGGTGAACGCGGTGACGCCGGCGCCGGAACCGCCGCCCTTGTAGTTGATCTGCACGCCCTGGCAGGCGACGGCGAACTGCTTCACCCAGGCGTCGATCGCGTTCTTCTGCGCGGACGAGCCGTCGGCCAGCAGCTGGCCCTTGGCGTCGTCGCACTTGATGTCGCCGGCGGCGGCGGCGTTGGACGCGCCGCCGCCGGGGCCGCCGGTGTCGTCGGAGCCGCACGCCGTGAGGGCCAGGGCGCCGGAGACGGCGAGAGCACCGAGAGCGAGGGCCCGCCGGTTCTTGCGCTGAAGCTTCACTTGAGTTCCTTCCAGGAGCCGCCGTCCTGAATTCGGCGGCGTGCGAAGTCTGGCTGTCGCGGACGCGGACCCGCACAACAGGCGCGGCTCGCGTCGGTAAGGCCGAAATTAGGCAGATCAGGTGAAGCCGCCGATGGGCGCAAATGAACGCGGGGTGAACCCCTGCCGACGGTGTGGTTAGGTCACGGAATGCTCACGGGGAGAGCACGTGAGGATTCCGCTTTGCGCGCGGGCCGCGCCGCGGGGCGGCGGACGGCGTTATTCCGGTCTACCGGCGGGCTGTGGCCGGTTCAGTACGGCGAGCAGTGCGTCGATCAAGGGGCGGTCGTGCGGCTGGGTGAGGCGGGCGCGAGCGGCGACAGGAGTCAGCCACAGCACCCGGTCCACCTCGTCGGTGGGGGAGAACGCGCAGGTGGTCGCCTCCGCGGCCCAGTAGCGGACCTGCTTGGGGCGGCCGTTCGCCGTGTAACGCAGGGTGTGCAGCTCGGGTCCCGGCACGGCCTGGCAGCCCGTCTCCTCCGCCACCTCGCGCAGGGCACCGGCGAGCGCTTCCTCGTCGCGCTTCAGCTTGCCCTTCGGCCAGGACCAGTCGTCGTATTTCGGCCGGTGGACGAGGCAGAGCTCCAGCTCGCCGGTGACGGGGGAGCGGCGCCACAGGATGCAGCCGGCCGCCTGGACGGTGGTGTCGTCGGGTTGGCCCGGGCTCGGGCTCATCGGGTACTCACCGTTTCCTTCTCCCAGCACTGCTGGAACGCGAAGCGCGCCGCCTCCACCTCGTGCCGCTGGTCGGCGTGGAGCACGCCGAGGGCGTACGCCGTGGCCGGGGCGATACGCGGGGTACGGGCCGCCTGGGCCGCGGCCGCGGCTGCCTCCGAGGCGTCGCGGTGCTGGTTGAGGGCCTGGCCGGCGGCGAGCAGACGCAGGTCGGCGGGGGCGTCGGGCTGGTTCAGGACGACCTCGCGGGCGTAGCGGTGCAGGCGCAGCAGAAGGCGGACCTGGTGCCACGGGGCGTCCTGCGGGTGCGGGACCGTGTCCGGGGACAGGCCGTGGATGAGGGCCGCGGCGTTGTAGGGGTGGCCGGCGGTGATCAGGGGCAGGGCGGCCACGGCGTCGGTGAGGCGGTCGTGGGCGGCCAGGGCGAGGGGGCGGAGGTCGGTGGTGGCGGCGTCCTTGGTGAGGGGGACCTCGCTGGCCAGGACGGCGACCTTGTCGGCGATGGCGTGGAAGCGGCTGGAGCCCATGGCTTGCAGGGCGGTGGAGTGGGCGCGGGTGCGGGCGAGGGTGAGCTGGCGGTCGAGCAGGGCGCCGGCTTTTGCCGCTCCTACTGTGAGGTTGCTGCGTTCCTGAGTGCCGGCCGGGGGGTTTCGCAGCCCGGCGTCGCGGGGTGCCGCCGCGCCCACCCGTGCCGCCCCAGCGGCACGACTGCCCGCGGCTTGCTCGGCACGACTGCCCGCAGCGGGGGTGGTCGGGCTGCTGGCGGCTTGGCCGGGGAGAGACGTCGAGCCCGACAGGCGGTGGAGTGCCGTCAGGAGGCGTTCCAGGCGGGACGTGTACGCGTGTTCCATGGCGAGGGTTCCTGAGACCCAGGCCAGTTCGGGGCGCATGCCCTCGGACCAGTCCGTGTCGAGGAGGGCCTGGAACGTGTGCAGGCTGGAGCTGATGCGGCGGGCCGAGCGGCGCAGGGCCCGGGCCGCTTCGGCGGACCCCTCCGAGCCGTTCGCGCCCGAGCCGTTCTCCCGGTGCAGACGCAGCGCTCGGAGGAACTCCGTGGCCTGGGCCCGCAGGTAGCCCGCGAGGGCGTCCCCGGTGGCGGCGGGACAGGCCATGGGGTCCGTCGGGTCAAGGTGTCGCTGTGCCACGCCGGCGCCTCCGGGCGTCTATGAGCATCTCCTGGACGTTGCGCAGGGGCTGGCCGTCCGCGTCGGTCGCATGCCGGGTCCAGTCGCCGTCCGGGCCGAGGTGCCAGGAGGCGGTGGAGTCGGACATGCCGGTCTCCAGCAGCCTGTTCAGGGCCGCTCGGTGGGCCGGGTCGGTGACCCGGACCAGGGCTTCTATCCGGCGGTCGAGGTTGCGGTGCATCATGTCGGCGCTGCCGATCCACACCTCGGGCTCGCCGCCGTTGCCGAAGCCGAAGATCCGGGAGTGCTCCAGGAAGCGGCCGAGGATGGAGCGCACCCGGATGTTCTCCGACAGGCCCGCCACGCCCGGGCGCAGCGCGCAGATGCCGCGCACCCACACGTCCACCGGCACACCCGCCTGGGCGGCGCGGTAGCAGGCGTCGATGACGGCCTCGTCGACCATCGAGTTGACCTTGATACGGACGTGCGCTGGCCGTCCGGCGCGGTGGTGCTGGATCTCCTTCATGATCCGCGAGACCAGACCGTCGCGCAGCGACTTGGGGGCGACCAGCAGCCGGCGGTAGGTCTCCCGGCGGGAGTAGCCGGAGAGGCGGTTGAAGAGGTCCGAGAGGTCCGCGCCGACCTGCGGGTCGGCCGTGAGCAGGCCGAGGTCCTCGTAGAGGCGGGCCGTCTTCGGGTGGTAGTTGCCGGTGCCGACGTGGCTGTAGCGGCGGAGCGTCTCGCCCTCCTGGCGGACCACGAGCGACAGCTTGCAGTGGGTCTTCAGCCCGACCAGGCCGTAGACCACGTGGCAGCCGGACTCCTCCAGCTTGCGGGCCCACTTGATGTTGGCGTGCTCGTCGAAGCGGGCTTTGATCTCGACCAGGACCAGGACCTGTTTGCCGGACTCGGCGGCCTCGATGAGCGCGTCGACTATCGGGGAGTCGCCGGAGGTGCGGTACAGGGTCTGCTTGATGGCGAGGACGTCCGGGTCGCCGGCCGCCTGCTCCAGGAAGGCCTGGACGGAGGTGGAGAACGAGTCGTACGGGTGGTGCAGCAGCACGTCCCGCTCGCGGAGCGCGGCGAAGATGTCCGGCGGTGACGCCGACTCGACCTCGGCGAGGTCACGGTGGGTGCCGGCGACGAACTTGCGGTACTTCAGCTCCGGCCGGTCCAGGGAGGCGATCCGGAACAGGCCCGTGAGGTCGAGCGGGCCGGGCAGCGGGTACACCTCGGCCTCGCTGATCTTCAGCTCGCGCACGAGGAGGTCCAGGACCTCGCGGTCGATGGACTCCTCCACCTCAAGGCGCACCGGCGGGCCGAAGCGGCGCCGCATGAGCTCCTTCTCGAGGGCCTGGAGCAGGTTCTCGGTGTCGTCCTCCTCGACCTCCAGGTCCTCGTTGCGGGTGAGGCGGAAGGCGTGGTGCTCGAGGACCTCCATGCCTGGGAAGAGTTCCTCCAGGTGGGCGGCGATGACGTCCTCGATGGGGACGTAGCGGCCCGGGGAGCTCTCCAGGAACCTCGACAGCAGCGGCGGCACCTTGACGCGGGCGAAGTGCTTGTGGCCCGTGACCGGGTTCCGTACGACGACGGCCAGGTTCAGCGACAGGCCGGAGATGTACGGGAAGGGGTGCGCCGGGTCGACCGCCAGCGGGGTCAGGACGGGGAAGATCTGGTGCCGGAACAGGGTGAACAGGCGGGCCTGCTCCTTCTCCTGCAGTTCGTTCCAGCGGACCAGGTGGATGCCCTCCTCCGCGAGTGCGGGGGCGACGTCCTCGTGGTAGCACGCGGCGTGCCGGGCCATCAGCTCCCGCGAGCGGGCCCAGATCATCTCCAGCACCTCACGGGGCTGGAGGCCGGAGGCGGAGCGGGTGGCCACGCCGGTGGCGATGCGGCGCTTCAGACCGGCCACCCGGACCATGAAGAACTCGTCCAGGTTGCTGGCGAAGATCGCCAGGAAGTTGGCCCGCTCCAGCAGCGGCGTGTTCGGGTCCTCGGCGAGCTCGAGCACGCGCTCGTTGAACGCGAGCCAGCTGCGCTCCCGGTCGAGGAAACGTCCCTGTGGCAGGGTGGCGCCGTCGGCCTGCGACTCCTCGTACGCGTCGAGGTCGGCGTCGATGTCGGGTTCCAGGTCGGAGACGGCTGCCGCGACCGTGTGCGGGCGATGCGCCGCGATGGAGCCCACGGAGGGCTGCGCGTGCTGGACCTGTGCCTGGGTGTTCGGCTGGCTCATGGCCCCATTCTTCCGCGCCGCGAGCATCACGGGCGCGTCGGAAAGCGCGGGCGGGAGTGGGGGCGCCACAGGAGTGTTCCCGTTCCTCCCGTGCCCCTCTCGGGGCGGCGAAGGCTCTGGCACGGCGGGATGCATTGGCCGAGCGTCGCAAGCTCGTCTGAATCGGTGGTTACGGAGACATGACGTGTGGGCTAGCGGGGGGCGGCTCGCGGGGGTCCGCGGAGTGCGGGGCGGTTACCCACAGGCTGTGGACGACCTTCCCCGGGCCGGGAGTTGCGGTCCGCGCGTCCATCCCCCCGTGGAAGGACGCGCGGACCGGGGTCAGGGCCCGGGCCGGTTCAGGGCAGGCGGGGGCCTGGAGGCGGACCGGTCCGTGGCAGGCGGCGCGTCAGGAGGCCGAAGGCGATGGCGTCGCGGCGGCCGCCAGAGCCAGGAGGAGGCGGCCCGGGCGGGGAGAGGGCCGGTTCAGGGGCGTGGTCGCCGAGGCCAGGGCGCTCATACGGCGGCTCCCGTCCGGCGGCGCAGCAGCCAGAAGGCGGCCATGACGGCCAGGGCGGCCACGGCCAGTGCGATGCCGGTCTCCATGAGCTGGAGGGGCCAGAAGTGGGAGGACGGGTGGTAGACGGTGTAATAGCCGGTGATGCGGGACTCGGCGGGACAGGTCAGTTCACCCAGGCATTCCGGAACGGGCACGCGGGCTCCGGTGGCGGTGAGGGCGCCCTCCTCGACGACCAGTCCGGGGGAGCTGGGAGGGCCCTCGGCCGATCTCACCGTCGCTGTCGTGGGCCACAGGCGCGGCCGCAGCTCGTCAAGCACCCACAAGAGGGGCACGACGGCCAGTACCGCCGCGCCGAGAGCGGGCAGGGCCCGGCGCAGCAGCAGGCCCGCGAGGGCGCCGAGGGCCAGGGCGGCGAGGACGTGGGCGGTGGCGACCGGTCCGTTGATCTCGAAGACGCGGTCGTCGTACCACTCGTACCAGCCCATGAGGCGGTTCAGCGGGCTCTTCGGCGATGACCACAGCATGCGGTGCAGCAGGGTGATCGCGAGCGTGCCCGCCACGAGGAGCAGGGCCGGTACCGCGAGCTTGGCGGCCAGCCAGCGGGCCGGGCTGACCGACTGGGTCCAGGCCAGCTCGGCCGTGCCGTTCTCCATTTCACGCCCTGTCAGGGCCCCTCCGGCCCAGGCGGCGGTGAGTACCGGCAGGAGGGTGACGAGCCCGGAGGCGACCGCCACGGCCAGCTGGTGACGGGCGGCGGCGGTGCCCGAGAAGTGGCAGTCCGGGCCCGGACCCGGCCGGTCGCAGCCCTGTGCCCGGTACTCGGCCAGGGCGGCGTCGGCGCCCGGGCCGGCCGCCCAGAGCAGCGCCACGACACCCACGGCCGTCAGCATCAACAGGAACAGGAACGCTGAGCGGTGCACGCGGAG
Source organism: Streptomyces sp. NRRL S-455 (assembly GCF_000717875.1). GTDB lineage: Bacteria > Actinomycetota > Actinomycetes > Streptomycetales > Streptomycetaceae > Streptomyces. The sequence continues at coordinate 29,162 of NZ_JOCT01000039.1, forward strand.
CAACGCCGGTACCAGGCCGTGCGGTGCCCGTGACTCCTTGGCGGCGGCGGGTGCTTCGGGGGTCACGGCGGTCATACGGCGGCCTCCTGCGTGTCGAGCACGAGCGGTGGGGCCTCGGGCGAGCGCAGATGGCCGAGGACGAGTTCCTCCAGGGAGGGGCGGTCGGTCTGCCGTCCGTCGCCGAGTGGGCCCGCGGGCCGGACCAGTGCGGTCAGCTGGCGGCCGGTGGTGCGGGACTCGACCACCGTGTGCGGGTCCAGGGTGTCGTCGGCCCGGCCCGTGACCAGGGTGTGCGCGGCGAGCAGATCGTCCAGCGGTCCGGCGAGCCGGACCCGCCCGCCGCCGAGCAGCAGCAGGTGGTCGCAGGAGCCCTCCAGCTCCGCGACCACGTGCGAGGACATGACAACCGTGGTGCCGTGGTCGGCGGCGTCGGCCATCAGGGTCGCCATCAGCTGGTGCCGGGCGAGGGGGTCCAGGTCGGCCATCGGCTCGTCCAGGAGCAGTAGCTCGGGGCGCTTGCCGAGGGCCAGGGCGAGCGCGACGCGGGTCCGCTGGCCGCCGGAGAGCGAGCGGATCTTCGCGTTCGGGTCGAGGCCGCCCTCCGCGATGATCCGCTCGGGGACCCGGGCGTCCCAGCGGCGGGGATTGAGGTCGCGGCCCAGGCGCAGGGTGCCGGCGACGGTGAGGTGAGGGTGGAGCGGCTTGTTCTGGGCGACGTGGGCGAGGCGCTCGCGGGCCGCGGCCGGAGTGCGGCCGAGCACGGTGATCGAGCCGTCGGTGGGCCGGAGCAGCCCGGCCGCGAGGGCGAGCAGGGTGGACTTGCCGGCGCCGTTCGGGCCGGTGAGGGCGCACACGCGGCCCGCGGGGAGCCGGAAGGAGCAGCTTTCCAGGGCCCGCCTGCGGCGCCGCCCGAAACTTCTGCCCAGTGCCGCCGCCTCAATGGCGGTGTCGGTCATGCGTCCCCCTTGGATTCTGCGAAGTGTGCGTCGAGTACGGAAGTGAAGAGGGCGTCCACGTCGTCGCGCTCCAGCCCGGCCGCGCTGGCCCGGGCCGCCCATGCCTCCAGCTCCGCGCGGAGCGGCGAGTCGGCGGGGGCGGTGCCCAGGGACTTGCGGACGAACGTGCCGAGCCCGCGCCGGGCCTCGACCAGGCCCTCGCGCTCCAGCTCCCGGTAGGCCTTGAGGACGGTGTTCGGGTTGATGGCGGTGGCCTCGACGACCTCGCGGGCCGTGGGCAGCTTGTCCCCCGGTTCGAGGAGGCCCAGGCGCAGGGCCTGCTTGGTCTGCTGGACGATCTGGACGTAGGTGGCCACGCCGCTGCGCCGGTCGATGCGGTACTCGACCACTGCCGCACCACCCTTTCACTAATTGAGTAGTGAAAGGGTGGTGTGGAGGGGCCGCAAAGTCAAGCGTGTTTTCGTGAACCGTTCGAACCGGGCGGTCCGATGAGGAGACGTGAGCGAAACGAGAAGCGACGGGGAGCTGCTGCGGGCCATAGCCGCGGACGCCGACCGGCGCGCCTTCGAGGAGCTGTACCGGCGGTACGCGCCGTGGCTCCGTGCCCGGCTGCGGGGCCGGTGCGCCGACCTGGGCGTCATCGACGACGTCGTGCAGGAGACGTTCCTCGCGGTGTGGCGGGGCAAGGCCCGCTACCGGGAGGACGGCGATGTCGCCGGATGGCTGTGGCGCATCGGGTCGCGGCGGCTGGTGGACGCGCTACGCGGTGACGGGGCGCGCGGACGGCTGCGGCAGGCACTGGCGCGGCTGCGGCACCGGGACGAGGCGTCGGCGGAGGAACGCGTGCTCGCGGGGGTGGAGCACGGGGACCTCGCCGGCGCCCTGGTCCGGCTGTCGCCGGAGTTGCGGGCGGTGCTGCAGGCGACCGTGATCGACGGGCTGACGACCCGGGAGGCGGCCGTGCTGCTCGGCATTCCGCCGGGGACGGTCAAGACGCGGGCGATGCGGGCCCGGAAGCAGTTGCGGGAGGCGTTGGCATGAGTTGGCACGTGCCTGAAGAGGATCTGCACGCCTATGCGCGGGGGGAGTTGGCCGCGCCCGCGCTGTGGTCGGCCGACGCCCATCTGACGTCGTGTGCCCGGTGCCGCGGCGTGCTCGCCGAGGTCAGTGACCCCGTCGTGCTCGACACGGGATGGGAGCGGCTCGACGCCGAGCTCGACGCGCCCCGGACCGGACTGCTGGAGTCGCTGCTGGTGCGGCTCGGGGTGGCCGGGCACACCGCGCGGCTGCTGGCTGCGGCGCCCGTGCTGCGGCGGTCCTGGCTGGCAGCCGTCGTCGCCGTACTGCTGCTGAGCGTCGGGGCGGCGCACACCGTGCGGGACGGGGAGTTCCCGACGCTGTTCCTCGCTCTCGCCCCCCTGCTGCCACTGGCCGGGGTGGCGTTGTCGTACGGGCCCGCGCTGGATCCGACGTACGAGATGGCCGTCGTGGCGCCGATGCACGGGTTCCGGCTGCTGATGATCCGGACGGCGGCCGTGCTGGGCGTGGCGCTCGGGCTGAACGGGCTGGCGACGCTGGCCCTGCCCGACTACGGGCTACGGGCCCTGGCCTGGCTGCTGCCCGCACTCGCGCTCACCGCGGCCGGCCTGGCGCTGACGCCCCGGCTGGGACCGGTGCTCGCACCGTCACTGACCGCCGGCGCGTGGGTCGGGCTGCTCGTGGTGGCCGACGCCCTGCGGGCCGGGGCCGAGGCGCCGCTCGCGCCGTTCACCGCCGCAGGGCAGGGCGTGGCGGCGGTGATCGCCGCGCTCGCCGCCGGCCTGCTCTTCCTCCTCCGTGACCGCTTCGACCTCTTCCAGGGACGTGCCGTATGACCGCGACCGTGTCCGCCTCCGGGCTCAGCCTCCACTACGGCGGCACCCGTGCCCTCGACGACGTGTCGCTGCGGCTGACCGGCGGCGTCACCGGGCTGCTCGGGCCCAACGGCGCCGGCAAGACCACGCTGCTGCGGGTGCTCGCCACGGCCCTGCCCGCCGACCGGGGCGCCTTCACCGTGCTCGGGCACGACCCGGGCACCACGCGGGGCAGGCAGGAGGTACGCCGTCGGCTCGGCTACCTGCCGCAGACGCCGGGGTTCCATCCGGACTTCACGGCCTTCGAGTTCGTCGACTACGTGGCGATCCTCAAGGAGATGAGCGACCGGGCCGCCCGGCACCGGGAGGTGCGGCGGGTGCTCGACGAGGTGGGGCTGGCCGACGTACGGGGGAAGCGGATCCGCAAGCTGTCCGGCGGGATGCGGCAACGCGTCGCCCTGGGAGCCGCCCTCGTCGGCGACCCCGGCTTCCTGGTGCTCGACGAGCCCACCGTCGGCCTGGACCCCGAACAGCGCATGCGCTTCCGCGAGTTGATCGCCGGAGCCGGAGAGGGGCGCACGGTACTGCTCTCCACCCACCAGACCGAGGACGTGGCGATGCTCTGCCACCGCGTGCTGGTCATGGCCGGCGGCCGGGTCCGCTTCGAGGGAACCCCGGCCGAGCTGACGGCCCGCGCGGCCGGAAGGGTGTGGAGCAGCGCGGAACGCGACCCGGGCGCCAGGGCAGGATGGCGCACGGGAACGGGGGCCTTCCGCAACGTGGGCGATCCGCCGGACGGGGCCGACCTGCTCGAACCCACCCTGGAGGACGGCTATCTGCTCACCCTCGACGGTGCGGAGGTGGCCGCATGACCGCCGTGGTGGAGAAGCCGGTGCGGCCCTCTGTCAGGGCCGAACCGGACGGGTCCTGGGCCGCCGTGTTCACCCTGGCCCTGTTCGAGACGCGCCGGCTGCTGACGAGGCTGCCGGTGATCATCGCCTTCCTCGGGTACATCAGCTGGACCCTGTGGCGAGGCGGCAAGGCCTGGGGCGACTTCCCGGCGCTCCAGGACGCCGACCGCGACACCCAGGCCGCCCCGATGCTCGTCGGCCTCGCGGTCCTGGTCTGCGTCAACCAAGCGGCGCTGCGCTCGCGCCGGTACGGGACGGAGCACCACTTCGCGGTGCTGGTGCTCCAGCCGTGGCGGCGCACGGTCGCCCACGCCCTGTCGGTGCTGGCCGTGGCCCTGCTCGTCGCCGGGTGCGTGGCCGCGCAGTTCGGCCGGGAGGCGCTCAGGCCCGGCGCGATCGGACAGGGGGCGGTCGGCGAACTGCTCGTGGGGCCGCTGACCGTGCTGCTGTTCGGCCTGTTCGGGCTGTTCTTCGCCGGGCTGGTGAGGTCGGCTCTCGCCGCGCCGCTGCTGGTCGTGCTCTTCCTCTTCCTGTTCCTCTTCTTCTCGGGCATGAGCGACGACGGGAGCCGCTGGCTGCTGCCGGTGGTCGAAGAGGCGACCCGCAACACCCTGCCGTCCGACCTGATGGGCCGGCCCGCCGCCTGGCACGCGCTGTATCTGACCGGGCTGGCGCTGTGCGTGGGCCTGGGGGCGGTGTTGCTCGACGGGGGACGCAAGCCGGTGGTCGTGGCGTGTGCCGCCGGGGCGCTGGTCATGACCCTGGTGGGCGGGGTGGCCCAGACGGAAGGCGACTCGCCCGAACTGGTCCGGGCCCGGGAATGGGCCACGGTGAACCCGGAGCAGGTGCAGTCCTGCGTCCGCCGGGACGGATCGACGTACTGCGCCTTCCCCGAGTGGGGGCCGCGGGTCGACGACTGGGCCGGGGTGGTGGGCCGCGTCCGGTCCCTGGCCGGAGGTGGCGCGCACGAGCAGGACATCGTCGTACGCCAGCGGGTCGAGGCCCGCTACGGCCTCAGCGGTGACAGTGCGCTGATGCCTCTGGAGCGTCCGCACGAGGTGACCGTGGGCACCCGGTGGGGCGGGAACCGCGTCCCCGAGTTCTCGGCCGCCGTGGCCGGTGTGCTGGTGGCGGGGAGCGAGAAGGCGTCCACGTCGGTGTGCGACGGCCGCATGGTCACCGTCATGTGGCTGACCGTGGGCTGGGAGTCCGACCCGTTGGCGGCTCTGCGCCGCGTCCGCCTCGACGACAGCGTGACCGGCTCGGGCCTCGTGCTCCAGCCGACGGACGGGCTGTACATGACGGACGCCCAGACGGAGGTGCTGCGCGAACTGCTGGAGCGCCCCCGGGGCGAGGTCACCGCGCGCGTCAAGGCCCACTGGGCCGAGCTGACCGCGCCGAAGGTGACGACGGCCCGGGTGGCCGAAGTGCTCGGCGTCAAGGCACCTGAGGGGGACGACAAGTGCCTCGACTGAGAAGCGAGTTGGCGGTAGCCGTCGGCCGGACCCTGCCGTGGGGCGTGGTCGGGGCGGCCGGTGCGGCGGGGCTGCTGATCGCCGCGCTGTCCCGGACGACCGGCGAGGCGGGGGAGTGGCTCGCCCTGCCCCTGCTGCGCGCGGCGATCCTGGCCTTCGCGATGGGCCTGGTGTTCCTCCTGGACGACCCGGCCCGGCACACCACGTCTACGGTGCCGACCCCGCGCCCGGTCCGCACCGTACTGCGGGTGGCCCTCGTCGTCCCGGCCGTGGCGGCCTGGTGGACGGTCGCGCTGCTGCTCGTACCGCCGGACATCCGGCCGCCGGCCGCCGACCTGACCCTGGAAGCGGGGGCGGCCTTCGTGCTGGCGGTGGCCGGTGCGGCGGCGGTGGTGCGCTTCAGCGAGGCGACCCGGCCCGGGCCACGGGTGGCCGCGGGTCTGCTGACCTCCTCTCTACTGGCCCTGCTGTTCTGGCCCGGGAGGTGGGCGCTGTTCGTGCCGGTGGAGGACGAGCGGTGGGCGGCGGCGCACGACCGGTGGGCGGTGGTGCTGGTGGTGGCCGTGGTCGTGGGAGTGCTGGGTGCGGTGGAGCCGTTGCGGCGGCGGGGGTGGCGACGGGCCTCGGACAACCACCGGTTGGATCACTAGGGTGTCGTCGTGGACCTCAAATCGGTGAAGGCGTTCGTGGCGATCGCCGAGGCCGGGCAGTTCCAGAAGGCCGCCGTCGATCTCTCGCTCACCCAGCAGGCCGTGTCCAAGCGGATCGCCGCGCTGGAAAAGGACCTTGGAGTCCGGCTGCTGGTCCGCACGCCGCGCGGAGCGGAACTCACCATCGACGGGCAGGCGCTCCTGCCTCACGCCCGGGCCCTGCTCCAGGCGGAGGAGCGGGCGGTGGCGGCCGTACGCCCCGGGGACCGTGCGCTGCGCGTGGACGTCGTGGGACGCAGGGCCGCCACGGCCGGCCTGGTACGGGACTTCCACCGCGCGCATCCGGAGATCGCGCTGGACGTCATCGCGCTGTTCGGTGCGGATACGGCCGTGACGGCTGTGCGGGACGGGGCGGTCGACGCCACGTTCCGGGCGTTGACCATGCCCGGGCACCGGTTGCCGGACGGCGTCTCATCCGTCTCCGTGCTGGACGAACCACTCCGGCTGTGCGTCGGGCCCGGCCACGAGTTCGCCCGCGCCCCCTGGATCACTCCGGCGCAGCTCGCCGGACAGCGGATCTGGATGCCGGGCAACACGCCGGGGACGGAATGGTCCGCCTACTACGACGACCTTGCCGCGACCTTCGGCCCGACCATCGACACCATCGGCCCCAACTTCGGCGTCGAGGCCCTCCTCGACACCATCGCGGACTCCCCGACCCTCGCGACCTTCCTGAGCGAACGCACCCCCCTCGTCTGGCCGGCCGACCACGACCTCCGCCTCGTCCCCGTACGTCCCGACCCCGGTCTACCCGCACTCACTGCTCTGGCGAACGGACAACCCCCATCCCGGCCTGGCAGCACTGCGCGACCACCTGGTGGCCACGCGGCCACGGTTGACGGAGGGGGAGGTGTGGAAGCCGAGTTGGGCGAGGTGAGGTGAGGTGAGGCAGGCCGTGGAAGCACGACACTGGCAAAGGAGCGGGCGGCCCCGACAGTTACTTCGTGACGAGCGTGAGGAACGACGCCCACGGGCCCGACCGGAACACGAGCACGGGGCCGTGCTGCAGCTTGCTGTCGCGGACGGGGACCACGCCGGGGCAGTTGTCGGCGACCTCGACGCAGTTTGTCTGCCCCCCATCGCTGTAGGTCGACTTGCGCCAGACGGTTGTACTGAGGTTGAGGATGGGCTTCATGCCTCATCCTTGACGCTGGCCAGGAACGACGCCCAAGGGCTCGCGCCGAACACGAGTATCGGGCTGTCGGACAGCTTGCTGTCGCGGACAGGGACCAGGCCGGGGCAGTTGTCGGCGACCTCGAGGCAGTTGTTGGCTCCCCCGTCGCTGTAGCTCGACTTGCGCCAGACGGTGGTACTGAGGTCGAGGGTGGGCTTCATGGTCCGTGTTCCTCCAGTACGTCCCTGATGAACGTCAGTGAGTCCGACGGGGACAGCGCCAGATCCCTCAAGCGATCGTAGGACAAACGGTGGTGCAGGACTTCCTCTGGATCGTCCATCAGCAGGCCAAAGCTGTGGCCTTCCGTGTAGGCCACGGCGCTCCCGTCCTGTTGCCACAGCAGGGTCAGAGATCCCTTGCCCATGAGGTGGTGGACTCCTGACGAGAAGGGGAGAACTTGGACGGCGACGTTCGGCCACTGTGCGACAGCCTCGATGCGCAGCAACTGGCCCTTCCATGTATCGGCGCTGGCGGAGGGGCGGCGCAGCGCTGACTCATCGATGACGAAACGAGCATTGGGTGCCGGGTTCTTGCCCAGCAGGATCTGCCGCCCCATGCGCGCGGCCACCTGCTCCTCGACTTCCTCGCCACTGCCAGCCGTTGCCTGAGGGCCAGACAACACCTCTTTGGCGAACTCCTCCGTCTGCAACAGCCCTGGCACATCCGGTGTGTACACATGCAGAAGCCGCGCTGTCGCCTCCAGTCCCATGTACCTCTTGTACTTGTCCTTGAAGGCGTCGTACCGAGCGATCCGCCAGTGGCGGACCAGCAGATCACCACACCCGTAGTAGGTGTCCAGATCCTCCATTACCGTCAACTTGGACAGCCGCTCACCTGACTCCAGCCGGCTCAAGTAGCTCTTGTCGTATCCGGTTTCGTCGGCCAGTTGCCCCAGCGTCTTACCCGTGTGCTCCCGCAGGAACTTGAGCGTCCGTCCCAGAACTGCCCGCCCGGACTCCACGTCGCCGTCAGTACCTTGCTCCACGTCACCCCTCCCCGTTGCCAGGAGCGTCAGGCAACACCTGACCCCTTCCGCAGCGTACGCGCATCCAGTGACCATCAAGGCACGAACGGTAATCACCGCTCGTCAACCCCTGCCCGCGTGCCCGAAAGCCCCTTGCCATGCGCCTGCGCCTCCTGCTCGCCGCACTCTGCGAGTCACTCCTCCTCGCCCTCGTACGACTCCTGCTCCCCGCCCAAGGCCGCCACCGAGCCGCTACGGACCGGGGACTGCCGTTGCCACTCCCCGAGCACCCACCCGCAACCGCACCCGCCCCCACCCACCGTCGCCTCCACACCGAGCCCTTCGAGATGGACACCCCGCTGGTGCGGCCGTACCTCCACGCCCTGGAGGTCCACGCATGAGGCTGCTCCCCTGGACCGGCGACGACGGCAAGCCCTGCTATCTCTCCACCGACGACCCCAACAGCCTCCTCTCCCGCCTCGCCGACGACGTGGAGGCCGCCCCGTTGCACTCCGCGGAAGAGGTACTCACCGGTGCCAGGGCCGTTCTCGCCGACCCGAAGGCCGGTGAACGCGCCGTCCGTTTCGCGTTCACCAGGGCGGTCGAGTCGCTGGGGGACGTGCTGCGCATCGCGTGCGGGAGGGCGGCAACCTTTCCGCGCGGGGCGGCGACCAACCCCCGGATCAACCCCCCCACACGGAACGGATTCGCCGCATGAGTGAGCTGCGCAGCAAGCCCCGGCACCGAAGAAGCCGCACGGCTCTGGCGGTCGGGGTCCCCTTGGCCCTGACGGCCGCCGGCACCCTCGCCTACGGCACCACGGACCTCGTCATGCTCGGACAGGCGTCGGCCGCACAGGCCGCCGCTCCCGCCTGGGCCTCCGACACCGCCGACGGGTTCGCCTCCGTCAACTCCCTCGGGCAGAACGGGACGTACGGCGGCCGGGACGGCAAGACCGTCACGGTGAAGACGCTCGCCGACCTGGAGAAGTACGCCACCGCCGCCGAGCCGTACGTCATCGTCGTCGCCGGGACCATCAACATGAACCCGGTCGGCAAAGAGATCAAGGTGCAGTCGGACAAGACCATCGTGGGTCAGGGGACCTCCGGGCACATCGTCGGCGGGGGGTTCTTCCTCGGCCAGGGCGTGCACAACGTGATCATCCGGAACCTGACCATCCGGGACGCGTACCAGGGCGTCTGGAACGACAAGGACCATGACTTCGACGCGATTCAGATGGACGGCGCCCATCACGTCTGGATCGACCACAACGACCTGCGGAACATGGCCGACGGGCTCATCGACGTCCGCAAGGACAGCACGAACGTCACCGTCTCCTGGAACAAGCTGAGCGACAACAACAAGACGTTCGGCATCGGCTGGACCGAGAACGTCAAGACGGACATCACGATCCACCACAACTGGATCCGCGAGACCGAGCAGCGCAACCCGTCGACCGACAACGCCGCCCACGCGCACCTCTACAACAACTTCCTCGAGGACGCCCCGGGCACGGACATCGGCTCGTCGTACGGCAACTACTCGCGCGGCGCGACGAAGATGGTTCTGGAGAACTCCTACTTCCAGGGCATCAAGAACCCCGTCATCAAGGACAGCGGTGCCGCGATCGTGCAGCGCGGCAGCGTCTTCTCCGGCACCAGCGGGCGGAACGAGAGCGGTGGGACCGCCTTCGATCCCAAGGCGCACTACGCGTACACCCTCGACAAGGCAGCCGATCTGCCCGGCATCCTCAGGTCGCAGGCAGGGCCGCGGAGTTCGATCGGTACGACTGCCTCCGTCAAAGCGGCCGCCGCCACCACCCTCACCGTCGCCCAGGACGGAAGCGGCCAGTACCGCACCGTCCAGGCCGCCGTGAACGCCGTGCCGGCGAACAACCCCTCCCGTGTCGTCATCGCCGTGAAGCCGGGGACATACCGGGAGCTCGTCAAGGTGCCGTCCAACAAGCCGCACGTCACCATCCAGGGCACGGGCGGGAGTCGTAAGGACACGACGATCGTCTACAACAACGCGTCCGGTACGCCCAAGCCCGGCGGCGGGACCTACGGCACCGGCGGGAGCGCGACCGTCGCCGTCGAGGCCGATGACTTCCAGGCGCGCAACCTGACCATCTCCAACGACTTCGACGAGAAGGCCAACCAGGGGCTCAACGGGCATCAGGCCGTCGCGCTGCGGACCGCTGCCGACAAGGTGTTCCTGGACGGGATCATCGTCAGCGGCGACCAGGACACGCTGCTGCTCGACACCGCGGCCAAGGACAGGCTGGGCCGGGTCTACGTCAGCGACTCCTACGTCGTCGGGAATGTCGACTTCATCTTCGGGCGGGCCACGGCCGTCGTCGACAGGTCCGTGATCACGTTGAAGAAGCGCTGGGACGGCACCTCGGCCGGGTACGTCACCGCTCCGAGCACGGCCGCGAACCGCAAGGGCATCCTGATCGCCAACTCCACGGTGAACGGCGACGTGTCGAACGGCAGTTTCTACCTCGGCCGGCCCTGGCACGCGGGCGGGGACGCCTCGCTCGACCCGCAGACCACCGTCCGCAACACCAGCCTGAGTGCCGCGATCAAGTCCACGCCGTGGACCGACATGAGCGGCTTCTCCTGGAAGGACGACCGGTTCGCCGAGTACAAGAACTCCGGTGCCGGAGCGGGCGGTGCGAGCGGCAACCGGCCGCATCTGACCGACGCGCAGGCCGCCGACCAGGAAGTATCGGACTGGCTCGCGGGCTGGACGCCCTCGGCGTCCTGACGGTTCACAGCTCCCTTCCGGGTTCGGCTGACGTCGGCGCCGAACCCGGAAGGGTCACCATCGCTGTCGCTAATGCCTCCAGGCGTAGTGCAGCCGGTCCAGGCCGCTCTGGTTGTTCACCGTCAGGCTGAGGTTCGTGCCCGTGCCCTGGAGCGTGGTGAGCGAGTAGGTGTCGCCGTTGCGCAGGCCGGGCCAGTAGACCGAGCCCAGGCCCAGTTCACGGATGGTGTCGGTGGCGGCCTGGATGTAGGCGACCTCGTTGGAGCCGTTGACGGGGCCGTTGTAGTCCAGGCCCGTGGTCATGGAGGCGCCGAACTCGTCGAGGATGGTGCGCGAGGCGCAGTCTCCGATGCGCTGCTTGAAGTCGGCCTTCCACTGGTCGACGCTGGTCCAGTCGGTGTGCCAGAAGCCGTAGTTGTGCAGGGCCAGGCGGGTGCCCTTGAGGCGCGGGTCGGCGCAGACGGGCTTGACGTCCTCGCTGTACTTGTAGCCGCCGATCAGGACCCGGTCGCGGGGTATGAAGCGGTGCTTGGTCACCCAGCGCGCGGCGACGTCGGTCCACTCCTGGGCGGTGTAGCCGAAGGGCTCGTTCATCGGCTCGAAGTACACCTTGGAGTTGCCGGCGTAGGCGGAGGTGAGCCGCGCCCACATCTGGTCCCAGGCGGCCTGGTCGTCGATCTTGCCGTCCTTGGCGTTGTCGGCCTCCCAGTAGCCCAGGATGACCTTGAAGCCCTTGGCGGTGGCCGCGTCGATCGCGCCCCGGTACGACTTCCAGAACGGGCCGTTCACGGAGCTCGGGTTGACCGGCAGGCGGACCGTGTTGGCGCCGAGCTTGCCGAAGCCGCTGATGATCGCCTCGGACTTGGCGTAGGTGGTGGCGTAGCTGTCGGAGGTGGACAGGCCCGAGGGCACGACCGCGTCGTCGGCGTAGTTGTCGCGCGGGTCGGCCCAGTTGACGCCCTTGAAGTCACTCACGGGCGGTGGCGTGGCGGTGTCGGAGGCGGGCGAGGCGGCCGCGGGGGAGGCGAGCGCTCCGCCGAATGCCGTGACGCAGGCCAGCAGCGCCCCCACGCAAGCTGTCCCGCGGTGGTTCTTTCGTGACACGACATCCCCTTCTGAGGAGTGCGAAGGTGAGCGGCCCGGAGACGGACCGCTCAGTGGAGCACGAAACTAGAAGGAGACTCGAACAGAGGTCAACACATCTGCACACCAAGTTTCATTCAGGGGCCCCGTGCCTCGTGCCCAGGGCCCCGTGCCCCGTCCCCAGGGCTCAGCCGCCCACCGACAGCCCCGAGCCCGACACCCGTACCCGGATGCCGTCCTCCTCCACCCGTACGTCCTGCAGCCGCACGTCCCCCTGCTCCGGCTTCGGCAGTTCGAACGCCAGCGCCAGCCGGTCGGCGAGGACCGGGCGGGTCAGGCGGGACAGCTCGTCGAGGAGACCCGGGTCGAGACCCAGGCGGCGCATCACGTCGGGGTTGCTCAGGGCCAGGTCGATGAGGTTGAGGCGCTCGGCCTGGCGGGCGAAGCGCGGGGAGCCGGTCAGTTCGGTGAGCTTGCCGTCGTCGGCGAGGGCCTCGCTGACGGTCGTCTCGGGCACTCCCATCCGCTGCACGATGGCCGGGACCGACAGCAGCGCCCTGGCCTTCTGCGTCTCGCGGGCGAGGTCGGCGCTGGCCTTGGGCGTCAGGTGCAGGCCTTCCGAGGCACGCGTGCCGGGCCGGTAGGTGGCCAGGTCGCCGATGTCGAGCCGCATACCGCCGATCTCCGTGGCGATGCCCCGCTCGCCCTGCCGCTGGATCCGGGCCTCGGCGCGCAGCCGCAGGTCGTGCCCGGCGACCGGCAGGGTGCCGTCGGCCCGCACCCGGTCACGGCCCTCGCCGGTGAACGTCACCTGGGAGGCGCCGAGTTCGCGGTTCAGGTCCTCGAAGGACAGCAGGACGTCCCCGTCGAACCTGGGGATGTCGGCGCCGCGCACGGATGTCAGGCCGTCGGCGTCCAGCCGGATGTCATGGGCCGTGGCCGACACCTTGGCGAGGGACACCCGGTCGGCGGCGACGTCCGGGACGGTCACCTTCACCGAGTCCAGGCGCTTCTCCGCGAGCTGGGTGAGGAAGGGGAACCCGCCGATCTCCACCTCGGGCGCCGCCGCCAGGTCGAGGCGGTCCTTGAGGGTGTCCGCGGCGCGGTGTTCGGCGTACAGCACGGCCCAGCGGTCGCCGAGGGCGAGGAAGGCCGCGAGTACGAGGAGAGCGACTACGGCCTTCAGGGCGAGGGGCAGTCCGGCGAAACGGTTCTTCTTGCGCCGGCCGCCTCGGCGGTGGTCGGGCGGCGACCACTCGGGTTCCTGTTCGTCCCGCTGTTCGGCGTCCTCGCCGAGGAACTCCTCCAGAGGGGTCGACTCCAGAGGACCGTCGTCGAGGACACCGAGTTCGTCGTACGGGTTGTGGCGTCCCTCGGATCGGTCGTCGGAGCGGTCCTCGGATCGGTCGTCGGAGCGGTCGTCGGGACGGTGGTGCGTGTCCATGCGGTGGGGGGTGCGCATCGTCTCATCCGAACATGCGCACCGCCCCTGCACGCAACCTGAACCACAGTGGTGCGATTCAGCTCACGATCGTGATCCGGTCCGCCTTCGGCGGCGCGATCGGGTTCGTGGCCGACGAGTTGGCCGTCAGGTACTGCTCCAGCGCGGTCAGGTCGTCGGCGCCGACGACGTCGTCGGCGCCCTGGCCCAGCGTCGGGAAACCGTCGCCGCCGCCCGCGAGGAAGCTGTTCGTCGCGACGCGGTAGGTGGCCGCCGGGTCGATGGTCTGGCCGTTCAGCTTGATGCTGTCCGTGACCACGCGGTCCGCGCCGGACTTGGTGAGGTCCAGCGTGTAGGTCAGGCCGGAGGAGACCTGGAGGACCTTCGGGGCCGCCGCGTTCGCGCCGGTCACCTGCTCCTTGAGGATCTGGATGAGCTGCGCGCCCGTGAAGTTCTGGAGATTCACGGTGTTGGCGAACGGCTGGACGGTGAACCCTTCGGCGTACGTCACGACACCGTCGCCCTCACCGGCCTTGGCCGCGTACGTCAGCGGCGCCCGGATGCCTCCGGGGTTCATCAGCGCCAGGTCGGTCTCCGGGTCGAGCTGCTTGCCGTGGGCGAGCTGGGCGTCGGCGATGAGGTCGCCGAGCGGGGACTCGGTTCCGGTGTTGCCGATGTCGCCGGAGATGTGGCCGATCGCGCGGTTGCCGATGGGCGCCGCCAGGGTGTTCCACTTGCTGATCAGCTCGGTCATGTCGGGCGCCTTGGGGACGTCCCGGGTGACCACGTGGTTCGCCGACTTCACGGCCGTACGGGCGATGTCGCCGGTCAGGCGGTCGTACGTGAGCGTGGTGTCGGTGTAGAGGCGGCCGAAGGAGGCGGCCGAGGTGACCATGCGGGGCTTGCCCGCCGGGTCGTCGATCGTGCACACGTACGGGGCGTGGGTGTGGCCCGTCACCAGCGCGTCCACCTGCGGCGTGATGTTCTTGGCGATGTCGACGATCGGCCCGGAGACGCCGTCCCCGGCACCCGGGGCGTCACAGTCGTAGTTGTACGACGTCGACGCCGGGAAGCCGCCCTCGTGGATGAGCGCGACGATCGACTTCACGCCCTGGCGCTGCAGCACCTTGGCGTACTTGTTGATCGTCTCGACCTCGTCCTTGAAGGTGAGGCCCTTGACGCCCTCGGCGGAGACGATGTCCGGGGTGCCCTCCAGCGTCACGCCGATGAAGCCGACCTTGACGCCGTTCTTCTTCCACACCCAGTAGGGCTTGAGGATCGGCTTCTTCGTCTTCTCGTCGAGGACGTTGGCGGCCAGGTAGGGGAAGTCGGCGCCCTCGAACTCCTCGTCCGTGTAGCAGCCGTCCTTGGGGTGGCAGCCGCCCTTCTGCAGACGGGCCAGCTCCTTGGCGCCCTCGTCGAACTCGTGGTTGCCGACGGAGGTGACGTCGAGGTCGAGCTTGTTCAGCGCCTCGATGGTCGGTTCGTCGTGGAAGAGACCGGAGATCAGCGGGGAGGCGCCGACCATGTCACCGCCGGCCGCGGTGATGGAGTACTTCTCGCCCTTGCGGGCCTGGCGCAGATGCGTGGCGAGGTACTCGGCGCCACCCGCGTCGATGGTCTTCGTCGTGCCGTCGTGCTGGAGTTCGGTGACCCGGCCGGAGGAGCCGGCGGGGGGCTCCAGGTTGCCGTGCAGGTCGTTGAAGGACAGCAGCTGGACGTCCTGGTAGCGGCCGGGCCAGTGGCCGCCGCCCTCGCGGTGGTTCTCACCGGCCGACGCCGACCCGGGCACCATCGCCGCGGCCAGCGCGCCGACGGCGGCGACACCAGCGGTGAAAGCGACAAGGCGGCGGGTGTTACGACGTCTGCGGCGCTCCTGGTGCGCCGGTGCCGCTGCGGGTGAAGTGGCTGGCATTCGCCCCCCTGGGTGTCTGCTGGACAGTGATGTCGTCCGGACAGTGATGTCGTCCGAAGAGTGATGTCGTCCGGCGCAGCCTAGAGTCAACGCGCGTAGCGCGACAGGTGTTTCGTGGTTACAGCCTGGTTGCTTCTTTGCCGCCGATTTGCCGGTGCCGCCCTTTACCCTCGTACCCATGACCAGCGACGACACCGTACGCCCCGGCCGCAGCCGCTCGATCGACACGTACGCCGCGCTCCCCGCGGAGCAGACCGAGGCGGTTCTCGGGCTGCTCGACGAGGCCGCCGCCACCGACGGGCAGCAGGCGGTGTCCGAACAGGGCCGGTTGCAGTTGCGCGGCGGTGAGCGCGAGGGCGTGTCCCATCTGCTGCTCACGGTCGACGGCGAACTGCTCGGTTACGCCCAGCTGGAGGACACGGACGTGGTGGAGCCGCCGGCGGCCGAGCTGGTCGTCCACCCGGAGCACCGCGGTCAGGGCCACGGACGGGCGCTCGGCTCGGCCCTCCTGGCCGCGTCCGGCAAGCGGCTGCGGGTGTGGGCGCACGGCGGCCACTCCGCCGCCCGGCATCTCGCCCAGGTGCTGGGGCTGACCCTGTTCCGTGAACTGCGTCAGATGCGGCGCCCGTTGACCGACTTCGACGCGCCCGAGCCGGTCCTCCCCGACGGCGTCACCGTCCGCACCTTCGTGCCCGGCCAGGACGACGCGGCCTGGCTCGCCGTGAACGCCGCCGCCTTCGCCCACCACCCCGAGCAGGGCTCCCTCACCCAACGCGACCTCGACGACCGCAAGGCCGAGCCGTGGTTCGACCCGGCGGGTTTCTTCCTGGCCTTCCGCGGTGACGAACTCGTCGGCTTCCACTGGACGAAGGTCCACGCCGAGGAGGGCCTCGGCGAGGTGTACGTCCTCGGCGTCGGGCCGGGCGCCCAGGGGGGTGGCCTCGGCAAGGCCCTCACCACCATCGGCCTGCGGCATCTCGCGGGGCAGGGGCTGCCGACCGCGATGCTGTACGTCGACGCCGACAACAAGGCGGCGGTGTCGGTGTACGAGCGGCTGGGGTTCGTCACGCACGAGGTGGATCTGATGTACCGGACGGAGACGTGACGGTGCCGGGGCCCGTTGTCAGCCCACGGGGAGCGGCCTTCCCGCCGCGACGCGCGCGACGGACTCGCTGACCGCGTCCAGCGCCGCCGTTCGTTCCCGGTCGGTCATGCGGGCCGGTCCGTAGGTGATGACCGGTTCGAGGACCTGGAAGCCGACGAACTCCAGCATGCCGCGGTGGATGTGGAACAGGAAGTCGTCCATCGGGCCGAAGGCGCCGCCCTGCTGGAACGACTCGCTGGGGCCGCCGGTCGTGAACAACAGCATCGCGCGCTTCCCGGCGAGCGCCGCGTCGCCGAAGAGGCCGAACTCCCCGCCGAAGACCCCGCCCATCACGAAGACCCGGTCCACCCATCCCTTGAGGACGGCCGGCAACGAGAACCACCACAGGGGGAACGACAGTACGAGCAGATCGGCGGCGAGCAGCAGGTCGAGGTGGTCCTGGACGGCCGCGTCGAGCGTCCCTTCCTCGACCGCACGCATCTGTGCGGCCTGGGGCTTGAACGGGCCGTCCACCGGTGCGAACTCCTCGCGGGCGAGCACCGGGGCCCAGCCGTCGGCGTAGAGGTCGAGGATGTCGACGCGGTAGCCGGCCGCACGCAGCGACTCGGTCGCGGCGGTCATTTGTGCGGTGTTGAACGAGTGGGGCTCGGGGTGGGCGTGAACGATCAGGGCCGTGGGCACGGCGGCGAAGGTCGACATGGCGAAATCATATCGACGTATCGCGATTCGTCAATGTGTACGCCTCAGAGGTTGCTGCCGATCTCCCGCGCCAGCTGAGCCAGCCGCTCCTCGTCGCGGCGGTAGTGGGTCCACTTGCCCACTCGGGTGGGGCGCACGAGCCCTGCCCGCTCGAGCGTGCTCATATAGCTGGACACCGTCGACTGCGCGAGTCCCGCCTTGGCCTGGATGTGCGTGACGCACACGCCGACCGACCGGCGGTCCGCGATCGGTTCGTACTCGCCGAAGTGCGTCTCGGGGTCCTTCAGCCACTGCATGATCTGCAGACGGGCGGGGTTGCCGAGGGCCTTGAACACCTCGATCAGATCGCCCGCGTCCAGTCCCACCGTCGCGGTCATGCGCCGTCCCTCGCTCGTTCGACAGTCCGACACACCACGATATCTCGATGCCGGATCCGTCCTATTCGCCCGTGAGGGCGGGGCTGTCGGGCGGCGGTACCGCGGCCCCCGGCAGCCGTACCGTCGCCACCGTGCCCCCGCCCTCGGCCCGGGCCAACGTCACCTCACCCCCGGCCTGCTGCACCGTGCGCGCCACGATCGACAGGCCGAGTCCCGAGCCCGGCAGTGCCCGAGCGCTCGGGGAGCGCCAGAAGCGGTCGAAGACGTGGGGGAGTTCGTCGGCGGGGATGCCCGGGCCGTGGTCGCGGACCGTGAGGACGCCCTCGGCCAGGCGCACCTCGATCGTGCCGCCCCGCGGGCTGAACTTCACCGCGTTGTCGAGGACGTTGACCACCGCACGCTCCAGCGCGGAGGGCTCGGCCCGGACGAACCAGGGTTGCACCTCCGCCATGATCGACAGCTCCGGGCCGCGCAGCCGGGCCCGCCGCAGCGCCGACTCGACGGTGTCGTGCCAGGCGACGATCTGGGTGCGGCCCGAGTGCTGGCCGGTGTCCGGACGGGACAGCTCCTGGAGGTCGCCGATGAGTGCCGCCAGCTCCGTCATCTGCGCCTTCACCGACGCGAGGAGCGCCTTGCGGTCCGCCTCGGGGATGGGGCGGCCGGTCTCCTCGCTGCGGGTGAGGAGTTCGATGTTGGTGCGCAGTGAGGTGAGCGGCGTGCGGAGTTCGTGGCCGGCGTCCGCGATGAGCTGCTGCTGGAGTTCGCGGGAGCTGGCCAGGGCCGAGGTCATCGAGTTGAAGGAGTGGGAGAGCCGGGCCACCTCGTCCTCGCTGTCGTCGTCCACCGGGATGCGGACGCCCAGGTCTTCCGTGCGGGCCACGTGTTCGACCGCCTCGGTGAGTTTGTCGATGGGGCGCAGGCCGGCCCGGGCGACCGCCAGTCCGGCGGCTCCGGCACCCAGGACTCCCACGCCCGAGACCAGCAGCAGGATCAGGGCGAGATCGTTGAGCGTGGCCTTGGTGTTCTTCAGCGGCACGGCGAGGATCAGCGCGGCGTTGGGCGCGTCGGGCTGCTCGGAGGCCAGACGCAGGGTCATCACGCGAAGGGCGTTGCCGTGCTCGTCGGCGCCGTCGCGGACGATGCCGCGACCGACGGGGGAGTTCTCGATCACTTCCTTGTCGGCTTCGGTGACCTTGACCAGGCCCACGGAGCTGGAGTGCACGCAGATCTCCCCGTCCGCCTTGACGACCTCGAAGTAGGAGCTGTTCCGGAAGCTGATGCCGCCCTGCGGGGTCTGCGTGCAGTTGTCCACCGCCTGCTGAATGGCGACGTTCTGTCCCGGCTTCTGGAGCATCTTCTCCAGGTCCCCGTCCACCTGGTCGTACAACTTCCCCTGCACGATGAACCAGCACGTCACCGACACCGCCGCGACCGCGAACGCCACCGCCGCCGCCACCAGCAGCGCCAGGCGCGAGCGGATCGGCAGTGAGCGGAAGCGGCGTACGGCCTTGTTCACTCCGCGCCGCCCTGCCGCAACACGTAGCCGACACCCCGCACCGTGTGGACGAGGCGTGGCTCACCGCCGGCCTCCGTCTTGCGGCGCAGGTACATGACGTACACGTCGAGGGAGTTCGACGACGGCTCGAAGTCGAATCCCCAGACCGACTTGAGGATCTGCTCCCGCGTGAGCACCTGGCGCGGGTGCGCCATGAACATCTCCAGCAGTGTGAACTCCGTACGGGTCAGCTCCACCTGGCGGCCGCCCCGCGTGACCTCGCGCGTCGCCAGATCCATGCGCAGGTCGGCGAAGGTGAGGGCGTCCTGGTCGGCGGGGCTGCCCGCGCCCACGGCCGCCGCGTACGAACTGCGGCGCAGCAGCGCGCGGATGCGGGCGAAGAGCTCGTCGAGTTCGAAGGGCTTGACCAGGTAGTCGTCGGCGCCCGCGTCGAGGCCCGTGACCCGGTCGCCGACCGTGTCGCGGGCCGTGAGCATCAGGATGGGCGTCGTGTCGCCGGTGGCGCGGATGCGGCGGGCGGCGGTCAGGCCGTCCATGCGGGGCATCTGGATGTCGAGGACGACGAGGTCGGGCCGGTATGCCGCGGCCTTGTCCAGGGCGTCCGCGCCGTCGACGGCGACCTCCGTCCCATACCCCTCGAAGGCGAGGCTGCGCTGAAGTGCTTCGCGTACGGCCGGCTCGTCGTCGACGATCAGGATGCGCTGCGGGTCACGGTCGCCGTCTGCGGGGCTCATGGGGTGGGTCCTCGGGTGTGATGGGGCGGACGTGGGGCTCTGACGTCCTCAGCGTCGCATGTCAGCGGGGCGGGCCGGGAGGAGCCGCTTTCCGCTGTGCTCGGCGGCCCGCTCAGTCGGTGGACCCGGCCCGCAGCTTCGCGAGGTCGGCCTTGACGGTGTTGATCGGGATGGCGAAGCCCAGGCCGACGCTGCCCGCGTCGGAGGAGGACGAGGCGGCGCCCGTCGGCGAGTACATCGCGGAGTTGATCCCGATGATGTTGCCGTTCATGTCGATCAGCGCACCGCCGGAGTTGCCCGGGTTGAGGGACGCGTCGGTCTGGAGCGCCTTGTACGTCGTGGTGTCCGAGCCGGTGTCGCCGTTGAACTGCCGCCCTCCGAACTCGAACGGCCACTGGTCGCCCTGGCCCTGCCCCCACTGCTGCTGGCCCTGGTCCTGCTCCGTCGGGATCGTGACGTCACGGTCGAGGGCCGAGATGATGCCGCTGGTGACGGTGCCGGACAGCCCCTCCGGGGAGCCGATCGCCACGACCTGGTCGCCGACCTGGAGGCCGGAGGAGTCGCCGAGCGTCGCCGCCTTCATGCCGGAGGCGTTCTGCAGCTTGATCAGGGCCAGGTCCTTCTTGCTGTCGGTGCCGACGACCTTCGCGGAGTAGGACTTGCCGTCGTTGGTCGTCACCTTGATCTGCGAGGCGCCGGAGACCACGTGGTTGTTGGTGACGATCTCGCCGTCGCTGGTGATGATCACGCCGGAGCCGGTGGAGGACCCCGCGTTGGAGTTCGCGCTGATCTCGACGATGCTCGGGCTGACCGCCTTGGCGACGCCGGCGACGGTGCCCTTCTGGCTGGACGGCACCACGTTGGTGCTGGTGGAGCTGGAGGCGACGGTGTCGTTGCCGGTCAGCTCCTGGATGCCGTAGGCGGTGCCGCCGCCGATCGCCGCCGCGACGATCGCCACGGCGGCTATCAGGGCCATGGGTCCACGGCCGCGCTTCTTGTGAGCCTGTGCCGGGGTGTACGCCGGCGGGGGCGGCCACTCGGGGTTCACCGGGGCCTGCTGACCCTCGTAAGGGTTCTGGTTCTCGCCACTGCGGTGGAAGCTCTCGGTCATGTCTCAGAGCTTGTCGCCCGACCATGAGAGGTTCCTGAGGGCATCCTGAGAAGCCCGACAGAACCTCGTATGCCCGATATAAAGGCGCCTCCGAATAAAGGCGCCCCGGAGGCGTTACTCGCAGCCGCAGGACCGCCGGACGACCAGCCGTGACGGGAAGGTCTTCAGCCGCTCCCGCCGCGCCCCCGCGACCCGCAGCCCGTCGTCGAGGACGAGGTCCACCGCCGCGCGGGCCATCGCCGGACGGTCGGAGGCGATCGTCGTCAGCGGCGGGTCGGTCAGCGCCGCCTCCTTGATGTCGTCGAAGCCGGCCACCGCCAGCTCGCCGGGGACGTCGATCCGCAGTTCGCGCGCCGCCCGCAGCAGGCCGATCGCCTGGTCGTCGGTGGAGCAGAAGATGGCCGGCGGGCGGTCGGGGCCGGAGAGGATCTTCAGGGCGGCCTGGTAGGCGTCGTAGCGGTTGTAGAGGGCCTCGAAGAGGCGGCCCTCCGTCGAGATGCCGGCCTCGTCCATCGCGCGCCGCCAGCCCTCGACGTGGTCGGAGACCGGGTCGCCCACCGCGGGCGTCTCCGCGATGCCGCCCATACAGGCCACGTACGGGTGGCCGTGCTCCAGCAGGTGCCGTACGGCGAGCTGGGCGCCGCCCAGGTCGTCGGTGACGACGGCGACGTCGTCGATGGCCTCGGGCCGCTCGTGCAGCAGCACCACCCGGGCGTCCCAGGCCTCGATCTCGGCGGCGGCCAGGTCGTTGAGCGCGTGGCTGACGAGGATCAGGCCCGAGACCCGCATCCCCAGGAAGGCGCGCAGGTAGTGGACCTCGCGCTCGCCCACGTAGTCCGTGTTGCCGACGAGCACCATCTTTCCGCGCTCGGAGGCGGCCTGTTCGACCGCGTGCGCCATCTCCCCGAAGAAGGGCTGGCGGGCGTCCGGGATGATCAGGCCTATGAGATCCGTACGCCGGGACGCCATCGCCTGGGCGACCCGGTCGGGCCGGTACCCCAGCTCCTTGATCGCGGCGAGGACACGCTCGCGCGTGGCCGGGGCGACCGGCCGGGGTCCGTTGTTGATGACATAACTGACCACGGCAGTGGAAGTCCCTGCCAGTCTCGCCACATCATCCCGAGTCACCTTGGCCACGCGCGGAGTCTACGCGGATATACCGCCTCTGGGCAGGGCGTAAAGGAGTTTCCTGGGATTACCCGACAGTATTCCGATTGCCGTTCGAGCCTCAGGTGGGGATTTCCGCGTCCCTTTACGCCTCGGCACCGCTTTTCGCGGCGTCCAGCGCGGCCGACTCGTCCGCGTCGTCCCGCTTCGCCTTGACGGCCTTGGCCTTCGCCTCCTCGGCGGCGCGCTCCACCTTCTCCGGCGTAACGAATCGATAACCGACGTTCCGGACGGTGCCGATCAGCGACTCGTGCTCGGGTCCGAGCTTGGCGCGCAGTCGTCGTACGTGCACGTCGACCGTGCGCGTGCCGCCGAAGTAGTCGTACCCCCAGACCTCCTGCAGCAGCTGGGCGCGCGTGAAGACGCGGCCGGGGTGCTGCGCGAGGTACTTCAGGAGTTCGAACTCCTTGAAGGTCAGGTCGAGGACCCGGCCCTTGAGCTTGGCGGAGTACGTCGCCTCGTCGACCGACAGGTCGCCGTTGCGGATCTCCATCGGGGAGTCGTCGCTGACGATCTGCTGCCGTCCCATGGCCAGCCGCAGCCGCGCCTCCACCTCCGCGGGGCCGGCGGTGTCGAGCAGGACGTCGTCGATGCCCCAATCGGCGGTGACGGCGGCCAGACCGCCCTCCGTGACGACGAGGACGAGCGGGCAGCCGGGCCCGGTCGAGCGCAGCAGCTGGCACAGGCTGCGGACCTGCGGCAGATCGCGCCGGCCGTCGACGAGGATCACGTCGGCACCCGGGGTGTCGACGAGCGCGGGGCCCTCCGCGGGGGCCACTCGCACGTTGTGCAGGAGCAGGCCGAGAGCGGGGAGCACCTCCGTCGACGGCTGGAGGGCGTTGGTCAGGAGCAGCAGAGAACTCATACGTCTGGTTCCTCCTCGGTCCCTGCGAGGACGTTTGTTGGCACAGCACAGCTCTGCGATCCCGAAGGCCCCGTACACCTGCGGTTTCCCGCTTCGTATACAACGCTTCCGAAAGCACAAAAGGACCCGGGGGCGACGCTGCCCGAGTCCTCTGCCCAGCAGAATAGCCCACATGAGCTCTGGTTCGTCAGGTCATGTGGCGCGATCCACGGTTCGTCCGCACTGTGAGACGACCGGTAGGGCCCCTTTGCGAACGCCTTCACGGACTTTTCTGCGTGCTTCCGACGGCGTGACGATCGACGCCGTATACGACCCGGGGGCGGCCGTATACGACGCCTCCCGGACGCCTGCCGGTCACCCCGTGTTCGTCGTCGCCCACGGCTTCACCGGCGCGGTGGACCGGCCGCACGTACGGCGGGTCGCGCAGGCCTTCGCCCGGTACGGGGCCGTCGTCACCTTCTCCTTCCGGGGGCACGGGGCGTCCGGCGGGCGGTCCACGGTCGGGGACCGGGAGGTGCTCGACCTGGCGGCGGCCGTGCGGTGGGCGCGGGAACTGGGGCATGCGCGCGTGGCGACGGTAGGGTTCTCCATGGGCGGCTCGGTGGTGTTGCGGCACGCGGCGTTGTACGGGGAGTACGGGGGCGCAGGGGAGTACGGGGGCGCCGGGGAGTATGGGGGTGCCGAGGAGGAGTACGGGGACGCCGGTGAGGGCACCGACGTGGTGGTGTCGGTGAGTGCCCCGGCCCGCTGGTACTACCGGGGGACGGCCCCGATGCGGCGGCTGCACTGGCTGGTGACGCGGCCCGAGGGGCGGGTGGTGGGCCGGTACGGCTTCCGTACCCGGATCCACCACCGGGACTGGAACCCGGTCCCGCTCTCGCCGGTCGAGGCGGTGCCGAGGATCGCCCCGACGCCGCTGCTGATCGTGCACGGCGACGCCGACGGCTACTTCCCCGTCGACCATCCGCGCATGCTGGCCGCGGCCGCGGGTGACCAGGGCGAACTGTGGCTGGAGCCGGGCATGGGGCACGCCGAGCACGCGGCGAGCGACGATCTGCTGGGCCGGATCGGGGAGTGGGTCGTGGGCCGGGCGGGCTAGCCTTGCGGGGTTCACCGACAAGCGATTGAGGAAGCAGATGCCAAAGGTCACGGTGCGCTACTGGGCCGCCGCCAAGGCCGCGGCCGGGGTGGCCGAGGAGCCGTACGAGGCGGCCACGCTCGCCGAGGCGCTCGACGGGGTGCGCGAGCGGCACCCGGGTGAGCTGGAGCGCGTGCTGCGGCGATGCTCGTTCCTCGTGGACGGTGACCCCGTGGGCACGCGTGGGCATGAGACGGTACGGCTGGCCGACGGCGGCACGGTCGAGGTGCTCCCGCCGTTCGCAGGAGGGTGACGATGACCGACCAGCCCAACCAGCAGTACGAGGGTTACGAGGGTTACGGCCCGTACGGGCAGCAGCCACCGCCTCAGCCGCAGCAGCCGCAGGGGTGGCCCTACCAGCAGGGGCATCAGGGGTACGACGATCCGTACGCCGCCCAGCAGTACACGCAGCAGTGGCAGGGGCAGACCTGGGAGACGCAGACGCACGCGCAGGTGACGGCGGCGGAGGAGACGGCGTATCTGCCGCCGCAGGGATACGACGTGCCGGCTCCCGCCTCCGCTGAGGTCGCCGATGCTCCCGCTCCCTCTTCCGAGTACGGCCCGGCCACTCTCGCCGGGAACCCGCGTGTCACGGACGCGCAGCGGGCGCGGGCGGAGGGGCGGTCGCCGATCATCGAGCCGGGGTTGCAGCCGGCCGCGCTGACGGCGCTGCTGGGTCTGCTGCTGGCGGGCGCGGCGGCGGTCGGGACATACATGCTCCTGGTGCCGCTCGTCGTGCTCCAGGCCGTCACCGCGGCGGGCTGGTTCCGGTTGAACGGGATGTGGCCGGCGCGGCAGGGCATCGCGCTGGGCTTCGCGGGGGCGCTGGCCGCGGACGCGGCGCTGCTGGTGTCGGGCCGCTCGCCGTCCGCGATCCTGGGGACGCTCGGGGTGTGGGTGCTGCTGGCCCTGGTGCTGCAGCTGCGCTCGCACGCCGACCCGGACGAGCGGATGTACGGCCTGATGGCGACGGTCGCGGCGTCGGCGCTGGCGATCGTCGCGGGCGGGTACCTCGCGGCGGAGGCGGACGCGGTGACCGTGGGTGCGGTCGGGGTGGCGGTCGCGATCCTGGCCCGCGCCCTGCCGTTGCCGACGGTGGCGTCGGTGGTGGGGGCGTTGCTGGCGGGGGCCGGTGCGGGCGTCGCGGCCGGTGCGCTGACGGGGCTGGGCCCGTCTGGCGCCCTCCTCGGTGCGGGGGCCGGGGCGTGTGCCCTGATCGGTCACCGGGTCGCCAGCTACGACTATCCGTCGCGCTTCGTCCACTTCACGGCTGGCGTGGCCCTGCCTCTGGCGGCCGCTGCTCCGGTGGTCTACGTACTGGGCCGGGCGCTGGTGTAGCGCCGGCGGTTTGGTGGTGGGTCGGGGCCGCGCCGGGGGGTGTCCGTCCTCGGAACGGCGCGATGGGGTCGGAGACCGATCAACTGTCCGTTGACGCGCCAACCAGCTGCGGGCGGACACCCCCCGACACGTCCCCTTCCGTGCGTACGCGGGTGCAGGCTGTCCTAGCTGCGGGCAGTCGTGCCGCTGGGGCGGCACGGGTGGGCGTGGGGGTCCCCCCTGTTCGAGCGAAGCCGAGAACTTGGGGGAGGCACCCCGCACCGC
>NZ_JOCT01000040.1 GCF_000717875.1 Streptomyces sp. NRRL S-455
CACCAGCACCCGCTCCCGCTCGACGGGGTCGAGGGTGTCGAGTCGTCCGACGGGCAGGTCGGCGTCGGAGACCAGCGTCTCCAGGACCCGCACCATCCGGTCCGCCAGTGAACGGACCAGCTCCCCGTCGCATACGTCCGCGCGGTAGTCGAGGCGGAGCTCCAGGGCGGAGTCCCTGGTGTGCGCGACGAGGTTGACGGCGAAGTCCGTGCTCTCGACCGCGTGGAAGCCGGCCACGCGCAGGCCGTCGAGCCGGCGGCTCGTGACGTCGGCGCTCACCGGGTAGTTCTGGAAGACCATGGCGGTGTCGAAGAGTTCGCCGTGTCCGGCCCAGCGCTGGATGTCGGCCAGACCGGCCCACTGGTGGTCCAGGAGGCGGGTCTGTTCGGCCTGCAGGCGGCGGTCCAGGCCGAAGCCGACGCCCAGCGGGGCCGAGTCGACCGGACCGGCGTCCGGGGCGAGCAGGGTGGCCTCGTCGAGGCCGGCGAGGGACCGCTGCCAGGCCTCCCGGGCGGCGTCCCGGTCACGGGCGTCGAGCCAGGTGAGGTAGTCGCGGTACGGACGGACCCGGGGCAGCGCGGAGGGGTCGCCACCGGACGCGTACAGCTCGGTCAGCTCCTGCCAGAGCACTGGCATCGACCAGCCGTCGAGCACGATGTGATGGTTGGTCATCACCAGCCGGACCCGGTCCCCGGACAGGCGTATCGCCGTGAACCGCATCAGGGGCGGGCTCGTCAGGTCGAAGCGGCGCTCCCGGTCCTCGGCGGCGAGCCGGTCGGCCTCCGCGGCCCGCTCGTCCGCGGACAGGCCGGTCAAGTCCGCGTCCCGCCAGGGTAGTTCGACCTCGGCAGGCACCACCTGCACCCATGCGCCCGAGCCGGTCTGCCGGAACCCGGCCCGCAGGTTGGCGTGCCGGCGCAGCAGGGCCTGCGCCGCGGCGCGCATCCGGGCACCGTCGAACGTGCCCTCCAGGTCGAAGGCGAGCTGGCCCACGTAGACGTCACGGGCGTTCTCGTCGTACAGGTTGAGGAAGAGGAAGCCCTCCTGGAGGGGAGCGAGCGGCAGGATGTCCTGGGCCGCGGGGACGAGGCGCTCCAAGCGCTCGATCTCGCCCTGGTCGAGCGCTCCGTGCGTGAGGTCCGACGGGGTCAGCCCGCCGGCGCCGGGGAGGCGTGCCTCTTCGACGAGCTGCTCCAGCGCCCGGAACCAGGCATCGGCCAGACCCCGGGCGTCCTCGGGCTCCAGCTGGGTCCGGGAATAGGTCCATCGGGCCCGCAGCCGGGTACCCGAAGGCGTCTCGCGGGCGACGGCGTTGAGGTCCACGGGGTGGGCCAGCGGCATGGCGCCGTCGATACCCGCTACATCGCCGGCCTCGATGCTCCAGGGCTCCTCGTGGGCGCCGCCCTGACCGAGCTGCCCGAGGTAGTTGAAGCCGAACTCGGGCACCGGGAACTGCGCGAGCGTGGCCCGGGTACGGGGGTTGAGGTAGCGCAGCAGCCCGTAGCCCATTCCGTCGCCGGGTACGGCGCGCAGCTGCTCCTTCACGGCCTTGAGCGCCCGGATCGCCGGCGCGTCGCCGTTGGTGGCGGGGGCGGCCGGCGGTGCGAGCAGGACCGGGTACATGGCGGTGAACCAGCCCGCGGTTCGGCTGAGTTCGGCGCCCGGCACGGTGTCCTCGTGGCGTCCGTGGCTCTCCAGGTCGACCACGACGGGCGCGTCGGGGTTCTCACCGCGGACACGCCGCCACTCGGTGACGGCGAGCGCGAAGGTGCTCAGGAGGACGTCGTTGATCGTCGCGTGGCAGACGCCGGGAACCCAGGTGAGCAGGGCCTCGGTGATGTCCGCGTCGAGTTCGGCGGTGATCTCGCCCGCGCTCGCATGGGTGTCCCGCGTGCGGTCCAGGCGCAGTGTGCGCGGGGTGTCGCCGAGCACCGAACGCCAGTGGTCGAGCTCCGCCTCGATGCGCGGTTCCTCGGCGATGTCCGCGAGGGACAGCGCCCACCGCCGCCACGGCGTGTCCACCGGGGCGAGCGGGTCGCCGGCGAAGGCGGCGGCCAGGTCGGGTATGAGGATGCGCCAGGTGACGCCGTCCATGACCAGGTGGTTGGCGACGAGCACGAGCAGTCCGTCCCGGTCGGCACCCCGGTCGAGCCAGACGGCCTGGAGCATACGGCCGTCCGCCGGGGCCAGCCGCGAACGGGCCGCACGTGCCTGCTCGGTGACCGCGGACCGGACGCCGGACTCGTCGAGGCCCATGGCGTTGTACCGGATCAGGCAGTCGGCCACGGCCACGGAACCCGGTTCCGGAACCTGGATCGTCCAGTCGTCGGCCACCCGCATGCGCAGGGCGTCGTGGTGGTCGAGCACGGTCAGCAGAGCGGCGCCGAGCGCGTCGAAGTCGAGGGCGGCGGGCACGCGGAGCACCAGGGACTGGTTGAACTCGGCCACGTCGGAGCCGAGTTCGGCGAACCATCCCATCATCGGCGTGCGGGGGGCCGGGCCGTGGGCCGGGATGTCGGCGCCCTGCTGCCGGGCGTGGTCCGTGCCGGGTCCGGCTGTGGCCGACTCGGCGAGCAGCGCGGGCGTCTGGTGTTCGAAGACGTCGCGCACCGACAGGACAAGACCTGCCGCGCGGGCCCGGCCGACGAGCTGGATGGAGAGGATGCTGTCCCCGCCGAGGTCGAAGAAGCCGTCGTCGATCCCGACGGACTCCGCCCCGAGGACGTCGGCGAACAGCTCGGACAGCAACTGCTCCCGCGGGTTGCGGGCGGTGCGCCCCGACGTCCGCGCGGAGTAGTCGGGGGCGGGCAGCGCCTTGCGGTCCAGCTTGCCGTTGATCGTCAGCGGCAGGGCGTCCAGGGCGACGAACGCGGTCGGGATCATGTGGTCGGGCAGGGTCTCGCGCAGTTCGGCGCGGAGCGCGGCGGCGTCCAGGGTGTGACCGTGCTCGGGTACGACGTACGCCACGAGCCGCCGGTCGCCCGGCCGGTCCTCCCGCACGATCACGGCCGCCCGCGCCAGGTGGGGGCGCTCGGTGATGACCGTCTCGATCTCGGTCGGCTCGATCCGCAGGCCGCGGATCTTGACCTGGGTGTCGACCCGCCCCAGGTACTCCAGCTCGCCGGTCGGCAGCCAGCGCACCAGGTCACCCGTCCGGTACAGCCGGGTGCCGGGCGCCCCGAACGGGTTGGCGACGAACCGCTCCGCGGAGAGGGCGGGGCGGTCGTGGTAGCCGCGGGCCAGGTGCGGCCCGGCCGCGTAGAGCTCGCCGGGGACACCGGGGGCGACCGGGCGCAGCGCGGCGTCCAGCACGTACACCGCGGTGTTGGTGACGGGGGAGCCGATGGGCGGGGTGAAGGGACCGGACAGCGGACCGCTCATCGTCGAGCAGACCGTGGTCTCCGTGGGGCCGTAGGAGTTGAGCATCGTACGGCCGCCGGACCAGCGCTCCACCAGCTCGGGCGGGATCGTCTCCGCGCCCACGACGAGGGTGAGCCCGTCGGGCAGCGAGCCCTCGGGCAGGAGCCCCAGGACGGAGGTCGTCAGACTGAGATGGGTCGCCGCGTACCGGGTCGCCAGCTCGGCCAGTTCGGGCCCCGGCGTGGTCTCCTGGGGCGCGACGACGAGGGCGGCGCCGGTGAGCAGAGCCATCGCCAGCTCCCAGAACGACGCGTCGAAGCTCGGGGAGAGGTGCTGCAGGATCCTGCTGTCCGGCCCGGCCGCGCAGTCGCGGGTGAAGATGTCGACCAGGCCGGGCAGACCGGTGTGGGTGACGACGACACCCTTGGGCCGGCCCGTGGTGCCGGAGGTGTAGATCATGTACGCCGGGTGTTCGGGGCGCAGCGGCGTCGGCCGCTCCGCGTCGGTGACGTCGTGCGAGGGCAGTCCGGTGACGGCCGCCGCGGTCTCGGCGCTGTCGATCAGGAGAAGTGGTGCGGCCGTGTCCGGGAGCCCGGCGGCGCCGGCCGACGTGGTGACGACGAGCGTGGGCGCGGCGTCCGCGACGAGATGGGCGATCCGCTCGGCCGGGTACGCCGGGTCGACGGGCAGATAGGCCGCGCCCGCCTTGAAGGCGGCGAGCGCCGAGACGACCAGGTCGGCCGAGCGCGGCAGGGCCATCGCCACGAACTCCTCGGGGCCCGCGCCCCGTTCGAGGAAGTGGCGGGCGAGCCGGTTCGCCCGCGCGTTGAGCTCGCCGTACGACAGGGTCTGCCCGTCGAACTCGACCGCGATGCGCTCCGGCGCCTCGGCGGCATGGCCCTCGACATACTCGGCGAAGGTCCGGCCGACCGGCTCGCGCGCCGTGTCGTTCCACTCGACCAGGACGCGGTCCAGCTCCTGGCGGCTGAGGACGTCGACGTCACCGATGCGTCGCCCGGGGTCGTTGACCAGGGTGTCGAGGAGCCGCAGGAAACGGTCCACCAGCGCGCTGACCGTGCCCTCGTCGAAGAGGTCGCTGCTGTACTCGGCCGCGCCGAACAGCCCGGCGGGAGCGCCCTCGGCGTCGCGGTGCTCGGCGATCTCGAAGGCCAGGTCGAGCTTGGAGATCCCGGTGGCGACGGGCAGCAGCGTCACGCCGAGGCCGGTCGCGGCCAGCGCGGCGAGCGCGTCCTGCTGGGTGGTGTCCAGGCTCAACAGCACCTGGAACAGCGGGTTGTGGGAGAGCGACCTGGTCGGACTGAGGACATCCACCAGGTGCTCGAAGGGCAGCTCCTGGTGGTCGTAGGCGGTCAGGTCGGTGGCCCGCACCCGGTCGAGCAGCTCGCGGAAGGTGGGGTTGCCGCTGGTGTCGGTGCGCAGCACCAGGGTGTTGACGAAGAAGCCGACGACCTGGTCGAGGGCGTCGTCGGTCCGTCCCGCAACCGGCGTGCCGACGGGGATGTCGTCACCGGCGCCCATCCGGGACAGCAGGGCGGCCAGCGCCGCCTGGAGCACCATGAAGACGCTGGTGCGCGATTCCCTGGCCAGCTCCACCACACCCACGTGGAGCGGGGCGGGGACGGTCAGCGGAACACGGGCGCCGCGGTGCGAGGCGACGGCCGGGAGCGGCCGGTCCGCGGGCAGTTCGAGCCGGTCGGGCAGACCAGCCAGGGCCTGCTTCCAGTGGGCGAGTTGGCGGCCGGCCGGGCTGGTGGCGTCGGATGCGTCCCCGAGGGACGCGCGCTGCCACAGCGCGAAGTCCGCGTACTGCACGGGCAGGGGTGTGAAGTCGGGTGCGCGACCGGCCGAGCGGGCCGTGTACGCCGTGGCGAGGTCGTGGATCAGTGGGCCGAGGGACCAGCCGTCACCGGCGATGTGATGGACCATCAGCAGCAGTACGTGCTCGTCGCCGGAGAGCCGGAACAGCTCCGCCTTCACCGGGATGTCGGTCCGCAGGTCGAAGCAGTGCCGGGCGGACTCCTCGAGGAGCCGGCCGAGTCGCTCCTCGACGGTGTCGGTCAGCGGCAGCACGAAGCGCACGCGAGCGGCGTCGAGTACGGTCTGCCGGGCGCCCTGCTCGTCCTCGGTGAAGACGGTCCGCAGGCTTTCGTGGCGGGTGATGACGTCCTGGAAGGCCGCGCGCAGCGCCTCCGGGTCGAGCCCGCCGGTCAGCCGCAGCGCACCGGTGATGTTGTAGGTCGGTGAGGGGCCTTCGAGCTGGTGCAGGAACCACAGCCGCTGCTGGGCGTACGACAGCGGCAGCCGCTCGGGGCGCTCGCCGGCCGTCAGCGCTGTCCTGGCGTGCTCCGCCCGGTCCAGTACCGCGGAGAGCCCGGCGACGGTGGGCGTCTCGAAGAGCTGCCGCACGGACAGCTCCACGCCCAGGGTGCTGCGGATGCGGCCGGCCAGCCTGGTGGCGAGCAGGGAGTGGCCGCCGAGGTCGAAGAAGTTGTCGTCGATGGTCAGGCGGGGAACCCCGAGCACCTCGACGAAGAGGGAGCACAGGATCTCCTCGCGCGGCCCGCGCGGAGCGCGTCCCGTGACCTGCCCGGAGTGGGCGGGGGCGGGCAGCGCCTTGTGGTCGAGCTTGCCGTTGGGCGTCAACGGCAGGGCGTCCAGGGTGACGAACGCCGAGGGCAGCATGTAGTCCGGCAGCTGGGCGGCGGCATGGTCGTGGAGCGCGCGGGCACTCACGTCAGCACCGGTCACCACGTACGCGACGAGCCGCAGATCGCCCGGGACGTCCTCACGAGGCACCACGGTCACGTCGTCGACCGAGGAGTGGGCCGCGAGCACGGCCTCGATCTCGCCGAGCTCGATCCGGAAGCCGCGGATCTTCACCTGCTGGTCGGCGCGCCCCAGGTAGTCGAGGCCGCCGTCGCTCCGGCGCCGGGCCAGGTCGCCCGTGCGGTACATCCGGGTGCCCGTCTCGCCGAAGCGCGCGGCGTACGGGTCGGCGGGGAAGCGGTCCGCGGTGAGGCCCGGGCGTCCCAGGTAGCCGCGGGCGAGACCGGCCCCGGCGACGTACATCTCCCCGGTTACGCCGGGCGCGACGGGGCGCAGCCGGTCGTCGAGGACGTAGACCCGCAGGTCGGGGATGTTGACGCCGATGGTGCTCGCCGAGGCGGCGGAAGCGGTGGCCCGGTCCAGCGCGAAGTGGGAGACGTGGACGGTGGTTTCGGTGATGCCGTACATGTTGACCAGGACCGGGGCGTCCTCGGCGTGCCGCTCGTACCAGTCCGCGAGGCGCGACAGGTCGAGTGCCTCGCCGCCGAACACCACGTAGCGCAGGGCGAGTTCGGGCCGCTGCTCACGGTCGGCCGCCGCCAGCTGGTAGAACGCCGAGGGCGTCTGGTTCAGGACGGTGACCCGCTCCTGTTCGAGCAAGGTCAGGAACGCGGCGGGGTCCCGGCTGACGGCGTGCGGTACGACGACGAGCCGGCCGCCGTACAGGAGCGGCCCCCACAGCTCCCAGACGGAGAAGTCGAACGCGTAGGAGTGGAAGAGGGTCCACACGTCCTGCTCGTCGAAGCCGAACCAGTGCTCGGTGGCGGAGAAGAGCCGCACGACGTTCTGGTGCGGCACGGCCACGCCCTTGGGCCGCCCCGTCGAGCCCGAGGTGTAGATGACGTACGCGGTGTCCCGTGGGTCGAGCGGCCTGACCCGTTCGCTCTGGGCGAGGTCGTCCGAGCGGTACGCGCCGTCGCCGTCCGTTCCCGCGAGGTCGCCGAGGACGATGCGGGGCACCTCGTGGGCGGGCAGCCGCCCGGCGGTGTCGCCGTCGGTGAGCAGCACCGCGGGCGCCGCGTCGGACAGCGCGTAGGCGAGCCGGTCGGCCGGATAGCCGGGGTCGAGCGGCACATAGGCGGCACCCGACTTGACCACGGCGAGCAGCGCCACGACCAGTTCCGCCGAGCGGGGCAGTGCGAGCGCGACCAGCGCGTCGGGCCCGATCCCGCGGGCGACGAGCAGCCGGGCGAGGCGGTTGGCCCGCGAGTTGAGCTCGCCGTACGAGAGGGAGGTGCCCTCGAAGGTCAGCGCCGTGCGGTCGGCGTGGCGGGCCGCCTGCTGCTCGAAGAGCTCCGGCAGCGTGGCCGCGACGGGCGCGGGGGACTCGCCGGGAGCGGCGGAGGAGCCCGGCAGGTTGGCCGCCACGAGCAGCTCGTGGTGTTCGCCGGGGACGAGGACGTCGACGTCGCCCAGGCGCGCGTCGGGCTCCGCGACGATCTCCGTGAGGAGCCGCACCAGCCGCTCGGTGAGGGCGCGGACGGTTCCGGCGTCGAACAGCTCCGTGCTGAACTCCACCGCGAGGTTCAGCCCGGCCGGTTCGCCCTGGGCGTCGCGGTTCTCGTCGAAGGCGAACACGAGGTCGAACCTGGACAGACCGGTGTGCACGGGCATGAGCGTCGCGCAGAGGCCGGGCAGCCGGTCCAGCTCGCCCAGGGCGTCCTGCTGGGTGGTGTCGAAGGTCAGCGCCACCTGGAACAGCGGGTGGTGGGACGTGCTGCGGTCCGGGTTGAGCGCCTCGACGAGCCGCTCGAAGGGCACGTCCTGGTGGGCGTAGGCGGCCAGGTCGCTGGCGCGGACCCGGCCGAGGAGCTCGCGGAAGGTCGGGTCGCCGCTGGTGTCCGTGCGCAGCACGAGCGTGTTGACGAAGAAGCCGATCAGGTTCTCCACGGCCGCGTCGGTACGCCCCGCGATGGTGGAGCCGATCGGTACGTCCTCACCCGCGCCGAGCCGTGTCAGGAGCCCGGCGAGCGCGGCCTGGAGCACCATGAACACGCTGGTCCGGGTCTCGGTGGCCAGCCCGGCCAGCGAGCGGTGCAGGTCGGCGGGCACGGTCAGGTCGAGCCGGTCCCCGGCGTTGTCCCGCCGTGCGGGACGCGGCCGGTCGGTGGGCAGTTCGAGCCGCTCCGGCAGGCCGGCCAGGGCCTGTCGCCAGTGCGCGAGCTGCCGGGCGCCCTCGCTCTCGCTGTCCTCATCGGCGCCGAGGAGTTCGTGCTGCCAGAGCGTGTAGTCGGCGTACTGCACCGGCAGCGGCGCCCACTCGGGGGCCGCGCCGCCGAGCCGGGCGGCGTAGGCGGTCCCCAGATCACGGGCGAGCGGGGCCAGCGACCAGCCGTCCCCGGCGATGTGGTGCAGCACCAGCAGCAGCACGTGCTCGTCCGGCGCCACCCGCAACAGCGCGGTGCGCAACGGCACTTCACCGGTGATGTCGAACGGATGGCGGGCCACCCGGGCGATGTCCTCGGTCAGCCGCTCCGCGTCGCTGTCGACGATCTCCAGGCGGGGCGCCGCCTGCTTCGGGGGCAGGATCACCTGGTGCGGGCCGTGCTCGTCCTCCGCGAACACGGTGCGCAGGCTCTCGTGCCGGGCGACCACGTCACCGATCGCCGCCGCCAGGGCGGCGCCGTCCACCCGGCCGGTAAGCCGCAGCGCGGCCGGGATGTTGTACAGCGGTGACGGGCCCTCGAACTGGTGGATGAACCACAGGCGTCGCTGGGCGAAGGAGAGCGGAAGGCGGTCGGGCCGCTGCCGGGCGGCGACCGCCGTACGGGCCCGGCCGGTCTCGTCGAGCGCCACGGCGAGCTCCGCCACGCTCGGCGACTCGAAGACCCGCTGGATCGACAGCTCCGCCCCGAGGGCGGTGCGGATGCGGCTGATCAGCTGCGTCGCGAGCAGCGAGTGGCCGCCCAGCTCGAAGAAGCCGTCGTCGACGCCGACCGTGTCCACCCCGAGGACCTCGGCGAACAGCGTGCACAGCAGCTCCTCGCGCGGGGTGCGCGGGGCCCGCCCGCCGGACCGCTCCGTGCGGTCGGGGACGGGCAGGGCCCTGCGGTCGAGCTTGCCGTTCGGGGTGACCGGCAGTTCCGGCAGGCTGACGTACGCCGAGGGGACCATGTAGTCGGGCAGCAGCTCGCGCAGCCGGGCGATGAGTGCCGCGGAGCCGGGCCCGGTGTCGCCCGAGGGAACGGTGTAGGCGACGAGGCGCTGGTCGCCGGGCCGGTCCTCGCGCAGCACCACCGCGGCCTGGCCGACCTCCGGCTGCCGGACGAGGGCGGCCTCGATCTCGCCGAGTTCGATGCGGAAGCCGCGCAGCTTGACCTGCTGGTCGGCGCGGCCGAGGTAGTCGAGGCTGCCGTCGTGGTTCCAGCGTGCGAGGTCGCCCGTGCGGTACATCCGGCTGCCCGGCCCGCCGTGCGGGTCGGCGGTGAAGCGCTCGGCACTGAGGCCGGGGCGGCCCAGGTAGCCGCGGGCGAGCTGGACACCGGCGATGTAGAGCTCGCCGGGCACGCCCGCGGGCACCGGGCGCAGCGCGGCGTCGAGCACCTGCATCCGGGTGTTCCACACCGGGCGGCCGATCGGCACCGGGCCGGTGCCCGAGTCCTCGGCGCACGGCCAGTACGTCACGTCGACGGCGGCCTCCGTGGGCCCGTACAGGTTGTGCAGCGGGACGTCCGACATGGCCTGGAACCGTGTGCGCAGCTCGGCCGAGAGAGCCTCGCCGCTGCAGAAGACCCGGCGCAGACCCGGCAGTGCGGCCGCGGCGGGCTCACGCAGGAACACGTCGAGCATCGACGGCACGAAGTGGAGGGTGGTGATGCCCTCGCGGCGGATGACGTCGGCCAGATAGGCCGGGTCCAGATGGCCCTCGGGCCGCGCGACGACCAGGGTGGCGCCCTGGATGAGGGGCCAGAAGAACTCCCACACGGACACGTCGAAGCCGGACGGGGTCTTCTGCAGCACCCGGTCGGAAGGATCGAGGCCGTAGGTGTGCTGCATCCAGGCCAGGCGGTTGACGATCGACCGGTGGGAGATCACCACACCCTTGGGCCGGCCGGTGGACCCGGACGTGTAGATGACGTAGGCGGGGTGCCGCGGATCGAGCGCCGGCGCCGGTGCCGCCCCGGCGGACTCCGGGGCGCGGGCCGGTCCGTCGAGGACCAGCCGGGGGGTGCCGTCGTCCGGCAGCCGCTCCTCGGTGTCCGTCGTGGTCAGGACGAGCATGGCGCCCGCGTCGTGCAGGATGTGCGCGATGCGGTCCGCCGGATAGCCGGGGTCGACGGGGACGTACGCCGCGCCCGACTTCAGCACGGCGAGCAGGGCGACGACGAGTTCCGTCGACCGGGGGACGGCGACCGCGACGAAGCGCTCCGGGCCGGCTCCGCGGGCGACCAGGTTCCTGGCCAGCTCCTCGGCGCGGCCGTCCAGTTCGGCGTACGTCAGAGAGCGTCCCTCGTATGCGACGGCCTCGTGGTCCGGGGTGCGGGCGGCCTGCGCGGCGAGCAGCCCGGGCAACGTCGCGTCGGGCACCTCGCGCGCGGTGTCGTTCCACTCCGTGAGGACGCGGTGCCGTTCGTCCGGCGTGAGCAGGGCGGCCTGGTCCAGGGGTGCGGTGGGGTCGGCCGCCAGGTCTTCCAGGAACCGGACGAAGCGCTCCTGGAGGGAGGCCAGGTCCCGCGCGTCGTACACCTGCGGGTTGCCCTCGAAGTCGACGCGGAGCCCGGAGTCGGGGGTGCCGGTCAGGACGAAGTTGAGGTCGGTCGTCGGGCCGGAACTGATGCTGCGCATCACGCCGAGCGGGCCGCCGAAGTCGACGGGGCTGTAGGGCATGACGTTGACCGTCGGGGCGAGCACGCCCGAGCCGCCGAGTTCGCGGTTGAGGTCCTCGCCGCGGTACCGGCTGTGCGCCATGAGCCCGCGCAGCGCGTCGGACACGGTCTCGATCAGCTGGGCGAAGGTCTGGCCCGGGCGCACGGTCAGCCGCAGCGGCAGCCGGTTGGAGACCATGCCGGGCGTGGTGCGTCCGTTGGCGCCGTACCGGCCCGTGACCGGCACGGACAGCACGATGTCCTGAGCGCCCGTCATCCGGTGCAGGAAGGCGCCCACGCCCGCGATCACCACGCGCGCCCAGGCGGAGCCGGTCGCCCCGGCGGCCCGCTCCAGGACAGCCGTGCGCTCCGGGCCGAGGGCGAGGCTCGCCACGGTGGGCGCCAGGACGAGCCCGCTGGCGCGGCCGGTCAGCGAGACGGGTTCGGGACGGTCGGCGAACAGTTCGGTCCAGTAGGCGCGGTCCTTGGCGTGCCGGGCGGAGGCGCGGTAGGTCTCCTCGGTGGCGACCAGCTGGTCCATGTCGCCGAAGGAGCAGGGCGGTGCGTCACGCCCCTCCGTCAGCGCCCGGTACACCTCGGCGAGCCGCTCGTAGAACAGGGACATGCTGGTGCCGTCGATCACGATGTGATGGACGCCCAGGTAGTACAGGTGCCGGCCGGAGCCGAGCGTGAACAGCGCGTGGCTGCTGAGGCCGGGCCGGTCGAGCGCCACCGGTTCCGCGCGGTCCTGCTCCATCCAGCGGATCGCCTCGGCCTGCGGGTCCTCGTGCCCGGTGAGGTCGAAGTGCCGCAGCAGCACCGGGGTGTACGGCACGCCGTCCGGGCCCTCGGTCTCGTCCGAGCCCTCCGGGGCGAGCGGGCAGTACGCGCGGTACGGGCGTCCCTGCTCGTCGGTGAGGAAGCGGGAGCAGAGGGTCTCCGTCTCGGCCACGGTGTGCCGCAGGGCCGCGCTCAGTACGGCGTGGTCCAGCGGGCCGTCGATCTCCAGACAGGAGCCGGTCTTGTAGTGCGCGCCGCGCGGGTCCAGCTGCTGCGCGAGCCACACCTCGTGCTGCGCACTGGTCAGGCCGTGCCGAATGGACGAGAGCTCAGACACCTGTCTCCTCACAATCTTCCGCCGGAACCCCCGGCCTTTTCATGCCGCGCAGAAAAATAATCGAGGTGCCGCTTGAGTGACATTAAATTAAGGGCGAACTGGGACGCTAGCAAGGCTGCAAGGAGATGGTCAACATACTTATCCGGGAGGATAACCGCAGGTAGGGAGCTTGATATCCAGCTGATAGCGAGGGTATACGAGCGATTTGTAGAGTGTAGACACGTGCATTTCCTTTCCTGATCGAGAATTCCGGGAGCTGTCTTTCCTTCGGTGCTCCCGCGTTTCTCCCGTTCTTTTCATTGGAGAGCCGCCATGCCGCCAAGTGCCATTGCGTACGCCGAGCTGTACGTCACGGACGACCGGGATGCCTCCGGCTTCCTCATCGACAGCCTCGGCTTCGTGCCCCTGGCCGTGGCGGGCCCCGCCACCGGCACCCACGACCGCAGGTCCACCGTGCTGCGCAGCGGGGAGGTCACCCTCGTGGTCACCCAGGCGCTGCGGCCGGGAACCGCTGTCGCCCGGCACGTCGAGGAGCACGGCGACTCCATCGCCGACCTCGCGTTCAGCTGTGACGACGTCCAGTCCTGCTTCGACCGGGCCGTCCTCGCGGGCGCCGCCGCGCTGCAGCAGCCGACCCCGTCGCTCCTGCCCGGCCAGGACACCTTCTTCGCCGCCGTCTCCGGGTTCGGGGACGTCCGGCACACCCTGATCGCCGCGACCGGCGACCGGACGGGGCAGCTGCCGCCCGACCGGGACTGGGCGCTCCTGCCGGCCGCCACGGACCCCGCGGTGTCCCGGCCGGTCCTCGACCACGTCGCGATCTGCCTCGAAGCCGGCACCCTGCGCCGCACCGCCGAGTTCTACGAGGCCGCCTTCGACATGCCGTTCTACTCGTCCGAGTACATCGAGGTGGGCGACCAGGCGATGGACTCCATCGTGGTGCGCAACGCCGAGGGCGGCATCACCTTCACCCTCATCGAGCCCGACGACACGCGGGTGCCGGGGCAGATCAACCAGTTCCTGAACGCCCACAACGGTCCGGGAGTCCAGCACCTGGCCTTCCTCGTGGACGACATCGTCGGTTCGGTCCGCGCGCTCGGCGACCGCGGCGTGGCCTTCCTGCGCACCCCCGGCGCCTACTACGACCTTCTCACCGAGCGCGTCAGCGACATGGCCGACGCCATCGCCGACCTGCGCGAGACCAACGTCCTCGCGGACCACGACGAGTGGGGCTACCTGCTGCAGATCTTCACCCGCTCGCCCTACCCGCGCGGCACCCTCTTCTACGAGTACATCCAGCGCAACGGCGCGCGCGGTTTCGGCAGTTCGAACATCAAGGCGCTGTACGAGGCCGTCGAGAGGGAGCGGGAAGTGGCCGGTCGATGACGTCCGTCACCGAGCGGGAGCCGCTCACGCTCGACGACTTCGCCGAGTGCGCACGTCGCGAACTTCCGCCC
Source organism: Streptomyces sp. NRRL S-455 (assembly GCF_000717875.1). GTDB lineage: Bacteria > Actinomycetota > Actinomycetes > Streptomycetales > Streptomycetaceae > Streptomyces. The sequence continues at coordinate 13,587 of NZ_JOCT01000040.1, forward strand.
GAGGTCTGGGACTTCATTGCCGGTGGCGCGGGCCGGGAGCGGACGCTGGCCGCCAATGAGACCGCCTTCGACGCCGTGCGGCTGCGCCCCAGGGCGCTGCCCGGCATCGAGGAACCGGACACCTCCGTCAAGGTGTTCGGCTCCCGCTGGGCGGCGCCCGTCGGGATCGCACCCGTGGCCTACCACTCACTCGTCCACCCGGACGGCGAGACGGGAACGGCCGCCGCCGCGGGCCGGCTCGGACTCCCGCTCGTCGTCAGCACCTTCGCGGGCCGGACCCTCGAAGAGGTGGCCGACGCGGCCCACGGCCCGCTGTGGCTCCAGCTGTACTGCTTCCGCGACGCCGAGACCACGTTCGGCCTGGCCCGTCGCGCGCGCGACAGCGGCTACCAGGCCCTGGTGCTCACCGTCGACACCCCCTTCACCGGCCGCAGGCTGCGCGACCTGCGCAACGGCTTCGCGGTCCCCGCCCATGTGACCCCGGCCAACCTGGCCGGGTCGGCCGCCGCGGGGAGCGCCACCCCCGGAGCGCACAGCAGGCTGGCCTTCGACCGCTCGCTCGACTGGTCCGCCGTGGCCCGGCTGCGGGACCTGAGCGGGCTGCCCGTACTCGCCAAGGGCGTCCTCACCGCGCGGGACGCCGAGGCGGCGGTGGCGGCGGGCGTCGCGGGCATCATCGTCTCCAACCACGGCGGCCGCCAACTCGACGGCGTCCAGGCCAGTGTGGAGGCGCTGCCCGAGGTGGTGTCCGCCGTGCGCGGCCGCTGCCCCGTCCTCCTCGACGGCGGTATCCGCTCCGGCGCCGACGTCCTGGTCGCGCTGGCCCTCGGCGCCCGCGCCGTGTTCGTCGGCCGGCCCGCTTTGTATGCCCTGGCCGCAGGCGGCAGCGAGGGCGTGCGCCGGATGCTCACCCTGCTGATCGAGGAGTTCGCCGACACCATGGTGCTCACCGGCCACGCCTCGCCCGGCACGATCGACGCGGACACCGTGATCCTGCCGGGACACAGCCACCCGACCACCGAGAACCCGGCGCCGCACACCGTGCCGTACGCCGTGCCGTTCACAGACAGGAGCCCCGGATGACGACCACGTCAGGGAGCACGGACCGGACAGGCGTCCTGCCGCGGACCGCGCTGCACGCCAGCCTGTCCGCGCCGCTGCTCGACACGATGACCTTCCTCAACGAGGTCACCCTCCGCCATCCGCAGGCGATCTCCTTCGCCCCGGGGCGGCCGTACGAAGGCGACTTCGACGTCGCGCGCGTACCCGGACTCATCGAGACCTACCTCGACCACCTGCGCGAGCAGGGCCACTCCGAGGAACGCGTGCGCACGGCGCTCTACCAGTACGGCGAGACCGCGGGACAGATCCGGGACATCGTCGCCCGCATGCTCGACATCGACGAGGACATGACGGTGGACCCCGCGTCCGTGGTGGTGACGGTCGGCTGCCAGGAAGCCGTCCTGCTCACGCTCCGCGCGCTGTTCACGGGCCCCGACGACGTGCTCCTCGTCGACAGTCCCTCGTACGTCGGCGTCACCGGCGCGGCCGCCCTGCTCGGGATCCCCGTCGTCGCGGTGCCCGGCACCCCGCACGGGCCGAGTCCGGAGGGAATCGAGCGCGCCGTACGGGAGATCGAGGCGAGCGGCCGGCGCGCCAGATGTCTGTACGTGGTGCCCGACTGCTCCAACCCCACGGGCGTGAGCATGCGCCGTGAGGCCCGTACGGCCCTGCTCGACGCCGCGGACCGGCTCGGACTGCTGCTCCTGGAGGACAACCCCTACGGTGTGTTCAGCACGGTGCGGCGGCCGACGCTCAAGTCCCTCGACACCCACCGGCGCGTCATCTACCTGGGCTCCTTCGCGAAGACCGCCTTCCCGGGCGCGCGCGTCGGGTTCGTGGTCGCCGACCAGCTGGTCGAGAGCGCGGACGGCCGGGCACCGGGGCTGCTCGCCGATGAACTGGCCAAGGTCAAGAGCATGGTCACCGTCAACACCTCCAGCCTGAGCCAGGCAGCGGTCGCCGGACTGCTCCTGCAGAACGGCGGCGGGCTACGGGCGGCGAACGAGGCCGCGGCACGCCACTACCAGGCCACCATGAGGTGCCTGCGGGAGTCCCTCGCCGCCGAACTGCCCGCAGGGGCACCGGAGTCGGCGGGTGTGCGGTGGAACGATCCCGACGGCGGGTTCTTCCTGACGCTCGACGTCCCGTTCGCCGCGGACGGGGCCGCGCTGGACATCTCGGCGGAGAAGTACGGCGTCATCTGGACGCCGATGCGCCACTTCCACCTGGACGACGCGGGGGACCGGCAGATCCGGCTCTCCTGCAGTTACCTCACCACCGACCAGGCCACCGAAGGGGCGGCACGGCTGGCCCGCTTCATCAAGGACCAGGCGCGGAACTGAACCCAACCGATGTCACCGGGGGCTGCGCCGCCAGATCTGCGCAGGCCCCCGGCGTATGGCCCTAGTTGCCGAGACCGATGTCCTTCACCAGGCCCGCCTCGTAGGCGATGATCGCCGCCTGCACCCGGTTGCGCACCTCCAACTGGTTGAAGATCGCGCTCACATACGTCTTGATCGTGCCCTCGACCAGGTGTAGCCGCTGGGCGATCTCCGCGTTCGACAGGCCGGCGCCCAGCATCCCCAGGACCTCCTGCTCACGCTTGGTCAGCAGGGTCGTGCGCTCGCCCGAGACCTCCGCGCGGGGCGACGGGGCCCTGCGCAGTTCGGTCATCAGCCGGCGCGCCACCAGCGGGGAGAGGCAGGACCCCCCGGCCGCCACGGCCCGCACCCCGGAGATCAGGTCCCGCGGATCGGACGCCTTGAGCAGGAACCCGGCCACTCCCTGGTCCAGGGCGCGCTCGATGTACTTGTCCTCGCCGAAGGTGGTGAGTATGACCACCCCGGTGTCCGGGTTGGTGGTCCGCAGTTCACCCGCGGCGGTCAGGCCGTCCATCTCGGGCATCCGGATGTCGAGCAACGCCACATCGGGGCGGTGTTTGCGGGCCAGTTCGACCGCCTCACGCCCGTCGGACGCCTCGGCGACCACCTCGATGCCCGGCTCGGTGGTGAGGATGGAGCGAACCCCGGCCCTGATGATGGTCTCGTCGTCGGCGAGCAATACGCGAATCATCCGATCCTTCCCTGGTGGTTTCTGCTCATCGGCCCCGCGGGCGGCCGCCGCCGGGCGTGCTGTGCTCAGAGCGTGTCCTTGGCCACCAGAACATCATCCTGGAAACACAGCCGGTACATCGTGTCGGTGAACTGGAGAGGACTCGCGCCGGCCCGGTAGTACTCGCACGTGGCACCCTGCGGCACCAGAGGTTCCGTGACGACCGGTGGCGGCTTCCTGATCCGCCGCGACGGGAGCGCCGGATCCAGCTCCGCGCGCGTCTCACCGACCCGCATGCGCGCGTAGTCCTCGGGGGAGATCGAGGTCGTCGCCGAGGTGAAGACGTAAAGGCCCGCCAGGAGCGCCACGATGGCCGCACCGAGCAGCGCCGGGATCAGCGCGGCCCGCCGGGCGTCGCGCCGCAGCCGAGCTCTGGTCCGCAGCAGCGCGGCCCGCGACGCGCTCCACCTCGGTGCGGGAGGCGCGGGGACGGCAGGGCCGGGCACCTCTTCCGTGCCGTCCGTTCCGGGGACTTCGCCGTCGGCGGCGCCGGACCGCGGGCGGGTGGCGTCGAGGCCGGGCCCCGCGGCCGCCCTGGACGGCGCCGACGCGGTGTGCGGCAGCCGGGCGTACACCTCGAAACCGCCCGCCCGCGGGCCCGTCCGCAGGGTGCCGCCCGCGAGGCGGACGCGTTCGTCAAGCCCGATCAGTCCGGATCCGCTGCCCGTCGCGGGCGCGCTCCCGCCATGCTCCGGGCGCTCGTTGACGACCGACACCACGGTCTCGCGCCTCCCGTGGGTCACCCGCACGGTGATCGCGGCACCCGGCGCGTGCTTGGCCGCGTTCGTCAGGGACTCCTGCACCACCCGGTACGCCGCGAGATCGGACAGCAGAGGCGGCTTGTCCGCCCTCGGGGGCGCGCCCTCCTCGTGGAAGTCCACCGGCGTGGCCGACTGCTCGAAGCGGCGCACGAGTTGGGCGATCGACTCGTGGGTGGGGGTCAGCGACGGTGTGGGGTCCTCCCGCAGTAGCCCGATCACCTCGTGCAGGCGCTCCGTGGCCATGGTGCACCGCTCCCGCAACTGGCCCACGGAGTCGCGGTGTTGCTCGGAGAGGCCGGGGGCCAGCTCGAGACCGCCGGCGAGCAGGGCCATCACGCTCAGCTCGTGCCCCAGGGAGTCGTGGATGTCCTGCGCGATCCTGGCCCGCTCCTTGAGCCTGGCCTGCTCGGCGATGTAGCGCTGCTTCCACTCCAGTTGCTCGGCGTGCTCCCAGCCGGCGTGCGCCAGCGCGGTGCGCTGACTCCACCAGTTGCCCGCCCACCAGGGCAGGACGCTGGAGGCGAACTCGGTCATCAGCAGGCTCAGCCAGTCCTTGGTGTCGGCCAGGGCACTGGCCAGGAGGAGTCCGGCCACCGCGACACAGAGGAACACCAGGTGCGCGGGCCAGAGCCGGGTCAGTCTGCGGCCCGCCAGGAAGCTCAGCACCGCGGCCGCGATCGCCGGCCACAGGCTCGCGCCGAACCAGGGGTAGAACAGGGCGAGAAGCGTCGCGAGCAGCAGGGACAGCAGCGGCGCCGTGCGCCGCACCACGACCGCGGCCGTGATGGTCAGACAGGCGGCCGCCCAACTGGCCGCCGTGGCCGCGAGTCCCTCCGTGTTGAACGCGGAGGGCGCGAGGAGCACGAGCAGCAGCACCAGATCGCCACGCCTGGCGAGGGGCCGCTCGGAGCCAAGGGCCCGTAGTAATGGTCCGGTTCGTCGGCGCACGGCCTGCCATCGCTGCATTCCAGCACGCTACAAGAGGCACTACGGCCTCCGAACCTGCCGAAAGTCGAATGCGGTCGTTGCCGTTCGCCAGATGTTCCGGGTTCGACGGCTCCCTAGCGTTGTGGACGTGACTTTGGAAGGAGCCACCAGGCGATGATCACTTTGGACCGACTGACCAAGCGGTACGGCGACAAGACGGCCGTCTCGGACCTCTCGTTCGAGATCAACCCGGGGAAGGTCACGGGCTTCCTCGGCCCGAACGGCGCGGGCAAGTCGACCACCATGCGGATGATCGTCGGTCTTGACGCGCCGACGTCGGGACGGGCGCTGGTGGGAGGCAAGCGGTACCAGGAGCTACGGCACCCCCTGCGCGAGGTGGGCGCGCTGCTCGACGCCCGCGCCGGCCATCCGGGCCGGTCGGCCTACCACCACCTGCTCGGACTGGCCCGCAGCAACGGAATCCCGGCCTCCAGGGTCGGCGAGGTCCTGGAGACCGTCGGCCTCACCGAGGTGGCGAAGAAGCGCATCGGCTCCTTCTCCCTCGGCATGGGCCAGCGGCTCGGTATCGCCGTGGCGCTCCTCGGCGATCCCAAGGTGCTGCTCTTCGACGAGCCGGTCAACGGCCTCGACCCGGACGGAGTGCGCTGGGTGCGGGAGTTGATGCGGTCCCTGGCCGCGGAGGGCAGGACGGTCTTCGTGTCCAGCCACCTGATGAGCGAGATGCAGGAGACCGCCGACCACCTGCTGGTCATCGGCCGAGGAAAGATCATCGCCGACGCCCCCATCGAGGAGGTCATCGCGGGCAGCTCGCTCACCGCCGTCCGGGTCCGCACTCCGCAGCCCGACGTGCTCAGGCGGGAACTGCTGCAGTTCGGGATGAGGGTGGAACAGGACGCGACCTCCGAACCCGAGGAACTCCTCGTCGTCGGCGGCACCCTGGAGGAGATCGGCGACCTGGCCTTCAACCATCGTGTCCCCATCCATGAGCTGAGCATGCGCAAGGCCAGCCTGGAACAGGCGTACATGGAACTCACCGCCGCCAGCGTGGAGTACGGCTCGCCCACGCTCTCCCAGGTCACTCATGCTCCTGATCACCAGAAGGCGTAACTGGAAATGACGACAACAACAACCGCCCCCAAGCTCGTAGGCCCCGTCAAAGGCGGCGGATTCAAGGGCGCCGTGGCGTTCGAGTGGACGAAGTTCTGGAGCGTCCGGGCCACCTGGTGGAACCTCGCCGTCGGCCTGCTGCTCACGGTGGGCTTCGCCGCGATCGTCGGCGCGTCGGCCGACGCCAGCGCGAAGAAGGGCGTCGACGTCACCATGCCGGCCCCGCACCACGCGTCGCAGGCTTTCCTGATCTCCCAGTTGACCGTGGTGGTGCTCGCCACCCTCGCGCTCACCAGCGAGTACTCCAGCGGTTCCATCCGCACCACGCTGCAGAGCGTCCCCCTCCGCGGCCGGATGCTCCGGTCCAAGACGCTGGTCGTCATGGCGGTGGTGGTCGCCGCGGGCTTCGTCTTCAGCGTGCTGGCGACTCTGGTCGCCGCGCCCCTGATGGGGGACCACGGCGAGTACACCGGCGGCCAGTTGCTGGAAACCGCGCTCGGCGCCGGGGTGTACCTCGCCCTCCTCGCGGTCATGGCCATCGGTCTCGGCACCATCCTGCGCAGCGCCGCCGGCACCATCACGACCCTCATCATGGTGCTGCTCGCGCTGCCCCAGCTGATGGGCGTCGTCGGCGCCAAGTGGCTGGAGACCGCGTCCGACTACATGCCGAGCGTCGCCGGCACCGTACTGCTGACCCAGGACAGCGACCCCTACGGCGGCGGAACCGCGCTGCTGGTCCTGCTGCTGTGGGCGCTCGCCGCGTACCTGGCAGGCTCCGCCGTCCTGCGCCGACGCGACGCCTAGCGCCGCCCTGCCGGACAGTCCTCGGCAGACCGATCCTCCCCCTCCCCCCAAGGAAAAGAGAAAAAGAGGGGCCGCATGCTCTGCCAGGCATGCGGCCCCTCTGCCGTACCCGGAACAGATCCTGATAACAGCGCGATAAGGGCCTTATAGCGGTCGTCACCAAGGTGGGAGCGCTGGATCCTCACCCCCGCCCTGGAGGCTGTTCCATGCGTCGTCGTACGACCACGACCCTCACGCTCGCCGCCGGATGCGCGCTCGCGCTCGGTGTGGCGGCCGCTCCCGCGTACGCGGCCCCCGCCGACAAGCCGCAGGTGCTCTCCTCCTTCACCCAGACCAGCGCGTCGAGCCAGAACGCGTGGATCGCGGCCCAGCAGAACCAGGCCGCCTGGTCCGCCTACGAGTTCGACTGGTCGACCGACCACTGCACCGCGTCGCCCGACAACCCGTTCGGCTTCCCCTTCCAGACGGCCTGTGCGCGCCACGACTTCGGCTACCGCAACTACAAGGCGGCGGGCCAGTTCGACGCCAACAAGAGCCGCATCGACAGCGCCTTCTACGAGGACATGAAGCGCGTCTGCGTCACCTACACCGGTGAGAAGAACACGGCCTGCAACAGCACGGCCTGGACCTACTACCAGGCCGTCAAGCTGCTCGGCTGACTCGGATCCGCGCGGACCGGCGCCTGGCGGAGCCGGTCCGCGCCTGCCGTGTCGGGGCCGACGGTGAGGGAGGGAGACGCATGCGCAGCGCCGTCATAGTGGGCGCCGGACTGATCGGTCGCTCCGTGGGGCTCGCACTGCGGCGACACGGTGTGACCACCTACCTGATCGACGCGGACCCCGAGGCGGCGCTGGCCGGCGAGGAGTGCGGCGCGGGCTTCGCCGCGCACCCCCCGCAGCAGGCCGACATCGCGGTGATCGCCGTACCACCCGCTCTCGTCGCCCCGGTGCTCGCCGAGCACCAGAGGCTCGGCACCGCCCGCTGCTACACGGATGTCTCCGGCGTCAAGGTCCGGTTGCACCAGGAGGCCCGGGCGCACGGCTGCGATCTGACCTCCCTGGTCAGCGGGGCACCCGTGGTCGGCGGGGGAGCGGGCCGGTCTCAGCCCCGGGCCGACCTCTTCGACGGCAGGCCGTGGGCCCTCACCCCGACCGAGTCCACCGGCAATCTCGCCCTGAACAGCGCACTGGAACTGGTCGCACTGTGCGGGGCGGTCTCGGTGCTGCTGGACCCCGAGACCCACGACCGCGCGGTCGCCCTCGTCTCGCACGCGCCGCACCTCGTCTCCAGCCTCGTCGCGGCACGGCTGCTCGGCGGCGACGAGTCGGCCGTACGGCTGGCCGGACAGGACCTGCGCGACGTCACCAGGACCGCGGACGGCAACCCCGAGCGGTGGGCCGAGATCCTCACGGCCAACGCCGGCCCGGTCGCCGACCAACTGGACGACTGGGCGGCCGAAGCGCAGGCCATGGCACGGGAGTTGCGCGATGTCGCGCGGTCCGGGGACGCGGCCCGCCCGGTCCGGCTGCGGGAGACCCTGCGCTTCGGCGTGGCAGGGCGGGCCCGCATCCGGGAGCTGGACGCGCCCCGGCCCTGATGGGCCGAAAACACCACCGGCAGAAGGGACATGACCATGCGGAGGACTCCGCGCGCCACGGCCGTCGCCGGAGCGCTGGGAGCGGCCGCGCTCCTCGCGGCACCGACGGTCTCCGCCGCCCCCGCCGAGGTGACTTCGGCGGGCTGTGTCACCAAGAGTGACGCCCAGGACTTCGCCAGGGGCGAGATCACCGTCTGTGTCGAGGACGGCCGGGTGCGGGTGACCGGCAACGTCGAGGACCTCAAACCCGGCGGCCCCTTCACGGGAGGCGACAGCTACTGCGTGGGCTGGACCATCGGCTGGGAGACCGCCTCTGGAAGCACGTCCAGCGGCACTCCTGTGGCTTGCCCTCACTTCGGCGGCGAGGCGTACATCGAGTTCGACTACGACCCCACCGAGGACGAGCACGGTCCGAAGGACGTCACCGGCGTGACGTACATGCGCCTCCACACGGAATCCTGGTGACCGCCCTGCCGAAAGAAAGGGCAGCACAACGGAATGCATGACGGAAGTGCAGGCGTATCCACGGGCGGGAACGGAGTTCGAAACGAATCCTCACTGTCCTTGGTGATGGAAATGCCGTCAGCGCTTTCGGATCACATTCCGCGCTCCTAACGTGATCAGCGTTCAGTCCTTCTCGACGAATTGAGCGCTGATGCCGAAGGTGACCGGAGCAGGACGCCCGTTGCGCCGACGTGCCGCCCTCGTGGCGGCCGCGATGCTGGCGGTCGCGCCCGCCGCCGCGAGCGGTCCGGGCGTGGCCGCACCGGCCCCCGAAGAGGCCGCGTGGACGGCGCCCGCCCTGCCCGCGCCGACCGGTGCCCGGCCGGTCGGCCTGCGGACGACGGAGCTGCGCGACACCTCCAGGCGCGACCCCTGGAACCCCGCGCGGGCCCGGGAGCTGACGGTCTCGCTCTGGTATCCGGCCCGGGCTTCGAAGGCGCCGCGCGCCCGCTACGTCACGGTGCGGGAATCGGAGATGATCCTGCGCCGACACCGGGTCGAGGGTGTGCCCGCCGATCTGCTCAGCCGCATCCGGGTCCACGCGCGGGTGGCCGCGCCGCCGGTGGCGGCGCCCGGCCGCGGCCTGCCTCTGGTGCTGCTGTCGCCCGGTTTCGCGCTGCCCCGGTCGTCGCTGACGGGGCTCGCCGAGGAACTGGCGAGCCGGGGGTACGCGGTGGCCGGGGTCGACCACGCCTACGAAGCCGCGGCCATCCGCCATCCCGACGGCCGCGTGACGGGCTGCCTGGCCTGCGAGCGGCGACCGGAGGGAGCGGTGGTCGCCGCGACCCGTGCGGCTGATCTGTCGTTCGTACGGCAGCGGTTGATCCGTTCGGCCCGGGCCGGCGGGCTGCCGCGTCTGGACCCGTCGAGGGTCGCGCTGGTGGGCCACTCCATGGGCGGGGCCGCCGCGTTCGAGGCGCTGCGTACCGATCCCGGGTTCGCGCTCGGGGTGAACATGGACGGCACGGTCCACACATCCGGCAGGACCAGGCTCGACCGGCCGTTCGTGCTGCTGGGCGCGGGCGAGCACGGCCGGCCCGGCAGCGACCGGACCTGGGACCGGGCCTGGCAGGACCTCTCCGGCCGGCGCCGCTGGATCTCGGTGGACGGCGCGGGTCATCTGTCCTTCACCGACTACGCGCCCCTGCTGGAACGGATCGGGCGGGCGGGTCCGGAGGTCACCCTGCCCTCCGGGGACGGCAGCCGGATCACCCGGGAGCTGGTCGTGGCCCTTCTCGACGAGGGGCTCCTGCACCGCCTCGGTCCTCGCCTCGACGCGGTGGCGCGGCACCTGCCGGAGGTCCGGCGCCACGACGGCCCGCAGGACCCGGCCACCGGTTGAGAAAACGAACCAATATCGGAAGGAAACGTGGGCTCAGTATCTTGGCCAGGGTCGGAAGCAAAGGCCGCAGCCCGCGCAGAATCTCCACCGACGTTCCCGGAAGGAATGCGAAGTGACCAATCCGTTCGAAGACGCAGACGGCCGCTATCTCGTGCTCGTCAATGATGAGGGCCAGCATTCGCTGTGGCCGTCCTTCGTGGACGTGCCGGCCGGGTGGACGGTCGCCTTCGGCGAGTCCGACAGGGAGGCCTGCCTGGAGTACGTGGAGAAGAACTGGACCGACATGCGGCCCAGGAGCCTCGTCGAGGCGATGAGCGTCGACAGCTGACCCGGCGGCGGCCCCGGACAGGCATGCCCGCGCCGCCCGGATCGCGCCGCACCACTGCCGCCCCGCCGGATGGATCCGGCGGGGCGGAGCGCTGTCCGGGGCGGATCCGGCGGCGTACGCCTGTGCCGTGATTACGGAACGCCACGGCCCGTACGACCCTCTCGGGGTCGTACGGGCCGTCGTCGAGCGCGCTGTCCGGATCGGTGCCCGGTGCCCGGTGCCGGCCGGCTCGGCTCAGCCGACGCAGTCGGCCAGGCCCGGGGCGGCACGCAGGGAGCGGAACGCGTGCAGGCGCACCAACTCCTGCCATCGGTAGCGCATCTCGCCCCAGGGGCTGCGGCCGACCACTTCCAGGAGCTGCGCGTCCACCAGGGTCTCGATGAGGTCCTCGGCGTCCAGCAGATCCGTGCCGAGCACCTTCGCCGCCTCCGCCGCCTCGAAGTCGGCGTCGTCGAGGCGGCTCAACTCGCGGTAGGCCTCGGCCGCGTCGGCGTCCAACTCCCGCATGCTGCGGTCGAGTCGGGCGTGCAGCGAGTCCTCACCGATGCTGAGTTCCGCCAGCCGGTCGGCGGAGCGTTCCAGGCGGCGTACCAGGTCGGACACCTGCCAGTGCTGCTTGGTGAGCAGCCTGGCCGCCGCGGCGCGCAGCGCCAGGGGCGTGTGGCCGCACAGTGCGCTGAGCTGCCGGGTGGCCCGGGGGGACTCCTCGGCCCTGGAGTCCCGCAGCACGCTGGTCAGCACCTCCGTTGACTCCTCGTCGGACAGCGGGCCGACGCGCAGCCGAAGGGCGCAGTACTTCTGCAGGAGTTCGTCCAGGTTGGCCTGTCCGGTGATGAGTACGCAGCACTCACCGCTCCCGGGCAGCAGATGACGCAGCCTGGCATACGACGACGCGTGGTCGAGGACCACCAGGACGCGCTTGCCCTCCAGCATCGCGCGATAGCGCTCGGCGGCCTCCGAGACGTCCGTGGGCAGCGGCCCCTCGGCTCCCAGCCGGCGAAGGAACTGGTGGAGCACGTCCAGGGTCCGGCCCTGCCGGAGGTCGGCGAACAGCTGTCCGTCGGGGAAGCGGTGCGCCGACCGGTGCGCCCAGTTGACGGCGAGGCTCGTCTTACCGATTCCTGGGCTTCCCGTGATGTACGCGATGGGGGATGGATTCTGCGGAGAACCGTTGAGCAGCGCATCATCCATAAGCCACTGCTCCCGACTACGTCCGGTGAAGTACGCGTTGCTTTCCGGGAGCTGGCACGGCACTGGCTGGGGTCTGTCTCTTCGTGGTGCGGCAATGCCGGGAACAGCGAGCTGGGGGAATTCGTCCCGCAGAATCGAGTCGTGGAGCGACTGCAGCTCGGCGCCCAGTTCGAGGCCGATCTCCTCAATGGAGTACCGCATTCCGTCGCGGAATGTCGTGAGCGCCTCCGCGCGCCGGCCCGAACGGTACTGGGCGAGCATCAGGTAGTAGCGCAGCCGGTCGCGCAGCGGGCAGGCGCCGACCAGCGCCTGGAGTTCACCGAGCACCGCCTGGTGCTCACCGAGCTGGAGGCGCAGCGCCATCTGCTGCTCCACGGCGAGCATCCGCTGTTCGTCGAGGCGGACCGCCTCGGTCTCGGCGAAGGGCGCGTACACGCCGCCGAGAGCCGGGCCGCGCCACAGTGCCAGCGCCTCCCGCAGAGCCGCCGCCGCCTCCGCCGGGCGGTCCTCCGCCGTCCACTCCGTGGCCCTGGCGACCAGTTGCTCGAAGCGCAGCGAGTCGAGCGAGTGGCCGGCGAGGTTGAGCATGTATCCGGGAGTGGCCGTGACGATCGTGTCCTGGCTCCAGCCCGCGCTGCGGAAGATCTTGCGCAAGGTGGCGATGCAGATCGCCACCTGGGTACGGGCCGTGCTCGGCGGGCGGCCGTTCCAGACCTTTTCTATCAGTGAATCGAAAGACACGACCTGATTCACGGAGAGCAGCAATGCGGAGAGAACCGCCCGCTGCCGAGGTCCGCCGACCGTGAGGCCTTGGCCATTCATCTGCACTTCGAGCGGCCCGAGTATTCGGAATTCGAGGCCGGATTCGATGTCTTCTTTCGTGTTCGGTTCGACTCCCTGAGGTACCGGAGTTGTCAGCTGAACATTCATGATTTCTTGAACCCCCGCGTCAAGTTTCAGTAATGTCTGTGCAATTAAGATCCCGGAATTCTGAGCGTGGCCGACTCGATGCATGGGACTGGCCTGCGCTGCGGTCCTCATGAGACCCCTCGCTCGTACGCCTCCTGAGCAAAGTGGAATGCTCGGCTCCGCATTTGTGCGTGTTAGCGGGCGTGGCGAGTGCGGGTCGTTCGATGCACCAGATTTATCGATCGTAGTTGGCTCCCCCCTGCCTTCTGTTAAATGATACGGATCTTTGATGACCTCAACACTCAACTTTCGGCAGGTATCACACCTAGCTTTCGATAGTCCGCCGCGTTCTATTCCGAGAACGTCTCATCCGTGACCTGTCCCCGCTCAAGCTTGATCGTCCCTGGTGACGACGGAGGTCGCCCCCTGGCCGCGGCGGCCGGCGGGGCGGCGGGGCCGTGGCGACCGGAGGGCGACAGGGCTGGATCGGCCAGGTCGGGGGATTGGCTGGATCGCACCACGTGCCCGAAAGCGGACAGACGAAAGGGACGCCCGGCACGGGCCGGGCGTCCCTTCCTCTCGCGAGGGCGGTCCGGGGGATGTCACCGCCTTCGCTGGCTCAGTCGTCGGCCAGCCGCCGACGCATACGGGCCCATACGAGCTCCAGCACCAGTCCGGCCACAGCGGCACAGGCGACCGCCGTCCACGGTGCCGCGACACCGACCAGCTTCAGCTGGAAGAACTCCTGGAGATACGGCACCACCAGCACGACGGCGAACGACACCGCCATCGTCAGCACCAGCAGGATGCGCCACCAGGTGTAGGGGCGGGCGATGATGGCCAGCGCCCACAGGGCCGTGAGGAACAGCGCGAGGGTCGCCGCCGAGGTCTCGGCGTCCAGGTTGTCGTCGTACACGGACCGGGCGAACAGATAGGCGACCGAGGTGGCCGTCGCCGCGAGCGCGCCGGCGGGAATGGCGAACCGCAGGACGCGGCCCACGAAGTTCGACCTGGCGCGCTCCGTGTTGGGGGCCAGTGCGAGGAAGAACGCGGGGACGCCGATGGTGAGCGAGCCGACCAGCGTGATGTGACGCGGCAGGAAGGGGTACGGCACCTGGGCGATCACGATGACGATGGCCATCAGCACCGAGTAGACGGTCTTGGTGAGGAACAGGTTGGCCACGCGCTCGATGTTGCCGATGACCCGGCGGCCCTCCGCGACCACCGAGGGCAGCGAGGCGAAGTTGTTGTTGAGCAGCACGATCTGGGCCACCGCCCGGGTCGCCGGGCTGCCCGAGCCCATACCCACGCCGATGTCGGCGTCCTTGAGCGCGAGGACGTCGTTGACGCCGTCACCGGTCATCGCCACGGTGTGGCCCCGGGACTGCAGGGCGCCCACCATGTCCCGCTTCTGCTGGGGGCCGACCCGCCCGAAGATGGCGTTCTGCTCGACGGCGTCGGCCAGTTCCTCCGGGTGCTCCGGGAGGAACCGGGCGTCCACCGGGTTGTCCGCGCCGGGCAGGGACAGGCTCGACGCGACGGCGCCGACGGACACCGCGTTGTCGCCCGAGATCACCTTGGCCGAGACGCCCTGGTCGGCGAAGTACCGCAGGGTGGCGGGCGCCTCCTGCCGGATGCGCTGCTTGATGACGACGAGCGCGGCGGGCGTGACCGCGTCGGGCACGGCGGCCGCGTCGTCCAGGAGTTCGTCCAGCGGCCGTGAGCAGCGCGCCAGGAGCAGGACGCGCAGGCCCCGCGCGCCGTAGGAGTCCGCGGCGGTGAGCACGGAGTGCCCGGCCGGCAGCATGGTGTCGGGCGCGCCGAGCAGCCAGGCCGATTCCGCACCGGACGGCTGGGTGAACGCGGCGCCGCTCCACCGCCGGGCCGAGGAGAACGGCGCGGTCGCGGTGCGCTGCCAGCCCTCGGGAGCGGGGTAGGCCTCGATGATCGCCTGAAGGCTGGCGTTGGGACGTTCGTCGGCGGCGCCGAGGGCGCCGAGCACCTCCTCGACGGGCACGCCCGGCAGCAGCGGAAGGACCTCGTCGACGTCCATCGACGCCTCGGTGAGCGTTCCCGTCTTGTCCAGGCACACGGTGTCCACCCGGGCCAGGCCCTCGATGGCGGGAAGCTCCTGGACCAGGCACTGCTTCTTGCCGAGCCGGACCACGCCGACCGCGAAGGCCAGCGAGGTCAGCAGGACGAGACCCTCCGGGACCATGGGGACGAGACCGCCCACCATGCGGCGGATCGCCTCGGGCAGATCGTCGTCGTTCACCATGAACTGCGTGATGATCAGCGAGATGCCCGCCGGGATGATCGCGTAGGTGACGAACTTCAGGATCTTGTCGATGCCGTTGCGCAGCTCGGAGTTGACGAGGCTGAAGCGCCGTGCCTCCTCGGCGAGTTGGGAGGCGTACGCCTCCCGTCCCACCCGGGTGGCGGTGAAGGCGCCGGATCCGGCCACCACGAAGCTGCCGGACATCACCGCGTCGCCGGGACGCTTGACGACCGGATCCGCCTCGCCCGTGAGCAGCGACTCGTCGACTTCCAGGTTCTCGGCCGTGGTGACCGTGCCGTCCACCACGATCTTGTCGCCCTGGCCCAGGTCGATGACGTCGTCCATGACGATCTCGGAGGCGCTGAGCGTGACGCGCTGCCCGTCGCGCCAGACGCGTGGACGGCTCTCGCCGACGATCGCGAGCTGGTCGAGGGTCCGCTTGGCACGCACTTCCTGGATGATGCCGATCAGCGTGTTGGCGAGGATGACGCCGCCGAACAGCCCGTCCTGCACAGGCCCGACGATCATGATGATGACGAACAGCACGCCGATGATCGCGTTGATGCGGGTGAACAGGTTGCTCCGGACGATCTCGCCGATGCTGCGGCTCGACCGGGTCGGCACGTCATTGACGCGACCGGCGGCGACGCGCTCGGCGACCTGAGCCGACGTCAGCCCGGCGTGCCCGTCGACGAGCGTTCCAGGTGGCGGGGCGGCGCCGCCCAGGACCCCGGCGTCGGCGGCGCCGCCGGGCTCGTCCAACTGCTTCTTCATCCCTGACGTCCTCCGGACTCGGCTCCGCGCTCTGCACTTCTGACGGATGTTCTCTCCGCCCACCGACAGTAGGAGCCCGCCTCCCGCCGTCACCACGCACGAACGACGTCTCTTCGGCCTTACTTTCGGCAGGGACCACCCCGCCGTCCGGCAGAGCGAAAACGGATCAATATCGAGGGGAAAGTGCGCGCTTCTAGCTTCGTGCTCGCAGTTCTGCGGGCATCACGGTGTCCGCACCCGGCCGAAGCGGCGCCTGATCGGTGCCCGGCCGGTCACCTTCCCCCCAGGCAGAGGAGATCCTCACTCATGCACGCACAGACGAGCGGATACACCGTGACAGGGGATGACGTGCAGGGTCAGCTGGCGGAGCTCCGGCGGAGCCATCCCGAGCTGCACGCCCTTGCCGATCCGCAGCGGCTCGCCGCCTGGGAGGACGCCCTGTGCACCGCCCTGGAGCGGCACGACGACTTCGGCGCCGACCCGGAAGGCAGCCGCGGAGTGGAGTACGTGCAGGCCCAGACGCTGAACTCGCTGGCCCGCGAGGCGGGTATCCGCGAACTCCTCGGCTTCGCCGACACCGCCCGCCGCACACCGGACGGCGAACGGCCCGTCCTGGTCGACCTGTTGGGCGGGGACGGACTGGTGCGCAAGGTGTGCGAGGAGCTGGGCATCGGCGACTTCAACATCCTGACGTGCGACGCGTCCCCGCACATGGTCGCGTCGGCGTGGGCGGCGGGCATGCCGGCGCTGCTGCAGCGTGCGGAGCAGCCCCTGCTGCGCGACCGGACCGTCGACGCCGTGCTGCTGGCCTACGGCTCGCACCACGTGCCGCCCTCGGACCGTCAGACCGTGGCCACCGAGGCCCACCGCATGCTCCGCCCCGGCGGGACGTTCATCCTGCACGACTTCCTCGTCGGCTCGCCCGTGGACGTCTGGTTCGAGGAGGTGACCGACGTGTACTCGGCGACCGGCCACAAGTTCCTGCACTTCACCCGCGACGAGATCGACGGCTATCTGGAGAAGGCCGGGTACGACCGCCACGAGGTCGTGGAGATCGACGACCCGTACACCGCTGTCGGCGCCACCCCGGAAGAGGCGGAGATCGAGATCGGCCGGTACCTGCTCAACATGTACGGCCTGGTCAAGGTCTTCGACGGCCGGACCGAGAACGAGGCGTACCGCTGGGTGACCGAGACCGCGAAGTCCATCTTCCGCTACCCGGAGGGAGAAGGGTCCCTCCGGGCGAGCGAGCTGCGCTACGAGGAGGCCACCGGCAAGTGGCGCATCACCATCCCGCGGCGCGCGGTCGTCGGCGTCGGGCGCATCGCCGCCGCCGGGCCCGACGGCCGCTGAACCCGCGGCGACGGCGGTCCCGGCAGGGACCGTTCAGCGGGCGAAGGCGCGCCGGACCCGGTTCAGCCGGTGCAGGGCGTCCAGGGTGGCCGGGGCCGGCGCGCCGAAGTCGATGAGCGAGGCCACCTCGTCGACCCCGGCCTCCCGCAGCCGTGCCACGAAGCGGACGCACTTGTCGACCGAGCCGAGCAGTGCCGAGGTGCGGAAGTAGCGTTCGAAGGCGTGGTCGAGGAGCTGGGGGCCGCCGTGGGCGCCCAGCTCCGGCCAGCGGTCCCGCCACAGGTCCACGGAGGACGCCAGGTACTCCAGGAACGGGGCGCGCACCACCTCACGTACCGCGTCGTCGGACTCCCCGACGAAGGTGTGCACCATCAGCGTCACACGGCCGGTGTCCGGGTCGTGGCCCGCCCGCTCGCGCGCGGCACGGTACGCGCGGATCCGGGGCACCAGGTCCTCCACCCGCTGGAAGAGCAGAGCGGTCAGCACATGGAGGCCGAGCGCGCCGGCCTCCTCGAATCCCGCGGGGTGCGACGAGCAGGTCAGCCACAGGTCCAAGTCCGGCTGGACGGGCCGCGGATAGGTCGCGACCCGCGTCTGCCGTCCCTTGCCGTCGGTGCGCTCGACGGTCCTGCCCGCCCACAGGTCCCGCACCTCGGCCAGACTCTCCAGCGTGTGGGCGCGGCGGGCGGCGTAGCGCTCCGGGGCCAGCACGAAGTCGTGCGCGTTCCAGCCGGTGGCCAGGGCCAGGTCGACACGCCCGCGGGAGAGGTTGTCGACGAACGCCCAGTCCTCCACCACGGTCAGCGGGTCGTGGAGCGGGGCGACGACACTGCCCGCCCGCAGCCGGACCCGTTCGGTCCGTGCCGCGAGGGCGGCCGCGGCCAGTGCCGGATTGGGGTAGGCACCTCCGAAGGGGTGGAAGTGCCGCTCGGGCAGCCACACCGCGGTGAAGCCGTTGCGGTCGGCGAAGCGGGCGCTGTCGAAGAGCAGGTCGTACTCGGCTGGAGCGTCGTCCACTTTCCTGTTCGCGAAGTACAACAGGCTGAAATCCATGACTGATTGCCCGCCCTCTCAGTTCGCGCTGCCCAGGGCGCCGGCCGGCGTGTCCGCCAGTTTCCGCGCGATGAGGAGGCCGAGTGCTTCCAGGCTCGGGTGGTCCCACATTTCGTCGGCAGTGACGACGACGCCGAAGTGGTCCTCGATATCGGCGGCCAGACCCGCGGAACCGACGGAGTTCAAGCCGTGGTCCGAGAGCGGCCGCCCCGGGTCGATGTCCTGTGCCGGGAGCCCGACGTGACTGGCGAAACAGGTGATGAGCCAGGTCCGGACGGTCTCGGGAGAGTGCTGGGCGTGCGCCATGTCCACCATGTCCCCTCGGTTGCTGATGCGTTGGCAGATGGTGGAGACGCGGTCCGCAACTCGGGGCGAGCAAATGCGTTGGATCCACCGGAAAGTAACAGTGCGTGTGACGTAACGTCAAGGCATTCCGGGGGCCGCGCAAGGGATATGCCTTCAATAGCGAAGCTATAAGGCTCATACATAAAGTGCGGAGCGGTGGATTCACGGCCGCATTTGATTTCTGCCGTTCGTCGGCAGGCGAGTAATTCACGACAGGGAAGGCGACATGACCACCCATCCCATCGAAGAACTCACGGCGGACGCGGCCGAGGCCGCCCGCGCCACCGTGCCCCACCGCGCCGCCGCCGCGGCGCTGGCGCGGGACTACGACGTCATCCCGCTCCACCAGGAGTTCCTGGCCGATGTGATCAGCCCTGTCACCGCGTTCTCCCAGCTGTGCGGGCCGGACGAGGCCGGCTTCCTGCTGGAGAGCGTGCCCGTCTCCGGCGGCGTCGCGCGCTACTCGTACGTGGGACACCGGCCGGTACCGCTCGACCTGCCCGACGGTGACCCGCTGGCCGCACTGGAACCCCTGCTCGCGGCGTCGGAGGCCCCGCTGCACGGCCTGCCGCCGTTCCACGGTGGCGTCGTCGGCTACCTCGGCTACGAGGCGGCACGCCACTTCGAGGAGTTGCCGGTCTCCGCGGGCGCGCCGCCCGGCCTGCCCGAGTCCGCCTTCCTGGCCGCCGACGACCTGGTGGTCTTCGACCACGCCACCCGGCGCGTCCTGCTGATGACCCTGTACCGCCCGGCACACGAGTCCTACGACGACGCCGTCGCCCGGATCGTCCACCTCAACCACAGGCTGCGGGACGCGGGCAGGCCCGATGGGTTCACGGGCCGGCCGCTCGCGGACACCGCCCCGCCGGACGCGGAGGCGACGGACGGCTGGACCGCCAACCTCACCGAGGCGGAGTTCAAGGGCCGTGTCGCCCGCGCCCGCGAGCACATCGCGGCCGGCGACGCCTTCCAGATCGTGCTGTCCCGGCGCCTCAGCAGGCCCCTGCGTGCCGAACCGCTCGACCTGTACCGGCATCTGCGGGCGACCAACCCGTCGCCGTACATGTACCACCTGAGCCTGGGCGGGGGCCGCCATGTCATCGGGGCCTCACCCGAACTGCTCGTCAAGGCGGAGGGCCGCCGCGTGGAGACCCGGCCGCTGGCCGGCACCCGGCCCCGGCATCTCGACCCCCGCCAGGACCTGGACCTGGAGCACGAACTGCTCGCCGACGAGAAGGAACGCGCCGAGCACGTGATGCTGGTCGACCTCGGCCGCAACGACCTCGGCAGGGTCACCGAACCGGGCACCGTACAGGTGGAGCAGCTCATGCGGGTCGAGCGCTTCTCCCACGTGATGCACCTGTCGTCCACCGTCTCGGGCCTGCTCGCGCCGGGCCGCGGCGCGCTGGACGCCCTGCGGTCCACCTTCCCCGCCGGAACGCTCTCCGGAGCGCCCAAGATCCGCGCCATGGAGATCATCGCGGAGCTGGAGCCCCAGCAGCGCGGTGTCTACGGCGGTGCCCTCGGCTTCGTGGGCCTCGACGGACTGACCGACTTCGCGATCGCCCTGCGCACCATGGTCGTGGCCGACGGCCAGGTGCACGTCCAGGCGGGCGCGGGCATCGTCGCCGACTCCGACCCCACGTCCGAGTACCGCGAGACGCTGCACAAGTCGCGCGCGATGATCACGGCCGTACGGCGGGCGGAGGCCCAGGCATGAGCACCTCGACCGGAACCCGCCCCGGCCGCGCCGAGGGACCGCGCGTCGCGGTGATCGACAACTACGACTCGTTCACCTACAACCTCGTGCACTACGTCGCCGAGATGGGCGGCCGGCCCACGGTCTTCCGCAACGACGCCGTCGGCGTCACCGAACTCGCCGGCTTCGACCTGCTGTTGATCTCGCCGGGGCCCGGTACGCCGGCCGACGCCGGGATCTCCGTCGAGGCGGTCCGCGAACTCGGCGGACGGCTGCCGATCCTCGGGGTCTGCCTGGGGCACCAGAGCATCGCCGCCGCCTTCGACGGGCCGGTGGTCCGCGGAGAGCAGGTGCACGGCAAGACCTCCCTGGTGCACCACGACGGCAGCGGTGTGCTCGCCGGTCTCCCCGACCCGTTCACGGCCACCCGGTACCACTCGCTCGTGGTGAGCGACGCCGGCCTGCCGGACGCGCTCGTCGTCACGGCCCGCACGGCGGACGGCACGATCATGGGCCTGCGCCACCGCGAGCACCCGACGTACGGCGTGCAGTTCCACCCGGAATCGGTGCTCAGCCCCGAGGGCAAGCAGCTGATCGCGAACTTCCTGGAGTGCGGTGATGATTGAGCTACTGAGAACGGTCACCCGGCGGCGCCTGACCGAGGCCGAGGCGGCCGAGGCGATGCGCGTGATCATGCGCGGCGAGGCGACACCGGCCCAGATCGCGGGGTTCGCGCTGGCCGTCACGGTGCGCGGCGCCTCCGTCGACGACCTCGTGGGAATGGCCCGCGCGGCCCAGGAGTTCGCCACCCCCGTCCGGTGCGAGGGTGAGCTGCTCGACACCTGCGGAACCGGCGGCGACGGCCTGAACACCTTCAACGTCTCCACCGTGTCCGCGATCGTCGCCGCGGCCTGCGGGGTCCGCGTCGCCAAGCACGGCAACCGCAGCGCGTCGTCCGCCTGCGGCAGCGCGGACGTCCTGGAGGAACTCGGGGTCCGCATCGACCTCGGTGCCGACGAAGCCGCCGCCTGTCTGCGGAGCACCGGCATCACCTTCCTGTTCGCCCCGCTCTTCCACCCGGCCTTCAAGCACACGTCCGGCCCGCGCCGGGAACTGGGCACGCGCACCGTCTTCAACCTCCTGGGACCGCTGTGCAACCCGTCGGGCGCGCGCCTGCGCACCCTCGGAGTGCCGAGCCGGGACCTCGTGGAGCCGATGACCGAGGTCCTCGACCGGCTCGGCGTCACCCGCGCCCTGGTGTTCCACAGCGAGGACGGCATGGACGAGCTGAGCACCGGCGCACCCGCCCACGTGGTCGAACTGCGCGACGGCCGGCGCACCACCCACCGCTTCGACGCCGCCGACCACGGGCTGCCGCGGTCCCGCCCCGGCGACCTGACCGGCGGCGACCGCGCCGTCAACGCGGCCGTCGTCCGCCGCGTCCTCGCCGGTGAGCCGGGGCCCGCGCGGGACGTCGTCCTGCTCAACGCGGCCGCGGCCCTGCGGGTCGCCGCCCTGGCCGACACCTGGGCCGACGGGCTGCGCCTCGCCGGCTCGGCGGTCGACAGCGGCGCCGCCGCCGATCTGCTCGAACGCTGGACCCGCGCCTCCTGGCAGCGGGCGGAACTGGAGGTGCCCGCGTGAGCGACATCCTCGTGACCCTCGTCGCAGACGCCGAACGGCAGACGGAACGGCGACGCGCGGTCCGCCCCGAGACCGAGCTGGTCGTGCTTGCCGCGGCCGCGCCCCCGCCCCGGGACTTCGCCGCCGCCCTGCGGCAGCCGGGCCTCGGCGTCATCGCCGAGATGAAGCCCCGCAGCCCCTCCAAGGGGCCGCTCACCGACGACTACCGGCCTGCCGAGCTGGCCCGCGCCTATCAGGGCGGCGGCGCCTGCGCCCTGTCGGTCCTCACCCACGAGGACGGCTTCGGAGGCAGCCCCGACCACCTCGTGGTCGCCCGTGACGCATCCGACGTCCCCGTCCTGCGCAAGGACTTCATCGTCGACGAGTACCAGATCCTGGAGGCCAGGGCGCTCGGCGCCGATGCCCTGCTGCTCATCGTCGCCGCGCTGACCCCCGAGCGGCTGGCCGAACTCCTCGCGTACACCCGGAAGTACGGCATGGAGGCGCTGGTCGAGGTGCACGACGAGGGCGAGGTGGACACCGCTCTGGCGGCGGGCGCCGACGTCATCGGCGTCAACCACCGTGACCTGAGGGACTTCTCGATCGACCGGACCCTCTCCGCCCGGCTGCGCGAGCGGGTGGGCGGCCGGCGGGTCATGGTCGGCGAGAGCGGCGTGCGCGGCGCACCGGACGCGCGCGATCTAAAACGGGCCGGCGTGGACGCGGTCCTCGTCGGAGAACTGCTCATGCGGGCCGGGGATCCCGGCGCCACGATCAAGGAACTGATCGGATGACAGCGAGCGACACACACACGACAGCACCGGCGGCCCCGTACCGCCCGGATACCGCGGCCGGTACGGGTGAGGGAGCCTGGAGCCCCGCATCGTGGCGCGGCCGCCCCGCCGCGCAGCAGCCCGACTGGCCCGACCCGGAGGAACTGCGGCGCGTGGAGGACACCCTCGCCCTGCAGCCCCCACTG
This sequence comes from Streptomyces sp. NRRL S-455, assembly GCF_000717875.1. GTDB lineage: Bacteria > Actinomycetota > Actinomycetes > Streptomycetales > Streptomycetaceae > Streptomyces. The sequence goes on from NZ_JOCT01000040.1 coordinate 36,356, forward strand.
GTGCTCCCGGACGAGATCCTCGACCTGCGGCACTCCCTCGCCCAGGTCGCCGCCGGAGAGGGATTCCTGCTGCAGGCGGGAGACTGCGCCGAACGGTTCAGCTCCTGCACCGAGTCCGGCGTCCGAAGCAAGCTGCGCGTGATCCTCCAGGTGGCCATCCTGCTCACCTACGGATCCGGTCTGCCCGTGGTGAAGGTCGGGCGGATCGGCGGCCAGTTCGGCAAGCCCCGCAGCCGCCCCACCGAGACGATCGACGGCACCGAACTGCCCGCCTACCGCGGTGACATCGTCAACGGCCCCGAGTTCACCCCCGAGGCACGCCGCGCGGACGCCACCCGGCTGCTCCGCGCCTACCAGCACTCGTCGGCGGTCCTGAACGTCCTGCGGGCCCTGACCCTGGGCGGGTACGCCGACCTCGGCCAGGTCCACGACTGGAACCAGGAGTTCGTCCGCGGCAGCGCCGCCGGACAGCGGTACGAGAAGGCCGCCGACGACATCACCTGGGCCCTGAGGTTCATGTCGGCCTGCGGCGTGGACACCCGCTCCCAGGCCGCGCTGCACCAGATCCAGCTCTACACCTCGCACGAGGCGCTGCTGCCCCACTACGAGCAGGCGCTGACCCGCTACGACGAGAAGCGGCGCACCTGGTTCGACACCAGTGCGCACATGGTGTGGATCGGTGACCGCACCCGCCAACTCGACGGTGCCCACGTCGAGTTGCTGTCCGGCATCGGCAACCCCGTCGGGGTCAAGGTCGGCCCCACCACGACACCCGGGCAGCTGCGCGAGCTGTGCGAGCGCCTCGACCCGGACCGGGCGCCGGGACGCCTCGTCCTGATCAGCAGGCTCGGCGCCGGAAAGGCCACCGAACTGCTGCCGCCGCTGCTGCGTGCCGTGCGCGACGCGGGACACGCCCCGGTGTGGGCCTGCGACCCCATGCACGGCAACACCTTCGTCTCCGACAGCGGCTACAAGACCCGCCGGCTCTCCGACATCACCACCGAGGTGGCCGAGTTCTTCGCGGTGCACCGGCAGGAGGGCCTGCATCCGGGCGGCATCCACCTCGAACTCACCGGCGACGACGTCACCGAGTGCCTCGGTGGCGACCTCGAGGAAGTGCTCGACACCCACCTCGCCACCCGCTACGAAACCGCCTGCGACCCACGCCTGAACGCCGTCCAGTCCATCGAACTCGCCTTCCGCGTCGGGGAGTTCCTGCGTGAGCTCCGGCGCGGCGAACGATGAACGACATACGCGAGGCGGCCGGTCTGCCCGAGGTCCTGCGCGCCCTGGCCCGCTCGCAGCCCGACGAGGCGGCGTTGATCCACATCCGGGTCCCGGACGCCGACGACGGCCACGACACGCTGACGTACGCCCGGCTGGACCTGGCGGCACGTGAGCTCGCGGCACGGCTGCGCGCGGAGGCGGGGCTCGTCCCCGGGGACCGGGTGCTCCTCCAGCTTCCGTCCGGTACACGGTTCCCCGTCGCCTTCTTCGGATGCCTGTACGCGGGACTCATCGCCGTACCCGCGCCGCTGCCCGGCAACAACCGGCGAGAACTCCTGCGGGTCAAGGGGATCGTGCGCCAGGCAGGCGTCCGCGCGATCCTCACCGACGGCGAGAACCGCCCGGCGGTCCGCGCATGGCTGAGCGCCCAGTCACTGGAGGACGTCCCGCTCCTGGTGACCGAGGGACCGGACGGGGCCCCGCCCGGCCCGGCCGACGCCCCGCCCCCGCTGCCCGGCGAGACCGCGCGCCACGACACCCCCGCCCTGATCCAGTACACCTCGGGCTCCACCTCCGACCCCAAGGGCGTCGTGGTCACCCACGGCAATCTGCTGCACAACGTCGCGGTCATGGGGGCGAGCTTCGCCGTCCCGCCCGGCACCCGGCACGGTGGCTGGATACCCCTCTACCACGACATGGGACTCGTCGGTCACCTGCTCACCGGCGTCCTGCTGGGCAGAGGCGCCGTGACGATGAACCCGATCGCCTTCATACGCAAGCCCCACCAATGGCTGCGCGTCATCGACCGGTTCGCCATCGGACACTCCAACGCACCCGACTTCGCCTACGCGTTGTGCCTACGGCGCACCCGCCCCGACCAGATCGAGGGGCTCGACCTGTCGCGCTGGCGGTACGCGGTCAACGGCTCGGAACCCGTGCACGCACCCACGCTGCGGGCGTTCACCGAACGGTTCGTGCCCTACGGCTTCCGCCCGGATGCCCTGGTGCCCTGCTACGGCATGGCGGAGGCCACCCTGTACGTGTCGGGAACGGTGTCGCGGCCCCCCGCCACGCTCCACGCAGACGCCGCCCTCCTGGAACGGAACGTGCTCGCCGCCGCGAAGCCGGCCGACCCCGCGCGGAGCACCACGCGCGAACTCGTCAGCTGCGGCGAACTGCACGACCTCACCTGCCGGATCGTCGATCCCGAGACCGGCGCCGCGCTCCCCGACGGGACCGTCGGGGAGATCTGGCTCCGCGGACCCGGCGTCGCCCACGGCTACTGGGACAACACGGCGGCGACCGAGGAGATCTTCGGCGCCGTGCTCGACGGCGAGCCCTATCTGCGCACCGGCGACCTGGGGGCGCTCCTCGACGGTGAACTCTTCCTCACCGGCCGGAGGAAGGAGGCCCTGACGGTCAACGGCCGCAATCTCTATCCGCAGGACATCGAGCACGAACTGCGCAGCCGCCACCCCGAGCTGGCCGCGCTGCCGGGCGCCGCGTTCACCGTCGTCGACCGGCGCGGCGAGCGCCACGAGGAGGCCCTCGTGGTGACGCAGGAGATCGCGCGGCACCTCCCCGACGAGCAGTACGCGCGGCTCGCCGCCGACATGAAGCGGACGGTCGTGCGCGAGTTCGGGCTCCCCGTGCGGGGGGTGGCGCTGCTGCGCCGGGGCACGGTCCGGCGTACGACGAGCGGCAAGATCCAGCGGGTCGCCATGCGGGAGCTGTTCCTCGCCGACGCCCTGCGGCCGCTCTACGCGGACTGGTGGACGGGCGGGCCGGGCGGGACGGACGGGCCTGAGCGATAACGCGCCGATAGGGCGCGCATGCCGGTCCCCCCGAGACTGGCGGAGTGTCAGACCCGAACGCGTACCGGACCGCGAGCGCCGCACACCAGGGCATCTGGCTGGCCCACCAGCTGGACCCCGACAGCACGCTGTACACCTGCGGTGTCCGCCTCGTCCTCGAAGGTCACCTCGACGTCCCGGCGCTGCGTGCGGCCGTGCGGCGGGCGCTCACGGAAGCGGAGAGCCTGCGGGCGCGGTTCGTCGTGTACGAGGACGAACTGCGCCTGCGCATCGCGGACCTCCCCGAGGACCCGCTGCCCGTCGTCGACCTGCGCGCGGAACCCGCCGGCGCGGAAGCCGCCGCCCGTGCCTGGACCGACGGCGACCTGGCCACCTCCATGGACCCCGGGCGCGGTCCGCTGGCCGCGCACACCCTGCTCAGGCTGGCCGACGACCGGGCCTGGCTGCACCTGCGCTACCACCACATCGTCCTCGACGGCTACGGCCAGAACCTCTACCTGCGCCGCCTCGCGGACCTCTACGGCGCCCTGGCGGCCGGCCGCGACCCCGGCACCGGGCCCTTCGCCTCCCTGGACCGCCTCCTCGCCGAGGACGCGGAGTACCGCCTCTCCCCGCGCCACGCGCGCGACCGCGCCCACTGGCTGCGCGAGTTCGGTGAGCCACCCGCCCCCGTCACCCTCGCCGGACGCACCGCCGCGCCCTCGGCAGCCGTGCTGCGCAGCGCCGTACGGCTGTCCGGGGAGCGGGTGAGCGGGCTCCTGGAGGCGGTGCCGGGCGCCGCGGGCCGCTGGTCGCTGCTCGTCGTCGCCGCGACCGCCGCGTATCTGCACCGGCTCGACGGCGCGCGCGAGGTGGTCGTCGGACTGCCGCTGGCCGCCCGCGTGGGACGGGCGGCCGCGGCCACCCCGTCCATGGCGGTGAACGTGCTGCCGCTGCGCCTCACCCTCGGCCCCACGACGACGTTCTCCCAGCTCGTCGCCCAGACCCGCGGACGCGTCAGCGACGCGATCAGGCACCAGCGCTACCGGAGCGAGGAACTCCGCGCGGAACTGGGCCTGTTGGGCGTCTCGAACGACCTGTACGCGGTGTCCGTCAACACCGTCGCCTTCGAGGAGGAACCGGCCTTCGCCGGCCTGCGCGTCACCCGCCACCAGGTCATGACGGGTCCGGTCAAGGACCTGTCGGTCGTCGCCGTCGGTACGCAGGACGGCAGTGGTGGCGTGCTCGTCGAACTCGAAGCCAACCCCGCCGTGTACGACGAGACGGAACTCGCCCTGCATCGCGACCGCTTCACCGCCTGCCTGGACGCCTTCGCCCGCACCCCCGACGAGCCCGTGGCCCACCTCGACGTGCTCTTCGGGGAGGAGCGCCGACTGCTCCACGCGTGGCGCGACCCCGGCCCGGACGCGCCCCCGCCGACGGAGAGCCTCGCGCGGCTCTTCGAGCGCCGGGCCGCGCTCCACGCCGCGGACACGGCGCTGGTCGACGCCGAACAGACCCTCACCTACGCAGAGGTGAACGAACGGGCGAACCGGCTGGCCCGGCTCCTCGTCGCGCGGGGCGTCCGGCCCGGCGATCTCGTGGGGGTGCTCATGGAGCGCTCGGCGCACCTCGTGGTGGCGATCCTCGCGACCCTGAAGGCCGGCGCGGGCTATGTGCCGCTGCACCACGGCCACCCCCGGGAGCGGTCCTGGCAGATCCTCGACGACACGGCGGCGCGCCTGCTCCTCGTCGACGCCTCGGCGGAGGGACACGGGGACGTGGCGGGGAACCTGCCCGTGATCGAGGTCGGTCCGGGGGCGGGGACCGGGCCGTCGGCCGATCTCGGCACCGACGTGCCGGGGGACGCTCTGGCGTACGTGATGTTCACCTCCGGGTCGACCGGTCGGCCCAAGGGCGTGGCGGTCACCCACGCGGGCGTGGCCGCCTTCGCGCTCGACCGGTGCTGGAGCGACGCCGTCGCCGAGTGCGTGGTCTTCCACGCCAACCACGCCTTCGACGCCTCGACGTACGAACTCTGGGTGCCCCTGCTGCGCGGCGGACGCGTGGTCGTGGCGCCGGCCGGGCCCCCCACCGCCGCACACATCGGACGGCTCATCACCACCCACCGGGCCACCAACTTCCACGCGACCGCCGGTCTCTTCCGGGTCCTCGCCCAGGAGGCACCCCACATCTTCGCCGGGCTGCGGGAGATCTCCACCGGCGGCGACATCGTCTCCGCGGACGCCGTCCGCGCCCTGCAGCGGGCCTGCCCGGACCTGGTGATCCGCTCCACCTACGGGCCGACGGAGACCACCGCCTTCGCCACCCACATCCCGTTCACCGCCACCGACCCGGTGCCCGAGGCCGTGCCGATCGGCCGCCCCATGGACCACACGCGCGCCCACGTCCTGGACGCCCGGCTGCGCCCCGTCCCCATCGGCGTCCCGGGCGAGCTGTACCTGGCGGGCGCGGGCCTGGCCCGCGGCTACTGGCGGCGTCCCGCCACGACCGCCGAACGGTTCGTGGCCGACCCCTTCGGCGGACCGGGCGAGCGCATGTACCGCACGGGAGACATCACCCGTTGGCGCGCGGACGGCGCACTCGAGTACCTGGAGCGCGCCGACGACCAGGTCAAGGTGCGCGGCTTCCGCATCGAGCCCGGCGAGGTCGAATCGGCGCTCAGACGCCACCCCGAGGTGGGCCAGGCGGTCGCCCTGGTGACGGACTCCGGCGCACCGGCGGCGGCGCCCGGCTCGGCGCGGCAGCGGGACGGGGTGGACAAACGGCTCGTCGCGTACGTCGTGCCCGCGGGCACGGCCGGCTCCGGCTGCGCCCCGCACCCCGGAGAGCTGCGCGCCGCGCTGGCCCGGCAGTTGCCGGACTACATGGTGCCCGCGGCCGTCGTCGTCCTGGACGCCCTGCCGATCACCGCGAACGGCAAGCTCGACCGCGCCGCCCTGCCCGTGCCCGACTTCGGCACGCCGACGCCGGGGAGGGGGCCCCGCACCCCGCTGGAGGCGGTGCTGTGCGAGCTCTTCGCCGACGTCCTCGGCGTCGAGCGGGCAGGGATCGACGACAGCTTCTTCGACTTGGGCGGGCACTCGCTGACGGCCACACGCCTCGCGGGCCGGGTGCGCTCGCGGCTCGGCCTGGAACTCGAGATGCGGACCCTGTTCGAGACGCCGACGGTCGCCGCGCTGGCCCAGGACCTGGCGGGGGCGAAACGCGTCCGGCCGCCGCTGGAGCCCGCGCCCCCCGCGTCCCCGCACGATCCGCTGCCGCTGTCCTACGCCCAGCGCCGCCTGTGGTTCATGGCGCAGTTGGAGGGCCCGAACGCGACCTACAACATGCCGCTGGCCCTGCGGCTCTCAGGGCCGCTCGACCGGCCCGCCCTCGCCAGGGCGCTGGCCGACGTGTCGGACCGGCACGCGCCCCTGCGCACCGTCTTCCCCCAGGGGCCCGACGGCCGGCCCCACCAGCGGATCCTGAACGGCCGGGCGGGCCGGCCGCCGCTCACCGTGGTCGAGTCGGACCCCGACGAGCTGCCGGGGCTGCTCGCCACGCAGGCCGCCCGCGGCTTCGACCTCACCCGCCAGGTGCCCCTGCGCGCCACGCTGTTCTGTGTCGCCCCCGACGAGCACGTCCTGCTCCTGGTCGTCCACCACATCGCGGGCGACGCCTGGTCGGTGCCGCCACTGGTGCGGGACCTGTCCGCGGCGTACGCGGCCCGCCGTGCGGGGAGCCCCGCCGACCTGCCACCGCTGCCCGTGAGCTACGCGGACTACACGCTCTGGCAGCGGGAACTGCTGGGCGAACCGGACGACCCCGGCAGCCTCGCCGGATCCCAACTCGCCTACTGGCGCGACGCGTTGCGGGGGCTTCCGCAGGAGCCGGCCCTGCCCTACGACCGGCCGCGCCCGCAGGCCGCCTCGCACCGGGGCGGCTCCGTGCCACTCGTCGTCGACGCGCCGCTGCACGACCGGCTCGGGCGGCTGGCCCGCGACGCCGGGGCCAGCGTGTTCATGGTCGTGCAGGCCGCCGTCGCGGCGCTCCTGACCCGGCTCGGCGCGGGCGAGGACATTCCCCTCGGGGCGCCCGTGGCCGGGCGTGCGGAGGACGCCCTCGACGACCTGGTGGGCTTCTTCGTCAACACGCTGGTGCTGCGCACCGACACCTCCGGCGACCCGACCTTCCGCGAACTCCTCGCCCGAGTGCGGGAGGGCGACCTGTCGGCGTTCGCCCACCAGGACCTGCCCTTCGACCGGCTCGTCGAGGCACTCAACCCGCCCCGGTCGCTGGCGCGGCACCCGCTGTTCCAGGTGATGCTCGCCTTCCAGAGCGTGCCCGACGCCGAGCCGGAACTGACCGGGCTGCGCGTGCGGCGCGAGCCGCTCGCCGCGCCCGCCGTCAAGTTCGACCTCTCCTTCGAACTCGCCGAACACTTCGCGGCGGACGGCGCGGCCGCCGGAATCAGCGGCACGGTCGAGTACGCCCGTGACCTGTTCGACGAGCGGACGGCGGCCGCCGTGGCGCGGCGCCTGGTGCGCCTCCTCGACGCGGTGACCACCGACGCGGACCTTCCGCTCAGCGGCATCGACGTCCTCGAACCCGCCGAGCGCACCGGCCTGCTGGCCGGCCGGCACGACACCCGCGGCCCGCTCCCCGAAGTCATGGTGCCGGACCTCTTCGCCGCCCACGTGGCCCGCACGCCGCGGGCCACCGCGCTCGTCTTCGGCGACACCGAGCTGTCGTACCGCGAACTGGACGCCCGGGTGGACCGTCTGGCCGGCCGCCTGGCCCGGCTCGGCGCGGGCCCCGAACACGTCGTCGGCATCGCGCTGCCGAGGTCGACCGAGCTGATCGTCACGCTCCTGGCGATCCTCAGGACCGGTGCCGCCTTCCTGCCGCTGGACCCGCACCTTCCCCCGGACCGCATCGCGTTCATGGCCGAGGACACGGCCCCGATGTGCGTCGTGACACGCGAGTCGCTTGTCGCGGGACTGCCGGACGCCGGCTGCCCGCTGCTCGTACTGGACGGACCGGACCTCGACGAATCCGGCCGGGACGGACCCGGGGACCCGGCCGGTCCTCACGAGCCCGCCCCGGCGCCGTTCCCGCACGGGGACCACCCCGCCTATGTGATCTACACGTCCGGTTCGACGGGGCGGCCCAAGGGCGTCATGGTGACGCGGGACGGCCTCGCCAACCGCCTGTCCTGGATGCAGCAGCGCTACCCCCTCACCCCCGGCGACCGGGTGCTGCAGAAGACCCCCGCGAGCTTCGACGTGTCCGTCTGGGAGTTCTTCTGGCCCCTGACGCAGGGCGCGACGCTGGTCGTCGCCGAACCGGAGGGGCACAAGGACCCGGACTACCTGGCCGATGTGATCCGCGAGCGCGGTGTGACCGTGACCCACTTCGTGCCGTCGATGCTCCAGGCCTACCTGCGGGCACCGCGCGCCGGTGAACCCTCGCCGCTGCGCCGGGTGTTCTGCAGCGGGGAGGCCCTGTCCCGGGAGCTGGAGGCGGACTTCTTCGCCACCGTCGACGCACCGCTGACCAACCTCTACGGGCCGACCGAGACCGCGGTGGACGTCACCGCCTGGGACTGCCGGCCCGCCGACGCGACGAACGCCGGGCCCGTCCCGATCGGCGAACCCGTCACCAACACCCGCCTCTACGTCCTGGACAGCCGCCTCGGCCTCGTCCCGCCGGGCGTGGTGGGGGAGCTGTACGTGGCGGGCGTGCAACTGGCACGCGGCTACGTGCGGCGGCCCGGGCTGACGGCGGAACGCTTCGTCGCGGACCCGTTCGCGGCGACGTACGGGCTGTCCGGTGAGCGCATGTACCGCACCGGCGACCTGGCGCGCCGCCGGCCCGACGGGCAGCTGGAGTACGTCGGACGCGTCGACGACCAGGTGAAGGTGCGCGGTTTCCGCATCGAACCGGGCGAGATCGAGGCCGCCCTGCTCCGCCACCCCGGGGTGGCGCAGGCCGCGGTGGTGGTCCGGGCGGACGGTCCCGGGGAGCCCCGGCTCATCGGCTATGTGGTGCCCACCGCCGCCGACCGGACCGACGGCGACGCGTGCGAGCCGGTGGACGTGCGGCGCTCCGTGCGGGAGCTGCTGCCCGACTACATGGTGCCGGCGGCCGTGGTCGTCCTGGACGCCCTGCCGGTGACGGCGAACGGCAAGCTCGACCGCGCGGCGCTGCCGGCCCCCGGATTCACCGTCGCACCCGGCGGCCGCGGCCCTCGCACGGCCCGCGAGCGGACGCTGTGCGCGCTGTTCGCCGAGGTGCTCGCGGTGGACCCGGTCACCGTCGACGACGGCTTCTTCGACCTCGGTGGCGACAGCATCCTCTCGATCGACCTGGTCGGCCGGGCACGCGCGGCCGGTATCGGACTCACGCCCGGCGACGTGTTCCGCTGCCCGACGGTCGCGGAACTCGCCGACGTGGCAGGCGACCTGACCGAAGACAGTACGCCCACCGGGCCCGGCCCCGAGCCGGGAACGGGTGACCTGTTGCCGACGCCCGTCATGCACTGGCTCCGCGAGCGCGGTGGCGCGGTCGACGGCTTCCACCAGTCGGTGCTGGTCTGGACCCCGCCTGAGCTGGACGAGGCGGGTCTCACCACGGCGCTGCGGGCCCTGCTCGACCACCATGACGCCCTGCGGATGCGCCTGGGCGGCGACGGTACGCGGTGGCTCCCGCACATCAGCGAGGCGGGCACCGTCGACGCGGCCCGCTGTCTGCGCAGGGTCGACGTGGCCGGGGCGGACGACGCGGGGCTGCGTGAGCGCGTCGCCGCGGAGGCTCCGGCCGCGGCGGGCCGCCTGAGGCCGCGCGAGGGGGTCGTGCTCCAGGCCGTGTGGTTCGACGCGGGCCGCGAGCGGAGCGGCCAACTCCTCATGACCGCCCACCACGTGGCGGTCGACGCGGTGTCCTGGCGCATCCTGCTCGCCGACCTCGCCGCCGCCTGGGAGGCCGTCACCGAGGGGCATCGGCCGGCACTGGCGCCCGTGCCGACCTCCCTGCGGAGCTGGGCCGCCGCCCTCGTGGCACAGGCGCGGACGCCGCAACGGCTGGCGGAGCTGCCCTTTTGGACCGCAGTTCTCAAGGAGACCGAACCACCCCTGGGCGAACGCCCGTTGGATCCGCGGACCGACCTGGGCGAGACCGCCCGTTCCCACACGGTGACCCTCCGGGCGGCGGACACGGAACCGCTCCTGGACCGGGTGACCGCCGCCTTCCGCACCGACGTGCCCACCGTGCTTCTCACCGGCCTCGCCGTCGCCCTCGCCGCATGGCGCCGCGACCGAGGGAGGGCCGGGGGCGGGAGCGTGCTGATCGACGTGGAGGGGCACGGCCGCGAGGCGTCACTCGTGCCCGGCGCCGATGTGTCCCGCACGGTGGGCTGGTTCACCACCCTGCACCCCGTGCGCCTGGACGCGGGCCTCGACGACACCGGCACCGACGACGACACCGGCACCGACACCGACCAGAACGGCAACCGGGACGGCATCCGGGCGGCAGGCCCCGCGCTGGGCGCCGCGCTGAAACGGGTCAAGGAACAGCTGCGGGCGGTGCCGGACAACGGCGTCGGCCACGGCCTGCTGCGCCACCTGAACAGCGACACGGCGGACACGCTCGCCGCGCTCGCCCGCCCGCAGATCCTCTTCAACCACCTGGGCAGACTCGCCGTCGCCGACTCCCTCGCGCCCACCCCCTGGCGCCCCGTCGCCGCCCCGCAGGGACCGCCGCACGGCACACCGGGCTTGGCCCTGTCCCACGTACTGGAGATCACGACGCTCGTCGAGGACCACGGCACGGGACCGCGCCTGCGCGCCACCCTCTCCTGGCCCGGCGGCCTGCTCGCCGAGGCGGAGGTGGCCCGACTCGCCCGGATGTGGCTGGAGGCTCTGCGGAGCCTGGCCCGCCACGCGGAGCGGCCGGGTGCGGGCGGCCGGTCCCCGTCCGACCTGGGCCTGGTCTCCCTCAGTCAGGAGCAGATCGAGCGGCTCGAACACACCTGGAGGACAGCGCGGTGAGCGCGGACATCGAAGACATCCTGCCGCTGACACCATTGCAGGAAGGGCTGCTGTACCAGGCCCAGCACGGCACGACGGGCCCTGCGGGCACGGTGGACGGGTACGGCGTGCAGCTGACCCTGCGCCTGGCCGGCACCGTCGATCACGGCCTGCTGCGCACCGCCTGCCGGGCCCTTCTGCGCCGGCACGCGAACCTGCGCGCGGGATTCCTGCACCAGGACCTCGACCGGCCCGTCCAGGTCGTCGCCGCCGACGTGGACACCCCGTGGCAGGAGTGGGACCTGCGGGACACGGGCCGGGGCGCGGACGCGCCGCGCGCACGGGAGGCGGCGGCCGACCGGCTGCTCGCCGACGAGCGCGACCGCGGGTTCGACCTGATCCGCCCGCCTCTGCTGCGCTGCACCCTCCTCCGACTCGCCGACGAGGAGCACCTGTTCACCCTCACCTACCACCACATCCTCCTCGACGGCTGGTCGCTGCCCGTCCTCGTACGGGAACTGCTCACCCTCTACGCGCACCACGGCGACCCGGCGCACCTGCCGAAGGTCCGCCCCTACCGCGACTACCTCGCCTGGCTCGCGGAACGGGATCACGACGCCGCCCGGGCGGCGTGGTCCTCGGCACTGGCCGGGATCGAAGAGCCCACACGTCTGTCGACGGCGGCCCGTCCCGGGCAGGACCGGCGGGTGCCCCGCGCCGACCGGCCACCTCAGGCGCCCGCGCACCTCACCATGGACCTCCCCGAGCGCCTCACCCGGGAGCTGCGCGCGTGCGCCGCCGCGCACGGCGTCACCCTGAGCACTCTGGTCCAGGGAGGCTGGGGTGTCCTCCTGCACAAGCTGACCGGGCGGGACGACGTGGTGTTCGGCAGCGTCGTGTCGGTGCGGCCACCGGAACTCCCCGGTGTCGCGGACATGGTGGGGCTGCTCATCAACACCGTGCCCGTGCGCGTGCGGACCGCACCCGGCGACAGCCTGGCCGCCGTCTGCGCGCGACTTCAGGCGCGGCAGGCACAGCTGATCGACCATCAGCACATCGGACTCGCCGAGCTCCAGCGTCTCGCGGGCACCGGCGAACTGTTCGACACGGTCGTCGTCCACGAGAGCTATCCGGTCGGCCTCGCGCCCGTGGACCCGGACGTCCCCGGTCCGCGCATCACGGGCACGCGGGACCAGGGAGGCACGCACTACCCGCTGGCCCTGATCACGCACCCCGGTGACCGGCTGAGACTGCGCCTGGAGCACCGCGCGGACCTCTTCGACGCCGCCACGGCGCGCGTTTTCCTGGACCGCCTGGTCCGGATCCTGCGGACGATGGCGACGGACCCCGGGCGCCTGGTGGCCCGGACGGACGTCCTGGCCGAGGAGGAACGCGAGCGCGTCCTCACCGACTGGGCCCGGGGCGCGCCCCCGGCCGGCCCCGGGCGGCAGCCGGCCCCCACGCTGCCCGTCCTCTTCGCCGCCCGGGCGGCGAAAACCCCCGACCGGGTGGCCGTCGAGGAGGGGAGCACCCGCCTCACCTACCGGGGACTGGACGCGCGCGCCGAAGCGCTGGCCCGCGAGCTCGTCGCGTGCGGCGCGGGCCCGGAGCGCCGGGTGGCCGTCGCGATGGACCGCTCGGCGGACCTCGTGGTGGCGCTCCTCGCCGTGGTGCGGACCGGCGCCTCCTACGTGCCGCTCGACCCGCGCTGGCCGGAGGAACGGCGCCGTTTCGTCCTGGCCGACACCGGCGCGAGCGTCCTGCTCACCGACGGGGCGGCACCGCGCGCCCTCGGCCCGGCCACCGCACGCGGCCACGCCACGCCCGCCCACCCGGACACCCTCGCGTACGTGATCTACACCTCTGGCTCGACGGGCGTGCCCAAGGGCGTCGCCGTCACGCACCGGGACGTGATCGCCCTCGCGGCCGACACGAAACTGAGCGGCGGCGCGCACGAGCGGGTCCTGCTGCACTCCTCCCACGCCTTCGACGCGTCCACGTACGAGATATGGGTGCCGCTCCTCAACGGCGGCCGGATCGTCGTCGCACCGCCCGGCCCGCTGACCGCGCCAAGCGTCGAGGAGCTGGTCGCCGGGCACGGGCTGACGGGGATGTTCCTTACGGCCGGCCTGCTGAGGGTCCTCGCCGAGCAGGCGGCGGGCTGTTTCGCGGGACTCCGGGAGGTGTGGACGGGCGGCGAGCGGGTGCCGCCCGAGCCACTGCGTGCCGTGCTGGACGCGTGCCCGGGAACCGCTGTCGTCGCCGTGTACGGGCCGACCGAGACTACGACCTTCGCCACCTGCCGGACGTTCGCCCCCGGCGACCGGGTCCCGGACGCGGTGCCGATCGGCCGCCCCCTGGACGGCACACGCGCCTACGTCCTGGACGGCGCCCTCGGCCTCGCCCCGCCCGGCACGGTGGGGGAGCTGTACCTCGCGGGCGCGGGCGTCGCGCGCGGGTACGCCCACCGCCCCGGCCTGACCGCCGAGCGCTTCCTCGCGGACCCGTTCGCGGCGGCGTACGGACTGTCCGGCGAGCGCATGTACCGCACCGGCGACCTGGCGCGCTGGACGCCCGACGGGCAGCTGGAGTTCGCCGGGCGCACCGACGACCAGGTGAAGGTGCGCGGCTTCCGCATCGAGCCGGGCGAGGTCGAGGCGGTACTCGGCGAGCAGGAAGGCATCGGGCACGCGGCGGTCGTGGTCCGCGAGGACCGCCCGGGCGACCGGCGACTCGTCGCGTACGTGGTGCCCGCCCGCGGAGTCGCCCGCGACGAGGTCGACGCCGCGCGGGTGACCGAGGCGGCGGCCGAGCGCCTCCCGGGCTATCTGGTGCCTTCGGCGGTCGTCGTACTCGACACCCTGCCGCTGACGGTCAACGGCAAGCTCGACAGCGCGGCCCTCCCGGCTCCCGGGCGGGCCACGGCGGCCGGCGGCCGTGCGCCGCGCTCGGAGCGTGAGCGCACCCTGTGCGACCTGTTCGCCGAGGTGCTCGCGCTGCCCGAGGTCACCATCGACGACAGCTTCTTCGCGCTCGGCGGCGACAGCCTGACGAGCCTGCGCCTGGCGGGCCGGGTCCGCTCCGCCCTGGGCGTGGACCTCGACCTTCGGCTCCTGTTCCGGCACCCGACGGTGGCGTCCCTGGAGCCGCGGCTGAAGCAGCCCACCACGGCCGCGCCGCGGCGTCCCGCCCTGCGGCGCATGCGCTGACCGGCCAGGACACCGCACGTGGCGCCGTACACCGCACCCGGCACAGAGGAGAACCCCGAGTGATCCCCCTATCGTTCGCGCAGCGGAGCCTGTGGCTCACCGGGCAGCTTGAGGGCCGCTCGGCCACGTACAACATCCCGCTCGCCCTGCGCCTGACCGGGGTCCTGGACCGGGCGGCTCTGGCGGCGGCGCTGCGGGACCTGGTCGAGCGGCACGAGAGCCTGCGGACCGTGATCGGGCGGCACGAGGGCGAGCCCTGCCAGGTGATCCTCGACACCGACGACGTGGGCGAGCTCCTGACGGACGTGACACCGACCGCCACGAGCCCCCGGGACGAGACCGAACCCGGAGCCGGAGCCGGACCCGAACCCGCTGTGGTCCCGGGCGAGTTCACCACGTACGAGTTCGATCTCACGACGCAGGCACCGCTGCGGGCGTGGCTGTGCGGGATCGGACCGGACGAGCACCTCCTCACCCTGGTCGTGCACCACATCGCGGCCGACGGCTGGTCGATGGGCGTGCTGCTGCGTGACCTCGGGCAGGCCTACGCGGCACGACGCGAGGGGCGCGCCCCCGAGTGGGAGGCGCTGCCGGTGCAGTACGCGGACTACACCCTGTGGCAGCGCGAACTGCTCGGCGACGAGGGCGACCCGCACAGTCTCGCCGCCCGCCAGCTGGCCCACTGGCGGGACCGGCTGGCGGGCCTGCCGGAGGAACTGACCCTGCCCACGGACCGGCCCCGCCCACCGGTCGCGAGCCGGCGCGGCGGCACGGTCCCGCTGGAGTTCGGCCCGGAGCTGCACGGCCACCTCACCGAGGTCGCCCACGAGCTGGGCGCGAGCCTGTTCATGGTGGTGTGTGCCGGGCTGGTGGCCTTGCTGTCCCGGCTCGGCGCGGGCGACCACATCACCGTCGGCACACCGGTGGCGGGCCGCACCGACGACGCCCTGAGCGATCTGGTGGGCTGCTTCGTCAACACCCTCGTGCTGCGCACCGACGCGAGCGGCGATCCGACGTTCACGGACCTCGTGCAGCGCGTACGGGAGGCGGACCTGGCGGCGCTCGCACACCAGGACATCCCGTTCGAGCGGCTCGTGGAGGCCGTGAACCCGGCGCGCTCGCCGTCCCGCCACCCGCTGTTCCAGGTGATGCTCGCCTTCCAGAAATTCACCGACGTGGCACCCCAACTTCCCGATCTTCAAGTCGAGTTGCTGCCGCTCGACAGTCCCGCCGCCCACTTCGACCTCTCCTTCGACCTCACCGAACGGCACGACGCCGACGGCCGGGCGGCCGGCATCACCGGCACCCTCTGCCATGCCACCGACCTGTACACCCACGACACCGCCCGGCGCATCGCCGAGCGCCTCGTCCGCCTCCTGACCGCCGCCGCCGACGACCCGCGGCGGCCGGTCGCCGCCCTCGACCTCCTCGCCCCGGCCGAGCGCGCACTCCTCCTGGCCGAAGGGCACGGCACCCGCGGCCCGGCCGCCCGGCCGGACACGGTGACAGGGCTGTTCGCGGCGCGCGTGGCGCAGCGCCCGGACGCGACCGCGCTCGTCTTCGCGGACACCGAACTCACCTACCGTGACCTCGACACCCTCTCCGACCGCCTCGCCCAGCGCCTGCGCGCCCGTGGCGCGGGCCCCGAACGCCTGGTCGCGGTCGTCATGGACCGCTCCGCCGACCTCGTCGTGACGCTCCTCGCGGTCCTCAAGACCGGCGCCGGCTACGTCCCGCTCGAACCCGAAACACCCCCGGCACGGACCCGCCTCGTCCTCGACGACACGCGCCCGGTCCTCCTGCTCACCGACGGCACCGCCGAACTCCCGCCGGACACCGGCATCCCCCTCCTCGACGTCACCGCCGGCCACGACGCGACGGCCCACCGCGACGAGGGCGGTACGCACCCGACGCCGCCGCCCGCCCCCGTCCACCCCGGCAACGCCGTGTACGTGATGTACACGTCCGGCTCGACGGGCCGGCCGAAGGGCGTCGTGACACCGCACGCGGCCGTGGCGGCGTTCGCGGCCCACCCGCCGTGGCGGCGCGACGGCGCCCCGGACGCCGTGCTCTTCCACGCCAACCACGCCTTCGACGCGTCGACCTACGAGGTCTGGGCCACGCTCGCCCACGGCGGCCGCGTGGTGATCGCCCCGCCGGGTCCCCTGAACGGCGCGGCCGTGGCCGAGCACATCGCCCGGCACGGCCTGACCCGGCTCCATGCGACCGCCGGCCTCTTCCGTGTCTGGGCGGAGGAGGAACCGGAGGTCTTCAAGGGGCTGCGCGAGGTGACGACCGGCGGTGACGTCGTCTCCGCCGCCGGGGTCCGCGCGGTGCTGCGCGCCTGCCCGGACACCGTGGTCACGGCCGCGTACGGCCCCACCGAGACAACCGCCTTCAGCACGCTCGGCACCTTCACCGGGGACCCGGACCGCGTCCCGAACACGGTGCCGATCGGCCGCCCGATGGACGGCATGCGCACCTACGTCCTCGACCATCGCCTGGCCCTCGTACCGCCCGGCGTCGTCGGGGAGCTGTACGTGGCGGGCACCGGCCTCGCGCGCGGCTACGCCCACCTCCCCGGCCTGACCGCGGAGCGCTTCGTGGCGGACCCGTACGCGGCGGCGTACGGAGCCGGGGGCGAGCGCATGTACCGCACCGGAGACCTGGCCCGCCGACTGCCCGACGGGCAGCTGGAGTTCGCGGGCCGCGTCGACGACCAGGTGAAGGTGCGCGGCTTCCGCGTCGAGCTGGGCGAGGTCGAGGCCGCGCTGCTCGGTCACCCGGACGTGGCGCGCACGGTCGCGGCGGTCAAGGAGGACGGCTCCGGCGACAAGAACCTGATCGGATACGTCGTTCCGGAACGCGCCGACCGCCCGGAACCGGCCCCCGACGGTGCCCCGGAGCCCGTGGACACCGAGGCGATCCTCCGCCACGCCCGGACCGTCCTCCCCGACCACGCGGTGCCGTCCGCGATCGTGCTCCTTCGGACGCTGCCGCTCACCGCCAACGGCAAGCTGGACCGCGCGGCCCTGCCCCATCCCGGCCCCATCGCCGCGACCTCCGGCGGCCGCGCCCCCCGCTCCCCGCGCGAACACGCCCTGTGCGCGCTGTTCGCCGAGATCCTCGGCCTGCCCGAGGTGACGATCGACGACAACTTCTTCGCCCTGGGCGGGCATTCGCTGCTCGCGACCCGCCTGGTGAGCCGGGTGCGGACCGAACTCGGCGTCGACCTGGGTATGGCGGAGCTGTACGCGGCGCAGACGGTGGAGGCGCTGGCCCGCGAACTCCCCGGCACCGGCGGCAGGCCGCGCCCACCCCTACGCGCCGTCCGGCACCGGCCCGCCCGGCTTCCGGTGTCCTTCGCCCAGCAGCGGCTCTGGTTCCTGGGGGAGCTGTCCGGCCGCTCGGCGACGTACAACATCCCCTTGACGGTCCGGCTGACCGGCCCCGTGGACATCGCCGCCCTCGCGGCGGCGCTGCGCGACGTGGTCGAGCGGCACGAGAGCCTGCGGACGGTGATCGGTCAGGCCGAGGGTGAGCCGTACCAGCGGGTGCTCGGCATGGCCGAGGCGGGCGAACTGCTCAGGGTGGTGGAGGCGGTCCCGCGGGAGCTGCCGCACAAGGCGGCCACCCACGAGTTCGACCTGGCGGAGGAGCCGCCGCTACGGGCGTGGTTGACCGCGACCGGCCCCGACGAACACCTCCTCGCCCTGGTGGTGCACCACATCGCGGGCGACGGCTGGTCGATGGGGCCGCTGGCACGTGATCTGGGGCGGGCGTATGCGGCGCGTTGTGAGGGGCGGGGCCCGGGG
>NZ_JOCT01000041.1 GCF_000717875.1 Streptomyces sp. NRRL S-455
GCTTCCCTTCGGTCTTGCGTTTCCGACTCTATCAGATCTTTCCGATCCGATTTCCTCGGTGCTTTCCAGGTTCCCGCTTCCGCGTTTCCCTTTCCGGCGATTCCGACTCTATCAGATCCTTTCGGTCCTGATCCCCAGTCAGAGGGGGTTGTCTTCCCGGCTGTTGGGCCGTTCCGACGTCTCCAACGTTAGCGCGTTCTCTCGGCGTTTCCCAAATCGAAGCCAGTCGGAGTCGATCAGGTCGCCGAGTCCCCATTCGAATTGAATTCGGACGCGCCGAATCAACCCCGTTGGGAGTGATCTTGCTAGTGGTTGGGTGCCGCTCGTGCGGCGGAAGTGCTGCCGAAGAACCGTTACGGCTCCGCGGCAACCCGAAGAACTTTACGGATCTGATGGAGGGCTGTCAAGCGCCCCCTGTCAAGATCTTTTCAGGTGCACGTCAGTCCAGGTCGGAGAGTCGGCCGCCGGCGTCCGGCTGGGCGTCTTCCACCCTGCGCAGGAGGCGGGTGAGGACCTCGCCGAGCGTCGTGCGCTCCGTCGGGGACAGGTCCTGGAGCAGGTCCTCCTCGAAGACCGACGCCAGGCGCATCGCCTCCAGCCACTTCTCACGCCCCTCGGATGTCAGCTCCACGATGACTCGTACGCGGTTCGTCTCGTCTCGCTCCCGGGTTACCAGTCCCTCGCCGACCATGCGGTCGATCCGGTGCGTCATGGCGGCCGGGGTGAGGCCGAGGCGCTTGGCGAGGTCGCTCGGGCCCAGTTGGTAGGGGGCGCCGGAGAGGACGAGGGCCTTGAGCACCTCCCACTCGGCATTGCTGATGCCGAGACCCGCGGTCTGACGGCCGTAGGCGACGTTCATGCGGCGGTTCAGGCGGGACAGGGCGGAGACGATCTGCTCCACCTGGGGGTCCAGGTCCTGGAACTCGCGCTGGTACGCGGCGATCTGTTCTTCGAGGGTCGGCTCGCTGGGGCCGGGGGTGTCGCCCATGGGCGCAGTATGGCACGGCCGTTCTTTGCCTTGAAGTCCTTGGACATGTACTCTTTAGCTTCGAAGTTTAGTTTCGAAGTCTTCACTCCTAACTTGTGAGAGAGGTGAACGTGACCAGGGCGATGGGCGCAGCGATGCGCCGGATCCACGTGGGCAACGCACTCAGCGCTTTCGGGCTCGGCTTCACGGTCCCGTACCTGTACGTCTACGTGGCGCAGGTGCGAGGGCTGGGAGCCATGACGGCGGGTCTCGTACTCGCCGTCTTCGCTGTGGCCGCGCTGGTCGTGCTGCCGTTCGCCGGGCGGGCCATCGTCCGGCGTGGCCCGCTGCCGGTGTTGCTCGCCGCCCTGGTCGCCGCCGCTGTGGGTGCGCTGGGCCTGGGGGTCGCGAGCAGTGCGGTGGCCGTGCTGGCGACGGCTGCCGTACTGGGGGCGGGGCAGGCCGTGACGCAGCCGGCGCTGGCGACGATGATCGTGGACTGCTCGACGGCGGAGACGCGGTCGCGGGCCTTCGCCCTGCAGTTCTTCCTGCAGAACCTCGGGCTCGGGGTGGGTGGTCTCATCGGCGGGCATCTCGTCGACACGAGCAGTGCCGCCTCCTTCACGCTGCTCTTCGCGATCGAGGCGGCGATGTTCCTGCTGCTGGTCGTGGTGATGGTGACGGTGCGGATGCCGCATACGCCGCGGGTCGAGGACGCGCTCGTGGCCTCGGGGCGGGGCAGCTGGAAGCAGTTGCTGGGCAACCGGGCCATGGTGCAGCTGTGTGTGCTGGGCTTCGTGCTGTTCTTCGCCTGCTACGGGCAGTTCGAGTCGGGGCTGAGCGCGTACGGGGTGGAGGCCGCCGGGATATCGACGTCCGCGCTGGGGACGGCGCTGGCGGCGAACACGCTGGTGATCGTGGTCGCGCAGTTCGCCGTGCTGCGGTTCGTGGAGCGGCGTCGGCGGTCGCGGGTGATCGCTGTCGTGGGGCTGATCTGGGCCGTGGCGTGGGCCGTGGCCGGGTACGCGGGGCTGGGGCACGGGAGCCAGGAGATGGCGACGGCCGCGTTCGTCTCGACGTACGCGTTGTTCGGGCTGGGTGAGGCGATGCTGTCGCCGACCGTGGCCCCGCTGGTCGCGGATCTCGCGCCGGAGGGGATGGCCGGGCAGTACAACTCCGCATTCGCCCTGGTCAAGCAGCTCGCGCTGGCTGTCGGGCCGGCGGTGGGCGGGCCGCTGGGGGCCTCGCTGCACGCGCCGTACATCGTGGCGTTCCTGGTGTTCTCGCTGGGGATCACCGTCCTTGCCCTGCGGTTGGGGCGGCAGCTGACCGACGCTCAGGATCGGCCGTGGCTCGCGAAGAGCAGGGTCGTGGCGCGGGGCGGGGCGCCCGTCTCCGCGGACGTGTGAGGAACCGGCGCGGTCGGCCTGACCCGGGCCGGGCCGCACGGGTCAGGCCGACCGCGCCTCTGCCACACGAAGCCTGGTGGCCGAGTGGACGGCGGCGAGCAGCGCTGCGAGGTAGATCGCCGCGCCGAGGACGGCCAGCTGCCACCACGGGACGCTCAGCACGAAGCCTGAGATGCGCGCCGCGAGGACGACGGTCGGCAGGACGGCGATCACCAGACCCAGCAGTGTGCTCACGGCGATGAGGGCCCCGTGCTGGCAGAGCAGTACCTGGCGTGCCCAGCGCGGCGGGATGCCCACGGCGATCAGCCGGGCGAGATAGCGGCGCAGGATGCGGGTCTGGCTGCGGGTGGCGGCGAGCACGGCGGCGAGGGCCAGGGCCACCAGGCCCACGGCGGTGGCCAGGAGCGCTGCCGGCGGCACCGGATCGTCGGGTTCCACGTGGATCAGGACCGCTCCGGCGTCCATTCCGGCGTCGATCACCGCCTATTGCAGGGCGTGGGCCCCCTTTGTGGACACACCGGTGATCATGACCGGCCCGTGGGCCTGAATCGGCAGGTCGAGCGCGGTCGCGGTGGCGCGCAGCATGATGCCGTCGGAGCCCGTGCGCCATTCGGCCGGGTCCACGTCGTAGGCCGCCGCGGGCAGAGCGCGGGTGCGGCCCAGGACCTTGTCGCCCTTGCGGACGGCGAGACGCAGACGGGTGTCCGTCCCGGTGGGGGCGTCGGCGGCGTGCGACCAGACCAGGACGCCGCCGTCACGCAGGACGGAGGCTTGGGCGGGATCGAGCCGGCGGCCGGTCAGGCGTTCGACATCACGAGGGGTCTCCGCGGCGAGCAGGCTGCCGGACTGGCCTTCCCGGCCGGCCATCAGAGGGTTGTCCTGATCGCCTGCCATCAAGAAGCGCACCTCGGTGCGGGGCAGGCCGTCGATCCCTCCGGAGGCGTCGGCCGTGCGCAGCAGCGCCTTGCTGGGCGGGTGGGTGTCGCTCCCGTAGTCGGCCAACAGGACCTGGCCGGGCAGGACCGCCGGGTAGGACTGCTTCTCCACTGTGCGGATGAGGGTGTCCAGCAGGGTGACGTAACCGAGGGACGCGCCGAGCAGCACGGTGAGCACGGCCAGGGCTGCGCAGGCCCTGGCCCGGTCGGCGGCCAGCTGTCTGCGCACCAGGCGGCGCCGGGGACCGTTCTCCGGCATCAGCCGGAGCAGCCCGGCGAACACCTCCGGGATGGTCAGGAGTACGGCGGCGATCATGATGCCGGTGAGGACCATGGCCTGGGCGGGTGAGTCGACGCGGGTGGCGTACACCACCGTGGCGCACCACGCGGCGACGGCCAGCAGGTGCCGTGCGTCGCGGGTGCGGCGGCGGGACGGTCGACCGGCTCGTGCGGCGCTGTGGTCCGCTCCGGGCGAAGGGCCGGTCTCCCTGTCCCCGGTGCGGGCCGGCACCGCCCCGGCGATGAGGCCGGTCACCAGGACGACGGCGAGCAGACGCAGCGCCGGTGTGGCGAGGTCGTCGAGCGGGCCCCCGGGGCGCTCGCGCAGGTGGGAGATGAGCAGGCGGGCGCCCATGCCCACGGCGACCCCGGCGACCGCTCCGCACGTCGCCGCGGCCAGTGACCAGGCCAGCGCGGCCAGGGCCGGTCCGGCCGCCGCCGTGGTACGAGGGACGCCGACGGACACCAGGGAGGTGGTGGTGCGCCGGAAACGGCGGCCGTTCATCCCGAACACCAGTGCCACGGCGGCGGTGGGGACCAGCAGAGAGGGGATGGTGTAGCCGGCCGGGGTCTTCTCGATCCAGGTCTTCTGCGGGCGGTCGGACAGCTGGTCCCGTGTGACCAGGGTGGCAGCCACGACGGTGCGTCCGTCCTGTCGCAGCGCGGCGGCCTCCTCGCTGTCGCCCCTGCCCTCGGCCCAGGTGCGTGCCGCACCGGCGAACGCGTCGACGACGGCCTCCTGTCGCTCCCCCGGCCACACGACGTCCATCTGGGCGGCAAGGACCGGGAACCCCTCGCTCAGAGCCGGATCGAGCGTGGCCCAGGTGCCCGGACCGAGCAGCAGGTTCGCGGTGTCCGCGGACCTGTCGTCGACGGTGCCGACGACCTCGAGCCGTACGTCGCCCAGCACGGTGAGGGGCTTGCCGACCGAAGTCCCCACGTCGCGCGGCTCCGTGACGGCCACTTCACCGGGGCGGCTCGGCCACCGGCCCGACAGCAGCTCGTACCGCTCGGGGTACGGGCGATCGGACCAGCCGGCCTCCAGCGCCGTCACGTTGCGGGCCGGTGTGGTGTTCAGCTGGACGTCGGTCGCGCTGAGCACGATGTCGGCGTCGGTGACTCCGGCGGTACGGAGCCGGGTCCGGAGATCTTCGACGAACGTGTCCTCGCCGGGCCGCAGGGACACTCCGCTGCCATAGCCGACCTTGGCGCCGAAACGGCCCAGTTCGTTGTCGGCGACCTGTTCGCCCGAGAGGGAGAGTGTCCGCAGGGTGACGAACATGGCCATCACCAGCAGCGCCGCGACGAAGACGAGCCCGACCGACCGGGCCAGGGCCCGGGAGCGGGCCAGCCGCCGGGCGATCCTGAGCGTGAGACGGACCCGGCCGCCGTACGTCATGGAGGGGGCGGGGGCTGGGCCGGACGGTGCCGGTTCGCCCGCTGTGCGGCCGTGTGTGCCGGGCTGGTGCGTCATGCGGCCTGTGCTCCCGGATGCGTGTCGTCGTCCGTAGGGGTCACGAGCGGGACTCCAGACGCCCGTCGACGACCTCGTAGACCGTGTCGGCGAAGTCGCGGCAGCGTGGGTCGTGCGAGCAGATCACGGCCAGGACGCCGTCGTCGCACAGGTTCCGGAACAGTTCGAACAGTTCCTTGGTGGCCGCCGAGTCCAAGGCGCCGGTCGGTTCGTCCGCCAGCAGGACCGACCGCTGTCCGGTGAGCGCCCGGGCGACCCCCACGCGCTGCCGCTGGCCGCCGGACAGCTGCCAGGGGAACCGGTCCTCCAGTCCGGCGAGGCCGACGCGGGAGAGCTGGTCCAGGGCCTGTCCGCGGGCTTCGGCCACCGAGAGGCCGGCGGCCTCCAGGGGCAGCGCGACGTTCTCCGCGGCGGTGAACTCCTCGATGAGGTTGTGCTCCTGGAACACCACGCCGACGGTACGCAGCCGCAGTGACGCGCGCTGCGCCTCGTCGGCCGCGGTCACGTCGACCCCGCCGACCCGGACCTCGCCGGAATCGGCGAGATCCAGGCCGGCGAGCAGGTTCAGCAGGGTCGACTTGCCGGAGCCGCTGGCGCCGTACACGCACACGAACTCCCCGGCCCTGGCGGTGAAGTCCACGTCTCGCGCGGCCCATACGGTCTCGGCCGCGGAGCGGTACGCCTTGCACACTCCGCTCGTCCGGACGAGCGGTGCGCCAGCGGCTGTGGTCAACTCAGCATCCGTTCGTCGTACGCCAGGACGAGATCTCGTCGCTGTTCCAGGGAGCGACGTTGTCGTCGCTGTCGTTCCGGTGCATGGTCTGCCTGTCGCCGGAGCCGTTGGAGTGCTCGGCCATGCAGCCCGTGTGACTGGCGGAGCGGTTGGCCCACGAGTCCATCTCGTCGTTGCGGTCACCGCTCAGGTTGGCCCAGCCGGAGCCGTGGGCGCGCTCACCGATCATCCATCGGAAGTCGTTGTTGCCCCACATGCACATGTTGTTGGAGTTGCAGTCGCTCAGGGCCGCGCTGGCCACGCCCTGCGTGGTGAACAGGCTCGCGCCGACGATCATCGTCGCCGCTATGGCCGTCTTGACTCTCATCGTTCCCCCTCGTGTCGTGTACCGATGTCCACTACGACCCTCGGGCACCACCGCTCCCCGCTGCACCCCCCGTTGAGGGGGCCTCCCACCCACCGTCACCGAGTCGGGGGATTGACAGGAATCAGAGGGTTTGGTTCCACGGTTAGCGCTTGACCCTTGCATGACCAAGTGTGAGGCTTCGGGCGGTAGTTGACGTCTGACGAACCGCTCCTGACCACAGCGCGTTCTCATGACTGACCAGCCTGACTCGACGGGGGAACGGATGTTGCGTGTCGCGTTGGTGGCTCCCATGCTCTCCGCCCGCATGGCGGTGCGAAGTGTGCTGGACGAAGCAGAGCAGTTCGGCGTCGTCGCCGAGGGCGCTCCCGGCACTCTGGCCGATATCGTGCGCTGGTCGCGTCCGGATGTCGTGGTTATCAGCCACGCCGCGGAGAGCGAGGCCCTGCACACACTGCTTCGGCTCGGTGCCGGGAGCACTGACGGACGTCGGCAGGCGGGGCCGCGGCAGTGCGCCGGACGGCCGGCCGGCGTCGTGCTGGCCGAGCACCTCACCCCCCACGGCACGCGCCAGTTGCTCAGCCATGGAGCGGCGGGCGTCTTGCTCCGCAGTACCGCCGCCCGGCATCTGCCCTGGGCGGTCACCGCTGTGGCCCAGGGCAGTCTGGCGCTGGACCCGTGCCTGACGGAGGCCCTGAAATCCGCCTACGTCCGGCCGGCTCGGGCCAGCTCCGAACGCATCCCGGCCGAGGCCCTGATCTCGACGCTCACCCCCCGCGAGCGGGATGTCCTCGCTCTCGTCGGCGAGGGCTTGCCCAACCGGGAGATCGCCGACGCCCTCAGCCTGAGCCCCGACACGGTCAAGGACCACCTACGCCGCGTCTACACCAAGCTGGGCGTCGAGACCCGGCTGCACGCGGCCCGGATCGCCTGGCAGGCGGCGGACGCCACCGTCCACCAGCCGGACCGGTACGCTTCCGAGCCGGCCTGAGCCCCTGCCCAGCGGGCGGCGCGGATTGCGCATTCGCGCGCCGGTGTGGCCGCCGGCCCGACGAGTCACCGCTCTCCGCGCGGCAGGGCGAATTCGCACCAGACCGCCTTGCCGCCGCCGGGGGTGCGGCGGCAGCCCCAGTTCGACGCGATCGTGGCGACTATGGCGATGCCGCGGCCCGATTCGTCGCCCGGTTCCGCGCGGCGGCGTCTGGGGAGGTGGTCGTCGCCGTCGGTGACCTCGATGATCAGGCGGCGGTCGGTGCGGCGCAGGCGCAGGCGCATCGGCGGGGTGCCGTGCTGGAGGGAGTTGGCGACCAGTTCGCTGGTGGCCAGGACGCCCAGGTCGTGCAGGTCGGCGGGGAAGCGCCAGCTGGTGAGGACGCCGGAGGCGAAGGCACGTGCGCGGGGGGCCGCCTCCACGCCGCCGAGGAGTTCCAGGGCGGCGTTGCGGAAGAGCTCGCCCTCGGGGCCGGTGCGGGCGGGGTGCTGGAGGACCAGGACGGCCACGTCGTCGTCGTGGTCGGGGGTCACGCCGGCCGAGCGGACCAGGCGGTCGCAGACGACCTGCGGTGTTCCGGTGGCGCCGGAGAGGGCGCGTTCCAAGGCCTCGATGCCCTCGTCCAGGTCGGCGTCCCGGCGCTCGACCAGGCCGTCCGTGTAGAGGACGGCCGTGGAGCCGGGGCTGAGCGGGACCGAGCCGGAGGAGTGGATCCAGCCGCCGGTGCCGAGTGGCGGGCCGGTGGGTTCGTCGGCGCGCAGGACCGTGCCGTTCTCGTCGCGGACCAGGATGGGGAGGTGGCCGGCCGAGGCGTAGACCAGCTTGCCCTCGTTCGGGTCATGGACGGCGTACGCGCAGGTGGCGATCTGGTTGGCGTCGATCTCGGCCGCCAGGCCGTCGAGGAGCTGGAGGACCTCGTGCGGGGGGAGGTCGAGGCGGGCGTAGGCGCGGACCGCCGTGCGGAGCTGGCCCATGACGGCTGCCGCGCGGACGCCGCGGCCCATGACGTCGCCGATGACGAGGGCCGTGCGGCCGCCGCCCAGGGTGATCACGTCGTACCAGTCGCCGCCGACCGCGGCTTCCGTGCCGCCGGGGTGGTATGTGGCGGCGATGCGCAGGTCGTCGGGCTGTTCGAGTTCCTGGGGGAGCAGGGAGCGTTGCAGGGTGACCGCCGTTTCGCGCTGGCGGCGTTCGCTGGTGCGCAGGCGTTCGGCGGCTTCGGCGTGGTCGGTGACGTCGGTGGCGAAGACGAGGACGCCGCGGCCGTCGCTGCCGCCCGTGCCGTTGCCCTGGGCGACCGGGGTGCAGGTGAAGGTGTAGGAGCGGCCGTCGGGGGCCTTGCGGGACTTCACCGTGCGCGGCTTGCCGCTGCGCTGGACCTGGTCCAGGAGGGGGAGCAGTCCGAGGGCGTCGAGTTCGGGGAGGGCCTCGCGGGCGCGTTCGCCCAGGGGGCGTGCGCCGAAGGCGGTCGTATAGGCGTCGTTGACGTAGGCGATGCGGTGGTCGGGGCCGTGGACCAGGGCGACGAGAGAGGGGGCGCGGTCGAGGACCTCGCGCACCCCCAGTTCGTCGACGGCGGGCACGGACGGCACCTCGTCGGTCAGGTGTTCGGCGCGGGCGGCGGGTACGGAGCCTTCCCCTCGCCGGTCCGGGGAGGCCGTCTGTTCGGTCCGCGCTGCGGCGCGGCGCTGCGTTCCGGGGAGCCGGGCGCTCCAGCGCGTGAAGTTCACGAATCCTTGCCTCGTGTAGTCGTCGGCGACCGGCACCGGAACCGGCCGGGGCCCGGGGGCCCGCACCGGGGGCGAGCGGTGGCCCGCCCATGGTGGAGGACCAGTCTGGCAGTGTGCCGACCGGGTCGGCATCCGTCAGACGCCGGGCCGGCCGGTGGAGTTCCTGGGTCCGGTCAGGACGACCCCTTCGGGTTGTCCGGAGGGTCCTGGGAAGGCTTTCCACCGGCCGCTAGTTCGAACTCCGCCCGGGGGTGTTCGAGTGAACCCAGGGAGACGATCTCCCGTTTGAACATTCCGGCCAGCGTCCATTCGGCGAGTACGCGCGCCTTGCGGTTGAAGGTGGGCACGCGGCTGAGGTGGTAGGTGCGGTGCATGAACCAGGCGGGCCAGCCCTTGAGCTTGCGTCCGTAGACGTGGGCGACGCCCTTGTGCAGGCCCAGGGAGGCGACCGAGCCGGCGTAGGCGTGTTCGTACGTCCGCAGGGGTTCACCGCGCAGGGTGTGGACGATGTTGTCGGCGAGGACCTTGGCCTGGCGGACGGCGTGCTGGGCGTTGGGGGCGCACTCGCGGCCGGGTTCCCCGGCGGTGATGTCGGGGACGGCGGCGGCGTCTCCCGCGGCCCACGCGTGCCTGGTGCCCTCGACGGTCAGTTCGGCGGTGCACTTCAGCCGTCCGCGGTCGTCGCGGGGCAGGTCGGTGGCGGCGAGCACCGGGTGGGGTTTCACGCCGGCCGTCCAGACGACCGTACGGGTGGGGAAGCGGGCGCCGTCGCTGAGGACGGCGATCCGGTCGGCGCAGGATTCCAGGCGGGTCCGCAGGCGTACGTCGATGTTGCGGCGGCGCAGTTCGGTGACGGTGTAGCGGCCCATTTCCTCGCCGACCTCGGGAAGGATGCGGTCCGAGGCCTCGACGAGGATCCACTTCATGTCCTCGGGCTGGATGTTGTGGTAGTAGCGCGCGGCGTAGCGGGCCATGTCCGCCAGTTCGCCGAGTGCCTCCACGCCGGCGAAGCCCCCGCCGACGAAGACGAAGGTGAGGGCCGCGTCGCGGATCGCGGGATCGCGGGTGGAGGAGGCGATGTCCATCTGTTCGATGACGTGGTTGCGCAGGCCGATGGCCTCCTCGACGGTCTTGAAGCCGATGCCGTGGTCGGCGAGGCCGGGGACCGGGAGGGTGCGCGAGATGGATCCGGGGGCGAGGACGAGTTCGTCGTAGGGCAGCTGTTGTCCGCCGGTGCCCTCCTCGTCGGTGGCGAGGGTGGTGATGGTGGCGGTGCGTTTCGCATGGTCGACGGCGGTGGCCTCGCCGATGACGACGCGGCATCGGTGGAGGACGCGGCGCAGCGGCACGACGACGTGGCGTGGGGAGATGGCTCCGGCGGCGGCCTCGGGGAGGAAGGGCTGGTACGTCATGTACGGGTCGGGGGTGACGACCGTGATCTCCACCTCGCCCCGCTCCAGTTCCCGTTTCAGTCGGCGCTGCAGGCGCAGGGCCGTGTACATCCCGACGTAGCCGCCACCGACAACGAGAATGCGCGCACGTTCCTTCACCATCCCATGACGCACCCGCCGCTTGCGTTTGTCCACAGCCTCGACGAATTGTGTGACTGGAGCGGGAGAGCGCGCGGAGTTGGCCGGAATAGCGGCATGCGGTGGATAATCGCAGGTCAGCGGGGGTGGTGCGGGGGGCGCGTGGGGGCACATTCAGGACGTACGGGGCCCGTACTCCGATGGGTGGGCGCTCCGTGCGGAACCTGCCCCTTCTGAATTGACTCCCTCTCAACTATGTTCGTGTCTCGACGGGGTGTGGGGGGATGCGCTCACGGGGTCCGCGACAGGCGGACCCGCGACCCGGGCCTGTCCCCCGTCCCGGCATCGAATGGCGGGGAGTGTCTCCGGGGGGAGACGTCATTACCGGGGGATTGCTTATGCATGTTCAGGACTCTCATTGGTCGTCCGCGTCCGCTCTCGCGGCGGGTGGCGCGACGATGAACGCGGCGGGGAACGGGCGCGGGAACGGACCGCGGACGGCGCCGCTGCGCGTGGACGCACAGCGCAATCTGGAGCACGTGCTGCGTGCGGCGCGCGAGGTGTTCGGCGAGCTGGGGTACGGCGCGCCGATGGAGGACGTGGCCCGGCGCGCACGGGTCGGCGTGGGCACGGTGTACCGGCGGTTCCCGAGCAAGGACGTCCTGGTGCGGCGGATAGCCGAGGAGGAGACCTCCCGGCTCACCGCCCAGGCCCGGGCGGCGCTCGGGCAGGAGGACGAGCCGTGGTCGGCGCTGTCGCGTTTCCTGCGCACGTCGGTGGCCTCCGGCGCCGGGCGGCTGCTGCCGCCGCAGGTGCTGCGGGTCTCGGTCGGCGACGACGGAGCCGGTGGGACACGTGTGCCGCAGCAGCGGACGCAGCCCGGCTCGACGGAGCTGCGGCTGGTGCCGGAGGAGCCCGTGGCGGTGGCCTCGGTGCCGGCGCCCGTGGTCGCCCCGGAGGGCGACGCCGGGACGTCGGCGCTGCTCGAGGTCGTGGGTCAGCTCGTGGAGCGGGCGCGTGCGGCGGGTGAGCTGCGGCCGGACGTGTCGGTCTCGGACGTCCTGCTGGTGATCGCGACGGCCGCGCCCTCGCTGCCGGACGCCGCACAGCAGGCGGCGGCCTCGGCCCGGCTGCTGGACATCCTGCTGGAGGGGCTGCGGTCGCGGCCGGTGTGAGCTTTGGAGCCCGGAGGGAGACCTCCGGGCTCGGACGACGGGGGATCATTCCAGGACTGAGTGGCAGCTGGCACTGGCGTGCGGCGAGTCCCCTCGGATGAGTGATGATCCGAAATTCCGGGGTCCTGCACGGAAGCCCATATGGCAGTCTGACCTGGTGGTCTGGACGTGTTGGGCGGCTGGCGGGGGCTTTCCGCGATGAGCGTTGACGGGCGGGACGAGTCGAGCGGTGACGCTGACGCCAGGGCCGGCGGCCCGGCCCCGCCGCAGGTGCCGAGCCAGGGCGGACGCGCGGGCGTCCCCTCCTTCGGTCACCCCGCCGACGCCACCGTTCCGCCGCAGCGCGAACGGCATGAGGACGGCGTGCCGCCGTCGCACGAGCTGCCACCGTCCGACGCCGAGCTCATCGACCGGATGCGCTCCGGCGACGACTCGGCGTACGAGGAGCTGTACCGGCGCCACGCCCAGGCCGTGCGCCGGTACGCCCGGACCTGCTGCCGCGACGCCCACACCGCCGAAGACCTGACCGCCGAGGTCTTCGCACGCATGCTCCAGGCGGTGCGCGGCGGCTCCGGCCCCGAGCACGCCGTACGCGCGTATCTGCTCACCTGCGTACGCCGCGTCGCCGCTTCCTGGACGAGGTCGGCGCGGCGGGAACAGCTCGTCGACGACTTCGCGGTGTTCGCCGCCCGGTCGGCAGGTGACTCGGACGGGTCCGGAGACGACTCACTCGAACCGGGTGCGGACGTACGGGCGATGCGTGAGGCCGAGCGGTCCATGGCCATGCGGGCCTTCCGCTCACTGCCGGAACGGTGGCAGGCGGTGCTGTGGCACACCGAGGTCGAGGACGAGTCGCCCAGCGAGGTCGCCACGCTGTTCGGGCTGGACGCCAACGGCACACGCGTCCTCGCCAGCCGGGCCCGCGAGGGCCTCAAGCAGGCCTACCTCCAAGCACACGTCAGCGCCACGCTCACGGCCGACGAGGAGTGCGCACGCTACGCCGACCAGCTCGGCACCTACGCCCGCGGCCGGCTGCGCACCCGTGCCGAGCGGGGGCTGCGCAAGCACTTGGAGGACTGCGCGAAGTGCCGGCTGGCCGCGCTGCAGATCGAGGAGGTCGCCGGCGGCATTCCCGCCGTGGTGCCGGTCGCCGTCATCGGCTGGGTCGGTGCCGCCGGATACGGCAAGGCGGCCGGGCTCCTCGCCGGAGGCGCGGGAGCGGGGGCGGCCGGTGCCGCGGGTGCGCTAGCGGCGGGCGGGGGATCGTCGAGCGGGACGGCGTCGGCGGGCGCGGGGGGCATGGCAGCGGGTGGTGGCTTGCCCGGCGGGGCAGGGAGCGGTGGGGGCGCGGTGGCCTCGGAGGGGGTCGGCGCGCCGGTGAAGGCCGGTATCGCGGCCGGTGTGGTCGCCGTGGGCGTGGTGGCCATGGTCGTGATGGCGCTGGCCGGTGACGAGAAGCCGGAGCAGGAGGCGAAGACGCCCCCCACCCCGTCTTCGCCGGCGGTCCGGCCGGGCGAGCCGACGCCCACCCCTTCGCGGCGGGAGCCCGGGCCGCCCCGGACACCGGCGATCGTGCCCACGCGCGCCGAGGCGCCCGGGCCGACGCCGACACCGACCCCGACGACCAGCTCGACGCCCCTACGGCCCACGCCACCGGCGCCGGCTCCCACCCCGCCGCCCGGATCTCCCAGGCCGACGCCTCCGGCTCCCGTTCCTCCCACCGCTCCCTCTCCCACCCTCACGCGGACACCGGAGCCACCCCTGCCCGACCCGGTCGCCGGGACCGGGCCCGGGAGGCGGATCGGCTTGAGCATCCGGGTCTGGCAGGGGAAAGGCCTGTCGGTCGGTGACCAGCGGTACCCGCACGGCGTCACCGTGCACACGACATGACGCTCGCGTAACTAAACGCGCCGCACCCCGGCCCCCGCCCCCAGCGCCCCCCGCTGTGGGGCGATCCCCGCCGGTACCGCGCGCTGTCGTGCCGGTGTTCCCGTCCAGCAGGTGCCGCGGCGGGACAGCAGGCGGCGGAGCCACAGTTCCAGGGAGACCAGGTCCGCGAGGCCGTCCAGGGGGAGGGGTTCGCCGGCTGCCGCGCCGCGCAGGGCCTTGCGGACCACCCGGGCCTCCACCAGACCGGCCTCCGCCAGCAGCGGCGTGTCGAACAGGGCGACCAGGGAGTCCGCGGCCACCCTCAGCCCCGTACGAGCCGCGGCCGCCGCCGTCTCCTGGGTCGGTGCGCCCCACCCGGGCGGCAGCTCCCGGACCCCGGCCCCTTCCAGCACCGTACGCAGGATCGCCGCCCGCGCTCCCGGCCGTACCCGCAACGCCTCGGGCAGCGCCCGGGCCGCCCGCACGACCTGGTTGTCGAGGAACGGCGCGTGCAGCCGCTGGAAGCGGATCTCCGCGGCCTGCTCCAGCACCCGCAGATCCGCCGCGTGCCGTGCCAGCGCCGCACGCGCGCGGAAGTCCCCCGGCCGCTGCCCCGGCCCCACCAGCTCCGACCGGTGCGTGGACGCCTGGAGGCGAACCGATACTTCGGCGAGCGCCTCACCGGTCAGCCAGCGCGCCGCCGGCCCGGGTCTGCCCCAGGTCAGCGCGGCGAGCGAGGCCTCCACCGGGTTGCCGGGCGCGTCGAGCCCGTCGTCGGTCCGGTGGTCGAGCAGGCGCGAGGCCAGTGACTCGATCCCGGCCCGGTACTGCGTACGGGACAGCCGCCGAGCCGCCGCGTACACGCGCGCGGGGACCAGCACGGAGCCGTCCGCCTTGGCCAGCGCGGCGACGGGCCGCACCAGGTGGCGCCGCTTGCGGTCCATCAGCAGGTCGGCCAGCCGGGCGGGATGCGCGTCCAGGACCTGCCGGGCGCCGTAGCCGGTGAAGTGGTCCGCGCTGCCTGCCGCCAGCCGCGCCCGGTGCCGGGCCGCCGCCACCAGGGACGCGGCCGGCTCGTCCGTCAACGGACCGTCCAGGTCGGTGTACGGAAGGGTCTCCTCCCCGCCGGCCACGACCACGTGGTGCAGCCTCGGGTTGGCGGCCAGCGCACCCGCCCGCTCCAGCTCGGCCTCCCGCCCCCCGACCGCGAGGTCGTTGAACGTGACCGCCAGCAGCCGCTCCCCCGCGCCCGTGCCGTGGCCGAGCACCGTGCCCGGCATCCCGGGCAGGCCCGCGGCGAGCAGCGCCAGCGTCCCCGACGCCGGTCCGCCGGACAGGTCCGCCCCGATGCCCGGCACGGGCATCCCGCGCGCGGCACGCCGCTCCGCGGGCCCCATGCCGGGCACGGGCCCTGGGTCGATGTCCGCCCCGGGGACGTGCCGTGGTGCGGACAACCGGGTCCGTACGGCTTCCACCAGCGCGTCGCGCACGGCGTCGACCGCGCTGTCGGGATCGGCCGCGGGCGCGGCGACCGCCAGCGAGGCGACGGGCTCGTACCCGGCGATCTCGCGCGCCCCGGCGCGCAGGATGAGGGCGTGCCCCGGCGGAACACGCTTCACGCCGTCGTACGGCGTGGAGTCGTGGAGCGCGGCGGGCACGTCAGGAGCGGCCAGCAGCGCGGCGAGGTGCCCGAAGTCGAGGTTGGCCTCGATGAGGTCGGCCAGCGGCAGCGCGGCCGTCGCGTACGCCGTACCGCCGGCCCAGGGGGTGTGGAACACCGGCCGCGCGCCCGCGAGGTCGCCGCAGACGGTGACCCTCCGGCCGACCTGCACGATCGCGGTGTAGCTGCCCGGCCAGGCGGTCAGATGCCGAAGTGCCCCGCCGCGTGCGGCGAACAGCGCGACGCGCAGCTGCTCGTCCGTGGCGCCGCAGATGCCGAGGACGGCGATACGGGTGCGGTCGTCGGCCTTCACGACCCGGATCTCGTCGGGACGCCAGTCACCGACCGCCCACAGTGGATCCGGGTCGCCCCACAGGAGTTGGGAACCCACCGGGTGCACGGTCTCACCGTCGGGCCCGGTGGCCCCCGCCGAACCGGCAGCGACGGCTCCCGCGGCGGTGCTGCTCCATCCCACCAACCACCGCATCGCCGCCTCCACAGGCTGTGTACAACCAGTGCACCGTACGAACCGGTTCACCATGCTGCCATGAAGGAGGCGTTCCAGAGGGTGCCCGCGCCGCTTGCGCTCCGCTGAATGCGCCCCGGCGGAGCCGCCCACACGATCCCGGGCAGTCCCGAACACCCGGACGTCACAAGGAGATACGGGCGGCCAAAGCGGAAGGAAGAGAAGCAGACAAGCGAGAGGAAGAGAGGCTCAAGGCAACTGCGACGCGAATGCGCCCCCGGTACGCGCCCCAATTACGCCCGGCACGCCGCCAAGTACCGTGGTCGGAGCCCTGACACCATCGCCCACAGGGTCTGTTTTCAGCCAAATCGGCGTCGTGCGGACAGCCTCGAACACGCTCCGTACAGGCGCCGCCGACCATCGCACGCTCGCGCGGCCCGGGAGACGGAGCACGCCTCCCGGACCCTTCCGCCGCCCGCGGGGATGAAGGCGGCGGTGTCCCCCAGCCCACTGGATCCAGTACAGCGGGCCGACCCACGCACGGACCATGGAACCGCTCCCGTGATGGCCGGAGAAGAGCGCACGGACAGGCGCACGGCCACACAGTGGGAGCACGCCGCGACTGCCCGTATACGACCCGTACTTCCGTACGGACCACAATCCCGCCAACCGGAAGAATGCCCCTTAACGCTTGGGATGCGGCGAACTACGCTGTGTTTACGAATGCCGCACGGTTATGCCAGCGCGGCAGCCGTCTGTGTCGAGGGGTGGCTCATGTCCAGGGAGCAACGCGGGCCGAACGAAAAGCTCGGCGCCGTTCTCGCCCTCGCGGGAATCTCCAACGCGGGCCTCGCACGACGCGTCAACGACCTTGGCGCCCAGCGCGGTCTGACACTCCGCTACGACAAGACGTCGGTGGCGCGCTGGGTGTCGAAGGGCATGGTGCCGCAGGGTGCGGCGCCGCATCTCATCGCCGCCGCCATCGGCCAGAAGCTCGGCCGCCCGGTGCCACTCCACGAGATCGGGCTGGCGGACGCGGACCCCGCACCCGAAGTCGGCCTCGCCTTCCCCCGGGACGTCGGGCAGGCGGTGAGGTCCGCGACGGAGCTGTACCGCCTCGACCTCGCCGGCCGCCGCGCCGGATCCGGCGGCATCTGGCAGTCGCTGGCCGGATCGTTCGCAGTGAGCGCGTATGCAACGCCCGCCTCACGATGGCTGATAACCCCGGCCGACAGTTCGGTCGCGCGGGACGTGGGCCCTGGCGAGGGCTCCGGCGCACCGCTCAAAGTCGGCCACAGCGATGTGCAGAAGCTGCGGGAGGCCGCCGAGGACGCGCGGCGCTGGGACTCCAAGTACGGCGGCGGCGACTGGCGTTCGTCGATGGTCCCCGAGTGCTTAAGGGTGGAGGCCGCCCCTCTCCTGCTCGGCTCCTACTCCGACGAGGTCGGCCGGGCGCTCTTCGGCGCCTCCGCCGAACTCACCCGCCTGGCCGGCTGGATGGCCTTCGACACGGGTCAGCAGGAAGCCGCCCAGCGCTACTACATCCAGGCCCTGCGCCTCGCCCGGGCGGCGGCGGACGTCCCCCTCGGTGGCTACGTCCTGGCCTCGATGTCCCTCCAGGCGACCTACCGCGGCTTCGGCGACGAGGGCGTGGACCTCGCCCAGGCCGCCCTGGAACGCAACCGCGGCCTCGCCACGGCCCGCACCATGAGCTTCTTCCGCCTCGTCGAGGCCCGGGCACACGCACGCGCGGGCGACGCCCAGGCGGCCGGCGGTGCCCTCAAGGCCGCCGAGAGCTGGCTGGAGCGCGCCCGCCCCGGCGACAACGACCCGAGCTGGCTCGGCTTCTACTCCTACGACCGTTTCGCCGCGGACGCGGCCGAGTGCTACCGCGACCTCAAGGCGCCCCGCCAGGTCCGCCGCTTCACCGAGCAGGCCCTGTCGAAGCCGACAGAGGAGTTCGTCCGCTCGCACGGCCTGCGCCTGGTCGTCTCGGCGGTGGCCGAACTGGAGTCGGGGAACCTGGACGCGGCGTGCGAGCAGGGGGTGCGGGCGGTGGAGGTCGCCGGGCGCATCTCATCGGCCCGGACCACGGAGTACGTGAAGGATCTCCTGCACCGGCTCGAGCCGTACGGTGACGAGCCACGGGTGGTGGAGCTCCGGGAACGTGCCCGGCCTTTGCTGATGGCGCCTGCGTGAGCGTCTGCCGAGTTGAGATGATCTTGCGGCTGCGGGGCGGCCCATGGTCGATCGCGCAGTTCCCCGCGCCCCCTGGGGCGATACCCACCTCGGCGTTTGAACGCGCTGTCAGTGGTGCAGTGCACTATCGGTAGCGGGAGGTGGTGCTCGTGCGGGCCGCGTACGACTGTGACGTGCTGGTGATCGGCGGGGGGATCGTCGGTCTGTCCACGGCGTACGCGATCACACGCGCCGCACCGGGCACACGCGTCACGGTCCTGGAGAAGGAGCCCGGCCCGGCCCGCCACCAGACCGGCCGGAACAGCGGCGTCATCCACAGCGGCATCTACTACCGCCCCGGCTCCCTCAAGGCGCGGTACGCGGTGCGGGGAGCCGCCGAGATGGTCAAGTTCTGCACCGAGTACGGCATCCCGCACGCCGTCACCGGCAAGCTGATCGTCGCGACCGACCGCTCGGAGCTGCCCCGCCTGCACGCGCTCGTGCAGCGCGGCCGGGAGAACGGCATCCCGGTGCGGGAACTGGGCGCGTCCCAGATCACGGAGTACGAGCCGGAGGTGCGGGGCCTCGCCGCGATACACGTCGGCACGACCGGCATCTGCGACTTCGTCGCGGTCGCGCGGCAGCTGGCCCACGGCTCGGGGGCCGAGATCCGGTACGGCACGAGGGTCGTCCGCGTCGACCGCCGGCCCGAACGGGGCGTCGCCGTGCTCACGGCCTCCGGGGACATCGTCCGTGGCCGGGTCCTGGTGAACTGCGCCGGCCTCCACTCCGACGAGATCGCCCGGCTGACCGGCGACGACCCGGAGGCCCGGATCGTGCCGTTCCGCGGCGAGTACTACGAACTCGCCCGGCCGGAACTCGTACGCGGACTGGTGTATCCCGTACCCGACCCGGCGTTCCCGTTCCTCGGGGTGCATCTCACGCGCGGCATCGACGGGGGCGTCCACATCGGGCCCAACGCCGTGCCGGCGCTGGCCCGCGAGGGGTACGGGTGGGGCACGGTCCGCCCACGCGAGCTGGGGGCGACGCTGGCCTGGCCGGGGTCCTGGCGGATCGCCCGCCGGCACTGGCGGTACGGGGCCGGGGAGATGCGGCGGTCACTGTCCAAGAAGGCGTTCACGGAGGCGGTGCGCCGGTTGCTGCCCGGGGTGTCCGAGGATGACCTGGTGCCGACGGCGGCGGGGGTGCGGGCACAGGCGGTGCTGCGGGACGGGACGCTGGTGGACGACTTCCTGATCCGGGAGGGTGCGCGTGCGGTGCATGTGCTGAACGCGCCGTCTCCCGCGGCTACGGCGTCTTTGCCGATCGGGCGGGAGGTGGGGCGTCGGGTGCTGGCGGTGCTGTGACTGTCAGGGCCCGTTGTCAGGTGCTCGGCGTTGTAGCTGAGGGCGGGGCGTTGCGCAGCCCGGCGTGGCGGGGTGCCGCTGCGCCCACCCGTGCCGCCCCAGCGGCACGACTGCCCGCAGCGGCAGTCGCCGACGCACGGAAGGGGACGTGTCGGGGGGTGTCCGCCCGCAGCGGTTGGCGCGTCAACGGACAGTGAGTCGGTCTCCGACCCCATCGCGCCGTTCCGAGGACGGACACCCCCCGGCACGGCCCCGACCCACCACCGGGCGTCACGCGCACCGAAA
Organism: Streptomyces sp. NRRL S-455; assembly: GCF_000717875.1. GTDB lineage: Bacteria > Actinomycetota > Actinomycetes > Streptomycetales > Streptomycetaceae > Streptomyces. Next base: position 19,412 of record NZ_JOCT01000041.1, read on the forward strand.
CAGCCACAGGCCGCCGCAGCCACCGCACCCCGTAAAATCAGGGGCACTGTGTCTGACTCCGCCAACACCCCCGAAACCGAACACCACGCCCCTGGTGTCTCCATCCGGCACACCCGGGCCAAGGGAGAGCCCCGCTTTCCCGACGGGCCGCAGGCCGATCCCGCCGGGTCGCACTTCGAGCGGCGGATCCGGAGCTTTCAGCCGCGGCGGAGCCGGGTCACCGCAGGTCAGGCCGACGCGCTGCAGCGCCTGTGGCCGAAGTGGGGCCTCGACATCGACGGCCGCCACACCCTCGACCTCTCCGATCTGTTCGGCAACGACAACCCGGTCGTCCTGGAGATCGGCTTCGGCATGGGCGAGGCCACCGCCCAGATGGCCGCCGCCGACCCCGGCACCAACATCCTCGCCGTCGACGTCCACACCCCCGGCCAGGGCAACCTGCTGAATCTCGCCGACCGGAACGGCCTGTCCAACATCCGCGTCGGCAACGGCGACGCGATCATCCTGCTCCGCGAGATGCTCGCCCCGGACTCCCTCGACGGACTCCGCGTCTACTTCCCCGACCCCTGGCCGAAGAAGCGGCACCACAAGCGCAGGCTCATCCAGCCCGACTTCCTGACCCTCGCCGCCACCCGCATCAAGCCCGGCGGGATCGTGCACTGCGCCACCGACTGGGAACCGTACGCGGAACAGATGCTCGAGGTTCTCACGGCTCACCCCGACTTCGAGAACACGCAGGCGGACGGCGGTTTCGCGCCGCGTCCCGACTTCCGTCCACTGACCCGTTTCGAGGGGCAGGGACTGGACAAGGGACATGTCGTGAACGACCTCCTCTTCCGTCGCGTACAGCACGTGGACCAACCCTCCGCGGGCGCCTGACCGCACCGCTCCGGACTGCGGACAGCGCCCACCCGTCGTTAGGGTCAATGCCGTGGCCACCTGCCCCCCACACCCGCCCCACCCCGGCGGCCCCACCGTCGGCACAACGGTCGCCGGTACACCGGCCGTCGCCACACCGGACGTCGGCACACCGGAAGGCGGCCCCCTGCGGCACGCCCACTGGTGGCAGCGCGCCTGGGTGCGCTACGGCGCCCTGATCACGCTCCTGGCGATCTCCGGCCTGGTCATCCTCGCCCTGGTCCGCGAGGAGACCGGCACGGAAGGGTTCCTGGTGGGGCTCGGGCTGGCCACGCTTCCGGTGCCCCTGCTCATAGCCGCGTTCCGCTGGCTGGACCGGGTCGAACCGGGCCCCTGGCGGAACCTGCTGTTCTGCTTCGCCTGGGGTGCCTGTGCGGCCGCGCTGATAGCGATCGTCGCCAACAGTTTCGCGACCAGATGGGTAGCGACGGCGACCGCGGACCCGTCCAGCGCGGACACCCTCGGCGCGACCGTCATAGCCCCGGTGGTCGAGGAGACGGCCAAGGCGGCGGCCGTCCTGCTGGTCTTCCTCTTCCGGCGCCGCGACTTCACCGGCATCGTCGACGGGGTCGTCGTGGCCGGCGTCACCGCCACCGGCTTCGCGTTCACCGAGAACATCCTCTACCTGGGCATGGCCTTCGGCACCGACCAGCTCACCGGCGACACCGGCATCGCCTCCGTCACGGCGGCGACCTTCTTCGTGCGCATCATCATGTCGCCGTTCGCGCATCCGCTCTTCACGGTCCTCACCGGCATAGGCTTCGGCATCTCCGCGCTCGCGGCGGACCGCCAGCACCTCCGCCGCGTCGCCTTCCCGCTCTCCGGACTGCTGCTCGCCATGGGGATGCACGCGATGTGGAACGGCTCGTCCTCGTTCGGCGAGTACGGGTTCCTCGCGGTCTACGCGGCGTTCATGGTGCCCATCTTCGGGCTGCTGACATGGCTGGTGGTGTGGACCCGGCAGCGCGAGCTGCGGACCGTGCGGGAGGAACTCCCCACGTACGCCGTGGCCGGGTGGCTGTCCCCGGCGGAGCCGTACGCGCTCGGCTCGATGCGGGCCCGGCGGATCGCCCGCCAGTACGCCCGCCGTCACGCGGGAAGGGCGGCGGCGCGGGCGGTGGCTCAGTACGAGGGGTACGCAACGTCCCTGGCGTTCCTGCGGCACCGGGGCCGCCGAGGCCGCGCCGGGGCCGACTTCACCGTCCGGGAAGAGGAACTCCTGCGGGAACTGTGGCGGCGCCGGGAGGCGGCCCGCCCCGCGCTGGACCACGCGGCACGGATGACGGCCCCTCCGGTCCCTGTGTCGGCACCGCCCTGGCCGGTGTACGGGGTGTACGGGTACGGCCACCCGGCACCGTACCCGGCGTACACGCCGTCCCCCGCATACGACCCGTCCCCCACGTACAACCCCTACCGCTCCTAGCCCGGAACTCGAAACACCCCGAGCCCGGCTCAGGGCGAGCGGGCCCACGTCAGGCGGCAGCCTCGGGCCCACGTCAGGCAGAAGCCTCCGTGAGCCGCCCCACCTCCGCCTCCGTCAGCGTCAGTTCCCCGACCCCCAGGAGCGCGGGCAACTGCTCCACCGTCCGCGCGGAAGCGATCGGCGCCACCACCGTCGGCTGCGCCGCGAGCCAGGCCAGGGCGACCGTGGCCACGGGAGCGTCGTGTGCCGCGGCGATCTCGTCGAGGGCGTCGAGCACCCGGCGTCCCCGCTCGGTCTCCAGGTGCTTGGCGGCACCCCCGGCACGCGCGCTCTCGACGGTCGTACCGGACCGGTACTTGCCCGTGAGGAAGCCGGACGCGAGCGCGTAGTAGGGAACGGCCGCGAGCCCGGTCCGCTCGGCGAGGTCCTGGAGTTCGCCCTCGTAGGTGTCGCGGGAGACCAGGTTGTAGTGCGGCTGGAGCGCCACGTACCGGGCGAGGCCCTCGCGGTCGGAGAACTCCAGGGACGCCCGCAGCCGCTCCGCGGAGATGTTGGAGGCGGCGATGTGCCGCACCTTCCCGGCCTTCACGAGGTCGTCGAGCGCGCCGATGATCTCCTCGACCGGTACGTCGGGCCGGTCGAAGTGGGTGTAGTAGAGGTCGATGTAGTCGGTGCGCAGGCGCCGCAGGGAGGCGTCGGCGGCGGCCTTGATGTTGGCGGCGGACAAGCCCTGATACTCGGGGTGCTGGCTGACCTTCGTGGCGACGACGACGTCGGAGCGGTTGCCTCGTGCCCCGAGCCACTGGCCGAGTATGGTCTCGGACTCGCCGCCCTGGTTGCCGTCGGCCCACGCCGAGTAGACGTCGGCGGTGTCGACGAAGTTGCCGCCGGCGGCGGTGTAGGCGTCGAGGACGGCGAAGGACTGAGCCTGGTCGGCGGTCCAGCCGAAGACGTTGCCGCCGAGGGCGAGCGGGAAGACCTCGAGGTCGGAGGAGCCGAGCTTGCGAAGAGAAGTCATGCCCCACGTCAACGACCGTGCCGGAACACCACATTCCGAGGGGGACGCAAAGCTCCCGTAAACACTCCCGTCGGCAGCGAAACCGGCGGCCCTGACGTCGGGGGGTCGTCGTCAGGGCCGCCGGTGCTTCGACAGGGGTGCGCCGCTTACGGATTGAGTCCCTTGCCCCGCAGCCACGCCATCGGGTCGATGCCGCCGGAGCCACCGTTGTGGACCTCGAGGTGCAGGTGCGCTCCGGTGACGTTGCCGGTGGCGCCCACGCGGCCGATGACATCGCCCGTGCTGACCTTCTGGCCGACGCTGACGCCGATGGACGACTGGTGCGCGTACCAGATCTCCGTGCCGTCATCGAGGGTGAGGACGGTCTTGTAGCCGTACGACCCGCTCCAGCCGGCCTCCGTGATGGTGCCGCTGTGCACCGCCTTGATGGGGGTACCCGTGGGCGCGGCGAAGTCCAGGCCCGTGTGGTAGCCGGAGGACCAGTAGGCGCCGGCCTGGCCGAAGCTGGAGGTGATGGTGTACGAGGAGGTCGGCAGCGTGTACTGCTTGGCGAGGGCGGCGAGCCGCTCGGCCTCGGCCTTCTTGCGGGCCTCCTCCTCGGCCTTCCGCTTGGCTTCGGCGGCCTTGGCCTTGGCTTCCGCTTCGGCCTTGGCGGCGGCTTCCTTGGCGGCCTTCTCGGCGGCGGCCGCGGCTTCCTCGGCGGCCTTGGTCTCGATCTGCTCCTGCTGGTGCTCGACCTGGGCCATGATCCGGGCGCGCAGTGCCTCACCGGCGCCGGAGGTGCCCTGCTCGGTGTCGGCGGACGCCGTGGCGAGGTCGCTGAGCGGAGTGGCGGAGCCTTCGGGTGTGTCGTCGTCCGAGATGAGGGAACCCACCGAGGGAAGGTCCGACACGGAGATCGACACCGGCGGCTTGCCGGTCTGGGCGCTGGCCATACCGCCCGCGCCCACGGCGGCTATGACGCCGACGCCCAGGACGGTGGAGCTGCGGGCGAGCCCTCCGCCGCGCTGCTTGGTGACGCGATGCCGGCCACGGACGGGACGGATGGACTCCGCACTGGGGTTCCACTCCTGGAACGGGCCCTCGTCGGTACGCAGACCGCCGTAGCCGAAGGTCTCGGTGTCGCGCTGGTTCGGCGCGGACGGGGCCGCGGGGGCAGGCCGGTTGGACGCCACGTGGGCGTACTCCTTTCCTTCCTTCTCGCCTACCGGGTTAGCTGACGGGTTCGGAGCAGGAAGGTCTCCTACGCGCGTATAACCACCGTGCTTCCACGGCGGCTTACGCCCGATTCACCCCAAGTTGTGGTTCCCCGGTTCCCTTTCGGGATTCGGCGCGTGCGCACGGAGCCGCCTTCTGTGACGGCTGGGACGACCGCGCTGCGTTATCGAACGTTAATAGACGCGCGGTGGGTATTCCAGCGATTCCGCTTGATCATTAAGCTTTTTCGCGCGGACTTACCTGCTGTGACCAGCCCAAAACGGGCGAGTTGGCCGCTTCATGAGCGCCTCAAGGTTTATGACGGTGTGTCAGTTGTGACGCGGAGCGACGTGATTCGCTTACTGCCTGTGACGAGGAAGGCCCGCAAATAAACCGAGGGCCGGAACCCTTTCGGATTCCGGCCCTCGGCCTTCAGTAGCGGGGACAGGATTTGAACCTGCGACCTCTGGGTTATGAGCCCAGCGAGCTACCGAGCTGCTCCACCCCGCGTCGTTGTGACACCAGTGTACGTCATTCGCGGGACAGCTCGCACACACCCGCTGGTTCAGGTCAGCAGGTGGTGGTTCGGGGCCTTGGCGGCGTCCTCGTGCTCGGGGAGGACGACGACCTGTGCTCCTCCGTCCGCCAGGACGCCACCGCCGTCGGCCGCCGCCACGAAGGTGTCCGGCTCGCGCCAGGCCGTGACGACCCGCCGTACGCCCGCGTCGAGGATCAGCCGGGCACAGGGCGCGGGGCGGGAGGCCCGGCGGGCGCAGGGCTCCAGGCTGCTGTACACCGTCGCGCCGGGGAGCCTCGGGTCGGCCGGGTCGGTCTTGGCGAGGGCCGCCTCCTCGGCGTGCACGACCGGATCGCCGCCCTCCCGGGAGTGACCGCGGGCCAGTTCCGTACCGTCGGCCGCGACCACCACCGCACCGACGCTGAACGCCGTGTCCGAGGCAGGGCATTGGGCGGCCAGTTCGCAGGCGAGGGCGAGCCAGTGGTGGTCGGCGGCGGTGGGGAGCGGGCCGGCGCTCGGAGCGGTCGGCTCGTACCGCATGAGGACCACGTCCTCGATCTGCCGGGTCTCCAGCAGCCGGAGCCGGCCGGACTGGTAGCCGCCGGGCCCGAAGAGGCGGGGCGCGTCGGGGGTGCCCACGAAGAGCGGGGCGAGGACCAGCTGGAGTTCGTCGGCGAGGCCCTGGGTGAGCAGTTGGGTGTGGATCAGGCCGCCGCCCTCGACCATGAGGCGCCGTACGCCCCGGACGTCGTGCAGGTGCGTGAGGAGTCGGCGCCAGTCGAGCTCGGCGCCGAGCGGGACGACGTCGGTGGCGAGGCCGAGGGCACGGGCGCGTCCGGCGCCCTCGTCGGTGGTGTAGAGGACCTTCTCGCCGCCGGTGTGCCAGAACCGGGCCGCCGGGTCGAGGTCGCCGGAGCCGCTGACGGTGACCTTGAGCGGGTACTCCGGTTTACCGGCGGCCGTGCGGGCGGCGCGCCGCTCGTCCGAGTTGACCAGCAGCCGCGGGTTGTCGGCGCGGATGGTCCCGGCGCCCACCAGGATCGCGTCCACGGACGCCCGGACCTCGTCGACCCGGTCGAAGTCCGCTGGGCTGGACAGGAGCAGGCGTTCGGGGCCGGTGTCGTCCAGGTAGCCGTCGAGGGAGACGGCGGCGGACAGCAGGACGTACGGGTGGGGCATCGACGCTCCCGGCTCGTTGGAACGGCGGACTGATGGCGGACTGATAGTGGACTGACGGAACGGGCTTGGACGGAATGGGGCTTGGTTCAAGTTTGAAACAAACCTACACTGATGACATGACGACTCGCTGGCTCACCCCCGAGGAGCAACGCGCCTGGCGCGCGTACGTCGCCGCCTCACTGCTCCTCGAGGACGCGATCGACCGGCAGCTGCAGCAGGACGCCGGCATGCCGCATCTGTACTACTCCATCCTGTCCGTACTGTCGGAGTCTCCGGAACGGCGGCTGCGGATGACCGACCTCGCCGAGCGGCTGAAGATCACGCGCAGCCGGCTGACGTACGCGGTGACACGGCTGGAGAAGGACGGCCTGCTGCGGCGCGAGGCCTGCCGGTACGACAAGCGGGGCAGCATCGCGGCCCTGACCGACGACGGGTTCGCCGTACTGGAGCGCGCCGCGCCCGGGCACGTCGAGACCGTGCGGAGCTTCCTGTTCGACCGGCTCAGCGAGGAGCAGGTGGGGCAGTTGGAGGAGATCTCCGCGGCGATCGCGCAGGGACTCCAGGAGGACGGATCCCGGCCCGCGTCGGACGACGTGCCGTGGCGGCGGAGGTCGTCGACGGCCTGTTCGTGACGTGCGCCACAAGGCGCCGTATTCACATTGCTTCAAATTTAAAGCAAGAGTAGTGTCCGGGCCCATGGAACTGCTTCAAATCTGAAGCAGTACGGCTGTGCAGCCGAACAGGAACGGAACCCGGAGGCCCCGCATGCCCGACACCCCCGCCGTCGTCGCCACCCCGCGCTCCCGCGTCCGGATCCCGCTGCGCTTCCACGACGGCTACCGGGCCGACGCCGAACTCGTCACCTTCCACGGCCTCGCCGACGGCCTGGAGCACGTGGCCATCGTCCTGGGCGAGCCCGGCCCGGTTCCGCTGGTGCGGCTGCACTCCGAGTGCCTGACCGGGGACGTGTTCGGTTCGGCTCGCTGCGACTGCGGTCCGCAGTTGCGCGAGGCGGTCGAGCGCATAGCCGACCGCGGCGGCGTGCTCCTCTACCTCCGCCAGGAGGGCCGGGGCATCGGCCTCTACAACAAGCTCGACGCGTACGCCCTCCAGGACGAGGGCCTCGACACCTACGAGGCGAACGCCGCCCTGGGGCTGCCGGAGGACGCCCGCGACTACACGGCGGCGGCCCAGATGCTCCGGGCCCTGGGCATCGGCGAGCTGGACCTGCTGTCCAACAACCCCGACAAGTCCGGCCAGCTGCGCGCCCTGGGAGTCGACGTGCGCGACCGGATCCCGACGGGCGTCTTCACCACCGCGCACAACGTCCGCTACCTGCGCGCGAAGGTCCTTCAGACGCAGCACACGCTGCCGCTCGCCGCGCTGACGGAGCTCAGCGCCGGCTGAGCTTCCCGGTCCCGTCCGGGCGGGTGAAAGAAGCTGCTTGCACCTCGGCTCATCGGGTACAGCCTTTGAAAGAGGGCGACCTCCGCAGTACCCGGAGCTTATGGAAAGTGACCGTTTTGTGACCGAACTCGGCGGCCCCGGTGACCACCGGGCGAGGGGAGCGGGCGATGGCCCGGAAGCCGTCGCGTCACAGATCGCCGCTGCTGTGGAGAGTCTGACCGCCCTGTGGTCGATCGCCGCCCAGGACGCCTCCCTGCGGCTGTCCCTGCACCAACTGCGGGCGCTGCGGACGCTGGAGGCCGCTCCCGGCCTGAACCTCACGGCCCTGTCCGACCGGCTGGACATCGGCCTTCCCACGGCCAGCCGCCTCTGCGACCGCCTGGCGGCGGCCGGCCTCCTGGAGCGCGTCCCGCATCCGGACACCCGCCGCGAGGTCCAGTTGTGGCTCACCCCGCACGGACGACACGTCCTGGGCGACATCGCCGGCCGCCGCACCGAGGCCCTGGCCACGGCACTGGCGGCGATGAAGCCGGACGACCGGGCGGCGTTGCGCACGGGGTTGCGGGGGTTTCTCGCGGCGCGGGACTCTGGGCTTCCCCGTACCGACGGGGGGAACGAATCAATCGGGATGAACACCAGCGTTGCGAAAAGGACTGAAGAGACGAACAGAACCGAGAGGACCGATAGGGTCGGCAGGACCGACGGGACCGACCCGACCGACGGGCCCGACAGGACCGACGGGCACTGACGTACGGCGTGGGCGACGGGCGAAGTCGGGCGCGTAGGTTCGCCGGACTCCTTGCCCGTCAGCCCCTCGAGCCGTCACCACCCATGGCGCCGCCCCCGCCGCTCAGCACCGCCACACACGTGTCGTCCCCCACCGCCCGAGCCGCGCTGCCGGAGTCCCTGAGGATGACCGCGGCCACCACCGCCGGGTCGCAGCCGAGGAGCACGGCGTCGTCCGGAGGCGTCCAGCGGCCGGGCAGTCCGTCGCTGTGCAGGACGAGCAGGCAGTCGTCCTGCCACGGCTCGCGCTGCACGGTCAGGGACGCCGGCGCCTGGGCGCCCGCGATGCCGGGCTGGGACAGCAGCGGCTTCCACCTGCCGCCGGTGCGCAGACGGCCACTGACGTTGCCGATCCCGGCGAAGTACAACCGCCCGGCCGCGAGGTCCAGTTGGGCCACGGCGACGGCCGCGCCCCGGGTAGGGCGCAGAGTCCGGCCCAGGCGCCGCAGGATCTCGTCGGGGGGCAGGCCCGCCAGCCCGCGCAGCGCGCCCACGGCGGTGTCGGAGGCCTCCGCCGCCTTGGCTCCGTGACCGAGCCCGTCGGCGAGCAGGAGGGTCGGCCGGTCACCGTCGTCCACCAGGCTCCAGGCGTCGCCGGAGTGCTCGGCCCGGCCGAGGGGGACGTTGACGCCACCCGCGCGCGGGCCCCGCGCGGGCGTCCTCGTCCGGTCGGCCGGGGGGTGGTGGTCGATGCGGGCCACGGCGACGGTGCCCCGGCCGGGCGCGCTGTGCAGGCCGAAGTCGTTCGCTATGCGCCGGCACGTACCGAGGCCCGCGCCCAGGGAGGCCGCTGTGGTGTAGCCGTCGCTCATCGCCACCGCGACGTCCGGGATGCCCGGGCCGTGATCGAGCGAGACGAGCTGCACCGACCGGCCGCGGCCGTCGCCGTGCGGGCGCTCGACGAGGTCGACGAGCATGCGCCCGCCCTCCGCGTGCCGGATCAGGTTGGTCGCCAGCTCCGTCGCCACGAGCGCGGCGGTCGCGGTGCGGTCCGGGCCGAGCCCCGCGCACGCACCGGCCTCCTCCACCGCCACCCGGACGTCCCGCACCCGGGTGGAGTCGTCCACCGGCACGTCCCACACCCTGCTCATCAGGACCCCGGACGGGACGGGGGCACGGCGGTGGCCCACGCGGTGACGGTGACGGTGGTCCCCTCCCCCGGCCGGCTCTCCACCTCGAACTCGTGGACCAGCCGCTTGGCCCCGCTCATGCCGAGACCGAGCCCGCCGCCACTGGTGTATCCGTCGGTCATCGCCTGGTCCAGGTCGCGGATGCCGGGCCCGCTGTCGACGAAGGCCAGCCGCAGCCCTCGCGTCTGCCCGGTGTCCAGCGGAGTGAGCGCCACATGTCCGCCGCCACCGTGGACGAGGGTGTTGCGGGCCAGCTCGCTGGCGGCGGTGACGAGCTTGGTCTGCTGCACCAGGCCGAAACCGAGCTCGGCGGCGGCCTGCCGGACCTGCTGCCGTACCCAGGCCAGGTCGGCGTCCGAGCCGATCGGCAGGGTGGCCGGGGCCGCGTGGCGGGAGGCCTGCATCACTCAACTCCCCTCGCCCTGTCGCTCACCGGCGGCGAGCAGCTCCATCGCGCGTTCCACGTCCAGGGCCGTGAGCAGTCCGGGCAGAGTGAGGCCCAGCTCGACCAGGGTGATCGCCACCGCCGGGCGCATCCCGGCCAGCACCGTGCGGGCGGCCAGCAGTTCGGCTCCGGCGGCGATCTCGGCGAGGACCCGCCCCAGGAAGGAGTCGACGATCTCCACGCCGGAGATGTCGATGACCACACCGGTCACTCGGGTGTGCGCGATCCGGTCCGTGATGTCCTGCTGGAGCTGCTCGGCCATCCCGTCGTGCAGCTCACCCTGGAGGGTGACCAGCAGGGTGTCGCCCAGCTTGAGGACCGGAACCGTGAAGGCGTGCCCGCCCGCGGCCCCGGCCACCGGATGCCCGGCCACCGGGTGCCCGAACCCCGCGGGCCCGTTCCCCGCAGCCCCGGTCACCGCGCTCCCGCGTCGGCCGCGGCGACCGGCGAGATGGCCACGCCCTGCCGGCTGAGCGCGTAGGCCAGGGCGTCCGCCAGGCTCGCGCGGGTGAGCACCGTGCCCAGGTCGATGCCCAGGTGGACGATGGTCTGCGCGATGGCCGGCCGGATCCCGGAGACGATGCATTCGGCGCCCATCAGCCGTGCCGCGGCCACCGTCTTCATCAGGTGCTGGGCGACCAGCGAGTCGACCGTGGGCACGCCGGTGATGTCGAGGATGGCGTACCGGGCGCGCTCGGCGACGATCGCGTCCAGCAGGCTCTCCATGACCACCTGGCTGCGGGCGCTGTCCAGCGTGCCGATCAGCGGTACGGCGACCGTGCTCTCCCAGAGCTTGATCACCGGGGTGGCCACCTCGTGCAGCTGCTCGCGCTGCCGGGCGATCAGCTCCTCGCTCGCGCTGACCGTCGTCTCCAGCACGACCAGGCGCAGTGTGCCCATGAGCACGGTCAGCGCCAGCACGCAGTTCTGGGCCTCAGGGGCGTACGGTTCCTCGAACTCGGCGCGCAGCAGCTCCGTCACCGGTTCGCGCAGGGCAGCCACCTCCCTGGCGACCCCGTCCGGGTCCATGCCCGTGCGGGCGCGGGAAGCCGCCATCCGCCCCAACTGGTCACGCACCGCCTCGAACCCGGACGCCCGGATGTCCTCCAGCCGCCCCGAGGCCGCCACCGCGGCCAGCGCCGCCGTCACGGACCTGCCGGCCTCCACCGCCTCGTCACGTGACACGGTGAAGACCGTGCGGAACAGCGCCGCGTCCGCCCACCGCTGGGCGATCTGCTCCCGGCGCCGTTCGAGGAAGGCGCTCACCTGCTGGGCCGCCGGCTCCTGCTCCGCGTTCTCTTCCGACACCGACACTTGCATCGCTCCCTTGCACGGGCCGGACCGAGGTCACGCCACGGCGCCCCAGCCGTTACTTGCCGTATGACAAACATTAGTGCCGCCGTGCGACACCACCAAACAACTCTTCGTGCACGCCCACGACCTGCGTCTTCCCCCGCGCCCTACCGCCCACGCCAGTCGAGACACACCACGAGGGCGTCGTCGTCCGGGACGGTTTCGCCGCGGTGGCCGGTCAGTTCGCGCAGGATCGCCCGGGGCACCTCGGCGGCCGGCAGCAGCCGCGTCGACTGGATCGCCCGGGCCAGGGCGGCGTCTCCGTACGCCTCACCACCCGGCGAGGCCACGTCGTAGACCCCGTCACTGACGAAGACCAGCCGGTCGCCGGGCTCGACACGGAACTCCTGGGCGACGTAGTCGGTCTCCTCGAACATGCCGAGCGGCAACTGGGCGTCGAAGGGCATCCGCTCCACCACGCCTTGGCGCAGCCTCAGCAGCCGCGGGGAACCGGCGTCCACCGCCCGGACCAGCCCGGTGGCCAGCTCGATGTCGAGCATCAGCACGGACACGTAGCAGCGGCCCCGGTAGTGGGCGTACACCGCCTGGTCGGCCAGGGCCGCCTGGTCGGCGATGGGCAGACCGGCCCGGCGCGCGTTGCGCAGAGCACTGATCGCCAGGTTCGTCAGCAGCGAGGCCTCTATGCCCTCGCCCATGCCGTTGGTGACGTAGAGACTGAGCCGGTCGGCCGTGGCGGACCAGTCGAAGTTGTCACCGAAGATCGCGTACGCCGGTTCCAGCTGCGCGCCCAGCTCGTACTCGGGGCGGGAACAGGAGCGGCCCGGCAGCAGCTGCCACTGCATCTCGGCGGCCAGGGTGAGCCGGTCCCTGCGGCGGGCCTGGAGGTACAGGTCGGTGTCCCGCTCGGCCACGACGACCTCGTGCCCGAGCACCTGGGCGATCTCGGCGAGTTCGCCCAGGCAGCCGTCGGCGTGCTCGCCGCCCGGCAGGGCCACCGACATCACGCCGAGGCGGTCGCCGCGCACGGTGACCGGCAGATGCGCGCGCACGAGACCCTCCGGGAGGGGCTCCACATACGCCTGCTGCGCTCCGAAGGCCCGGCCCGCCGGGCTGTTGTGCACGGACACCGGCTGAAGGGTGTGCGGCAGCACCGACACCGGCTGAAGCACCGTCAGTCCGTAGTCGGCCAGGTACAGCTCGACGGAGTCCGCCGCGTACTGATCGGTCAGTACACGACGGACCTCGTCCAGCAGTCGGTGGGGCGCCGCCGTGCGCAGGGCGCGCTCGGCGGCCACGAATCTGTTCACGATCGTCGTCACGATGGTCTGAACACCAATCTCTTCTCGGTCGTCGACGGGTCCACGGGTACGGGTCCTGGGGCGCGGGTCCTCGGGTACGGGAGGGGCTGGGCGCGTGCCGGGCGCGGTGGGCCGCTGCCGGCCCGGGGCCGGTTTCCGCCCTCGCGCCCGTACGCCTAGTACGCTGACGGCCACCCCGGTGCCTGCGAGAGTGTGACTGTGACTTCCCTCCGACCCCGCCCAGAGCCAGCAGAGGTCGCGCGTGTGACCTCTACGGCTGCGGAGTTGCTGGAGGTCCTCTGGGGCCGGGCCTCGACGGCCCCCGCTTCCGCGTCCCAGCTGCGCGTGCTCCTCATGCTCGAGCACCACGAGGGCATCAACCTGCGCACCCTGGCCGACTCCCTCGCCTCCACCCCGCCCTCGACCAGCCGGCTGTGCGACCGGCTGCAGGCGGCCGGGTTCGTCGAACGCGAGGTGAGTGCGGTGGACCGGCGCGAGGTACGCCTGCACCTCAGCGGCCGGGGCCGCGCCTTCCTGGCCGACCTGCGCACCCGCCGGGAGCAGACGCTGCGCGCCGTGCTCGACCAGATGCCGGCCGCCAAGCGGGTGGCGTTGCTGCAGGGGCTGGAGGCGTTCTGCGACGCGGCGGCGGCCCAGATACACGACGACGCCGACGACGCCCGCACCTCCGGCAGCCAGACTGCCTGACCTGTTCGAACCACCCGACGCGGCACCGGGTCGAACATTCCGGATCCTTCCCCGTGCCCGTCCGCCACGGCTACTCTGTTGTTCTCCGACTATGGTTGTCAAACGACAACTGTCTGCTCCCGGCACTCCTCGACCTCCCCTCCGTACCGTCGGTGCGGATACCCCGTCACCGCCCCGACCTGCACCGACTGTGGGCTACGTCTCGGCCTGAGGTTCGCGGGGCATGAGCCCGGCAAGCGCGGGTAACGGGGCGTGAGGTGGCCTGTCGGGGGATGGGAGCGGGCCGGAACTATGAGGGAGGGCCCGTGACGGCGACCACGCGCATCGGCATGACGACGGATTCCCGCACCGCAGGCGGTGAGGACCTTCCGCAGATCGCGGAGCCGCAGAAGCTCGCCCCGCAGGACGCGCGCGAGCTGACCGGCCAGTTCCTCGACCGCCTCGCGGTACTGGAAGAGGGCACGCCCGAATACCAGTACGCGCGCAACACGCTTATCGAGATGAACATGTCACTGGTGCGGTTCGCGGCCCGCCGGTTCCGCGCCAGCGGCCAGGCGATGGAGGACGTCGTCCAGGTCGGCGTCATCGGCCTCATCAAGGCCATCGACCGCTTCGAGGTCTCCCGCGAGGTCCAGTTCACCAGCTTCGCCGTGCCGTACATCGTCGGCGAGATCAAGCGGTTCTTCCGCGACACGTCCTGGGCGGTGCACGTGCCGCGGCGCCTGCAGGAGGCGCGTACCGAACTCGCCAAGGCCACCGAGGAACTCGCCTCCCGCCTCGGCCGCGCGCCGAAGGTCGCCGAGCTGGCGGCGCTGATGAACCTGTCGGAGGAGGAGGTCGTCGAGGCCCAGGTCGCGTCGAACGGCTACTCGTCCTCCTCCCTGGACGCCACGATCGGCAACGACTCCGAGGAGAGCGAGGCGACGCTCGCCGCGTTCATCGGCGAGGAGGACCCGGCCCTGGAACTCGTCGAGGACTTCCACGCGCTGGCCCCCCTGGTCGCCGAACTCGACGAACGCCAGCGCCTCATCCTCCACCTCCGCTTCGTTGAGGAACTCACCCAGGCGGAGATCGGCAAGCGCCTCGGCATCTCCCAGATGCACGTGTCCCGGCTGATCTCCCGGACGGTGGCGCGACTCCGGTCGGGGATGCTGGCGACGGGCTGAGGCCCGGCAGGGGCCCGGTCCAGGGGCGAACCTGCCGTCGACGACGGGGCTCAGCTGTCCGTCGGCGGCAGGGTGATGACGGCCCGGCGCTATGCCGGGCTTTTCACCCAGTCGACGAGCCGAGCCCACCAGCCGCCCCTCGCCCCGTCCTGCCCGGATGGCACTGATGGCACTGATGGCACTGATGGCACTGATGGCGATCGACTCGCCGTTCTCACCGTGCGGGCACTTCCGGATTCCGCAGAATCGCACATGCACCGCCGAGCGGCCGGTACACCCATCAGTACTTGGTCCACATGCCTCCCGCAACCCTCATAGGTCACCTTTCGACATGACGGGCAGACAGCACGCTGACACATGATTACCCCCCTTGGTTCTTTTTAGTTCTTCGATCAATATCCACTGCATTCACGCCGCCGCCACAATAAACCCCAGGATTTACACGCACCTTCAGAAACGGCTACCTCGCGCTGGCACAGACCGCACCCAGGAAGCCGAAACCCGCTCCCAGCAGCCTCGTTGACGGCCGTAAATATCCGGATACGAGAGGGAGACGCCGCATGTCCGTCGCGGAGATTATCTCACCGAGCAGCGCCAAGTGACCCGTCCCATGAATTCCCGAGTTGCCCGACGCCCGAAACAATGGTTGCATCGCGCCCGGTCGAGAAATGGAGTAGCAGCACCTTATTTGTCACTGCCCGTCAACACATTGGCATACAAACCGTCGACCGAGCACAGCGAGGGCAGCAACTAAAAACGGCAACCGCTCTTCACGGAGGGTGGCGTGCCGGTCAGGAGGGAGCAACGTGAGTTGCTCACATGCCGCAGGATGCCCCCTCTTCCCCTTGCTCAGGGCGAGTTTGCAAGGTTGGCGCGAGTACTACTGCGACAGCACAGATCGATGGCTCGGCTGTGCGCGCTACCAGATGTCCCTCACCGGCGAGCGCGTGCCCATCAGCCTGTTGCCCAACGGAGCCCGTGCGCGGCACTTCGAAGCTCCGGCCACCCCCCAACAGCCCTCGCCGTCACAGCCCGCCCCGGGTACACCGGAGGCCGCGTCCTGGTCCCAGCCGGCACCATCCCCGGCACCGTCCCAGCCCTATGAGCAGTCACCGTCAGGGCCTGGAACCACCACACCCGAGGCCATGGCCCCGTTCGGGGCAACACCTTCGCCGGCGAATGTCTGGCATCGCCCGCCGACACCGTCCCCGCAGACCGCCGAACCCACGGACAACGCCGCTCGACACACACGCCAAGCGCCCAGCCCCAAGCGCGGCTGGTGGGCTCGACTCGCCGATTGGATGAGAGGACCCGCATGAGCACCTACTGGCCCTGGTGGGCGGGCGCTGTCGGACTCGCTCTGGTCACCATCAACCACACCCTCGTCACCGATCGGTCCCTCGGGGTGTCGGCAGCCTGGGATCGCGTGCTGCACTGGCGCCGCGAACGCCGGCTCGAGCGGATGGACGACGAGTTCGCCGACGATCAAGCTCTCGCCGAGGCGCTCGCCGCAGCCACAGCGGAACACTTCGGCACCACCGCCACCGCCACCGCCTCCACCGCCACCGCCACGTCCACCGTTCCGCAGGTCCCCTACGGGACCTCGCAGCCGCTCGAAGCCGATGCCGGTGCCGATGCCGATACCGCGACTGAGCGCCCGGCAGCCACCAGCCTGCGCCCGGCCCCACTGATCACTCAGGCTGTCCTGCTGGTGTCGATCTTCCTCGGTGGACTCATCGCCGCAGTCACCTCCGGGCGTTTCCACCTCCGCTTCGACATGGGCCCGGCGTTCCGGAACCTGGTCACCGCCGATTCGGCCATCATGATCGCCGTGCTGTTCGTGGGAGGTGTCCTGGTCGGCTTCGGCACCCGGCTGGCCGGTGGGTGCAGCTCCGGCCACGGACTCAGCGGCTGCGGCCGGCTACGACCGGTCAGCATCGTCGCGACAGCCGTCTTCTTCGGCACCGCCGTCGCGGTGTCGTTCCTCCTGTGGAAGGTGATCTGATGCGCACCCGAGGCGCGGTTCTGCTGGCCAGCATCATCACCGGACTGGCCCTCGGTTACACCGTCACCAACATCGGCTTCGGCGACTACGCCGAGCTGAACCGCATGTTCACCTTCCAGGACCCGCGCATGCTCCTCTCCTTCGCGGGCGCGGTGGTGATCATCGTGTGCGCCTTCGCTCTGCTGCGGGTCCGCCGCACCCCGGGGCGCATCCACGCCGGCGTGATCCCCGGCGCGGTGCTGTTCGGTACCGGCTGGGCGATCTCGGGCGGCTGCCCTGCCATCCCGATCATCCAGGTCGCCAGCGGATACCTTCCTGCCCTGATCACCATCGTCGGCGTCATCGTCGGTATGCGGCTGTGCCGCTGGGCCAACGCCCGGTACTTCCACCTCGACCGCGGCTCCTGCGGGTTGTAACCAGACCCCCACAAGCCAGAGCGTGCACGGTCAGCGGCTGACGCGGCTTCAAGTCGCTCCACAGCCGTGAGCCCCAGTCCAGACGCGGTCTGGACTGGGGCTCCTCTGTAGGCCCTGTGGGACTCGAACCCACAACCAATGGATTAAAAGTCCACTGCTCTGCCAATTGAGCTAAGGGCCCAGGCGATGTTGCCCCCACGAGCATAGCCCGCCGTGGCCGAGTCTCCGATCGGGTATCGGGGACCCGGCCGTGCCGAAGGGGGAAACAGGCCCGGTCGGCGTCACTGACGCGGTGCGTCAGCCGTTGCGCTTCCAGCGCGGCTTGTCCTCGCGGCGGCCGAAGGAACCGCCGCCACGGTGGTCACCGCGGTGGTCGTCACGACGGCCGTACGGACGGTCGTGGCCACCGGAGCGGAATCCCGGACGGTCGTCCCGGCGGTCCCGGTTGAAGGGACGGTCGCTGCCCCGGTGCCCGCCGCGCTCGTCCCGGCGGAAGCCACCACGGTCCCGGTCGCGGTTGAAGCCGCCGCGGTCGTCACGCCGCTCGAAGGAACGCCCGCCGCGGTCGTCACGCCGCTCGAAGGAACGCCCGCCACGGTCGTCACGCCGGAAGCCGCCACGCTCACCGCGGTCGCCCCGGTCAGACCGGTCGTCCCGGCGGAAGCCGCGGTCACGGTCGAAGGAACGCCCGCCACGGTCACGATCCCGGTCACGGTCGCGGTTGAAGCCACCGCGGTCGTCACGCCGCTCGAACGAACGCCCGCCACGGTCACGGTCCCGGTCACGGTCGAAGGAACGGCCACCCCGGTCGTCACGCCGGAAGCCGCCGCCACGCTCCTCGCGCCGCTCCCGCCGCTCGTACGGCGCGGAAACCTCGGCGCGCTCCTCACGCTCGACGTCCTTCGCGGTCGGCTGCTCGGGCACGGACACCTCGACACCGGCCGACGCCTCCACCGACTCACCGGCCGCCACCGCGGCAGGCTCCTCGCCCCGCTCACGCGCGACGCGCGCGAGCAGCCGGTCCGACTCCTCACGCAGCTCGTTCGCGCGCCGCTGCGCCCGCTCCAGCTCCTTGGTGAGCTGGGCGACCTCACGCTCGGCCTGCTGCGCGGCGTTGCCCACCGACTCGGCCTGCACCTCGGTCATCGACCGGGCACCGGTGATCTCGGCGACCTCCGGGTCGAAGGCGCCGGCGCCCTGGATGATGTGACGCGTGGCGTCGACGCCCGCGTCCTCCATCAGCCGGAAGATCTGCCGCCGCTGGTGCGGCAGCGACAGGGACACGACCGTGCCCGTGCGGCCCGCGCGCGCCGTACGGCCCGCCCGGTGCAGGTAGTCCTTGTGGTCACCGGCCGGGTCCACGTTCAGCACCAGGTCGATGCCGTCGACGTGGATACCGCGTGCGGCGACGTCGGTCGCGACGAGCACGTTGACGTACCCGTCCTTGAAGTCGGCCAGCGTCCGGGTCCGCGCGCCCTGGGTCATCCCGCCGTGCAGCGCGTCGGCCTTCACACCGGCGTCGCGCAGCTGCTCCGCGACACGGTCCGCGCCCAGCTGGGTGCGCACGAAGATGATGGTGCGGCCCTTGCGGGAGGCGATCGCGGCGGTGACCGGCGCCTTGTCCTTGGGCTTCACGATCAGGATGTGGTGCGACATGGTCGTCACCGCGCCCTGCGCGGCGTCGACCTCGTGGCTGACCGGGCTGTTCAGGTACCGGTCGACCAGGGTCTTGATCTCGTTCTCCATGGTCGCGGAGAACAGCATCCGCTGGCCGCCCGCCGGAACCTGGTCCAGCAGCTCGGTGACCTCGGGCATGAAGCCCAGGTCGGACATCTGGTCGGCCTCGTCGAGAACGGCGATCTGCACGTTCTCCAGCGAGCAGGCACCGCGGTTGATGATGTCGCGCAGCCGGCCCGGAGTGGCGACCAGGATGTCGACGCCCTTCTCCAGGGCGTAGATCTGGTTGCCCATGGACGTACCGCCACAGACGACCTTCATCTTCAGGCCGAGGACGTCACCGTAGGGCTGCAGCGCGTCGGCGACCTGCATGGCGAGCTCACGCGTCGGCGTGAGGATGACGGCCCGCGGCTTGTGCTTCTCCGTACGGCCACCGGCGAGCGTCGCCAGCGTCGGCAGACCGAAGGAGAGGGTCTTGCCGGAGCCGGTGCGGCCCCGGCCGAGGATGTCCTTGCCGGCCAGGGCGTCCGGAATGGTCGCGGCCTGGATCGGGAAGGGGGTGGTCACGCCGTTCTGCGCGAGCTTGCGCACAACGCCCTCGGGCAGACCGAGGTCGGCGAAAGTGACCTCGGGGGCGTCCTCGGCTGCCTCGTTCTCGGGCACGACGACGTGGTCAGTACTGGCAATGGACATGCGAATGCGAAACCTTCCGGAGTCTCAAGTCGGCACGCGCCCGTCAACTCCGTGATTCGCTTCGCAATACGACCGCCTCAATGCGGTCCACCACGGCAAAGGAGAGTACGCGCCACACGGCGCGCTCTGCGGTGGCGCCGGGCAAGATGGGATCAAACGATCTGCCACCATACGCACTCCGGGCCCCGCAAGGCAAACCGGACGGCGCATGAGACAGCGGGAACGCACCGAAGCACTTCCCGACAGCCCTCAACCACCCGCCTCCCGGAAATGTTCCCGCGTCACCACGACCGGCCCGCTCGGGTGACCGCAGCAACAGCACGCGGCCACAACGGAGCTGCCCGGCGTGGGCCGAACCCCCGCGCCCCACGCGACCGCACCGCTACGCCGGCACGCCCGCCTCCGGTGCCGGCTCCCGCTCGGCCAGCTGCGGTTCGGGAGGCTCGTGCGCCGACGACGACGGCTCCGGCGTCGGCTCAGAGGACGCAGTGGGCTCGGGCGGAGTCGGCGTGGGCTCCGGTTCGGCCGTCCGGGTGGGAGTGGGCGGAACCGGCGGCTTCGGCGCGGGCCGACCCGGCTCCCCGGGCTTCTCACGCCCAGGCGCCGACGCACTCGCCGCGACCGACGACGACGCGTCGGGGGACGCCGACTCCCCACGCCCGCCATCGCCCTTGCCCTTCTTCCCCTTCTTGCCCTTCTTGTCCTTGTCCCGCCCGCGTTCCTTGTCGCCCGACACCGCACCGCCCACCTCGCCGCCGCCCGACACCGCCGACCCGCCGTCAGGCGCCTCCCCGCCACGCTGCCCGGCGGAATGCGACGGCTTCGCGCTCCCGCCCGCGCCGTCGTCGCCGACGCTCATACAGCCGGCGGCAGCGGCGACGGCCACGACGGTGGCGGCCAAGCGGACAGGTACGTACAAGGGGCGCACGGGGCCACCTCCGGGAAGGGTGATGGAGTCAACACCTCCAACTCCCGCCGCCCGCAAGAGGACACGCGGCCCGCATTCACACCGTCGCTCAGCCGTAGCCCAGGGAGTGAAGGCGCTCGTCGTCGATCCCGAAGTGGTGCGCGATCTCGTGCACCACCGTGATCTCCGTCTCGGCGACGACGTCCTCCCGCGACTCGCACATCCGCAGCGTCGGATTCCGGTAGATCGTGATCCGGTCCGGCAGCACACCGGCGTACCACTCACCCCGATCGGTCAGCGGAGTCCCCTCGTACAGCCCGAGCAGCTCGGGATCATCCGCCGGCGGCTCGTCCTCCACGAACACCGCGACGTTGTCCATCAGTCGCGTCAGCTCCGGCGGGATCCGGTCGAGCGCCTCGGCGACCAGCTCCTCGAACTCCTCGCGCGTCATCTCCAGCACAGGCCCATTGTCGGCCACGGCCCGACCGTACGAGAGCCATCCGGCGTCGCATATCAAGCCCGGGACTTGGGCATACGGGATCAATGGTCCGCGTCCCCGCCGCTGCCCTGCGTGTCCTGAACCCGATCCGCAAGGCCCCGAGAGCCCTCGCCCGCCGCTACCGCTCCCGCCAGGCCCCGGCCACCATCGCGCTCGTGCCGCAGCCACACCCGTGGACCCGCGCGGTCGGACTCGTGGCCGTCGTCCTCCTGGGCGCCTGGCTGGGCCTGCTGATCGTCGGCAACGTACGGGTCCCGGTCGGTCCCATGAACACCACCATGACCCTGCGCCCCTCTGCCACCGGCGGCACCAAGATCAACGTCTCGCCCCTGGGCGCCCTGCAACTGGACAGCCACATCGCCCCCGTCCGCCTCGACGTGAACGTCGACCAACTCGACCCGGACCGCGCCCAGGCCCTCGTCGACCACCCCGAACGCCTCTCCGGCCTCCAGGACGAAGTCACCGAGGACGTCGGCCGCGGCACCCTCGACCTGGCCGTACGCTCGTGCGTCGCCGTCGTCGCCGGCGCCACCACCCTCGGCCTCGTCGTCTACCGCCGCCCCCGCCGCGCCCTGGCCGCCGGCGGCCTGGCACTCACCCTGCTCGCCGCCTCGGGCGGCACGGCGTACGCCACCTGGCGCCCCGACTCCGTCCTGGAACCCAAGTTCTCCGGCCTGCTCACCTCGGCCCCCTCCCTGGTCGGCAACGCGCGCAGCATCGTCACCGAATTCGACGTCTACCAGAAGGAACTGGCCCGCCTCGTCACCAACGTGACCAAGCTCTACGACGCCACGTCCACCCTCCCCGCCTACGCGCCCGACCCCTCCACCATCCGGGTCCTGCACGTCTCCGACATCCACCTCAACCCGGCGAGCTGGAAGATCATCGCCTCGCTCGTGGAGCAGTACAAGGTGGACGTGATCGTCGACTCGGGCGACACGATGGACCACGGCACGGCCGCCGAGAACGGCTTCCTGGACCCCATCGAGGACCTCGGAGCCCCCTACGTCTGGGTCCGCGGCAACCACGACTCGATGATCACCCAGCGCTACCTGGAGAGCCTGAAGAACGTCCACGTCCTCGACAACGGCCGCGCGACAACGATCAAGGGCCTGCGCTTCGCGGGCATCGGCGACCCTCAGTACACCCCCGACCGTTCCAAGAGCATCGGCGCCGAGCAGTCCCAGGAACTCGCGGGCGCCCGCCTGGCCACGGCCCTGCGCGACCAGCGCGCCGCCGGCACCCCCGTCGACGTCGCCATCGCCCACGAACCCTCCGCGGCCCGCGAGGTCGACGGCGAGGTCCCCCTGGCCCTCGCCGGCCACATCCACCACGACGAGACGGAAGTCATGAAGTACGGCACCCGGCTGCGCGTCGAGGGCTCCACGGGAGGCAGCGGTCTGCGCGCCATCGAGGGCAAGCACCCGGACCCCATCGAGGCGTCGATCCTCTACTTCGACCGGGGCACCCGCCACCTCCAGGCCTGGGACGAGATCGAACTGGGCGGCCTCGGCCTCACGACAGCCGAGGTCAGCCGCCACCTCCCCGAGGAGAACCAGCCCGGCGCGACCCCGTCCCCGAGCACCCCCACCCCATCCGGAACCGGCACCCCCACCC
>NZ_JOCT01000042.1 GCF_000717875.1 Streptomyces sp. NRRL S-455
CTGGAACCAGGTCGTCCGCATGATCCCGGCGCTCGTCATCGACGAGACGGGCGTGGACGAGGGCCTCCAGGCCTGGGCGAACGCCGTCGAGGCCGGCACCTCGGGAGCGTCGGACCGATGACCACCGCCACCCGCGACCTGGCGGGCCCGACGGCCCACCTCGCCGAGATCGCGCCCGGTCGGCGGGTGGAGACCGGCCCGGGGGCGACCGGCCCCTATGCCTACGACGCCTCCAACTACCGTGTCCCGCCGCGGGCCGTGGCCTTCCCGCACACCGCCGACGACGTGGTCGCGGTGCTGCGGGCTCGCGGTCTGACCTGGGTCAGCACCGGCCGGCTGTCCGTCGCCCGGCGGATCATGACCCGCACCTTCGTCGCCGTCGGCTTCAGCTGCGCCACCCAGATCGACCACCTCGCCGGTGACCGGGACATCCGCGCCCTGCACCTCGCCGAACTGCTCGACCCCGCCGCCGACCGACCAGGAGAGACAACATGACCGAGGTACTGACCCAGTTGTTCATCGGCGGTGCCTGGGTGGACGCCGCGGACGGCGCCACCATGCCCGTCGACGACCCCGCCACCGGCGAGATCCTCTGCCACGTCGCCGACGCCGGTCCCAAGGACGCCAGGCTGGCCGAGGAAGCGGCCGTCCAGGCGCAGGCCGAGTGGGCGCGCACAGCGCCCCGGGTCCGCAGCGAGATCCTGCGCCGTGCCTACGAACTCATCCTCGAACGCACCGACGAACTCGCCCACCTGATGACCTCCGAGATGGGCAAGCCGCTGGCCGAGGCCAGGGGCGAGGTGGCGTACGCCGCGGAGTTCTTCCGCTGGTTCTCCGAGGAGGCCGTCCGCATCGACGGCGGCTGCGGCACCCTTCCCGACGGGCGCAACCGCATGCTGCTCTCCCGCCGCCCGGTCGGCCCCTGCCTGCTGATCACGCCCTGGAACTTCCCGCTGGCCATGGGCACCCGCAAGATCGGCCCCGCCATCGCCGCCGGCTGCACGATGATCCTCAAGCCGGCCCCGCAGACCCCGCTGGCCGGCCTGGCCCTGGCCGGGATCCTCAAGGAGGCCGGCCTGCCCGACGGTGTGCTGAACGTCGTCACCACCTCCCGCGCCGGCGAGGTGTGCGAGCCGCTGCTGCGCGGCGGACGCATCCGCAAGCTGTCCTTCACCGGCTCCACCGCCGTCGGCCGGCTGCTGCTCGCGCAGTGCGCCGACACGGTCGTACGCACCTCGATGGAGCTGGGCGGCAACGCGCCGTTCATCGTCTTCGAGGACGCCGACCTGGATGTGGCCGTGGACAGCGCGATGATCGCCAAGATGCGCAACATGGGCGAGGCCTGTACCGCCGCCAACCGCTTCTTCGTCCATCGCTCGGTGGCCGGCGAGTTCGGGCGACGCCTCGCTGAGCGGATGGGTGCGCTCGTCGTCGGCCCCGGCACCCGGGAGGGTGTCGACGTCGGCCCGCTGATCGACTCCGCCGGACGCGCCAAGGTGGCGGAACTGGTCGCGGACGCGGTCGAGCGCGGCGCCCAGGTGCTGGTCGGCGGCCGCACGCCGGAGGGGCCGGGCTGCTTCTACCCGCCGACCGTGCTCACGGACGTGTCCCCCGAGAGCCGTCTGATGGACACCGAGATCTTCGGCCCGGTGGCCGCGATCCTGACCTTCGACGACGAGGACGAGGTCGTCTCCCGCGCCAACGACACCCCCTGGGGCCTCGTCGGTTACGTCTTCACCGAGGGCCTGGACCGCGCCCTGCGTGTCAGCGAACGCCTGGAGGTCGGCATGGTGGGCCTCAACACCGGCCTCGTCTCCAACCCCGCCGCCCCCTTCGGCGGCGTCAAGCAGTCCGGGCTCGGCCGCGAGGGCGGCCGGGTCGGCATCGACGAGTTCCTGGAGTACCAGTACCTCGCGGTGCCCGTGCGGTGACACTTCGCGTGAGGCCGCACATGAAGGGATGAATGAGTCTTCATGTGTTCCTGTATGGTGAGGGGCGCCTGACGCGCCCCCGCCAGAAGGACCCCCGATGACTTCCACCCTCACACCGCGGCCGGTCGACCGGGCGCGGCCCTCCCGTACCGGACCGGTGGCCCGGCGGCGTACCCGTGTCCTCGCCCTCCCCGAGGCGCGCTGGGCCGCCGCGGCCACCGTCCTCTTCCTGCTCGCGCTGCCCCTGCAGCTGACCGGCGCCCCCGCCTGGACCTGGGGCCCGCTGTACGCCCTGTCGTACGTCACGGGCGGCTGGGAGCCGGGGTGGGAGGGGCTCAAGGCGCTGAAGGACCGCACGCTCGACGTCGACCTGCTGATGGTCGTCGCGGCGCTCGGCGCGGCGGCGATCGGGCAGGTGATGGACGGCGCGCTGCTCATCGTCATCTTCGCCACCTCGGGCGCGCTGGAGGCCCTGGCCACGGCCCGCACCGCCGACTCCGTCCGCGGCCTGCTCGACCTGGCCCCCGCCACCGCCACCCGGCTGGCCCCGGACGGCGGCGAAGAGACCGTTCCCGTGGAGGACTTGGCCGTGGGGAACACGGTCCTCGTGCGCCCGGGGGAGCGCGTCGGCGCCGACGGCCGTGTGCTGGACGGCGCGAGTGAGGTGGACCAGGCGACCATCACCGGCGAGCCGCTCCCCGTGGCGAAGGAGCGGGGCGACGAGGTCTTCGCCGGCACCCTCAACGGCACCGGGGCCCTGCGGATCCGGGTCGAGCGTGACGCGTCCGACTCGGTGATCGCCCGGATCGTCCGCATGGTGCAGGAGGCGTCCGAGACCAAGGCGCCCACGCAGCTGTTCATCGAGAAGGTGGAACAGCGCTACTCGCTGGGCATGGTGGCCGCGACCCTGGCCGTCTTCCTGGTGCCGCTCGCCTTCGGCGCGCAGCTCACCGACGCGCTGCTGCGTGCCATGACCTTCATGATCGTGGCCTCACCGTGCGCGGTCGTGCTGGCCACCATGCCGCCTCTGCTGTCGGCCATCGCCAACGCCGGACGACACGGCGTACTGGTGAAGTCGGCGGTGGTGATGGAGCGGATCGGCCAGACCGACGCGGTCGCGCTCGACAAGACCGGAACGCTCACCGAGGGCAGCCCGCGCGTCACCGATGTCCTGCCGCTGGACGGATCCGGCCTCGACGAGGGCCAGTTGCTGACGCTGGCGGCAGCGGCGGAGCGGCCCAGTGAGCATCCGCTGGCCCGGGCGGTCGTCGAGGCGGCCCGCGAGCGCGGCCTCGACCTGCCCGACGCGGACGATTTCACGTCCACTCCGGGGGTGGGGGTGACCGCCGTCGTCGGCGGCCGCACGGTCGCCGTGGGCGCCCCCGACCGCCTGCTGGACCACGCCGTCGCGACCGCCGCGGAGCTCGAGGAGTCCGGCCGTACCGCCGTCCTGGTCGTCGTCGACGGCACCCCCGCAGGACTGCTCGGCATCGCCGACCGGCTGCGCCCCGACGCGGCGGCCACGGTCCGCGCGCTCACGACCCTCACCGGTACCGCCCCGGCGCTCCTCACCGGCGACAACCCCCGGGCCGCCGCCCGCCTCGCCGCCGAGGC
The DNA here is from genome assembly GCF_000717875.1 of Streptomyces sp. NRRL S-455. Classification (GTDB taxonomy): domain Bacteria; phylum Actinomycetota; class Actinomycetes; order Streptomycetales; family Streptomycetaceae; genus Streptomyces. The sequence goes on from NZ_JOCT01000042.1 coordinate 3,546, forward strand.
GGGAATCGACGACGTGCAAGCCGGCCTCCTGCCGCAGGACAAGCTGGCCGCGGTCCAGGAGATGGAGCGCGCCGGCCACAAGGTGCTGGTCGTCGGGGACGGCGTCAACGACGCGCCCGCCCTGGCCGCCGCCCACACCGGCGTCGCCATGGGCCGGGCGGGCTCCGACCTCGCGCTGGAGACCGCGGACGCGGTGATCGTGCGCGACGAACTCGCCGCCGTCCCCGCGACCGTCGCCCTCTCCCGCCGAGCCCGCGAGCTGGTCGTGCAGAACCTCGTCATCGCCGGTGTGTTCATCGCCGGCCTCGTCGTCTGGGACCTGGCCGGGAACCTGCCGCTGCCGCTGGGCGTCGCCGGCCACGAGGGCTCCACGGTCCTCGTCGCCCTGAACGGTCTGCGCCTGCTGCGGGAGACGGCCTGGCAGCGGGCGGCCGCCCAGGGAAGTGGCTGACGGAGCGGCTTCAGCGCGGCGGCGGGCCGCTGCTGGCGCGCACCACGAGGTCGACGGGGACCAGGGTGTCCACCCGGGGCCGCTCCCCGGGCCCGTCGATACGGTCCAGCAGCAGACGCAGGGAGCGCGTGCCGATCTCCGCGAAGTCGGTGCGGACGGTGGTCAGCGGGGGCAGCAGATGCGCGGCCTCGGGGATGTCGTCGTAGCCCACGACGCTGACGTCCCCGGGGACGGACCGCCCGGACTCGTGCAGGGCGTGCAGCAGCCCCAGGGCCATCTGGTCGTTGGACGCGAACACGGCCGTCACCTCCGGGCGTCGGGCCAGCCGACGGCCCAGCTCGTAACCGGTGTCCGCACTCCAGTCACCGACGAGCGGAGCCGGAACGTCGGCACCGGCCGCCTGCAGCGTGGCCTGCCAGCTAGCCCGCCGGTGGTCGGCGGAGGTCCAGCCGGCCGGGCCGGCGATGTGCCAGACGGTGGTGTGGCCCAGAGCGAGCAGGTGCTCGGTGGCCTTGCGGGCGCCGGTGCGGGAGTCGCCGGTGATCAGGGGAGTGTCGTCGCCCAGGGCGTTCTCCAGCACGACCAGGGGAGTGCCCAGGTCGGTCTCCGCCAGGGCCCGGCCCACCCACTGCTGCGGGGCGATCGCGATGACGCCGTCCGCGCCCTCGGCCGACAGCCGGTCGACGGCCTCGACGACGGTCGCGTGGTCGGCCGTGTCGAGCGCGATGGAGCTCACGAGGTAACCGGCGTCCTGGGCCGCCGTGTTGATCGCGGTCAGGATGGACGCGGGCCCGTACCGGGCGGCGTCGAAGGAGATGACCCCGAGCATCCGGGTCCGGCCGCTGGCCAGCGACCGTGCGCTGCGGCTGGGCCGGTAGCCCAGCGTCCGCATGGCGTCCAGGACCGCCGCACGCGTCTCGGGACGGACGGCCGGGTGGTCGTTGAGCACCCGGGAGACGGTCTGCTTGGAGACGCCGGCCAGCCGGGCCACGTCGGCCATCACCGGCCGCGTCCCCGCGAAGTTGCGCCTGCTGCGGCCCTTGGGCACAGGGCTGTCGGTGGCGCTCGGTGTCATGGCGGGGGAGTCCTCGAGGTCGGGAACGGCGGTCCTGGCCCGCCCGGCTGGAGCACAGCATAGGCCGGGCGGCACGCGCGGGGCTCTCGGCCTGCCCGGGCCGTCCACGCGCGCGTCGCCAGCCACTCCGCGTGCCGGGTCCCGGCCGCCCGCCGGGTGTCGCCGACCCGCCCCGGCACGTGCACCGGGGCGTTCGCGGCCACCTTCCGGCGCCCATCCCGCCCGCCTTCATCTTCAGCAGTTCCTCCTCCCACTCCCCGTGCCTGCAACGCGAGTAGTGCAACTCCCCGGAGACCGGGAACCAGGGGCGTCCGCCACAGGTGAGCCGGCCGCTGGTGATCCCGATCCGGTCGGAGACGCCGGGCGGGGACCGCGCGGCACGTGCGTCACCAGGTGTTCTCCGGCCCGAGGTCCGGCGTGTCGGTGAGCTGGGCGCGCGTGGCGGTGGTGCCGTGCAGTTCCAGCAGGACCAGCTCGTTCGCACCGGGACGCAGCACGGGTGCGGGAACGTAGAGCGTGCGCTGCGGCCCGCGGTTCCAGTAGCGGCCCAGGTTGAAGCCGTTGACCCACGCCTGCCCCTTCGTCCAGCCGTGGAGGGAGAGGAAGGTGTCGGCGGGCGTCTCCACCTCGAAGGTGCCGCGGTGGAACGCCGGCACGGTGACCGCCGCCTCGCCGGCCGGGGGGAACGGCACCGCGGCCGGATCGTCCAGCGGCAGCGGGTGGCTGTCCCAGCCCCGCAGGACGGTGCCGTTGAAGGAGACCGGTCCGAGCAGGCCCTTCGGTGCGCTGATGCGCGGTCCGTAGTTGACGCCGCCCATGTTCTCGACGAGCACCTCCAGCCGGGCGCCGGGGCGGGGGACGCGCACGGGCAGTGTCTCGTCGTGGCGTTCGCGCTCCAGCACGCCGACCGGGGCACCGTCGACGAAGACCTGGGCACGGTCGCCGACCCCGCCGGCGAAGTGCAGCAGGCCGTCCCCCGGGGCGGGGAGGGTGGTGCGGTAGAGCACGTAGCCGGTGCGCTGCCCGAGCTCGCCCATGGTCAAGGGGCCGTCGGCGTGAACGGGACCGGCGAGTGTGGCGGCAAGCGGCAGCAGAGGCGCCCGGTTGTTCAACTCGACGTCGGTCGGCGGGAGTTTGGGACCCGGAGCCGGGACGGGCTCGTCGGGAACGGGCGCATGGCGGGCGATGACCTCGCGGAAGGCGTGGTACTTCGGTCCCGGGTCGCCGCACTCGGTTAGCGCCGCGTCGTAGTCGTACGACGTGACGGTCGGTGTGTAGGCGTGCTTGTGGTTGGCGCCGTTGGTGAATCCGAAGTTGGTGCCGCCGTGGAACATGTAGATGTTGACGGACGCCCCGGCGGACAGCAGCCGGTCCAGGTCGGCGGCGGCGTCGGCCGCGTCCCGCACATGGTGGGGACCGCCCCAGTGGTCGAACCAGCCGATCCAGAACTCGGCGCAGAACAGCGGGCCTTCGCTCTGGTGCTCGCGCAGCCGGCCGAGGGCCTGCTCGACCCGACTGCCGAAGGTACTCGTGGCCAGGACCCCCGGCAGGCCTCCCGCGGCCAGGTGCTCGGGATCGGCCTGGTCGCAGGTGAACAGCAGCTCCTCGACGCCCCGGGAGCGGAACGCGTCGGCCAGGTGCTTCAGGTACGGGGTGTCGTCGCCGTAGGCCCCGTACTCGTTCTCCACCTGCACGGCGATCACCGGCCCGCCCGCCGCGGCCAGGTGCGGCCGGAGCACCGGCAGCAGCCGGTCGAGATAGCGGTCGACGGCTCCGGTGAAGCGGGGATCGCTGGTACGCAGCCCTACATCCGGGTCGGAGGTCAGCCAGTCGGGCAATCCGCCGCCGTCCCACTCGGCACAGATGAACGGCCCCGGACGCAGCAGCACGTGCAGGCCCTCGTCCTGGGCGAGTCGGAGGAACCGGGGCAGGTCGAGGAAGCCGTCGAGCACGAGCGGCCCCTCGGGGTCGGGCTGGTGGTGGTTCCACGGCAGGTACGTCTCCACCGTGTTGAGACCCATCAGCCGCGCCTTGCGCAGCCGGTCGGCCCACAGGTCGGGGTGGACGCGGAAGTAGTGCAACGCGCCGGAGATGATCCGGAACGGCTCGCCGTGCAGCAGGAATCCGTCGGGCGTGGTGGTCAGAGCGGGCATGCGGAGGCTTCCCTTCGGGACAGCGGGAGTCAATGGGCACGGGTGCTGCGGATCAGCCAGAGCGTGGCGGCCAGGCAGAGCGCCGAGACGGCGCACAGCAGAAGCGGCACCGCACGGACCCCGGACCATTCGATGGCCTTGCCCAGGGCCGGCCCGGCGGCGACACCGCCGGCCATGGAGGCCGCGATGACCAGGGCGCCGGCCCTACGGGCCCGCGGTGCGGCCCGGTTCAGCCAGGGCAGGCCGGTGGGGAAGATCGGCGCGATGAACAGACCGACACCCGCGTAGGCGTAGGGCGCGAGCGCCGGTACGGACGCGGCCAGCAGACACACCGTCATACCCGCGCAGGAGACGGTGATGATGGCCTGGGCGGAGAAGCGCAGCGCGAGCGGGGCGACCAGGAAGCGGCCCACGGTCATCATCAGCCAGTACACGGACGTGGCGGTGGCGGCGACGCCCGCGCCGTAGCCGACGGCCTCCAGGTGCGTGGGCTCCCAGCCGCCGACACCGGCCTCGATGCCGACGTGCAGCACGTACAGCCCGACGAAGACGGCGAGCACCGAGCCGAGGCTCCGCCGCAGAACCGGATCACCGCGCGTGTCGCTCCCGGCCGGGACCGGCGCGTCGTTCCGTACGCCCCTCAGGCACAGCAGCAGTGGCAGGTTGGCGAGGGCGAAGCTCAGGAAAACGGCCGGGTAGTGCTCGGCGCCGACCGCGCCGATCAGGGCGGGGCCGAGGATGGCGCCGATGCCGAAGTGGGCGTTGAGGATGTTCAGCATCGCGGTCGAACGGTGACCGAAGCCGATGGCGAACAACTGGTTGAGGCCGTAGTCGATCCCGCCGAAGCCGAGCCCGGCGAGCAGGGCAGCGGCCAGGGCGAGCGACCAGTCGGATGCCAGCGCGAAGCCCCCCGCGCCCACCGCCATCAGCAGATAGGAACTGCCGAGGATCTGCCGGTTGCCGACCCGGCCGTAGAGCCGGTCGAACAGCAGCACGCCGGCCACACCGCCGACGAAGTGCGCGCTGAGCCCCAGCCCCGCGGCGGACGGGGACAGTCCGAACTCCTCCCGGAAACCGGGGATCCCGGGCCCGTACAGGGCCTGCAACGCGCCGATGAGCACGAAGCCCACGCAGGAGGCGACCACGGCGGCCTTGCTGAAGACGGCAGCCGGCGGGGTCGGTGAGGAGGGAGCGGCTAGCTGTGCGGTGGGCTGGTCGGTCACGCGGACTCCGGAGGACGGCCCACTGGAAGAGGGTGGGCGGAGGACACAGTCGCGTACGACGGAGACAGAGGTGATGTTACCGGTAACATGCCGGGCGTCAACACTGCTCGGCGCTGCGGGAGTTGTCGTCGCCCCGGTTCACGGGATGCGCCCGACTCCCGGCGTCCACCGACTCGGCCCGTTCGAAAAGGTCTGGTCAGGCTGTTATCGGTTGCTGATCCAATCGGCCCCCGACGGGTCGGCCGAACCGCCTCCGGCCGGTGCCTGACCAGCCGGGACCCGCTCGAACGTATCCTGCGTGATCTCAGGGAACGCGTCGACGCAAGGGAAAGGGACCCCGGCATGGCCGTCATCCACCGCACCACGCTCAAGCCGACCAAGCTCGAGCTGCTCACCTCCTGGCTGCCCTCCCGCCCCTGGTACCGCGCTGGCACGACGGCACCGCAGCTGGCCAAAGCCGGCGGGTTCCGGCTCGACGACCCGCAAGGTGAGGTGGGGATCGAGTTCATGGTCGTCACCGACACCTCCAGCCCCCACCCGACCGCCTACCTGGTTCCCCTCACCTACCGCGGTGCCCCGCTCGACGGGGCGGAGCAGGCTTTCGTGGGCACCATGGAGCACGGTGTGCTCGGACGGCGCTGGGCCTACGACGGGTGTCAGGACCCGGTGATGGCCGCACAGTTGGCCGCCTTGATCGAGGGGCGGGTGCAGGCCCAGGACCAGAACAGCAGTGATGTCCCCGACCGTGAGGTCACCGCCTCCCTCACCGGCGAAGGCCCCATCCCTTCGGACTTCGCCGCCGCCGTCGACGACCGGAACGGCACCCGGCTGACCACACCGCACGGCACGACCCTTCACCTGCACCGGGTCCTCGAACCCGCGCCGGACGGTCCGTTCTCTCCTTCGCGGGCAGTCACCGGTCGCGTCACCGGCACCTGGCAGACACCGGACGGCACCCGTGCCAAGGGTGTCTTCGCCGTTCTGCACACCGGCCTGCCGGCCTAGAGGGGTCTTTGCCAACGACGGGTGTCAGAGGGTGGCGATGCCTCGCCGGGCCTTCATCCTGTTGACTGCGCCCTCGAGGGTGTTCCGTTCCCCTTCTATACCCGCACCTTCTTCAGGTCAGGGATGAACCGCGAGCCGGCCGTCGCCCGGCCCGCCGTCGTCACGAACTGGATACGCACCCTAGACCCATCTCGAACGGAGCTCGTCACGCAGGCGCCGGGCCACCTGGCCCATGAGGGCGTCGGCGCCCGGCTGCCTGCCGGCGGCCACCCGTGACTCCGTCAGGACGGCCACGGCATAGGTCTGGCCGTCGGCGTGTTCGACTACGCCGACCTCGTGGCGCAGGTTGAGCAGCATGCCTGTCTTGGACGACCACGTGGAGGAGTCGGAGTCGAAGTCCGGGCCGAGGCGGTTGCGCACGAGGTTGTTGGCCATGAAGCCGCGCACCCGCGCCGCGACGTCGGGGTGGATCGCCGGGGGCTCGGCGCCCTCAGTACCGGGCCGCGACCGCCAGAGTGCCTGCAGGAGGTCGACGAAAGCCCGCGCCGTCCCGGTGTTGGCGCGTGAGACGTCGAGTTGCGGCACCCGGTGGCCGCGCCCGGGGGTGCCGGCGTCGATCGCGAGGGCGTGCGCGAGGTGTACGTCCGCCGGGTCGAAACGCTCCACCGGGGTTTCCATCAACTCGCGCATGGTGTGCCGGACGGCGATGCCGCGCAGCCCGAACTCGTGCAGGACCGCCCCGACCCGGTCGGGCGGGGTGAGTGCGAAGAGAGCGTCGGCGGCGCCGTCGAGTTCCCCGCGCCGGATGCGTTCCAGTGTCACCAGGGCGAGCGGGATCTTCACGAGGGAAGCGACGGGTAACTCGATGTCGGGGTCGATACCGATCTCGTCGCCCGTCTCCAGGTCCCGGACGAGGAACGAGCCGTACAGCCCGCCGTCGCGCAGCGTCCGGCGAAGCTCCCCGAGCAGCCTCTCGGTACCCGTGGTCATGCGGCTGCCTCCGGCATCGATCTGTCGCCCGACGAACTCCTCACGCACCTTGATGACATCGTGACCCACACCGACGAGGAGCAGGACTTCGACGCCGATGACGCAATTCCCGGCGAGATCGGTGCCACCTGTCTGTACGCGGTGTACGACCCGGTCTCCGGTACGTGCTCAATGGCCGGCAGGAACGACCCCGAGCCCGAGGTTCTGGCCCGCGTCGACGAGGCCGTCGAGAGCGCCAGGGCCTTCGTCCGCCGCTTCGACCCGGAGCTCGTCGTCCTCTACGCGCCCGACCACTACAACGGCTTCTTCTACAAGGAGATGCCCCCGTTCTGCCTGGCCACCGAGGCCCACGCGGTGGGCGACTTCGGTTCCCAGGGCGGGCCGCTGTCGGTCGACACCGAGGCCGCCAGGACGCTGTCCAAGGGGGTGCTCGACCGCGGCATCGACCTCACCGTCTCGGCCCGGATGACCGTGGACCACGGCTTCGCGCAGCCCCTGGAGGTGCTCTTCGGCGGTATCGACCGCGTGCCGGTGGTGCCCGTCTTCGTCAACGGCGTGGCGACCCCGCTCGGCCCGGTCAGCCGTATCCGCGCTCTCGGCACCGCGGTCGGTCAGGCCGCGGCCGCCCTGGACAAGCGGGTGCTGTTCGTCGCCTCCGGTGGTCTGTCCCACGACCCGCCGGTGCCGGTGCGCGAGGGCGCACCGCCCCGGGTCGCCGACGCGCTCATCGAGGGAAACCCGCCCACCCCTCAGCAGCGTGCGAAGGGCGAGGAGCGGGTCGTCCAGGCCGGCCGCGACTACGCCGCCGGGTCGACGAAGATGATCCCGATCAACCCCGCCTGGGACAACCTCCTCCTCGACCATCTGGAGCGCGGCGACCTCGCGGAGTTCGACTCCTGGACCGTCGATGACATGGCCGCACAGGGCGGCGGCTCCGCCCACGAGGTCCGCACCTGGATCGCGGCGTACGCCTCCCTCGCGGCGACTGGCAAGTACGAGATGACGTCTCGCTTCTACGAGGCCATCCCCGCCTGGATCGCCGGATTCGCCGTGACCACGGCGGAAGGGCGGTGACCGGCATGGCAGTCACACCCGTCGAGCTGGCGGCTGCCCGGCTCGCCGCCGCCTTCGCCGAGGGACGGCCCGTGGTCCCGGTACGCGATCTGCTCGGTACACAGGACATCGACGCCGCGTACGCCGTACAGCAGGAACTCACCCGCAGCAGAGTGGACAGCGGTGCGGTCGTCGTCGGCCGCAAGATCGGCCTGACCTCCCCGGCCGTCCAGCGCCAACTCGGCGTCGACCAGCCTGACTTCCTGGCCAACGCCCACCGGCTCGCGCCCTTCGGAAAGCGGCTCATCGACCTCACCCCCGCCGCCATCGGCCCGTTCGTCGTCCCGCCCGTCAACCTCGACGAGCACCTGGCGGCCGGCGCGGACAACCTCAACATGGTCACCTGCGGCGGCCAGGCCACCATCCCCATGGTCGCGGCCATCTCCGCGGTGACCGACGTCCACTATGCGGAGATCGTCGCCTCCATCGCCTCCAAGTCGGCGGGGCCGGGCACGCGCGCCAACATCGACGAGTTCACCGAGACCACCTCCCACGCCATCGAGAACGTCGGCGGAGCGGCCCGCGGCAAGGCGGTCATCATCCTGAACCCTGCCGAACCCCCGCTGATCATGCGAGACACCGTCTTCTGCCTCATCGGGGACGCGGACCACGACGCCATCCGGGCCTCAGTCAAGGACATGGCGGCGCGGGTCGCGCAGTACGTGCCGGGCTACCGCCTCAAGCAGGAGGTGCAGTTCACCCCGATCGTGGGCTGGATCAACGACTTCGACTACTCCGGCGACCCACGCGGACTGCACACCCCGCTCGGCTCCCACATCCGCCGGATGAACCCGCGCGACACCAAGCTCACGGTCCTCACCGACGTCAACATCCGCCGCATCATCCGGCGCGGCACCTCCTACGGCACCTCTCTGCCCCAGGATCGCCTCAAGGACGACGGCACACCGCGCGGCCTGGACTTCATCGCCCTCGGCGCACGGGCCATCGACAACGTCGAGTTCCTCCAGAGCGAATGGGTCGGCTCCGGCAACTTCATGGGCCTGGGCAAGGAGAAGGACCCGATGATCTCGCTCCAGGACAAGGGCGCCTACTTCACCGTGCCCGGGACCCCGCCCCGCCGGGTGCAGAACATCCAGTCCTTCAACACCCTCCTCGGCGGCGAGTACTTCTTCATGCCCAGCCTGTCCGCCATCCGCTGGCTCAGCAGCAACTGACCCCCCACCCCGCGCGAAGGCACTGCCCATGACCTCGTACGTCCGCTACAGCCCCGACCTCGAACAGCCCTTTCCGGACGAGGACGAACTCGTCCGCCAGGTCGTCGCGGCCATGGGCAAGGCCAACCAGCAGGTCGCCGACAAACACCGGCACGGCCTGCGCGACGCCCACGCCAAGAGCCACGGCGTCCTCGCCGGCGAGCTGCGCATCCAGCCCGACCTGCCCGCCCACCTCGCCCAGGGCCTCTTCGCCGCACCGGCCACCCACCCGGTGATCGTCCGCTTCTCCTCCGCCCCCGGCGACCTGCGCTCCGACCAGGTGCCCGTCCAGCGCGGCCTCGCGATCAAGGTGATCGGCGCCCCCGGGCCCCGCGCCCTCGACGACGGCTTCACCACCCAGGACTTCCTCCTCGTCAACCACCCCACCCTGCCCTTCGGCAACATCGCCGAATACGCCAAACTCCAGGGCATCCTGGAGAAACAGCCCGGCCAGAGCGACCAGCAACTCCAGCTCACCGGCGCAGCCGCCCGAGTGGCCGCCAAGGCCCTCACGCGCGTCGGACGCCCGCTACCGCCTGCCGTCGAGACCCTGGCCGCCGCCAACGACCACATCCTCGGCGAGACCTTCCACTCCATGGCCGCGCTGCGCTACGGCGACCACGTGGCGAAGATGTCCGCCGCGCCCCGCTCGGCGAACGTCAAGGCCCTCACCGGCAGCCACGTCGACAAGAAGGCCGGCGAGTCGGCCCTGCGCGACCTCGTCACCGACTTCTTCGCGCACAACAGCGCCGAGTACGACATCCGCGCCCAGCTGTGCACGGACATCGACCGGATGCCGGTGGAGGACGCCTCGGTCCTGTGGCCCGAGGAACTGTCACCGCACCAGACCGTGGCCGTGCTGCACCTGCCCGCCCAGGACGCCTACAGCGACGCCCGCCGCCGCTACGCCGACGACGTCCTTTCCTTCAGCCCCTGGCACGCCCTGGAGGCCCACCGCCCGCTGGGCTCCATCATGCGCTCCCGCCGCGCCGCCTACCCCGCCTCCAGCGACTTCCGCCACCACTACAACGGCATCGAGCCGCAGGAGCCGTCCGACATCAAGGAGCTGCCCGCCTGACGAGGTCCCGACCGGCCCCGGATGCGTCTGGGGCCGGTCGGGACTCGCGTGCCAGAATGGAGAGGTCCATTCTCCGCCCTGGCTTCTTCGAGGTTCCTTTCGTGTCCCAGCCCGTCGGCCGTGTGCCCCAGCGACGCAACGCCCGGTCCAACCGGGCGCGCATCCTCGCCACCGCCCGCCAGGAGCTCGGCCGGAACCCCGACATCACCCTGGAGGAACTCGCCCGCGCCGCCGGCGTCGTACGGCGCACGCTGTTCGGGCACTTCCCCGGCAGGGCGGCACTCCTGGACGCGCTGGCAGAGGAGGCCACCGAGGCGCTCCAGGCCGCCGTCGCGGTCGGCGCGGAGGTGACGGAACCGGCCGACCGGGCGCTCGCCCACTTCACGTTGGCGCTCTGGCCCGTGGGCGACCGCTACCGGATGCTCCTGGCGCTGGCCCGAAGAGACCTCGGCATGGACCGCGTCGCCGGGATCCTGGAGCCCGCCCGGGTCAGGGTCACGGCCATCCTGGAGCAGGGACAACGGGACGGAGTCTTCCACACCCACCTGCCGGCCCCGGTGCTGAGCGTCGGCCTGGAGGCGATGACGGTCGCCCTGCTGGAGGAGGTCAACACCGGGGCGCTGGAGGACGACGGCACCCGGGTGGCCGTCACCACGCTCATCGCGGCCGGTGTGCCGGAGAAGCGGGCGCAGATCGTCGTCGACGAGATGGCCGCCACCGAGGCGTGAGTTCGCCCCCCACAGTTCGACGTGACCCCGATGCGAAGCGCCGGGGTCTTTCCCGCCCCCGCGCCAGCGTCGTGGCGATGCGGTAGTGCCGGGCCAGCGCCGCCACGTCATATGGGTAGGTCCACTCCGCCCGCCGGACCGGGTCCCGAGGGGCAGGACCAGATCTTCGACGATGCGCACCTCCTAGCGAAACACTTGGCCGGACCGCGCAGTTCGTCGAGGCCGACCTGCATGCCTTGGAACACATTCGGCGGAATCGGGACGGCAAGCGCCGCCTTGCCGTGGTTGAGGTCATCCAGATGCGCGTTGAATTCTCGTTCCCTGATCAGGTCCACGGGCACAGGCGACTACCACCGGCACGGCCGAACTACCTGGACATACCTCGGCTCGGAACTCCTCCAGGGCGTGTTCCGACGTCCCATCCGTGATCTGCTGACGGGGCTCAGCGAGAGCGCCGTCGTCCCGCCCGGGCTCCCAGCCCTTGAATGGTGCCTGCGCAGTGCGCTCCACCGCGAGCAGCCCGGCGGACGCGTGTTCAAGACGAGCCGCAGCCCCGTGGAACTGCAAGGGCACGGACGCGGCACATTGGCCGGCCACCCGCATGGCCAGACGCCGCCAGGCACACGCTTCCACCGCCTCGGCCTGCACCATCGCAACCCGGTTGAGGATCACCAGGGCCAACGGAACGCCGAACGAAGCGGTCGTCACGGACGAGAAGACAATGGTGAGGAACGCCTTGTCCGCCCAGAATCCCGCGTGATCTCGCCACCAGCCCAGGCCGAGCAGCGCCATGCCAACCATCCGCAGCGCCGCCCACGGCACTCAACCGCGCGGCGTCTCTTCTCAGATCCCCCCGCACCTGCCCCGCCCCTCCCCGAACGGCTTGATCACCAGCTCCCCGACGCTGCACCGCCCAACTCGGCGTCAAGCCAGTGGGGCCAAACCAAGCCGCCCCCGAAACCACCCCATAGCGCCTGATCTTCGACAATCATCCTGGAACTGGTCCCGGTTGGGGTCACCTATGAGGGTCCGCTGAACGCCACCCCAGCCACCCGGGACGGACAGCGAAAAAAGGGGGACGGTGCCGGGTGTCCCCTCCCGGCACCGTCCCGGGGCCGTGCGCCGCTCAGGCACAGCCCGTCCTGGGGGTGGAGGAGGCCGGAATCGGGGTTCCGGCCTCCGGTGTACAGGGCTCAGGCGCCCACGGTCTCGGTCTGCTCCTCGGTCACAGGCGTCGCTTCTTCCTCACCGTGCTTGGCGGTGTGCTTGCGGCCGGGCAGGACGGCGATGACGATCAGGGTCCCGGCGGCCATGATGATGCCGCCGATGAGGCTGGTGTGGGCGATGGCGTGGGCGAAGGACTCGTGCACCGCTCCCAGCAGGGTCTGGGCCTGCTCGGCGCCGCCCTGGGGGTTCTTGGCCACCTGCTCGGCGACCGCGATGCCGCCGCCGACGGAGTCCTTGGCGACGTCCATGGCCTCGGCCGGGAGGTGGCCGCCGACCATGTCGGTGAGCTTGTCCTTGTAGGACGTGGCCAGCAGCGAGCCGAGGATGGCGATGCCCAGGGCGCAGCCGAGTTCCAGGGCGGTGTCGTTGGCGCCGCCGGCGACGCCCAGCTCCGACTCGGGGAAGGAGCCCATGATGGTGTCGGTGGCCGGGGACAGGCTCAGGCCCATGGCGAAGCCGAGCAGCAGCAGGGGCGTGAGGAAGTCGGTGTAGGTCGAGCCCGTCTCGATCCGGGTGAGCAGGAAGACGCCCGCGGTGCCGATGACCATGCCGGTTCCGACCACGATCTTCACGCCCAGCTTCGGGGCGAGCTTGCCGGTAACCGCGGCGCCGACGAAGACCGCACCGGCCAGTGGCAGCAGGCGGATGCCGGTCTCCAGGGCGTCGTAGCCGAGGACGAACTGGAGGAACTGGGTGGAGTAGTAGATCGAGCCGAAGGTGCCGAAGAAGAAGAACAGCACTGCCATCATCGAGCCGCCGAAGGGGCGCTCGGTGAACTTGCGCACGTCCAGCATGGGGTTGGGGTGCTTCAACTCCCAGGCGACGAAGGCCAGCAGGCCCACGCCGGCGACGACGGCCGCGGTGATCGGGCCGGTGCCCCAGCCGAAGTGCGGGCCCTCGATGGTCGCGTAGACCAGGGAGCCGACCGACACGATCGACAGCAGACCGCCGACGTAGTCGATGCGGCCCATGCCCTCCGCCTTCGACGGCGGGACCAGCAGCAGCGCGCCGACGACGCCGAGGACGGCGACGGGGACGTTCATCAGGAAGGTCGAGCCCCAGGCGTGGTTCTCCAGCAGCCAGCCGGCGGCGAGCGGGCCGGCGGCGATGGCGAGGCCGGAGGTCGCGGACCAGGCGGTGATCGCCTTGGCTCGCTCGGCGCGCGGGAAGATCGCGACCAGCAGCGAGAGCGTGGCCGGCATGACGACGGCGGCACCGACGCCCATGATCGCGCGGGCTGTGATGACGAGGTTCGTCTCATCGACCAGGCCGCCCATCACCGAACCTCCGGCGAAGATCAGCAGACCGAGGACGAGCGCGCCGCGGCGGCTGTACTTGTCGCCGATCGCGCCCAGCACCAGCATCAGCGCGGCGTAGGGGACGGTGTAGCCGTCGATGACCCACTGCAGGTCACTGCTGGACAGCCCCAGGTCCTTGGTCATGTCGGGGGCGGCCACAACCAACGACGTGTTCGCCATGACCACGATCAGCAGGCTCAGGCACAGGACCAGCAGCGCCCACCAGCGCCGATGGTAGGGCTCCGTCATCTTCTCGACGGGCATGTTCGGAAAGAGCGGCATGGTCAGGCTCCTCAGCAGGAGGCGAAGCGCACGCTTCGGGGTGCGGAATCGATAGATCGGTGCACGCGGGGCCAAGAGGGGGGCCCGGCACCAGGGGCAGCTAATTGCCCGTTGATGTGCAGACTAGTTTATTGCCCGTGGACGTGCAACTATCGAGTCGCCCTCCCCGCCCATCGGAGGTTCGACATGATCCACGCACACTTGACAGCCGCCCCGGAGCGCAGCCGAACCCTGCTCACGCGCGCCCGCATCCTTGAGGCGGCCAGGCAGGAACTCGGACGCGACCCCGACAGCAGCCTCGGTGACATCGCCGAGGCGGCAGGGGTGGTGCGCCGTACGGTCTATGGCCATTTCAGCGGCCGGGCCGCACTGATGGAGGGGCTGGTGGAGGAGGCCACGTGGGCCTTGCGGCAGGCGCTCGCGGTCCCGCGTGTGCCGGTGGCGGATGCCGTCACGGAGCTGGCGCGCTTCGTCCTCGCGGTGTGGCCGGTCGGAGATCGCTACCGCACCCTGCTCCGCCTCGCTCCCCAGGACCTCGGGGCCGATCGGCTCGCTGAAGTCCTGGCCCCCGCTCGGGACATGGCGGAGGCGATCATCGGCCGTGGGCAACGGCAGGGCGCCTTCCAGACCGGCATCCCCCCGGTCGTCCTGACCCGGGCGCTGGAGGGACACCTGCTAGGGCTTCTCGACTGCGTGAACAGCGGGGTCTGGAGCGACGACGGCACCGGCACCGCGACCGCCGCCCTGATCGCGATGGGCGTGGCAGGAGACAGCGCTGCTGCGTGCGTCCGCGGGTTTGTCCGGCCCGAGGGCGACGCCGCGTAGGTGCGCACTTCCCAAGCACCACTCGAAGAGGAGAACCGTGTATCAGTCCCACCGCGACGAGGAGTACGTCGGCGAGCCCTACTACGGCGACGGCTCCGTGTACGTGAGCCCTCCGACCCGGACCAGACGACGCATGATCATCGCTGCCTCGTCCCTGGTGGTCCTGCTGGTCGGCGGAGTCGCGGTCGACCGGATCGCCGCTGTTCGCGCGGAGAGCCGTACGGCCAAGGCGTTCCAGGACGGCATGGGAACCGCCGATCGGCCGTCGGTGCACGTGAGGGGATTTCCCGTACTGAACCAACTGGCTGCGGGCAGCCTGGACCATGTCGACCTGACCGCCCACGACATTCCGGCCGGCGGTACCACCCGGCCGCTCCCGGTGACGAGGCTGACGGTCGGGATGGACGGGCTGAAGACGTCGGGGAGCGCCGACGAGGCTCACGCGGACGGCGTCACAGCGACCGCGTTCCTGTCGTACGCGGACGTGTCGAGGGCGCTCGGCGTGCAGGTGTCACAGGGGGACGAGTCCGGCCGGGTCGACGCGACCGCGAGTCTGCCGCTCGTCGGCGACGTGACCGTGAGCGCGGCCGTCTCGGCGGCCGGCGGCAACCACATCGCCTTCACGGACGTACGCGCGGAGCAGGGCGAACTGCTCCCGCCGCTGAAATCACTGCTCGACAAGGCCCTGGACGAGCCCATTCCGCTGCAGAACGTGCCCGAAGGGCTCCGGCTGCGGTCGGTCACCACCAGCGAGGACGGAATCGACGCCCGCTTCACCGGCCGCTCGGTCACGTTCCGCCCGGACTCGTCGTCCGCGTGAGGTCAGGGGGCGTCAGGCAAGGGGCGTCGGGCGACCTCGTGGGCGTCGTCCGCGGGCAGGCCCAGCATCCGCAGGACCATCTCGGCGAGGTTGACCGCGGCCTCGTCGCCGTCCACGTCGGGGTGGGTGAACCGCAGTTCCACCAGTGACAGCAGGGTTCCGCCCAGTGCGGACAGGGCGACCACGGGGTCGAGGGCAGTGAAGCGGCCGGAGGCGATGCCGACCTGGAGATCACGCAGGGCGCGTCGGGCCAGTCCCTTGCCCGAGTGGATGTGCGCGAGGCCGCGGCGGCGCAGGACCTGCATCAGCTCCGGGTGGGAGTCGGCCATGCGGGCACTGAGCCGAAAGCCGCCCGCGACCCGCTCCGCCGGGTCGTCGACCCCCGTCAGACGCTCGTCGAATTCCTGCGCGAACTCCTCGAGGGCGTCGATCACCGCCGCCTCGAACAACTCCGCCTTGGAGTCGAAGTGGTTGTAGAAGGAGCCGAAGCCCACGTCCGCGCGCTCGGCGATCGCCTGGATGCTCGCGCTGGTGTCGCCGGTCTCGGCGAGTATCTGCCGGGCCGCTCGCACGAGAGCTCCACGGGTCTCTGCGCGACGTCGCTCGAACCGGTTGCTGGGCGGGGCTGACGTAGACATGCGCAGAAGTCTAACGGTTACCCGATGCAGATCGCAGTCCTGATGAATTCATCATTTCCTGCAGCGAACGCCTTGACGACGGAACTGTCACAGTTGATGATTTCCTCATTGCGGCAATGTTGCTCGGAGGGCACCATGTCTGAAACACGCGTCAACGGGGACGTCATCACGGCCCACCAGGACCTCCACAGTGAGCAGGGCGCCCTGCGCGGCGAACACCCCGGCCGCTCCCGGAACCCCGTGATCAAGGTCGCGGACCTGGCCTGGCTGGAGTTCGAGAAGCCCGACCTGGACCGGGCGGAGGTCTTCGCCCGCGACTTCGGTTTCGGCGTCGCCGCCCGCACCGAGAGCGAGCTGTGGCTGCGGGGCAGCTTCGCGGGCTCGCCCTGCATGGTGATCCGGCGTGGTCGTACGTCCCGTTTCATCGGTCCGGCGTTCCGCGCCGCCGAGCGGGGTGACCTGGACCGGCTGGCCCGCGCGACGGGCAGGGACGTGCGGGACGCCGACGTTCCCGGGGGCGGCAAGGGCGTCGACCTGCTCGACCCCTCCGGCTTCCCCGTGCGGGTCGTGCACTGCGGCGAACAGCTCCCCGCCCTGCCGGAACAGCAGCCGCTGCTGCTCAACTTCGGTACGGATCACCGGCGTACCAACGCCGCCCAGCGGCCGCCGCGCGAGCCGTCCCGCATCCAGCGGCTCGGCCACGTGGTGCTGGAGACGCGGGTGTTCGGCCGGGCCCTGGACTGGTACCTGGACACCCTCGGGATGATCGTGTCCGACTTCCTGTTCCTGGACGGGCAGCGCGACCGCGGCCCGACGATGGCGTTCATCCGCTGTGACCTGGGCGGTGTGCCGGCCGACCACCACACCCTCGCGATGCATCTGGGGCCGGGCACGGGGTACGTCCACTCCGCCTACCAGGTCACCGACCTCGACTCCATAGCCGCCGGCGGCGAGTACCTCAAGGAGCGCGGATACAAGCGCAGTTGGGGCATCGGCCGGCACATCCAGGGCAGCCAGCTCTTCGACTACTGGCGCGACCCCGACCACTTCATGCTGGAGCACTTCGCCGACGGTGACCTGTTCTCCTGCGACGTCGAGCCGGGCTGGGCTCCGATGTCGACCAGCGGTCTCGCCCAGTGGGGCCCGCCCGCGACTCGTGACTTCCTCGGCGCCAGTCCCTCCCCGCAGCGGGTCCGCGATGTCATCGAGGCCCTGCGCGGCGACAACGAGATGGACCCGGCACGACTGTTCGGCCTGCTCAAGGCCGCCAACTCCTGAACCTCCGCCCGCCAATCCCCTGACAAAGGCACTGACATGAGCACCAATGTCCTGCGTACCGCCGACGGCTGGTGGGTCGTCCGCGGTGACCGGGCCGTCCCGGTCGACACCAAGGCCGTCACCACCGCCGAGCTGCTGACCGACCGTGAAGCCGTCCGTGAGGCCGCCGTCTCCGGCGAGCCGGGCACTCCGATCGCCGATCTGGTGGCGCTCTCGCCGGTCACCACGCCCTGCCGGGTGGTCGCCCAGATGGTCAACTACCGCAGCCACGCCCGCGATTCGGGCTTCACCGGCGACATCCCTCCCGCCTTCTTCCGCAAGGCGTCCGGCTCAGTCAGCGGCCCCGGCGACGCCGTCGTCCGCCCCTCCCACGTGAAGTTCCTCGACTACGAGATCGAGCTCGGCCTCGTCATGGGCGCGCCGCTGCCCGTCGGCACCGTCGTCGAGGAGCGGGACCTGCCGTCGTACGTCGCCGGACTGGTGATCACCAACGACGTCAGCGCCCGTGAGGTGCAGCTGACCAAGACGCAGTTCTACGAGAGCAAGTCGTACCCGACCTTCACGCCGACCGGTCCGTACCTGTCGTTGCTGGAGCCGGAGGACTTCGCTCATCTCCTGGACCTGCGGCTGAAGTTGAGTGTCAACGGCGAGCTGCGCCAGGACCGCACCCTGGCCGACATGATCGTCCGCCCGGCGCGGGCGCTGACCCTGCTGGCCCGCTTCCAGACCCTGGACGCCGGCGACCTGCTGCTCACCGGTACTCCCGGCGGCACGGCCCTGAAGGCCCCGCCGAAGGCCGTCGAGAAGATCGGCGCGCTGCTGCCGCCCGCCGTGAAGTGGAAGGCCTTCTTCAAGAGCCAGGCCAAGAACCCGCACTACCTGAACCCGGGCGACGTGATCACGGCGACGATCGCGACCCCCGACGGCCGCATCGACCTCGGCGAGCAGCGCACGCACGTCGCGGCCGCGAACTGATACCCGAGGTGAGCCACACATGACCGTCGATGAAGCCGCACGTGTGCCCGTCGTGATCGTCGGGGCCGGGCCGGTGGGCGTGACCGCCGCCCTTCTCCTGGCCCGGCGCGGAGTCCGCAGTGTCGTCCTCGAACGCCACCGGGATGTCTACCCGCTCCCCCGCGCCGTCGCCAATGACGACGAGATCCACCGGATCCTCCAGGCCGCGGGCGTCGGAGAGGAGTTCACCGCGATCTCCCGTCCGGCCAACGGGCTGCGGCTGCTGGATGCCCGGCACCGGGTGATGGCCGAGTTCCGGCGTTCCCAGCACGGCCATCACGGTTATCCGCAGTCCAGCATGTTCGACCAACCCGAGTTGGAACGCGTGCTGCGCGACGCCCTGGCCCGGCGCCCCGAGTGCGAACTGCGCGGTGGTGTGGAGGTCACCGG
The DNA here is from genome assembly GCF_000717875.1 of Streptomyces sp. NRRL S-455. Classification (GTDB taxonomy): domain Bacteria; phylum Actinomycetota; class Actinomycetes; order Streptomycetales; family Streptomycetaceae; genus Streptomyces. The sequence continues at coordinate 22,348 of NZ_JOCT01000042.1, forward strand.
CGTCGGTCCGGACACCGCGGGCCCCGTCCGCGTGACCTACCGCGACGACGCCGGCGATCACGAGCTGTGGGCCGAGGCCGTCCTCGGCTGCGACGGCGCGGGCAGCCTCACCCGTGAAGCCATCGGCGGCGCCTGGGAGGACCTGCGCTTCGAGGAACGCTGGAAGGTCATCGACGTCGACACGACGGGCCCCGTCCGCTGCTGGGAAGGCGTCGACCAGGTCTGCGACCCGGCCCGGCCGGCCACCTTCATGCGTGTGAGCGAGAGCCGCTACCGCTGGGAGTTCCGGCTCGGGGAAGGACGGGAGACGGTCCGTGAGCTGGTCGCCCCGTGGCTGCCGCCCTCGTACGACGGGGACTTCGTGGTGGTCCGCGAGACGCAGTACACCTTCCGGGCCCGCGTCGCCGACCGCTGGCGCAGCGGACGGGTCTTCCTGCTCGGCGACGCCGCCCACCTCACCCCGCCGTTCATCGGACAGGGCCTGTGCTCGGGGCTGAGGGACGCCTACAACCTCACGTGGAAACTCGCCCGCGTCCTTCAGCAGGGCGGCGACGAACGGCTGTTGGACACCTACGAGAGCGAACGCAGGCCGCACGCCCGGCATGTGGTCCGCCTCGCGGTCGCCATGGGCTGGGCCATGACCGGCGGCCAGGACGGCGCCGCCGCGATCCGCCGCCGGGCGCTGGCCGCGGCCTGCCGCATACCCGGCCTGACCGAGCTGGCCGGCCGCGACCTCAGCCCGCCCCTCACCGCCGGGCTCCTGGTGCGGCGCGGGGTCCGCCGGGGCCTGGCAGGCACGCACTGCCCCCAGCCGTGGGTGAACGTCGGCGGACGGCATACCCGTCTCGACGAGGCGCTCGGCGACTCCTTCGCTGTGCTGACCGCCGCCGAGCCCGGCCCTTCCCTGACCGCGCTCGCGCACGGTCTCGGCGTGCACGCGATACCGGTGGCCGACCTCGGCGACGACGGCACCCTCACCGCCTGGCTGCGCGGCGGACGCGCGGACGCGGTCCTGCTGCGGCCCGACCGCGTCGTGATGGACGTCATCCCCTCGGGCGGCCGCGACTTCACGTCGACCGCCGCCTGGGCCTCCCTGCTGCACACCACCCGAAGCCCTGTCCCTTCCGAACGGAGGGCCCCGAAAAGCCTGTTGAGGAGTACGACGCGATGAGCACGCCCTTCTTCACACCCGATCCGCAGACGGCGGCCGCCAGTCGCATCGCGGACTTCGCCCGGCTCCAGGGCATGGACCCGGAGGACTACGCCGCCCTGCATCAGTGGTCTGTCACCGACCTGGAGGGCTTCTGGGGCGCGGTGTGGGAGTACTTCGACATCAACGCCGACACCCCCTACGAGCAGGTGCTGGCCGAGGAACGCATGCCCGGCGCCCGCTGGTTCACCGGCGCCACCCTCAACTACGCCCACCATGCCCTGCGCAACCTCGCCGACGACCGACCCGCGATCATTGCCCTCGACGAGACCGGCTCCGGATACGAGGTGACCGGCGCCTTGTTGCGTACCCTGGTGGCATCCGTGGCCGCCACCCTGCGCGACCTCGGCGTCGGCAAGGGCGACCGGGTCGTCGGCTACCTCCCCAACACCCCGCACGCCATCGTCTCGTTCCTCGCCGCTGCGAGCCTGGGCGCCGTGTGGTCGGTGTGCGGTCAGGACTACGCCCCCAAGGCCGCCGCCGACCGGTTCGCCCAGCTGGAACCCACCGTGCTGATCGCCGCCGACGGCTACCTCTTCAACGGCACCACCCACGACCGCCGCCACGCCGCCCTCGAACTCGCCCAGGCGCTGCCGACGTTGAAGGCGACCCTGCTGGTGGACCACGTCGGCCTGCCCTGGCCCTCGCAGGCCTACCCGTCGCTGGTCGTCCCCTGGGAGGACGCCTCGACCCGCACCGAGCGACTCGACTGCGTACCGGTCCCGTTCGACCATCCGCTGTGGGTCGTGTTCTCCTCCGGCACCACCGGCCTGCCCAAGGGCATCGTCCACGGCCACGGCGGCGTGCTCCTGGAGCACCTCAAAACCCTGGCGCTGCATTCGGACTTGGGCCCCGGCGACCGCCTGCTCTGGTACACCACCACCCACTGGATGATGTGGAACCTGGTCGCCTCCACCCTCCTGACCGGCGCCACGACCTGCACCTACGACGGCAGCCCGGCCCCCTACACCAAGGTCGACCGCCTCTGGGAACTGGCCGCCCGCCACCGGGTCACCGTGTTCGGCACCAGCCCCCAATACCTGCTCGGCATGGCCAAGTTCGGCATCGACCCCTCCGCGCACGGCCTCTCGGCGATCCGGGTGGTCGGCTGCACCGGCTCCGCGCTGCCGGCCTCCGCCTATCCCTGGGTCCGGGATCACGTCGGTGACCGCGTGCTGCTGGCTTCCATCAGCGGCGGCACGGACGTCGTCTCCGGCTTCGCGGGCAGCGCGCCCAACACCCCCGTCTGGGCCGGAGAGCTGTCGGCTCCGAACCTGGGTGTGGCGCTGGCCGCGTACGACGCCGAGGGCTTCCCCGTCATCGACCAGGTCGGCGAGCTGGTCGTCACCCGCCCCATGCCCTCGATGCCGCTGTACTTCTGGAACGACCCGGAGGGCACGCGCTACCGCGACGCCTACCTCTCGGCGTACCCCGGGGTGTGGCGGCACGGCGACTGGATCACGGTCACGGGGCACGGCTCGGTGATTATCCACGGCCGCTCCGACTCGACGCTCAACCGCAACGGTGTACGGCTCGGCAGCGCCGACATCCACGATGTCGTCGAACGCCTCCCCGAGATCACCGAGGCCCTCGTCATCGGCGCGGAGGAACCCGACGGCGGCTACTGGATGCCCCTGTTCGTGGTCCCGGCGGCCGGGGTGACCCTGGACGACACCCTGCGCGAGAAGATCCGCGACGCCGTCCGCACCGGCGCCTCACCCCGCCACGTCCCCGACGAAGTCCTCGAAGTGCCGGGCATCCCGCACACACGCACCGGCAAGAAGCTGGAGGTCCCGATCAAGCGGCTGCTCCAGGGAGCCGCGGTGGAGCAGGTCGTCAATCCGGCCACTGTGGACAGCCCCGAACTCATCGACCACTACGTCCGGCTGGGCGCCGAGCGCCGCAAGGGCAGGTCCGCCTCATGACCACCGCGCTCGCTGTCGCCCTGTCTCTGATCTTCCTTCCGCTAGGGCTGGCGAAGCTGGCCTCGGCGCCGTTCATGCGCCAGGCGGCGGCCCATCTCGGCTTGCCGGTACGGCTCTACCGCGTCGTCGGCGCCCTGGAGGTGGCCGGGGTCGCCGGACTGCTGACGGGGCTGACCTGGACGCCGCTGGGCGTGGCCGCAGCGACAGGCCTCGCCCTGCTCATGGCCGCCGCGGCGGTGGTCCACCTGCGCCACGGCGACCCGCCGCCCCGAGCCGTCCCGGCCGCCGTAATGGCCCTGATCTCCTTGACATACGCGGCAACGGCGATGACGTCCGGCTAACGCGTTCTGGACGGCCGGGCACGGGCGGCGGCCCCCTGTGAGGGGGCGGCCGCCCCTCCCCGGCTCCGCGTGGGCTGCCATCGCACATCGGCCTCCCCCTCCCCCCCTCCGGTCGGCCCTGGACGCGCTGGGGTTGGTCATCGGCGTCGTGGTGCAGGCCGCCTCGGCCCACGACAACACCGCCGGCACCGCAAAGGTGGATTGTGGAGCAGGTCAACGGCGTTGTACCGCCGTCTGGCCCGTGAATACGACCACCGGCCCGGCACCTCTGCCTCACGGATCTAGTGGGCCTCCATCGCGAACATGACCCGCTGCCTCACCGCCCCGGGTCCGGCCTGGCGCGACACTCTCGAGCTGGCTGCGTGAACGTCATCGAGCTCCTGGCGGACCTCCAGGCGCTGCACGAGAAGGCCACGGCCCGGGCCGGTGAACTACACGCCCAGATCAAGCACTTGACCGCCGCCTTGGTCGAGATCGAAGCACGACTCACGGACTGGCGACCACCCGGCAAGTCATCGCCGAACTCGCACCGACCCAAGAAGACTCCGATCGAGCACGGCCTGCTGCCGCTCGTTGAGGCCCCTGTGCATACGGTGCTCCCGTAATTTCCTGGGGCGTGCTGCCCCGGACACAATGCCCGTCGCTTTCGCAGGAATTCCGGGTGTCACGAGAGAACCCTCGTTCGGATGAGGCGTCCTGTGCGGCCCATTTACAGGGAGAACACGTTTGAACGAGGCTGTCGATGAAGGAGTGAACGACGTGGTCCGGTGCGAGCATCCGGGTGAACCAGCGCTCGCGCAGCTCGCTTTCAGCACGTCGACGACAAGGCCGGCGCGGTGGTGGTCGGCCATCGAGTAGCGACGATCCATCGGGTAGCAGACCCCTGCTCATCTCAAACCGTGCTGGATTCGTGCTGGGAAAGACGAGAGCGCCCGTGCTGGGGCTTGCACTGTCCAGATTCCCGCGGCGGCAGGAAGCGCGCCGGCGAACGGCCTCCGCACCCCTTTCGCGACCGTGAGGTCGAACTGGATCAGCCGCCACCCGGCGTTTTCGGGTCCCCTGGCCTCATGCCTCCTCGGCGCCTCGGGCCGGCATTGAGCCGTACTGGCTGCGCAGGCGGGCCTTGAGGATCTTGCCGGTGGCGTTGCGGGGCAGGGTGTCGACGAGGACGACCGATTTGGGGAGCTTGTACTTGGCGAGTCGGCCGGACAGGGAGTTCATGATGTCGTCGGGCGACACCTCGGCGCCCGCGCGGGGCACGACCAGCGCTCTGCCGACCTCGCCCCATCGTTCGTCGGGTACGCCGATCACCGCGCATTCGGCGACCGCGGGATGCTGGTAGAGGAGTTGCTCGACCTCTGCGGGGTAGACGTTCTCCCCACCGGAGATGTACATGTCCTTGATCCGGTCGACGATCGTGACGTACCCCTCCTCGTCGACGGTGGCCCCGTCTCCGGAGCGGAACCAACTTCCGTCCACGAAGGCGTCCTTGGTCGCTTCGGGCCACTGCCAGTATCCCTTCATCACGTTGGGGCCCTCGATGATCACCTCGCCGACCTCGCCCGGTGCGACATCGGTGAGGTCGGGCCGCACCACGCGTACGTCGGTGAAGAAGCAGGGCGTGCCGGCCGAGCCGGCCTTGCGGATGCTGTCCTGTGCGCGCAGGCCCAGCGCGGCGGGAGAGGTCTCGGTCAGGCCGTACGCCTGGAGGAAGGTCAGGCCCCGGTCCTGGTATGTGTGGATGAGGTCCTTGGGTACGGGTGCCGCCGCGCACTGCAGGATCCGGATCGACGACAGGTCGGCCGTCGCCCACCGCGACGACCGGGCCATGGCCTGGTACATCGCGGGCACGCCGAACATCCTCGTCACCCGGTGCTCGGCGATGACGTCGAGCACCCGTTCCGGGTCGAAGCCGCGCATCAGCACCGACGTCCCTCCCTTGAGGAAGCCCGGCAGGAAGACGGTGTTGAGGGCGGCGGTGTGGAACATCGGTGCTACCACCAGAGCGACGTCGTCGGAGGCGATGTCCCCGTCCAGCAGCATGTTGAAGCAGTTCCAGGCGATGTTGGCGTGAGTCAGCATGACGCCCTTGGGACGGCCGCTGGTGCCGGAGGTGTACTGGATCACGCACACCTCGTCGAGGCCGACCGTCTCGTCCAGAGGGTCGTCGGGTGCGTTCGCCAACAGCCCCTCGTACGAGCTCCCCACCTCGACGTAGTGCTTCCCCTCCGCGTCGTCCCTCAACGCGTCCACGACATCGGTGAGTTCGGCGCCGTACAGCAGTACCGCCGCCCCCGCGTCCCCCTGGATGAAAGCCAACTCAGGTGCTGCGAGGCGGGTGTTGAGCGGTACGAAGACGGCGCCCAGCGCGTTCGCGGCGAACAGGGTCTCCGCCAGGGCCGGATGGTTCGCGCCCAGGTAGGCCACCCGGTCGCCGTGGCCGACCCCCAGGGCACGCAGGGCGTGAGCGAGCCGCGTCACGCGGGCGGCCAGCTCTCCGTAGGACAGGGATCCACCGTCGTGCACGACGGCGGTGGCCTCCGGTGCCATGCGGGCGCGCCGCGCGGGCCACGAGCCGAGCCCTTGATTGCGCATGGTGCGTCTCTCCTCTCTCGGATCTCTCAGAGCCAGTCGGGCCATGTGTAGTCGGCTGAGTCGTCGTGGTCCCGGCGGGGCGGCAACGGGGCGAGCCGCCCCCGGGAGAAGACCAGCGGCGAGACGCCGGTCTTCTCCACCCCGAGTTCCCGTACGCGGCCGAGGACGAAGTAGTGGTCGCCGAGGGTCCACACGTCGGCGATGTCGCAGTCGATCCAGGCGGCGACGCCCGCCAGGACGGGGCTGCCCGAGGGCGCGCCGCGCCACGGGTGGCGGTCGAAGACGTCGGGGGCCTTGGCGCTGACATCCCGGCAGAGGCCCTCCTGGCCGGCGGCCAGCACGTTCACGCAGAAGGCGCCGCCGGCCATGATCTTTGGCCAGGTGGTGGAGGAGCGGCCGGGGAAGAACGCGACGAGCGGGGGGGCGAGGGACACCGAGGTGAACGAGCCGATGACCATGCCGACCGGGGTGCCGTCGGGTTCCTTCGCGGTGACCACCGTGACACCCGTCGGGTAGTGGCCGAGCACGTGCCGGAACAAGCCGGGGTCGTCCGCCGGGCCACCGCCGGGCGCCGTCGTGGCGGGCGTCTGCCGGTTCACGCCGGGGTCTCCAGCCCGAGCAGAACACGGGCGTACCCCGTGGCCCACGAGCCGTGCTGCGCGTTGATGTGGGTCTTGTACGTGGCGACGTCGCGCAGGTACCGCTGCATGCGCTGGCCGTTCGCCAGCGCGCTGGAGCCACTGGCCGAGACCAGCATCTCGACGGCCTGGCAGGCGAGTTGGCCGGACTGCCGGGCCGCGAGGGAGAGAGCCCGGTCGTCCAGTTCGGAGAAGGGCTCGCCCCCTGCCAGGCCCCGGGCCGCGTAGGCGGCGTAGTCGTCCGCGACCGACAGGATGATCCGCTGCGCGCTGTCGGCCAGGGCCGTGGCCAGACCGAGGTTGCGCTGGTGTTCCGGATCGTGGCTGCGCGGCTTGAAGGGCGGCAGCGGGCTGTTCTTGGTGGTGATGATCCGCCGGTACTCGTCGACCGCGGCCCAGGCGGTGCCCGCCACGACCGAACACAGCTGGATGTTGAAGAACGACATCAGCCGGCCCGCGTACATCGGGTTGCCGTGCAGTTCCACCCCCGGCCCGTCGGTGGCGTCGTTCGCCAGGAGGTGGGTCCTGGACACGTACTCGTACGGTACGAGGACGTCCTCGGCCACGACGCTGTTGGAGCCGCTGCCGCGGAAGCCCAGGATCTCGCCCCAGTTGTCGAGCATCCGCCAGCCGGAGGGCACGAGCACCATGCCCGGCGTGGGCATACCGCCCTCTTCGTCGATGATGAGCACGCCACCCAGGAAGTGCGTGGAGACGTTGACTCCGGAGGAGTAGTCCCAGCGGCCGTTGACCCGGTACCCGTCGGGGGTCCTCGTCGCGGTGGCGCTCGGGGCGATCGGCAGCGGGGCCCGGAAGTCACCGTCCGGACCGAACACCTCGCGCTGGGTGCTCTCGGGGAAGCGGCCGGCCACCACCAGGCTGTGGGAGGCGGCCAGACACAGGTTCCAGCCGCTGGACGGGCAGCCGCGGGCCACCTCGGTGACCATCCGGGAGTAGGTCCGCAGGTCGAACTCGTAGCCGCCGAAGCGGCGTGGCTGGAGGGACCGGTAGAAACCCGCCTCCAGGAACGCCTTGTGCGTGTCCTCGGAGATACCGGTTCGCTGTTCGGTCTCGTCCTGGTGATCACGTAGCCAGGTCCTCATGCCGGCGGCCCGGCGCACCAGTTCCTCCGGTGTCAGGTCCGGCTCCGGCTGCGGAATCTCGATGACTTTCTCGGCTGTCTCGGTTGTCTCGGACAATTCGCACCCCATCCGCTGCTGTTCTGGGTCGGCCTGAAGGGAGTGTTGGCGGCGCGGTGGGAACTCCGGAGTTTGCGCCATTTCTCGGCGCTCGCCGAGACCTTGAATTACCGGGTCGCCGCCGAGCGTCTGCACCTCACCCAGCCTGCGCTGACGCGATCGATCGCCGCCCTGGAGCGTGAGTTGGGCGTCCAGCTGTTCGACCGTGACAAACGGCATGTGGCGCTCACCGCCGACGGCGCGGAACTGCTCGTACGGGCGGGCGAGGTGCTGGCCGATGCCGACCGGCTCGCCGCCGCCGCGGGCGCCATCAGGGCCAGGCGGCGGGGCGAGGTGCGGGTCGCGCTCTACGGGATGGCTCTCGCGGAGCTGACGCATCCGGTCATCGAGGCGTTCTGCGAGCGGTATCCCAGAGTCACGATCCGGGTGCACGAAGCGGACTTCCACCAGGGGCACGCCCCGTTGCTGGCCGGCGAGTGCGACGTGGCGCTGATGTATCTGAGCGTCGACATGCCGGGCCTGACACGCGTACCGATCTTCACCGAGCCCGTTTCCGTCGGGCTGTGGAAGGGGCACCCGCTGGCCTCGGCCGCCGCGGTGGACATGGCCGAGGTCTATGACCAGCCCTGGGTCACCCCCCACCCGGGCGACGACTGGTGGGTGGGGGGACGCCACGGGGACGACGACGCCCCGACGGTCGCCTCCCACGCCCGCTCGGTCCTGGACATGTCCTCGAAGATCGCCTACCAGCACATGGTGGGACTGATGCCACTGTCGGGCACCCGGATGTTCCCGCACCCGGGAGTGGAGGCCGTCGCTCCGAAAGAGCCCCTCGAGGCGGTGGCCGCGCGCCCCGAGAGCGACATCGACCGCACGGTCCACGTCGGCGGCGGTCAGGCCCAGGTCGGCGAGCGATCGCGGGATGCCCAGCCGCTCGCCCAGCTCGCGTACCGGATCCGCGGTGAAGCAGCACGAGCCCAAGCCCCGGGTCCTGACCGGCTTGATGACCCTCGATGATCTCCTCGGTGGCGGGCTGCGGCCTGGACGGGTCACCGTGGTCGCTGCCCGTACCTCGATGGGCAAGTCCATGCTCGCTCTGACCATGGCCCGTAACTGTGCCTTCCGCCAGGGCCGTCCCGCTCAGGTCGCTTCTCTGGAGAAGTCGAAGGAGGGACTCCTCGAGCGGACGCTCGCCGCGGAAACCGGCGTGCCGACCGAGAAGATCCGCCGCCGGACGCTGGATCCCTCCGAACTCGACCTCCTTCACGCAGTCGCTGCGGAGGCCGACAGCAAGGCGCTGTTGAGTTTCGGAGGTGACGGCACCACGCCTGCCGTCGCGGAGATCGAGCGCCGGTGCGCTGCCGTGGTGGGTCGGCACGGCCGCCTGGACTTTCTGGTCGTCGACTGTCTCGGCCTGATGGACGGCGCGTTGCTGCAGTGTGCATCGGGGGACCGGAAGAAGGAGGTCGCCGGTGTCGTGACAGATCTCCAGGAACTGGCGACCCGCTTGGAGGCGGCCGTGGTGATCGTGGAACAGCTCACCCGGGCACCGGAACTCCGGCACGATCACCGGTACTGATCGACAACCGGGTCTGGGCCCGCTTCCACGGCGACGAACTGATCGTCACCGCGGGCGGCGAGGACGGCTCGGCCCGCGAGGCCGCCCGCCACCGCCGCGGCCGGCCGAGCACCCCGGTCCTGGACGACGCCCACTACCCGCCGCGGGAGAAACAGGACAACGACCGCGCCCCGAAGGCCACTTCGGCAGAAGAGGCTGCCTTGAAGCATGAACGCCGTCAGGCCTTCTCGTGACGTTCAGGCAGTGCCGGGGCGGAGGCCACGTGGTGTCGCGCAGGGTCAGGGCGCTGCCGGAGCGGTGACCGGCTCGCCGGGGGACGGGTCCAGCGGGTCGTGCTGGTGGCGCAGGCCCAGCAGGACCGTCGCGGCGAGCAGGGCTGCCGCGAGCGCCAGGACGCCCAGGGCCGGCTGGAGGCCTCCGGACGCGGTGCTCAGGCCCGCGACGACCAGGGGGCAGAAGAACTGCCCGAGATTCAGCGCGCCGCTCCACCAGCCGGTGCCCCGGCCGCGCTGGGAGTAGTTCAGCCGGTGGATCGCCCAGACCAGCAGGGTCGGCAGCATGACCCCGGTGCTGAATCCGGTGATGATCGCGCCGGTCACGACGACGGGCAGCGCCCCGGTCGCGAAGACGGTGGCCAGGCCGACGGCCACACCCGCGAACTCGAGGGGAACCAGGACGCGCGCCGGTCTGGCGGCCAGCCGGGGGAAGAGTGCCGAACCGGCGGCCGTGGCCAGCGCCATGACGGCGGAGATGGTGCCCACGGCGGCGGTCGAGTGGATCCCGATGCCGTCCAGGATGAACGGCAGTTCGACGACCAGGGTGAAGAAGTACAGCCCGCCGAACAGCGTGACCAGGCACGGGACCAGGACCTGACGGCGCGGCAGCGGCTCCAGCCGTGTCCCGACGCCCGGCGTACTGGTGCGGGGCGGCTGCCACAGCAGCCTGGCCATCGGCACCAGCAACAGCAGCGGAAGCACGTACATCCAGAACGGGGTCCGCCAGCCCGACACCCCGAGCACTCCGCCCACGGCCAGGAACGCCGTCGCGGCCAGTGACGTGGCCAGCGTCGATACGGAGAGGTACTTCGCTCGCCGCGCTCCCGTCCAGTAGTCGCCGATCAGAGACGTGCAACAGATCAGGATCACTCCCTCGCAGGCCCCCAGTAGCACCCTGCTGACGGCTATCGCCACCAGCGAGGCCAGGTAGAGCGGGGCGCTGCCGACCACGGCATAGAGCGCCACGGCGATCAGCAGGAGCGCCTTGCGGTTGGTCCGGTCGGCGACGGATCCGAGAAGTGGCGCGGACAGGGCGAGGAACAGTCCCGGCAGGGCGACCACCATCGGGACCAGGACGTCGCTGCCAGGTGTGTTGTGGAAATGCCGTTGCATCTGCGGCAGCACGGGCGAGATCAGGGCGGAGCCGAGCACGGGCATACAGATCCCCGCCACCAGCAGCGTCAGCTGGGCACGTCCTGCTGGGCGTTCGACTGTGCCGGGGACCGTTTGGTCCGGTGGGGTCGCCTGGTCCGGTACAGGCGTCAGGTGCGGTGCGGGCGCCAGGTTCAGTGCGGGCGGCGACGGCTCGGTCTGCGGCCGGTCGCGGTCGATGTCGTCGGTCACGGTGACACACCTCCTTGTGATGTCACGAGCGGGGGACGTGGGGGGAGGTTCGGTGGCGGCCGTCATCGGCAGCAGGCGGGCGCCGGACGCCGGGCGCAGGATCGGGAAGAGCCCGTTCACGGCCGTACGGCACTCACCGGATGCCATACGACCGTGGCGGCCCGCACTGCGACGGGACGCGGGGTCAGTTCTGGGCGGTGGGGAGAGGGAGCAGGCGCTGGTAGGCGGGGACGGCGACGGCGGCGATCACGAGGTGCATCACCACCAAGGCGACGACGGCCCCCCAACTCGTACCGGGCTGGCCGGCGGTGGCGCCGACCATGATGTCCGGGACCAAGCTGACGAGCACGACGGCTGGGACCAGGACGCGCAGCACTCGGGCGGGGCGGGTCGATCGTGCGCGGATGATCGCCCAGGCGGCAGCTGCGGCCAGGACGCCGAAGACGGTGAAGGGCACGTAGGCGGACGGCTGGAGCGGCTGGAAATCGTGCGAGGCGCCGAGGGCGTGGGCTGCTGTGGCGACAACGGCGTTGAGGACGGCGGCGACGGCCGCGGTGCCGATCAGACCGCCGGTGACGACGAGGCCGCGGGGGCGGGCCGGCTGGGTGGCGAGTTGTTCACTCATGGTGTTTCTCCGGATCAGGTGTCGGGTGGGGACAGGGAGCGGGTCGAGTCGGTCGGTGATGACGACGGGCCGGCGGCTGGCGGTGAGGGCAGTGAGCGTGATGGCGGCTCTGTCGGAGGCGTCACAGCGGGAACTGCGCATGAGCGCCCTCGCCGCGTTCGCCGAGGGTTCGCTCTCCCGCCTGTCCCAGGTCGTGGCCCGTCTGGAACGCAAGGGCTACGTCCGCCGCCACCCCGACCCGGCTGACGGCCGTCACACCCTTGCCACGCTCACCGACGAGGGGTACCGGAAGATGGTGAGCGCTGCTCGGCCGCATCGGCCGGCGCATCCTGTACGCCATCGCCCCCGAGCACGCCGACGCCGACCTGCACCGAGACTCCTCAGGCTGACCAGGCGCGCATGCACGGCCCCGGCTGCCTCGTTCATTCCGGGTCACCGAGCTTGAGGAGCAGCTTGCCGGGCTGTTTTCCACTGAACATCGTCGGCAGCAGGGCGGGCGCGTTCTCGAAGCCGTCCACGACGTTCTCCTCGACGTGACGACCTGGCCGATGCCCATGGTCCGCATCGGCTCACCGACCTGGATCGGCGGCAGGCAGCCCCCGTCGTCGGTGAGCCGGATGCGCTGGCCGGCGTCGTAGGCGAAGTACAGGGTGCGGACCAGGATCTCCCCCTCTCCGGGGGCCGGCGGGTCCGACTCGGCGTAGCGGAAGTGGTCGGTGGTGACGGCGCCGACGGGGCGGCGGGCCGGCAGCCATTGACGGTTGACGGTGCGCACGGCCATGAGCGGTTCTCCCTCGGGGATTTCGGCGTGCGGCATTACAGGCCCAGGTCGCGGCCGATGACCTCTTTCATGATTTCGTTGGACCCGGCCCAGATCTTCGTCACGCGGGCGTCCCGCCAGGCGCGTGCGATGCGGTATTCGTTCATATAGCCGTAGCCGCCGTGCAGTTGGACGCACTCGTCCAGTACGGAGTTCTGCGTCTCGGCGGCCCACCACTTGGCCTTGGCCGCGTCCACGGGGGTCAGTTCGCCTCGCGTGTGCGCGAGGACGCACTGGTCGACGTACGCCTGGGTCACCTCCACCCGGGTAACCAGTTCAGCTATCAGGAACTTGTTGTGCTGGAAGGAGCCGATGGTCTCTCCGAACGCGCGGCGCTCCTTGGCGTATTCGATCGTCTCGTGCAGGAGCCGCGCGACATGGCCGGTGCTGGTGACGGCGGTCGACAGCCGTTCCTGCGGCAGGAGCCGCATCATCGAGGCGAATCCCTGGCCAACCTCGCCGAGACGGTGGCTGTCGGGGACGCGGACGTCGGTGAAGAAGAGCTCGGCGGTGTCGGCCTCCTCCTGCCCGACCTTGTCCAGCTTGCGGCCGCGTTCGAAGCCTGGCGTGCCGGCCTCGACGACGAAGAGGCTGATGCCCTTGGCCCGCTCGCCGGGGCCGGTGCGGGCGGCCACGATGACGAGGTCCGCCTGGTGGCCGTTGGTGATGAAGGTCTTGGAGCCGTTGACCAGCCAGTCCTCGCCGTGCCGGACCGCGGTGGTCTTCAACGCGGCCAGGTCGGAACCGCCGGAGGGTTCGGTCATGGCGATGGCGCTGATCAGGTCGCCCGAGGCGATGCCGGGCAGCCAGCGCTGTTTCTGTTCCTCTGTGCCGAGTTCCACGAGGTAGGGCGGGCAGGTGTCGGTGTGCAGGGCGAGACTGGCCCCGACGCCGAAACTGAAGCCGGCGAGTTCCTCGTCCGCGACGGCGTTGAAGCGGAAGTCGCTCGCGCCTGTCCCGCCGTACTCCTCCGGGACGGACAGGCCGAGGATGCCGAGTGCGCCCGCCTCCTGCCAGATGTCCCGGGGGATGGACTTCCGCCTGAGCATCTCCTCGTGACGGGGCGCGAGAACGCGTTCGGTGAACTGGCGGACGGCATCGCGGAAACTGTCGTGATCCTTGTTGAAAAGGGTGCGGTGCATGTGGTGCTCCGATCCTCAGATCTGTCGCTCGTGACCGCGCCAGAACGGCTCGCGTACGTCCTTCTTGAGGATCTTTCCGTTGGCGCTGCGCGGGATTTCGGGCACGAACACGACCCGCTCAGGTGTCTTGGTGCCGCCGAGTCGCGGACGGCAGTAGGCGATGAGTTCCGTCTCGGTGAGTTCCTCGCCGTCGTTCAGCTCCACGTGTGATCCCGGGCGGGCACGAGGGTGCCGTCCACGATGAGCACGGTGTCCTTGGAGAACCGCTTGCGGGACTGGAGAGCGAGCATCCAACCTCGGAGATACCGGTTCGCTGTTCGGTCGGTTGTCTCGGACAATTCGCACCCCATCCGCTGTTGTTCTGGGTCGGCCTGAAGGGAGTGTTGGCGGCGCGGCGAAGGGAACTCCGGAGTTTGCGCCATTTCTCGGCGCTCGCCGAGACCTTGAATTACCGGGTCGCCGCCGAGCGTCTGCACCTCACCCAGCCTGCGCTGACGCGCTCGATCGCCGCCCTGGAGCGCGAGTTGGGCGTCCAGCTGTTCGACCGCGACAAACGGCATGTGGCGCTCACCGCCGACGGCGCGGAGCTGCTCGTACGGGCGGGCGAGGTGTTGGCCGATGCCGACCGGCTCGCCGCCGCCGCGGGCGCCATCAGGGCCAGGCGGCGGGACGAGGTGCGGGTCGCGTGCTACGGCGTGGCTCTGGCCGAACTCACGCATCCGGTCATCGAGGCGTTCTGCGAGCGGTATCCCAGCGTCACGGTCCGGGTACATGAAGCGGACTTCCACCAGGGTCTCGCCCCGCTGCTGGCCGGCGAGTACGACGTGGCGCTGTTGCCCCTGAACGTCGACATGCCGGGCGTGACACGCGTACCGATCTTCACCGAGCCCGCTTCCCTCGCGCTGTGGAAGGGGCATCCGCTGGCTGGGGCAGCCGCGGTGGACGTGACCGAGGTCTTCGATCAGCCCTGGGTCACCCCCGAGCCGGGCCTCGACTTCTGGGTGGGCGGACGAAAGGGGGACGCCGACGCCCCGACGGTCGGCTTCCACGCCCGCTCGGCCCTGGACGTGTCCTTGAAGATCGCCTACCAGCACATGGTGGGACTGATGCCGCTGTCGGCCACCCGGATGTTCCCGCACCCGGGGGTGCATAACGTCGCTCCGAAGGAGCCCCTCGGCCTGGTGGCCGCCGTCGTGTTTCCGGAGGCCGGTCACTCGCCCGCCGCCCCGGCGTTCGCCGAGGTCGCACGCCGGGTGGCCCGACGCGCGACCGGCGTTCCGTACGCCGAGATCGCCCCGAGAGCGACATCGACCGCACGGTCCACGTCGGCGGCGGTCAGGCCCAGGTCGGCGAGCGATCGCGGGATGCCCAGCCGCTCGCCCAGCTCGCGCAACTCCCTCACCGGATCCGGGACATCGAGCGCCCGGCGCAGCCCAGCCAGTGCCTCGGGAATGGCCGGCGCGTTGAAGGCCAGCACATAGGGCAGGACGACGGCGTGTGTCTCGGCGTGCGGCAGGTCGAAGGTGCCGCCGAGCACATGGCAGAGCTTGTGGTGCAGCCCCATGGTGGTCGCGCCGAGACAGGCACCGCACAGCCACGCCCCGTACAGCGCGCGGCTGCGCGCGTCATGCCCCGAGGGGTCGGCGACGATCTCGGGAAGGGCCGCGGCCAGCGCCCGCACACCCTCCTCCGCCATGAGGGAGACGATCGGAGTGGAGTCCGGGGCGTACAGAGCCTCGACGGCGTGCGCGATCGCGTTCATGCCGCTCGTCGCGGACCCCACGGGCGGCATGGTGAGCGTGAGCAGCGGGTCGTACACGACGCTGCGCGGCAACACCTTCGGGTCGCGCCCGGTGCGTTTGACCGCGCCCTCGGTCAGGCCCCAGACGGGTGTCATCTCAGATCCGGCGTACGTCGTCGGGACGGCGACGATCGGCAGGCCGGTCCTGAGCGCGACGGCCTTGGCCAGGCCGGTCACGGAACCGCCGCCGACCGCCACGCAGCCGTCGGCCCGGGCTTCGCGAGCCGCCTCGACGGCCAGGTCGGCGACCTCCACCGGGACGTGCGTCACCGCCCCCGCGTGCAGCCCGGCGCAGGCGTCGCCGAGAGACGCGGCGACGGCACGGGCCGTGTCCAGGCCATGGTCGTCGCACAGCACGAGGACGCGGCGCAGGCCGAGAAGCGCGACCTCGTCGGGCACCGCGTCCGGGACGGCACCCGACCGGAAGAGGACGCGCATCGGCTGTGCCTGGTAGGTGAAGTCCCGGGCCTCGCCCTTCACACGATCACCGGTTGCAGCACGATGTCGAAGCGCGCCCGGCGGAAGGGGTTGGCCAGACCCAGCTCCGCGGCCTCCGCGGGGGAGTCCACCTCGACGAACTCCTCGACCAGGCTCTCCTTCACGGCGAAGACGGCGTCCGACTCCAGATAGTCGCTGCCCGCCACGAAGATGTGCGTCGTCACCGGGCTGTGCCCCTCGGCGCCCACGATGAAGTGGACATGGGCCGGACGGTAGGGGTGACGGCCGGTCGCCTCCAGCAGCGAGCCGACCGGCCCGTCCGTCGGAATGGGATACGGGCTCGGAACGCACGAGCGGAACCAGAACCGCCCCTCCGCGTCCGCGGTGAACAGCCCGCGCCCATTGCCCGGCGGCTGCTTCTCCGGCTGCTGGACGTCGTAGAATCCCTGGTCGTCGGCCTGCCACACGTCCAGCGTCGCACCGGGCAGCGGGGTGCCGTCGACGGAGACGACCCGTCCGCTGATCACACACGGCTCGCCGCCGCCGACCAGATCGATGTTCGCCCCGAGCTCACGGACCGGGGACTCGGTCATGTGGAAGGGGCCGAGCACCGTCGAGTCGGTCGCGGCGGCCGCCTTGTGGTCGTTGATCGTCTCGACGAGCATCGACACACCCAGGACGTCCGACAGCAGGATGAACTCCTGCCGGGTGTCGTCGCACATGTGCCCGGTCGCGGTGAGGAAGTCGATCGCCCGCTCCCACTCGGCCTGGGTCGGCTCGATGTCCCGTACGAAATCGTGCAGGTGACGGGTCAGGGAGACCAGCACCTCGCGCAGTCGGGGATCGGAGGTGTGGGCGAAGCTTTCCAGCACCGCCGTAGTCGTCGCGGTCGTCGCGGTCTTCGAGGTCTTCGCGGTCTTCGTGGTGAGGTCCATGGCCGCTCAGCCCCGCCCGAGGATCTGCCGCAGCGCGTCCCGCAGTGCGGCCGTGACGTCACCGGTGGCGTCCTGGCGGCGGAAGGCCACGTGGTTGTCCGGCCGCACCAGCAGCGCGCCCGAGTCGCCGATCTCCCGCAGCCGGGCCCAGTCCCCGTACGGGTCCTCGTACTCCTGGCCGGGGCCGATGACTGCCGTGGCGATCTCCAGGCCGAACTCCTTGCCGAGGATGCGGGCGGCCTCCGTCCAGGGCTCGCCGCCGATGCCGGTGATCAGGGTGAACCGGCCGTTCCCGCCCAGGTCCAGGGTGGACAGATTGCGGGTGCCCGCGGAGAGCCAGGCGTGCGGGAGCTTGGCGCCGGGGCGGGTGCTCGGCTGGAAGTGCAGCTCGGGGTCGCGTGCGAAGCCGGGGTCCTCGGTGCCGTCCGGGACGATCGCGGCGGAGGTGTAGCGCTGGTTGAGGTCCACGCCGTGGGCGTTGAACTCGTATGCCTTGCAGGCGATCGCCTCCCGCAGCCGCGCCCGCTGCTCCTCGGCCTCCGCAGTGGCGTCCTTGCGGGCGGCGATGTTCCGCCACAGCTGCTCGGGGGTCTGCGGCGCCAGGCCGCCGAGCGCCTCGAAGACGGGTGCCGTCTCACCGATGGACTGGTTGGCCCGGGTGACGACCTGCTTGCCGACCGGTGCCCGCTCGTCACTGTAGGTGTCCAGCAGGGACGGGGACGCGGTGCCGTCCAGGACGAGCTTCAGCTTCCACGCCAGGTTGTAGGAGTCCTGGATGGAGGTGTTGGAGCCCAGCCCGTTGGACGGTGGGTGCCGGTGGCAGGCGTCGCCCGCGCAGAACACCCGGCCGCTGGAGTACGTCTCGGCGTACATCTCGTTGACCGTCCACGCGGAGGACGACTTGACGGTCACCGGGATCTCGTCGTCGCCGATCAGCTTGCGGACGACGGACAGGGCGTACTCCTCGGTGAGGTCCGGCGGCCCGGCGTCGACGTCGTAGCCCCACACGATCAGCCACTCGTTCCACGTCCGTACGCAGCGCACCAGGCCGGCTCCGATGCCGCCCACGGTCGCGCCGGGCGCCAGCACCCAGTAGAGGGTGGCCGGTCGGTGCGCCACGTATGTGCTGAGGTCCGCGTCGAAGACGATGTTGATGCTGCCGGCCACGCCCATCTGGCCGCCCATCGGCAGTCCGGCGTCCTCGGCCACCTTGCTGCGGCCGCCGTCCGCGCCGATCAGGTACTTGGCGCGGATGGTGTACGTGTCGCCGCGCAGCCGATCGCGGACCACGGCGGTCACGCCGTAGGCGTCCTGCTCGTGCGACAAATACTCGGTGCCGAACCGCAGTTGGCTTCCGCGCGCTATGGCCGCGTTCACGAGCACCGGTTCCATCAGGTGCTGCGGCATGTCGCACATGCGGGTGGGGCTCGCCAGCTCGTGCGCGGCCTGCACGAGCGGTTCGTTGCCCCAGGACCTCAGCCGGCCGAGCTCCTCGCCCGCGATGGCGGTGCAGAAGACGGTGTTGCCCATCAGGTGCTGCGGGGTGGCCTGGGCGATCACATCCTCGTCGACACCCAGGTCACGCAGCACTTCCATGGTGCGCTGGTTGGTGATGTGCGCCCGGGGCGTGTCCGCGAGGCGTGAGTAGCGGGTGACCATGACGTTCGGCACGCCATAGGTGCTCAGCGCCAGTGCGGCGCTCGCTCCCGCGGGCCCGCTTCCCACGATGAGCACATCGGTCTCGACGGTCGGCACGGTCGGCACGGTTGTCATCGGGACGTTTCCTCCACATCGGCCAGTCGCTTGTTCAGCCAGGTCATCAGTGCCTCGGCCACGTCGTCGGAGTTCTTCTCGCCCATGGGCAGGTGACCGTTGCCCGTGAGCCCCAGGTCCGCCAGGCGCAGCAACTCGGCGTCCGCACCGGCCTGGGCGAGGTAGTCGGCGACACCGTGCTGGAACGGCGCGAACGGCGAGGTGTCGGCCGCGACCACGGCGATCGGGAAGCCCTGGAGCCCTGGCAGGGATCGCACGGGGCCGGCCTGTTCGTCCTGGACGAGGCAGTCCTGCAGCCCGTCGCCCCCGGCCTCGCGCAGCCGGAGGCGCAGTTCCTCCGGGGTCCGCGCCGGCGGCTCGTAAGTGATCGGGGCCGCGGTGAGCCCCCACTCCAGCTTTCCGAGGCCGGGCAGTTCGATGAACGGCGGCCCGATCGGCTCGATGGAGACGACGGCCTTCACCAGCCCGGGCCGGGCATCGGCGACCAGCCAGCCGAACGGCGCCCCCATGGAGTGGGTGATCAGCACGGCCGGTCCGATACGGTCCAGCAACTCGGCCCCGCAGCGCCGCATCTGCTCCTCGTTCTCGGCGAAGGTGGGCAGCGTCGGGCCCTGGCTCGCCATCAACTGGTCCAGCGCGGAGTCGTCGCCGATCTCGCCGCTGCCGGGCCACTGGCTGCCAGGTCGTCCCGCCCCGTCGCAGAACAGCCAGCGGATGAACTCGTACGTCGGCGCCGCGCCCTCGATGGGCCCGAGGACATCGGGGTGGTACGGGGAGCGCCCGTGACCTGGACGGTCGACCACGTACACGGCGTAACCGGCCTGGAGGAACCGGGTGGCCCAGCCGGGGCGCCCGTCCGGCGTCGACAGGTAGTCCGTGCCCTGGCCGCCGCCCCCGTGGACCATCACCACGGGCAGCGGATGCCGGAGATCGGCCGGGATCTGGTACTGGACGTACATCGCGGCCTCGGCGGCGGTCCCGGCCTCGGTCGGCTTGCGCCCGACACCGACCCAGAACGCGCCTTGCTCGCTGATCGTCAACGGCGAGGCGGCACGGGCCGGCTCGGCGGTTCCGGGTGATGGGGAGATGGTCATCGGCGAACCTCCGTCACGGCGTCTGCGCCCATGCCCAGCACTATTGGTGACCGGCTCAGGGGCGGTCCAATGCCGGTTGGGGACGCCGTGATGCATGGCGCTCATCAGCGTCCCCGAGGGCGGCTGCTTCACCGGGAAGGTGCGCGTGGCGGCGAGGGTGACCAGGGCGTCGGTGTAGAGCGCGGCCTCCAGATGCTCGACGACCGGCAGCTGCGGGTCGTGATCGGACAGGCCGGTCAGGTGGAAGCTGCCGGTGCCGACTCGTCGCTTGGCGCGCACGACGTCGAAGGACGACTCCACAAACTCGCGGCGTCCAGGTCGACCGAGTCGATCCGGTCTGGAGACCCGAGCCCGATGATGGGCGCGGACTCCGGGGCCTTGGCTGTTGCGAGGACTCAGGTCCTGGACTCGGACCATGGACCTCGTCCCAGTCGCGGCCGAGGCCGCGACTGGCCTGTGGGCACCACGCGTTGGTCGAACGACTCGTGGCGGAGGCCGAGTCGGACCTGTGCGACCGCGACGCGCAGGCCGCCTCGGCCGAACCGCGCTGGCCCGAGGTGTGTTGCTCCGCGCCACCGAGCCCGGCGCGGGCCGCCGAGCACTTCGCCGAGGTGTACCACAGGTGGCAGGACATCGGCCGTCCCAACGAGGTCGCCAAGGCCGCCGAATGCCGGGGTGAGGCCTTGACCTGCTCGTCTACCGAAGACGCGGCGGCGCACCTGGCCGACGCCGCGCGGATTCACCGGGCTCGGCACGACCGGCGACGCCGCACGCTGCCAACACCGCCTTCGCGACCTCGGTGTCCAGACATCGCGGCGAGCGGGACGCCGCGGCTACGGAACCCAGCTGTCGCCCCGCCTCCATGATCGAAAACCTCACTCGCGCCCTGCATCGCCAGGGCGTCCCCCGCCGGCATCTCCACGCCGAGCACTTCGCCTTCCGCTGACGAACCGCCGACCGCACGAGATCAGGCGCTCAGCACCAGCAGCTGTGGCGACGCTCCATGCCGACCGAGATGACTCCGTAGGTGGGCAGCCTCAGGTTCGCATCGTCCTGGCTGGTCAGGCGTCGTCGCGCAGGTGGGCAAGCCCGCTGAGAAGGAGTTCGAGGCCGAAGGAGAACTCGTCCTCGATCGGAACGGGCATCGACTCGGCGACGGTGACCGTTGCCGGGAACAAGGCTGGCTCGACGCTCTGAAAGACGGCGGACGGTTGCGCGTCGTCGAGTTGCCCGCCGCCATGACCGTTGACCTGTATGGCGAATCCGAGGACGTAGCGGGAGAGGGTGGCAAAGGCGTGCGCGGCCAGTCGCGGCGGGAAACCGCTGTCGAGCAGCGCCGCGACACAGTGCTCCCGCAGCGCCATGGCGTTCGGCCCCAGAGGAATCTCTTCGACCATCAGGCGCGCCGCGTTCCGGTGCCGGGCCAGGGCCTCGAACATGGTGTGCGCGACCGTCCGCAGCGCTTGCTGCCAGCCCATCGCGAGGAGTTAGTCGCCCTTCAGTTCCACGGCGCCGAACATGCGGTCCACGACATGGGCGACCAGCGCGGCCCACGCGAGTGCAACGGACGGACCCGGCAGTGGCGTAACGCCGGGGTCTTCAGGGCCCTGCTGGACGGCCTGGACCTGACGCGGACCACCCAATGATCACAACTCGATACCCGCCCTGGGACAACCGCCTCGCCCCGACCGTCCCGGCCGCCCCTCCGGTCACGTCCCGCTGATCCCCTGGAACTCTCCGCACATCCTCCGAACCTCCAAGATCCAGCAGGATTGCCCGGGGCCCGATCGGGTACGCGAGCAGGACCGCGCCCGGGGCGGATCTTGTCCCGGGCGGGCCGCACGACCGCCGCTATCAGGGAATCTGCCATGGAGACACCCGCAAACGACCCCACGCCCACACCCGCCCAGCGGGCTCTGGACGTCCTCGCCGAGAACACGGAGGACGCGGCGGCTCTGGACGCGCTCGCCAACAGCGACGTGCTCATCCCCGTGCCCGACGACGCGAACGACGCCGACGCGGCCAACACCTCGGCGGTGGCGCTGCCAGTGCTGGAGCAGCCGGGCGGCGAGCCGGTGGTGCCCGTGTTCACCTCCGAGGTGGAGATGGCCGGGCTGCTGCCGTTCGTATCCCGCTACCGCCTGGTGCCGCTCGGCGCCCTCGCCGCCCAGTGGCCGGCCGACGACCTGTCGCTCACCATCGACGGCAGCTCGGAACACCGCCTGACGCTCACCTCGGAGGGAGTCCGCACCCTGCTGGCACGCCCGTAGGACCGGACAGGCCGGAGCCAGGGCCGGACGCCGGGCGGGCTATGCGCCCTCGCCCAGCGTCCGGGCCAGTGCGGCCCGCTGCAGCGGCAGCACCTCGGCGTGCAGATCACGGCCCTTCGACGTCAGGGAGACCCACACGCCGCGCCGGTCCTCCACACACACCGAACGTGTCACCAGCCCGTCCTTCTCCAGCCGGGCGATGAGCCGCGACAGCGCGCTCTGACTGAGATGCACCCGCCCCACCAGGTTCTGCACCCGGCACTGCTCGCCCTCCCCGGGCGCCGCGGTCGCGAGTATGTCCAGGACCTCGAAGTCCGACGCGCCCAGGCCGTGCGGATGCAGCGCCCGGTCGATCTCGCACATCGTGCGGGCGTGCGCCGACAGGATGTCCCGCCAGCGTTCCTCGAGCCGCGCACCAGCCTTTTCAGCCGCCATGTCCGAACCGTACACCGCTGTTCGATGACTGTGCATGGAGTGGGGACCGGGAGCCCGCCGCACGGCAGAGGGAACCCGATGCACGCCGGCTGCCGACTGTTCCGCGGCACGCCGGTTCCCGGGGCGTGTGTGCGGGGCGCGTTGGGCCGACGTGGGCGAGGTGGGCGGAGCCCGCGTGAACGGGCCGGCCGCAGTTCCGGTGTGGCTGAGCGGGCCGGGCCCCGGCTCAGCCACGCACCGTCCCTACGTCGACTCCCGCTTCACCAGCTCCGTCGGCAAGATCACCGCCGCCGGATCGTCGCCCCCGATCTGCGCGAGCAGCACCCGGACCATCTCGGCGCTGATGCGGTCCCAGGGCTGCCGGATCGTCGTGAGCTCCGGGCTGGACGCCACGGCGGCGGGGGAGTCGTCGAAGCCGCCGACCGCCACATCCTGCGGCACCCGCCGCCCCGCCCGCTGCAGGGCCGCCAGCACGCCCTGCGCCATGAGGTCCGAGGCGACGAACACCGCGTCCATGTCCGGGGCCCGCTCCAGCAGCCGCTCGGCACCCGCCTCACCGCTGGCCCGGCTGTAGTCGCCGGAGACGACGAGGCGCTCGTCGAACTCCAGGCCCGCGTCCGCCAGGACCTCCTTGTAGCCGGCCAAGCGCTCGACACCGCCGGGCGTGTCCAGCGGACCGGTGACCATGCCCACCCGGTGCCGCCCGAGCGACAGCAGGTGACGCACCATGTCGCGGGCGCCGTCACGATCGTCGGCGGCCACATAGCTGACCTTCGAGCCGAGTCCGATCGGCTTCCCGCACGCCACCAGCGGTACGCCGGCCGTGCGCAACCGCTCGGCGACCGGGTCGCCGGAGTGGCTGGAGACCAGCAGCACCCCGTCCACGTGCCCGGCGGTGATGTACCGCGTGATGCGCCGCCGTTCGTCCTCGGTGCCCGCCAGCATCAGCAGCAGCGGGATGTCGTGCGCGGCGAGCGCCTGGGTGCAGCCGCGCAGCAGCACGTTGAAGTTGGGGTCCTCGAAGAACCGCTCCTGCGGTTCCGTGAGCAGGAAGCCGATCGAGTCGGACCGACCGGTGATCAGGGAGCGGGCGTGCCGGTTGACGACGTACCCCGTCCTGCGGATGGCCGCGTTGACCGCTTCCTGGGCGGCCGGGCTGACGTAGTGGCCGCCGTTGAGCACGCGCGAGACGGTGCCGCGTGAGACCCCCGCCTCGCGCGCCACGTCATGGATCGTGGGCGGTCTGCGCCTGCCCCCCGCAGCGTTCATGGTCATGACTTTACGGCTCCGGAGAGCAGATCCAGACTCCAGAACCGCTGGATGAGCAGGAAGAGAGCGACCAGCGGGAGCACCGCGAGGAACGCGCCCGTGATCACCAGCGTGTACAGCGCCGGGGCGTTGGCGCCCTGCTCGAGCAACGTGAACAGCCCCAGCGTGATGGGGAACTTCTCGTCGTCGCTGAGCATGATGTACGGCAGCAGGAAGTTGTTCCAGATCGCCACGAACTGGAACAGGAACACCGTCACCATGCCGGGGATCATCATCGGCAGCGCGATCCGGGTGAAGATCCGCCACTCGCCGGCCCCGTCCATCCGTCCTGCCTCCACCACGTCGGTGGGCACGGCCGCGGCGGCGTAGATGCGCGCGAGGTAGACGCCGTACGGCGAGAGGATCTGCGGCAACAGGACCGCCAGGTACGAGTCCGTGAGGTCGGCCTTCGCCAGCAGCAGGTACTGGGGGACGGCCAGGATCACCGGCGGCATCAGCACACCCGCGAGCAGCACGCTGAAGAGCGTCTCGCGGCCCCGGAAACGGTAGGTCGCCAGCGCGTAGCCGCTGAGGGCCGAGACACAGGCCGACAGCAGGGCGCCCAGCCCGGCGTGCAGGGCGGAGTTGCCCATCCACTCCCAGTAGACGCCGTCGCGGTAGGCGCTCAGGTCGCGGATGTTGTCGGCGAAGCCCGTGCCCGGCAGGAAGGTGAACGTGGAGAACAGCTCCCGGCCGGATTTGGTGGCCGCGATGACCACCCAGGCCACCGGCAGCAGGCAGTAGAGCGCCCCCAGGAGCAGGGTGACCGTGGGGATCAGGGCGGTCCGGCGGCGGAGCGGCGGGCGCCCCTGGGCGGCGCCGGGCGCGCTGCCCGCCACCGGTTCGGTCTGGGGGACGGCGAGGGAGCTCATCGGGCGGCCTCCTGCTTCTGACGTCGGTTCGCGGCTCGCAGGAAGCCGAAGGAGAGCAGCAGGGTGGCGATCGCGATGATCACGGCCTGTGCCGCGGCGCTGTAGGTGTCGCCGTCGCCGAACGCGTCCCGGTGCACCTTCATCAGCGGACTCCACGTGGTGGACACGGAGTTGGTGAGGGGCTTGAGGGTGGTCGGCTCGTTGAACACCTGGATGGTGGCGATGATCGAGAAGAAGAAGGTCAGCACCAGCGAGGGCGCCACCATCGGGATCTTGATCCGCAGGGCGATCTGCAGCGGGGTCGCGCCGTCCAGCTTCGCCGCCTCGTACACCTCGGCCGGGATCGCCTGGAGCGAGGTGTAGATGACGATCATGTTGAAGCCGGTGCCGCCCCACACGGCGATGTTCGACAGCGCCAGGTAGAGCGGCCCACCGTCCAGCAGGTCCGGCTGCGGCAGCCCCAGCCTGTCGAGCACGAAGTAGAAGGGGCTGACGTCCGGCAGGTACAGAAAGCCCCACAGCAGCGCCGCCACCACCCCGGGGATGGCGTACGGCAGGAAGATCGCGAGGCGGGTGAGCGGAGCGAACCGTACCTTCTCGGAGTCGAGCATCAGCGCGAACAGCAGGGCAAGGCCCAGCATCACCGGGACCACGATGCAGCCGTAGCCCAGCACGCGCAGGGCCCCGTGCACGAGCTCGCTGTCGGTCAGGGCGTCGGTGTAGTTCTCCAGACCGGCCCAGACCTCCTTGCGGGCGCCGGAGCCGAGTCCGAGCCCGGACACCTTCACCTTGTGGAAGCTGAGCCAGACCGCGTAGCCGATGGGCAGCGCGAAGAACAGCGCGAACAGGATCGTCGCGGGGAGGAGGAAGGCGTAGGGGGCACCCTTCACTCCGTACGACTTCCGGCGTGCCGTGCTTTTCACCGAGCGACCTCGAAGCCCTGCTTCTTCATGTCGGCGACGGTGTCGTCCTGCATTTTCTTCAAGGCGGCGCCGAAGTCCGACTTGTTCTTGGCGGCGGCGCCGAAGGCGTCCTTGAAGCTGGTGTAGGCGACGTTCACGTTCGGGCCCCAGGCCGAGGGCGCGGTGGTCTCGGCGATGTCGGCGGCCTTGGCGTAGAAGTCCGCCTGGTTCGAGAAGTAGGCCGGCGGCTTGAGGAAGGCGCCGCTGAGCTGGGCGTTCTTGGCGGCTGGGTAGATGCCGCTCTCCCTGGCCAGCGCGTTCAGGGCCTTGCTGTCGGTGTTCAGCCAGGCGGCGAACTTCGCGGCGGCCTCCTGGTGATCGGAGTCCGTGGTGACGGCGGTGGAGGAGCCGCCCCAGCTGCCGGTGCGGTTCTCGCTCGCCGACCACTGGGGGAGCGGTGCCATGGCCCACTTGCCCTTGGTGTCGGGAGCGGCGGTGGTGAGCGTGCCCGGTGCCCACACGGCGCTGACCCAGGCGATCTGCTTGCCGGTGTTGAGCGCCTTGTTCCAGGAGGGGGTGTACATGGGCTGGTTGTCGATGGCGCCCTCCTCGACCAGGCCGCCCCAGAACTTCGCGACCTTCTGGGTCGCGGCGTCGTCGATGGAGACCTTCCACCGGTCGCCGGAGGTCGTCCACCACTTCGCGCCGGCCTGCTGGGCGAGGCCCGCGAAGAGCCCGGAGTCGTTGGCGGAGAAGGTGGTGAGGTCCTTGTCGGGGGCCGCCTTCTTGAGCTTGCGGGCGGTCTCGGCGAACTCGTCCCAGGTCGTCGGTACCGACAGGCCGTACTGCTTGAACAGGTCTTCGCGGTAGTAGAACATCATGGGTCCGATGTCCTGCGGGACCGCGTAGACGGCGTCCGTCCCGAGGGTCGTCTGCTGCCAGACGCCGTCGGCGAAGCTGCCCTTCGCGTCGCCCACGTTCTCCGATATGTCCGCGAGGGCGTCGTTGCTGACCAGCGTGGGCAGCGCCTGGTACTCCGCCTGCACCAGGTCGGGGGCCTTGCCGGCCTTGTGCGCGGTGAGGATCTTGGTGACAAGCGTGTCGCCGGAGGCCTGCTTCTTCGCCGTGACGGTGATCTGCTCCTTCTTGCCCGCCCCCTTGTTCCACAGATCCACGACCTTGTCCATGCCGGGCGTCCAGGTCCAGTACGTCAGTGAGACCGGGCCGGACCCGGCCCCACCGTCTCCGGACTCCGTGCCGCAGGCGGCGAGGGCGGTGGTGCCGAGCACCAGGGCGACGGCGGATCTCACGAGGCGTCGGCGCTTCGTGTACGGCATGGATCTCTCCCCTGACCTGGGGTCCTCGCCTGTTGCGGGGACCTGCCATGCTTCTGTGAGCGTTCACAGTAGAGAAACATCCCGGACACTTGTCAATGGTTGTTGCTGTGCGGTTATGTTGGGCTCCGCGCTGCATTGCTGTGTGTGCACGTTCCCATTTGATCGACCGACCGGGAGACCATCCATGCCGGAGACCACCCCCAGGGGCCTCACCAGGCTCGCCTTCGGCGGGGACTACAACCCTGAGCAGTGGCCGGAGAGCGTCCGGCAGGAGGACGTCCGGCTGATGCGGGAGGCCGGCGTCACCCTGGTGAGCGTCGGGATCTTCTCCTGGGCGCTGCTGGAGCCCTCGCCCGGGAGGTACGACTTCGGCTGGCTCGACCGGATCCTGGACCTGCTGCACGAGCACGGCGTCCGCGTCGACCTCGCCACGCCCACCGTCTGCCCGCCGGTGTGGTTCTACCGCGCCCACCCCGAGGCCCTGCCCGTCACGGCCGAGGGCACGCGCCACGAGTTCGGCTCCCGCGCCGCCATCTGCCACAGCAACGCCGACTACCGCACGGCCGCTGCCGCCATCACCACCAAGCTCGCCGAGCGCTACGGCGACCACCCGGCCCTGGCGATGTGGCACGTGCACAACGAGTACGGCGTCCCCGTCTCGGCCTGCTACTGCGACTCCTGCGCCGCGCACTTCCGCCGCTGGCTCGCGACGGCCTACGGCACGGTCGACGCCCTCAACGACGCCTGGGGCACGGCCTTCTGGGGCCAGCACTACACGGACTTCGAGCAGATCAACCCGCCCCGGCTCACCCCGACGGCCGTCAACCCGGGCCAGGCGCTGGACTACAAGCGGTTCGCCGACGCCACCATGCGCGAGAACTTCCGTAGCGAGCGGGACATCCTGCACCGCCTCTCACCGGGCGTCCCGGTCACCACCAACTTCATGACGGCCCTGAGCCAGTGCGACTCCGTCGACTACTGGGCCTGGGGCCGCGAGGTCGACATCGTCACCAACGACCACTACCTGATCACGGACGGCCGCCGTACCCACGTCAACCTCGCCATGGCCGCGGACCTCACCCGCTCCGTCGCGGGCGGCGCCCCCTGGCTGCTGCTCGAACACTCCACCTCGGGCGTCAACTGGCAGCCCCGCAACCCCGCCAAGGCCCCCGGCCAGATGGCCCGCAACTCCCTCACCCATGTGGCGCGCGGTTCCGAGGGTGCCCTGTTCTTCCAGTGGCGCCAGTCCCGGCGCGGCGCCGAGAAGTTCCACTCGGCGATGGTCCCGCACGGCGGTACCGACACCCGAGTGTGGCGCGAGGTCCTCGAACTCGGCACGGCCATGGAGTCGTTGAGCGCCGTGCGCGGCACCCGTACCGAGGCCGACGTCGCCATGCTGTGGGACTGGCACTCCTGGTGGGCGCAGAACCTGGACTGGCGACCCAGCGAGGACCACGACGCCCGCGAGCGCGCCGACGCCTTTTACGAGGCCCTCTACGACCGGCACCTCACCGTCGACTTCGCCCACCCGGAAGCCGACTTGTCGAGGTATCCCCTTGTCGTCGTACCGGCCCTGTACCTGATGACGCGGGCGGCCGGGAACAACCTGCGGGCGTACGTGGAGAGCGGCGGCACGCTGGTCGTCTCGTACTTCTCCGGCATCGTCGACCAGCACGACGCCGTCCACGAGGGCGCCCACCCCGGCCCGCTGCGGGACGTCCTCGGCCTCACCGTCGAGGAGTTCTCACCGCTGCTGTCCGGTGAACGGGTGCGCGTCACCGGCCCCGACGGAAGTGAACTGGGCGCCGACGTATGGACGGAATTCGTGGTGCCGCGCGGCGCCGAGACCGTCCTGACGTACGCCGACGGCCTGACCGCCGGCCGGCCCGCCGTCACCCGGAACCGCCTGGGCGAGGGCACCGCCTGGTACCTCTCCACCCGGTTCGGCGCCGACGGCCTGGACACCCTGCTCGGCCAGGCGATCGAGGACGCGCGGCTCACCCCGCCCGCCGATCTGCCCCGGGACGTCGAAGTGGTGCGCCGCACCGGCGACTCGGGCACCTACCTGTTCGCCGTCAACCACACCGGATCGGACACCAAGGTGCCGCTGGAGACCCCCGGCACCGAGCTGCTGACCGGTGAACGCGCCGCGGGCCGGCTGGCCGTCCCGGCCGGAGCCGTCCGGGTCGTCCGGCTCGACGGCTGAACCGGCCCGACGGCGACCGACTGGACGGCTGAACCGACTCCCTCCGCCCGCGCGAGCCACGAGCCGCGGGCGGAGGGGCCCCTCACCCCCCTCCCGGCGAGGGGCACCCCCACACCCCACGTCGAAGGGACGACGGACGACGATGTTCCATCCCAGACGCACACTCAGAGCCCTGCTGCTTCCGCTCGCCGCCGGACTCGCCCTCACCGCCCTGCCCGCCCAGACCGCCCACGGCGCGAGCACCCTCACCAACGGCGGCTTCGAGGCCGACGGCTCCGGCGCGGCCACCCCCGCCGGCTGGTCCGAGTACGGCGACACCGGCGCCTCGTTCACCGAGTCCGGCGGCCACACGGGCGGCTACCGCCTGAGCCACTGGGCCTCCACCGCCTACAAGGCGGAGACCTACCAGTACCTCTCCGGACTCACCAACGGCAGATACAGGCTCACCGCCCGGGTGCGCTCCGGCGGCGGGCAGAAGTCCGCCTACATAGCGCTGAAGAACTGCGGCGGCACCGAACAGCGCACCGACCTGCCGGTGTCTGCGACCGGGTGGATCCGGATCGTCGTGCCGGTCGACGTGACCGCCAACCAGTGCACCATCAGCATCAACAGTGACGCCAACGCCGGCAACTGGATCAACGTCGACGACCTGACCTTCACACCGGGCACGTCCGGCACGTCGATTAAGGGCGCCGACGTCTCGTCGCTGGCCAAGAGCGAGGCCAGGGGCGGCGTCTACCGCAACGGCTCCGGCACGGCCGGCGACGCCCTGGCGATCCTCAAGTCGTCCGGCATGAACTACGCGCGCCTCAAGGTCTGGGTGAACCCGGCCGACGGCTACAACGACAAGGCCCGCGTCCTGGCCCTGGCCCAGCGGGTCAAGGCGCAGGGCATGAAACTGCTGGTCGACTTCCACTACTCGGACTTCTGGGCCGACCCGGGCCGCCAGGACAAGCCCGCCGCCTGGGCCGGGCACTCCTACGGTCAGCTCAGGACGGACGTGTACAACCACACGTACGACGTGCTGAACTCCCTGAAGGCCCAGGGCACCACCGCCGACATGGTCCAGGTCGGCAACGAGATCAACGGCGGCATGCTGTGGAACGAGGGATCCACCTCCAACTGGCCCCAGCTGGCCGGCCTGCTGGGCTCCGGCTACGACGCGGTCAAGGCGGTCGACTCGTCCACCACGGTCGCCCTGCACCTCGCCGAGGGCGGTGACCTGGACAGCACCCGCTGGTGGTTCGACAACGCACGCGCCCACGGCGTGAGGTTCGACGCCATCGGCCTGTCCTACTACGGCTACTGGCACGGCACCCTGGCCGACTTCCAGACCACCCTCGACGACGCGGCCTCCCGCTACGGCAAGCCGGTCTTCGTCGCCGAGACCGCCTACCCGTTCCGCCTGGACAGCGAGGACTCCCACGAGAACATCATCGACACCGGCGGCGAACTGGTCCCCGGCTACCCGGCGAGCGTGGCCGGCCAGGCCCGCTGGATGAACGACGTGGCGAGCATCGTGGAGGCCGTACCGGGCGGCCGCGGCCTCGGCGTCTTCTACTGGGAGGCGACCTGGACCGCCGTCGGCGGCAACGGCTGGGACCCGACCGACGCGTCCTCCGGCAACGCCTGGGAGAACCAGGCGCTGTTCGGCTACGACGACCGGGCGCTGTCGTCGACGTCCTGGTTCCGCCACCGCTGACCCGAGGGGGAGAGGGACCGGCCGCACACCCGCGGCCGGTCTCTCTCCCGTTCCCGCACGCAGCACACCGGACGGGCCGAATCCCTCCCCGGCGCACGGCGGTTCGGTATCGGTCAAGGATGCGGAGTGCCCGGCGCGGCGGCGCCGACTGCGAGACAGTGGGAAGACGCGGTCATGAGGACGAGAGCCGCGAGGCAGGGGTACGGCATGCTGAGGACTCCCACCGACGAGACGCGGCTGCGCATCCTGGCCTGGATGAAAGAGCCCGGACCCGCCACCCGAGGCGTCACCGCGGACGCCGTCGCCGAGAGGTTCTCGTTACCCCGCCCGGCCGCCGTCACCCACCTCCGGCTGCTCGAGGCCACCGGCATGCTCCGCACCAGCCGGTCGGAGGGCCGCGTGCACTACCACCGCGACGAGGTGCGCATCGCCGAGGTCGCGCGGATGTTTGAAAAGGACTGGTAGGCACGCCCGCGGTCCGGGTCCCCCCATGGTCACCAGTGTCTGCGAGGCGGCCGGCCACCTGGTGCTGGGCGGCCTCTGGGAGCGGGGTGTGGCGGTCTGCGAGCCACCTGCCCCGAAGTGACCCCGCTCTGTCCCAGGCGTTAATCTGAACCAGGCCGCGAGCATCTGTCGCGGCACGGCGGTGGGGCCCGCCGTACCCGAACCGCGGCAAGGACGCCGCCAACGGTCCCTACTTGCGACGGCACGCGCCCGTACGACCCCGGGCCCCGGCGAGTAGGAGACGCACCACCATGACACTCCCTGAAGAGGGCCTCCGCGTTCCGGCGCTCGCCCGGCGTTCGCCCAGCCGGCGTGCCCAGGCGCCCGTCGTCGCCGTCGTGGCCATCGGCGGGGGAGCGGGGGCCGCCGCCCGGTACGCGGCCTCCCTGGGGTGGCCCGCGCCCGCGGGAGGCTTTCCCTGGACGACTCTCTGGGTGAACGTCGCCGGGTGCGCCGTGATCGGCGTGTTCATGGTGCTCGTCACCGAGATCAGGGCCGTCCACCCGCTCCTCCGCCCCTTCTTCGGCACCGGCGTCCTAGGCGGCTTCACCACCTTCTCGACGTACGCCGTCGACATCCAGAAGCTGATGAACGGTGGTCATGTCGCGACCGGTCTGGCCTACCTCGCGGCGACCCCGCTCGCGGCCCTCACGGCGGTGTGGCTCGCGGCGGGAGCGGCCCGCCGCGTCGTGAAACGGAGGCAGCCATGACGAGGCTGACCGGCAGGGCTCTGCGCCTGACCGTTTTCGTCGGCGAGAACGACACCTGGCGTCACAAGCCCCTGTACTCGGAGATCGTCCACCGGGCCCACGCGGCGGGTCTCGCGGGCGCCAGCGTCTTCCGCGGCATCGAGGGCTTCGGCGCCTCCTCCCTGATCCACACCACGCGGTTGCTGTCCCTGAGCGAGGATCTGCCGGTCGCGGTGGTGATCGTCGACACGGAGCCACGCGTCCGCGCCTTCCTGTCGCAGCTCGACGACATCGTCACCGAGGGGCTGGTGACCCTCGAGGACTGCGAGGTCATCCGGTACGTCGGACGCGGGGGCATTCCTGGCGCAACGGACACGAGGGGTAAGGAGTCGTCGTGAACTGGCTGCTGGTCGTCGGCGGCGCGATGGTCGGCGCCCCGCTCCGCTACCTCACCGACCGGGCGGTGCAGTCCCGGCACGACTCGGTTTTCCCCTGGGGCACCTTCACGGTGAACGTCACCGGCTGCCTGATCCTCGGCCTGCTCACCGGAGCGGCCGGTCAGCTCCAGCTGCTGCTCGGTACCGGTCTGTGCGGGGCTCTGACGACGTACTCGACGTTCTCCTACGAGACGCTGCGACTGGCGGAGACCGGGGCGCGTCTCCAGGCCGCCGTCAACGTCGTGTCGAGCGTGGCGGCCGGTCTCGCCGCGGCGTTCGCAGGGGCGGCGCTGGTCCGTATGTGACGCGCGTCCATGAGCTCCGTTCTCGCCGGCGTGTAGTAAGACGGTCCTCTCCGCTGCCGTACGCCCCGCACAGAACGGGATCCCATGAGCGTCATCAACGTCGGTCAGGCCGTCGTCCTCGGAGCCGTCGAGGGGGTGACCGAGTTCCTGCCCGTCTCCTCCACCGGCCATCTGAAGATCGCCGAGGGGCTGATGGGCATCCCCGTCGACGACCACGCCGTGGTCGGGTTCTCGGCCGTCATCCAGGTCGGCGCGATCGCCGCGGTGCTCGTGTACTTCTTCAAGGACATCGTGCGGATCGTCTCCGCCTGGGGGAGGGGCCTGCGGGACCGTGAGCAGCGGTACCGCCACGACTACAAGTTCGCCTGGTGGGTCATCTACGCGACTGTCCCGATCGTCCTCGTCGGACTCGCCGCCAAGCCGCTCATCCAGGGCCCGCTCGCCTCGCTGTGGGTGGTGGCCGGCTCGCTGATCGCGGGCAGCGGGGTGATGTGGGCGGCGGACCGGATGGGCCGGCACAAGCGCGGCGAGGACGACACCTCGTTCAAGGACGCGATGCTGGTCGGAAGCTCCCAGATCCTCGCCCTGCTCTTCCCGGGCTTCTCCCGCTCCGGCGCCACCATGTCCACCGCCCTCATGCTCGACCTGGACCGCGTCGCCGCCACCCGGCTCTCCTTCTTCCTCGGGATCCCCGCCCTGACCGGCGCCGGCCTCTACGAACTCAAGGACGCCCTGGGCACCGGCGTGGGCGCGGCCCCGCTCGCCGTCGGCACGACCGTGTCCTTCGTGGTGGCCTACGGCTCCATCGCCTGGCTGCTGAAGTTCGTGGCCAAGCACTCCTTCAACGCCTTCGTGATCTACCGGATCGCCGTGGGAGTGCTGCTGTTCGGCCTGCTCGGGACGGGCGTGATCCAGAGTTGACCGCCCTGGCGGGCCCTGTACGGATCAAGGGGCCGGGCGCCTGAACGCAGACTTCCGGCCCCCTGAATGATTCCTTACGAGCTCTTGACAGGTGCCTCCCGCGGCCCGCAGGATCACCACCGTGAACCTGTCAGACAGCCGGACAGCCGGACAGCCTGTGCGTCGCGTCAGCGCCATGGAAGCGGTGCTGGAATACCTGCGCGGCGCCATCGAACGCGGCGACTACGCCATCGGCGACAAGCTCCCCTCCGAGGCGGAGCTGTGCCGCACCCTCGAGGTGTCCCGGCCGGTGCTGCGCGAGGCGCTGCGGGCGCTGCAGACCATGGGGCTGACCGTGTCCCGGACCGGCAAGGGCACCTTCGTCGTCGCCAACACGGTGGAGGACCCCACCTTCGGCGACTACTCGGCCAGCGACCTGCTGGAGGTGCGCCGCCACGTCGAGATCCCCGTCGCCGGGTACGCGGCCCGTCGCCGCACTCCGGAGAACCTCGACCATCTCACCCACCTGCTGGACCGCATGGAACGGGAGACGGACACCACCGCGTGGGTCGCCATGGACACGCTGTTCCATCTCGCCGTGGCGGAGGCCGCCCAGAACCCGGTCTTCCGCCGGGTCATCGAGGAGATCCGGGACGCGCTGGCCCGCCAGTCGGCCTTCCTCAACGAGCTGGGCGGCCGACGCGAGCAGTCCAACCGGGAGCACCGGGCCATCGTCGAGGCGCTGACCGACGGTTCCGAACACGACGCGGTGGAGGCCATGTCCCACCACCTCGACCGCGTCGAAACCACCCTCACCGACATCGTGCGTCCCCCACGCACGGACAGTTCCACGGAAGGCGGACCCGAGGCGTGAGCGAGTCACTCCAGGAAGCCGTACGGAAACCGGCGCACGTCGACGCCGGCGACGCGGGCTACAGCAAGTCCCTCAAGTCCCGGCACGTCAACATGATCGCCATCGGCGGCGCCATCGGCACCGGCCTGTTCCTCGGCGCCGGCGGTCGTCTCGCCGACGCCGGCCCGTCCCTCTTCGTCGCCTACGCGGTCTGCGGCGTCTTCGCCTTCCTCGTCGTGCGTGCCCTCGGCGAGCTCGTCCTGTACCGGCCCTCGTCCGGTGCCTTCGTGTCGTACGCCCGCGAGTTCATGGGGGAGAAGGGCGCCTACACCGCGGGCTGGATGTACTTCCTCAACTGGGCGACCACCGGCATCGCCGACATCACCGCCGTCGCCACCTACACCCACTACTGGGGCATGTTCTCCGACATACCGCAGTGGGTGATCGCGCTGATCGCACTCGCCGTGGTGCTCACCGTGAACCTGATCTCGGTGAAGATCTTCGGCGAGCTGGAGTTCTGGTTCGCGATCATCAAGGTAGGCGCGCTCGTCGTCTTCATGTGCATCGGCATCTTCCTGCTGGTCACCCAGCACCCCGTCGACGGCCACAACCCGGGCCCGTCCCTGATCAGCGACAACGGCGGCGTCTTCCCGCACGGCCTGCTGCCCATGCTGCTGATCATCCAGGGCGTCGTCTTCGCCTACGCCTCCGTCGAGCTGGTCGGCGTCGCCGCCGGTGAGACCGAGAACCCCGAGAAGATCATGCCGAAGGCGATCAACTCCATCATGTGGCGGGTGGGCCTGTTCTACGTCGGCTCCGTCGTCCTGCTGTCGATGCTGCTGCCGTGGAACAAGTACACGGCGGGGGAGAGCCCCTTCGTCACGGTGCTGTCCAACATCGG
The DNA here is from genome assembly GCF_000717875.1 of Streptomyces sp. NRRL S-455. GTDB lineage: Bacteria > Actinomycetota > Actinomycetes > Streptomycetales > Streptomycetaceae > Streptomyces. The sequence goes on from NZ_JOCT01000042.1 coordinate 57,703, forward strand.
CGTCCCCGCGGCCGGCGGAGTGATGAACCTGGTCGTCCTCACCGCCGCGATGTCCTCCCTCAACTCCGGCCTCTACTCCACCGGCCGCATCCTGCGCTCCATGGCCATGTCCGGCTCCGCACCGAAGTTCACCTCCGTGATGAGCCGCAGCCAGGTCCCGTACGGCGGCATCCTGCTCACCAGCGGCGTCTGCGTGCTGGGTGTCGGCCTCAACTTCGTCGTGCCCGCCGAGGCGTTCGAGATCGTGCTGAACTTCGCCGCGATCGGCATCCTCGCCACCTGGGGCATGATCATGGTCTGTCACCTCCTCTTCTGGCAGAAGACCCAGAAGGGCGAGCTGACCCGCCCGGGCTACCGGCTGCCGGGCTCCCCCTGGACCGAGATCGTGACGCTGGCGTTCCTCGCCTCCGTCCTGGTCCTCATGTACGCCGACGGCGGCGCGGGACGCACCACCGTGCTGTGCCTGCCGCTGATCGTCGGGGCACTGGTCGCCGGCTGGTTCGCCATCCGCGGCCGTATCGCACGCAAGTCCACCACCGGAGCCGACGCGTGACGAACGCGCCGCTCCCCGAGAAGCAGGCAGTGATGTTCAGCAGTTCCCTCGCGGACGCACCCCTTGTCCGTGAACCCGTCCACGCCCCCGTCGCCCACCTCATACGCGGCGGAATCGTCGAAGGCATCCACTACGGCTCCGTCGTCGTCCTCGGAGCCGACGGAGAGGTCCAGCTCCAGATCGGAGACATCGAGGCCGCCTTCTACCCGCGCTCCGCGCTCAAGCCCGTGCAGGCCGCGGCCATGGCGCGGGCCGGGCTCCCGCTCGACGGCGAGCTGCTGTCGCTGACCGGGGCCAGCCACTCCGGCGAGGAACGCCACCTCGCCGGAGCCCGGCGCATCCTCGACCTCGCCGGGCTCACCGAGGGCCATCTGCGCAACGTCCCGGACATGCCGTTCGACCCGGTCGTCCGGGACGCCTGGGTGCGTGAGGGCCGGCTGCCCTCACGGCTCGCCCAGAACTGCTCCGGCAAGCACGCGGCCATGCTCTACACCTGCATGCTCAACGGCTGGTCGCTGGAGGACTACCTCGACCCGGGCCACCCGCTCCAGCAGGCCATCGCCGAGATCCTCGAGGACCTCACCGGGCAGCGCGTCGCCGGGGTGACCGTCGACGGCTGCGGCGCGCCCCTGTTCTCCATCTCCCTGCACGGCCTGGCCCGCGCCACCGCCCGGATCACCACCGCGGCACCGGGCACGCCCGAGGCCCGCGTCGCCGACGCGATGCGCGAACACGCCGAGATGGCCTCCGGCTCCGGCCGGGACGTCGCGGCGCTGATGCGGGCCGTGCCCGGGCTGCTCACCAAGGACGGCTTCGAGGGAGTGCAGGTCGCTGCGCTGGCCGATGGGCGGGCCGTTGCGGTGAAGATCGCGGATGGGGCGAACCGGGCGCGGGTGCCGGTGACCGCCGCCGCGTTGGCCCGGGCGGGCGTCGACCCGGAACTGCTCACCGAGTTCGCGGGTGAACCGCTGCTCGGGGGTGGGGAGCCCGTGGGATGCGTGCGGCCGGTGCGTGCGCTGGATCCGATGTCGTCCTCGGCTCGCGTCTAGGGCCCCACCCGCCAGGGGCGGGGCCGTGGTCCGTCGTCGGGCTGCGGGCCGTCCGTGGCTGATCGCGCAGTTCCCCGCGCCCCTTGAGGGCGTACATCCACCCTCATTGCTTAGAAAAGGGACCCTTCCGCTCATGACCGCCCCCACCCGCTCCGAACACGACCTGCTCGGTGACCGTGACGTTCCCGCCGACGCGTACTGGGGCGTGCACACCCTGCGGGCCACGGAGAACTTCCCGATCACGGGCACGCCCATCTCCGCCTACCCGCACCTCATCGACGCGCTGGCCGCCGTCAAGGAGGCGGCCGCGCTCGCCAACGAGGAACTCGGCCTGCTGGACCCGAAGAAGGCCGCCGCCATCGTCGAGGCCTGCCGGGAGATCCGCGACGGGGAGCTGCACGACCAGTTCGTGGTCGACGTCGTCCAGGGCGGCGCCGGCACCTCCACCAACATGAACGCCAACGAGGTCGTGGCGAACCGGGCGCTGGAACTGCTGGGTCACGCCAAGGGCGAGTACCAGCACCTCCACCCGAACGAGGACGTCAACCTCGGCCAGTCCACCAACGACGTCTATCCGACCGCCGTCAAGATCGCGACGGTCTTCGCGGTCCGTGGACTGCTCGAGGCGATGTCCGTGCTCCAGGACGCCTTCGCCCGCAAGGCGGTCGAGTTCCACGACGTGCTCAAGATGGGCCGTACCCAGTTGCAGGACGCGGTGCCGATGACGCTCGGTCAGGAGTTCTCCGCGTACGCCGTCATGATCGACGAGGACCGCGCCCGTCTCGCCGAGGCCGTCGAGCTGATCCACGAGATCAACCTGGGCGCCACGGCCATCGGCACCGGCCTCAACGCCCCCGCCGGATACGCCGAGGCGGCCCGCCGCCACCTCGCGGCCATCACCGGCCTGCCCCTCGTGACGGCGGCCAACCTGGTGGAGGCGACCCAGGACTGCGGCGCCTTCGTCCAGATGTCCGGGGTGCTCAAGCGCATCGCGGTCAAGCTCTCCAAGAGCTGCAACGACCTGCGGCTGCTCTCCTCCGGTCCGCGGGCCGGGCTCGGCGAGATCAACCTGCCGCCGGTGCAGGCGGGTTCGTCGATCATGCCCGGCAAGGTCAACCCGGTGATCCCGGAGGTCGTCAACCAGGTCGCCTTCGAGGTGATCGGCAACGACGTCACCATCACCATGGCCGCCGAGGGAGAAGGGCCTGTTGCCCGCCGACCGGCTCGCGGACCTGCTCCACCCCGAGGTCCTGGCCGGCAGCGGCCCGGCCCCGCTGGCCTGACGCACGCGAGTGCGCCGGGACCGGCAGAGGGGAGAATGCTGATCATGACGTCGCCGACGACCTTCCAGCCGGTCCTGGAGCGCATCGCCGAGGAGATCGAGCGGACCCCCGGCCGCGGCCGGCCCGCCGACTACATCCCGGCGCTCGCCGCCCGCGACCCGCGCAGCTTCGGCATGGCCGTCGCCGAACCGGACGGCACGGTGTACGGCGTGGGGGACTGGCGGCAGCCGTTCTCCGCGCAGTCCCTCACCAAGGTCTTCACCCTCGCCCTGGAGCTGGCCCGCGAGGGCGACGCCCTGTGGGAGCACGTCGGCCGCGAGCCCTCGGGCAACCCCTTCAACTCCCTGGTCCAGCTGGAGTACGAGAACGGCATCCCGCGCAACCCCTTCATCAACGCGGGCGCCCTCGTCGTCACCGACCGCCTCCACACCCGCACCGGTGACGCGTCGGGCGAACTGCTCGAGTTCCTGCGGGCGGAGAGCGGCAACCCTGCGCTCACCTTCGACGAGGAGGTCGCCGCCTCGGAGTCCGCCCACGGCGACCGCAACGCCGCGCTCGGCCACTTCATGGCGTCCTACCGCAACATCGACAACCCGGTGCCGGTCCTGCTCGAGCAGTACTTCCGGCAGTGCTCGATCGCCGCGTCCTGCGCCGACCTCGCCCTGGCCACGACCTTCCTCGCCCGGCACGGCATACGCGCCGACGGCACCCGCCTGCTGACCCGCAGCCAGGCCAAGCAGATCAACGCGATCATGCTGACCTGCGGGACGTACGACGCGGCGGGCGACTTCGCCTACCGGGTCGGCCTGCCCGGCAAGAGCGGCGTGGGCGGCGGCATCATCGCGGTCGTCCCCGGCCGTTGCACGCTGTGCGTGTGGAGCCCGGGCCTGGACGAACGGGGCAACTCGGTGGCCGGCGTGGCCGCCCTGGACAGGTTCACGACACTGACGGGCCTGTCGGTGTTCTGACCGTACCTTTCGACGTGGCTGGGCACACCCCTTCAGGGGCGCGGGGAACCGCGTGACCAGCCACCGCGCACCCGCACCCCGCGCACCACCGCACCCGGCAGACGGGACGCAGCCCTTGACGCACCGCGGCTGATCACCGGCCGGTCACACCGCCGCTTCCTCCCGGCACCAACCGCGTCAACTTCCAGCCACCCGGAATCGAGAGGCTGACCGAGTGTTGGCCATGGCTCCCCTCGTAGATCTCCGCCGCTGCCAGATACTGGGTCTGGCCGGCACCGCCTTCCTCGCAGCGGGCGGTGAGACATCCGGAGCGCTGCCCGTGCGGGAACTCCTCCACCCGGCCTCCGCACGCGCCGCCCTCGGGCTGGTCGGTGTCTACTTCGGCCTCGTCCTGCTGATCGCGGCCTGGGCCCTGCTGGGCCGTCTGGTCCGCGGACCCAGGCCGCCCACGCCCCGCGCCCTGCTGGCCGTCCTGGCCGTCTGGGCCGCCCCCCTGCTGGTCGCCCCGCCGCTGTTCAGCCGGGACGTCTACAGCTATCTCGCACAGGGGGCGATGGTCGAGGCCCACCTGGACGTGTACGCGCACGGGCCCTCCCGGCTCGGCGGCCCGCTCGCCGACGAGGTCGCCCCGCTCTGGCGGCACACCGGCGCCCCGTACGGCCCGGTCTTCCTCGCCGTCGCGGCGGCGCTGTCCGGTGTGACGCGTGGTGACCTGCCCGCGGGGCTGTTCGGGATGCGGCTCGTCGCGCTCGCCGGCGTGGCCCTGATGGCGGCCGCACTTCCTCGCCTCGCCCGCCGCAGCGGCGCCGACCCGTCCGCCGCGCTGTGGCTGGGCGCCCTCAACCCGCTCGTCCTGCTGCACCTGGTCGCGGGCGCCCACAACGACGCCGTCATGCTGGGCCTGCTCGGCGCGGGACTGGTGGCGGCGCTCGGCCGGTGGCCGGTCCTCGGAGCGGTCCTGGTGACGCTCGCGGCCCTGGTCAAGGCGCCCGCCGTGCTCGGGCTGGCCGCCGTCGTCGTCCTCCAGGTCCGCGCGGGGCGCGGCCCGGCGAGTGCTGTCCTGACGACCGCCGCCGCGGCGGCGGGGACGACCGTCGCCGCCACGGCCGTGGCCGGTACCGGCTACGGCTGGATAGCCGCCCTGAACACCCCCGTCTCCCCTCAGAACTGGGCCCTGACCACGCTGCTGGGCCGTGCCACCCGGTCCCTGCTCGAACACCTCGGCAGCGATCTCGCGCCCCTGGCGATCCCCGCCTGGCACGCCCTGGGGGTCGTGGCGGCCGTCGTCGCGGTCGTCCTGATCTGGCTCCGGCTGCGCCCCCGGCCGTTGTACGCACTCGGCCTGAGCCTCGCGGCGGTGGCGGCCCTCGGCCCGGCGATCCGTCCCTGGTACGCCCTGTGGGGGCTGTTCCTCATCGCCGCCGCCGCGCCCAGCACCTCCGTACGCCACCGGACGGCGGTCGTGACCGGTGTCCTCGCGCTCCTCGTCCTGCCCGGCGGCGGTCCGGCGGACACGGGGCACCTCGTGCTGGCCGTCTCGGGCGGCGCACTCGCGGTCGTCGTGCTGTGGCAGGCACACCAGGCCGAGCTCGCTCCGGCGCTGGGACGCGCGGCATGATCCCGGGCCTGCCGCGCACCGACCGGGGCCGGACGCTGCTGGTGCTCCTCCTCGCCACCGTGGTGACCGCCTTCACCGCGACCGTGCCCCTGCTGCGGGACTGGTTCGATCTGCGCGTCTACTACGGAAGCATCGACAGCTGGGTCCACCACGGCGGCCGGATCTACGACTACCGGGTGCCCGGCACGACCTACGGCTTCACCTACCCGCCGTTCGCCGCGGTCGTCATGCTGCCCATGGCCCTGCTGGACCTGCGCACCGCCATCGCCGCCGCCCTGCTGCTCAACCTGGCGGCCCTGGCGGTGATCCTGCGCCTGCTCGCCGGGCCGTCCTGGCGGCGCCACGGCCGGTACGGGTGGGCCCTGACCGCCTGCCTGCTCGCCTTGTTCGAACCGCTCCGGGACACCTTCAGCTTCGGCCAGGTGAACCTGCTGCTGCTGGCTCTCGTGCTCACCGACGCGACGTTGCTGGCCACCGGGCGCACCCGCTGGGCGGGCATCGGCATCGGACTCGCGGCCGCGATCAAGCTCACCCCGGCGCTGTTCATCGGTCTGCTGCTGGTGGCCGGACGATGGCGCGCGGCGGCGGTCGCCACGACCGTCGCCCTCGGGGCCACCGGCGTCGCGGCCTGGGTGGACCCCGACGCCTCGCGCTTCTACTGGACCGAGGCGCTGTGGGACACCGACCGCGTAGGCCGCCTCGGCTACGTCTCGAACCAGTCGGTCCAGGGCATCCTGGCACGCCTGGGCGAACCGGACCGGGCGGTGTGGGCGGCCGCGGTCGCGCTGATCTGTGCCGTGTGGGCGGTGCGGGCCCGCCGGGCGGTCGTCGCGGAGGACTGGACGGCCGCGTTCGCCCTGACCGGCCTCGCCGCCTGCCTCGTCAGCCCGATCACCTGGGTGCACCACCTCGTGTGGCTGCTGCCGTCCTTCGCCGTGCTGCTCCGTACCGGGCACCCGCGGATCGCGGGCGCGCTCTACGCGGTGCTGTGCACCAGCGTGGTGTGGCTGTGGTTCGACGACGCGTCCGGAGCCGACGGGTTCCTGGGCAGCAACACCTATGCCTGGATCACCCTGGGCCTGCTGCTGTGGCTGCCGGCCGGTCAGCTCCCCCGGGGCCGGCGGACCGGCAGCCGCAGCACCAGCACCAGCACCGTGGCGCCCACTCCGGTGGCACCGGCGATCAGCCCCGCCTCCCTCCAGCCGATGTCGTCGGGTTCCTCGGGCACGGCGGCACCGGCGGCCGCTGCGGCCGCCGGTGCTGTCCCCGACGGACTCGGGGAAGGCCGCCAGGCGTCGAGCGAACCCACCGCGTCGACGCGTCCGCCGGCCCTGAACCCCCAGTCGAGCAGCGCGCGGGCCTCCTCGTACACAGCCGATCCGCCGCCCTGCTGAGGGTTCATCACCGTCACGACAAGGGTGCGTCCGTCCCGGCGTGCCGCCGCGACGAGCGTGCTGCCCGCCTTGCTGGTGTAGCCGTTCTTGATGCCGATCAGTCCCCGGTACGGCCTCACACCGGGGGCGCCGCCCAGCAGCCGGTTGGTGTTGCGGATCGGGTACGACCAGCCGCCGCCGCCCGGGAATCTGGCCTCGACCGTGGCGCAGTACCGGGCGAAGTCCGGGTCGCGCAGCCCCACCCGGCCGAAGACCGCCAGGTCGAACGCCGATGACACCTGTCCCGGCGCGTCGTAGCCGTCCGGTGACACCACATGCGTGTCGAGGGCGCCCAGGGACCGGGCCTTGACCTGCATCTGCCGGGCCGTGGCCCGCCAGCCGCCGTTGAGCTCGGCCAGGACATGTACGGCGTCGTTGCCCGAGTTGAGGAAGACACCCCGCCACAGGTCGGCGATGCGGTAGGTACGGCCCTCGGCGACCCCGACCAGGCTGCTGCCCTCACCGATGCCCCGGAGTTCCTCCGCACGGACCGTGTGCCGGACGCCGGCCGGCAGTTCGGGCAGCACCGTGACGGCGAACAGGGTCTTCAGGGTGCTGGCCGGGGGCAGCCTGCGGTGCGCGTTGCGCGCGGCGAGCACCTCGCCGGTACGCGCGTCGGCCACCAGCCAGGACAGAGCGGAGAGCCGGGGGACACGGGGCGCGCCGGCACGCGGGCGCACCTGGACGCCGGGCCGGTTCAGCAGCAAGGGGTGCGGCCCCGCCGCCCGGGGCCCGCCCGGCGGACTGGGTTCCGCCCGGCCGGGGCCGGCGACCGCGGTCGGCATGAGGGCCAGCAGCCCGGTCGCACACAGCACACCGGCTGACACGGCCACCCGGGAAGAGAATCCGAAGATCATACGATCAACGTAGAAACAGACCTGCTCCGTTCGGTGACAACCCGGCCGGACACCACGCTCGGACACCCGGATGCCACACGCACGGCCCAACGGCCTGTGCCTCAGCCCGAGGGCAGCGTCGGCTGGACGCGCCGCAGGAACGCCGCGTTGTCGGGGGCCTCGCGCATCCGCTCCAGGAGAGTCTCCAGGGCGCCCTGCCCTTCCCGGTTCCGGAGCACGCGGCGCAGGCCGTGCACGGCCGCCAACTCCGCCGGTGGAAGGAGGAGTTCCTCGCGCCGGGTGCCGGAGGTGAGGATGTCGACGGCCGGGAACACGCGTCGGGAGGCCGGTTCGCGGCTCAGGCGCAGCTCCATGTTGCCGGTGCTCTTGAGTTCCTCGAAGTAGAAGTCGTCGGCCCGGGAGCCGGTCTCCACCAGTGCGGTCGCGAGGATCGTGAGGGAGCCGCCCTCCTCGGCCGACCGGGCGGCGCCGAAGAACCGCTTCGGACCGGCCAGTGCGGACGCGTCGACGCCCCCGGAGAGGATGCGGCCACCGGGGCCGGCGGAGTTGTTGTGCGCCCGGCACAGCCGGGTCAGCGAGTCGAGGAGGAGGACGACGTCCTCGCCGGCCTCGACCAGCCGCTTGGCCCGCTCGATCACGAGCTCGGCCAGTGCGATGTGCTGCTTGGCGCTGCGGTCGAACGTCGAGGCGTACACCTCGCCCCGCACGGAGCGCCGCATGTCGGTCACCTCCTCGGGCCGTTCGTCGAGCAGCAGCATCATCAGCCGGCACTCGGGGTGATTGCCGGTGACCGCGGCGGCGAGCTGCTGGAGGAGGACGGTCTTGCCGGTCTTGGGCGGGGCCACGAGGAGCCCGCGCTGGCCCTTGCCGACCGGTGCGATCAGGTCGACGACGCGTCCGGCCAGTCCGGCGGCCGGGTGCTCGAGACGGAGGCGCTCGTGCGGATGCAGGGGCGTCAGCTCCCGGAAGTGACGCCGGCCGCGCAACCCCTCGGGCGTACGGCCGTTCACCCGTACGACGTCCGTCAGGCCGCGCCGGTCGCCGCGCACGCCCTCGACATGGTCGCCCTTGCGCAGGCCGTACCGGCGGATCAGCGCGGCGGAGACCGGGGTGTCGGTGGGTGAGGGCAGGCAGCTCCCGGGCCGCAGCTGCCCCTTCCCGCCCGCGTCGACGTCCAGGACGCCGGTGGTGGTCTGGGGCACGGGCTGCTGCCGGGCGGGTGAGGTGTCGAGTGTGGTGGTCATGGTGGTGTGTGTCCTTTCACGGACGGCAGGCATCGGACATGCGGAGGGAAGGGGGGAGTGAGCCGCGAAAGGAGGGCCTGGGGCACGACTCCGGGCGGCGGGAGAACAGCACCTCGGATACGACAGATCACGTCGTGGTGCTGGAAATGAAGGAGAGAGTTGAAGAACTGCACCGGCGCCCATCAAGACGGGGCGTGCACGAGTGCTGTTTGCAATGTACCACCCGGACGCGGCGGACGCGCGTCGGCTGTCTCAACGAGCGGCCAGCAACCCGTACAGCAGCGGGATCCGCGGCTCGGGCAGGCGCCACCAACCGGACTCCGTACGCACCATCTGCGGCCAGCGCGGCCAGGGAAGTTCGTCGCCCTCCCGCAGTCGCCGGACGGTCAGTCCCGCTCCCGTCAACGCGTTGACCACCTCACCCATACCGTGCATCCACTCGTAACTGTCCGTGGCGCCCTCGACGGCCGGGCCGTCCGTGTACGTGTGGGTCGCGTCCCGGTGCACGGGTCCGCCGCCCCCCAGGTAGTCGTGGCGCAGGAGCAGCTCGGGTCCCTCGCCCGGGGCGGGCTTCGGGCCGAGCGAGTTGAGCAGGGGATGGAACTCGACGACGTACAACCGGCCGCCGGGACGCAGGAGCCGGCCGACCGTGTCCGCCCAGCGGTCCAGGTCGGGCAAGTAGCACAGGGCGCCCTTGCCGGTGTAGACGACGTCGAACCGCCGGCCGTCCAGGGCCTCGACGGCGTCGTACACGTTGGCCCGCACGTAGGTCACGTCGGCGCCGGCCCGTGCGGCGACGCCGTTCGCGGCTGCCACCGACGCCTCGGAGAAGTCGAGGCCGACGGCCCGGGCCCCGCGTCGCGCGAAGGCGATGGTCTCCGTGCCGAGATGGCACTGCAGGTGCAGCACGTCACGGCCGGTCAGCTCGCCGAGGTCCTCCCACTCCCACGGAGCGAACCACCGCTCGGGGTCGAGATCCTGGTCGAGACCGTAGAACCGGCTGGCGAGATGGACGGGCGTGCGGGCGTCCCAGTTCGCCTGGTTGGCCCGCATCAGCCGGTCGTGCTCGGCGGACGTCATGGGGACATCCAACCGCGAACGGGCGTCGAGGGGCGGCAGAACGCGGGAAACGAACCGCCGGACGTGTCGCTCACACGGAACGCGCCCGTGCCTCCTCGGCGATCTGCTCGAACCGCTCGCCCATCGCCGCCGCCAGCGCCTGCGCCGCCGACAACGGGCGCACCATCACCGTCAGTTCGTCGATGAGCCCGTTCTCGTCGACATGGATGAAGTCGCAGCCGTTGATCTCCCGGTCGCCGACCCGCGCGGTGAAGACCAGGGCGTGGTCACGGCCGTGCACGTCGTTGATCTCGCGCACGTAGCGGAAGTCCTCGAAGACCTGGGAGACGGTGCGCAGGATGGCCGCCGTGATCGCCTTCCCGGTGTACGGCTTGAACACGGCCGGACTGGTGAAGACGACGTCCGGCGCCAGCAGCGCCTCGGCGGCGTCGAGGTCGAGCGCCTCGACCGCTTCCCGGAATGCACGCATCGAACCCCGCCTTATTCAACTAATTGAGTAGGTGCGGAGTAGATTAGTCAACCGCTGCTACCGTGTCCACATGTCCCTGAAGTACGCCGTGCTGGCCGCCCTCCTGGAGGGCGAGGCCTCGGGCTACGAGCTGTCCAAGGTGTTCGACGTGTCACTGGCGAACTTCTGGGCCGCGACCCCGCAGCAGCTCTACCGGGAGCTGGAGCGCCTGGCGCAGGACGGGCTGATCGAGGCGAGGGTGGTGCGTCAGGAACGGCGGCCCGACAAGCGGATGTTCACGCTCACCGAGGCGGGCCGCGAGGACCTGTGTGCCTTCGCCGCCGCGCCGCCCCGCCGGCCCACCGCGATCCGCGACGAACTGCTCATCAAGATCCAGGCCATGGACGGAGCAGACCCCGAGGCGACACGGACGCTGGTCGAGGAGCGCGGGGCGTGGGCCCGCGGCAAGCTCGCCCGTTACCGGCGCGTACGCGAGCGCCTGCTGGCCGGCCGTGATGAGGAGGAGTACCTGCGGGAGGCCGACCGGGTCGGCCCCTACCTCACGCTCATGGCGGGCATCGCCTTCGAGGAGGAGAACCTCCGCTGGTGCCAGCGCGTACTGACAGTCCTCAGGCAGCGAACTCCTCTAGGCTGAGACGGTGTTCAGCCCCGAAGGCCCCAGTCTGCGCGAGCTCGCCGTCCAGGCGCTCTCGTCCGTCGAGCGCGGCTACGACCTTCTCGCGCCGAAGTTCGACCACAGCCCCTTCCGGACGCCCGACTCGGTCCTCGACGCCGTCGGGGCGGCACTGCGCCGGACCGGGCCCTTCGACACCGGACTCGACCTGTGCTGCGGCACCGGCGCGGGTGTCGGCGTCCTGGCGGGCGTGTGCCGGGAGCGGGTCACCGGGGTCGACTTCAGCGCGGGCATGCTCGACGTGGCACGGCAGCGGGTCCGGCCCGGCGGCCCGCCGGTCTCCTGGGTGCGTGCGGACGCCCGCGCCCTGCCCTTCGCGCCCGCCTTCGACCTGGTGGTGAGCTTCGGGGCCTTCGGGCACTTCCTGCCGCGCGAGCTGCCGGGACTGTTCGCCCAGGTCCGCTCCGTGCTGCGCCCGGGCGGCCGCTTCGCCTTCCCGCTGGTGGCCCCGCCCCGCCCGGGTTCGCTCGGCTACTGGACGCTGCTCGGCTTCGACACGGTGATGCGGGTGCGCAACGCGCTGTGGCGGCCCCGGTTCGTCATGTACTACCGCGCGTTCCGCCTGGGCGACGTCCGGCGCGAGCTCACGCGGGCGGGGTTCAGGGTGGAGCTGCACGCGCTGCCGGAGTTCGGGCGGCGACGGGACGGCAGCCCGCGGGTGCGGCTCGTCGTGGCCCGGCTGCCGGGTCAGTCGGCCCCGTCGCCGGTGGCGGAGGTCCTCGGCCGGCCCGGGCAGGGGCCTTCGTAGGCGAGCGGCGGGGCGGCTCGTCCGGAACCGGTCCGCTCGCGCCCGACGTCACAGCGCGTCGTACAGGGCGTCGACCAGTGTCATCTTGCGCGGGTCGTCCGCGATACGAGGCCCCATGCGGTTCATCACGTACCCCATCGACACCTCCGTCTCCGGGTCGGCGAGCCCGCAGGAGCCGCCGTAGCCGTCATGACCGAAAGCGCGCGGGTTGGGCCCGTACGAGCCGTTGACCCCGCTGAGCCACAAGCCGAGCCCCGCCTCCGTCTCGCCCTCGAACCCGGCCCCGAGCACCAGATCCCGGCAGCTGCCCTGACCTTCGCGCACCCGCTCGACCGCCTCGGGGGACAGGATGCGGCGGCCCCGGTACGAGCCGCGCCCCGCGAAGACGCCGTACAACGCGGCGACCGCACGCGCGGTGCCGTGCCCGTTCGCCGCGGGGATCTCGGCGGCCCGCCACCCGGGGGTGCCGGCCGCGGCGGCGGACACCGGCGGGTTCGTCAGTGCGGCGACCGCGGCGGGCGCCAACTGAGCGAACACGGCGGCCTGTTCACTGCTCGCCGCGACCGTCGGCTGCACCAGCTCGGCCACCCGCCCGGACTCCTTTTCCGGCAGGCCGATGGTGAAGTCGATGCCGAGCGGCCCGGTCACCTCCCGCTCCAGGAAGGCTCCCGGCAGCAGCCCCGACACCCGCCGTACGACCTCGCCCACCAGATGGCCGTAGGTCAGCGCGTGATAGCCGGACCTGGTTCCCGGTTCCCACCAGGGCGCTGTCGCCGCGAGCCGCTGGGTGGTCAGCTCCCAGTCGCAGAGCTGCTCCAGCGTGTGCGCTTCGCGCAGCCCGGACAGGCCCGCGCGGTGCGACAGCAGATGCCGGACGAGGACCTTCTCCTTGCCCGCCGCAGCGAACTCGGGCCAGTACACGGCCACCGGCGCGTCGAGGTCCAGCAGCCCCCGGTCGACGAGGATGTGCGCGCACAGCGCCACCGGTCCCTTGGTCGTCGACCACACGTTGACCAGCGTGTCCCGCTGCCACGGCCGGGTGCGCGCCGAGTCGGCCCAGCCGCCCCACAGATCCACGACCGTCCTGCCGCCGACGATGACGGCCACCGCGGCGCCCAGCTCACCGCGATCCCGGAAGTTCTCCTCGAACGCCCTGCGTACCGCGGTGAAACGCGCGTCGCAGTGACCGTGCACCTGTGCCTCGTTCTCGGACATGGGCCCCTCCCGCCGACGGTCTCCGGCCCGGGCCGCCGACGGCGGCCCGGGCGGGATGAACGTACCGACTGGTCGGACCGGGTGGAAGTCCGCCGAGCGTGAACGGCCGGATCAGATGCGGGAACGCATCCAGCGCAGCTGGGCCGCCTCCTGGAAAGGACCGCCGCCCTCGTGGTCGTTGAAGTCGTACACCTCGATCGTCTTGTCCTCGTGGCCCCAGGCGTTGAAGGCCGCGAAGACGGTCGAGGGCGGGCAGGTCTGGTCCTCCAGGGCGGCCGAGAAGAGCGCCGGGGCCCGGCCGCGGGTGGCGAAGTGGACGCCGTCGAAGTAGGAGAGCGTGCGGAGCGCCTCCTCCGTGCGGCCCCGGTGCGTCTTGAGGTACAGCCCGATCTCCCGGTAGGGGTGACGGTCCGTGAGCGTCGCCGCGCGCGGGAAGTCGCACAGGAACGGCACGTCCGGCGCGATGCCCGCCACGTCCGGGACCAGACCGCCCACCGCGATCGTGATGCCGCCACCCTGACTCCCACCGAGGAGCACCGTGCGCGTCGCGTCGGTGAGGGGGTGAGAACGGGCCGTTTCCACGGCACGCACCGCGTCCGTGAACACCCGGCGGTAGTAGTAGTTCTCCGGCGCGTCGATACCGCGCGTCATGAAGCCGGGGTACGCGGGGGCGCCGCCCACCGGATCCGCCGTGCCGCCGCCCGCACCCCAGGCGCTGCCCTGCCCCCGGGTGTCCATCACGAAGTGCGCCCGGCCCGTCGACGCCCACAGCAGGTGCTCGTGCGGCAGTCCGCGGCCTCCGCCGTATCCGATGAACTCCACGACCAGCGGCAGCGGGCCGTCCGCCCCGGCCGGCAAGGTCAGCCAGCCCTTGACCGGGTGACCACCGAACCCGGCGAACGTCACGTCGAACACCTCGACGGTGGACAGGCCGGTGTCGACCGGTTCGAAGCGGGCGTCAAGATCGTGCTCACGCGCTTCCTGGAGGGTCTTGGACCAGAACGCGTCGAAGTCCTCGGGCTCGGTGGAGGCACTGCGGTACTCGCGGAGCTCGTCGAGCGGAAGGTCGAACAGGGCCATGTCGGACCACCTCGGATGAAGGACAGGTACGGAGACAGTTCGGATGATCACCCTATGGGGGCGGTCGGATGGCTGGCCAGGGCTTCACCGGGAGCTCACCGCGCGTCCGCCGGCCCCCTCACGCGCGGCGATGCGTCCACTCCGGCTCTGTGCGCGCCCACGCGCGCTCCCACTCCGCGAGCCGGCGGCGCAGGGCCACCCGGCGCACGACGCCGTGGCCGAGGAGCACCACGAGCACCACACCGCTCGCGGCACAGGTGCCGATGGTCAGGGTGTGCTGCCAGACCGCCGTGCCGTCCACCGGCGGGCCCACGCTCCGTCCCCGGGAGTCGAACCAGACGTCCACGACCTCACCCCGGTCAGTGCCCGCGGGGACCCGTGCCGTCGCCGTGCGCGTGCCCTCGCCCGGCTCCGTCCAGCGCACGGTCGCCCGGTACGGGTGCCGGCCACCGGCCTGCACCGACGGCAGGGCGTCGTCCTTCCTGCCGACCACCTCGGCACGGACGCGATGACGCTCCGCGCGCTGCTCCGCGGAGACCGAGCGCGCCTCGCCGTGAGCCCACCAGGCAGCGGCCGCCCCCACGACGGGCGCACCCACGCACAACAGGACGGCGACGGCCACGACCGTCCACGCCTCGACGACATCCGACCGGCGCCGCAGCGGACTGCGCCGCCAACGCCAGCCGCGTGCCCGGGTTCGCATGCAGACCTCCTCGCCGTCACCGCGGCCGGAGGACCGTACCGGCCGTGCGGTGGCGACGCCGCCGCTCCCTCCGCGTCACGCCACACGTGCGAGGGCCCACACGGATCTGGTACCCCGTCCGGCATCCATCGATCGCTCGGCGCGGCCCGGGTCGCCGCGTGCCGGAGCCTTGCGGCAGGGGTGCCCGGGCCGGCCCCGGCGAAACACCGGGCCGCCCCCTGTGGCGAGCCACACGGCGTCCGGCCGGTCGGGTAGTGTTTCCGTCCGGCTGCGGACCGTCCCAGCCGTGGGAAGCCGAGGAGGTGGGACCCATTACCGCTGTGTCAGCTCGGGTGCTCGCCCTCCGACATCGCGCGGATCGCCGGCCCTAGGCGATCCGGCCGAGCGCCCTTCGGCTCTCGAAAGGCTCCTGGCTTCCATGCCGTCTGTGTCTTCTGTCCCACCCGCCATGCCGTCGTCGCGTGAGGCGATGGTCGTCGCCCTGCGCACCGCCGGGTGCGTCTTCGCCGAGGACGAGGCCGACTTGATCCTCGCCACCGCCCGCACCCCGGCCGAGGCCGCCGCCATGATGGAGCGTCGTGTCGCCGGGCTGCCCCTCGAACTCGTCGTGGGCTGGGCCGAGTTCCGCGGCCTGCGCGTCGCCGTCGCTCCGGGCGTCTTCGTGCCGCGCCGCCGCACCGAGTTCCTGGTGGAAGAGGCCCTCGCCCGGTCACCCGGCGCCACCGTCGTCGTGGACCTGTGCTGCGGCTCCGGCGCCGTCGGCGCGGCACTGGCCGCAGGACTCGGCCGCGTCGAACTGCACGCCGCCGACATCGACCCCGCCGCTGTGCGCTGCGCCCGCGGCAACGTCGCCGCTGCCGGCGGTCACGTCCACCAGGGTGACCTGTTCGAGGCGCTGCCCGGTGAGCTGCGGGGCCGCGTCGACATCCTCGCGGCCAACGTGCCGTACGTACCGAGCGACGAGATCGGCCTGCTGCCGCTGGAGGCGCGTGACCACGAGCCGCTGGTCGCCCTCGACGGCGGCACGGACGGCCTCGACGTCCTGCGCCGGGTCGCGGCCGAGGCGCCCCGCTGGCTCGCCCCCGGCGGCTGCGTCCTGGTGGAGACGAGCCGGCGGCAGGCACCGACCGCCCTCACCGCCTTCGAACGCAACGGCCTGACGACGCACCTGGCCGTCTCGGAGGAGCTGTACTCCCATGTCGTGATCGGCGTCAGACCCTGACCACGCCGTCGGCTCCTGGCCGGCCGGCCAGGAGCCAACGGCGGCGCCCGGCTCAGTCCGGCGCCGTCGCGCGCGCGATGAGCAGGGCCACGTCGTCGAAGTTGTCCGGCTCGTGCAGGGTCCGCAGCAGCAGGTCGCAGACTTCCTCCAGCGGCCGGTCGGGCCCTTCGAGCAGGGACAGCAGCGTGTCCAGCCGTTCGTCGAGCGGATCGCGGCGCGTCTCGACGAGACCGTCGGTGTAGAACACCAGCCGGTCGCCCGGCTCGAGGTCGACGGTCGTCGTGGAGAAGGCGACGCCACCGACGCCGAGCGGCACGCCGGTCGGCAGGTCGAGCAGCTCCGGAGACCGGCCGGCCCGGACACGCACCGGCGGCAGATGCCCGGCGTTGGCGATCCGGCACTGCCGCAGACGCGGGTCGTGGACGGCGTAGGCACAGGTGGCGATGGCCTGTTCCAGCCCTTCCGTGATCTTGTCGAGGTGTTCGAGGAGCAGGGCCGGATCCATATTGAGGGAGGCCAGCGTGTTGGTCGCCGTGCGCAGCCGTCCCATGGTCGCCGCCGCGGGGATGCCACTGCCCATCACGTCACCCACGACGAGCGCCGTCTTGCCGCCGTCCAGCTCGATCACGTCGAACCAGTCGCCGCCGACCTCGCTCGTGGCCCCGGCCGGCTGGTAGCGGGAGGCGACCTCCAGTCCGCACGTCGTGGGCGGATGGCTGGGCAGCAGGCTGCGCTGCAGGGTGAGCGCGGTGTCGCGGGCGCTCTGGTACCAGCGGGCGTTGTCGATCTGCACCGCGGCCCGGGCGGCCAGCTCGCGCGCCAGCAGCAGGTCGTCCTCGCTGAACGGCAGCGGATTGCGGGTGCGTTTGAGGTCCAGGGCACCCAGCACCTCGCCCCGCGCGATCAGCGGCACCGCCAGATAGGAGTGCACCCCGGCCCGGCGGAGCAGCTCGGCCGCCTCCGGGGAACGCGCGATGCGCGGCAGGTCCTCGTCCTCGACCTGCGGCAGCATCACCGGACTGGCCGTGCGTACGCACCGGGTGACGAGCCGGTCGGACGCGTACCTGGCCACCTGGCCGGGCGGGTCGGCCGCCTCCAGCGCCTCGGCGGAGTCGTACCCCTGGACCGCCAGCGCCCGGATCACCGCCGACTCGGCCGGCCCGAGGCTGGTGCGCCGGCCCTGCACCACCGCGTCCAGCAGGTCGACGGCCGCGATGTCGGCGAGCTCCGGCACGGCCACCTCGGCGAGCTCGTGGGCCGTGCGATCCAGGTCCAGCGTGGTGCCGATCCGCCCCGAGGCGTCGGCGATCAGTGCCAGGCGACGACGGGCGGCCTCGGCCTCGATGCCCGCCCGGTACTGTTCGGTGACGTCGACGATCGAGACGGCCACGCCGAGCACGGTCCCGAACGCGTTCTCCAGCCGGTACAGCGAGATCGACCATGCGTGGTCCTGGTCGGGGTCGGCCGGGGTGCGGCCGATGGTGGACTGGTCGACGACCGGCCGGCCGGTCTCCACGACCCGGCGCGCCGCGGCCTCCAGGGCGTCGACGTCCATCCGCGGCACCACCTCGCGGATCGTCCGGCCGAGGTGCTCCTCGGCCGGCACGCCGTTGATCTGTTCCAGCGCCGCGTTGACCGAGACGTACCGCAGCTCCGTGTCCAGCACGGCCAGCCCGATCGGGGACTGCGCGATCATCCGTGTCGACAGTGCCACCTCGCGCTCCAGCCGGTGCACGGTCGACTGGTCGGCGCACAGCCCCAGCGCGTAGACGTCCCCCTGGTCGTCCAGCAGCCGCATGTTGCGGAACTCCACGAGCCGCGTGCTGCCGTCCTTGTGCCGGACGGGAAAGGCGCCGGCCCAGCTCTGCCCGGTTCCCATCACGTCGGCGAACAGCTTGACCACGAGATCGATGTGCTGTTCGTGGACCATGATCCGGGCGGCGTACTGCCCCAGCGCCTCACCCGCCTCGTAACCGAACAGCTCCTCGGCCTGCGGGCTCCACAGCACGATGCGACCCTCGGCGTCGAGGACCACCGAGGCCACGCGCAGCACGTCGAGCAGCCCGCTCGGGCGCGCCGACCCGCGCGCCGGTTCGTCGCCCTCGGCCAGGGGAGACCCGGCTGCACTCATCCCACGCCCCGCCTTCGCCGATCCTCGCGGCACGCCGTCACCGTGCCTACTCCCCATGTTCTACCGCGCGGAGCCGATTGTCCGAGGCCCCTTACGTCACCTTCCACCATCGCCCAACACGGAGCCGCCCGCTCCGCAAACCCGTCAGTACGACGGAGGCATCGCCGGTAGTGCTCGGCGCACGGTGATGCTTTGCTGGGGTAGGGGTGGATACGAGGTCCCATGAGAGGAGTGGTCACCATGGACCTTGAGCAACCGCACCCCCACTCCGTCTCCGTGGAGATCAGCGGGTGCGACAAGCACGACGCCCGGATCGTGTTCGACACGCTGTGCGCCTGTTTCGAGTCCGACCGCCGCGCCGACGACGTACCCGAGGTACTCCACGAGACCCGCCCGACCGTGTGGCTCGGCACCTTCGACGTCGCCGACGAGCACGAGGGCGCGCGACCCGCCCGGCTGGCACACTCGGTCGACGCCGACCTGTACGGCGGGTACTGGGCGATCGAGCACTTCCGCACGAGGCTGGACTCGCTGTTCACCGTGCGGGATCTGAGCACCGTCTCCGGCGACCAGGAGAGGGAACTGCATCTGCGCCTCGAGAGCCGGTGACCGCCCCTCACACCCGGAGCAGGCCGAGCACCGCGCGCCGGTAGACAGCGTGCACCACGGGCAGGTCCGCGAGGTCGACGCACTCGTCCACGCCGTGCAGCCCCTCGTAGCGCAGGCCGAAACCGGCCGTGGCCGGGATGCCTTCGGCCGCCAGCAGGTTGCCGATGTTCGACGGGCCCGCCGTCTTCGCCCGCACGCGCAGCCCCTCCCCGGCGGCGGCGCCCAGCAGCCCGGCGGCCGGCTGCTGGTCCTCGGTGAGCCGGTACGGCGGCCAGACCGCCACCACGTCGACATCGGTGGCCCCCGGGCCGGGCAGCAGCGCGTCCAGCTCGGTCACCGCCGCCCGGACCAGGTTCTCGGCGGCCCCGGCGCCGAAGTCCGGTGTGGTGCGGAGGTCGACACCGACCTCACACAGGTCCGGGACCACGGAGAAGCCCTCACCGCCGTGGCAGTAGGTCACCGTCAGCTTCGGCGGCAGCGGGAAGTCCCCGCTCACGCCGGGCAGCGGGGCGTCGTCCAGCAGACGGATCAGACGCGCCGCCCGTGACACCGCACCGACGGCCGCCCGGCGCGACCCGGAGTGCCCTGAGGTCCCGTGCACGGCGATCCTGGCCCGCCACAGCCCACGCCCGCCGACCACGACCTCGTCCAGCCCCGGGTAGCCGATCATCACCCCGGCGGGTCGGGCCGCGTCCGGATCGGCGACATACGCCCGGGCGCCCCCGAAGCCCCCCGTGTGCTCGTCGGCGTCCAGCAGCACCGCGAGCCCGCCGCGCAGGTCACCGGCCCGGTCGTGCACCTCGGCCGCGAGGCGGCAGAACAGGGACGCGGCGAGCTTCGAGTCGGCCGCCCCTCTGCCTCGCAGCCGGCCGTCCACGACGTCCCCGGCGTCGGGCGGGAAGGACCAGGCCGTCTCGTCGCCGTACGGCGCGGTGTCCACACAGGCGTCCAGCGCCCACCAAGGCCCGGGCCGGCCGCCTCGGATCTCCACCAGCAGCGCGACCGGGCGACCCGTGTCGTCGCGGAGGCGGCGGCAGGGCAGCCCCCGGGAGGTGAGCCAGTGCTCCAGGGCGGCCAGGACGGGCTCGTGGTCGTCCACACCGGCCCGGCTCGGGCGGCGGATCAGTTCACCGGCGAGCTCCACCACCGAAGCGAGGCCAGGATTCCACGTCATGGACCCACTGTGCTCTCCATCACCTTGTGCAACTAGTTGCATAAAAGGTCGGCGGTCCTCTACAACTACAGACACGACACCGCGCACGGAGGGCCCCATGAGCCGTTACCCGCACCTGCTGACCCCCCTCGACCTGGGCTTCACGACCCTGCCCAACCGGGTCCTCATGGGCTCCATGCACGTCGGTCTGGAGGAGGCCGAGGGCGGTTTCGAGCGCATGGCCGCGTTCTACGCCGCCCGTGCCCGCGGGGGAGTGGGCCTGATCGTCACCGGCGGCATCGCACCCAACGACGAGGGACGGCCCTACGAGGGCGGCGCCAAGCTGACCACCGAGGCGGAGGCCGAACAGCACCGGGTGATCACCGACGCCGTGCACCGCGAAGGCGGGCGGATCGCCCTGCAGATCCTGCACTGCGGCCGGTACGCCTACCACCGGGACCTGGTCGCGCCCAGCCCCCTCCAGGCCCCCATCAGCCCCTTCCCGCCCCGCGAACTCACCGACGCGGACATCGAGCGGACCATCGACGACTTCGCCCGCGCCGCCCGCCTCGCCCGCGAGGCGGGGTACGACGGCGTCGAGATCATGGGCTCCGAGGGCTACCTCATCAACGAGTTCATCGCGCGGCAGACCAACCAGCGCACCGACCGCTGGGGCGGCTCGTACGAGAACCGCGTGCGGTTCCCCCTCGAGATCCTGCGCCGGGTGCGCGAGGCGGTCGGCGAGGACTTCATCGTCATCTACCGGCTGTCCATGCTCGACCTCGTCCCCGGCGGCTCGACGCTCGACGAGGTGATCACGCTCGCCAAGGCCGTCGAGACCGCCGGGGCGACCATCATCAACACCGGCATCGGCTGGCACGAGGCCCGCATCCCCACCATCGCGACCTCCGTACCGCGCGGCGCGTACACATGGGTGACCAAGCGGCTCATGGGCGAGGTGTCCGTACCGCTCGTCACCACCAACCGCATCAACACTCCCGAGCTCGCCGAGCAGTTGCTCGCCGAGGGCGCCGCCGACATGGTGTCGATGGCCCGCCCGATGCTCGCCGACCCCGACTTCGTCACCAAGGCCGCCGCCGGCAAGCCGGAGGCGATCAACACCTGCATCGGCTGCAACCAGGCCTGCCTCGACCACACCTTCAGCGGCCTGATCACCTCCTGCCTGGTCAACCCGCGCGCCTGCCACGAGACGGAACTCGTGCTGTCCCCGACGCGGCTGCGCAAGCGGATCGCGGTCGTCGGCGCCGGACCGGCGGGGCTGGCGTGTGCGGTGTCCGCCGCCGAACGCGGACACGACGTGACGTTGTTCGACGCCGCGAGCGAGATCGGCGGTCAGCTCAACGTCGCCCGCCAGGTCCCCGGCAAGCAGGAGTTCGACGAGACGCTCCGCTACTTCCGCACCCAGCTCGACTGGCACGGTGTCGACGTCCGGCTGAACACCCTCGTCACGGCCGCGGAGGTCGACGGCTTCGACGAGGTCGTCGTCGCCACCGGCGTCACCCCGCGCACTCCCGACATCCCCGGTGTCGACCACCCGAGCGTCCTCGGCTACCTCGACGTCCTGCGCGACGGCGCACCCGTCGGCGACCGGGTCGCGATCCTCGGCGCGGGCGGTATCGGTTTCGACGTCGCCGAGTACCTCACCGACAGCGGCGACAAGGCCCACGAGAACCCGCAGACGTACTTCCGTCAGTGGGGCGTCGACCTCGACTACCGCGGACCCGGCGGCCTCGCCGCGCCGGAGCGGCCCGCCCCGCCGCGCACCGTCCACCTGCTCCAGCGCAAGACGTCCAAGGTCGGCGCCGGCCTCGGCAAGACCACCGGCTGGATCCACCGCGCCGAGCTCAAGCACCGCGGCGTCACCATGGTCCCCGGTGTGCGGTACGACCGCATCGACGACGCCGGACTGCACATCACGGTCGACGGCGAGAGCACGGTGCTGGAGGTGGACACGATCGTGCTGTGCACGGGCCAGGAGCCGCGCCGCGGCCTGTACGAGGAACTGGTCGCCGCCGGACGCAGCACCCACCTGATCGGGGGTGCCGATGTCGCCGCGGAACTGGACGCCAAGCGTGCCATCAAGCAGGGCACCGAGGTCGCGGCGGCGCTGTAGTCCCCTGCGGCCCGTCCCTAGGATGACTGCCATGTCACTCCCGCACGCGATCCTCACCGCCTTGCTCGAGAAGCCGTCGTCCGGGCTGGAGCTGACCCGCCGGTTCGACAGGTCGATCGGCTACTTCTGGTCCGCGACGCACCAGCAGATCTATCGCGAGCTGGGACGGCTGGAGAGCGACGGCCTGATCCGGGCCCTGCCGGCCGAGCAGCCGGCCCGCGGGCAGAAGAAGAGCTATGAGGTCCTGCCGGCGGGCCGCGCCGAGCTGGCCCGCTGGACCGCGGCCTCCCAGGACCCCAAGCCGCACCGGGACCCGCTGCTGCTGCGGCTGAGGGCGGCGGCCGTGGTCGGCACGGCGGGTCTGGAGGCGGATCTGCGACGCCATCTGGAGCTGCACGAGCGGCAGCTGGCGGAGTACCAGGAGATCGAGGAACGGGACTTCCCGCCCGGCCGGGACGGAACCGAGGACAGGCTGCGGCATCTGGTGCTCCGAGCGGGCATCGACCTGGAGACGTTCTGGACCCAGTGGCTCAGGCGTGCCCTGGCGGACTTCCCCGGGCTCCCGGACAGCGAGCGGAACCACCTGGCCTGACCGCGTCCATGACGGCGGCCCGCCCGACCGGAGCGCTTCGGGGGGCCGGGCCGCCGTCCGTACCGGATCAGAGCCGGTACGGCTTGTTGCGCCGGCGCAGGTACCAGGCCGTGGCGAGCAGGCCGGACCCGACCAGCGTGCCGCCCGCCACCAGGGTGAGGGTGCCGTAGTCCGTCGTGGACCCGCCGACCCCGCCCATGACGCCGCGCGACGGGGAGGGCGAGGCGGTGGGGGACGGGGACCTCGTGGGGGAGGGGGCGGCGGTGACGACCACCGACTGGGTGCCCGCCGTGGTGCCGTCCGAGCAGATGACGATGACCGTGTACGTGCCGGGACTGACGCTGGACCAGGCGGCCGACTGACGGGTGGACGTCCCCGACAGGGTCACCTGACGTCCCTGGGCGAAGCTGCCCTGGCTGCTGGTGAGGAGTGAGGCGGTGCCCCAGCTGCCGCTGATCTCGGTGCACGCGCTGGTCGTGACCGACACCGTGGAACCGGTGGTGCTCACGGAGATGCCCGGGCCGGCGGCAGCGGGCACCGCGGCCAGGGCGAGGGGGAGCGCGGCGGCGGCTGCCACGGTCAGGCCGGAGCGGAGAACTGGCGAGGAGTTGCGCATGTTGACTGCCCTCCGGCGGCACGGTCGGCGGTACATCCCTTGCGCCGCCGAGGGTCGGGAAGGCCCGTGCTGCCTCGGGGCCAGCCAATGCGCCCCCGGCCCCGGCCGCACGCCGGGGGCCTCCGTGCAGGTGACGGGGTCCCTCGGGAGGCCCACCCGGGACGGCGCGTCACCGCCCTGCGTCCGGTGTCATCCCTGTGCTCCCGTCGTCACCGTCCTCTCCTGCGAGAAGCCGCCCCACGTGCCGTCCGGCAGCATCGCCCGGATCCGGACCCGGTGGGTGACACCGGCGGCCTGCCCCACGTAGAAGCTGTACGTCGCCCGGCCACGCGGGGCACTCCCGCCGTACACCAGGGACGTGGCCGGACGGCCGTCCAGATGGATCTGGTATTCGGCGACCTCGCCGTCGACGCGGGGCGGCACCCAGCTCAGGTCGACGCGGTACGCCCGGCCCTCGCGGTGGCTCGCCGCCCGGAAGCCGGTGGGTGCCGTGCCGCGGCCGTCGTCCGTGCCCCGTGTGGTGAGCCGGACGGCGGCACTGGCGGGGGAGAGGTTACCGGCCGCGTCCCTGGCCCGGACGGTGAACGCGTAGGACGTGCCGGGCCGCAGCCCCGTGACCACGGTGGCCGTCCGGCCCCCGCTCACGCTGTGGATCTTCGTGCCGCCCTGGTGCACGTCGTACGACACCACGCCCCGGTCGTCCGTCGAGGCGGACCAGGACAGCTGGACCGCCCGGCTGCCGGCCACCCGGCCGCGGGGCGCCGACGGGCGGGTCGGTGCCGACCGGTCGTCGGCGACGGCTGCCGGAGTCTTCGCCCGTACCTCACGGCTGCGCGGTCCGAGCCGCCCGTCGGCGCCCCGCGCCCGCACGGTGAAGACGTACACCGTGGAGGGCCGGAGCCTGGTGACATCCACCATGTGCTCGGAACCCGGCACTTCCCTGACCTTCCTGGTGCCGCGATACACCTCGTAGACCTCGGCGTGTGCGGTCGCGTTCCACATGACGTGCACGCTCGTCGCACTGCCCGCCGCGGCTGTGAGACCCGTCGGCGCCCCGGGCACACCACCGCCGTCCTCCTCCTCCGCACCGGCCCAGCCGCAGGAGGCGACCAGCGTGAGGGCTCCGCAGAGCAGGGCGAGAACGCGTCGCACGACACAGCCTCCCCGGGCGGGACTCGGGAATGGTCCGTACCAATATGGGTGACTGGTGCGGTCACATCAAGAGGGCGAGGCGTCACCCCTCTGCATGTGATCACCCGGGAGAGTTACGTATGCTGAACTCCGCACGGCCGAACTCCCACCGGAGGTCGCGGAGTTCGTGCCCTGTCGCGCGGTTCGCTGTCGTCGCAGATCCCGCGCCGGCGCGGGTGGCCGGGCGGCCCTGGGCCTCATGCGGACTCAGGCCCCTGGCCCCTGCCGGAGGTTGGGGCAGTGCTCCGTCCGGCCCTGCGGCCGTGGCTCGGCGACCGCCCCGGGAAACAGATGTGCCTGAGTGCCCGTCAGTTTCCCCAGGAGAGGTGCCCGTATCGTGCGTGTCCAGTCGTTCACACTGGCCGCGGCCAGCGCCGCCCTGCTCGCCCCGACGACGCCCCCCGCCGCCCAGGCCCAGCCCCAGGCCCAGCCCCGGCCCCGGTCGTACGCACAGCCCGTGGTCGGGCGCGAGATCCCCGTCCGCGCCACCGACCTGCTGGCCAGGGTCCGGGACTGCGTCCCCGTCTCGCGCGGCCGGTACCGCAGCGACTACGGCGCACCCGCGAAGATCCCGGTCTGCGGCACTCCGGACGCCGTGTTCTGGAAGGCCGACATGGACATCGACTGCGACGGTCGCCCCGGCCCGCGCTGCAACCGCCGCACCGACCCGCATTTCGCCGCCGCCACGGCCTACGCCCAGTCCGACGGCCGCCCCTTGAGCGCCGAGCGCCTCCCGTTCGTCGTCGTGCCCGCCCCGAGCCCCATCTGGGACTACCGGGACCACGGCGTGGGCGGCGGTTCGGTCGTGGCCGTGGTGTACCGCGACCGCGTGCGCTACGCGGTGGTCGGCGACACGGGCCCCCGGAACATCATCGGAGAGGCGTCGTACGCGACAGCCCGGGCACTGGGCATCCGCCCCGACCCGCACGGCGGCGGCACACCGTCGGGCGTCACCTACATCGTCTTCAAGAACTCCCGTGTGTCACCCATCGAGGACGACGCTGCGGCGGTGGCGACCGGGGAGCGGCTGACGAGGGAGTTCATCGGCGCCGGCTCAGCGGTTGACGGGACGCCGGCCGTACGGGCGAGCGAGACGGGTCCCGCCGGTCGCGCGTCGGCGGCCGGACGCCGGGGGTGACGCCCGGGCACACCTCCAGGCCGGCGACGCCCGGAACCGAGCCCGGGCACACCGTCTCCGGTGTGCCCGGGGCCGTCCTCACGCCTTCCGGTACGTGTACGCCTCCGCGGCGGCCGACTCCACCTCCGCAAGGCCAGCCCCCGTGGCCGCCGTGACGACCGCGGCAACGGCTCCCTCCACGAACGGCGCGTCCACCAACCGCGTCTGCTCCGGGAGTTCGTCGCCCTCCGCGAGCAGCGCCTTCACCGTGAGCACCGCGCTGCCCAAATCGGCCAGGACGGCGACACCGGCACCGCGATCGACGGACGCGGCCGCGGCCGCGATCAGTTCGGCACTGGTGCCCAGACCGCCGCCCTCGGTGCCACCCGCGGGGGCGACGGGCACCGCCGGGCCACCGCCCGCGAGCCCCTTGGCCAGCGCGGCGACCGACGAGGCCACCTCCGCGCTGTGCGACACCAGCACGATCCCCACGAGCCGCTCGTCACTCACCGGCGGCCTCCGCGAGCGCGGCCACCAGCAGCGCCGACGACGTGGCTCCCGGGTCCTGGTGACCGATGCTGCGTTCGCCCACGTAGCTGGCCCGGCCCTTGCGCGCCTGCAGGGGTGTCGTCGCCACGGCGCCCTCCTCCGCCGCGGCCCGGCCGGCGGCGAACGAGGTGCCGAGCGCGTCCACCGCGGGCACCAGAGCGTCGATCATGGTTGCGTCGCCGGGCGCGGCACCGCCGAGCGTCATCACCGCGTCCACCCCGGCCCGCAGCGCCTCGGTCAGCTGCTCCGGGCTGACCTCGGCGGCATCGCCGAGTGCCTTGCCGGTACGGCGCAGCAGCGTCCCGTACAGCGGCCCGGAGGCGCCGCCGACCGTCGAGACGAGCTGGCGTCCGGCCAGCGTCAGGACCCCGCCGGGCGTGTCGGGGGCCTCCTTCTCCAGCGCGGCGGTCACGGCCGTGAACCCGCGCTGGAGGTTGCTGCCGTGGTCGGCGTCCCCGATCGGGGAGTCGAGGGCGGTGAGCCGTTCCGCCTCGCGCTCCACGGACGCGGCGGTCACCGTCATCCAACGGCGGAAGAAATCGGCGTCGAGCACTGGGTCTCCTTGCCTGGTAGGTACGTGGTGATCCTCTGCCCCTCCCGCGTCACACGCCCCAGCGCAGACCCGGTGTCTTCACCGGCGCGTCCCACAGCCGCAGCAGCTCCTCGTCGGCCTGGCACAGGGTGAGCGAGGCGCCCGCCATGTCCAGGGAGGTGACGTAGTTGCCCACCAGGACCCGGGCCACGGAAACCCCGCGCGCGGCGAGCACCCGGTGCACCTCGGCGTTGAAGCCGTACAGCTCGAGCAGGGGGGTCCCGCCCATGCCGTTGACGAGGACCATCACGGGATTGCGCGGCCGGAGGTCCTCCACCACCGCCTCGACGGCGGCTTCGGCGATCTCGCCGGACGTCATCATGGCCCGCCGCTCCCGGCCGGGCTCGCCGTGGATACCGATGCCCAACTCCAGCTCGCCGGGCGGCAGATCGAAGGTGGGGCTGCCCTTGGCCGGCGTGCTGCAGGCGCTCAGCGCGACACCGAAGCTGCGCGCGTTCTCGTTGACCTGCCGGGCGATGGCCTGCACCCGCTCCAGCGGCATGCCCTCGTCGGCGGCGGCGCCCGCGATCTTCTCCACGAACAGGGTGGCGCCGGTGCCGCGCCGGCCGGCCGTGTAGAGACTGTCGGTCACCGCCACGTCATCGTTGACCAGTACCTTCGCGACCTGGATGCCCTCGTCCTCGGCCAGCTCGGCGGCCATGTCGAAGTTGAGGACGTCGCCGGTGTAGTTCTTCACGATGAACAGCACTCCGGCCCCGCTGTCCACGGCGGCGGCCGCACGCAGCATCTGGTCGGGCACGGGAGACGTGAACACCTCGCCGGGACAGGCCGCCGACAGCATGCCGGGACCCACGAATCCACCGTGCAGCGGCTCGTGCCCCGAGCCACCGCCGGAGACCAGTCCCACTTTTCCGGCCACGGGAGCGTCCCGCCTCACGATCACCCGGTTCTCCACGTCCACGGTCAGCTCCGGGTGGGCAGCCGCCAGACCGCGCAGTGCGTCCGCGACGACGGTCTCCGGGACGTTGATCAGCATCTTCACGGGAACCTCCTGGTGAGAGGAGCAGATGATGAGCCTCTGGCCTCGATTCTCGCAGGCCAGTGCTGGCTTGGCGAGCCGTCGATCTTGACGGCCCGGCGGTGGACGGGAGCACGTCACCAAGGTGCCGTCGCTGACGTAGCGCTGACTCGGTGACGGGACGTCAGGCGCACCCGATGGTCGTTCCCGAGCCGACTGCGCCGCCTCGTGACGTCCTGTCGGCAGTCGCCGTGCGGGGCCCCGTGCCTCGGATCTCGGGTCGGCCGTTCAGGCCTGCCGCACATGCGGCATGGTCTTCGTCCTCGGCGTGTTCGCCGGGGCCGCCGACACGTTTGCCCCCGGGCGCGGTGATCAACAAGGGCCTGGCGGTACGGGGCGCCCAGCAGCACGGCCGCCGCTACCTCCCGATGCTGATCCACGGCCTGGCGGCCGGAGAGCTGAGCACCGCCCACCTGGCGACCCGCACCTTGCCGTCGGCAAGGACGCCGCGGGCCTACGACACGATCAAGGAGAAGAGCTACGGCTGTGTCCGCGCCGTCCCCCGGCAGGGCCGCTGACCAGGGCATGCCGCCGTACCCCGCTCCGTTTGCCGTCGGTGCGGGTGGGGACCCGGGCGAGCATGAGAGCAACGCCTCGCCGCCGCGTGATGCGGCAGAACCGGGTCCTGTGGCTGCTGGACCGCCTGGAGCGCGAGCCCCGGGCCGACGCGGTGATCGACACGCTCCGCAGGGGCGTGCGCGCCCTGCCCCTGGGCCCCGGCCGGGACCTGCTGCACGGCCGGTGGCTGGGGCACCCCGCCCATCCCCTGATGGTGCAGGTGCCGATCGGAAGCTGGCTGTCGGCGGCGGTGCTGGACCTGCGGCCCGGCCGCTCCCGCGAGTCGCGACTGCTGGTCGGTCTCGGTCTGGCCGCCGCCGCTCCCGCGGCCCTGGCCGGCGCCGTCGACTGGGCGGATCTGCACCGTCAGCAGCAGCGCGTCGGACTGGTCCACGCCCTGTCCAACGCGGTGGCCGTCGGCCTGTACGCCGTCTCGCTCGCCCACCGCGTCCAAGGACGTGAGGCTGTGGGCCGGGCGTACGGCTTCGTGGGGCTGACGGCGGTCGGTATCAGCGGCATGCTGGGCGGGCACCTGGCCTACCGGCAGGCCTCCGGCGCCAACCACGCCGAAGAGGTTCCGCACGTCGTCTCGGAGGGCTGGCACCGGATCGGCGCCGTGGACGAGTTCCCGGCCGGCCGGCCGGTGCGGCGCAGCGTGGACGACGTGCCGGTACTCGTCGTGCGCGAATCCGGCGGGGTGATCCACGCGCTGGCCGAGCGGTGCAGCCACCTCGCGGGACCGCTCTCCGAGGGCACCGTCGCCGACGGCTGCGTCCAGTGCCCCTGGCACGGCAGTGTCTTCCGGCTCTCCGACGGCTGGAACGTGCGCGGCCCCGCCACCTCCCCCCAGCCCGCCTTCGAGACCCGGATCACCGACGGTCATGTCGAGGTGCGCCTACGGCACCAGGACGGAGGCGCGCCCGCGAGGAGCGACCGGGAGATGGCCGGGCAGGGAAGCGGAACAGGAACAGGTGCGCATGAACACAGCCACGACAGCTGACAGCCGCCTCGCGCGCCGTGTGCACGGGCTCCTGCGACGCACCCGGCAGGACTACGCGGCAGGCCATGACCGGCCCCTGGGCGGCTATCTCATGGCCATGGCGAGCTTCGCGGCCTACACCACGGCCTGGTCCACTGCCGTGAGCCGCAGCGGACGCCCGCTGCCCGAGCGGCCCGAACCATGGGACGTGGTCCTGACCTCGGTGGCGACGTTCCGGCTCAGCCGACTGCTGAGCAAGGCGTCGGTGACCAGCCCGCTGCGCGCCCCCTTCACGCGCTACGTCGGCCCGCAGGGCCCCGGCGAACTGCATGAGGAGGCGCAGCCCGAGCAGGGCAGGCACACCGTCGGTGAACTCGCGACCTGCCCGTTCTGCGTGAGCGTGTGGGTGGCCTCGACCCTGACCGCCGGACAGCTTCTCTGGCCCCGTGCGACGCGCACCGCCATGGGCGCCCTCGCCGCCCTGGCCGGGGCGGACACGCTGCAACTGGCGTACGGCGCGCTGGTGAAGAGAACGACCCGCGACTGACCGCGGGCGTGGGAACGCCCCTCGCGGCCCGGGCGGGCCGCCGGCCCGGGCTTCAGGGCCTGTTCTGAATTCCCCGCCTGCGCCCCGACGCCCGGCACGCACCCTCGCCGCACGGCGCCACAGGACAGGTGGCTCCGCCACATGACCTGCGACGCCGCACGCCGAGGGCACGCACCGAACGCCGCTGTGCCCGCGCTCCGCGCGGACGACGGGGAACTCAGAACAGGCCCTGCTAGCGGCCGAGCCGGCAGATCAGCGTGCTCACCGCGGCGGCGCAGGCCAGGGTCACGCAGGCCCCGGCCGCGTGGCGGCGGAGCAGGGTCTGCCGGAGGTCGGCGTAGCGGCTCTCGTACTCCTGCCGCAGCCGGCCGGCCCGCTCGACCGTGCTGAGCAGCATCTGCCGGGTGAGGGCGATGCGCTGGCGGATGTAGTACCGGGAGAGCTCCTCGGCCTGGGCGGTGGTCAGCCAGGGCAGCCGCGCACAGAGGTCCTCGGCCTCGCGGTGGGCGTCGTCGTGGTGGAGGCGGGCCAGCAGGTAGCCCTCGGCCTCGTCGGCCAGCGGATGATGCCCGTCGTCGTGCGGCGCGCTGTGCCTGGTGCGTCTCATGGCCGTTCGCCCTTGTGGCCCTCGGCTTCGATGACGTCTCGCTTGCCGGTGTTCTCCGCCTCGTCCAGCTGGGCCACGCCGGGGTGGTGCAGGTCGAACGCCGGGGACTCGGAGCGGACGCGCGGCATGGTGACGAAGTTGTGCCGCGGAGGCGGACAGGACGTCGCCCACTCCAGGGAACGCCCGTATCCCCAGGGGTCGTTGACCTCCACCCGCTTGCCCTCCTGGGCGGTCTTCCAGACGTTGTAGAGGAAGGGCAGGGTGGACAGGCCGAGGAGGAAGGCACCGATCGAGGAGACGGTGTTGAGGGTGGTGAAGCCGTCGGCGGCGAGGTAGTCGGCGTAGCGGCGGGGCATGCCCTCGGCGCCCAGCCAGTGCTGCACCAGGAAGGTGGTGTGGAAGCCCACGAAGAGAGTCCAGAAGTGGATCTTCTCCAGGCGTTCGTTGAGCATGGTGCCGGTCATCTTCGGCCACCAGAAGCTGAATCCGCCGAACATGGCGAACACGATGGTGCCGAACAGCACGTAGTGGAAGTGCGCGACCACGAAGTAGCTGTCGGTGACGTGCCAGTCGAGCGGTGGTGAGCCGAGGATGACGCCGGTCAGGCCGCCGAAGAGGAAGGTGACCAGGAAGCCGGCCGCCCACAGCATGGGTGGTTCGAACGACAGCGAGCCCTTCCACATCGTGCCGATCCAGTTGAAGAACTTCACGCCCGTCGGCACGGCGATGAGATAGGTCACGAAGGAGAAGAACGGCAGCAACACCGCACCGGTCGCGAACATGTGGTGCGCCCACACGGTCACCGACAGCCCGGCGATGGCGATGGTGGCGCCGATCAGCCCCGTGTAGCCGAAGATCGGCTTGCGGGCGAAGACGGGAATGATCTCGCTGATCACGCCGAAGAACGGCAGCGCCAGGATGTACACCTCGGGATGGCCGAAGAACCAGAACAGGTGCTGCCAGAGGATCGCGCCGCCGTTCTCCGCGTTGAACACCTGCGCCCCGAAGCGGCGGTCGGCCTCCAGCACCAGCAGCGCGGCGGCCAGCACCGGGAAGGCCAGAAGCACCAGTACCGAGGTGAGGAGCACGTTCCAGGTGAAGATCGGCATCCGGAACATGGTCATGCCGGGGGCGCGCATGCAGATGATGGTGGTGATGAAGTTGACCGAGCCGAGGATGGTGCCGAACCCGGACAGCGCCAGGCCCATGACCCACAGGTCACCGCCGACGTAGGAGGTCCGTTCTGCGCCGCTGAGCGGGGTGTAGGCGGTCCAGCCGAAGTCGGCGGCGCCCTGGGGCGTGAGCAGGCTGCCGAGCACGATGAGGCCGCCGAAGAGGAACAGCCAGTACGAGAGCATGTTGAGCCGGGGGAAGGCCACGTCGGGTGAGCCGATCTGGAGCGGCATGACGGCGTTGGCGAACCCGGCGAAGGTGGGCGTGGCGAACAGCAGCAGCATGATCGTGCCGTGCATGGTGAACGCCTGGTTGTACTGCTCCTGGGACAGGATCTGCAGCCCTGGCCGGGCCAGTTCGGCGCGGATGGCCATCGCCAGCGCTCCGGCGATCAGGAAGAACCCGAACGACGTGATCAGGTACAGGTGCCCGATCTTCTTGTGATCGGTGGTCGTCAGCCAGGAGACGATCACCTGGCCCCTGCTGCGGCGCTCGGCCGCGGCTACTGGCGCAACCGGTTCTGTGTGTGTCGCCATGAGTTCCTCGATCGGCAGCAACGGTGCATGGATGGGAGGCCGGGGGTGTCTCCAGCCCGGAGGAAACTAGCCCTGTCGATGCGTCACTACTGCGTGGGATCGAGTTCTTCTCGGCTGAACGGCTGAATGATCCATCCGTCCGGGCGGTCCACCGGCGTGGTTCACCGCGTCCGGCCGCCCGCCGCCCTGCCCTCCCGGTGGGCCGGTGTCCTCTCGGCACAGGCAATCCCGGTAGTCGGCCGCCGAGTTGACGCTGTGCGCTGTTCACCATCACAGCGGAAGGGCCGGAGAAGGGTCAGACGGGGAGGACGAAGGGAGGGTGCGCGCCGTTGAGGAAGTAGTCGCCGACATCACGGAGCCGGTGGGCGACGGGCTCGTACAGGGTGTGCGTCCGGGCGTTGCGCCAGAAGCGGTCGAAGCCGAGCCGCGACGACGCTGAGCGGGCACCGATGATGTCGAGGGCACGGGCGGTGGACTCCTGCGCGGCCCTGGACGCGGCGGCTTCGGCCATCGCCACCAGGACGGAGATGTCCGCGTACTCGTCATAGGTGAGGTCCTCGCCGCGCGCCAGCCCTGCGGCCACGGCCTCCCCTGCCTGGTCGGCGAGAGCGGACGCGGAGCGGGTGAACACGGTGAGTTCCCCGTACGCGGTCAGCACCTGCGGGTCCTGCGGCGAGCCGACCGGCCGGTCCGGGTGCCAGTGTGAGTGGCCGGTCCTGCTGTACTCACGGGCCTCGGCGAGCACCCCCTCGGCCATGCCGAGGCGAAGCTGGACCGAGAGCAGCCGTCCCACCGGTGACAGCAGGGCGGTCCGGGGCGACAGGACGTCCTCGTCCACGGCCAGCGAGCCCAGGACGTCCTCGGCGGCGACCGGTACGGCGTCGAACTCCACACTGCCGCCGGCCGCGAGCCGCTGACCGAAGGGGTCGGTGTCGCCGTCGACCGTCACGCCGTCGAGAGCGGGATCGACCACGACGGCGAGTGGTTCGCCGGTGCCTGCCGGCACCGCCCGCACGGCGAGACGGTCGGCGACCAGGACCCCGGCGGCAAAGCTCTGCCGACCGCTCAGCACAAAGCCCTGCGTGTTCCGGATGAGCGTCAGTTCCGTTTCCTGACGCGCCAGTCCACCGCCCCAGCACCACCCGTCCGCCGCGGACCGCTCCTCCAGCCCGGCGGCCGCGGGATCGGTGAAGAACCGGGCGCTCCAGGACAGGAAGTAGTGGCAGCCCAGGAGTTGGCCTATGGCACCGTCGGCCGTGGCGATCTCGCGGACCACGGCGCAGGCCGTCGGCCAGTCCCCGTCGCCGCCCCCGAGCGCCGCCGGGACGAGGAGCGTCAGCAGTCCGGCTTCACGCAAGCGTGACACCTCGTCGAACGGGGGCTTGCCGGCCTGCTCCCTGGCCACCGCGTCCGTGGCCAGGTCGTCGGCCGTTTCGCGTGCCACGCGCAGCCAGTGCGCCTTCGAGGCGGATCCGGACAGCGCAAGGGCAACGCCCATGACGGAGGTCTCCTCACCTGGATGTGCGGGGCATCCGCATCATCCTGTGCGGGGCCGCGGGACACCGTCAATGATTTCCCAGTAATTCTATAGGGAATATAGGAAAGGTGGGTCACCCGTGAGGCTGGCACAGCGCCCCGGCCGGGTGCGCCACCGCGCCGGCGTGACGCCGCCGCATGCGGTCACACGCTGACCGCATCTCCTGCGACCGTGCTCGGGCAAGCCGCCCGGGCACCTGGGCCACGGGCCGGCACACGACTCGAAGGCCGAGGTTCCCCGATGACCGTCCTCGACGCCCGGGCGCTCAACCGCGCCACTCTCGCGCGGCAGTTGCTGCTGGACCGTGCCGACCTGCCGGTACTGGACGCCGTCGGGCACCTGTGCGGTCTCCAGGCACAGGAACCGCAGGAGCCCTTCGTCGGTCTCTGGTCCCGGCTGCGGGTGTTCGAACCGGCGGTGCTGTCGGCCCTGCTGACCGGGCGGCGCGTGGTGCGGACCCATCTCATGCGCCGCACCGTCCATCTCGTCACCGCCGATGACCTGGTCGCCTGGCGGGCCCGCCACGACGGCATGCTGCGCCAGCGGGTGCTCGCGACGTACCGGCGCGAGCTGGAGGGAGTGGACCTCGGCGAACTCGCCGCGGCGGGCCGGGAGATCATGGCCGACGGCGAGCCCCGCTCGATGGGCGAGCTCGCCCGAGCCGTCGCCGGCCGCTGGCCGACGGTGGGACACCGGCCGCTGGGCGAGATGCTCGTCGCCGCTCTGCTCCCGATGGTGCAGCTGCCGCCTCGCGGACTCTGGCGTACGACGGCCGGCGTGCGCTACGCACTGGCCTCCTCCTGGCTCGGGCGCGAGATCGGCCCACCAGCCGCGGACGGCCCGGACCCCGTGGGGCGGGCGTTGCTACGGCGGTACCTGGCCGCGTTCGGCCCCGCCGCCTCGGCGGACCTGCGCGCCTGGTGCGGTCTGGCCGGACTGCCCGCCGCTGTCGCCGCCCTGCGCGAGGAACTGGTCTCCTTCCGCGACGAACACGGCCGGGAGCTGCTGGACCTCCCCGACGCGCCGCGCCCCGACCCCGACAGCCCCGCGCCGGTGCGGTTCCTCCCCGCCTTCGACAACGCGATCCTCGGCTACCGCGACCGCAGCCGGATCATCGACGACGTCCATCGCGGGCTGTCGGTCGAAGGCGCCCGCCTCGTCCTGGTCGACGGGCGCGTCGCCGCCACCTGGACCGTCGTGGAGGGATCCGTGTCGGTCACGCCGCTGCGCCGCTTCTCGCGGGCGGACCGGGCCGACGTCGCCGAGGAGGGACGGCGGCTGGCATCCTTCCTCTCCGGCGGTGAGAGCAGCCGGGTGCGGATCGCCACTTCTCCCGTCCGAGCTGCGTGACCACGCCGTCCCATCCACCGGGACGACCGCGTTCAAGGCCTCACGGCCGACAGGCCCGCCGGGGAGGCCGGGAGCACACTGGAAGGGTGCTGCCGGTGCTCACGAGGAGGGTGTCGGCCGATGAGGAAGTCAGAGCGGGTGACCGTGCGCCGGTGGCGGTGCCGGGGCAATCCGCTCACCCGGCGGGTCGACGTCGTCGAAGCGTGGGTCGTGCTCGCCGGCTGGGTGCTCGCCCTGCTGGGAGGGGTGTTCGCCGGGCTGGCGGCGTCGGGGGCGGTCGACCAGGCCGTCGAACGGCAGCGGGCCGAGAACCATCAGGTCATGGCGGTGGTGGTCGAGGACGCGCCGGCCCCGGCTCCGGCCCGCGCCGCGAGCGACCACCGGGTGTGGGGCAAGGTGCGGTGGACCGCGCCGGACGGCTCGACGCACCGGGAGGAGGCGCGGGTGCCGCCGAGGGCTCCGGCGGGGAGCACGATTCCCGTGTGGGTGAACAGGAGCGGTGCCCTCACGACCCCACCGGTCACCGAAGGCGAGGCGTGGTTGCACACGGCCATGGGCGGCGGACTGGCCGGGGCCTTCGCGGGTGGCGTCGTGCTGGGTGCCGTATGGCTGGCACGGCTGTCGCTGGACCGGCGGCGGATGGCCCGGTGGGACGCGGAATGGGAGCGGATCGACACGCGGCGGGGGTGGAAGACGGGCTGACCGGGCGGCCACCGCCGTGAAAGCCCCTCGCGACGGCCCCGGCGACCGGGTCGCGCCCTCGGCAACCTCGCTGGTCAGCCCAACCAGGACGGCCCCACGTCCGCCGACACCCGCAGCCGCGGCCGACCCCGGTGGCCCGCAGGGGTACACCGAGCACGGCCGGCAGCACCTGCCCTCCGTCGGCCTGGGTGTTGCCCTGAGGCGCCGGCCAGGGCCGCGCCGGGCGTGCCCGTCCTGCGTGCGCTACCTGGAGAGTCCCGGGAACGGGGTTCCGGACGGGAAGGGCGTGGCCGTGGGCGTCCTGGCGGTCGCGCCTTCCACCTGACGCACGGTGCCTTCCCCCGGGCTGCTCCCCGTGCCCGTGCCGGTGGACAGCTGGGACCAGGCGCCCAGTGCCACAGCCACGGCGGCGGCGGTGGCGACGACACGTGCCACACGCCGGGTCCTGGCACGCCGGTCCAGATCCCGCCAGGCCACCCGGACCCAGGGTTCCTCCGGTTGCCACAGGTCCCCTACTGCGTGCTGTGGTTGAGGCTGTCGTCCCCGTGCCCTCTCCCGGGCGGAGGGTTCCCGCGGGGCACGGGTGCGTATGGCGTGCTCGCTGTCCGTGAGGAACTTCAGCCACTCCGCGTCCGGGATCGGGGAAGCGCCGTACGGCTCGTCGGGCGTTCCCCGTCCGCCGCCCGCTCCTTCGGTGGTCACGTCTCGTCGTCCCCTCTCCGACCGTCGGCCTGATCATCACGCAGCGCAAGATCAGTATGCCGCCCGGACGTCCGGGGTCGCCGCCGCTCGGTGCGCGGACAGCACATCCGAGACCTACTTGGTACCGCCGTGTGCGCTGAGGCCAGGGGGACGGGCGTCACGCGACGGCGGGCGCCGCCGGCAGGACGTGGTCGCCGACCGTGTCGGGGCAGTGGCGCCCGGCAGTGGCGCGTGAAAAGGGCCCGTGCATCGGCACGAGCCCTTCGGTCTGCTAGTTCGCCGTCCGGCGGGTGGCGTCTACGTGCGGTCACCCTTCGGCTTGCCCCGCTGGTCGGGCGTGCCGTGCGGCGGCGGGCTGAACGGCTGCGGGGAGGTGCCGGGCGACACCGGGGAGCCGCCGTGCCCCTCGCCCGTCTCGGGACGCATCGCGCCGGGATCGCCGGAGGAGGGCTCCGCGCCCTCGCGCAACTGCTCAAGCCGCGACCCCAGCAGCTCGGTCACCGGCAGCCGGTCGGCGTGCGACCGCTCGTACGCCAGCAACTCCTCGACCTCGTCCGCGGACAGTGACCGCACCCGGCTCTCCAGGCCGCCGACCGGCAGATGGTCGTAGTCCGGCAGCGGCAGGGTGTGGCGGGCGGGATCGGCCATGGTTCTCACTTCCCTGTGTACGACGTGTGCGACGTGTACGAGTTCACGTACGACGTGAGGTACGGGGCACGGTGCCGCGGAGCGGCTGTCAGCCGCCGCCCGGACCGCCGCTGCCGAACGAGCCGCTGCTGCCCTCGTTCCAGCGCGGACGCTCCTGGGACGCGCTCGTCCGGTCGCCCTGCGTCTTCAGCTCGTGCGGCGTCAGACGCCCGCGGCCCTGGGGCACTTCATCGGGCTCCCTGTGCTCCCTCGTCTCCCGGACCGGGCCCCCCTCGGGCATCCTGGGCTGTTCCTCGGGCCGTGGCGGGCGCCTGCGCTTGAGCCGGACACCCAGGATGAAGGCACCCAGCAGCAGGGCCACGACCGCCAGACCCGTCACGACGAACCCGAAGCCGGGGGCGTCCCCGCCCGCGGCGATCTCCATCCATGCGGTATTCATGGCCCGCGAGTACCCCGCGTCCTCACCTCATGAACCGGTTACCTCGACCTCGACGACCGGGCCGACCGGGTCTTCGACCGGTTCTCCTTGCGGACGGCGTCGAGCAGCTCGGCCTTCGACATCCGCGAGCGCCCCTCGACACCCAGCCGCTTCGCGACGTCGTACAGGTGCTCCTTCGAAGCCTGCTCGTCGACGCCCTCGCCGCTGCGGCCGCCCTGCTGCCGGGGCCGGGCCGACCTCGGGTCCGAGGGGGCCTTTCGGCCGCCCTCCTTGCGCTCCCAGTGGTCGCCGACCTTCTCATGCGTGTGCTTCAGCGCGCCGAAGGCCGTGCGGTGTGCGCGCTCGCCCTCGCCGTACTGCTCCACGGCCGAGTCGTGCGCCTTGATCCAGGTGCGCTGCGCCTCCTCGGAGGACCGCTCCAGGGTCGACGGAAGCTCCTGTCGCCCGGGCATGTGACTCACCTCCGTACATGGTCGTTCCGGGGCCGCCCGGGTGCCCGGGAGCCGGTGCGGAAAACCGGACGGAACCCTTGGGGACACCGGGTTTGACCGGGATCGGCGGGGCTACCCGCGCGGTGTGACTTCGACGACATCCCAGCAGGAGCTGTTCCGGTTCCTGGAGGACCGCTTCGCTTGCGCGCAGGCGTGCACCGAGTGCGCACGGGCGTGCGCGCTGCGCGCGAGCCTCGTGGATCCCGACGGCACCGAGAACCAGGAACTCGTACGACGCAAGGGCATCATGTGCGCGGAGGTCTGCGACGCGACCTGCCGTGTGCTGTCCGAGCAGAACCAGGTGGACGAGACCAGCATCCGTGTGCAGGTGGAGTGGTGCCGGACCGTGTGCCTGGAGGCCGCGCACGTCTTCGACCGGCAGCCAGGGGCGGAGGACTCGGCGGCGATGTGCCGCGCGTGCGCACGGGCGTGCACGGACTTCCTCGCCACGCTGAACTGAACACATGACACCGGCGTGACGGCGGACTCCCGGCCCGTTCGCGCCCCGCCATTCCCAATTTCTGCAACACGTTCTACGGTGTGCGCCGACAGGACCGGCCTTGGGGAGCCTGGAGGCGCCGTGCACCTCGACTACACGCCCGAGCAGCAGCGGCTGCGCACCGAGCTGCGCGCCTACTTCGCCGGACTGGTTCCGGACAACGCCTACGCCCGGCACGGCGACCCGGCGGAGCGGAAGCGGTTCTACCGCGAGACCATCCGGCGGCTCGGCGCGGACGGCTGGCTCGGCGTGGGCTGGCCCGAGGAGTACGGCGGGCGCGGCCTGACGGCGATGGAGCAGTTCATCTTCTTCGACGAGGCCGCCCAGGCCGGCGTCCCGCTGCCGCTCATGGCGCTGAACACCGTCGGCCCGACGATCATGCAGTACGGCACCGACGAGCAGAAGGCGTACTTCCTGCCGAGGATCCTCAGCGGCGAGATCGACTTGGCCATCGGCTACAGCGAGCCCGGAGCGGGCACCGACCTCGCGTCCCTGCGGACCCGAGCGGTCCGCGACGGTGACCACTACGTCGTCAACGGCCAGAAGATCTGGACGACCAACGGCGACACGGCGGACTGGGTCTGGCTGGCGGTCCGGACGGATCCCGCCGCGCCACCGCACAAGGGCATCACCATGCTCCTGGTGCCGACCTCCGACCCCGGCTACTCCTGCACCCTGATCAACACCCTCGCCTCGCACGACACCACGGCCAGCTACTACGAGAACGTCCGCGTGCCCGTCTCCCGGCGGGTCGGCGCCGAGAACCAGGGCTGGCGGCTGATCACCAACCAGCTCAACCACGAGCGCGTGACCCTGGCGGCCCACGGCACCATGGCCATCCGCGCCCTGCACGACGTGCAGCGCTGGGCGATGGAGACCAAGCTCGCCGACGGCCGCCGCGTCGCCGACCTGCCCTGGGTGCGCCGCCTCCTGGCCCGCACACACGCCCGGCTGGACGCGCTCAAGCTGCTCAACTGGCGGATGGTCGGTGCCGTCCAGGACGGCACCCTCACCCCGCAGGACGCCTCCGCCGTCAAGGTGTACGGCTCCGAGGCCCGGCGCGACGCCTACGCCTGGCTGATGGAGATCGTCGCCGCCCCGGGCGCTCTGAAGGAGGGCTCGGCGGGTGCGGTCCTGCACGGCGAACTGGAACGCGGTTACCGTTCCGCGGTCATCTTCACCTTCGGCGGCGGCAACAACGAGATCCAGCGGGAGATCATCTCGTGGATCGGGCTGGGAATGCCCCGGGTTCGGCGCTGATCTGATGTTGTGACGAGGCTTTTCAGTTGGCACAAAAGCGGGGTAGTTGGCACTGAACTCCGTTCGGCGGTGGCGGTGCAGATTCCTCAGTGATGCTGCTGACTGGGCCGTGAACTGCTGTTATGTGGGGCGAGACTGCAGTGTTTGAGGCACGGATGGCCGTCTCCTCCGGTGCTGCGACGGCATTGTTGCGCGCTGGTATGGGAGGTGAGGGTCCGGGTTCAGAGGAGCGGCGTCGGACCCTGGGACACCTGAGACAGTGATGTGGCTGGAGTGGCGGCGATCTCGTCGATGTCGATGTCCAAACGTCTCTGCAGGTCGCAAGCCTGGGACAGCAAGGAGGCGTAACGGTCGAGACGGAGGCGCAAGAGTCGACGAGGTGTGTGTAGCTGACCGTGGAAGATGCCTGCCCGGCCGACGACGTACTCGGCCATGGATTTGTTGTCCTCGCGGAGCACCGGTACCAAAGGGCTGAGGGCGCGTTCTCCCTGGGTGACGCTGCACCACACGAGGATTTCTCCAATGTGTGGGTTATGTCCGTAGTGCGCGGATCGGAAGCGTGGAATGTCACGGCAGATGGCATCCCAGTGTTGCTCGGGGAGATGCGAGGGCGTCGAGTGCCCGTCGAAGCCGGGCCACCGCCGCACTGCTCATGAGTGGCTCGCCGCTACACAGCGGTGCAGACGACCTGGATCTCGACAGGGGTGTTGAGCGGCAGCCCAGCGACACCGATCGCGGTGCGGGCGTGCCGTCCGTTCTCACCCAGTACCTCGATGAGCAGTTCGCTGGCCGCGTTGGCGACCTGCGACTGCTGACCGAAGTCCGGCGTGCTGGCCACGAAGACCAGCATCTGCACGATCCGGACCCGGTCCAGATCGCCCACCGCCTGCAAAGCGGCAGCGAGCGCGTTGAGCGCGGCATGGCGTGCGAGTTCCT
Organism: Streptomyces sp. NRRL S-455; assembly: GCF_000717875.1. Taxonomy (GTDB): domain Bacteria; phylum Actinomycetota; class Actinomycetes; order Streptomycetales; family Streptomycetaceae; genus Streptomyces. The sequence goes on from NZ_JOCT01000042.1 coordinate 98,585, forward strand.
GCGCGGTCTCCAGCTCCACGTCCCGGCCGACAACGCCCTCACCCACCAGCTCGCCGTCCTTGAAGGGGAGTTGGCCGGAGAGATGGATGGTGGAGCCCACCGTCCGGTGGGGCACGAGGTACGTGGTGCCGGCGAGGGCGGGTAGCTTCAGTCCCAGGGCCTGGAGCCTTTCTGAAGCCGAGTCACCCTTGACGGTTTGAGGCAGGGGCTGAGTCATGCCGCCACCGTCTTGCTGTGGATCATTTCCTCAGTTCTCCGCTCAGGCTCAGGCGTCAGGGGCGCGGGAGGCCGAAGAGGACGGGGAGGTCGGCGATGTCGGTGATCCGCTCGTAGCCGAGCCAGTGCTCGTCGTGCTCCCAGCCGCGGTCCATGTACACCTTGTTCTTGATGCCCATGATGGCCAACATGTACTCGAAGGCGCGGAGCCGCGGCTTGTAGACGCCCATCTCCTCGGCGCTGATGACGACCTCGAACGGGGCCTTGAGGTTCTCCGCGAGGCGCACGGCGTGCGCGGTGTCGCTGTTC
>NZ_JOCT01000043.1 GCF_000717875.1 Streptomyces sp. NRRL S-455
TGGGAGCGGGCGCCGGGGCGGCCTGCTCGGTGGACGGGGCGGCCGGGGCCGGCTCGGGAGCGGGCTCGGCGACCTGCTCCGCCTGCGGGGCCGGGGCGGGCTGCGCCGGGGCGGCCGGCTGCGGCGCCGGGGCGGGCTCGGGCTGGGCCGGGGCGGCCGGGGCCTCTTGTGCGGGGGCGGCGGCCGGAGCGGCACCCGCCTCGCCGATGACGGCGAGCTTGGCGCCGACCTCAGCGGTCTCGTCCTCACCGACCACGATCTCCAGCAGCGTGCCGGAGGCGGGGGCGGGGATCTCGGTGTCGACCTTGTCGGTCGACACCTCGAGCAGCGGCTCGTCGGCCTCGACGCTGTCACCGACCGACTTCAGCCAGCGGGTGACGGTGCCCTCGGTGACGGACTCGCCGAGCGCGGGCAGGACCACGTCCGTGCCCTCGGCGGAGCCGCCGCCGGCGGCGGCGTCGGCGGTGGGAGCGGGCGCCGGGGCGGCCTGCTCGGTGGACGGGGCGGCCGGGGCCGGCTCGGGAGCGGGCTCGGCGACCTGCTCCGCCTGCGGGGCCGGGGCGGCGAGCAGCGGCTCGTCGGCCTCGACTCGCTCACCCTCGGCCTTCAGCCAGCGGGTGACAGTGCCCTCGGTGACGCTCTCGCCGAGCGCCGGAAGGGTTACGGAAACCGCCATGGTTTCGGTTGCTCCTTACGGAAAGTGCGGAAGTCTGTCGTCGCGTTCGTCGACCGAGGGGTCAGTCGTGCGCGTGGAGGGGCTTGCCGGCCAGGGCCAGGTGGGCCTCGCCGAGCGCCTCGTTCTGGGTCGGGTGGGCGTGGATGAGCTGCGCGACCTCGGCGGGCAGCGCCTCCCAGTTGTAGATCAGCTGGGCTTCGCCGACCTGCTCGCCCATGCGGTCGCCGACCATGTGGACGCCGACGACGGCACCGTCCTTGACCTGGACGAGCTTGATCTCGCCCGCGGTGTTCAGGATCTTGCTCCTGCCGTTGCCCGCGAGGTTGTACTTCAGAGCGACGACCTTGTCCGCGCCGTAGATCTCCTTGGCCTTGGCCTCGGTGATGCCGACGGAGGCGACCTCGGGGTGGCAGTACGTCACCCGCGGGACACCGTCGTAGTCGATCGGGACGGTCTTCAGACCGGCCAGGCGCTCCGCGACCAGGATGCCCTCGGCGAAGCCGACGTGCGCGAGCTGCAGGGTCGGGACGAGGTCACCGACGGCGGAGATGGTCGGCACGTTGGTGCGCATGTACTCGTCGACCAGGACGTAGCCGCGGTCCATCGCGACGCCCTGCTCCTCGTAACCGAGCCCCTGGGAGACCGGGCCGCGGCCGATGGCGACCAGCAGCACCTCGGCCTCGAACGTCTTGCCGTCGGCGAGGGTGACCCTGACACCGTCCTGGGTGTACTCGGCCTTCTCGAAGAAAGTGCCCAGGTTGAACTTGATGCCGCGCTTGCGGAAGGCGCGCTCCAGCAGCTTGGAGGAGTTCTCGTCCTCGACCGGGACGAGGTGCTTCAGGCCCTCGACGATCGTGACGTCGGTGCCGAAGGACTTCCACGCGGAGGCGAACTCGACGCCGATGACACCGCCGCCGAGGATGATCGCGGACTTCGGCACGCGGTCCAGGACGAGGGCGTGGTCGGAGGAGATGATCCGGTCGCCGTCGATCTCCAGGCCCGGCAGCGACTTCGGCACGGAACCGGTCGCGAGGAGCACGTGGCGGCCCTGGACACGCTGACCGTTCACGTCGACGGAGGTCGGCGAGGACAGCCGGCCCTCACCCTCGATGTAGGTCACCTTGCGGGAGGCGACGAGCCCCTGCAGGCCCTTGTACAGGCCGGCGACCACGCCGTCCTTGTACTTGTGGACACCGGCGATGTCGATGCCCTCGAGCGTGGCCTTCACACCGAACTGCTCGCTCTCGCGCGCCTGGTCGGCGATCTCGCCCGCGTGCAGCAGGGCCTTGGTGGGGATGCATCCTCGGTGCAGGCAGGTGCCGCCGACCTTGTCCTTCTCGATCAGGGCGACGTCCAGGCCCAGCTGCGCCCCGCGCAGGGCCGCGGCGTAACCACCGCTGCCACCGCCGAGGATCACTAGGTCGAAAACGGTGCTGGCGTCGTTCGCCACGTCACGTCCTCCATGCATGTGCGCCGTACGCCGGTCTTCACTGACCGGCAGGCGGCTGGTGTCCGGCCGCTCGTTCTTCGGCCCTTAGGTGGGGCCCTGTCCTGCCGAGCCCCATCTTCGCACTTGTCGACACACAAAGAGACGCCGGGCTGCTGTGTGAGACGCCCCACGTTCACATGAGCCACCACCCTGAGGCGAGTCCGGCGCGGCTCCCCGCGCCGGAAGGGGCGCGGGGAGCTGCGCGAACAGCCCCCACGCGCCCGCGCTCGCCACACAACGGGCGAGATCGAGCTCTCGGGCGAAACTCAGCCCAGATCGCCGGCGGCGGTCAGCTCGGCCAGCCGCACCAGCGTCCGCACACCACTGCCCGTGCCACCCTTCGGCGTGTACCCGAAAGGCCCGCCCTCGTTGAAGGCCGGCCCCGCGATGTCGAGGTGCGCCCAGGTGATCCCCTCACCCACGAACTCGCGCAGGAACAGACCGGCGACCAGCCCGCCGCCCATCCGCTCGCCCATGTTCGCGATGTCGGCCGTGGGGGAGTCCATCCCCTTGCGCAGGTGCTCCGGCAGCGGCATCGGCCACGCGGGCTCCCCGACCTCCCCGGCGGCCTCGTGCACCGCGGCGCGGAACGCGTCGTCGTTGGCCATGATCCCGAACGTCCGGTTCCCCAGCGCCAGCACCATCGCCCCGGTCAGCGTCGCGACGTCCACGATCGCGTCCGGCTTCTCCTGTGACGCCGCCCACAGGGCGTCCGCGAGCACCAGCCGGCCCTCGGCGTCGGTGTTGAGCACCTCCACCGTCTTGCCGCTGTACATCCGCAGCACGTCGCCGGGACGGGTCGCGGACCCGGAGGGCATGTTCTCGGCCAGGGCGAGCCAGCCGGTGACGTTGACCTCGAGCCCCAGCCGGGCCGCGGCCACGACAGCGGCGAACACCGAGGCCGCGCCGCTCATGTCGCACTTCATCGTCTCGTTGTGACCGGCCGGCTTCAGGGAGATACCGCCCGAGTCGTACGTGATGCCCTTGCCGACGAAGGCGAGGTGCTTCTTCGCCTTGGAGGAGGTGTACGACAGCTTCACCAGGCGCGGCCCCGCCGCCGAGCCGGCCCCGACGCCGAGGATGCCGCCGTAGCCGCCCTTGGTCAGGGCCTTCTCGTCGAGCACCTGCACCTTGATGCCGTGCTCCTTGGCCGCGGCCTGCGCGATCGCGGCGAACGCCTCGGGATTCAGGTCGTTCGGCGGGGTGTTGATCAGGTCGCGGGCGCGGTTCAGCTCCTCGGTGACGGCGACGGCACGCTCGACGGCGGCCTTGTACGCCTTGTCGCGGGGCTTGCCGCCGAGCAGGGCGACCTCGGCGAGGGGGGCCTTGCCGTTCTTCGCCTTGGGGTCCTTGCCGTTGTTCTTGTAGGCGTCGAAGGAGTACGCGCCGAGCAGCGCGCCCTCGCCGATCGCGCCGGCGTCGGCGGCGTCGGCCAGCGGCAGGGCGAAGGCGGCCTTCTTGGACCCGGCGAGGGCGCGGGCGGCGACGCCGGCGGCCCTGCGCAGGGCCTCGGTGTCGTAGTCGGCGTCCTTCTCGGGGACCGCGCCCAGCCCCACCGCCAGCACGAGCGGTGCCTTGAAGCCGGACGGCGCCGGCAGCTTCGTCACCTCGCCCTCGGCGCCGGACGCGCCGAGAGTCTCCAGGACGCCGGCGAGCCTGCCGTCGTACGCCTTGTCCACGGCCTCGGCGCCCGGTGCGACGACCGGCCCCTTGGCACCCTTGGCGACACCGATCACGATGGCGTCGGCCCGCAGACCGGGCGCCGCGGCGGTGCTGAGAGTGAGAGCAGTCACGGTGGTGAAATCTCGCTTCCGATGTGAAGTTTCGGTGGGTCGAACGGTGTGGGTCGACCGGGCCCGACAGCCGACCCCGAGGGTCGGTCGGCAATCACCCGTCGTCCGCCCGGAGGGCGGGCCCGGCGGGTGATTGCCGACCGACCCTATTCCGACCTCAGGGTTCGGTATTCACGGGGCCTTTTCCCGGTACGGCGAACACTCGACGTCGAGACTACGCGCGTGGCCCGGTTCGCTCATTCCTGCGGGCGTTCACCTCTCGGTGGCATGGTGGCCATTTCTTGATCCCTCACACCGGTGAGCTGGGTCACACTCATCGCGATCAGGTGAGCGCTCAGCTCGCCGCTTTGCATGATTTCCACGGATCCTCCTCTGTTCGAGCGCAAGGGGATTCCGGGGATCTTCTGGGGGAGGGACCATGGCGCAGCGTGCGCGCAAATGGAGAAACACGGCCGCCGCGATGACGGCGGCAGGCATGATCACGGCCGGGGCGGTCGCGCCCGGGGCGGCGGCCGCCGAGGATCCGCGCATCGACCTGAAGGTGCTGGTGGTGGACAACGGCGACAGCCCCGTCCGCGCCGTGACGGCCCAGCTCAGGAGCACGGGCATCCCGTACACGACCATCGACCTGAACGACTCGGGCCGGCCGCGGATCACCGAGACGTTCCTCAGCGACACGGTGAACGGCAGACCCCGCGCCAAGTACCAGGGCGTCGTCCTGCCGAACGAGGCCCCGTTCGGCGCGGGTTCCGCCGAGCAGACCGCCCTGGAGGCCTACGAGCGCACGTACGGCATCCCGCAGGTCGACGCCTACACCTGGGCACACCCGGAGGTCGGCCTCGACTACACCAGCGACGGTGGCTGGGCGGGCACCCTCGACGGGCGTGAGGCATCCGTCACCGCGGCGGGGAAGGCCGGCTCGTTCGGCTACCTCGACGGAGCCTTCCGGTTCGAGGACAACTCGGCGGGCGTCCAGGAGAGTTACGGCTACGTGGCCCGCCCCCGCACCGGCTTCACGAGCTATGTCGACCTCCCTGTGCCCGGCGGCACCGGCCGCGGCAGCCTGGTCGGCGAGTACGCCCACGACGGCCGCCGCGAACTCGTGGTGACCTTCGCCTACAACGGCAACCAGCAGCAGTTCCGGCTGCTGGCCCGCGGCATCGTCGAGTGGCTCACCCAGGGCGTGCACCTGGGCCAGACCCGCAACTCCTTCGCCGTACACGTCGATGACGTGTTCGCCCCGGACAGCCGCTGGGACACCGAACGCAACTGCACCCCCGGCGACTTCGACTGCGCCGGCGGCGAGGGCGAGGGCACCACGCCCATCCGCATGACCGCCGACGACGCCGCCTACGCCGCCCAGTGGCAGCGTGAGAACGGCTTCACCATGGACATGGTCTTCAACGCCGGCTCCGGCGAGGAGTGGAAGACCGAGCACGGCGGCACCGACGCCCTCACCGCCCGGCTGCTCGCCGACAAGGCGCAGTACCGCTGGGTCAACCACACCTACACACACCCCTTCCTCGGCTGCGTCCAGGACACCTCCACCGTGCCGTGGAGCTGCGCGAAGAACGCCGACGGCTCGACGAAGTACATGAGCCGCGCCGAGATCGCCGCGCAGATCCGCGACAACCACAACTGGGCCGTGGGCAAGGGCCTCCCCGTCGACCGCGCCGAACTGGTCACCGGTGAGCACTCGGGCCTGAAGACCCTGCCGCAGCAGCCGGACGACAACCCCGACCTGGCCGGCGCCCTCGCCGACACCGGCGTCAGGTGGATCGCCTCGGACAACTCCCGCGAGCCCGAGCAGCGGACCGTCGGCAACGCCCTGACCGTCCCGCGCCACCCCATGAACGTGTACTACAACGTGGGCACGGCGGCCGAGATGGCCGACGAGTACAACTGGGTCTACACCTCACGGGCCGACGGCGGCAGCGGCGTGTGCGAGGACAACCCCACCTCCACCTGCCTGGACGAGCCGCTCGACCTCACCACCGGCTACGCCGAGCACATCGTCCCGCAGGAGGCCCGCACCGCCCTCGGGCACGTCCTCGCGGGCGACCCCCGGCCGCACTACGCGCACCAGTCCAACCTGGCCGAGGACCGGCTGCTCTACCCCGTCATGGAGAAGGTCCTCGACGACTACCGGGCGCTGTTCGCCGACAACACCCCGCTGGAGAACCCCCGGCACAGCGCCATCGGCACCGAGGTGCAGCGCCGCGCCGCCTGGCAGACCGCCCTGGCGAACAACCGCGTCACGGCGTACCGCATCGGCACGACCGTCACCGTCACCGCACCGTCCGGAACCCAGATCCCGGTGACCGCCCCCGAGGGGACCAAGAAGCAACTAGCCCTGGGCACGACCGCGTTCGGCACCCCGTACGCGGGAGCCCGCTCCGCCTGGACGACCCCGGCACCACTCCAGTCGGCCCTCACATTGAAGTTGCCCTAGAGCGAAACGCCCCTCTTTTCAGGGGCGCGGGGCCGCATTCGATATGCGGCTCCGCCGCGGGGGCGCGACCAGCCACGACGAGCCCGCACCCGGCACCCGTCAGCAGTTCCCCGCACAGAATCCGCACCACAGGGGGGAAACACCGCATGAGGCGAACAGGCCGCCATGTCACCATGCTCACGGAAGGCACCTACCCGCACGTCCACGGCGGCGTCAGCACCTGGTGCGACCAGCTCGTCAAGGGCATGCCCGAGGTCGACTTCCACATCGTCTCGCTCACCGGCACCGGCCGCGAACCCGTCACCTGGGAGCTGCCGCCCAACGTCTACGCGCACACCTCGGTCCCCACCTGGGGCCCGCGCCCCGGCCGCAGACGCCCCCCGTACGGCAAGGCCCGCCGGCGCTTCACCGAGACCTACGAGCGTTTCCTGCTCTCCTTCCTCGACCCCGGCTCCCCCGCCTGCTTCGGCGAGTCCCTGAACGAACTGGCCGAACCGGCCCGGGACGGACGCCTGCCGGCCGCGTTGCGCACCGAGTCGGCGCTGCGGTCCCTGATGTCGGTCTGGACGATGCCGCATCTGCCGACGGCCGCCGCCCGCCCCACCGTGCACGACGCGCTGACCGCGACCGACCTGCTGGAACACGCCCTGCGGCCGCTCGGCGTCCGCATCCCCGAGGACTCCCTCGCGCACGCGGTGAGCAGCGGCCTCGCCACTCTGCCCGCACTCGCCGCCCGCCACCTGGACGGCGTACCGTTCCTGCTCACCGAGCACGGCATCTACCTGCGCGAGCGCTACCTCGGCTACCGCCACGACGCCCAGCGCTGGCCCGTGAAGGCCTTCATGCTCGGCTTCTACCGGGAGCTGAACTCCTACGGCTACCGCGCCGCCGACCTGATCACCCCGTGCAACCAGTACAACCGCCGCTGGGAGGAGCGCGGCGGTGCCGACGCCGGCAAGATCCGCACGGTCTACAACGGCGTCGACCCGGCCGCCTTCCCGCACGCCGGCCCCGAGCCCGACGTGCCCACCCTGTCCTGGTGCGGCCGGATCGACCCCATCAAGGACCTGGAGACCCTGATCCGCGCCTACGCCGATGTGCGCGCCGAGATCCCGGCGACCCGGCTGCGGCTCTTCGGCCCGGTTCCGCCCGGCGGCGAGGCCTACCGCACCCGCCTGGAGAAACTCGCCGCCGAACTGGGCGTCACCGACGGCCTGACCTTCGAGGGCCGCATCAGCGAGGTCTGGCGGGCGTACGCGGCCGGGCACGTCGTCATGCTGTCGTCGATCTCCGAAGGCTTCCCGTTCTCCATCATCGAGGCCATGTCGTGCGGCCGTACGACGGTGTCGACGGACGTGGGCGGCGTGCGCGAGGCCGTCGGCGACACCGGCCTGGTGGTCCCGCCCCGCGAGCCGGAGAAGATGGCCGCCGCCGCGCTCACCCTGCTCAAGGACGACCAACGGCGCCTCAAGCTCGGCCAGTTGTCGCGGCAGCGCGTCATCGACCGGTTCACGCTGCGCCGTTCGGTGGACGCCTTCCGCACCATCTACAAGGAACTCGCGGGCGAGGACGAGGTGTACGAGCCGACGCTGGAGACCGTCGCCGACTGGACGCTGGAGCTGCGCGACCCCTGGTACGCGGGCGCCGCGACGGACGGGAGCGGCTGGTGAGCGGTAGCGTCTGGCTGCCCCCGGGCTCCCGCCCGGACGCCCTGCCCGGCATCCCCCGGCAACGGCGGCGCACCCCCAGCTGGGCCCAGCCCGATCCCGTCGACGAACTCACCGAGCGCCTCGACGACTTCATAGCCGCGGCGGTCCACCCCGACGAGATCGCGGCGCTCCTGGAGTCCGACGGTCTCTCCGACGACCAGATACGCGAACGGTACGGCGTGAAGAACTCCTTCGCGCTCGCCGAGACCCTCTACGAACGCGTCGAACGCCGCTACCCGGAACCCGCGGGACCGCCGCCCGACCCGTGGCGGATCGGCCTGCTGGGCTGCCTGCTGCGCGGTGTCGTCTTCGCCCTCCCGGGCCTCGCCTACGTCCTCGGCGCACCCCTGTTCGCCGGACCGGGTGATCTCGGCCTCCCCGCCGGCACGGTCCCGCTCCTCGCGGGCGCCCTGTGCGGCTGGACCTGGAACCAGGGACTCGCCCACCGGGCGTACGCGTGGCTGGGACTGGGCGACCGGACGGCCGCCCGGCGCGCCCTGCTGCTCGGCGCGCCGGCCGGCGCGTTGCTCGGTTCCCTGGTCGCCCTGGCGTTCGCGGGCAGCGCCGCCCCGGCCGTGGTCGCCTTCGCCGCCGGGCAGTCCTGCTACCTGGCGGCGGCGACCGTCCTGCTGGTGATGGGCCGCGAACGGCTCCTGCTGACCGCGCTCGCGCCGATGGCGACGGCCGCGGTGCTGTCCCTGGTCCAACCACTCTCCGAGGCCGCGAGACTGGCTGCGCTACTGGGCTCCCTGGCCGCGGTCGCCGCCCTCGCCGTACGTGAGGTGGCACCGGCCCTGAAGGGCGAGGGCGGGTGGTCCGCGCGCCTCATCGCCCTGCTGCCCTTCGGCGGCCCCGGCACCACTGCCGCGCCCCGGCTCACCGGCTCCCTGCCCTACGCCCTGTTCGGGCAGGCCACCGGCGTCCTCGTGCTGTACGCCGCGCTCGGCGACGTCCTCGCCGGCGAGCAGCACAGCGCGATCGCCGCACCCGCCGCCGTCGCACTCACCCTGAGCATGGGCCCCGCCGAGTGGCTGCTCCACCGCTTCCGCAGCGACAGCCTCGCCGGACTGCGCTCCAGCGGCACCGCCCGCGACTTCCGGCGGACGACGGTCCTGACGGTCCTCCAGTGCCTGGCCGCCTACCTCGCCGCGCTGCTCGCACTGAGCCTCGCCGCCTCCGCCCTGTGGCCGCACTCCCCGGTCCCGGGCGGGGCCCGGCTGGCCGGACTGCTCCTGCTGGGCGTGGTCCTGTGGACGGGCCTGCTGCTCCAGTCGTTCGGCGCGGTGACCGCCGCGACGGCGGTGTGCTGCGCCGCCGCCCTCGCCCAGACGCTGCTCCTCGTCACCCACACCGGCGACCCGCACACGGCGGGCCTGATCGTGTACGGCGCGGCGGCCGTCGTCCAGGCCGGCCTGGTGTGCGCCCTGCTGGGGAGGGCAACCGCCCACCGATGAGCACTCTCCTGGTCCCGTACTACGAGCACCCGTCCGCCCGCCCCGCCGAGTGGGACGCGATCGTGGCGGCCGCGCCCCGCCTCTACGGCGTGGTCCTCAACCCGGCCAGCGGCCCCGGCGACCGCCCCGACGAGGCCTTCGCCGAGGTCGCCGCCCGGCTGCGGACGGCCGGCACCCGGACCCTCGGGTACGCCGACACCGACTACGGCCGCCGCGCCACCACCGACGTCGTCCGCGACCTCACCCGGCACCGCGACTGGTACGGCACCGACGGCGCCTTCCTCGACCAGGTGCCCTCGGGGCCCGAGCAGTTCGAGTACTACCAGCGACTGGCCGTGGCCGCGTGGGGCGTCGGCTGCGGCACTCTCGTCCTCAACCACGGCACGGCACCGCACCCCTGCTACGCCCGCATCGCCGACGTCCTGGTCACCTTCGAGGGTCCCTGGGGGGCGTACCGCACGCTGCCTCCCCAGCGGTGGCCGGGCGGTCCGGACGTGCGGCTGTGCCACCTGGTGTACGGCGTACCCCCCGACGCGGACCCGGCGGGCCTGGCCCGGGCACGGGGCGCGGCGGTGCACTGCGCGGTGCCGGGCACCGGAGATCATCCCTGGGGCACACTGCCGTACACCGTGAGCGACACGGATGACACGGAGAACGCGGAGAACACCCCTTGAGACGTCCGTCCCTGCTCGTCACCCTGCTGCTCGTCCTGCTCCTCGCGGGCTGCGCCCGGAGCTCCGACGACAAACCCGCCCCCCGCTGGCAGCCCCGCCCCGGCACCGCCTGGCAGTGGCAGCTCAGCGAGCGGCTGGACACCTCCGTCGACGTGCCGGTCTACGACATCGACGGATTCGACCACTCCGAGGAGACGGTCGCCGGGCTGCACGACGACGGACGCAAGGTCATCTGCTACCTCTCCACCGGCGCCTGGGAAGAGTTCCGCCCGGACGCGGAGGACTTTCCCAAGTCGGTCCTCGGCCGGGGCAACGGCTGGGAGGGCGAGCGCTGGCTCGACATCCGCCGCACGAACGTCCTGGAACCGCTCATGGCGGCCCGCATGGACATGTGCCGCGACAAGGGCTTCGACGCCGTCGAGCCCGACAACATGGACGGCTACCGCAACGACACCGGCTTCCCCCTCACGGCGGAGGACCAGCTCCGCTACAACCGCCTCGTCGCCCGCCTGGCCCACGACCGGGGCCTGGCCGTCGGGTTGAAGAACGACCTGGACCAGATCCCGGAACTGGTGGGGGACTTCGACTTCGCGGTCAACGAGCAGTGCGCCCAGTACGGCGAGTGTGCGGCCCTGAAGCCGTTCGTCGAGGCGGGCAAGGCCGTCTTCCACGTCGAGTACGAGGTACCCACCCGCCGCTTCTGTGCCGAATCCCGCCGCCTGAAGCTGAGTTCGCTGCTCAAGAAGTACGAACTGGGGGCGTGGCGGCAGGCGTGCTGATGCCGGCGGCGGCCGGGGCGGGTGGGGGACGGGGAGCGTCTCAGCCCAGGGACAGAACGACCAGCGCCGTCGTCGCCGCCGTCTCCGCGAGGCCGCCGAACACGTCCCCGGTGACCCCGCCGAAACGGCGCGCGCAGTGCCGCAGGAGCAGTTCCGCTGCGGCCAGCGAGAGGGCCACCGCGAGCACGGCCCGGGCCACGCCGTACGGCCCGAGTACGGCACTCCCCGCTGCCGCCGCCCCCGCGACCACGACGGCGGTGACGAGCGCACCCCGCACCGGCACCACGCCCGCGACCGCCGCCCCCAGCCCCTCCGGCCGCGCCGCCGGCACCCCGGCCCGGGCCGCCAGGGTCAGGGCCAGCCGGGCCACGGTCGCGGAGACGACGGCGGCGCAGGCGCCCCGGGCCCAGGAGGCCTCGTAGGCCTGGGCGAGCGCGGCGGCCTGGGTGAGCAGGGCGAGCACGAGGGTGATGACCCCGAACGGCCCGATGTCCGACTGCTTCATGATCCGCAGCGCGTCCTCGGCGGGCTTCCCGCTGCCCAGGCCGTCGGCGGTGTCCGCGAGCCCGTCCAGGTGCAGCCCCCGGGTGAGAACCGCGGGGACGGCGACGGTGGCCACGGCGGCGAGCGGCCCGCCCGCACCGAGGAACAGCAGCGCCAGCCCGAGGGCGGCGGCCGAGGCGCCGACCGCCAGCCCGGCCAGCGGAGCGCACAGCATGCCGCCCCGCGCCGCCTCCCGGTCCCACCGGGTCACCCGGACCGGGAAGACCGTGAGGGTGCCGAAGGCGAAACGGAGACCGTCGAGGGGCGAGGTTCGGGGCACCGGCGCAGGCTACCGGCCGGTCGGAAGAGCGGACACGTCGGCTGAGGTTAAAGTGCGCATATGGGATGGTTTGAGCGGAACATCGTGGAACCCGGCAAGCTGCCGTTGTTCCTCGCTCTCGTCTCCTTCGTCCTGACCTTCGTGATCACCCGGGTCATCACCCGCCTCATCCGGGCGGGCAAGGGCCCCTTCGGCAACGTCAGCAGCGGCGGCGTCCACGTCCACCACGTGGTCCCCGGGATCATCCTGACGATCGTCGGCGGCTTCGGCGCGGTGGCGGGCGGCCAGTACGGTTTCGGCTCCTACCTGGCCGCGGTGCTCTTCGGTATCGGCGCGGGCCTCGTCCTCGACGAGTTCGCCCTGGTCCTGCACCTCGCCGACGTCTACTGGACCCCGGACGGCCGCAAGAGCGTCGAGATGGTCGTCCTCACCGCCTCCCTCGTCGGCCTGCTCCTGATCGGCTTCTCGCCGCTGGGCGTCAACAACCTCTCAGAGGACCAGGAGCAGAACCGCGCCGTCGCCATCCTGACCGTCCTGGCGAACTTCCTGTTCGCCCTCATCGCGCTGTTCAAGGGCAAGGTCCGCCTCGCGGTCCTGGGGGTGATCGTCCCCGTCGTCGCCCTGGTCGCCGCCGTGCGGCTGGCCCGCCCCACCTCACCCTGGGCCAAGCGGTTCTACCGGAACCGCCCCCGCGCCCGCGCCAGATCCGGCCTGCGGGCCTACCATCACGACCGCCGCTGGGTGGGCCCCGGCCGCCGGTTCCAGGACTGGATCGGTGGCGCGCCCGATCAGGAACCGGCCCGGTCCCTCGAACGCCGCTGACGTACCGCGCCGACCGCGCACCTGCGTACGTGGGAACGTCCGAGGGTGTCGGCGGCTCGGCCGAACCGGCACCACGTTCCAGGACCGACCGGAACGCGACGATGTTGCGCCGGCGTGCGTGCCCCGGATCCTCGGGGTCTACTGCTCGGCGGGAGCCTCGAAGGCCTCCGGCCGCGGCGGCTCCTCCGATTCCTGCGGCTCCTCCGACTCCTTCGGCTTCTCCGGCAGCTCCGCCGCCAGCGCGGCCGCCGCCTGGACGAGGGGCAGTGCCAGCAACCCCCCGGTGCCCTCCCCGACCGTCACCCCGTGGGTGAGCAGCGGCTCCAGGGCCATCCGGTCCAGCGCCTTGGCCTGCCCGGGCTCCCCGCTGTCGTGCGCGGCCAGCCACCAGTCCGGTGCCCGGAACGCGACCCGCTGCGCGACCAGCGCGCACGCTGCCGTCACGACCCCGTCGAGCACCACTGGCAGCTTCCGCACCGCGCTCTGCAGCAGGAAGCCCGTCATCGCGGCGAGGTCGGCGCCGCCCACCGTCGCCAGCAGCCGCAACTGGTCCCCGAGCACCGGCCGGGCCCGGCGCAGCGCGTCGCGGATCGCCGCGCACTTGCGCATCCACGCCAGGTCGTCGATGGCCAGCCCGCCCCGTCCGGTGACCACCGACGCGTCGACCCCGCACAGTGCCGCGACCAGCACGCCCGCGGCCGTGGTCCCGCCGACGCTCACATCGCCGAGCACCACCAGATCCGTACCGGAGTCGGCCTCCTCGTCGGCCACCGCGACCCCGGCCCGGAACGCCGCCTCGGCTTCTTCCGTGGTCAGCGCGTCCTCGACGTCGATCCGCCCGCTGCCGCGCCGCACCCGGTGCCGGACGACGTCCTCGGGCAGGGACGCGGGGTCACAGTCCAGGGCCATGTCGACGATCCGCACCGGCACGCCGAGCCGCCGCGCCAGCACCGACACGGGCCGGGCGCCCTCCAGCACCTCGCGCACCGACTCCGCGGCGCTGCCCGCAGGCCGGGCCGAGACGCCCAGCTCGGCGACGCCGTGGTCACCGGCGAAGAGCACCACCCGCGGCCGTTCGACCGGCCGCACCGGCACGGCCGACTGCGCCGCCGCCAGCCACTCACCCAGTTCGTCGAGGCGGCCCAGCGATCCGGGCGGCACGATCTGCCGCTCCCGGCGTGCCTCGGCGTCACGGCGGATCCCGCCGTCCGGACGCTCGATCAGATCGGTGAAGTCGTCGAGATTAAGCGAGCTCATTCGCCGAACAGTACCGGCCCCGGTCGAACAGCACGGCGCCACATCGCGACTCCTCCGCGGCGACGTCGTTGCACCCAAGATCGGCATCCCATACGTTCCGGTTTGCAGCGGATTGTCGTACGTCCCTGCCGTACGCCTCGCGCCCGGGAGCCGCCCATGCCCGCATCCTCCACTCCCTCCGCTTCCTCCACGTCCCTCGCCGCCCAGGCGACCGCCCGCGTCCACGAACCCCACCGTCCGGACTGCCCCTGGTGCGGTTCCACCCGCCTGCGGAACCGTCTGCGCACCGGTGACCTGCGGCAGTACAAGCCGGGCACCTTCACGGTCGACGAGTGCCGGGACTGCGGCCACACCTTCCAGAACCCCCGCCTCACGTTCGAGGGGCTGGCCCTCTACCACCGCGCGGTGCGCGGAGCGCCGGTGGACCGCGCGTCCGACGCGCTTCTCGCACTGCGCTCCGGCCGGGTCCGCCACCGCTCGGCCGCCCGCGCCATGCTGCGCTTCGGGGAACCGGAGAGCTGGCTGGACGTCGGGACGGGTCACGCCGGCTTTCCGGCGACGGCCAGGGAGTTCTTCCCGTACACCGCGTTCGACGGCCTCGACCCGACGCCCCGCGTGGTCCGCGCCCGCTCGGCCGACCGCGTCGAGGAGGCCCACGTCGGCCAGCTCACGGACCCCCGGATCGCGGCCCCGCTGCGCGCCCGCTACGACGTGGTCAGCATGCTCCACCACCTGGAGGGCACCCCGGACCCCCGCGCGGAACTCCACGCCGCCCTGGGCGTCCTGCGCCCCGGCGGCCACCTGCTCATCGAGACCGTGAACCCCCGCAGCGGGTACGCGGCGCTCCTGGGCCGCTGGTGGCTCGGCTACGACCAGCCCCGCCATCTGCACCTGCTTCCCCCGCGGAACCTCAGAGCCGAGCTGGAGGAGGCCAGCTGCACGATCGTCCTCCTGGACCACCGCCCCACCCACAGCCCCCACGACCTGTCGGGCGCCACGGCCCTCGTCCTCTCCCACGCCCTGCCGGCCCCCGACACCCCCTGGCGCGCGATCCCCCCACCCCACGCCCACCAGCACGTCCGCGCGGCCCTGCTCCGGGCGGGAGTGCCGCTGGTGGCCCTGGCAGCGGTGGCGGACCACCTGCTGGCACCCCTGGCCCGCCGCACCCGCCTCGCGAACACCTACCGCCTGATCGCCCGCAAACCGGCGTGATCACACCTCGGCCGGCACCGGGCGGTTCACGGACCCGCCCGGGTGAACGTCACATGAGTGACTCCGCTGGGCGAGGAGGCGGCCTCGATCGCGTAGTCCTCCTCGAGACCCGGCAGTCCGTCGAGGAGACGTACGCCGCGCCCGAGCAGGATCGGGACCACCACGACGTGCAGGTGGTCGATGAGCCGGGCGGCGAGGAAGTCGCGGATCACGGTGGGCCCACCGCCGATGCGTACGTCTTGGCCGCCGGCGGCCGCGCGGGCCGTACCGAGCGCCTCGGCGGGTGAAGCGTCGAGGAAGTGGAACGTGGTGCCGCCCTCCATCTCGATCGACGGTCGCGGGTGCCGGGTGAGGACGAAGACCGGTGTGCGGAACGGCGGGTCGGCACCCCACCACCCCCGCCACTCCGGGTCCTCGTGCCATCCGGGGTAGCCGAACTTCCCGGCGCCCATGATCTCGGCGCCGATCCCGGGCTCGAACTGTCGCACGAAGGCGTCGTCGAGGCCGTCGGATCCGCCGGGTTCGCCGGTCCGTTCGTGCCACCACCGGGTGGCGAACATCCATTCGTGCAGCCGTTCGCCGGCGTGGCCGAACGGCGCCTCCCGGCTCAGCCCCTCACCGGTGCCGAAGCCGTCGAGCGAGACGGAGAAGTTGTGGACCCGGGTGCGTGACATGGCCGACGCCTCCCTCTCTTGCGACCTCTGTGACCTTGGTTTCACCCTCGCAGCGCGACCGCCTGCCCGGCCACCACCAACAGCACATGCTCACACTCGGCCGCGAACCCGGCGTTCAGCCGCCCGAGTTCATCCCGGTACCGCCGCCCGGACGCGGTGGACGGCACGATCCCCGACCCCACCTCGTTCGACACGGCCACAACGGTCCGCCGGGTCGAACGCACCGCCTCCGTCAACTCCCGCACCCGCTCCCGCAGCACCTTCTCACCCCGCTCCGCCCACACCGCGTCGTCCCACGCCCCGGCGGCGTCCATGGCGTCCGTCAGCCACAACGACAGACAGTCGATGAGCAGGGGCGGCCCCTCCGCCTCCAGCAACGGCACCAGATCGCACGTCTCCACCGTGTGCCACGACCCGGGCCGCCGCTCCCGGTGCGCGGCCACCCGGGCCGACCACTCGGTGTCCCCGTTCCGCGACCCTCCCGTCGCCACGTACAGCACGTCCGGAAAGGCCTCCAGCCTCCGCTCGGCCTCCACCGACTTGCCCGACCGCGCCCCGCCCAGCACCAGCGTCCGCCGCGGCACGTCCGGAACGTCCTCGTACGCCCCGACCGCAAGCGTCACCCCGTCCGGCACGGCCCGCGCCCCGGCCGCCGCGAGCCGCCGCACGAGCTCGGGCCCCGGCGGCACGTCGTGGTCCAGATGGACGGCGACCACATCCGTCGTCGGCCCCACCGCCCCCACCGCCCGCAGCTTCGCCAGCGCGTCCGGCCGCCCCACGACATCCAGGAGCACCATGTCGTAGGGCTCGGCAGGCTTCTCGATCCCCGCCGGCGCCCCGCCCGGCGGCAGGTACAGCAGCCGCTGCCCCTCCGGCCCGGTCACGGCGTACCCCGTGCCCGGCGCGTCCAGCGCCACCGCCCGCACCCGGTGACCCGTCAGCAGCGTCAGCTCCCGCCCGTCCGGCACCCGCCCGGGCTGCGGCAGCCCGGCCGGCACCTCGACCGCGGGCCCGTCGTGCGGATGCGACAGCAGCACCTGCCGTACGCCGGTCAAGGACCGGCCGGCCCGCGCCGCCGCGAACGCCGCCCCGGGCGTCAGGTCGAGCAGCAGCGCCCCGTCCAGGAGCAGCGCGGTGGCCGCCCGCGCGTCGGGGCCGAGAGCGGCCGCACAGGCCGCGCAGGGACAGTCCGGGCGGGGCAGCCCCGCGGGGGCACCGGTACCGAGCAAAGTGAGTTCCACGCCCCCGATTCTCACCCGTGAGCATGGGACATGCGTGTCGGCGACGCCCCCTCAGGGGCGCGGGGAACTGCGCGACCAGCCCAATGTGACCCGCACGCATCTGATCAGCCGCACCCCCGCGACGCCTATAACGCCCCACCCAGCGGAGCGCATAGGCTCTGGACAGGAGCCGGACCAAGATCCGGCTTTCGCTGTGCAGTGTGCTCACACACATGGGAGGCGTACATGGCGGCATGGACGTGGCGGTTCGAGAAGACGGACGGGACGGAGGTCCAGCCCGCGGTGCCGCCGGAGGACTTCTCCACCCAGGGGGACGCCGAGTCCTGGATCGGGGAGCACTGGAAGGCCTTGCAGGAGGGCGGTGCCGACCAGGTGCGGCTGTTCGAGGACTCCACGGAGATCTACGGGCCGATGAGCCTGCACGCGGCCGACGCGTGAGCCCGGGGGCGGGGGCCGACGGTCCCCGCCCTCTCTTTCCGCCGTGTGACTCAGCCCCGTACGCCGCACAGGTGCAGCAGCGCCGCCACCCCGCGGTACGGGTCGGTCCGCCCGGCCTTCTCCTCCACCGCGAGCAGCGTCTCCACGTCGGCCGGGACCTCCGCGCCGTCCGCCGCCGTGTCGGTGAACACCCGCACCCCGTACCAGGCGTGCAGCGGCGCCCCGATCCCGGCGAGCGTCGCCGTCAGGTCCTTCAGCCGGTCGGCCCGTACGTCCAGCCCCAGGCG
Organism: Streptomyces sp. NRRL S-455; assembly: GCF_000717875.1. Lineage (GTDB taxonomy): Bacteria > Actinomycetota > Actinomycetes > Streptomycetales > Streptomycetaceae > Streptomyces. The sequence goes on from NZ_JOCT01000043.1 coordinate 17,781, forward strand.
GTTCCGGTAGTCGACCGTGTCGAACGCGGACAGCGCGCCCGCCCAGTCGCCGGACAGCCCCGGCCGCAGCGCGAGGGCGTCACCGTTGCGCACGAGCAGAGACAGCAGCCCGCCCGGCGCGAGCATCCGGGCCAGCCCCGCCAGCAGCGGATCCGGCTCCTCCACGTACATCAGGACGCCGTGGCAGAGCACCACGTCGAAGCTGCCGGGCAGGAAGTGCACCCCGGTGTCCCGGCCGTCGCCCTCGATGATCCGCATCCGCTCCCGGATGCCCTCCGGTTCCCCCGCGAGGGCGTCCCGGACCACGGCGATCATCCTCGCGTCCTGCTCCAGACCGGTCACCCGGTGCCCGGCCCGGACCAGGCGCAGCGCCTGGGTGCCCTGGCCCATCCCCACGTCGAGCACCCGCAGCCGCTGCCCGACCGGGAACCGGCCGACTATCTGCTCGTCCAGCTGGCGGGCCACCAGCTCCTGCCGGACGACATCGCGCAGCCCGCCCAGCTTGTCCAGCCAGGCGTCCGCCGCACCCCCGGAGAACGGCGTCGTGGTCAGGGCCGCTCTCCGCGCTTGACCTGCGGCTTCGGCAGCCGGAGCCGACGCATCTGGAGGGAGCGCATCAGGGCGTAGGCGACGGCGCCGCGCTTGTTCTCACCCGCGAAACGCTCGTTCAGCTGCTTCTTCAGGCGGAAGGAGGTGACGAACGAGTCGAGCACGATCATCACGATCACCACGAGCCACAGCAGCAGCGCGATGTTCTGCAACGCCGCCTGCCGCACCATGCTCAGCACGAGAATGACCACGGCCATCGGCAGGAAGAACTCCGCGATGTTGAACCGCGAGTCGATGAAGTCACGCGCGAACCGGCGGACCGGTCCCTTGTCACGCGCGGGCAGGTACCGCTCGTCGCCGCTGGCGAGAGCCTGGCGCTGCCGCTCCAGCGCGGCACGGCGCTCCTCGCGCTGCCGCTTGGAAGCCTCCTTGCGCGTCATCGACGTGTTGGCCACGCTGCGGCGCTGCGACTGCGCCTCGCTGCGCTTGGGCGTGGGGCGGCCCTTGGGGGCCTCGGGGTGACGGGGCTGACTGGAGTCGGTCACCGGCGCCTTGTCGGCTGCCTGGGCCTTCTCATCCTTGGCACGGCTACGGAACACAAAACCCAAGGGTAAGGGCTTCCCGGGCATGGACCCCAGTCCCGTGGGGAACGATCCGGCAACACCAGTCGTCAGTAAGGGGACAGAGGGGACGTTGTGTACGCACCCGGTCGTTCCCCGGGACGTACGCCTCCGGTAACCCCGGGGACCACCTACTCCCTACGCCGGAGCGGGAGCGTACACAGTCGTCCTCGGGGATGAGCGCATCCGTCCCCGAACAGTGCGGTAATGGATGCAGGGCCCGTACTGTGGGTTCTGTCGCAGGAGCTGGAGCCGGAGTCGGTCAGAAGGGGGCGCGCGAAGCCCATGAGCGGTGTCATGAAGCGTATGGGGATGATCTTCCGCGCGAAGGCGAACAAGGCCCTTGACCGGGCCGAGGACCCGCGCGAGACCCTCGATTACTCGTACCAGAAGCAGCTGGAGCTGCTCCAGAAGGTCCGCCGCGGCGTCGCCGACGTGGCGACCTCCCGCAAGCGCCTGGAGCTCCAGCTGAACCAGCTGCAGGTGCAGTCCACCAAGCTGGAGGACCAGGGCCGCAAGGCGCTCGCGCTGGGCCGTGAGGACCTGGCACGCGAAGCGCTGTCCCGCCGCGCCGCCCTCCAGCAGCAGGTGACCGACCTGGAGACCCAGCACGCGACGCTCCAGGGCGAGGAGGAGAAGCTCACCCTCGCGGCCCAGCGGCTCCAGGCCAAGGTCGACGCCTTCCGTACGAAGAAGGAGACGATCAAGGCGACGTACACGGCGGCCCAGGCGCAGACCCGGATCGGCGAGGCCTTCTCCGGCATCTCCGAGGAGATGGGCGACGTCGGCCTGGCGATCCAGCGGGCCGAGGACAAGACGGCCCAGCTCCAGGCCCGCGCCGGCGCGATCGACGAGCTGCTCGCCTCCGGCGCCCTGGACGACCCGTCCGGCATGCACAAGGACGACATCCAGGCCGAGCTGGACCGGCTCTCCGGTGGTACGGATGTAGAGCTGGAGCTGCAGCGCATGAAGGCCGAGCTGGCCGGAGGCTCCAGCGCTGGGCAGCAGGCCATCGAAGGTGGCACGAGCCAGCAGCAGTCGCAGCAGCAGCCGCAGGACACTCCGCGCTTCGACAAGCAGTAGGGGTCCACGCTCCACGCCTAGGAGGGCGACATGATCGTACGGATCATGGGGGAGGGCCAGGTGAGGCTGGCCGACAGCCACCTCACCGAGCTGAACAAGCTGGACGACGAGCTCCTGGCGGAAATGGAGAACGGCGACGGCCCGGGCTTCCGCCGCACCCTCCAGGCCCTGCTCGCCAAGGTCCGAGACCTCGGCGACCCCCTCCCCGACGACTCCCTGGAACCCTCCGAACTGATCCTTCCGTCCCCGGACGCGACGCTCGAGGAGGTCAGAGAGCTGCTCAGCGACAACGGCCTGATCCCCGGTTGACCGAGCTGCGGGCAGTCGTGCCCGCTGGGGGCGGCACGGGTGGGCGCAGCGGCACCCCGCAGCGCCGGGCTGCGCAACCCCCCGTCCCCAGCACCGACGCCGAGCACCTCACACCTGGCCTCTCGAACCCCCGCCCCCATACCCCCGCACACCCACCCCGGCTACCGTAAACACCCGTGAGCACCCTCGCGCGGGCCAGACACCAGGCCAAGGCGCATCCCCTGGCCCTGGACGCCATCCTCGCCGCAGCCGTCCTGGCCTGCATGGTCGCCGGGTCGTTCGTCGAGCCACGCCACCGCGACAGCGTCAGCTGGGCCCTGCGCACCCCCGACCCCCTCAGCCTGGTCCTCATCACCCTCGGCGCCGCCGCCCTGGTCTTCCGCCGCCGTGCCCCCCTGACCGTCCTCGCCCTCACCGGCACGGTCTCCGTCGTCGAGTCCGTCACCGGCGACCCCCGCGCCCCCGTCGCCATGTCCGCGGTCATCGCCCTGTACACCGTCGCCTCCACGACCGACCGCACCACCACCTGGCGCGTCGGCCTGCTCACCATGACCGTCCTGACCGGGGCGGCCATGGCCGCCGGGCCACTGCCCTGGTACGCCCAGGAGAACCTCGCGATCTTCGCCTGGACCGGCATCGGCGCGACCGCCGGCGACGCGGTCCGCAGCCGCCGCGCCTTCGTCCAGGCCATCCGCGAACGCGCCGAACGCGCCGAACGCACCCGCGAGGAGGAGGCCCGCCGCCGGGTCGCCGAGGAACGCCTGCGCATCGCCCGGGACCTGCACGACGTGGTCGCCCACCACATCGCCCTGGTCAACGTCCAGGCCGGCGTCGCCGCGCACGTCATGGACAAGCGCCCCGACCAGGCCAAGGAGGCCCTCGGGCACGTCCGCGAGGCCAGCCGCTCCGCCCTCAACGAACTCCGCGCCACCGTCGGGCTGCTGAGGCAGTCCGGCGACCCGGAGGCCCCCACCGAACCCGCCCCCGGCCTCGACCGCCTCGACGAACTCACCGGCACCTTCCGCAACGCCGGACTGCACATCGAGGTCGCCCGCGCCGACCAGGGCACGGACCTCCCCGCGGCCGTCGACCTGGCCGCCTACCGGATCATCCAGGAGGCCCTCACCAACGTGCAGAAACACGCCGGGACGCAGGCCAAGGCCGAGGTCAGCGTCGTACGCGTCGGACCCCACATCGAGATCACCGTCCTCGACGACGGCACCGGCGAGGACGAGGCCCCCGGCAGCGGCGGCGGGCACGGCCTGCTCGGCATGCGCGAGCGCGTCACCGCCCTGCGCGGCACCCTCACCACCGGTCCCCGCTACGGCGGCGGCTTCCGCGTCCATGCGATCCTGCCCGTCAAGAACCGCACACCGAACGGGGAGGACCCCGCATGACCATCCGTGTCCTGCTCGCCGACGACCAGGCGCTGCTCCGCAGCGCCTTTCGTGTGCTCGTCGACTCCGAGCCCGACATGGAGGTGGTCGGCGAGGCCTCCGACGGCGCGGAGGCGGTGCGGCTGACGAAGGAGCAGCGCGCCGACGTCGTCCTCATGGACATCCGGATGCCCGGCACCGACGGTCTCGCCGCGACCCGCATGATCAGCGCCGACCCCGACCTCGCGGAGGTCCGCGTGGTCATCCTGACGACGTTCGAGGTCGACGACTACGTCGTGCAGTCGCTGCGTGCCGGCGCTTCCGGCTTCCTCGGCAAGGGCTCCGAGCCGGACGAGCTGCTGAACGCCATCCGCATCGCGGCGGGCGGCCAGGCCCTGCTGTCCCCGGCGGCCACCACCGGCCTGATCGCCCGCTTCCTCGCCACGGACCCGGCCGACGAGGACCGCGACCCGGCCCGCGGCGAGCGGCTCGACTCGCTCACCGTCCGGGAGCGCGAGGTGCTGGTCCAGGTCGCCGGCGGGCACTCCAACGACGAGATCGCCGAGCGGCTGGAGGTCAGCCCGCTGACGGTGAAGACGCATGTCAACCGGGCTATGGCGAAGCTCGGCGCCCGGGACCGGGCCCAGCTGGTGGTCATCGCCTACGAGTCCGGCCTGGTCCGTCCAAGGGTGGAGTGAGCTCCACCGGACGTACTGCGGCCGGAGTATGCGCCATATAAGGAAATGGACCTGGGGGCTACGAAACACCGCTCTTCCATGGCTCAGGGTGTAGGGGCGGGCGCTCATCTGCGCGCCCGTTGCCGCTTCTGCCGTTAACAGGAGAGAGACCCTCACCCATGTCCTGGCTGTCCAGATTCAGCCTCGCGCAACGGGCCCTGATCGGACTGATGTCGATCATCGCGCTCGTCTTCGGGGCGATCGCGATACCCCAGCTCAAGCAGCAGCTGCTGCCCACCATCGAACTGCCCGTGGTGTCCGTGCTGGCGCCGTATCAGGGCGCGTCCCCGGACGTGGTCGAGAAGCAGGTCGTCGAGCCCATCGAGGACAGCCTCGAAGCCGTCGACGGCATCAGCGGCGTCACCTCCACCGCCAGCGAGGGCAACGCCCTGATCATGGCGTCCTTCGACTACGGCGACGGCACCGAGCAACTGGTCGCCGACGTCCAGCAGGCCGTCAACCGGGCTCGCGTCCAGCTCCCGGACGACGTCGACCCGCAGGTCGTCGCCGGCTCCACGGACGACATCCCGACCGTCGTCCTCGCCGTCACCTCCGACCGCGACCAGCAGGCCCTGGCCGACCAGCTCGACAAGACGGTCGTGCCGGACCTGAAGAGCATCGACGGCGTCGGCCAGGTGACGGTCGACGGTGTGCGTGACCTCCAGGTCACCGTCACCCCGGACGACGCGAAGCTGGCGAAGGCCGGTCTCACCCCGCAGTCCCTCGTCCAGGCCCTCCAGACGGGCGGCGCGACCGTCCCGGCCGGTTCCTTCGACGAGGACGGCGCCAACCGCACCGTCCAGGTCGGCGGCGGCTTCACCTCGCTGAAGCAGATCCAGGACCTGATGGTCACGGGCGAGCCCGGCAAGGGCGAGCCGCTGCGCCTCGGCGACGTCGCCACGGTGAAGCAGCAGGAGGCCCCGGCCGACTCCATCACCCGCACCGACGGCAGGCCCAGCCTCGCCGTCGCCGTCACCATGGACCGCGACGGCAGCGCGGTCGCCATCTCCGACGCCGTTCAGGACAAGCTTCCGGACCTGCGGAAGGACCTGGGCTCCGGCGCGACCCTCACGGTCGTCAGCGACCAGGGCCCGGCCGTCTCGAAGTCCATCAAGGGCCTCACCACCGAGGGCGCCCTGGGCCTGCTCTTCGCGGTCCTGGTGATCCTGGTCTTCCTGGCCTCGATCCGCTCCACCCTCGTGACGGCGGTGTCCATCCCGCTGTCCGTGGTCCTCGCCCTGATCGTGCTGTGGACGCGCGACCTGTCGCTGAACGTCCTGACGCTGGGCGCCCTGACCATCGCCATCGGCCGGGTCGTCGACGACTCGATCGTGGTCCTGGAGAACATCAAGAGGCACCTCGGCTACGGCGAGGAACGCCACTCCGCCATCCTCAACGCCGTCCGCGAGGTCGCGGGCGCGGTGACGTCCTCCACGCTCACCACGGTCGCCGTGTTCCTGCCGATAGGCCTGGTCGGCGGCATGGTGGGCGAGCTGTTCGGCTCGTTCAGCCTCACCGTCACGGCCGCGCTGCTGGCCTCCCTCCTCGTCTCCCTGACGGTCGTACCGGTCCTGTCGTACTGGTTCCTGCGCCCGCCCAAGGGCACCCCCGAGGACGCGGAGGAGGCACGCCGCCTCGCGGAGGAGAAGGAGGCCAGGAGCCGCCTGCAGCGCATCTACGTCCCGGTCCTGCGCTTCGCGACCCGCCGCCGTCTCACCAGCGTGGCCATCGCGATCGTCGTCCTCGTCGGCACGTTCGGCATGGCGCCCCTGCTGAAGACGAACTTCTTCGACCAGGGTGAGGTGGAGGTCCTCACCGTCAAGCAGGAGCTGAAGCCCGGCACCAGCCTGGAGGCCACCGACACCCAGGCGAAGAAGGTCGAGGAGCTGCTCGACGGCACCGAGGGCGTGAAGGACTACCAGGTCACGATCGGCTCGTCCGGCTTCATGGCGGCCTTCGGCGGCGGCACGGACACCAACCAGGCCTCGTACCAGGTGATGCTGGACGACGCGTCCTCGGCCGAGGACGTCCAGGACCGCATCGAGAAGGGCCTGGCCGGCCTGAAGGGCATCGGCACCACCACCATCACGGCCGGTGACGGCTTCGGCGCCCAGGACCTCAGCGTGGTCGTGAAGGCGGCCGACGCCGGCGTCCTGCGCACGGCGGCCGAGGAGGTCCGCAAGGAGGTCGCCTCGCTCGACGACGTCACGGACGTCACCAGCGACCTCGCCCAGAGCGTGCCGCGCATCTCCGTGAAGGCCAACGACAAGGCCGCCGCGGCCGGGTTCAACGACCAGACCCTCGGCGCCGCCGTCGCCCAGGCGGTGCGCGGCACCAACGCCGCCAAGGCGGTCCTGGACGACACCGAGCGCGACGTCGTCATCCGCTCCGCCAAGCCCGCGAAGACGCTCCAGCAGCTGAAGGACCTGCGCCTGGGCGCGGCGAAGCTCGGCGCCATCGCGACCGTGAAGCTGGTCGACGGCCCGGTCTCCATGACCCGCATCGACGGCCAGCGCGCGGCCACCATCACCGCGAAGCCGACCGGCGACAACACGGGCGCGGTCAGCGCGCAGCTCCAGACCAAGATCAACGCGCTGAAGCTCCCGGACGGCGCCACGGCGTCGATCGGCGGTGTCTCCGAGGACCAGGAGGAGGCGTTCGCCAACCTGGGCCTGGCGATGCTGGCGGCCATCGCGATCGTCTTCATGCTGCTGGTCGGCACCTTCCGGTCCCTGGTCCAGCCGCTGATCCTGCTCGTCTCCATCCCGTTCGCCGCCACCGGCGCGATCGGCCTGCTGGTGGCGACGGGCACCCCGATGGGCGTCCCCGCGATGATCGGCATGCTGATGCTGATCGGCATCGTGGTGACGAACGCGATCGTGCTGATCGACCTCATCAACCAGTACCGGGGGCAGGGCTACGGCGTCGTCGAGGCCGTGATCGAGGGCGGCCGGCACCGTCTGCGGCCCATCCTCATGACCGCCCTGGCGACGATCTTCGCCCTGCTGCCGATGGCCCTCGGCATCACCGGCGAGGGCGGCTTCATCGCCCAGCCGCTGGCCGTGGTCGTGATCGGCGGTCTGGTGACGTCGACCCTGCTGACGCTGCTGCTCGTCCCGACGCTGTACGCGATGTTCGAGCTCCGCAAGGAGCGCCGGGCGAAGAAGCGCGCGGCGAAGAAGGGCCTCCCGGCCCAGCGGGAGACCGACCAGGAGCCGGAACCGGCTCAGGTCTGACCGCCGTACGCACGACGAGGGGCGCCCCGTGGCTCATGCTCACGGGGCGCCCCGCTGTTATCGCGACGCGATGAGGTTGCCGAGGAACGGTACAACCGATATCTCGAAACCGAGAGGAGATCGAATGAGCAAGCATTACCGGTGGGAGACCTCACTGGAGGCCAGGCGCTCCGCGGACCCGGGGATCGACGCCCCTGAACGCATCGCCGCGGCACGCACGGCCGAGGTGGCGGAGAAGATGGGCGTCGCGGATTCGCGTGTCGCGCATGGAGACACGGATCTCCTCACCGCCTGATCGGCGAGGCTCCGCCCGACCCGAGGGAAGCCCGGGGCGGGCGGAGTCGTCACCTCGATCGTGGAGCGGTCAGGTGTCAGTGGGGGAGGGCGTCTCCGCCCTTGAGGGACGTGACGAACGCGTCCCAGGCGGTGGCCGGGACGACGAGTGCGGGGCCGTGGGGGTTCTTGCTGTCGCGGACGGGGACGACGCCGGGGAAGTCCTCGGTGATCTCGACGCAATCGCCCCCGTTGGTGTTGCTGTAGCTGCTCCGGCGCCACCGGGCGGAGTTCAGCTCGGGGGTGTGCTGCATGGCTCGTAGTCCTCCATCGCCTCTCGGATCAGCTCCGCCGAGGCCGCCGGTGGGAGGGCGTTGGCGCGCAGCACCTCGTACTGCCGCCGCCACTTCTTCACCGAGTCCCGGTCCTCGTAGAGGTGACCGACCTGGATGCCCTCTTCGTAGGCCATGACGGAACCCTGGGGAAGGGTCAGCAGGGTCAGGGCGCCGCCCATCAGTGAGTGGGGACCCGCACTGAAAGGCAGAACCTGGACCTTGCTGTCGGGAGTATCCACCTGTTCGAGTAGCAAGGCCAGTTGGTTGTACCAGCACTCTTTGCTGCCGACCCTGCGTCGGAGGACGGACTCCTCGATGATCGCCCAACGCAGGGGTGCTTGATCCGACGTCAGCCGCGCCTGCCGGGACAGGCGGGCGTTGACGCGCTCCTCGATCTGCTCGCTCGGCAGGGCCTCTTGGCAACTGAGGAGCGCGCGGGCGTACTCCTTGGTCTGCAACAGCCCTGGCATGGCCTGTGACACGTAGTTCTCGATGACCTCCGCCTGCGCCTCGAAGTCCATGAACCGGCGGTACTGGTCCGGATGCGCCTCACGCTTGGCCAGTTCGTACAGCCCGTGGAAGTGCTTGTCCGTGCCGAACGCCGCGTCCAGCCGGTCGGGCAGGTCCGGTGGAGGCATCAGCTCGGCGGTCTCGATACGGGCGAGGGTGCTCTTGCTGGAGTTCACGATGCCCGCGAGCTGCACGAGGGACAGCCCGGCGGTCTCACGGTGACGGCGCTGCTCGGCACCGAAGTAGTGGCGTGCGGAGAGGTACGGGGTGAGGGTCTGGGGCTTGAATGTCATGGTCTGACCTCTCTGCTGACGTTGAGGTTGATGGGGATGTCCCGTTCTCGGTCCCGGGACGCGGCGCTTCTGTCGAGGACGCATGCCGCAACGCGACGATGGAGGCACACACGGTAATCACCGGTGTTCACGCCTGTCAGCGGAACGGATTCGAAAGGAGCGGTGGAGATGATGCGCGACGGAACGGGTGCGCCCCTGAGATTGCTGCCCTGGACCACGCCGGACGGACGCCCGTGTTACCTCAGTACGGACGACGACTGCAGCCGACTGTCCCGCATCGCCGACGAGTTGGAGGCCGAGCTGCTCGACTCGGCCGCGTACGTCCTCACCGCGGCCAGGTCGCTTCTCGACGAACCGGCAGCGAGTGGCAGGGAGTTGCGGTTCACGGGGGAACGACTCGCCGAGGCGCTCGGGGACGCGCTGCGGATCGCGGCGAGCCGGGGCGCTCGGCTGTTGGGCGAATGAGTACTGCGGGTGGTCAGAACTGGGCGGGCGGCGGGCGGAAGCGGGGTCTGCGCAGGTGAGTCTCCAGCTGCTGGGAGCGGAGGTTGAGCGGTGCCTGCTGCGGTGCGGTGCGGAGCGGTGCTTGCGGACCGCTCAGGAAGCGTGCCTCGAAGACGCGCCCAGCGCCGGTATGCAGCATCCGGGGCTGCGGGGCCCTGCCGTCGTCGGTGACGGACCGGGGGTAGGGGATGCCTGCACCGCATCAGCGTTGTCGCCGAGAGTCAGCTGCTGCCGCTTGGGCGTCTCGACTCAAGACTCTGGAGGTAATCGATTCGCCTCCGTGCCTGTTCGGGTGTCTCGTCCTGAGACCAGGCTTCGCGCTCCCGGGCGGTGCGAGGGCTGGCCGAGGGAGCGCCTCCCTGGCCGTCTGTCACCTCGAACCGACCCCCTTGCCCATCTCCGTCACGAGCGTCCTGGCTCGCAGGCGCCGAAAGGATCGACAGGCATGCGATCCCAACTGCGACAACGACGCCAGAGAGTGCGGCTCTTCGGTGCACGGCCATCTCGGTCCACCCCGCCACTTGGAAGATGGCAGTCTATCGACGCCAAGTATCTGATGGCGACGGCAAGTACCACAGCGTTCGAGACATCAGATGGGGGCCTGTCGGCGACGAGTGATCGTGACCCGCTTCAGGCGGTTGAGCTTGTTGTTCAACCTTCGGCCTCAACCAGGCCGCCTCGTTGGGCGCCTGGGCAGAGGTAGAAGAGTTCGGGATCGCCTTCGTCCAGACCATGGAGCAGGCCGACCGGGCTCCAGCCGACGCGCTGCAGGAGCAGTTGCATGGGGTGGTTGGAGACGTTGGTCGAGGTGAACAGCTTCGGGCTGGTGCACGCGGCCTCGGTGGCCTTGAGGAGACGTGCGCCCACGCCTCGTCGGCGGGCGGTGGGCGCGACCGTCACCATGGTGATGAAGCCCTGCTCGAAGAAGGTGTATTCCAGCACGCTGTAGCCCAGGAGGCCGGAAGCGTCCTCGGCCAGGAGGACCGAGCCTTGCTCGCACCAGCGTCGGATACTCACGCGCCGCACATCGTCGCCCGATGCCGCGATGGAGTCGATGCCGACCAGTCCGGGCCAGTCCGAGACATCCGCGTGGCGTATCACCAGTCCGTCGGGGTTTTCAAGATTCATGGAATGCATCGTGACAGCACACGTCGGAGTCGGCCGGACGCGAGGACTGCCGTCCGCGCAGAACGCGAAATGCGCTCTGGCCGGACGGACAAAGGGGGGACGCCGGCCACCACGGTCGGCGTCCCCCTTCGTACTCGCTATGAGCTCGAGCTACCGGACATCATTCGCAGTGCTCCGGCCTTTAGGTCGGGGGTGAGGCGAATCTTGTGGCTGCGACGCGGAGCGTCGCGGTCCCGTTCCGGCGGAGCCGAACTCCTGCTTCGTGACGGTGATGGGTCGTTCACATGTTCCCGGCGACGATGTTCGATGTGCCTAGTGTGATCGTCATGCAGCTCCGGTACGCCTTCAGGTTGTACCCCGATGCCGCTCAGCAGGCCGCGCTGGCCAGGGCGTTCGGGTGCGCACGTGTCGTGTTCAACGATGCCGTGCGTGTCCGTGAGGACGCCCGTAAGGCCGGGGATCCGTTCCCGACGGCCGGTCAGCTGTCCACGCGCCTGATCACGGAAGCGAAACGGACGCCGGAGCGGTCCTGGCTGGGTGATGTTTCCGCGGTGGTGCTCCAGCAGTCCCTGCGGGACGCCGAGACCGCATACCGCAACTTCTTCACCTCCCTCAAGGGCACACGCAGGGGAGCGAAGGTCGGCCCGCCACGGTTGAAGTCCCGCAAAGACGCGCGGCAGTCGGTCCGGTTCACCGCCAACGCCCGCTGGGGCATCACCGGCCCTGGCCGTCTGAACCTGCCGAAGATCGGCGCGGTGAAGGTGAAGTGGTCCCGCACGCTGCCCGCCACCCCCACGTCCGTCACCGTCATCAAGGACGCGGCCGGCCGGTACTTCGCCTCCTTCGTCATCGACACCGACGCCGCCGCCGACGCGATCCGGATGCCCGAAACCGACTGCACCATCGGCATTGATCTCGGCCTGACCCACTTCGCGGTCCTCTCCGACGGCACGAAGATTGAGTCTCCGCGCTTCCTTCGGCGCGCGGAGAAGAAACTGAAGAAGGCCCAGAAGGAGCTGTCCCGCAAGCAGAAGGGATCAAGGAACCGGGACAAGGCCCGCCTGAAGGTCGCCCGCGCCCATGCCAAGGTCGCAGATGCACGCCGTGAGTTCCACCACCAGCTCTCCACGAAGCTGATCTCCGAGAACCAAGGGATCGCCGTGGAGGACCTGTCTGTGGCGGGACTGGCCCGCACACGCCTGGCCAAGTCCGTGCACGACGCCGGATGGGCCTCGTTCATCGGCATGCTGGAATACAAGGCGGAACGGTACGGCCGCACCCTGGTGAAGATCGGCCGCTTCGAACCGACCTCCCAGACCTGCTCCACCTGCGGCGCCGTGGACGGGCCCAAGCCCCTGAACGTACGCGAATGGACCTGTAGTGCCTGCGGCACCGTCCACGACCGGGACACCAACGCCGCGATCAACGTCAAGACGGCCGCCGGACTGGCGGTATCGGCCTGCGGAGCGCCGGTAAGACCGGGAGCGATCCCGGCACAGCGCGAAGAAACAGGAAGCCACGGATTCCCGACCGGAAACCGTGCCGCGTAGCGGCACGGCAACCAGTCGAGGAAGGCCAGAATCCTCGCCCTTCAAGGCGAGGAGCATGTCAAGGCAGCGCCAGCATCCGCTCCAGCGCCAGCTTCGCGAACGCCTCGGTCTCCTTGTCGACCTCGATGCGGTTGACCAGGTTGCCCTCGGCCAGCGACTCGAGCGCCCAGACCAGGTGGGGGAGGTCGATGCGGTTCATGGTCGAGCAGAAGCAGACCGTCTTGTCGAGGAAGGCGATCTCCTTGCCCTCCGGTGCGAAACGGTTCGCCAGGCGGCGGACCAGGTTCAGCTCCGTGCCGATGGCCCACTTGGAACCGGCCGGGGCCGCCTCCAGGGCCTTGATGATGTACTCCGTCGAACCGACGTAGTCCGCGGCGGCCACGACCTCGTGCTTGCACTCGGGGTGGACCAGGACGTTCACGCCCGGGATGCGCTCGCGCACGTCGTTCACCGAGTCGAGGCTGAAGCGGCCGTGCACCGAACAGTGGCCGCGCCACAAAATCATCTTCGCGGCGCGCAGCTCGTCGGCGGTCAGGCCGCCGTTCGGCTTGTGCGGGTTGTAGACGACGCAGTCCTCCAGGGACATGCCCATGTCCCGCACGGCGGTGTTGCGGCCGAGGTGCTGGTCGGGCAGGAAGAGCACCTTCTCGCCCTGCTCGAACGCCCAGTCCAGGGCCCGCTTGGCGTTGGAGGAGGTGCAGATGGTGCCGCCGTGCTTGCCCGTGAAGGCCTTGATGTCGGCGGACGAGTTCATGTACGAGACGGGCACGACCTGCTCGGCTATGCCGGCCTCGGTCAGCACGTCCCAGCACTCGGCGACCTGCTCGGCCGTCGCCATGTCGGCCATCGAGCAGCCGGCGGCCAGGTCGGGCAGGACGACCTTCTGGTCGTCGGACGTCAGGATGTCCGCGGACTCCGCCATGAAGTGCACACCGCAGAACACGATGTACTCGGCCTCCGGACGCGCCGCCGCGTCCCGGGCCAGCTTGAAGGAGTCCCCGGTGACGTCGGCGAACTGGATGACCTCGTCGCGCTGGTAGTGGTGCCCCAGCACGAAGACCTTGTCCCCGAGCTTCTCCTTCGCCCTGCGGGCACGCTCGACCAGGTCCGGGTCGGACGGCGAGGGCAGGTCGCCTGGACACTCCACACCGCGCTCGCTCTTCGGGTCGGCCTCACGGCCGAGGAGCAGCAGGGCGAGGGGCGTCGGCTGTACGTCGAGCTCCTGGGGTTGGGCGGTGGTCACGACACGCACCCTTTCTGTTCCGCGACTTTTCGTCGAATTGACGCTTACCTATCATAACCGCTTCACGTCACTTTGACGATGGCCATAGCGTCTGTGTGACGTGAATCCCGATCGGCCGCCGTTCATTCCCGGGAAGACCCGGAAAGGGTCGTTTTCCGGTTCCCGGTGGGTGTGCGAGCATGAAGAGGTGCCGAGATCGAGCGCCCGGCCCTGGAATGAATCCGCGGCCCCGCCGGTTGCAACCGTCGGCAAGCAGTCTCCGTACAACCCGGGAGAGATGTAGATGTCCGTATCGGACGAGACCAGCACCGTCACCGACGGCATCATCCTGACCGACGCCGCCGCGTCCAAGGTCAAGGCGCTGCTCGACCAGGAAGGCCGCGACGACCTCGCGCTGCGCGTCGCCGTCCAGCCCGGCGGCTGCTCCGGCCTGCGTTACCAGCTCTTCTTCGACGAGCGTTCCCTCGACGGCGACGTGGAGAAGGACTTCGGCGGTGTGAAGGTCGTCACCGACCGCATGAGCGCCCCGTACCTGGGCGGTGCCACGATCGACTTCGTGGACACCATCGAGAAGCAGGGCTTCACGATCGACAACCCGAACGCGACCGGCTCCTGCGCCTGCGGCGACTCCTTCAGCTGATGCCGCCGTGCCGCCACGGCGGCAGCGGATACGACTAAGGCGGCGGCCCCCTCCGACGGGGCCGCCGCCTTCGCGTTGTGCGGTCGTGGTTCTACCGCTGCCGTGTGGGGGGCGCCGGCAGCCGCGCGCCCTCCTTGGCCAGCGGGACCGCCTCGCCGTCCGAGCCCACCACCTCGCGGGCGCCGAGCGGCTCGTCGAGCTGCACGGTCTGCTGGAACTGCTTGGCGATCAGAATGCAGACCTTGTCGGGCCATGCCTTCGAGGTGACCGTGACCGTCACCTCGTCGCCGTTCTCGCGCGCCTTCACGTCGTAGTCGGCGCACACCCCGCCCGTGAAGGTCACGGTCAGGTCCGTGCCCTCCGCCCGGTAGCCGTCCACCTCGACGTTCCGCGGCTCGGGGTCGGACGTAGGCCTGTCACTCGGCTCACTCGGGCTCGGCGAGGCCAGGAACCTCGGCTCGACCGCCGGGTACGTCACCGTGAACGGGTCCTTCGCGCCCGGCGCCGTCACCTCGAACAACCAGGACGGCACCAGTGCCTGCCGGCCGTCCACGGAGTGCGAGGCCAGCCCGAACACGGCCTTCTCGACCGTCACCGCGTCCTGCTCGGGCGTACCGCTCGCCGACGACCCGCAGGGCTGCTCCTGCCGGTCCTTCAGCGGGACGGGGTCGGCACAGCCGCCGATGCCCATACGGTGGTCGCTCTGCGGACGCTCCTCCATCAGCTTCAGCGCCTCCTTGGCGCTGACCACCGGGTACGTGTCCCCCTTCACCGGCGTGCTCAGCTGCCCACTGCCGCCGACGACCTCGCCGTCGGAGCCGACGGTCACTCCGGTGGACCAGCCGTACGTCGGCAGTCCGCCGATCTCGGGGGCGGCGTTCACCACCCGCCGCGCGCCCATGACCTGACTCGCGTCGCGCTTCGCGTCGTCCTGACCCAATGCCTTCAGCACGGGTTCCGCTGCCTTCTCGGCCTCCGCCTCGCTCACGGGCGTGCCCCCGGTCTGCGGGGCGGTGCAGCGGTCGGTGCCCTTGCAGTTGTCGGTGCCCGGGGCGTACCGGCTGAACGTCCAGGCCCCGGGCGCCTCCTTGTTCACCTGGAGACTCGGTCCCGAACCGTCCTGACCGGCCCCGACCTTCCAGATCTCGCCCTGTGCCACCGGCGCCCCGTCGACCCCGAGGGCCTTCGCGAGCCGGGTCACGTCCTCCTTGGTGACCTCGCCCCGCGCCCGGTACACCGGTGCCTCGCCGGGGCCGTCCGGGAGGGTGCCCTCGACCCGGTAGGTGGGGCCGTACGGGTTGGGCTCACCGGGCGCGATGCCGTTTCCCTCGCCTCCTGCCGACTCCGAGTACCCGTCGAGTGCGAGCGGCGGGGGAGTGCCGTCCCCGCCGGGCGCACCGGAGGTCGCGCCACCGCCGGACCCGCCGGAGGTGTTGGCGGCGAACCAGGCCCCACCACCGCCGATCAGCAGAACGGCGGCGGCGACGGAGGCGATGATCGCGGGCGTCCGGTGGCGAGCGCCGCCGTGACGGATCAGGTCCTCATCGTCCCGGGGGATGTCGTTGTGGGGTGCCGGGTCCGCCTCCGGAGCAGGATCGGGGCGGGGCTCGTCGACGCCGGTGCTCCTCGTGGCGACTTCGCGCTCGGGCGCGGGGCCGGGGCGCTCCGCGTCGGGTTGCCCGGCGTCGGCTTCGTCCTCCGCCTCGGCCGCGTCGGCTTCGTCCTCCGCCTCGGCCGCGTCGGTCTCCTCGGCTCCGGCGGGCGCGTCGTCCTTCCCGGACTCGAGGGCCGCGGGATCCCGCGCCTCGTCCTGCCCCCGCGCCTCGTTCTCCCCCCGCGCCTCGGAAGCCTCAGCGGCCGTTTCCTGATCGGAGGCCGCCTCGGGCTCGGAGACCGCCTCGGGCTCGGAGACCGCCTCGGGCTCGGCGGTCTCTTCCTCCGCGGTCACCTTGGGATCAGCCGCACCCGTCGACGCCTCTGACTCCGCCGGGCCCGAAGCCCCTGCGTCCGCCGACCCCGGCTCCTGGGCCTCCGGGGCGTCGGAGGTTCCGTCGCCGCCCACTGCCCTGGCGTCGTCGTCGTTGTCGGGTCGCTCGGTGTTCACCGCATCGCTCCTTCGGCTGCACAGCTGTCCCATGGGACCCGCCCGGTCGAAACCGGGCCGCTGGTGGGTCGTATCCCGCCTCCCCTTTACGGGGGACAGCGATGGGACGCAGCGGGGGAGCGCACGGTTCCCCGAAGGGCGCCGTTCAGTCCCCGTAGTCCGACATCGCGTCGAGCAGCCGCGCCGACGCCGGGGGTACGGTCACACCGAGAATCAGGGCGGGGGAGACCGGACGGGACGTGACGCGGTCGGGAGCCGCCCAGTGGGGAGCCATCCGGGCACCGTCACCCGGCAGCGACGCCAGATCGCCTTCGAGATCGACCGGTACGGGCGCCTGGACCTTGAGGTTCGTCATATCGGCACCGTAGGCACGTACGACGTCGCGGAGAAAGATCTACTATCGGGTAGTTTCCTTGCCTTCAGAGCCGCCCCGCCCACCCGATAGCGTGAACTGTCAAGGTCCGCCTCCCTCAGGAGAATCCACGCCGTGCGCATCGCAGTCACCGGCTCCATCGCCACCGACCACCTCATGACCTTCCCCGGCCGCTTCGCCGACCAGTTCGTAGCGGACCAACTGCACACGGTCTCGCTGTCGTTCCTGGTCGACAAGCTCGACGTCCGCCGCGGCGGCGTCGCGGCGAACATCGCGTTCGGCATGGGACAGCTCGGCACCCACCCGATCTTGGTCGGCGCCGCGGGCGCGGACTTCGACGAGTACCGGGCGTGGCTCGACCGGCACGGCGTCGACACGGAGTCGGTCCGCATCTCCGACACGCTGCACACGGCCCGCTTCGTGTGCACCACCGACGTCGACCACAACCAGATCGGCTCCTTCTACACCGGCGCCATGAGCGAGGCCCGCCTCATCGAGCTGAAGACCGTCGCCGACCGCGTCGGCGGCCTCGACCTGGTCTCCATCGGCGCGGACGACCCGGAGGCCATGCTTCGCCACACCGAGGAGTGCCGCTCCCGGTCCATCCCGTTCGCCGCCGACTTCTCCCAGCAGATCGCCCGGATGGACGGCGAGGAGATCCGCATCCTGCTGGACGGGGCGACGTACCTCTTCTCCAACGAGTACGAGAAGGGCCTCATCGAGTCCAAGACCGGCTGGACCGACGCGGAGATCCTGTCCCGGGTGGGCCACCGGGTGACCACCCTCGGCGCGCGCGGCGTGCGGATCGAGCGGGCCGGCGAGGACCCCATCGAGGTCGGCACGCCGGACGAGGAGCGCAAGGCCGACCCGACGGGTGTCGGCGACGCCTTCCGCGCGGGGTTCCTGTCGGGGCTCGCGTGGGGCGTGTCCCTTGAGCGTGCGGCTCAGGTCGGCTGCATGCTGGCGACGCTCGTCATCGAGACGGTGGGGACGCAGGAGTACCAGTTGCGCCGCGGGCACTTCATGGAGCGGTTCACCAAGGCGTACGGGGACGAGGCCGCGCACGAGGTTCAGGCGCACCTGGCCTGACCGGAAGTCTTCGGCCGCGGGTGCGTGGGGCTGTTCGCGCACCCGCGGCGGTAGCCGCATATCGACACAGCCCCGCGCCCCTGGGGCCCTCAGCTCACCCGGCGGATCAGGTACGCCGTTCCCTTGTCCGCCGGCTCCTCACCGGCGTACTCCTGGTTCCGCATCTCGCACCACGCCGGGATGTCCAGGCGGGCCGCCTCGTCATCCGACAGCACCCGGACCAGCCCGCCCACCGGTACGTCGCCGATGACCTTCGCCAGCTCGATCACCGGAATCGGGCAGCGCTTGCCGAGGGAGTCCACGACCAGGACGTCCTCCTCGCGGGCGACTTCGGAGGCGACCGGCGCCCCCAGCTTCTCCCGCACCGCCGCGACAGTCCCGGGGAGGACCGCCAGAAAGCGCTCCACATCCTCCTCCGCCGTCCCCGGCGGCAGCGAAACCCGCACGTTCCCCTCACTCAGCACGCCCATCGCCCGCAGCACATGGCTCGGCGTCAGCGTGCTGCTCGTGCAGGACGAACCGGACGAGACGGAGAAACCCTCCCGGTCCAGCTCGTGCAGCAGGGCCTCCCCGTCGACGTAGAGGCAGGAGAAGGTGACGACCCCGGGCAGACGGCGCACCGGGTCACCGACCACCTCGACGTCGGGCACCAGCTCCGGCACCCTCGCCCGGATCCGCTCCGTCAGCTCACGCAATCGCGGGGCCTCCTCGGCCGCCTCGGCCCGTACCGCCCGCAACGAGGCCGCCGCCGCGACGATCGCCGGGATGTTCTCGAAACCGGGCGCCCGCCCCGACTCCCGCTCGTCCACCGGCCCTTGCGGGGCGAACCGCACGCCCTTGCGCACGACGAGCAGCCCGACACCTGGCGGTCCGCCCCATTTGTGCGCACTTGCCGTCAGTAGTGACCAGCCGCCGTCCACCGGCCCCCACCCCAGTGACTGCGCCGCGTCCACCAGCAACGGCACGCCGGCCGCCCGGCACGCCTCGGCCACCTCGGCCACCGGCTGTTCGGTCCCCACCTCGTGGTTGGCCGACTGCAGACAGGCCAGCGCCGTGTCCCCGCGCAGGGCGGCGCCGAACGCCGCCGGATCCACCGCCCCGCCCCGGTCGACCGGCACCTGCGTGACCGTCCCGCCGTCCGCCTCGTGCACCTCGGCCGAGTGCAGCACGGAGGAGTGTTCGACCGCTGACACGATCAGGTGGCGCCCGGCCCGCCGCCGCCCGGCCAACGCCCCGGCGATCCCGGTGTGCACGGCACGGGTTCCGGACGCGGTGAAGGCCAGCTCGTCCGGCCGGCACCCCACCGCCTCGGCGGCGGCCTCCCGCGCCGCGTCGAGCAGCACCCGGGCCCGGCGTCCCTCCCTGTACAGACGTGCGGGATCCGCCCACCCCTCGTCGAGCGAGGCCTGCAGGGCCTGCCGGGCGATCGGATGAAGCGGAGCGGCGGAAGCAGCATCGAAGTAACCCACACAGCAACGCTAAAACGCCCAGCACAAAGACGTCCCTCAGGGGCGCGGGGCTGAGACATCTGCGGCTCCGCCGCGGGGCGCGACAAGCCACGAACAACCCGCAGCCGCCAAACCAGCGAACCACCCACCCCACTAGGCACCCCTCCCGGCGAACCCCCGGAGGGCGTCGGCTAGGGTTTGGTCCGCATAAACATCCAAACCCCTGCCCGACGCAGGGCGGCGACCGACCAGCGAGAAGGCCAGGCCGCAGCCGACCGCGCGGGCGAGACTCTCGGGAAGGCGCTACGTGAGTCCCAACGGCTCCGACCGCTCGCCGCGGCGCCCGATGCGGCGGAAGCTGCTGCAGGCACTGACCGCGGGCCTGGTCTTGGCGACAGCCACCGGTTGCTCGTACAACTGGGAAGACTTCCCCCGCCTTGGTATGCCCACCCCGACCACGGAAGAGGCTCCGCGGATCCTCTCCCTGTGGCAGGGGTCCTGGGCGGCTGCGCTCGCCGTCGGCGTGCTGGTGTGGGGTCTGATCCTGTGGAGTGCTTTCTTCCACCGGCGCAGCCGCACCAAGGTCGAGGTTCCTCCGCAGACCCGGTACAACATGCCCATCGAGGCGCTGTACACGGTCGTCCCGCTCATCATCGTCTCGGTGCTGTTCTACTTCACCGCCCGCGACGAGTCCGAGCTGCTCAGCCTCAAGAAGAAGCCCGACGTCACGGTCAACGTGGTCGGCTTCCAGTGGAGCTGGTGCTTCAACTACGTCGAGCCGGTCGCCGGTTCGACGGGTGACGCCAAGAAGTCCCCGGAGCTGGACGCGATCCCGGACCGGTTCAAGGAAGACTTCCCGGCCAACGCCGGCGGTGTCTACGACTGCGGCACCCCCGGCACGCGGAACCCGCAGACGGGCAACCCGGGCCCGACCCTGTGGCTGCCGAAGGGCAAGACGGTCCGCTTCGTCCTCACCTCGCGTGACGTCATCCACTCCTTCTGGGTGGTGCCGTTCCTGATGAAGCAGGACGTCATCCCGGGCCACACCAACGCCTTCGAGGTGACCCCCAACAAGGAGGGCACCTTCCTGGGCAAGTGCGCCGAGCTCTGCGGCGTCGACCACTCTCGGATGCTGTTCAACGTGAAGGTGGTCTCTCCCGAGCGCTACGAGCAGCACCTCAAGGACCTCGTGGAGAAGCAGCAGAACGGTTACGTTCCCGCCGGCATCGAGCAGGCGGGCCCCGAGAAGAACCGAAGGTCGAACATCCTGTGAGCATCCTCAACGAACCCCAGGGTGCCGCGGCAGCAGGGTCCCACTACCAGGACGAGCTGCCGGTCCGGCGCCAGAACCGCGGCAGTGTCGTGGTCAAGTGGCTGACGACCACGGACCACAAGACGATCGGCACGCTGTACCTGGTGACGTCGTTCGCGTTCTTCGTCATCGGTGGCGTGATGGCGCTGTTCATG
>NZ_JOCT01000044.1 GCF_000717875.1 Streptomyces sp. NRRL S-455
CCAACCAGCTGCGGGCGGACACCCCCCGACACGTCCCCTTCCGTGCGACGGCGGCTGCGGGTGCGCGGGGGCGGGCCGCCGATCCGCTTAGCTGCGGGCGGTCGTGCCGCTGGGGCGATGGGGGTCCCCCCTGCTCGAGCGAAGCCGAGAGCTTGGGGGAGGGTGGGCGCAGCGGCACCCCGCTCCGCCGGGCTGCGCAACGCCCCGGCGTCAGTACGGACACCGGGGCGCTTGAAACTGGCAGTGTTCGATCAGTCCTGGTCGTCCGAGTCGTCGTCCTGGTTGTCCGAACGGTCGGCCGTGACCTTGCCCGAGTTGAGGTCGATCTTCCAGTCCTGCTCGGCGCCGCCGGACTTGCGGGTCTCGGCCTCCCAGGACTTGTTCTTGCCGTCCTCGTCCAGGTCGACGGACGTCACCACGCCCTTGCCGGCGGCAGCCTTCGCCGCCTCCTCAGCCGTCACCGAGGAGCCCTTCAGGGCCGACCGCACCTGCGCCGCGTCGTCCTCGTCATCGGTGTGCGCACCGAGAACCTTGCCGTTGGACGGGTCGACGCTGACGCTGTGCCAGCCGTTGTCACCGGACAGGACGTCGACCTTCCAGATCACCTTGCCGCTGTCGTCCTCGTCGTCCAGCTCGGCGGAGACAGCCGTGCCGGGCGTGTGCTTCAGCGCGGAGGCGATGGCCTCGGGCGCCGTGACGTCCACGGAGGCCGTCCGCTCGGCGTCGCCCCGGTCGTCCCGGCCGCCGTCGTCGTCCGACAGCCGGGTGTTCGCCGCCTGCCGCGCCGCGCCCTCGTCGTCACCCGTGGTCGCGAGAGCCGTGGCCGTACCGCCTCCGATCAGGGCGGCAGCGGTCACAGCGGCGATGACGATGTTGCGCTTCATGCGGGTTCCTCCCGAGTCATTTCGTTTTCGACGTGTTCAAAGGTGGCTGACCGAGGCTGAGAGGAACCTGAAACCCCCTGAAGGGATCTTCAGCTTCGTTTTGCCACTCTTTACGCATGCGCCTGTTGATCGTGGAGGACGAGAAGCGGCTGGCCCTGTCGCTCGCCAGGGGCCTGACGGCCGAGGGGTACGCCGTGGACGTCGTCCACGACGGACGGGAGGGGCTGCACCAGGCCTCCGAGGGGACGTACGACCTGGTCATCCTCGACATCATGCTGCCGGGGCTCAACGGCTACCGGGTCTGTGCCGCCCTGCGTGCCGCAGGGCACGAGGTGCCGATCCTCATGCTGACCGCGAAGGACGGCGAGTACGACGAGGCCGAGGGGCTCGACACCGGGGCCGACGACTATCTGACCAAGCCCTTCTCGTACGTCGTGCTGGTCGCCCGGATCAAGGCGCTGCTGCGGCGGCGTGGGGTGGGCGCGGGGGCTTCGCCGGTGCGCGTGCACGGGGATCTGAAGGTGGACACGGCTGCCCGGAGGGTCTTCCTGGGGGACGACGAGATCACCCTCACCGCCAAGGAGTTCTCCGTACTGGAGCAGCTCGTGCTGCGGGCCGGGGAGGTCGTGTCCAAGTCGGAGATCCTCGAGCACGTGTGGGACTTCGCGTACGAGGGTGATCCGAACATCGTCGAGGTGTACATCAGCACCCTGCGGCGCAAGCTGCGGGCCGGGCTGATCCGGACGGTGCGCGGTGCCGGGTACCGGCTGGAGGCGTCGCCGTGAGGCGGCTGTTCGGGTCCGTACGGGCGCGGGCCACGCTCGGTGCCACGCTCGTGGTGGCGGTCGCTCTCGTCGCTGCCGGGGCCGCTGTGCTGTTGTCCCTGCGGTCCAACCTGATCGGCGAGGCCGGTACGCAGGCGGAGGGGTCCGCCCGGGCGGTCGCGTCCGAGCTGGCCGCCGGGACGCCGTACGGCAAGCTGTCGGGGCTGGACGGCGACGTGCCGGTGCAGGTGCTCGACGAGAACAAGCGGCTGGTCGCGGCCAGTGAGGATCTGGAGAAGATCAGCGGTACCGACTCCGACCAGGTGAAGCCGCAGGCGCCGGTCGTGCCTCGCGGGGACGATGACGACGACTCCGACGACCACGAGGAGGCGCTCGACCCCGGCGAGGTCGCCGGGAAGAGCGTCTTCACCAACGGGGCGGCGACGATGGACGGTGACGCGGAGGACTACCGGTTCGCCGCCGTCGCGGTGGAGACCGAGGACCGGGGTCGGCTGAAGGTCTACGCCGGCTGGCCGCTGGCAGCCGAACACGGGGCAGTGCGGACCGCGCTGACGGTGATGCTGATCGGGTTCCCGCTGCTGCTCGGCGTCGTGGCGGGAGTGACCTGGCTGGTCACCCGGCGGGCCCTGCGGCCCGTGGAGGGCATCCGGCGCGAGATGGCCGCGATCACCCAGTCGGAGGACCTGGCGCGGCGGGTTCCGGAGCCGGACACCCATGACGAGGTCGCCCGGCTCGCGAGCACCACCAACGAGACGCTCGCGGCTCTGGAGACCTCCGTGGAGCGGCAGCGCCGCTTCGTCGCCGACGCCTCCCACGAGCTGCGCAGCCCGATCGCCTCGCTGCGGACGCAGTTGGAGGTGGCCGCAGCGCATCCAGAGCTGCTGGACCTCGACGGGGCGGTGGAGGACACCGTACGGCTCCAGCGGCTGGCCGCCGACCTGCTGCTGCTCGCCCGGCTGGACGCGGGGGAGCGGCTGGGCGACGCGAAGATCGACCTCGCCGGGCTGGCCCGGGAGGAGGTCGAGGGGCGGACGGGTGTGACCGTGGACGCGGAGCCGGTGGAGGTGGCCGGATCGCGTGGTCAGGTGGGGCGGGTGCTCGCCAATCTGCTCGACAACGCCCAGCGGCACGCCCGGTCGGCCGTCACCGTGACGGTGCGGCGGGAGGGGGACCTGGCCGTGGTGGGGGTGGCGGACGACGGGGACGGGGTGCCCGAGGCCGACCGGGAGCGGATCTTCGAACGGTTCGTACGTCTGGACGCCGCCCGCAGCCGTGACGACGGAGGGGCCGGGCTGGGGCTCGCCATCGCCCGGGACGTCGCCGTACGGCACGGCGGCACCCTCACGGCCGGCCGGGGGCCCGCAGGCGGAGCCCTCTTCGAACTCCGCCTGCCCCTCGCCTAGGGGGTCACGGGCGGCCGCGCTGCTCGCGCAGGTGCTCCGCGATGGGCTTGAGGGCCTTGTCCAGCTCCGTCAGGGCCTCGGGGGACAGCAGATCGATGAAGTGGCTCCGCACGGACGCCACATGGTGGGGCGCGACCTTCCGCATCGTCGCCATGCCGTGGTCGGTGAGGACCGCGTAGAGCCCGCGGCGGTCGGACTCGCAGTTCTCCCGCCGGACGAGGTCCGCGTTCTCCATACGCGTGATCTGGTGCGAGAGGCGGCTCTTGGACTGGAGGGTGGCGGCGGCGAGGTCGCTCATCCGCATCCGCTGGTCCTCCGACTCGGAGAGGTTCACCAGGATCTCGTAGTCGTTCATTGTCAGGCCGAACGGCTGCAGGTCCTTTTCGAGCTGGTACGTCAACAGCCTGTTGACCTCCAGGTGGGTGCGCCAAGCGCACTGCTCCGCATTGGTCAGCCAGCGCGTGGCCGTCTCGGTCTCCATGAATGAAGTCTACCTAAAAGGTTGAAAGGCGAACTAGTGAGGGTTTTCGTGTGACGGCGCACGCCTGCCGAAAGGTGGTGCGCAGGCGTTCGATGTCACACTCCGCAGACTACCGCTCACAGCCCGAAGCGACGCTGGAGGTCCCCCAGCTGTCCGGGAAGACGCGGTACGCCGGACTGACCGGTCTGGGTCCCGGACGGTCCGCCGCCCGGCACGCCGGCCTGGTGCGGAACGGCCCCCGTGGCCTGCTCGGCCATCAGTGTCTCGGACGACTGGAGCAGCACCGTGCCGGCGCCGACGAACTCGAACTGGTGCTCCTCGCCGGAGGCGCCGCCCAGGCCCGTCAGTGCACGTAGACCGCCCATGACGCCGGTCATGTACCCGTGGTCGTAGTGGTGGCAGGGTGAGGGGCAGTCGGCCCATCCGACCAGGGCCTGCGGGTCGACCCGGAGTGGGGGTTCCATGAACACCACGGGGCCGTTCGACGCGGCCACGAACTTTCCGGTTCCGATGAGGGTCAGGAAACCCGGCACGATTGATTGCTTCAGCGACAGACTTGGCTGAAAAGCGAGCAGATTGCCGGAGCGAATGGTCAGATTGCCGTCCTCGAGGTCATACGAGTTCACGTCGAAGGCCCGGTCGGCGAGCAGCATCCTGCCCGTGCCCTCCGCGACGACCCAGTCGCTCGCGTGCAGAGGCGAATGAAAGGACGTACGGACAAGACGGTCGAGCCGGCCGTGTCCGACGCCGTTGAAGTCGATCGAGCCGTAGTAGGCGATCATCTTCCCCTTCTGCAGGAACCACTGGCTCCCCTTCAGCTCCACACAAAAGGTGTAGGGATTGACGTTGTCGTCGGCCGGCAGCGTGGCCGGGTCGAAGACCGCGGGGCCGGCGCCCGGCGTTCCGTAGGTGCTCACAGCTTCTCCTCCGAGGCCTGGACATACACCGCACCGCTGCCGCTGAGCTCCAGCTGGAACGCCTCGCCCGAGCCGCGGCCCACCATGTCCCGCCAGCCCAGGGCGGTGGACAGCTTGTTGCGGACCTCGCCGTGGTGGGCGACGTAGGCCTGCGGGTCCACGTGCACCGGCCGCTGCGGGGTGATCGGGATCTCGATGACGCCGCCGTGCGCCATGACCGCGACGGCCCCGTGCCCCTTCAGTGTCGTGGTGAACAGCCCCTGACCGCTGACCTGGCCGCGGACCATGCCCATGACGCCGCCCTGGGAGCCCAGGAACATCGTGCCCTGCTGGAGCGTGCCCTCGAAGGCCAGCAGGCGGTCCGCCTCGACGTACAGCGTGTCGCCGGCGAGCTGGAGCACCTGGACGTGATGCCCGCCGTGTCCGAAGAGGACGGTGCCGCTGCCCTCGACGGTCATCAGCGGTGTGTCCTCGTCCGCCACCCGGCGGCCGATCATCGACACGATCCCGCCCTGGCCGCCGGCCGTGTTGGGGGTGAAGGACACCTCGCCCCGGTAGGCGAGCATCGCGCCGCGCTGGCTGAACAGCCGCTGACCGGGCGTCACCGTCGCCTCGACCATCTTCGCGTTGATCTCCCGGAAGGCCATGTCAGACGTCCCCCGCGATCGTGTTCCGCTCGCTCGGCTGCACGTACACCAGCCCGTCCCCTTCGAACCGCATCTGGAAGGCCTCGCCGCCGCCCTCCCCGAGCAGCGTGCGGAACGTCACACCGGACTGGAAGGACTGCCGCAGGTTGCCCTGGTGCGCCACGTAGGCCCCCGGGTCCACGGTCAGCGGGTACTGCGGACTGACCCGCAGCACCACGGCCGGGCCGTGGGACATGATCGCCGCCTGGCCGTGGCCCTCGACGGTCGTCGTGAACAGCCCGTTGCCCTGTGAGGCTCCGCGCAGGCCCGTGAACTCCGTCCCCGTGCGCAGCCCGCCGTCGGTCGCGAGCAGGTTGCTCGACTCCACGTAGAGCTTGTCACCCTGAATGCTGACCAGGTTTATCTCCGAGGCGCGGTCCGCGAACCAGCAGGTTCCCCGGCCCTTCACCTCCATCAACGTCATCTGCT
Organism: Streptomyces sp. NRRL S-455; assembly: GCF_000717875.1. GTDB lineage: Bacteria > Actinomycetota > Actinomycetes > Streptomycetales > Streptomycetaceae > Streptomyces. The sequence goes on from NZ_JOCT01000044.1 coordinate 5,586, forward strand.
CACCGGTCAGCCGGCGGGTCACCATGCCTCGGATGCCCTCGCCGCCGCCGCTGAGCTTCCTGAAGGCCATCTCGCCGTCGTACGCGACCATCGAGCCGTTCTTCGCCTTCACGGCGTCTCCGGTCATGTCGACGGCGAGCACCTTGCTGCTCTGAAGTCGGAACATCGCCACGACTGCGAAGGTAGCCGGAGGCCGGGGGCGAGGACAGAGCCCGTGGGTGGAGAACGACCCTGATCGAACCCCTGGGTGCCCCCCGGCCGGAGCGCCCGCGGGAGTTTGTCACAATGGGCGGGACGCTTGTGCGTGCGTTCACAAACCGTCAGACCGTACAGACCGTTCGTTCAGACCGCCGCGTCTCTCCCACCGAAGGTGACCCGTGGACCTCAAGACCGCCACCGCCCTCCGCCGCCTCCGCCTGGTCTCGGCCCCCGAGGCGATCTCCTTCCTGATCCTGCTCGTCTGCTCGGTGCTGAAGCGGACCACGGACTTCAACGCCGTGCCGGTGATGGGCGCGGTGCACGGTGTTCTGTTCATCCTGTACGTGATCTTCTGGGCCGACGCGTGGAACCGGGCGAAGTGGGACCTGAAGACCGCGGCTCTCTACTTCGTGCTCTCCGTCCTGCCCACCGGCGGTTTCTTCGCGGACCGCAAGCTGCGGCGTGAGGCCGAGGACGCGGTCATCGCCTCCCGGGCCCGCCAGGAAGGGGTCGTGGGCGCGTGATCGTCGCCTTCTCCGTGACGCCGCTGGGCGTCGGCGAGGACGTGGGCGAGTACGTCGCCCACGCCGTGCGCGTGGTACGCGAGTCGGGGCTGCCGAACCGTACCGACGCCATGTTCACCTCCGTCGAGGGGGAGTGGGACGAGGTCATGGACGTCGTCAGGCGCGCTGTCGCCGCCGTCGAGGAGCGGGCGCCGCGCGTCTCCCTGGTCCTCAAGGCGGACATCCGCCCCGGAGTGACGGACGGTCTCACCTCCAAGGTGGAGACCGTGGAGCGGCACCTCGCCGAGTAGGACGCACCGACCACAGCCCCGGCTCATGACGAGCCGGGGCTTCGCCGTTTCGGGCTCCGGCACGTACCCGGCGCAAACGCGCCCTGCGCACCGGGCAGTTCCCTCTGATGACCCGCGCGGCTCGCGGACTTCGGCGCACCGACTAACGATGAGGGCTCAGGGCCGACCGTCATCCGCCTTTCGGATGCGGCGGCCGCAGTCTGCCCCCGCGAAGGAAGGGCCCGCCGGATGAACACTTCGACGATCACATCCCAGTCGGCGTTCGACGGCTCCAGGCTGCGCGTCCTCCTGCTCGTCGATCTGCACGAAGGCGCCCAGCAACGGTTCCTCGACGCGTACGAGCACATGCGCAGCCGGGTCGCGTCGGTACCCGGTCACCTCGGCGACCAGCTGTGCCAGTCCGTGGAGAACCCGTCCCAGTGGCTCATCACGAGCGAATGGGAGACGGCGCCGCCGTATCTCGCCTGGGTGAACAGTGAGGAGCACCTCGAGACGGTCAAGCCCATGCAGGACTGCGTCCGTGACATACGGTCGATGCGCTACACGGTCCTTCGCGAGACCGGTCGGGCCGTCCCGCTCGGCGACCGGGCCGGCGAAGAACTTCAGGGAACCGTGCGGGTGGGCGACGGAGTGATCCGCCACGCACTGACGTTCACGGTCAAGCCCGGCTCCGAGTCGAAGGTCGCGGAGATCCTCGCCGGCTACGCCCCGCCCCAGGCCCGCGCCGACGACACCACACGACTGCGCCGCACCACGCTGTTCATGCACGGCAACCGCGTCGTACGCACCGTCGAGGTGGAGGGCGACCTGCAGACGGCGCTGCGGCACGTCTCACGGCAGCCGGAGGTGCGGGCCGTGGAGGAAGCCCTCAACCCGCACCTGGAACTGAGCCGGGACCTGACCGACCCCGCGTCCGCACGGGCGTTCTTCATCCGGGCGGCCATGCCGGCCGTGCACCACGTGACGCGTGGCGGGGCGGAGCCGGCCGGTCTGCGGCGCCACGCGCTCTACTACCCGGCCCGTGAGGGCTGCGGGATGGTGTTGGCGAAGCTGCTCTCCCAGCAGGACGAGACCGCCGCGGACGACCCCGCGAGCCCCGTCCACCGCAGCACCGTCTTCCACCGGGACGACCTGGTCGTCCGTCTCATCGACACGCTGGACCCCGAGACCGACCCGGTCAGGGCGCTCGCCATCCACGGCACGCGCAAGGCGGCCGTGCTGGCCCGCCTGCTCGACGGTGCCGCGCTCGGCGTGACAGGGCCCCTCTCGAGCGAACGGGACGCCACCCGCCTCCTGGCGCACACCGAGATGACGCTGATCACCGACCGCACGGCCGACCGGTCCTGACGGACCGCGACGACACCGCCCGTGCACTCCCACCTCACCGAGACCGATCTGGAGACGGACCATGGACAAGACGCGCCCGCGCATCGTGGACATCAGCGAGACCGAGCCCAACCGCAGGCGCGGCGGCGACCTGCGCACCCTGCTCACCCCCCTCACGGTGGGATCCACGAGCGGGTTCATGGGCATGGCCATCATGCAGCCCGGGGAACGCATCAGCGAGCACTACCACCCGTACTCCGAGGAGTTCGTGTACGTCGTCCAGGGCGAACTGGAAGTCGACCTGGACGACGAGACGCGCCCGGTCCGCGCCGACCAGGGCCTCATGATCCCCATCGGCATGCGGCACCGCTTCCGCAACGTCGGTGACGTGGAAGCCCGCATGGTCTTCCATCTGTCCCCCCTGGCGCCGGAGCCGCGCCTCGGCCACGTCGACACGGAGACCCTGGAGGGAAGCGAGGCCGGCGGGCCGCACCCGGCCGTGCAGGCGGACGGCGCCCGGCCCGAACGACGAGGGGTCCCCTCGTGACGCGGCGGGTGGCGGTCACCGGTATCGGCGTCGTCGCCCCGGGCGGGATCGGCATATCGGCCTTCTGGGACCTGCTCTCCAGCGGCCGGACCGCGACGCGGGGCATCACCCTGTTCGATCCCGAGGGGCTGCGCTCCCGTATCGCGGCCGAATGCGACTTCGACCCGCTCGCGCACGGCCTCGACCCCGCCCAGGCCGAACGCGCCGACCGGTACATCCAGTTCGCCCTCGTCGCCGCCGCGGAGGCGGTGGCCGACTGCGGCATCGACTTCGGCGCGGAGAACCCCTGGCGGGTCGGTGTCTCGCTCGGCAGTGCCGTGGGCGGCACGACCCGCCTGGAGCGCGACTACGTCCTGGTCAGCGAGCGAGGACAACGCTGGGACGTCGACCACCGGGCCGCCGAACCGCAGCTGCACCGGGCGTTCTCGCCCAGCACCCTGGCCTCCGACGTCGCCGAGCGCTTCGGCGCCCAGGGGCCCGTGCAGACCGTGTCCACCGGCTGCACCTCCGGACTCGACGCGGTGGGCTACGGCTTCCACACGATCGAGGAGGGCCGCGCCGACATCTGCATCGCCGGAGCCTCGGACTCCCCGATCTCCCCGATCACCATGGCCTGCTTCGACGCCATCAGGGCGACGTCGCCGAACAACGACGACCCCGAGCACGCCTCCCGGCCCTTCGACGCCCACCGCAACGGATTCGTCATGGGCGAGGGCGCCGCGGTGCTCGTCCTGGAGGAGCTCGAACACGCCCGTGCCCGCGGCGCGCACGTCTACTGCGAGATCGGCGGCTACGCCACGTTCGGCAACGCGTACCACATGACCGGACTGACCAGTGAGGGCCTGGAGATGGCCAAGGCCATCGACACCGCGCTCGGACAGGCCCGGCTGGATCCCACCCGCATCGACTACGTCAACGCCCACGGTTCCGGCACCCGCCAGAACGACCGTCACGAGACCGCCGCGGTCAAGCGGTCGCTGGGCGCCCACGCCTACGACACGCCCATGAGCTCGATCAAGTCCATGGTGGGCCACTCGCTCGGCGCGATCGGCGCGATCGAGGTGGTCGCCTGTGTGCTGGCCCTGGCCCACCAGGTGGTCCCGCCGACGGCGAACTACGAGACCCCGGACCCCGAGTGCGACCTGGACTACGTGCCGCGTACCGCACGCCCGCGCAAGCTCGACAACGTGCTCTCCGTGGGCAGCGGTTTCGGCGGGTTCCAGTCCGCGGTGCTCCTGACGGGGCCGGGCGGGAGGAAACGATGAGTGCTCAAGCGACCCGGCACACGGCCATCACCGGGATCGGTGTGGTCGCGCCCAACGGAACCGACACCGGGACCTACTGGAAGTCCGTCCGGGAGGGTCTGTTCGTCCTCGACCGGATATCCCGGGAGGGGTGTGGGCACCTGCCGCTCCGCGTCGCCGGCGAGGTGCGGGGGTTCGATCCCTCGGCCCTCATCGAGGAGACCTTTCTCGTCCAGACCGACCGGTTCAGCCACTTCGCGATGGCCGCCGCCGACGCGGCCCTGAAGGACGCGGGACTGAGCGACGCCGCCGCCGGCTCCCCGTACTCGGTCGGTGTGGTCACCGCCGCCGGGTCCGGTGGCGGTGAGTTCGGCCAGCGGGAGCTGCAGCGGCTGTGGGGGCAGGGATCCCGTTTCGTCGGCCCCTACCAGTCCATCGCCTGGTTCTACGCGGCCAGCACGGGCCAGATATCCATCCGCGGTGGCCTCAAGGGCCCCTGTGGCGTGGTCGCGAGCGACGAGGCCGGTGGCCTGGACGCCGTCGCGCACGCCGCCCGGACCGTGGGGCGTGGGACCGACGTGGTCGTGGTCGGCGCGGCCGAGGCGCCGCTCGCTCCGTACTCGATGGTCTGCCAGCTCGGCTACCCGGAACTCAGCACGGCCGAGGACCCCGCACGGGCCTATCGTCCCTTCACCTCCGCGGCCTGCGGCTTCGCGCCGGCCGAGGGCGGTGCCGTGCTGATCGTCGAGGACGCCGGCCGCGCCCGCGACCGTGGGGCGGAGATCCGCGCCGTCGTGGCGGGCCACGCGGCCACCTTCACCGGTGCCTCGCGGTGGGACCGGTCACGCGAGGGACTCGCCCAGGCGATACGCGGTGCCCTCGACGAGGCCGGCTGCGCACCGGAGGAGATCGACGTGGTCTTCGCCGACGCGATGGGTGTCCCGGACGCGGACCGCGCCGAGGCCCTCGCCCTCGTCGACGCGCTCGGCCCGCACGGCGGCCGGGTGCCCGTCACGGCCCCCAAGACCGGCATCGGCCGCTCCTACTGCGGGGCACCGGTGCTGGACGTCGCGGCGGCGGTGATGGCCATGGAACAGGGACACATCCCGCCCACGCCGAACGTCTTCGACATCTGCCACGACATCGACCTGGTGACCTCGCAGGCCCGCCCGGCCGAGCTCCGCACGGCCCTGGTCCTCAGCCGTGGACTCATGGGCTCCAACGCGGCCCTGGTACTGCGCCGGGGCCACTGAGCCGCACCGCACGACAAGGAGAACGCGCATGAGCAGTGAAGTGACCCTCGAAGAACTGGCCGCACTGATGAAGAAGGCCGCCGGCGTCACCGTCGACCCGTACGACCTCGAAGCCCGCGTGGACACCCCGTTCGCCGAGTTCGGGCTGGACTCGCTCGGCCTCCTCGGCATCGTGGGCGAGCTGGAGAACCGGCACGGCCGGGCGCTCCCCACCGACGCGGAACGGTGCAAGACCCCGCGCGACTTCCTCGACCTCGTCAACAGCACGCTCACGGCAGGAGCCTGACATGGCAGGACACACCGAGAACGAGATCACCATCGCCGCACCCCTCGACCTCGTCTGGGACATGACCAACGACATCGAGAGATGGCCGCGGCTGTTCAGCGAGTACGCGGACGCCGAGGTGCTGTCCCGGGACGGCGACACCGTGACCTTCCGCCTGACCATGCACCCGGACGAGAACGGCAAGGTGTGGAGCTGGGTGTCGGAACGGACCGCCGACCGCGAGAAGCTCACCGTCCGGGCACGCCGGGTCGAGACCGGGCCCTTCGAGTACATGAACATCCTGTGGAAGTACGAGGAGACGCCCGACGGCGTCCGCATGCACTGGACCCAGGACTTCGCCATGAAGCCCGACGCCCCGGTCGACGACGCCGGGATGGCGGACATCATCAACCGCAACTCGCCCGTCCAGCTGGCCCTCATCCGCGACCGCATCGAGCAGGCCGCGACCACCGCACCGGCCTGAGCGGCACCCTCACCCGAGGAGAACCCATGCACCACGCCCTGATCGTCGCCCGGATGGCTCCGCACTCGGCCCCGGACATCGCCGAGGTCTTCGCGGCCTCCGACCGCGGCGAACTGCCGCACCTCGTCGGGGTGACCCAGCGCTCCCTGTTCCAGTTCGGCGATGTGTACATGCACTTCATCGAGGCCGAACAGGACCCGGGCCCCGCCATCGCGCGGGTGGCCGGGCACCCCGAGTTCCTCGACATCAGCAAGAGGCTCGCCGCGTACGTCAGCCCGTACGACCCGGAGACCTGGCGGGGTCCGAAGGACGCGATGGCGCAGCGCTTCTACCACTGGGAGAGGGACGCGGCCCCGGCCACCCGGTGAAGCGGTACGACGACAAAGGCCGCTGCCCGTCGCGGGCAGCGGCCTTTCTCGTGTGCGGCTGCGACTCGTGTGTGCGGCTACGAGGGGGAGCCGCGGTCCAGGGCCGGCAGCAGACGCAGGGCGTTGTCCCGGTTGATGCCCCGGAGTTGCTCGGGGGAAAGGGCGGGATCGCTGTCCAGAGCGGGGGTCGCGACGTCGGCGATGACCTGTGCGGGCGTGGGCGGCCAGTCCGTGCCGAAGAGGATGCGGCCCGGATCCACCGTGGCCAGCAGCGTGGGGGTGGAGGAGGGGGACATGGGGCCGGCGGTGTCGAAGTAGAACCGGTGCAGGTAGTCACGGACCCTGCTCGGCTCGATCGCGGGGGTGAGGTGACCGCCGAAGAGTTCGAGCCTGGTGGCCATGTACGGCAGGAAGCCGCCTCCGTGCGGAAGGACGAAGCTGAGATTCGGGTAGCGGTCCAGGGTGCCGTTCCTGATCAGGTTGATGGCAGCGCGCGTGGTGTCCATCAGGAAGTCGCACACGAAGGGCGGCATCCCCGGCAGTCCGGGACCGCCGTCCTTGCCGCCGGCCGGTACTTCCATGGGGTGCGTGCTGATGACGGCGGACCGCTCGTCCAGCTCCCGCAGGAGGCTGTCGTGGGAGTCGTCGCCCAGGTAGACGCCGTCCATGCTCGTTCTCGTGCTCACCCCCACGGCGCCGAGTTCGTCGAGTCCGTAGCGCAAGCTCCACCGGGAGAGCTCCAGGTCGTCGAGGAAGACCGGAGTGAAGAAGGCGAAGCGCGCGGGGTGGGCCTCGACGACATCGGCCGCGGCCCGCAGGGCGATCCGTGCGCTCTCCTGACGTTCCGCGGGCTCACGGAAGCGTCCGAGCATCGCGACGGTCATGACGGCCGTGCTGATGCCCGTCTTGTCCATGACCTCCAGGGCCGTGTCCATGTCCCAGTGCGTCCACCAGGGCAGCTTGTCGCGTCTGACGACGCCGTGGTCCTCGGCCCAGTCCAGCCAGGCGGGCGCGGTGAAATGGTGGTGGACGTCCACTCGGCCCGCGACGGGGCCGTCTTCGATGGTCATCGGCGTGTCCTCGGAGTCGCTCGGTGGGTGGTGGGTGGGTGGGTGCTCAGTCGCGGCAGAGCACGGTGCGCAGCACGTCCGTCAGTTCACGGTCGGCGGACGGCGTGTGGGCGTGCGCGCGCCATGCGACGAAACCGTCCGGGCGCACGAGCACGGCACCGTCCTCGGCCGTGCCGTGCAGCGAAGCCCAGTCGGCGTCCGGTTCGGGCGCCAGGTCGTGATCAGGGCCGTCCCCCACGAGATACGTCTCGACCGGGACGCCCAGCTCTTCTGAGGCCCGCTCCGCCGCGCGGCGCCACCCCCCGCCCTCGGGCCCGGCCAGCAGGACGAAGGAACGCTCGTACAGGTCCAGAGTGGAGATCCTGGCGCCGTCCCTCCTGACCCACATGTGGGGTGCGCGGCTCCCCGGCTCTCCGCCCAGCTCGAAGTCGTCCGGGACGACCGGCCGCTCGGGGGAGCCGCCCACCACGGCGTCGGACGCGTACCGATAGCAGAGGGCGACCGTCATCAGGTCCGCCGGGTCGTCGTTGCGTCCCGACGGCCTGAACCCCGGGTGCTGCTCCTCGACCGCCTGCTGAGAGGCCCGGGTGCTCGTCGCGAGGGCCACCGGCCGGCGCTCGCGCTCGTACGTTTCGAGCAGCCGCGGGCCGGCCCAGCCGCGGAGCACCGCGGCGAGCTTCCAGGCGAGGTTGTGGGCGTCCTGGATCCCGGTGTTGGAGCCGAACGCCCCGGTGGGCGGCATTTCATGCGCCGAGTCCCCGGCCAGGAAGACCCGGCCCCGCTGATAACTGTCCGCGACCAGTTTCGATGCGTGCCAAGGGGCCTTTCCGGTGATCTCGACATCGATGTCCGGGACCCCGACGGCCGCCCGGACGTGTGCCGCGCAGCGCTCGTTGCTGAAGTCCTCCAGTGATTCACCCTGGTCCGGGACCCAGGGAATGTGGATGACCCATCTCTCTTCGTTGTCCACGGGCAGCAGGGCGCCTTCGCCCTGCGGATCGGTGAAATAGCAGACAATGAAACGCTTTTGCCCCACGTATTCCTTGAGTCCCTTGCTCCGGAAGGTGACGCTGATGTTGTGGAAAAGGGCTCCGGGGCCTGACTGGGTGATTCCCAGACGCTCGCGGACGGGGCTTCTCGGGCCGTCGGCGGCCACCAGGAAGCCGGCCTTCACGGTGTATGTCTCACCGGACTCCCGGCTCATGATCTGGGCCCGGACGCCGTCCCCGTCCTGCGTGAAGGACAGCAGCTCCGTGCCGAAGCGGACGTCCCCGCCCTGCCGGGCGCGTTCGAGCAGGACCGGCTCCAGGTCGTTCTGGCTGCACAGGCACCAGTTCGAGGAGCTGACGCTGGAGACGTCCGTGCCCGCGGAGATGTCCTGGATGATCCAGCGGCGCCGGCTGCCCGTGAGGGTGTCCACCTGGAGGACCCCGTCGTTCCCGGCGAGAGCGAAGGCCGCCTCCCGGACACGCTGCTCCAGTCCGGCGGTCCGGAAGATCTCCATGGTGCGCACGTTGTTCCCACGGCCGCGTGGGTGAGTCGATGTCGCGGCGTGCCGCTCCACCAGCATGTGCTCGATTCCGAGACGTCCCAGGAACACGGACGTGGAAAGTCCCACCAGGGATCCCCCCACGACGAGAACTGGTACGGATTCCGCTGCGCGTCCGCTCACTGGCTTCCTCAGCATTCGGCGACTGCCCGGCCCGCGGATTGGCGGACTGGTCCGTCCAAAACGTTTACCAAGCGAAGACCAAGGGCGCGATCCGGGGCTTCCCGTAATACGCCGGCCGGGTCAACCGCGCTTTCCACGCGGCACTTACGGGGCCTCCGACCCGTATGGCCCAGCCGCGTTTGCCGCGCGGCGCCGGACGGGAAACGGTGTGTCCGACCGACGGAACTTCTGCCCCGGGGACCAGTCATGACGCAAGCGTTCGCATCCGAGTCCGAGGAAATGTCGTCAGAAGAGGCCGCCGCCGCGGCCTCGGCCTGCAGCCGGGAGTTCCGCGCGAACCCGCATCCCGTCTACGCCGCGCTCAGGTCGCAGGCACCGGTGTGCCCGCTGTCGCCCCCGCACGGGGTGGACACGTACCTCATCACCCGGTACGACGACGCCCGCGCCGCCCTGGCCGACCCCCGGCTGAGCAAGGACATGTACGGCGCCATCGACGCCTACCACCGGATCTTCGGCGACTCGTCGATCGCGCTGGACGACAACATGCTGTTCTCGGACCCGCCGAAGCACACCAGGCTCCGCAGGATCGTCGGCTCCACCTTCACGCCCAAGCGGGTGGAGTCGCTGCGGCAGCAGGTCCAGAAGATCACGGACGGCCTGCTCGACCGGTGCCCGGCCTCGGAGCCCGTGAACCTGCTCCCGGAGTTCTGTTTCCCGCTGCCGCTGCACGTGATCTGTGAGCTCCTGGGCGTCCCGGAGAACGAGCGCAAGCAGGCCCAGGAGTGGTCCGCCACCGTCGCTCAGACGGGCTTCGGGCCGGAGGCGCGCAAGGCGCTGGAACTGGCCGAGGGGAACCTGCGCGACTATCTCGTGGACCTGATCGCGCGCAAGCGGAGCGAGCCGGACGGAGCTCTGCTCAGCGCGCTCGTCACGGCACAGGACCAGGACGGCGCGCTCACCGACGGCGAACTCGTCTCCACCGCGTGGGTGCTGCTGTTCGCGGGGCACAAGTCGACCGCGTACCAGATCGGCAACGCCGTCTACCACCTGCTCTGCCGACCGGAGCAGAAGCGTCTGGCCATGCGGGACCCGAAGGCGATGGCCGCGGCCGTCGAGGAGATCTTCCGGTTCGAGACCTCCGTGGAGAACTCGACGTTCCGCTACGCCAAGGAGGACGTCGAGATCCGCGACACCCTCATCCCCAAGGGCGCGCTGGTGCAGATCTCGCTCACGTCGGCCAACCGGGACCCGGAGATGTTCCCCGACCCGGACGACATGGACGTCGAGCGCCCGAACGTCCAGGCGACGCACCTCGCCTTCGGTCTCGGCCCGCACTACTGCATCGGTGCCCCGCTGGCCCGGCTGGAGATGCAGGTCGCCCTCACCACGCTCTTCCAGCGCCACCCCCGCATGGCGCTGGCCGTGGAGCCGGAGGAGGCACGCTGGCTGACCGTGCCGTTCCCCGCCTTCCGCGGGCTGGCCGAGCTGCCCGTCGTCCTCGACCCGTCGTGACGGGAGGGAAGACGGCGCCGGCCCGGGTACGGGTGGTGCGGCTGCTGCGCGTCCTGGAGGGACGGGAAGCGGAGTTCGTGAGGTCCTACCAGGACGTGCTCGAACGTGCCGTGCGCTCTCCCGGGCATCTGCGCGAACAGCTCTGCCGCTCCCTCGACGACCCCGGGCAGTGGCTGCTCACCAGCGAGTGGGAGAGCTTCGAGGCGATCAAGCGGTGGCGCTCCGACCCCGACCACGCCACGCTGGTCGGGCCGATGAACGCCTGTCTGCACGACGACCGGTGGACGGGGGTCTTCGAAATCGTGCCCGAAGGCCCCGGTGCCCGAAAGCCGAGACAGGGCTGACCACCATGTGACCGGCCGGTAAGGTCGGGTTCGTGCCGAAGCCGCTCAGTCTCTCCTTCGATCCGATCGCGCGTGCCGACGAACGCTGGAAGCAGCGCTGGGGAAACGTGCCGTCCATGGCCGCGATCACCTCGATCATGCGCGCCCAGCAGATCCTGCTCGCCGAGGTCGACGCGGTGGTCAAGCCGTACGGGCTGACGTTCGCGCGGTACGAGGCGCTGGTGCTGCTCACCTTCTCCAAGTCCGGTGAGCTGCCGATGTCCAAGATCGGTGAGCGGCTCATGGTGCACCCCACGTCCGTGACGAACACCGTGGACCGGCTGGTGAGGTCGGGGCTCGTCGCCAAGCGGCCCAACCCCAACGACGGGCGCGGCACCCTCGCCAGCATCACCGAGAAGGGGCGCGAGGTGGTCGAGGCGGCCACCCGCGACCTGATGGCGATGGACTTCGGGCTCGGGGCGTACGACGCGGAGGAGTGCGCGGAGATCTTCGCCATGCTCCGGCCCCTGCGGATCGCCGCGGGGGACTTCGAGGAGGGCTGACCCGGGGCAAGATCTGCCGGAACGGGTCGTTACGCTCGACGGCATGAAAAAGAGCGTGCTGACCCGCTACCGCGTGATGGCCTACGTCACCGGCGTGCTGCTGGTCCTGCTGGTCCTGGGCATGATCGGCAAGTATGTGCTCGACCTGAACGGCGCGGCCGACTTCACGCGCGTCGTCAGCATCGCGCACGGCTGGCTGTACGTCGTGTACCTCGTCTTCGCCTTCGACCTGGGCTCCAAGGCGAAGTGGCCGGTCGCCAAGCAGCTGTGGGTGCTGCTCGCCGGGACCATTCCGACGGCGGCGTTCTTCGTGGAGCGGAAGATCAGCCACGAGCTCGAGGCCAAGGTCGCGGCGGACTCGCCCGCGCCCGCCAAGGCGTAACCACACCGCCGTACGGAGCAACGTACGGCGGTCTGCCATCGACATTTACTAGGACGTCCTAGTAAATTCGAAGGTATGGACGCTGACGCCATAGAGGAAGGCCGCCGCCGCTGGCAGGCCCGCTACGACACCGCGCGCAAACGCGACGCCGACTTCACCACGCTCTCCGGCGACCCGGTCGAGCCGGTGTACGGTCCCCGGCCCGGGGACACCTACGAGGGCTTCGAGCGGATCGGCTGGCCGGGGGAGTACCCATTCACCCGCGGCCTGTACGCGACCGGCTACCGAGGGCGCACGTGGACGATCCGGCAGTTCGCCGGGTTCGGCAACGCCGAGCAGACCAACGAGCGCTACAAGATGATCCTCCGCAACGGCGGAGGCGGGCTCTCGGTCGCCTTCGACATGCCGACGCTCATGGGCCGCGACTCCGACGACCCGCGTTCGCTGGGCGAGGTCGGGCACTGCGGTGTCGCCATCGACTCCGCCGCCGACATGGAGGTCCTGTTCAAGGACATCCCGCTCGGTGACGTCACGACGTCGATGACCATCAGCGGCCCCGCCGTCCCCGTCTTCTGCATGTACCTGGTGGCGGCGGAACGGCAGGGCGTCGACCCGTCCGTCCTGAACGGCACGCTCCAGACGGACATCTTCAAGGAGTACATCGCCCAGAAGGAGTGGCTCTTCCAGCCCGAGCCGCACCTGCGGCTGATCGGCGACCTGATGGAGCACTGCGCGGCCGGCATCCCCGCCTACAAGCCGCTCTCCGTCTCCGGCTACCACATCCGCGAGGCCGGGGCGACGGCCGCGCAGGAGCTGGCGTACACGCTGGCCGACGGCTTCGGATACGTGGAGCTGGGCCTGTCACGCGGTCTGGACGTGGACGTGTTCGCCCCCGGCCTGTCCTTCTTCTTCGACGCGCACGTCGACTTCTTCGAGGAGATCGCCAAGTTCCGCGCCGCACGCCGCATCTGGGCCCGCTGGATGCGAGATGTGTACGGGGCGAAGTCCGAGAAGGCGCAGTGGCTGCGGTTCCACACGCAGACCGCCGGCGTCTCGTTGACCGCGCAGCAGCCGTACAACAACGTCGTGCGGACGGCGGTGGAGGCCCTGGCCGCCGTGCTGGGCGGGACGAACTCGCTGCACACGAACGCGTTGGACGAGACGCTGGCCCTGCCCAGCGAGCAGGCGGCGGAGATCGCGCTGCGCACGCAGCAGGTGCTGATGGAGGAGACCGGGGTCGGCAACGTCGCCGACCCGCTGGGCGGCTCCTGGTACGTCGAGCAGCTGACCGACCGGATCGAGGCGGACGCGGAGAAGATCTTCGAGCAGATCAGGGAACGCGGGCTGCGGGCGCACCCCGACGGGCAGCACCCGATCGGGCCGATCACCTCCGGGATCCTGCGGGGCATCGAGGACGGCTGGTTCACCGGCGAGATCGCCGAGTCGGCGTTCCGCTACCAGCAGGCACTGGAGAAGGGCGACAAGAAGGTCGTCGGCGTCAACGCCCACACCGGCTCCGTGACCGGGGACCTGGAGATCCTGCGGGTCAGCCACGAGGTGGAGCGGGAACAGGTGCGGGTGCTCGGCGAGCGGAAGGCCGGCCGGGACGACGCGCGGGTCCGCACCGCGCTCGAGGGCATGCTGGCCGCGGCGCGGTCCGGCGCGAACATGATCGAGCCGATGCTGGACGCCGTGCGGGCGGAGGCGACGCTCGGGGAGATCTGCGGGGTGTTGCGGGACGAGTGGGGGGTGTACACGGAACCCGCCGGGTTCTGACCCAGGGTCTGTCGTTTGGATCACGGCGCAGGGGATCGGCAGCGCGTGCCAGGCCCCGCGTCTGCGGCGTGATCCGAACACCAGCCAGCCGCGTCACCAACCTGTCCGGACAGCACACCTAGCCGCTCAGCCCTTGCAGCAGCACCCTGGTGAAGCTGCGGACCCACTCCTCGTCCGCCGGTTCCGCACTCACCAGGGTGCGGTGCACCACCGCTCCCGCCACCATGTCGAAGATCAGGTCCGCGGTGCGGGACCCCGCCTCCGGGTCCGGTTCGGTAGGGAGTTCGCCTCTTTCCTGGGCTCGGCATCTGCCCTCCAGGACCAGGCGCTTCTGGCGGTCGACGACCGACGCGCGGATCCGTTCGCGCAGGGCGTCGTCACGGGTGGCCTCCGCGACCACGGCCATCAGGCCGCTCTTCGCCTCCGGACGGGCCAGGATCGCCGCGAACTGGAGGACCACGCCTTCGATGTCCGCGGCCAGCGAGCCGCTGTCCGGGAGTTCCAGTTCGTCGAAGAGTTCCGCCACCGCGTCGACGACCAGTTCGTTCTTGCCCGCCCAGCGGCGGTAGAGCGTCGTCTTCGCAACCCCGGCGCGGGTGGCGACGTCTCCCAGGGTGAGCTTGGACCAGCCCAGGTCCACCAGTGCCTGACGCGTCGCGGCCAGGATCGCGGCGTCCGCCGTGGCGCTGCGCGGCCGCCCGGTGCGGCTGACGGGGCTGCGGCTCTGCATGCCCTGACCATAAACCGACGGTTCCCCCGTGCGTCCGTGAGGGAGATCACCGGGGGGTGGTGTTCCCGGAGCACGGTGTGGCGTTACGCTACGTCTCGTAGCGAAAGCGCGTGGGGACGTACACGGGCTTCGCCGACCCGGTGCGGGGTGGGGACCCGGCGCCGACGGGACCGACCAGCCCGGCTTTCACACCGTTTTTCACACGCACGCTCAGTACGGGGGAGGATAGACGCATGCAGCCACGGAACATGTCCATGAGCGGAGTCGTCGACCTCGCCGCGGTGAAGGCGGCCCAGGAGGCCAAGGCGAAGGCGGAGCAGGCGCGGGCCCAGGCCGCCAGGGAGGGCGGGACGGGGGCGATCTCCCCGGCCGACCTCGTCATCGACGTCGACGAGGCGGGGTTCGAGCGGGACGTCCTGCAGCGGTCCGCCGAAGTGCCCGTCGTCATCGACTTCTGGGCCGAGTGGTGTCAGCCCTGCAAGCAGCTGAGCCCGGTCCTGGAGCGGCTGGCCGTCGAGTACAACGGCCGCTTCCTGCTCGCCAAGATCGACGTCGACGCCAACCAGATGCTGATGCAGCAGTTCGGCATCCAAGGGATCCCCGCGGTGTTCGCGGTCGTCGCGGGGCAGGCCCTTCCGCTCTTCCAGGGGGCCGCGGACGAGACGCAGATCCGGCAGACCCTGGACCAGCTGGTGCAGGTCGCCGAGCAGCGCTTCGGCCTGACCGGTCTCACCGTCGACCCCGACGCCGAGCCGGGCGGCGGTGCCCAGGCGGCTCCCGAGCGGTCGGCCGGCCCGTACGACGCGCTCCTCGAGTCCGCCGTCCAGGCGCTGGACTCGGGCGACCTGGGCGGTGCCATCCAGGCGTACAAGAACGTGCTGAGCGAGGACCCGGGCAACGAGGAAGCCAAACTGGGCCTCGCGCAGGCCGAGTTGCTCCAGCGGGTGCAGGGCGTCGACCCGCAGCAGGTGCGCAGGGACGCGGCCGAGAAGCCCGCCGACGTGCAGGCGCAGATCACGGCGGCCGACCTGGACCTGGTGGGCGGGCACGTGGAGGACGCCTTCGGCCGGCTGATCGAGACCGTGCAGCGTACGGTCGGTGACGACCGGGACACCGTTCGCATGCGGCTGCTGGAGCTGTTCGAGGTGGTCGGCCCCGAGGACCCGCGTGTGATCGCGGCCCGCAGGGCCCTGGCGCGCGCCCTGTTCTGACCAGTCGCTAAACACGGGGGCATGTGGTGCCCACGTGAAAAATTGGCCAACAGAGCGTCACCGCGGCCGCGCTTTACCAAATCTTGGTAATCGCGGCCGCTGTTACTGCGAGTAAGTCGCAGGCGTTGATCTGTCGGATTCTGTCCAGTGATCAACAGCTTTGCGCCGCCGGTTCGCAACACCCTGTGTCGCTGCCCGAGACCAACGGGTCGTTGTTCGGTTATCCGGCCGTTACTAGCCAGTAACGAACCCCCTTGTGCCTGCCGCCAGAATGGACCACGATCGGCCACGCTCGGTCCATTCCCGTACCCCGGCAGCCGGTTGGGTCGCGGGACGTCCTGGGTCCCCACCGAGCAGAGCCGGCGGCAGTGGCGCCGGCTCTTGGACAGGGGGGTCTTCGCCCTTCCGGTGAAGCCTGTCCAGCAGGGTTGTGCGTGATGCGTGTCAGGCGCGACCAGTGGTTGTCGCTCGGGGGTGATCGCCGGTGATTCGGGCGCGAGTTGCGCCGCCGAGTGCGGGCGCTCTCCTTCCCGAGGACGTAGCACTTCTCCCATCCCTGCCCGGCTGAGCCGCGACTTGGGGCCAGTCAGGACAGGAGATGTACGTCCGAGAAGGAGGAAATATGGAGTCCCAGGTGCGTGGCGGGACCAGATGGAAGCGGTTCGCTGTGGTGATGGTGCCCACCGTCGCCGCCACGGCTGCGATAGGTGTGGGGCTGGCGCAGGGTGCTCTCGCGGCATCGTTCAGTGTGTCGGGGCAGTCGTTCAAGGTCACGGCCGAGGAGCTGCACGGCAAGGGATTCGCGCAGTACGGGGCGATCGACTCCGGCTACACGATGTCCGGCGAGAAGGCGCTTCACCCGGTAGCGGTTTCGTCGTTCAAGAGCGCGACGATCCAGAAGCTGTGCCAGTCGGTCGTCACCCCGAACATCCCGGTCCTCGGGTCTGTCAGCCTGACGCTGAAGGCGGGTGACAGCAAGGACGAGGAAAAGCAGGTCTCGGCCAAGAACCTGTACATCGATGTCGAGAACCTCGACTCGTCGAAGGCCGTGTTCCACGGCATCGACATCGGTGTGGCCGCCGGCGACACGGGCCCCGACAAGGGCGGCAAGGGTCCCGGCATGAAGGAAGGCAAGGGGCAGGCCAACCCCAACGGCTTCGCCCAGCAGGCTACTGGGGCTGACCTGTACGACGTGAAGCAGACGGCGTGGGCGACCACCGCCGGAACCTTCACGCTTCCCGGTCTGTCGATGAAGCTGCAGCAGGGTAAGCACGAGTGCTACTAGCCACTCGGTGACGGGCGGGTGGGAGCCCATGGAGCCTCCCGCCCGCCCGTACTCCACCCGCGCTTTCAAGCCCCCCACTTCCCCACCGCAGTACCACCCTCACCAGAGCAACGCCGCACCAGGGAGCTGTTTTCCATGAGCGCCGAGACTCCTGCCGCACCCGGCCAGTTCAGCCGCCGGAGGCTGCAGTTCCGCGCCTGGCGGGGTAACCGCCCGTTCTGGGCCGGTCTGTATGTCATGCTCGGTGGCCTTCCGATCATGTACTTCCCGTACGCACAGCTGCAGATCGGCCACCTGACGCTGGCGATGGCCACCACCGCGGGCGCCGGTTCCTTGATCATCGGTGTGCTGCTCGTCGTCCTGGGCGTGAGCCTCTGGTTCCAGCAGCACATCCGGGTCTTCGCAGGCGTCGCGGCGATCCTGCTCGGCCTGGTTTCGCTCCCTGTATCGAACTTCGGCGGCTTCGTCGTCGGCTTCCTTTTGGCTGTGACCGGCGGCGCGCTGGCCTGTTCGTGGGCACCAGGCGCCCCAACGGAGCCGCAGCCCGCGAAGGGAGGCGCCACGGGTGAGGGCGGTACCCCCGGGGCCACGAACACCGACACCACGGTCCTGAGGCCCGTGGACCCGATGGACGACTCGAACGATCTGTCAGGAACGAGCCCGGCCAACGGGGCGAACGGGAGGCACAGTGCCAGCTGACGAGGTGACTCGCGGGGCTGACGCGGAGGCGTCCCGTGTGAGAACCGGGCCGCGCCACGCGGCACCGAAGAAGCCGCTGTTCACCAGGTTCCAGATGCCGGCCGGCAAAGCGATAGCCATGGCGGCGATGCCCACCGCGGTGCTCATGGGCATGGGATTCACCCCGACGCTCGCCCTGGCCGACGACCAGCCGTCGACGTCGAACAGCCTCACGGCCGACGAGTACCAGGCCTGCGTCGAGTCGCTGAAGGATGCCAAGGGCAAGGACGATGCTTCTCCGTCGCCGAGCGGCAGCGAGACCGACGGCGAGAAGGCCGAGGAGACGGTCGAGCCGACGCCCTCGGCGTCCGCAGGCGGTTCGGACGAGGACAAGGATCCAGCGGGTTCGTCAGGTTCGTCGGATTCAGGTTCCGGAGACAAGGGCGACAAGACCGAACCCACGCCGACCCCTTCGGCCTCCTCGGGCACGTCGGACGAGGACGACGCGGCAACTCCCAGCCCGTCGCCGTCCAAGAGCGGCGGCAACGTCCTCGAGGACATCGGCGACGCGATCGGCGGCATCTTCACTGGCGGCAATTCCACCGAGAGCCCGAGCCCCACGCCGTCCGCGTCCGCTTCGCCGTCCGGCGACACGGGCGAGTCCGAGGCCACCGAGAGGCCCTCGGTGTCGGACGACGCGTCCGACACCGTCAGGGAGACCACCGACAAGGTCACCGGTACGGCGAAGGACACCGTGCAGGACTCGACCGACACGGCGTCGAAGGCGGCGGAGGACACGGCCGAGGTCGTCGAAGAGGCGGCCGAGAAGGCGGCTGACAAGGCCACCGCTTCCCCCGGCCCGTCCCAGAGCCCCTCCGTGGACCCCGAGGACTGCCCAGCGGCCACGGATGCCGAGGGCGGAGTCGACAACAAGATTCTCCTGCCCGACGACCCCTGGTACCTGGAGGCCAGCTCCCTGAAACTGCACGGCGCCGACTACCAGGGCGTCGTCGAAGTGAAGACGGCGAGCGGTGCCACCAAGAAGGTTCTGAAGTTCGTCATCTCCGGCGGCACCGAGATCGGCGACCTGCACCAGCTCGTCAAGGACAAGCAGTCCGGCAAGACTCACCACGTCCAGTCGGCCAAGGGGGAGACGTCTGAGATCACCGGCGGCAAGACGGTGATGTACACGGAGAAGATTTCGGGCAACCTGCTCGGACTCGTCCCGCTCACGTTCGATCCCGAGCACCCGCCGCCCCTGAACCTCCCGGAGATCTACTTCACCAACGTGAAGGTTACCCAGGCCGGCCAGTTCGGCGGCACGCTGACCGTGCCGGGGCTGCACCAGTACATCACCGACTGACGCCGCCTCAGAGGCCTCTCCGGGAGCCGCAACACACTGTGCCCCGCCGGGTGTCGACCCGGCGGGGCACAGACGCACGAACGCGACCGAGGGCGCCCCCCGTCACAGGGAACGCCCTCAGTCGCGTATCAAGGTCTCGGCCGGTCAGCCCTTGCCGCCGCCCAGGTGGTGGACGCGCACCATGTTGGTGGTGCCGGGCACGCCGGGGGGCGAGCCGGCGGTGATGATCACGATGTCGCCGGCGTTGAAGCGGTTGAGCTTGACCAGCTCCTGCTCCACCAGGTCGACCATCTCGTCGGTGCTGTTCACGAACGGCACCACGTGCGGCTCCACGCCCCAGCTGAGCGCCATCTGGTTGCGGGTGCCCTCGTCGGTGGTGAAGGCGATGATCGGCTGCTGGGCGCGGTAGCGGGACAGGCGGCGGGCGGTGTCGCCGGACTGGGTGAAGGCCACCAGGCCGCGGCCGCCGAGGAAGTCGGCGATCTCGCAGGCGGCGCGGGCGACCGAACCGCCCTGGGTGCGCGGCTTCTTGCCGGGGACGAGCGGCTGCAGGCCCTTGGACAGCAGCTCCTGCTCGGCCGCGGTGACGATCTTCGACATCGTCTTGACGGTCTCGATCGGGTAGGCGCCCACGGACGATTCGGCGCTCAGCATGACCGCGTCCGCGCCGTCCAGGATCGCGTTGGCCACGTCGGATGCCTCGGCGCGGGTCGGACGGGAGTTGGTGATCATCGACTCCATCATCTGGGTCGCCACGATCACCGGCTTGGCGTTGCGGCGGCACAGTTCGATGAGGCGCTTCTGCACCATCGGGACCTTCTCGAGCGGGTACTCGACGGCCAGGTCACCGCGGGCGACCATCACGCCGTCGAACGCCATTACGACGTCCTCCATGTTCTGCACCGCCTGCGGCTTCTCCACCTTGGCGATGACGGGGACGCGGCGGCCCTCCTCGTCCATGACGCGGTGCACGTCGTGGACGTCCTTGGCGTCGCGGACGAAGGACAGCGCGACGAGGTCGCAGCCCATACGGAGGGCGAAGCGGAGGTCTTCGATGTCCTTCTCGGACAGGGCCGGCACGTTGACGGCCGCGCCGGGCAGGTTGATGCCCTTGTGGTCCGAGATGACGCCGCCCTCGATGACGATCGTCTTCACCCGCGGTCCGTGGACCTCGGTGACCTTCAGCTCGACGTTGCCGTCGTTGATGAGGATCTGGTCGCCGTGGGAGACGTCGCCCGGCAGGCCCTTGTAGGTCGTTCCGCAGATCGTCTTGTCGCCCGGGACGTCCTCGGTGGTGATGGTGAACTCGTCACCGCGCACCAGCTCCACGGGACCCTCGGCGAAGGTCTCCAGACGGATCTTCGGGCCCTGCAGGTCGGCGAGGACACCGATGGCCCGGCCGGTCTCCTTGGCGGCGGCCCGGACCCGGTCGTACCGGCCCTGGTGCTCGGCGTGCGAGCCGTGGCTGAAGTTGAAGCGGGCCACGTTCATGCCGGCTTCGATCAGCGCGACAAGCTGCTCGTGGGAGTCGACCGCGGGGCCGAGAGTACAGACGATTTTCGAACGGCGCATGGGGCGATCCTATCGGTTTGTTTCGCAACGGAATATTCCGTCTGGCGGAAAATACAAAAGGGCGGGATGCCGCTCAGGTGTGATTCCCCGAACCATTTACCAGCGCGTAGGTCTGCGTCGCGATCTCCAATTCCTCGTCAGTAGGTACCACCGCCACCGCGACCCGGGCGCCCTCCGGCGAGATCAGCCTCGCCTCGTCGCCGCGCACCGCGTTCCGCTCGCCGTCCACCGCCAGGCCCAGCTCCTCCAGGCCCGCCAGGGCGGCCTCCCGTACGGGCGCCGCGTTCTCGCCGACACCGGCGGTGAAGGCGACCGCGTCCACCCGCCCGAGTACGGCGTAATAGGCGCCGATGTACTTCTTCAGGCGGTGAATGTAGATGTCGAACGCCAGCTCCGCCTGCTCGTCGCCCTCGTCGACGCGACGGCGGATCTCCCGCATGTCGTTGTCGCCGCACAGACCGATCAGACCGCTCTTCTTGTTGAGAAGAGTGTCGATCTCGTCGGCGGACATTCCACCAACACGCATCAAATGGAAGATGACGGCCGGGTCCATGTCTCCGGAGCGCGTACCCATCACGAGCCCCTCCAAAGGCGTCAGCCCCATGGAAGTGTCCACGCAACGGCCGCCCCGCACGGCCGAGGCGGACGCCCCGTTGCCCAGGTGCAGCACGATCACGTTGACGTCCTCCGGCGCCTTGCCGAGCAGCTCGGCGGTGGCCCGGGAGACGTAGGCGTGCGAGGTGCCGTGGAAGCCGTAGCGGCGGACGCGGTGCTCGTCGGCCGTCTTGACGTCGATCGCGTAGCGGGCGGCCGACTCCGGCATCGTCGTGTGGAACGCGGTGTCGAAGACGGCGACCTGCGGCAGGTCCGGGCGCAGCGCCTGGGCCGTGCGGATGCCGGTGAGGTTGGCCGGGTTGTGCAGCGGGGCCACCGGGATGAGCCGCTCGATCTCGGCCAGGACGGTGTCGTCGATCACGGTCGGCTCGGTGAAGGACTTGCCGCCGTGCACCACGCGGTGCCCGATCGCGGCCAGTTCGGGCGAGTCCAGGCCCAGTCCGTCCTTGGCGAGTTCCTCGGCGACGGCCTTCAGGGCGGCGTCGTGGTCGGCGATGGCGCCGCCGCGCTCCCGGCTCTCGCCGCCGGCCGGGGTGTGCTTGAGGCGGGAGGTCTGTTCGCCGATGCGTTCGACCAGGCCCACCGCCAGCCGGCTGTTGTCGCGCATGTCGAGCAGCTGGTACTTCACCGACGACGAGCCGGAGTTCAGGACGAGGACACGGGACGGGCTCACTGGGCGGCTGCCTTCTCGCTCGGGGACGGGGCGGGGGACTGGGCCTGGATCGCCGTGATGGCGACGGTGTTGACGATGTCCTGGACGAGGGCGCCCCGGGACAGGTCGTTGACCGGCTTGCGCAGGCCCTGCAGCACCGGGCCGACAGCGATCGCGCCGGCCGAACGCTGCACGGCCTTGTAGGTGTTGTTGCCGGTGTTCAGGTCGGGGAAGATCAGCACCGTCGCCTGCCCCGCGACCTCGGAGCCGGGCAGCTTGGTCGCCGCGACCGACGGCTCCACGGCGGCGTCGTACTGGATCGGGCCCTCGATCTTCAGGTCGGGGCGGCGGGACCGGACCAGCTCGGTGGCCTCGCGGACCTTGTCGACGTCGGCGCCGGAGCCGGAGGTGCCGGTCGAGTACGACAGCATCGCGATGCGCGGCTCCACACCGAACTGTGCGGCCGTCGTCGCCGACTGGATGGCGATGTCGGCGAGCTGCTCGGCGTTCGGGTCGGGGTTGACCGCGCAGTCGCCGTAGACGAGGACCTTGTCGGCCAGGCACATGAAGAACACCGACGAGACGATGTCCGCGTCCGGCTTGGTCTTGATGATCTCGAAGGCCGGGCGGATGGTCGCGGCCGTGGAGTGCACCGAGCCCGACACCATGCCGTCGGCCAGGCCCTCCTGCACCATCAGCGTGCCGAAGTAGTTCACGTCGGAGACGACGTCGTAGGCCAGCTCCACGGTGACGCCGCGGTGGGCGCGCAGCGTCGCGTACTTCTCGGCGAAGACGTCGCGCAGGTCGGAGTCGGTCGGGTCGATCAGCTGGGACTCGCCGAGGTCGACGCCGAGGTCGGCGGCCTTCTTGCGGATCTGGTCGACCGGGCCGAGCAGGGTCAGCTCGCACACGCCGCGGCGCAGCAGCACCTCGGCGGCGTGCAGCACACGCTCCTCGGTGCCCTCGGGCAGGACGACCCGGCGCAGGTCGCTGCGGGCCTGCTCCAGCAGCTTGTGCTCGAACATCATCGGTGTGACGCGGTCGCTGCTGGGCGCGGAGACCCGGCGGGCCAGGTCGGCGGTGTCGGCGTACCGCTCGAACAGGCCGAGGGCCCGCTCCGCCTTGCGGGGGGTGGCCGCGTTCAGCTTGCCCTCCAGGGAGAACAGCTGCTCGGCGGTGGGGAAGCTGGTGCCGGCCACCGACAGCACCGGGGTGCCGGGGGCGAGGCGGTCGGCGAGGGTGAGGATGTCGTCGCCGGGTACCTCGTCGAGGGTGAGCAGCACGCCCGCGATCGGCGGGGTGCCGGCGCTGTGCGCGGCGAGCGCGCCGACCACCAGGTCCGCGCGGTCGCCCGGGGTGACGACGAGGCAGCCCGGGGTCAGGGCGTTCAGGAAGTTCGGCAGCATCGCGCCGCCGAAGACGAAACCGAGCACGTCCCGGGCGAGCCCCGAGTCGTCGCCGAGCACCACCTTGCCGCCCAGGGCGTGGCTGATCTGCGAGACGGTGGGGGCGGAGAGGGCCGGCTCGTCGGGCAGGACGTAACAGGGCACGGGGAGCCTGGAGTCCAGCTGGCCGGCGATCTCGTCGCGGTCCTCGCGGGCGACCCGGTTGGTGACCATGGCCAGGACGTCGCAGCCGAGGGTGTCGTAGGCGCGGTAGGCGTTGCGCGTCTCGGCGAGCACGGACTCCACGGTCTGCTTGCGGCCGCCCACCACCGGGATCACGGACGCGCCGAACTCGTTCGCCAGCCGGGCGTTGAGCGACAGCTCGTCCGGGAGCTGGGTGTCGGCGTAGTCGGTGCCCAGGACCAGGACGACGTCGTAGTCGCGGGCGACCAGGTGGAAGCGGTCGACGAGCGTGGACACCAGCTCGTCCGTGCCGGCCTCGGCCTGGAGCGCGGACGCCTCGTGGTAGTCCATGCCGTAGACGGTCGCCGGGTCCTGGGTGAGCCGGTAGCGGGAGCGCAGCAGCTCGAAGAGGCGGTCGGGCCCGTCGTGGACCAGGGGGCGGAAGACGCCCACCCGGTCGACCTGTCGGGTGAGGAGCTCCATGACCCCCAGTTCGACGACCTGGCGTCCGTCGCCGCGGTCGATGCCGGTCACGTACACGCTGCGGGTCACGCGGGCTCTCCGTTTCGTCTCAGTGGTACGTCGAGAATTGCAAAAAATCGCCCATCGAGGTGAGCGGAACGCCTTGACAATACCTCCGTCGATGGATAAGGCGCCCGTCAGAGTGGGTACCTGACCGGGCCGCGGAGCGTGAAACAATCGGCAGAAGCTCACCGGTGTCCACAGCGAGCAGGAGACACAGCACGATGCGTATCGGAGTTCTCACCGCAGGCGGCGACTGCCCCGGCCTGAACGCCGTAATCCGGTCGGTCGTGCACCGGGCGGTCGACAACTACGGGGACGAGGTCATCGGCTTCGAAGACGGTTACGCGGGCCTGCTGGACGGCCGCTACCGCAGCCTCGACCTCAACGCGGTCAGCGGCATCCTCGCCCGCGGCGGCACCATCCTCGGGTCGTCCCGGCTGGAGCGCGACCGTCTCCGTGAGGCCTGCGCCAACGCCTCCGACATGATCCACGAGTTCGGTATCGACGCGCTGATCCCGATCGGCGGCGAGGGCACGCTGACGGCGGCCCGCATGCTGTCCGACGCGGGCCTGCCGGTCGTGGGCGTCCCGAAGACGATCGACAACGACATCTCGTCCACGGACCGCACCTTCGGGTTCGACACGGCGGTGGGGGTCGCCACCGAGGCGATGGACCGCCTGAAGACCACGGCCGAGTCCCACCAGCGGGTGATGGTGGTCGAGGTCATGGGACGCCACGCGGGGTGGATCGCGCTGGAGTCGGGGATGGCGGCCGGTGCGCACGGCATCTGTCTGCCGGAGCGTCCGTTCGACCCCGCCGATCTCGCGACGATGGTCGAGGAGCGCTTCGCCCGCGGCAAGAAGTTCGCGGTCGTCTGTGTCGCCGAGGGCGCGCACCCCGCCGAGGGCTCCATGGACTACGGCAAGGGCGAGATCGACCAGTTCGGCCACGAGCGCTTCCTCGGTATCGGCACCGCACTCGCCCACGAGCTGGAGCGGCGCCTCGGCAAGGAGGCCAAGCCGGTCATTCTCGGCCACGTCCAGCGCGGCGGTACGCCGACCGCGTACGACAGGGTGCTCGCCACGCGCTTCGGATGGCACGCGGTGGAGGCCGCGCACCAGGGGCAGTTCGGCAAGATGACCGCGCTGCGCGGGACGGAGATCGTGATGGTGCCGCTCGCGGAGGCGGTCACCGAGCTGAAGACGGTGCCGAAGGACCGGATGGACGAGGCCGAGTCGGTGTTCTAGGCCGGGCTCTGCTGGATCTAGGCGGGTCTCTCCTTCACTCTCGTCCAGAAGTGGTCGACGATCCGGTCGAGGAAGTCGCGGGCCGTGTCGCCGGCGTCCGAGCTGCCGCCGCCCCGGCTCAGGGTGGCCGCCATGTGCCCCTGGTAGTCCCGGTGCAGGGCGTGGAGGGCGTTCTCCAGGAATCGCCGCTCCAGGGGCACGACCTTCGAAAGCGGGCGTACGTAGGCCTGCCAGCGGGTCGTGACGGCGCTGCGCAGCAGGTCGCCGAGTCTGGCGTCGCGGCCGGTGACGGTGACGAAGTCGGGCAGCCGGAGGCCGAGCAGGTCGGCGAGCGCGGCGGACTGGCGGTCGGTGCCGCGCCAGGTGTCGGTCTCCTCCATGCGCAGATAGGCGTGGACTTCGTGCCCGACGACACGGGCCACGTCCTCGGGGGCGAGGCCGCGGGCGATGCGGTGCTCGCGCAGGGTGCGGGGTCTGCCGATGAGTTCGCCGGGCGAGCACCACAGGACGCCCGCGAGGGCGGTGAGTTCGGAGCCGGCCGGGGCCGCGGCACCGCGTTCCCAGGCGATGACGTCGTCCGGCGTGATGCGGGGGTGCCCGTACGAGACGCGCATGTCGTGGGCGACGTGTTCCGGAGTCATGCCCAGGGCCGCGCGCAGGCGGCGTGCCGCGCGGGCGTTGAAGGGCGGGGGTGTGGGTGTAGGGGGTGGCTCGCTCGGACGGTGTGAAGGTCGGCGCACGCGCCACAAGCTAGGGGCGGGGGACCGCGGCGACTACGGACTGTTCGGCCAGGAACACGGATTGTAGGAAGCTACGGCTACCGGTGGGTTCGATCGGGGCCGAAGATCGTCTTGTCCGCCGGGGCGGGACGGGGGTGAGGATGGCGCCGGGCCGGCGAACGCGGGCCCGGAAAGGCGGTGGGAAACGTGAACGGCAAGCTCAACGGGCATATTCGCGAACGTCTGCTGGCGACGAACTTCTGGCACCTCGCGACGGTGGGTGCGGACGGAGCGCCTCAGGTGTCGCCCATGTGGGCGGACATCGAAGGGGAGTACGTCATGGTCAACACCTCGATCGGGCGGGTGAAGGAGGAAAACCTGCGGCGCAATCCATACGTTTCGCTGTCCCACCACGACCCGGAGAACCCGTACGACCGGGCCGAGATCCGGGGGAAGGTCGTCCGGTTCGTGGAGGGTGAGGAGGCCGAGCGGGCGATGGACCGGCTCGCGCGCAAGTACCTCGGAGAGGACCGGTACCCGTGGCTGCTGCCCGGGGAGCGCCGGGTGATGCTGCTGATCGAGCCGACGCGGGTGCGGATGCTGCGGGGTGTGGAGCCGTTCCGGGCGGGGGT
>NZ_JOCT01000045.1 GCF_000717875.1 Streptomyces sp. NRRL S-455
GGGGCGATGGGGGTCCCCCCTGCTCGAGCGAAGCCGAGAGCTTGGGGGAGGGTGGGCGCAGCGGCACCCCGCCACGCCGGGCTGCGCAACGCCCCGCCCTCAGCTACAACGCCGAGCAAGTCGCGCAGCCCTCCGGCCGGCTGCCGCGGGTCAGCCGCAGCGCGGGCGTATGTAGCCGTCGCTGCCGGTGTTCACGTACGCGTCCGACACGTACTGGCCGCTCGCGATGTTGTCCCAGATGTTCGTCGTGCCGTACGGGCCCGTGACCAGGGTGCCGGGTGACTGGCAGTGGATCTGGACGCGGGAGCCCTCGGGCAGGACCTTGACGATCGGATAGCCGGTACCGGGACCGCTGCGGACGTTGACGCGGACGCCCGGCGCGATCGAGAAGTACGTGGCCGCCGCGGCCAGTGTGGTGACCAGCGGCATGCCGGCCTCTTCGACAGGCTCGACAGACATGACAAAACCTCCCCCGTTGAATCCCATGGGTGCCATGGGACCCCGTTCATTCCCCTGGATCACACGATCAAACACCTGTGCGCGATTCGTTTGTGGAGGCTGGCAAGCCGCCTCTGTCCCGTAGGAGTCATCGACTAGGCTCCGTGCGTCGCGCGCGCGGACGAACAGCACGGGGGTGGTCCCAGTGGCGCCACAGCGGAATGCCGGGGCGGGCCCGGAAGCGGAGCTTCCCGAGTACGCCGGTCACTACCGGCTCGAGTCGTGCCTGGGCTCGGGCGGCATGGGTGTCGTGCATCTGGCCCGGAGCACCTCCGGGATGAAGCTCGCGGTGAAGGTCGTGCACGCGGAGTTCGCCAAGGACCCCGAGTTCAGGGGACGTTTCCGGCAGGAAGTGGGAGCGGCACGGCGGGTGAGCGGGGCCTTTACGGCGCCCGTGGTCGATGCCGATCCGGAGGCCGGGCGGCCTTGGATGGCCACTCTGTTCATTCCGGGACCCACACTCGCCCAGGAGGTGAAGCGGAACGGGCCTTTGGCCCCGGCGCAGTTGCGTCGGCTGATGGCCGGGCTCGCGGAGGCGCTGCGCGACATTCATCGGGTCGGGGTCGTGCACCGGGATCTGAAGCCGAGCAACGTGCTGCTCGCCGAGGACGGGCCGAAGGTCATCGACTTCGGCATCTCCCGGCCGGCGGACAGTGAGCTGCGGACCGAGACCGGGAAGCTGATCGGCACGCCGCCGTTCATGGCGCCCGAGCAGTTCCGGCGTCCGAGAGAGGTGGGGCCCGCAGCGGATGTGTTCGCCCTCGGGTCTGTCATGGTGCATGCGGCCACCGGGCGGGGGCCGTTCGACTCCGACAGTCCCTATGTCGTCGCCTACCAGGTGGTGCACGACGAGCCCGAGCTGACGGGCGTACCGGAGGAACTGGCGCCGCTCGTGCTGCGGTGTCTCGCCAAGGAGCCCGAGGACCGGCCCTCTCCCGACGAGTTGATGCGGGAGCTGCGGTCGGTGGCGGCCTCGTACGACACACAGGCGTTCATACCTGCGCCGCGGGTGGACGAGCCGTCAGCGGTGGTCGAGGCACCGGTGGCCGAGCGGCCCGATGGGGAGAGACGGTCCCGGCGGCGGCTCGGTAAGCGGGGCGCTCTCGGGGCCGGTGTCCTCGGACTGGTCGTCGTCGGTGCGCTCGTGTCGGTGTCGTTGTCGGGGGGCGATCCCGTTCCGGCGCCTGAGGTGACCGCCCCGCGGACCACGGCTGCCGCCTTCACGGCGTGGGCGGCGACACCGTTGTCGAGGACGGGCACCCCGCAGTGTTCGTACGCGGCTGGGAAGTTGCTGTGCGCGCAGACCGGGCTGGTGTTCGCTCTGGATCCGGCGGACGGGCGTCTGCTGTGGAAGCACCGGCTGGACGGGGTCGCCGCCGAGGGGCCGCCGAGTGGGGCTCCGGTCGTGTCGGGTGATCTGGTGCTGGCCGGGCTCGGCCACGGGCAGCGGCTGACCGCGCTCGATCCGGACTCGGGTGACGTGGCACGGCGGCAGGCCATGTCGATGTCGGGCGGAGTGCGGGCCGTGGGAGGGATGGTGCTGCTCACCGCGGCCGATGGCACCGTCACCGGCGTGGACGGTGCGTCGGGGAACGTGAAGTGGAGCCATCGGATCCCGGGGCAGGACGTGCCGTATTTCGTGTCGTTCGCGGGTGATCCGCTGGCCTACACGGCGACTGTGTCCGGCGACGGGGCGAGTACGAAGGTCACCGCGGTGGACCCGGGGACGGGCGACGTGCGGTGGGACGAGCGGTTGGAGGGGGACTTGCGGCCTATCGGGGCCGTGGACGGGTCGGTGGTGTTCGTGGCCGTCGATGCCGTGCGGGGGGAGGCGCGGGCCGTGGTCCGGTACAGCCCGGGGAGTCGTACGACCGTGCGTGTCCCGTTGCGCTTGCCCTTGCAGGACGTTCAGGGCGGTGTGCGCCGGGACGTCGTCCACCTGATGGCGACCGGTGGGGCGCTGGTCGCCGTCGATCTGGAGTCGCGGAAGCAGCTCTGGAGTCTGGAGACGGGCGTCGTCCGGGGATCCACTCCGGTGGCGGACGAACGCCATGTGTACGTGACCGCTCCTGACGGGCGGCTGCTCGCCGTCGACGCCCGGCGCGGGAAGCTCGTCGGGCAGACCTCTCCCCGGCTGGGCGAGCGGTCGGACCGGGTTCCGGCCTCGCTGCCCGAGCCCGTGGTCGTCGGTGGCCGTGTCTACGCCGGTGCGCCGGACGGGGTCGTCTTCGCCGAGGACGGGCGTGATCCGTCCGCCTGGTAGGGCGTCACGGGTGGGGGCCGCCTCCCCTTTGTGGATCTGGGGGAAGCGGCCCCTGCGAGAGGTTGTTCAGCCCAGTTTCGTCACGTCGCGCACGGCGCCCTTGTCGGCGCTGGTCGCCATCGCGGCGTAGGCGCGCAGGGCGGCGGAGACCTTGCGGTCGCGGTTCTTCGGGGCGTAGACGCCGTTCAGCGCCTGCTCGCGGCGGGCCAGTTCGGCGTCGTCGACGAGGAGCTCGATGGAGCGGTTGGGGATGTCGATGCGGATGCGGTCGCCGTCCTCGACGAGGGCGATGGTGCCGCCGCCGGCCGCCTCGGGCGAGGCGTGCCCGATGGAGAGGCCGGAGGTGCCGCCGGAGAAGCGGCCGTCGGTGATCAGGGCGCAGGTCTTGCCGAGGCCGCGGCCCTTCAGGTACGAGGTCGGGTAGAGCATCTCCTGCATGCCGGGGCCGCCCTTGGGGCCCTCGTAGCGGATGACGACGACGTCGCCCTCCTTGATCTGCTTCAGCAGGATCTTCTCGACGGCCTCCTCCTGGGACTCGCAGACGACCGCCGGGCCCTCGAAGGTCCAGATCGACTCGTCGACGCCGGCTGTCTTCACGACGCAGCCGTCGACCGCGAGGTTGCCCTTGAGGACGGCGAGGCCGCCGTCCTTGGAGTAGGCGTGCTCGACGGAGCGGATGCAGCCGCCCTCGGCGTCCTCGTCGAGGGCCTCCCAGCGCTCGGACTGGGAGAAGGCCTCGGCGGAGCGGACGCAGCCGGGGGCCGCGTGCCACAGTTCGACCGCCTTGGCGGACGGGGAGCCGCCGCGCACGTCCCAGGTCTTCAGCCAGTCGGCGAGGGACGGGCTGTGGACCGCGTGCACGTCCTCGTTGAGCAAGCCGGCGCGGTGCAGTTCGCCGAGGAGGGCGGGGATGCCGCCGGCGCGGTGCACGTCCTCCATGTAGTACGTGCGGTCCTTGGCGACGTTCGGGGCCACCTTGGCCAGGCAGGGGACGCGGCGGGAGACCGTGTCGATCTCGGCGAGGCCGAAGGGGACGCCCGCCTCCTGGGCCGCGGCCAGCAGGTGCAGGATCGTGTTGGTCGAGCCGCCCATCGCGATGTCCAGGGCCATCGCGTTCTCGAAGGCCGCGAAGGTGGCGACGGAGCGGGGCAGGACCGTCTCGTCGTCCTCCTCGTAGTAGCGGCGGGTGATGTCCATGACCGTGTTGGCCGCGTCGACGTAGAGCTGCTTGCGCGCGGTGTGGGTGGCCAGGACCGAGCCGTTGCCGGGGAGGGAGAGGCCGATGGCCTCGGTGAGGCAGTTCATCGAGTTGGCGGTGAACATGCCGGAACAGGAGCCGCAGGTCGGGCAGGCGTTCTCCTCGATGCGGAGGATGTCCTCGTCCGAGATCTTGTCGTTCACGGCGTCGGAGATCGCGTCGACCAGGTCGAGCGTGCGGACCGTGCCGTCGACCAGGGTGGCGCGGCCGGACTCCATCGGGCCGCCGGAGACGAACACCGTCGGGATGTTCAGGCGCAGGGCCGCGTTGAGCATGCCCGGGGTGATCTTGTCGCAGTTGGAGATGCAGATCAGGGCGTCGGCGCAGTGGGCCTCGACCATGTACTCGACCGAGTCCGCGATCAGGTCGCGGGAGGGCAGGGAGTACAGCATGCCGCCGTGGCCCATGGCGATGCCGTCGTCCACCGCGATGGTGTTGAACTCGCGCGGGATGCCGCCGGCCTCGACGATCGCCTCGCTGACGATCCGGCCGACCGGCTGCAGGTGGGTGTGGCCCGGCACGAACTCGGTGAAGCTGTTGGCGACCGCGATGATCGGCTTGCGGCCGATGTCCGCACCCGGTACACCGGAGGCGCGCATAAGGGCGCGGGCGCCCGCCATGTTGCGGCCGTGGGTGACTGTGCGGGACCTCAGCTCGGGCATCGTCGCTCGCTCCTTCAGAGACTGCGTCAGAGTTTTCGGAGATTTCTGACTGCTACCGAGCGTACGCCGGTCATCCAGTGGGCGGGACGGTGCGTCCGGAATGCGGGACGCGTGTCTCGGCCGACGGCCGTCTCCGGCGGTTCAGGGTCCGGTGAGGTGGCGCTGTACGACCGGTGCCAGCCGCGCGACGATCTGCTCCGGGTCGGCCGAGGCCAGTGGCTCCACCTTGATGACGTACCGCAGCAGCGCCGTGCCCACGAGCTGGGCGGCGGCCAGCTCGGCCCGCAGTTCGGCGTCCGGCAGGTCGAGGCGGTCGGCGATCCGGCGCAGCACCTGCGTGGCGACGATCCTCCGGAAGACGGCGGCGGCCGTCTCGTTGGTGACGGCGGAGCGGACGATGGCGAGCAGGGGCGCGCGGGTCGCCGGGTTGTCCCAGACGCCGAAGAAGAAGCGGACCAGGCGCTCCCCCACGCCGTCGAGGGGGCCCTCCTCGATGGCCTTCGGTGCCTCGATGGCGGGCGCGAAGGACTGGGTGATCGCCGCCTCGAAGACCTGCTCCTTGGTGCCGAAGTAGTGGTGCACGAGTGCCGAGTCGACCCCGGCCGTCTTGGCGATGCCGCGTACGGAGGTCTTCTCGTAGCCGCGCTCGGAGAACTCCTCGCGGGCGGCGGTCAGGATGCGGTCGCGGGTGTCGGCCGACTCGGCACGCGGGGGGCGGCCCCGGCGACGGGCGGCGGCGCTGGGGCCGGTACCGGGGGCGCTGCCGGAGCCGGAGCCGCTGCCGGTGCGGGGGCCGCTGCCGGGGCCAGGGGCGCTGCCGGGGCCGGGGGCGCTGCCGGCCGTGGGGCCGCCTGGGGGCAGGTCGCTCATCGCCTCGGTACCTTCTGCGCCGAGGCCAGGTGGAGGCGGGTGAAGGCCAGCGCCTCCGCCAGGTCGGCCTCTCGCTCGGCGCTCGACATGGCGCGGCGGGTGTTGACCTCGATGACGACGTGCCCGTCGAAGCCGGTCAGGGCGAGCCGGTCCAGCACCTCGGCGCAGGGCTGGGTGCCGCGGCCGGGGACCAGGTGCTCGTCCTTGGCCGATCCCCTGCCGTCGGCGAGGTGGACGTGGCCGAGGCGGTCTCCCATGCGGTCGACCATGTCGAGGGCGTCGGCGCGAGCCGTGGCGGTGTGACTGAGGTCGATCGTGAAGTGGCGGTAGTCGTCGTTCGTCACGTCCCAGTCGGGGGCGTAGGCGAGCATCTCGCGGTCGCGGTAGCGCCAGGGATACATGTTCTCGACGGCGAACCGTACGTCCGTCTCGTTGGCCATGCGCCAGATGCCGGTGACGAAGTCCCTGGCGTACTGGCGCTGCCAGCGGAACGGGGGGTGGACCACGACCGTGCTCGCGCCGAGCTTCTCGGCCGCCGCACGGGCCCGCTGGAGCTTGGTCCAGGGGTCGGTGGACCAGACGCGCTGCGTGATGAGCAGGCAGGGGGCGTGCACGGCCAGGACCGGGATCTGGTGGTAGTCGCTGAGTCTGCGCAGGGCCTCGATGTCCTGGCTGACGGGGTCCGTCCAGACCATGACCTCGACCCCGTCGTAGCCGAGGCGCGCGGCGATCTCGAAGGCCGTGGCCGTCGACTCCGGGTAGACCGAGGCCGTCGAGAGTGCGACCTTCGCGTCCGGGATCTTCACGGCTGGCTCTGCCATGCAGGACAGATTACGGGGTGTGGTGGGGAGGGAGTGGGGGGCCTGTTGGCCGATGTGGTGTTCGCCACGGGCGGGTACGGTCGTTCCGCGTCGCTGGAAGCGGAACGCTACGCGGACTCCATGTGATCCAGCCGACGCAGGATCACGCCCTCCCGCAGCGCCCACGGGCAGATCTCCAGGCGTTCCACGCCGAACAGGTCCATGGCGGCCTCCGCCACCAGGGCACCGGCCAGCAGCTGGCCCGCCCTGCCCTCCGAGACGCCGGGCAGCTCGGCTCGTTCCGCTTCCGTCATGCCGGCCAGCCTCGGGACCCAGCCTTCCAGGGACTCCCGTTTGAGCTCGCGCTGGACGTAGAGGCCCTCCGCGGAGCGGGCCGCGCCGGCGATGCGGGCCAGTTGCTTGAAGGTCTTGGACGTGGCGACGACGTGGTCGGGGGTGCCGAGGCGGCTGAACTCGCCGACCGTGCGGGCGATCTCGGTCCGCACGTGGCGGCGCAGGGCGCGAACGTCCTTCGGGTCGGGCGGGTCACCGGGGAGCCAGCCGGCGGTGAGGCGACCGGCGCCCAGCGGCAGGGAGGCGGCCGCGTCGGGTTCCTCGTCTATGCCGTAGGCGATCTCCAGGGAGCCGCCGCCGATGTCCACGACCAGCAGCTTTCCGGCCGACCAGCCGAACCAGCGGCGGGCGGCGAGGAAGGTGAGCCGGGCCTCCTCCTCGCCGGTGAGGACCTGGAGCTCGACGCCGGTCTCGGTGCGCACGCGTGCGAGGACGTCGTCGGCGTTGCGGGCCTCCCGTACGGCGGAGGTCGCGAACGGCAGCACTTCCTCGACGCCCTTGTCCTCGGCGGCCTGGAGCGCCTCGTGGACGACCGAGATCAGCCGGTCGACGCCGCCGTTGCCGATCGCTCCGCTGTCGTCGAGGAGCTGGGCGAGGCGCAGCTCCGCCTTGTGCGAGTGCGCGGGCAGCGGGCACGCTCCGGGGTGCGCGTCCACCACCAGAAGGTGCACCGTGTTCGATCCCACGTCGAGGACACCGAGTCTCATGTACGGAACGCTACTGCCAGCGGTGCCGTCCGCCGTCCTCGGTGGGGGTAAGAGACCCGTACCCTGGACTCGTGCCAAAGACGAAAAAGGCGAAGCGCGACAAATCCCCGGGCGTCGTTGAATCCGACGAGAAGGGTCTCGACTTCGCTCGGGCGTGGGTGGAGTTTCCCGATCCGGCGGACGACGAGCAGGTCTTCCGTTGCGATCTGACATGGCTGACCTCTCGCTGGAACTGCATCTTCGGCAGCGGCTGCCAGGGCATCCAGGCCGGCCGCGCTGACGACGGGTGCTGCACGTTGGGTGCCCACTTCTCCGACGAGGACGACGAGAAGCGGGTGGCCGAGCATGTGGCGAGGCTCACGCCGGACATCTGGCAGCACCACGCCGAGGGCACGCGGAACGGCTGGGTCTCCGAGGACGAGGACGGCGACCGGCAGACGCGTCCCTTCCAGGGCTCCTGCATCTTCCAGAACCGGCCCGGATTCCCGGGCGGCATGGGCTGCTCGCTGCACATCCTCGCCCTGAAAGAGGGCCGCGAGCCGCTGGAGACCAAGCCGGACGTGTGCTGGCAGCTGCCGGTGCGGCGGACGTACGAGTGGATCGACCGGCCCGATGACACCCGGGTGCTGCAGGTGTCGATCGGCGAGTACGACCGGCGCGGCTGGGGGCCGGGCGGCCACGACCTGCACTGGTGGTGCACCTCGGCGACCTCGGCACACGGCGCGGGTGAGCCGGTGTACGTCTCCTATCGGCCGGAGCTGATCGAGCTGATGGGCAAGGCCGGCTACGACCGGCTGGTCGAGCTGTGCGAGGAGCGGCTGGCCTCGCAGCTGCCGTTGCTGGCGCCGCATCCGGCGGATCCGGCCGGCTGACACGCCGACCGTCTACGACGTGGCCGGGCTCGGGTCGTCGCCGTCCGGGGGCGGTGGCGCCGAGTCCGCCGGGTCGGTCGGGTCGCTCGGGGCCGGGTCCGTGGGTGTGGGGTCCGGGTCGGGTGACGCGGGCGGGGTGGTCGGGTCCGGGGCGGAGGGCGTGGGCGTCGGCTCGGGCTGCGACGAGGGCGGGTCGCTCGGGACTGTGGGGCGCGGGTCCGGGCGAGGGCCGGGGCCGGAGGGGCTGGGCGCGGTTCCGTAGCCCTCGATGTGGACCACTGCTCCGACGGGAGAGACCGCCACTCGTGCGCGCCAGGGACCCGACGGCTCGCGCAGATGATCGACGTACACCTTGATCGTCAACGACTCGCCGGGCCGGAGTGTCCCCGAGGTCCGGCTGAGGTAGAGCCAGTCGGCTCCCGTGGCGGCGGACCAGCGGACCGGGGCCGAGCCCGTGGCGGTGAGGGTGACGAGGGTGGTGTCACCCCTGTTTCCGGCCGTGACCTCCAGGCGAGCGGCGCCCTTGCCGGCCCCTGCGACGCCGAGGACTTCCACGGAGACGTCGGCCTTTCCGTCCTTGCCGAAGCGGGGGCCGGGTCTGGTGCTCGCGTTGCCGGCGTTCTCGTAGCCGCCGCCCGCCACCTCGCCGTCCAGGCCGAGCGGGTCGTCGGCCTCGCGCGCGGAGGCGGTGCGGCCGTCCTGGCCCTCGCCCACGGGGGTGCCCCGGTAGGCGGCCCACAGGGCGAGCACGGGAGCGGCGACGACGGTGGCGACGACGGTCGTGGTGATGGCACGCGCGCGCAGGCGGTCCCGCCGGGCGGCGCGGTCCTTGGGGTCCATCGGGAAGCCGCGCCGGTCGAAGCGGGGTGCGGCGCCACGCGCGCGTGACGGGTGGGCCATGGCGACGTGAACGGCCGCGCGGGGGGCCGGCAGGACGGGCAGCGCGGCGGGAGTGACGCTGGTGCCGGGCCAGCGGCCCGGGATGGCGCGCTCGGCGGTGCGGCGGCAGCGCGGGCAGTCGTCGACGTGCCGGACCAGTTCGCGACGCAGGGCGGTGCCGAGGACGAGCCGGTCGTCCCCCACGAGGTGGGCGACGCTCGGGCACGCTCCGGTCTCGACCACGGCGAGGGCCGCACGGGTGCGTTCGACCTCGCAGGCGGCGGAGGCGAGCAGGTCGCGGGCGGCGGCCAGGTCCATGCCGAGGACGGCCGCGACCTCGTGGGCGGCTAGGTGGTGGCGCACGGCCAGTTCGAGCGCCTCGCGCTGCTCCGGCGTGGTGCCGGCCGCCTCCGGCCAGGCCAGCAGGGCCAGTTCGTCCCGCCGCCGCTCCTGGACCTCCTCGGAGACGGCGGGGGCGGCCGGCCGTTCGGCGCGCTGCGTGCGGCCCGCGGCGTGGCTGCTCGTACGTTTCTGCTTGGCCTCGGCCAGCTTGCGCAGGCACGCCCAGCGGGCCAGGGCGTACAGCCAGGCCCTGCGGTCGGCGGGGGCGTCGGGGACGTGCCGGCCGCGGCGTTCGGCCAGCGCGAGGGCGTCGCCCAGGGCGGCGGTCGCGGCGTCGTGGTCGCACAGCACGGACAGGCAGTAGGTGAACAGGCCGTCCAGGTAGGGCTCGTAGCGCGTGGGCGGCCGCTGGACCAGCGTGCGTGCCGCCCCGTGGTCACGCGCTTCCCGGTGCGCCCGGTGCGCGCCGGCCGTGCGGGTCGAGATCTCCGGAGTACTGCTCATCATTCGGCGACCGTAGGGGGCCGGGAGTGGCAGCTTCAGGCGGCTTGAGCGTATTTAATCCGTACGGGTGAAACGATCCCTCAATAGGGGACAGGAATCAGTGGTTCCGCCGCTGGCGCGGGGTGGCGGGGCCTGGCGCGCAGGTGGCCGCACCAGGCGGTCCCCGCGATGTCAGTGGCGGCGGCTACGGTTTCGTCCATGGCTGCCCGTACGAAATCCACCAAGGACCGTCCGTCCTACCGCTGCACGGAGTGCGGCTGGCAGACGGCGAAGTGGCTCGGCCGCTGCCCCGAGTGCCAGGCCTGGGGGACGGTCGAGGAGTACGGCGCGCCCGCGGTGCGTACGACGACGCCGGGCCGGGTCACCACCTCGGCGCTGCCGATCGGCCAGGTGGACGGCCGCCAGGCGACGGCCCGCTCCACCGGCGTGCCCGAGCTGGACCGCGTGCTGGGCGGCGGACTGGTCCCGGGCGCCGTGGTGCTGGTCGCGGGCGAACCGGGCGTCGGCAAGTCGACGCTGCTGCTCGACGTGGCGGCCAAGTCGGCGAGCGACGAGCACCGCACGCTGTACGTCACGGGCGAGGAGTCGGCGAGCCAGGTCCGGCTGCGCGCCGACCGCATCGGAGCCCTCGACGACCACCTGTACCTGGCGGCCGAGACGGACCTGGCGGCGGTGCTCGGCCACTTGGACGCGGTGAAGCCGTCCCTGCTGATCATGGACTCGGTGCAGACGGTCGCCTCCCCGGAGATCGACGGAGCACCCGGCGGCATGGCGCAGGTGCGTGAGGTCGCCGGGGCCCTGATCCGGGCCTCCAAGGAACGCGGCATGTCCACGCTGCTGGTGGGCCATGTCACCAAGGACGGCGCCATCGCGGGCCCCCGCCTGCTGGAACACCTGGTGGACGTCGTCCTGCACTTCGAGGGCGACCGGCACGCCCGCCTCCGGCTCGTCCGGGGCGTCAAGAACCGTTACGGCACCACGGACGAGGTCGGCTGCTTCGAACTGCACGACGAGGGCATCACGGGCCTCGCGGACCCGAGCGGACTTTTCCTGACACGTCGGGCGGAACCGGTCCCGGGCACCTGTCTGACCGTCACCCTGGAGGGCCGCCGCCCGCTGGTCGCCGAGGTCCAGGCGCTCACGGTCGACTCGCAGATCCCCTCCCCGCGCCGCACCACCTCGGGCCTGGAGACCTCCCGGGTCTCGATGATGCTCGCGGTGCTGGAACAGCGCGGCCGGATCAGCGCCTTGGGCAAAAGGGACATCTACTCCGCGACGGTCGGCGGTGTGAAGCTCTCGGAGCCCGCCGCGGACCTGGCCGTCGCCCTCGCGCTCGCGAGCGCGGCGAGTGACACACCTCTCCCCAAGAATCTCGTCGCGATCGGTGAGGTGGGCCTCGCGGGAGAGGTCAGGCGGGTCACGGGGGTGCAGCGCAGGCTGGCCGAAGCCCACCGTCTGGGCTTCACACACGCGCTCGTCCCGGGCGACCCCGGCAAGATCCCGCCGGGCATGAAGGTCCTGGAAGTCGCGGACATAGGAGACGCCCTGCGGGTCCTTCCGCGCTCCCGTCGCAGAGAGGCCCCACGGGACGAGGAGGGTCGCCGGTAGACTTTGCCCTGGTCTCGCCCGTCCGTGCGAACCCAGCGCGACACGGGGGCGTCCAAGAACCTGCGACCGGAGGAGTGCAGTGGCAGCCAACGACCGGGCAGCGGCTCCCGGAAAATCCGGTGGGAGTGCCGGCACCGATGGCCTGATGCGCGCCTCGCTGAGCGCCGTGGCACCCGGCACCGCGCTGCGTGACGGCCTGGAGCGCGTGCTCCGGGGCAACACCGGCGGACTCATCGTGCTCGGCTCCGACAAGACGGTCGAGGCGCTGTGCAGCGGTGGTTTCGTGCTGGACGTCGAGTTCACGGCGACCCGTCTGCGGGAGCTGTGCAAGCTGGACGGCGGCATCGTGCTGTCCTCGGACCTGTCGAAGATCCTCCGCGCGGGCGTGCAGCTGGTCCCGGACCCCACGATCCCCACGGAGGAGACGGGCACCCGGCACCGCACCGCGGACCGCGTCAGCAGGCAGGTCGGCTTCCCGGTGGTCTCGGTCTCCCAGTCGATGCGGTTGATCGCCCTGTACGTGGACGGCCAGCGCCGGGTCCTGGAGGACTCCGCGGCGATCCTGTCCCGCGCCAACCAGGCCCTGGCCACCCTGGAGCGCTACAAGCTCCGCCTCGACGAGGTCGCGGGCACGCTGTCGGCGCTGGAGATCGAGGATCTGGTGACCGTCCGGGACGTCTCGGCGGTCGCCCAGCGGCTGGAGATGGTGCGCCGCATCGCTACGGAGATCGCCGAGTACGTGGTGGAGCTGGGCACGGACGGCCGGCTGCTGGCCCTCCAGCTCGACGAGCTGATCGCCGGTGTGGAGCCCGAGCGCGAGCTGGTCGTCCGGGACTACGTCCCCGAGCCCACCGCCAAGCGTTCCCGCACGGTCGACGAGGCCCTGGCCGAACTCGACGCCCTCACCCACGCCGAGCTGCTCGAACTGCCCACGGTGGCCCGTGCGTTGGGCTACACCGGCTCGCCCGAGACGCTGGACTCGGCGGTGTCCCCGCGCGGCTTCCGTCTCCTCGCCAAGGTGCCCCGACTGCCCGGCGCGATCATCGACCGCCTGGTCGAGCACTTCGGCGGACTGCAGAAGCTGCTCGCCGCGAGCGTCGACGACCTCCAGACGGTGGACGGTGTGGGCGAGGCCCGGGCGCGAAGTGTGCGGGAAGGGCTGTCGCGGCTGGCGGAGTCGTCGATCCTGGAGCGGTACGTCTAACGAGCTCGTGCACGGTAAGCGGTGAGGCGTCGGGGTCCTGATCGTCGATCATGGTTGTGTGGTGGGGAACGCGTCTCGTGCAGCAATCATCAGCGACCGGAGGATCACGGGCTTGTCGGCAGACGTGATTGCTGAACTCGTGGCTGAGTTGGGCCCGTTGTGGCATGAACGCCACCAGGCCCGACTTGTGTCCCGGCCACGGAAGCGGGTCGTGGGCGCGGGCGCGAAACACCGGCTGGTCTTCGTCGACCGCCTCCTGGCCACCCTCGTGCACCTCCGACACGCGACCACCCACGGCGTGCTGGCCTGCTGGTTCGGCGTGGACCGCTCCACCATCACCCGCGCTATCGGCGAGGTGCGGCCCCTGCTCGCCGAGCGAGGCTGCACCGTCAGCCCCGACGTGCGGCTGCGGACCCTGGCCGAGGTCGTCGACCACCTCGGCTCAAGCGGGACGACCGGAATCATCGACGGCACCGAGATTCGCGTCCGTCGGCCCGCCGCCGGCCGCAAGGACCAGCGCCAGCGCAAAGCACACTCTTCGCGACGTATCCGTGTCGAGCACGGCATCGCACATCTGCAGAACTGGCGGGCCTTGGCCCGACACCTCGGTCGCCGAGAGCACATCAGCGACACCGTCCAGGCCGTCGCCAGCCTGCTGTCCCACCAGCAGATCGCGGACCTGCACCCGACACCGCAGACGTGAACACAGGCCATCACGAAGTTCTCGACGCCTCACCGCTTACCGTGCACGAGCTCGTTAGGGCCTGTTGCGAAAGCCGTCGGCTCCCGCTGAGACGTCATGGGGGGGGTGTTCCCGAGCGGGAACACCCCCCACGCGCTTGAGGACGGTCGGACTAGTCATCCTTCAGCACGAACGACGTCTGCACCTTCGCGAAGCCCGGAGCCTTGGCTTCCACCAGGTAGGTGCCCGCCCCGGCCGATCCCGCCGGAGGCGTGCCGCACTCGGGGGCGCTCGGCTCGCGGTCCCACTTCAGGGTGTAGGTGATGCCGCTGCCCGCGGGCACCCGGTACAGCTGGTGCGCGGCGGCCTTCGGGCAGTCCTTGGAAGACCAGTAGTCGTCGTCGGTGCTCGCCTGGGTGATGGTGAACACCGCGTTCTTCGGCCCGAGATCGATCTTGCAGTCGCTGCCGGAGATGTTCCGCGCGGTCAGCAGGAACGTGGGCGTCTTCTCGGGGTCGTACGTGTTGTGCTCGCTGCGCAGGCTGAACTTGACGACGCTCGCCGTGCAGTTGGGCAGCGTGGAACCGGCCGGCAGCGTGTCGCCCGAGCCGACGCCCCCCACTCCGCTCCCGGAGCCACCGGCGCCGCCCGCTCCGCCGGAGCCGGAACCGCCCCCGGAACCGCCCCCGGATCCGGCGCCCGAGCCATCCCCTGATCCGGTGCCCGAACCGTCACCGTCACCGGATCCATCGCCCGAGCCGCTCCCGGAGCCGGACGACGAACCGCCCGAGCCCTCGCCGCCCGACTCGTCGCGTCCTCCGGGCGCTTGGCTGATGGCCGGGCCCGAACTCGACGGGCCGGGAGTGATGGAAGGCGCGGGATTCTTGCCGTTGGCGCCGTTGTCGTCACCCTTGCCGCCCCCGCCGCCCATGGTGACGATCCAGGTGATCAACAGCGTCAACAGGGCGACCACGGACACCAGTACGACCCTCCGCCGCCAGTAGATGGAGGAGGGAAGCGGCCCGACCGGATTGCGCAGAGATCCCACGGCGCAAACCTTACGAGAGATCGGCGCGTTCACCGGTCCCACCCGCCGCTCAGGGCCACAACTTTTCCGGATCATCATGCCGGAGACCGTGGTCCCACCCCTGTCTGTCGTCAGGTTCCGCACGCGACGATCGCTGGGTGTGACGGGATCGGCCTCCCACCTACGGTCCGTGACCATGGACTTCGAGGACAGCGCGCTCTGCCGCGACATCACCGACTTCGCCCACGAGACCCCGAGATGGGTCCAGCACGGGGCCGCGATATGGACGGAGGCCGGACTGCTGTTGTTCGTAGCGCTGTTCGTCGCCGGCTGGTGGCGTGCCCGCCGCGGCGGCCCCGACGTGTTCGCGATCGCGGCCCTTGCACCCGTGGCCACGGCTGTGGCGTACGTGTGCAGCGAACTGCTCAAGTCGGCCGTGTCTCAGGAGCGTCCGTCACGGCGGCCCGCAGCCCCAGCAGGCCCGTGCCGCCTCGGGGCTGGCGGGAAGTCCCCTGGGCAGCAGGGCCGTTTGCGTCGGGCGGCCTGCATGGTGACGGCCGTCCCCTCGCCCTGGTGCGTCGCCGTCACGACCACGGACGCGCCCGGTGCGTGCCTGCCGCGTTGGTCAGTGCCTCCCAGACCACTCGGTACAGCAGCCGTTCGGCGACCCGCCGAGCTGTGCGGCCGGGCCGGGTCCGCGCCCGGCGCACCCGCAGGCCCGACTCGCTGGCGCGGTCGACGAGTTGCTCCAGCGTCTCACCCGCCGTGGCCAGGGCGGCGGCTCGTCGTCGCGCAGGACGCCGATGATGCGGCGCCAGCGCGTTCAACGACCACCACGAGGAAAGGTCGCCCATTCGACAGAGGAACTTTCGTTCCCCTCGCGGGGACGCACCTTCGGCCCACGGCCACGCACTCATGCGCGCCTGAACCCGCCTGTGCGCAGTCAACCGCCAGCAGTTCACAGCCCCGACGAGCACGATCCGGGCGGCGCCGGCGCAGCCCACGGCCACGAAGCCCAGCACGGCGGGGCGTGCCCGGGCGGCACGCAGACCGAGCAGCAGTGCGAACACGCCGAGGGCAGGGCCGTAGGAGACGGTGAACAGGGCCGGGGCGGCGGCGAGGCTCAGGGTGGCGGCCAGCGGGAAGGCCGCGAGCGGCAGCCGCCGGGACAGGGCGGTCGCGACGGCCGGCACCGCCACACCCACCGCCTGCTGCCAGGCCGGGCGCGGCTCGTTCAGCCCGATGCGGTCCGCTGTGAGCGCGGGGAGGGCGAGGGACGCCCAGAGCAGGGTGCCCCGGGCAGGAGAGGCCGTGCTCGGACGCTCCATGCGCGCGACGCTACAGGCGTCCGACAGGGCGGCGCTGCTGTCGATCGTCAGGTATCCGTATCCCTCTTGAGTGGCGGTGTGCCCGTTTCGAGGCCCTCGCGTGGCAGGATCGAATGGCCATGACTGCTCCCACGAAACCCCCGCACCCGACCCCCGCCGACACCGACACGACCTCCGGCCCCGCCCTCGGAGAGCACCTCCACGCCCCCGTCATCGACTGGTTCAGTGAGAACGCCCGTGACCTGCCGTGGCGGCGCCCCGAGGCCGGGGCGTGGGGCGTGATGGTCAGTGAGTTCATGCTCCAGCAGACGCCGGTGAACCGCGTCCTGCCCGTCTACGAGCAGTGGCTGGCCCGCTGGCCGCGCCCCGCCGACCTGGCCGCGGAAGCGCCCGGCGAGGCGGTCCGGGCCTGGGGCCGGCTCGGTTACCCGCGCCGCGCCCTGCGGCTGCACGGCGCCGCCGTCGCGATAACGGAACGGCACGGCGGTGACGTACCGGCCGACCACGCGCAGCTGCTGGCGCTGCCGGGCATCGGCGAGTACACGGCCGCCGCCGTGGCCTCCTTCGCCTACGGTCAGCGGCACCCGGTGCTGGACACCAATGTGCGGCGGGTCATCGCCCGCGCGGTCACCGGCGTTCAGTACCCGCCGAACGCCACCACCGCCGCCGAGCGCAAGCTGGCCAGGGCGCTGCTGCCTCAGGACGAGTCGACCGCCGCGCGGTGGGCCGCCGCCTCCATGGAGCTGGGCGCGCTGGTGTGCACGGCGAAGAGCGAGGCGTGCCACCGCTGCCCGATCGCCGCGCAGTGCGCGTGGCGGCTGGCGGGCAAGCCGGAGCACGAGGGGCCGCCGCGCCGCGGCCAGACGTACGCGGGCACCGACCGGCAGGTGCGCGGGCGGCTGCTCGCCGTACTGCGGGAGGCTCACGGTCCGGTTCCGCAGTCGGCTCTGGACCGGGTGTGGCACGAGCCGGTGCAGCGCGCCCGTGCCCTGGACGGCCTGGTCGCCGACGGACTGGTGGAGCCGCTCGCGGGCGGTCTGTACCGGCTGCCGCTGACCTGACGTACAGGCGGATCACAGACGCGGGCCGCCCGTCACACTCATCCGCCGTGCCCAAATCACCCTGAACCACCCCCAACACGCCCACCGCTGTACCCCGTTCCGGCTTCCGTTACACAACCGACGGACAGCCGAGTGCTGGCCGCAGGCTGCTTCGGACAGCGCCGTGACAACGCCTCCGTACCTTCGATCGTGTTCCCGACAAGGCACGGGACGACTGAGGACCACAGGCAGTACGACCGGCGGCACAGAGCCTGCCGGAACGGGGAAACGGGAGGCTTCACCATGGCGCAGGGCGAGGTGCTCGAGTTCGAGGAGTACGTCCGCACCCGGCAGGACGCGCTGCTGCGCAGCGCCCGCCGCCTGGTCCCGGACCCGACCGACGCGCAGGACCTGCTGCAGACCGCGCTGGTCCGGACGTACGGCCGCTGGGAGACGATCGAGGACAAGCGGCTGGCGGACGCCTATCTGCGCCGGGTGATGATCAATACGCGGACGGAGTGGTGGCGGGCCCGCAAGCTGGAGGAGGTGCCGACCGAGCAGCTCCCGGACGCCTCGGTCGACGACGCCACCGAGCAGCACGCGGACCGCGCCCTGCTGATGGACATCCTGAAGGTGCTCGCCCCGAAGCAGCGCAGTGTCGTGGTGCTGCGACACTGGGAGCAGATGTCCACGGAGGAGACGGCCGCCGCCCTCGGCATGTCGGCCGGAACGGTCAAGAGCACGCTGCACCGGGCGCTCGCCCGGCTCCGCGAGGAGCTGGAGTCCCGCGATCTCGACGCACGCGCGCTGGAGCGTGAGGAGCGGGAGCGGTGCGCGGCCTGACCGGCGGTGGTTCTGCGGGACCCCGGGGCAGTATCCAGGCGGTGAGTGCGGCAGGGGCCGTGCTCGCCGCCCTCGCCCTTTTGGCGTCCGGGTGCGGTGCGGGCGGCACCGGCGCCCGTGACGAGGGCCCGGCGCACGCCGACTCGGTGGCGGGCGCCGCCGCCACCCCCTCCACCGCGCCGTCGAAGACGCCCGACACCGTGAACGCGGTCAGGCTCGTCAAGGACGACCCGAAGGTGTCGCCGGAGGTGAAGCGCGAGCTGAAGCCGTGCGTGGCCGACGAGTACCCCGTCGACGTGTCGTACGGCAACCTGACCGGAGGTTCGGCCGAAGACGTCGTCGTCAATGTGCTGACCTGCGGTGACGCGGTCGGCGTCGGCAGTTACGTCTACCACGAGCAGGACGGCTCGTACACGAACGTGTTCAAGGCCGAGGAGCCCCCGGTCTACGCGGAGATCGACCGCGGCGACCTGGTGGTGACCAAGCAGGTGTACGACAAGGGCGACCCGGTGTCGAGCCCGTCCGGCGAGAACGTGATCACGTACCGATGGGTCTCCGGCCGCTTCGCGGAGAAGTACCGCACGCACAACG
This sequence comes from Streptomyces sp. NRRL S-455, assembly GCF_000717875.1. Taxonomy (GTDB): domain Bacteria; phylum Actinomycetota; class Actinomycetes; order Streptomycetales; family Streptomycetaceae; genus Streptomyces. Next base: position 18,333 of record NZ_JOCT01000045.1, read on the forward strand.
ACTACGGGAAGGTCACCGGCGACAGCGCGACGCCGGTGCCCGCGGGCTGACGCGGGGCGGACGGCCGCGTGAACCGATCGGGCCATTCGGACCGATGCACCGGTGAACGCGGCGCACGAACCGTGCGTCCCAGCAGAGAGAACACACCCCACGGACCACGAAGGACTGAGAGCACCGGGATGGCAGATCAGACCCACGTCCTGTTCGTCGAGGACGACGACGTCATCCGCGAGGCCACGCAGCTCGCCCTGGAACGGGACGGCTTCGCGGTGACCGCCATGCCCGACGGACTGTCGGGCCTGGAGGCGTTCCGGGCGGACCGCCCCGACATCGCGCTGCTGGACGTCATGGTGCCGGGCCTGGACGGCGTCAGCCTCTGCCGCCGGATCCGGGACGAGTCGACCGTGCCGGTCATCATGCTGTCGGCACGGGCCGACTCCATCGACGTCGTCCTGGGCCTGGAGGCGGGCGCCGACGACTATGTGACGAAGCCGTTCGACGGTGCCGTGCTGGTCGCCCGGATCCGCGCGGTGCTGCGCCGGTTCGGGCACGCCGGGGGCGGCCGGGCCGGGGAGCAGGAATCCCCGGCGGACGGCGGAGTGCTGACCTTCGGGGACCTGGAGGTCGACACCGAGGGGATGGAGGTGCACAGGGCCGGGCGGCCGGTGGCGCTGACGCCGACCGAGATGCGGCTGCTGCTGGAGTTCTCCTCGGCGCCGGGCACGGTGCTCTCCCGCGACAAGCTGCTGGAGCGGGTGTGGGACTACGGCTGGGGTGGGGACACCCGGGTCGTCGACGTGCACGTGCAGCGGCTGCGGCAGAAGATCGGCCAGGACCGGATCGAGACGGTCCGCGGTTTCGGCTACAAGTTGAAGGCCTGAGCGGGGTATGAGGGGGCATTTCCGGCGCCTGGTCGCCACGGGCCTGGAGCGGGCGGGGATCCGTACGGGCCTCAGATGGAAGCTGAGCGCGGCCATCGCCCTGGTCGGCGCGCTGGTGGCGGTCGCCCTGAGCCTCGTGGTGCACAACGCGGCGCGGGTGTCGATGCTGGACAACGCGCGCGACCTCGCCGACGAGCGCATCATGATCGCCCAGCGCAACTTCGAGCTGTCCGGGCGGGTGAACTTCCCCAACACCAAGATCGACGACCCGGACCTGCCGGAGGCGCTGCGGGAGCGGGTCGAGGCGGGCCGGCGGGCGACCTATGTGGCGGACCGGCCAGGTGACGTACCGGACATATGGGCCGCCGTGCCGTTGAAGAACGGGCACGTGATGTCCCAGCACTCCGGTTTCACCGACCGCAGCTCGGACATCCTGCAGGACCTCGACCAGGCCCTGTTCATCGGGTCGATCGCGGTCGTCCTCGGGGGCAGCGCGCTCGGGGTGCTCATCGGCGGACATCTCTCGCGGCGGCTGCGCAAGGCGGCCGTCGCGGCCGGCCAGCTCGCGGGCGGCGAGACGGACGTCCGGGTGCGGGACGCCATGGGCGGGGTCGTGCGGGACGAGACCGACGACCTGGCGAGCGCGGTGGACGCCATGGCGGACGCGCTGCGGCAGCGCATCGAGGCCGAGCGGCGGGTCACCGCCGACATCGCGCACGAGCTGCGCACGCCGGTGACCGGGCTGCTGACCGCCGCCGAACTGCTGCCGCCCGGTCGGCCGACCGAGCTGGTGCTGGACCGGGCGAAGGCCATGCGCACGCTGGTGGAGGACGTGCTGGAGGTGGCCCGGCTGGACGGAGCCTCGGAGCGGGCGGAGCTGCAGGACATCATGCTGGGCGAGTTCGTCGCCCGGCGGGTGGCGGCCAAGGGGCCGGACATCAAGGTACGGATCGTGCACGAGTCGGAGGTGACCACCGACCCGCGCCGGCTGGAGCGGGTGCTGTTCAACCTGCTCGCCAACGCGGCACGGCACGGCAAGCCGCCCATCGAGGTCACCGTGGAGGGCAGGGTCATCCGCGTCCGCGACCACGGCCCCGGCTTCCCCGAGGACCTGCTCGCCGAGGGGCCGAGCCGCTTCCGCACCGGCAGCAAGGACCGGGCCGGCCACGGCCACGGCCTCGGCCTGACCATTGCCGCCGGTCAGGCCCGGGTGCTGGGCGCCCGGCTGACCTTCCGCAACGTCCGCACGCCGGGTGCGCCGGAGGGCGTTCCGGCCGAGGGCGCGGTGGCGGTGCTGTGGCTGCCGGAACACGCGCCGACGAACACGGGGAGCTACCCGGTGCTGCCGGGGCCGAGGCCGGGGGCGTAGGGCGAGGCTTTCCGGAGCGGCGGGACCGGTCCTGGTCGATGCCGCTTCAGCCGCTTCGACCGCTTCTTCCGCGGGACCGCGCCCCGGGTGCCGGCCGAGCACATACGGGAGGTCGAGCTGCGCGACGTGGGTCGGCCTCCCGGGCGGGGGCTCGGCGGGGACGTGTGCGGCCAGGCGTGACAAAGCCCCCGGGGGTGGGTCCCCCGGGGGCCTTGTGCGGGGCCCGGCTCGGTGCGGTCAGACGGTCTCCGCCACGGGCGGCTGCGCCGCCGGGGCGTCCGGCTCGTCCGCCGCCTTCGGTCCCGCCCCCTTGAGCGGCACCTCCTTGACGAACACCGCCGCCGCGAGGGCGACCACCGCCACCACGGCTCCGAGCAGGAACGCCGAGTGGATGCCGGCGGAGACGGCGTGCTGGTAGGCCTCCCGGGCCGCCTCCGGCAGCTTCGCGAGGCGTGCCTCCGTCAGTTGGGCGGACTGCTCCGTCACCTTGGAGCCCAGGACACCGGCGCGCTCGGCCATGACGTCCTGGACGCGGTTGTTGAACAGCGCGCCCATGATCGCGACGCCGAAGGAGGAACCGAGCGTGCGGAACAGCGTGGTGGACGAGGAGGCGACGCCCATGTCCTTCATCTCCACGCTGTTCTGGGCGACCAGCATCGTGATCTGCATCAGGCAGCCCATGCCGAAGCCGACCACGGCCATGAAGACACCGGACGTGAACCGCGAGGTCCCCGTGTCCATCGTGGACAGCAGGTAGAGACCGACGGCCATCAGGACGCTGCCCAGGATCGGGAAGACCTTGTAGCGGCCGGTGTTGGTGGTGACGCGGCCGGCGACCATCGAGGTGACGAGCATCGCGCCGAGCATCGGCAGCAGCAGCAGCCCGGAGTTGGTGGCGGAGGCGCCCTGCACGGACTGCTGGTACAGCGGCAGGAACAGCGTGGCGCCGAACATCACGAAGCCGGTGATGAAGCCGATGACCGACATCAGCGTGAAGTTCCGGCTGCGGAAGATGTGCAGCGGCACCACCGGCTCGGCCGCCCTGGTCTGCCAGAACACGAACCCGACGAGGGCCGCGACGCCGATGCCGGTCAGCTCCATGATCCGCGCGGACGTCCAGGCGTACTCCGTGCCGCCCCAGGTGGTGACGAGCACGATCGCGGTGATGCCGATCGTCAGCAGCGCGGCGCCCAGGTAGTCGATCCGCGCCTCGGACCGCTTCTTCGGCAGGTGCAGCACCGCGCTGACGGCGACCAGCGCGACCGCGCCGAGCGGCAGGTTGATGTAGAACGCCCAGCGCCAGCCCCAGTTGTCGGTGATGGTGCCGCCGACGAGCGGACCGCCGATCATCGCGAGCGCCATGACGCCGGCCATCATGCCCTGGTACTTGCCACGCTCCCGGGGCGGGATCAGGTCGCCGATGATCGCCATGACGCCGACCATCAGACCGCCGGCGCCGAGGCCCTGCACGGCACGGAAGCCGATGAGCTGGCCCATGTCCTGGGCCATGCCGCTGAGTGCCGAGCCGATCAGGAAGATGACGATGGACGTCATGAACATGCCCTTGCGGCCGTACATGTCGCCGAGCTTGCCCCACAGCGGGGTGGAGGCGGCGGTCGCGAGCGTGTAGGCGGTGACCACCCAGGAAAGGTGTTCGAGCCCGCCCAGCTCCCCGACGATCGTCGGCATCGCCGTACCGATGATCATGTTGTCGAGCATCGCGAGCATCATCGCGATCATCAGCGCGAGCAGGACGACCCGCACGCTCTTCGGCTGTTGTCCCCCGGCGTCGGTGTCGACCGCCGACGTGTCCGTCGTGTCCGCCATCGCTTCCCACTCCCCCAGCTACCGCTACTTACTTGTCGACCGGCTAGTGACTACACTCGGAAGCTAGCCGCGGAACTAGCCGGGCGTCAAGTAAGTTTTATGGAAAGGGAGCGGCGTAGGAGGATGGGCGGCACCATGGACGGGACCAGGCAGCGGCGCCGCGGGGACACCCGCCAGCGCATCCAGGACGTGGCCCTCGAACTCTTCGCGGAGCAGGGTTACGAGAAGACCTCTCTGCGCGAGATCGCCGAGCGTCTGGACGTCACCAAGGCGGCGCTCTACTACCACTTCAAGACGAAGGAAGAGATCCTCGTCAGCATCTTCGAGGACCTCACCAAGCCGATCGAGGAACTGATCGAGTGGGGGCGGCGGCAGCCGCACACTCTGGCCACCAAGCAGGAGATCATCCGCCGCTACGCGGAGATCCTGTCGGGTGCCGTGCCGCTGTTCCGCTTCATGCACGACAACCAGGCGACGGTCCGGGACCTGCGGATCGGCGACTCCTTCAAGGAGCGCATCCGCGGCCTGCGCGACGTCATCGTCGACCCTGACGCGGACCTGGTCGACCAGGTCCGCAGCGTCAGCGCGATCTTCACGCTGCACGCCGGGATCTCCCTGCTCCAGGACCTCGAAGGCGACCCCGAGGACAAGAACAGGGCCGTCCTCGAGGTCGCCACGGACCTGGTGGCCCAGGCCCACCGGGGGGCTGAGGGCTCCTAGGGGGAGTCCGCAAAGTCGCGTCGTCCGCCCGGAGTCGCGGGGCAGGCGGGACTTTGCGGACACCCCCTAGGGCCGGGGGTCAGACCTTCACACCCTTGGCCTGCAGGAACTTCACCGGGTCGATCGCCGAGCCGTAGTTCGGGGTCGTACGGATCTCGAAGTGCAGGTGGGGACCGCTCGAGTTCCCGGTGTTGCCGGACCGGGCTATCTCCTGGCCGGTCTTGACGACCTGGCCGACCCGCACCTCGACCTTCGAGAGGTGGGCGTACTGGGAGTACGTGCCGCTGCCGTGCTTGATCACGACGGCGTTGCCGTACGCGGGCCCGTCACCGGCGCCGTTGCCGCCGGCCTTGACGACGGTGCCGCCGTGGGCGGCGACGACCTTGGTGCCGCTCGGCACGGCGAAGTCCTGCCCGCTGTGGGTGGACTGCCACATGCCGCCGTTCTGGGCGAAGCTCGCGGAGAGCTTGTACTTCTTCACCGGGTCGACCCAGGTCGGCTTGGCCTTCTTGGCGGCCTTCTCGGCGACGCCCTGCGCCTGGACGGCACTGGCGGCACCGGACGCGGGCGTGGTGTCGGCGGCGGACGCGACCCCGGCCCCCAGTGCGACCGAGACGCCGAGGCCGGCGGCCAGCACGGTCGCACGGGTGCGGAGCTGGGACGTACGGGAGGAACGGGACGTGGCGCGCTGGGACATCGAAACCTCGTAGGGCAGGGGACGGAGAAAACCACCCGGCGCACGGTCGCCCGCCGAATGGCCATCCCTTGGTAACCCGAAGTCCGATAAACGCCCAAAAGCGCGATCTACGGCCTAAGTTAGTAATTTGGTTCAGTGTTCTACGTCTCTTGACACCGCAGGCATTCGGTACAAATACGGACACTAACCAGCATTTCGCCCGTCTTCGCGCAGCGAAAGTCCCTTTCCTCCCGGTCTGATTGCCACTAATCCGCGTAGTACCGGACATTTCGCCTGTGCGGCATGTCACCGGGGGCCCTCTTCAGCCATTCCGTAAATGTGGCGCACGCCTCTAGGCACCTACCGTCCGGTAACCCTACGGTTCCCCTCGCGCCACCCTCGCACACGAACATGCACACGACATGTTGGCAGCGTCACGGACGTGAGAGGACTCCCCACGACATGCAGACCCGCTCCTGGTTGCGCCGCGCATCAGTGACCGCCGTCTCGGCGGCCGCCCTCGTGGCCATGGCAGCACCGGCCGACGCCACGACCAGCACCTCCGCCGCCACGGCCGCCACCGCGGCCTCCACGGCCGCCGCCGCTGACGTCGACTACGCCACCTGGCAGAAGGACTGCCAGGCGGTGATGGACCAGGCGCTGCCCTATCTGAAGCAGCGCATCGCGGCCACGAAGCCGGGCGAGAAGCAGGCGATCGTATTCGACATCGACAACACCACACTGGAGACCGATTTCGGCTTCAGCTACCCGCAGCCCGCCAACAAGCCGGTCCTGGAAGTGGCGAGATACGCGCAGGAGCGCGGTGTCGCCCTGTTCTTCGTGACCGCCCGGCCGGACATCATCCACTCGTTCACCGAGTACAACCTCAAGCAGGCCGGCTACCAGGTCTCCGGCCTCTACGTCCGGAACTTCATCGACCTCTTCAAGAACGTCGCCGAGTACAAGACGGCCCAGCGCGTCAACGTCGAGAAGAAGGGCTACACGATCATCGCGAACATCGGCAACAGCGCCACCGACCTCTCGGGCGGCCACGCCGAGAAGACGTACAAGCTGCCGGACTACGACGGGCAGCTCTCCTGACAGCGAGCCGGACCACGGCATGCGAAAAGGGCCGGTGCTTTTCAGCACCGGCCCTTCTCACTCGACCGTGACGCTTACGCGTCCTTGCTCAGGTTCGGACCCGTGCCACCGGCCGCCTGCTCGATCGGCGGGACGTCCGGCAGGGCCGACTTCTCCTCGCCGCGGAAGGTGAAGGTCTTGGTCTCGCCCTCACCCTCGGTGTCCACGACCACGATGTGACCGGGACGCAGCTCGCCGAAGAGGATCTTCTCCGACAGCGAGTCCTCGATCTCCCGCTGGATGGTCCGGCGCAGCGGCCGGGCGCCCAGCACGGGGTCGTAGCCCTTCTTGGACAGCAGCTCCTTGGCGGACTGGGAGAGCTCGATGCCCATGTCCCGGTCCTTCAGGCGCTCGTCCACCTTGCTGATCATCAGGTCGACGATCCGGAGGATGTCGTCCTGGGTCAGCTGCGGGAAGACGACCACGTCGTCGACGCGGTTGAGGAACTCGGGCCGGAAGTGCTGCTTGAGCTCGTCCGAGACCTTGTTCTTCATGCGCTCGTAGTTGGACTTGGTGTCACCCTGCGCCGCGAAGCCCAGGTTGAAGCCCTTGGAGATGTCCCGGGTGCCGAGGTTGGTCGTCATGATGATGACCGTGTTCTTGAAGTCCACGACCCGGCCCTGGGAGTCGGTCAGACGACCGTCCTCCAGGATCTGCAGCAGCGAGTTGAAGATGTCCGGGTGGGCCTTCTCGACCTCGTCGAAGAGGACGACCGAGAACGGCTTGCGGCGCACCTTCTCCGTCAGCTGGCCGCCCTCCTCGTAGCCCACGTAGCCGGGGGGCGAACCGAAGAGACGCGAGACCGTGTGCTTCTCGCTGAACTCCGACATGTCGAGGGAGATCAGCGCGTCCTCGTCACCGAAGAGGAACTCGGCGAGCGCCTTGGACAGCTCGGTCTTACCGACACCGGACGGGCCGGCGAAGATGAACGAGCCACCGGGGCGCTTCGGGTCCTTCAGACCGGCACGCGTACGGCGGATCGCCTTCGACAGCGCCTTGACGGCGTCGTTCTGGCCGATGACCCGCTTGTGGAGCTCGTCCTCCATGCGCAGCAGGCGGGAGGACTCCTCCTCCGTGAGCTTGAAGACCGGGATGCCCGTGGCCGTGGCGAGGACCTCGGCGATCAGCTCGCCGTCGACCTCGGCGACGACGTCCATGTCGCCGGCCTTCCACTCCTTCTCCCGCTTGGCCTTGGCGGCCAGGAGCTGCTTCTCCTTGTCGCGGAGGGAGGCGGCCTTCTCGAAGTCCTGCGAGTCGATCGCGGACTCCTTGTCGCGGCGGACACCGGCGATCTTCTCGTCGAACTCGCGCAGGTCCGGCGGCGCGGTCATCCGGCGGATGCGCATCCGGGAACCGGCCTCGTCGATCAGGTCGATCGCCTTGTCCGGCAGGAAGCGGTCCGAGATGTACCGGTCGGCCAGGGTGGCGGCCTGGACCAGGGCCTCGTCCGTGATCGAGACGCGGTGGTGCGCCTCGTAGCGGTCGCGCAGGCCCTTCAGGATCTCGATCGTGTGCGGCAGGGACGGCTCCGCGACCTGGATCGGCTGGAAGCGGCGCTCCAGGGCCGCGTCCTTCTCCAGGTGCTTGCGGTACTCGTCCAGCGTGGTCGCACCGATGGTCTGCAGCTCACCGCGGGCCAGCATCGGCTTGAGGATGCTCGCGGCGTCGATGGCGCCCTCGGCGGCACCCGCACCGACCAGCGTGTGCAGCTCGTCGATGAACAGGATGATGTCGCCGCGGGTGCGGATCTCCTTGAGGACCTTCTTCAGGCGCTCCTCGAAGTCACCGCGGTAGCGGGAGCCGGCGACCAGCGCGCCGAGGTCCAGGGTGTAGAGGTGCTTGTCCTTGAGGGTCTCGGGCACCTCGCCCTTGACGATGGCCTGGGCGAGGCCCTCCACGACGGCGGTCTTGCCGACGCCGGGCTCACCGATCAGGACCGGGTTGTTCTTCGTACGGCGGGACAGCACCTGCATGACCCGCTCGATCTCCTTCTCGCGCCCGATGACCGGGTCGAGCTTGGACTCACGAGCGGCCTGGGTGAGGTTCCGGCCGAACTGGTCGAGGACCAGGGACGTGGAGGGCGTGCCCTCGGCAGGACCGCCTGCGGCGGCGGTCTCCTTGCCCTGGTAACCGGAGAGCAGCTGGATGACCTGCTGCCGCACCCGGTTGAGATCTGCGCCCAGCTTGACGAGGACCTGGGCGGCGACGCCCTCGCCCTCGCGGATCAGGCCGAGCAGGATGTGCTCCGTGCCGATGTAGTTGTGGCCCAGCTGAAGGGCCTCGCGGAGCGACAGCTCCAGGACCTTCTTGGCACGGGGGGTGAAGGGGATGTGGCCGGACGGGGCCTGCTGGCCCTGGCCGATGATCTCCTCCACCTGCTGGCGGACCGCCTCGAGCGAAATCCCGAGGCTCTCAAGGGCCTTGGCGGCGACACCTTCACCCTCGTGGATCAGGCCCAGGAGGATGTGCTCAGTGCCGATGTAGTTGTGGTTGAGCATCCGGGCTTCTTCCTGAGCCAGGACGACAACCCGCCGCGCGCGGTCGGTGAACCTCTCGAACATCGTTAATCGCTCCTCAGAGCGGTCAGGCAGTGGGGGGAACTTCCCCTCCCTGTCCTTCCGCAGCTTAGTCCCGCAAGCGGGGACCGCTCATTCCAACTGCCGACACCGGACCGAGAACCAACACCGCCTCCTGACCCCGAACGCCGACATCTGCTCCAACCCGATGGTGCGAGACGATGTTCCCGCAGGCCAGGCAGATACCCCACTCGCCAGTACGCCGATGGCGAACGTGAGACGGCCTTTTCCGCGTGGCGCCCCCTCCCACTAGGGATGTCTTACCCGTAGGGACCTCAGGTCCATGCCGAACACCCCCGTTCCCTCCGCTACGGGCGAACAACCTTGCGCCTCCCGGCACCCCCCACACGCCCCTCTTTCGCCACTCCTTGCACTCGTTTTGACACTCAGCGTAACCCGCATGCCCTTCGGGCGGTTGCGCTTGGCATGTTCGGTGCCCCTCGCTCCGTGACCGCGGCCGGGTCCCCGGTGGTCCCGCCGCCCCGCCGTCCGCTCGACACGAGCGGCCATGGCTCCGGTCGCCTCGCCGCGAGCGGTCAGGTCCGGCGGTGGTACGAGTGCGAACTGGGCTGGCCGACGGTCTCCGGGGATCCGGTGCGGCTGGTGGTGGGGGCGCGCTTCGACGTCCTGGACGTGCCGGCCGAGGCGGGACACGCGGCGCTGCGGCGCCTGGGGCCCGGCGCTCCGGTGGCCCTGCGAGGGGACCGGATGCGGTTCCTGGTGGCCTCGGGCAGCGCTGAGGAGCTGCCAGGGCTGCTGGAGTGGCTGGAGTGGGGAACGCTGGCGCTCGATCTGAGGACGATCGGCGCGGGCGGCGCGATGGAGGCGCCGGTACCGCCTTGTGGGGCGGGTGGGCTGCCGTCCTGCGGGGCGGGAGGGCAGCCGTCCTGCGGGGCGAGAGGGCTGCCGCACTGCGGGGCGAGTGGGCTGCCGCACTGCGGGGTCGGCGGGTCGACGTCCTGCGGGGCGGGTGGGCCGCTGCCCCGGGCTGTGGAGGGTCCGTTGCTCTCCGGGGCCGGCCCATGTGGTGGGCGGGCGCTTTCACCGGGTCGTCGGCATGATTCCCAGGGGGCCGCTGTGTGGTTGCGGCCCCCCGAGCCGGGGTGCGAGGTCGAGGCCTCGCTGCCGACGCTGTCGGCCTTGGGGGGCGGTGCGGGTGCACCCGATCTCGTGCGGCTGGTGGACACGGTGGCCACTCACTGCCACCGAGTCCGGCTGCGGCGCGCGTGCGCCCAGCCGACGCCCTCGCGTGCGCGGGGTCGGTAGTGGTGCGGCTGTTCAGCCGTTGGCCTTCTCGTAGGCCTCGCGGATGGTCGCGGGAACACGGCCGCGGTCGTTGACCTCGTAGCCGTTCTCCTTCGCCCAGGCGCGGATGGCCGCGGTGTCCTGGCTGCCGCTCGAAGCCGCGCGTGCCTTCCCGCGCCCGCCCGAAGCGCGGCCTCCGGTACGACGACCGCCCTTCACGTAAGGCTCGAGAAGGCCACGGAGCTTGTCCGCATTGGCGGTGGTGAGATCGATCTCGTACGTCTTGCCGTCCAGCGCGAACGTCACGGTCTCGTCCGCCTCGCCACCGTCGAGGTCGTCGACAAGAAGGACCTGAACCTTCTGTGCCACCGGATTTCCTTTCATCGATATCTTCAGGGCCGGGGTGTGCCGGCGTCCGCCGTATCGCCGTCCCCTGTTATATGCAGTGCTGCAGTACCTCGGAAAGCAAACCGCTTTTCCCGGAAAAACACAAACCCTCGGCAGAGACCGGCAGCCCCGGCTCCGTCCGGAAACGTGCGCGTTTCGGACATAGGGCACCGGGGAAGGGCCGGCGGCGCGGAATATGCCTTGACGAACCGGTCGGCCGGTGGATGTGACCGGTCTTGTGCCCGACTTGCGGTCGACTAGCGGCCGAGTAGTGGTCGAGTAGTGGTCGTCCCGACGCTCACAGATGCAGAAGCATCCGGCTGTTGCCCAAGGTGTTCGGTTTCACTCGTTCGAGACCGAGGAACTCCGCGACACCCTCGTCATAGGAACGCAGCAGCTCGGCGTAGACATCCGTGTCGACGGGCGTCTCGCCGATCTCCACGAAGCCGTGCTTGCTGAAGAACTCCACTTCGAAGGTCAGACAGAAAACCCTGCGAACGCCGAGCCAGCGGGCGGTGTGCAGCAACTTCTCCAGCAACTGGTGGCCGACGCCCGCGCCCTTCAGGCCGGGCTTCACCGCGAGAGTGCGGACTTCCGCGAGGTCTTCCCACATCACGTGCAGCGCGCCGCAGCCGACGACCTCGGCGTTGTCGTCCCGTTCCGCGACCCAGAACTCCTGGATGTCCTCGTAAAGCGTCACCGTTGCTTTGTCCAGCAGGATGCGGCCGCGGACGTAGGCGTCAAGGAGACCGCGCACGGCCGGGACATCGCTGGTGCGGGCCCGTCGGACGGTGATGGCTTTTGCGGGGGCTTCGGGGGTGTTCGCGGACATGAGCGGACGCTATCGCCCGCCGTGGTCCTCAGCGGAGGCGGGGTTCTCCGGGGAGGCTTCCCCGGGTTCTGCGGGTTCTGCCGGTTCTGCGGGTTCCGGCGGTTCCGAGGGTTCCGACGGTTCGGTCGGTTTCTGGGTTTCCGGGCTCTGGACGATGCGCACGGCATCACGGAGAGTCTCTCGCTGTTCCTCGCTCATCATGCCGAAGAAGGCGACGAGAGCCGCCGCGGGGTTGTCGCTCTGCGACCAGGCGTCGTTCATCAGAGCGGCGGCGTAGGCGGCGCGTGTGGACACCGCCTCATATCGATAGGCGCGGCCTTCCGCCTGGCGGCGCACCCAGCCCTTCTGATGGAGATTGTCCAAAACGGTCATCACCGTGGTGTACGCGATGGACCGCTCCTTCTGAAGATCTTCCAGGACTTCTCGAACGGTCACCGGGCGGTTCCACTTCCACACCCGCGACATGACCGCGTCTTCGAGTTCTCCCAATGGGCGAGGCACAGCTCAGAACAATAGTGGGAGATCTCGGTAATGGCGTGGCGGACGTGCGCTTCACCGGCGAATGGGAACAAAAAGGGCGTACGACTCGAAGCGCGTCGCGCTCGCGGGGTCGTACGCCGTCGGCGGGATGCCGGGGTGGCTCAGGCGTCGGCCTTCGTGTCCGTGTGCGCGAGGGCGGCGTCCACGGCCGCGTCCTCCTTGGCCTTGTTGGCGCCGCCCTGTGTCTTCACGATCACCCGGATCACGCCGATGAAGAAGACGGCCATGACGACCGGGGGCAGGAGCGCGGAGACGTAGTCCATGACTCCAGGGTAGCCACGTCAGCCGGCGGCGAGCTGCTGGGGGTTCGCCGGGGGTGGCGGGGTGGGCTTGCGGCGCGGGAAGACCTCGCCCGGGGTGGGGATGGGGCGGGAGGGCTTC
>NZ_JOCT01000046.1 GCF_000717875.1 Streptomyces sp. NRRL S-455
GTGTCGGGGGGTGTCCGCCCGCAGCTGGTTGGCGCGTCAACGGACAGTCAATTGATCTCCGACCCCATCGCGCCGTTCCGAGGACGGACACCCCCCGGCGCGGCCCCGACCCACCACGAAACCGTTGGCGCTCCGCGCAGAACCAGACCCGCCTGCCCACCGACGAGCGGCAGGCAGGCAGGCAGGCGGCGGCGCGGCACTCGCACCGCGCGGTCAGTCCGAGATGAGGCCTTCCCGCAGCTGCGCCAGGGTCCTCGTCAGCAGACGCGAGACGTGCATCTGTGAGATGCCGACCTCCTCGCCGATCTGCGACTGCGTCATGTTCGCGAAGAACCGCAGCATGATGATCCGCCGCTCACGGGGCGGAAGCTTCGCCAGCAGCGGCTTCAGGGACTCCCGGTACTCCACACCCTCCAGCGCGGTGTCCTCGTACCCCAGCCGGTCCGCCAGCGAGCCCTCGCCACCGTCGTCCTCCGGCGCGGGCGAGTCCAGCGAGGACGCCGTGTACGCGTTCCCGACGGCCAGCCCGTCGACCACGTCCTCCTCGGACACCCCGAGCACGGACGCGAGCTCGGTGACCGTCGGAGAGCGGTCCAGCTTCTGTGACAGCTCGTCACTGGCCTTGGTCAGCGCGAGCCGCAGCTCCTGAAGCCGGCGCGGCACCCGCACCGACCACGACGTGTCGCGGAAGAACCGCTTGATCTCGCCCACGACCGTCGGCATGGCGAACGTCGGGAACTCCACGCCCCGTTCGCAGTCGAACCGGTCGATCGCCTTGATCAGCCCGATCGTGCCGACCTGGACGATGTCCTCCATCGGCTCGTTCCGGGACCGGAACCGCGCCGCCGCGTACCGCACGAGCGGCAGATTGAGCTCGATGAGCGTGTCCCGGACGTACGCACGCTCGGGGCTGTCCTGGTCGAGCGCGGCCAGCCGCAGGAACAGGGAGCGGGACAGGGTGCGGGTGTCGATGGCGCCCGCGGCCGGGATGGTCGGGGCGGCGGACTCGGTCGCGAGCTCGGCCGGAACGTCTTCGATGGGGCCGAGTGTGTCGAGAGCATGGGGAGCTGACTCGCTCTCCGCGAGCGTGAGCACCTTCGAGCTGCCCTGTTCTGCGGACATGCCACCCCCTTTGGGTCGCGGGACGGTCGCGGCGAACGCCCCCCGTCTGAGGAACGCAGCCTTCACCTGAATACCGGCGCCGAAGCCCCGGCAAACGCGCTTCCCGCAGAATGTCACATGTCGGCAACACGCCGTAGTGACATGTCGACATCTGAGACGCGAATCCGCCCTGCAAGCAAGGGGTCTGACACCCTGTCGGCACCGATCTGTCGGCAACCGCCCTGACCTGCGATTCCCTCGCCCCGGTTACCTGTCGATCAGGTTTTCGGTTACGCCCCGACCTGTTTCCGGCGACGCCCCGACCCGGTTCCGACTACGCGTCGATCCGGTTCGCCGACCGCAACCGCTGAAAGCTACGCGCGAGTAGCCGCGAGACATGCATCTGCGAGACGCCGAGCTCCGCGCTGATCTGGGACTGCGTGAGGTTGCTGTAGTACCGCAACAGCAGAATCCGCTGCTCCCTCTCGGGTAGTTGCACGAGCAGATGCCGCACGAGATCCCGGTGCTCCACCCCGTCCAGCGCGGGATCCTCGTAGCCGAGCCGGTCCAGCAGCCCCGGCAGCCCGTCACCCTCCTGCGCGGCCTCCAGCGAGGTCGCGTGGTAGGACCGCCCGGCCTCGATGCAGGACAGCACCTCGTCCTCGGTGATGCGCAGCCGCTCGGCGATCTCCGCGGTCGTCGGGGACCGCCCGAACGCGGTCGTCAGGTCCTCGGTCGCGCTGTTCACCTGCACCCACAGCTCGTGTAGCCGGCGCGGCACGTGGACCGTACGGACGTTGTCCCGGAAGTACCGCTTGATCTCGCCGACGACCGTCGGCATGGCGAACGTCGGGAACTGCACGCCCCGGTCCGGGTCGAAGCGGTCGATGGCGTTGATGAGCCCGATGGTGCCGACCTGGACGACGTCCTCCATCGGTTCGTTGCGGGAGCGGAAACGGGCGGCCGCGTAGCGCACGAGCGGCAGATTGGCCTCGATGAGCGCCCCACGCACCCGGTCGTGCTCCGGCGTGCCCGGCTGGAGCTCCTTGAGCTGACCGAAGAGGACCTGCGTGAGGGCGCGAGTGTCGGCGCCACGGCTGCTGCGCCGAGGGGCCGCTTCCGAGGACGGTGCTTGAGGTGCGGTACTGGCCAGCACGGTCAACTCCACCTCGTCATCCGTCAACGCATCCGTCCATGCTTCCACTAAAAACGGTCATAGCATCACAAGAGATGCGCACTGTGTGCAAGCACCCCATAACTACGTGTTGAGGGGTAAAACAACAGCCCCCGTCGGTACGACGGGGGCTCGAGACCACGCTTCGGGACTCAGCTCGGCGGAGCGTGCCAGAACTCAGAATTCGTAGTCGGCGATCACCCATGTGGCGAACTCCCGCCACAGCGCGACACCCGCCTGGTGGTCGGGGTGCTCCACGTACCGGCGCAGCGCGTCCGCGTCGTCGAAGGCCGAGTTGATGGCGAAGTCGTAGGCGATCGGACGGTCGCTGACGTTCCAGCCCAGCTCCCAGAAGCGGAGCTCGGGGATCTTGCCGTCGAGGGAGCGGAACGCCTCGACGCCCTTCACGACCCGGGGATCGTCGCGCCCGACGCCCTCGTTGAGCTTGAAGAGGACCAGATGGCGGATCATCACTTTCCTCCGTTGGCGACCCAGGTGGCGAAGTCGCCGAGGGCCTGGACGGCGTCCGATATGCCCTGGAACCCTATCCCGACGTAGCCGGTGGCCTTGTCCGGGTCCGTGATGATCACGTACAGCGCGAAGACCACGAGCAGATAGACGGCGATCTTCTTCGCGTTCACCGCCATCGCGGCCTCCCATATCACCGATGCCTCATGCAGCGCACATGATCGCACGAAGAGCCGAGGACCCGAAGGGGCAGATCGTACGAAGGGCCCCGTCTGACGACGGGGCCCTTCCCAAGCGGTAGCGGAGGGATTTGAACCCTCGGTGACTTGCGCCACACTCGCTTTCGAGGCGAGCTCCTTCGGCCGCTCGGACACGCTACCGAGGGAGACCTTACAGCAAGGGGCGGCCTGCTTCGAAATCGGTATTCACGGCATCGGATTCAGCGGCTGCGGATTCAGCGGCTCCGGAAGAACTCGGTGAGCATTCGGGCGCACTCCTCGGCGAGGACGCCCTCGATCACCTCGGGCCGGTGGTTGAGCCGCCGGTCGCGAAGGAGGTCCCAGAGGGAGCCGGCCGCGCCGGCCTTCTCGTCGCGGGCGCCGTAGACGAGCCGGTCGACGCGGGACTGCTGGATCGCGCCCGCGCACATCGTGCAGGGCTCCAGCGTCACCACGAGGGTGCAGCCGGCGAGCCGCCACGCGCCGAGTGCGGCGGCGGCCCGCCTCAGGGCGAGCACCTCCGCGTGGGCCGTCGGGTCGCCGCAGGCCTCCCGTTCGTTGTGCCCGGCCGCGAGCACGGTCGTGCCGTCCGGGGCCAGCACGACCGCGCCGACCGGCACGTCCCCGCCCCGGACGGCCTCGGCGGCCTCGTCCAGGGCGAGTCGCATCGCGGGCCGCCAGGGGTCGCGTACCGGGTCCGGCGGCCCTGGGATGGTGCGAGCGGTCAGCGGACGGCCTCCAGGGTCTCCGAGGCCCCGAGGGACTCGGCGATCTCGTTGACGGCGTCCGTCACCATCGAGCGCAGCTCCTTCTCGCTCACGCCGAGGTCGTCGAGGATCCGGGCGTCGCCGACCGGGCCGTGCGGCACGGCCTCGGCGGAGCCGGCGGCACCGGCGACGTCGCCGGATTCGTCGTCCTCGTCGGGTTCACCGTCCTCGGTGCCGTCCAGGTCGAGGGCGTCCAGGTCGTCCCCGTCGTCCGGGTCCCGGCCGAGCAGCTCGTCGGTGAGCAGGATCTCGCCGTAGCTGCTGCGGGCAGCGGCGGCGGCGTCCGAGACGTAGATGCGAGGGTCCTCCTCGCCGTCCACGCGGACCACACCGAACCAGGCGTCCTCCTGCTCGATGAGCACGAGCACCGTGTCCTCGTCGGGGGAGGCTTCACGGGCCAGGTCGGCCAGATCCGACAGGGTTTCCACATCGTCGAGCTCTGTGTCGCTCGCTTCCCACCCGTCTTCGGTGCGCGCGAGCAGTGCGGCGAAGTACACCGTGACTCTCCCACTGGTCATAGGCGTGCCGGTTGGGGATCCCCCCGGCGGAGGTTACGGGCGGGGAGTGCTCGTCCGAGCCCCACCCACCCGGAATCGTGGCAGAAACAAGGCGTTCAGGGGATGTCTTCCACTCCCTGTGTCCAGCGGTTCCGCTCGCACGCTCGTTGCCACCACGTGCGGATCGTACGCGGCTTTCCCCTGCTCCACGCACGGTCACCCGCGAAGAATTTCCCGCGGTTCGTGATCTTCCCCGGGGGTTTCCTCACTCGTTTCCTACCAGCGGAATGTACGCATGCGCATGGCGTGCCGCAGCCGGGCCACCTTGGCGCGGCGCGGCTGGACGCGGTCGCGCAGTTCCCGGGCCTCGGCGAGGTCGCGCAGGAACCGGGCGCGGCGCCGGCGGCGCTCGGCGTCGGACACGTCCGTCCCGTCCGTCCCATCCGTTCCGTCCGGCCTGTCCGTCCGGCCGGTCTCCTGGCCCGTCCCGGGCTGTGCGCGCGGCGACGGGGCATGTCGGGAATGCCGTTCGGGCATCAGGTTCACCACCCCCAGTCCGTCCCTCCCGTTTTCCCCGGACGGCCGGATTGACGCCTGCGAACGGGTGGCGGCCGGACGGTGGGCTCGCCGTGCCGCCGGGTCATCCGGCCCGGTTACTGTTGTGGACATGCGTCTCCACGTCGTCGACCACCCCCTGGTCGCCCACAAGCTCACCACGCTGCGCGACCAGCGCACCGACTCAGCGACCTTCCGCCGTCTGGCCGACGAGCTGGTCACCCTGCTCGCCTACGAGGCCACGCGCGACGTGCGCACCGAACAGGTCGACATCCAGACGCCGGTGGCCGCGACCACGGGCGTCAAGCTGTCCCACCCGCGTCCGCTGGTGGTGCCGATCCTGCGGGCCGGACTGGGCATGCTGGACGGCATGGTCCGGCTGCTGCCGACCGCCGAGGTGGGGTTCCTCGGCATGATCCGCAACGAGGAGACGCTCGAGGCCTCCACGTACGCCACGCGTATGCCGGAGGACCTGTCGGGCCGTCAGGTGTATGTGCTGGACCCGATGCTCGCCACCGGCGGCACGCTGGTCGCGGCGATCCAGGAGCTGATACGGCGCGGCGCCGACGATGTGACCGCCGTGGTGCTGCTGGCCGCGCCGGAGGGCGTCGAGGTCATGGAGCGCGAGCTGGCGGGCACGCCGGTGACGGTCGTGACGGCGTCGGTCGACGAGCGCCTCAACGAGCACGGCTACATCGTCCCGGGCCTCGGTGACGCCGGGGACCGGATGTACGGGGCGGCCGAGTAGGCCCCTCTCAGCAGCTCTTCTTCGACGACGGCGCCGGCTCGGGCTCGGCCATCTTGGTCAGGGCCCGGTCGGCGTCCGCCCGTTTCGCCAGCCCCTTGAAGGCGTCGCCGATGACGAGGTCGACGGCGGTGCCCTCACGGGCCGCCTCGGCACGCCGTTCGGCGCCCGGGAGCTGGGTGCCGAGGACGGGCAGTGACGTGTCGAGGGCGGAGGCGGGGCCGAGCAGGACTCCGGCGCCCTTGACCTTCTTGTCGTACTCCTTGGTGGCGTTGCCCACGTCGCCGATCTTGAAGCCGCGCTTCTTCAGCTCGTCGGCGGTCTTCTTCGCCAGGCCGCTGCGGGTGGTGGCGTTGAGGACGTTGACCTTGATGGTGCGCGGGGCGGGCAGGGCCTTGGCACTGGGCTTGGGGCTCGCCTTGGTCCTGGGGGCGCAGTCCTTCCCCGTGCCGGCCGCCGAGGCCTTCTTGCCGCCGCCGGTGAAGACGTCGATGAGCTGCAGCGTGCCCCAGCCGCCCACGCCGAGCACCGCCACGGAGGCGACGACCAGGACGGCGAGCCTGCCGCGCCGCCGGGCCCGGCGCATCCGGGGGTGCTTGTTGCCCGTGATGCGGTACTTGCCGCCCATGCCGGGGGGAGTCAGCATGCTCATGAGCGCAGCGTAGTGCGCCCGGGCGACGATGCCTACTAGATGATCATTCGACATCGCCCGGCGGAACCCGAAAGGGCCAACGCGTGACCGGGGAGGGTCAGTCGAGCTCGAGCACGCGTGCGTGCAGCACCTGACGCTGCTGGAGCGCGGCCCGCACCGCGCGGTGCAGCCCGTCCTCCAGGTACAGGTCGCCCTGCCACTTCACGACGTGCGCGAAGAGGTCGCCGTAGAACGTCGAGTCCTCGGCGAGCAGGGTTTCCAGGTCGAGCTGCTGCTTCGTCGTCACGAGCTGATCGAGGCGGACCGGGCGCGGCGCGACGTCCGCCCACTGCCGGGTGCTGTCCCGGCCGTGGTCGGGGTACGGCCGGCCGTTTCCGATGCGCTTGAAGATCACACGGAAAGCCTACCGGGCAGGACCTTCCGGGCGCAGCCGTGACGGCGGAGTGCGACGCTGAAAAAAAGCCCACAAGGCGGTATGAACCGGGAACAGAGGCGTGAATATGCCTGACCGTGAGGCCAGCCACCGGCCGCTGCTCCCGAGGCGTCCGCCCGTGCGGCCGCCCTCCAAGGGTGCTGCGGCTGAACCGGACCCAGGATCTTCCTCGACGAGGCCCACCCGCTCTTCGACGACGCCTCCGAGGCGTTCGCGGACTCGGTCACGCGGACCGTTCGCCTGATTCGCTCGAAAGGGGCGTCCTCTTCGCGACGCAGACCCCGATCCTGATGGGGCCGGTCGCGCAGGCTGCCTTCGGGGCGGCGGAGGCGTTCGTTAGTCCGGTGGCCGACCGGCCTCCGCCGCTGCGGATCGGTCAGCCGCGCTCCCGTTCCCTCGGGGACTGCTGCGGCTTCCGC
Organism: Streptomyces sp. NRRL S-455; assembly: GCF_000717875.1. GTDB lineage: Bacteria > Actinomycetota > Actinomycetes > Streptomycetales > Streptomycetaceae > Streptomyces. The sequence goes on from NZ_JOCT01000046.1 coordinate 7,030, forward strand.
GCGTCCCGCTCGGGCTGGGGCTTCTTGGAGGTGCTGCGGGCGGCCTCGGCGCGCAGCAGGGCGCGCATGACCGCGTACGGGTCTTCGTACATGGCTGGTTCCTCGTCGTTCCTTGTGCCTTGTTGTGCCTTGTGCGTGTGCTCCGTGCCCTTTTCGGGCCGGCGCCGCTGTGTGGACCGGTGTCCGGTCCGGTCAGCACGGTCAGCAGCGCAGCACCTCGGAACGCAGGGGACGAGGGTCGAGCGACGGGCCCGGCGGTACGGGCACCCGGCGCCGGGCGGCGTGGGCGGGCCCGGGGGGCGAGGGCAGTGCGGGGCGCGGCGGGACGGCGGCGCGGTGGGCGAACCTGGCCGGTGGGCGCAGGGCGGCGTCGAGGGCTTCGTACTCGACGGCCGTGCTCTCCCCGGAGACGGTGGCCGTCGGCCCGGTGTGCGCCTCGGCATACGCGGGACAGGCGGCCACGAGCAGGGCGAGCAGCAGGACGAGCACCCGCAGCCACGCGCTGTGGTGTGCGCCGCGGGAGGCCGGCCGCGGTGCGGGGCTCACGGGAGGTCGTTCCCCGTGGTGAGCGGGGCGTTCGGGCCCACGCGCGGCGGTATTCGCCCTTCCGGCCTGCGGGGGCCCGGGAGCGTGGAACCGCGACGGTCCCTACGACGCCTGCCGCGAGCGGCGGGCAGCCGCCGGCCGCGGCGGGGGCGGCGACCGGCCAGGAGCGGGAGCCCTGACACGGGTGAGGGGGAACCGGTGCCCGGGGCGGCGTGCCGTGCGGCCCGGGAGAGTCGCGAGCCGTCCCGGCCCGGGCCCCGGGGGACGTGGAGTTCCAGTCCCTGCGGTGGGCGCGGGGCGGGGCCGTGGGAAGGGGCTCGCTCCGGTTCCCGGGGGGAGCCGCTCGGTGGCTCGGTCATGGTCCATGTTTGGACCCGGCCTGAGGGGCCCGCCACCTGGGGCGGGCCACGTGGCTGACGCCTACTTGCCGACCGCTACGTGCCGACCGCTACGTGCTGGCCGCTACGTGCCGGCCGCTACGTGCCGGCCGCCTTCGCGGCCTTGGCCGCCGCCTTCATCTCCTGCTTGTGCGCCCGCACCTTGGCCAGCGACTCGGGGCCGGTGATGTCGGCGACCGAGCGGAAGGACTTCGGCTCCCCGTAGGAGCCCGCCGCCTCCCGCCACCCCGTGGGCCGCACGCCGAGCTGCTTGCCGAGCAGGGCGAGGAAGATCTGGGCCTTCTGCTTGCCGAATCCCGGCAGTTCCGCCAGCCGCTTCAGCAGTTCCTTGCCGGTGGCGACGTCCTTCCAGACGGCCTCGGCGTCACCGTCGTAGTGCTCGACGAGGTACTGGCAGAGCTGCTGGATCCGCTTGGCCATGGAGCCCGGGTAGCGGTGCACCGCGGGCTTCTGCGAGAGCAGCGCGGCGAAGGCCTCGGGCTCGTGCGCGGCGATCTCGTGCGCGTCCAGGTCGTCCGCGCCGAGCCGCTGGGCGATCGTCGCCGGACCCTTGAACGCCCACTCCATCGGGACTTGCTGGTCCAGCAGCATCCCGACCAGCGCGGCGAGCGGACTGCGGCCGAGCAGCGCGTCGGCTTCGGGGTCCTGGGCGAGGTGAAGAGTGACGTCCATGCCCCGATCATCCCCCGGGGCGGGTCCGGCCGCGTCCCGAGCCCGCTCAGGTGGCGCGCCAGTAGCCCAGGGCGTGCACGCGCTGCTTGGGCAGGCCCAGTTCCTTGCGGACGTACGCCGCGAGTGTCCGGGTCGTCGCCGTGTCACAGGCGATCCAGACGTACGGGTCGGAGGTGCCCTGGAGCAGGCCGGGCAGATCCTTCTTCACCCGGTCGACGAGATGGGCCCCTGAGTCCCGGCGCGGCACCGCCCGCAGTTCGTGCCTGTCGGGGTCCGTGCGGTGGGGCAGGTCGTCGTCGCCGCCCTCGAACCAGACGGTGGCCGGGGCGGAACCCAGGGCGTCCAGCAGGGAGTTGATGGCCGGCAGCGAGGCCGGGTCGCCGACGGCGAAGACGTGCGAGGGCGCCGGGCTCGGGTACTCGAAGCCGGTGCCCTGGACGGTGGCCTCGATGGTGTCGCCCGGCTTCGCCGCCCGGGCCCAGTCACTGGCGCACCCCTCGTGCAGGGCGAACTCCAGGGCGAAGGTTCCGGTGTCGGGGTCCGGGTCGACCAGGGTGTAGGCCCGCTGGTGGGGCCTGCCGGCGTTGTCGAACCAGAGGCGGACCCACATGGTGGGGTGCACGTCGGCCGCCGCGAGCAGACCGCCGTCGGTGAAGCGCAGCCGACGGTAGTCCGGGGTGACGTCCTCGGCGTCCGTCACGGTGAACTCGAAATCCTTCGCGCGCAGCAGCTTGAGGACCGCGCCCTCCCAACCCCGCCCCTGCCCCATCGCGTTCCAGCCCTTCGCGTACGATTCCGGCCACAGCTTTGGCTTAGGCAAGGCTAACCTAAAGGAAAGTGGGGGGCAGGGTGGCCATCGAGATCTACCGCGACGCCTGGGGCATTCCGCATCTGCGCGCGGGCAGCGCGACGGAACTCGCCCACGCGCAGGGCCTGGTCACCGCCCGCGACCGGGCCTGGCAGATGGAGACCGAGCGGCACCGGGCCGAGGGCACCTCGGCTTCCTTCCTCGGCGCGAGCGCCCTGGCCTGGGACCGGTTCGCCAGACGGGCCGGACTCGACGACACGGCCAGACGCTGCTTCGACGGCCTGGAGAGACGGGAACCGGAGACGGCGCAGTGGGTGCGGGCGTACGTGGACGGGGTGAACGAGGGGCTGGCGGAAGGAGCGGACGCGGCCCCCGAGTTCGCCCGGACCGGTCTCGTCCCGGGCCACTGGCACCCCTGGACCCCGCTCGGCGTCTGGCTCGCCACCCACATCCTCTTCGCCGGGTTCCCGGCCAAGCTCTGGCGCGAGCAGGTCGCCGCCCACCTCGGTCCGGACGCGGTCGGCCTCTTCGCCACCGACGGCCCCGGCACCTCCGGCAGCAACGGCTGGCTGGTGAGCGGGGAGCGGACCGTCACCGGGCGGGCGGTCATCGCCGGTGACCCGCACCGCTGGATCGAGGACCCGGGCGTCTACCAGCAGATTCACCTGTCCTGCCCCGAGTTCGACGTCGTGGGCCTGGCCGTGCCCGGCGTCCCCGGCATCGCCCACTTCGGCCACACCGGCACGGTCGCCTGGGCCATCACCAACGCCATGTCCGACTACCAGGACCTGTACCGGGAGCGGCTGCGGCGCACCGGCGCGGGCGTGGAGGCCCTCGGGCCCGACGGGGTCTGGCGCCGGGCGGCCCGGCACACGGAGGTCATCGAGGTTGCGGGCGAGGAGCCCGTCGAGGTCGAGGTGATCGAGACCGACCGGGGGCCGGTGGTCATCGGAGGGCCCGAGGGTATCGACGGGGATTTGGTGGATGTGGCGGTGGCGGGCCTTCGGGGGGACTCGACGGGTCCGGGTGGCCCTGCCGGTGCGGTCGGCCCTGCCGGTGCGGCCGATGCGGTCGGGACCGCTGATGCAGCCAGCCCTGGTGGTGCTGCCGGTGCCGCCAATGCGGTCGGCTTTGCCGGTGTGGCCGATGCAGCTGGCCCTGCCGGTGGTGCCGATGCGGCCGGCCCTGCCGGTGGTGCCGATGCGGCCGGCCCTGCCGGTGTGGCCGGTGCAGCTGGCCCTGCCGGCACTACCGGTGCAGCCGATGCGATCGGGACCGCTGATGCAGCCAGCCCTGGTGGTGCTGCCGGTGCCGCCAATGCGGTCGGCCGTGCCGATGTGGCTGATGCCGCTGACCCCGCCGACCCCGCCGCCCCGCCCCTGGCGATCAGCCTGCGCTACCCGCCCCGCGTCACCGGAGACCTCGGCTTCGGCGCCCTGCTGCCGCTGCTGCGGGCCCGCCGGGTCGCCGACGTCGACGAGGCCTTCGACCGGTGGGCCGAGCCGGTCAACGTCGTCCAGGCCGCCGACACCGACGGCGGGGTACTGCACCGCGTGGCCGGACGGGTGCCGCTGCGCGCCGAGGCCAACCGCGTCCGCCTGGTGCCCGCCTGGGAGCCCGGTCACGACTGGCACGGCTGGCACGAGTCACCCCGTGCCGGGCTCACCGACGGCGTCGCCGTCATGGCCAACCAGCGCGGCCCGGCCGAACCGCTCGGTGTCGAGTTCGCCCCGCCGCACCGCGCCGACCGCATCGCCGAGCTGCTCGCCGGCCGGCAGCGCTGGTCCGCCGCCGACATGCCCGCGATCCACACCGACACCCATCTCGCCTCCGCGTCCCCGCTCCTGGACCACCTCCGTGCCCTCGACGACCTCACCCCCGAGGCCTCCGCCCTCCGTGACCGCCTCCTCGCCTGGGACCGCCGTATGGACGCGGGCAGCGCCGACGCGGCCCACTACGCGGCGGTGCGCGGCGCCGTCGTACGGCAACTCGCGGCACACCCGGCCTTCGCCGCACTCGCGACCCCGCCGCCGTACCCCGAGGTGTTCCGGCCCTGGCTGGCCCTCCTCCCGCGCGTCGGCTTCGCCCTGGAACACCTGCTGCGGGCCGAGGAGCTGTACGGCGTCGACCGGCCGGCGGCCGTGCGCGCGGCGGTCGAGGAGGTGGCAGCACAGCCACCCGCCGGTGTCTGGGGCGACACCCACCGGCTCGCCCCCTGGCGGGCGCTGGACCCGGAGACCCCGTACGACGAACCGGGCCTGTCCGGTGACCACGACTGCGTGCTGTGCACCTCGGGCGTGCCCGGCCTCACCGACCTGGCCGCACGTGGCCCGGCCGCCCGCTACGTCTGGGACCTGGCCCGGCGCGAGGACAGCCGCTGGGTGGTGCCGTTCGGCGCCTCGGGCGTCCCCGGCTCGCCCCACCACCGTGACCAGCTCTCCCTGTGGCTGGGCGGAGAACTCGTCCCGGTCGTCACCGACTGGGCCCTGCTGAAGAAGGAGACCGATGTCTGACCTGTACGCCTCCCGAACGGCCGTCCACGAGCAGCTGACCGACGGCTTCGGCACCGTCCGCATCCTGCCGCTGGACCCGGAGGCCGACTCCGGAGTGGTCCACCGCTGGGTGAGCGAGGACCGGGCCGTCTTCTGGGGGATGAACGGCCTCACCGAACAGCAGGTGGCCGGCATCTACGCCCACATGGCCACGCTCACCACCCACCACGCCTTCCTCCTCGTCCGGGACGGTGAACCGGTCGCGCTCCTGCAGACCTACGAGCCCGAGGCGGACCGCGTCAGCGAGTGCTACGACGTCCGCCCCGGCGACATCGGCATCCACCTGCTGATCGCCCCGGCCGGCCCGGGCGGCGCACGCTCCGGCTGGACCGCCCGGCTGGTGGCGGCCATCGCCGAATACGTCCTGCTGGGCCTGGACCGCCGGCGGGTCGTCGTCGACCCGGACGTGCGCAACGAGAAGGCGGTCACCCGTTTCCTCGAGCTGGGTTTCACACAAGGGCCGGTGGTCGTCCTGCCGGAGATCGACCTCCCGGACGTGTACCTGCCGGAGAAGAAGGCCCAGCTCGCCTTCCTGGACCGGCAGACGCTCTTCCCCGGGTGACGCCCCCGGCGACGTCATCGCCCAACTGCCCGACTGCCCGGTCGCCCACTCATCGCCCACGACACCTGTTCGACCTCCACGGACGCTCCCTCCTCGGTGAGCACTACACCGATCCCGTCCGTACATAACGCCGAGCCGTACAGCCCAACCCCGGAGACCCACGTGGACCAGCGGCGGAACGAGGAGCGCGATGTCGGACACCCCCGGCGACTACAAGCCTTGGTGCTGCTCGGCACCGTGCTGGTACTGCTCCTCGGAGGAGCAACCCCCGCCTCGGCCCACGCCGCCCTCCGCGGTTCCGACCCCGACGACGGATCCGTCGTCAAGCAGGCCCCCCGCCAAGTCACCCTGACCTTCACCGAGTCCGTCGGCCTGCTCGACGACTCGTTCCGGATCTTCGGCCCGGACCAGCGCCGCGTGCGCACCGGCGAGGCGCAGCACGCGGACGGCCGCTCCGACACGGCCCGGGTCGGACTGCCCGGGAAGCTCACGCAGGGCACGTACACGGTGGCCTGGCGGGTGGTGTCCTCGGACAGTCACCCGGTCTCCGGCGCGTTCACCTTCTCCGTCGGCAAACGGACCGCGACGAGCGCGCAGATCGACACCGGCCCGTCCGAGGACCCGCTGACCGGCGGCCTCTACGACGCCGCTCGCTACCTCGCCTACCTCGCCGCCGCGCTGCTCGTCGGCACGGTGGCGTTCGCGCTGCTGTGCCGGCCGGCGGACACGTCCGCGCTGCGCAGGCCGCTGGTGAGCGCCTGGTGGACGCTGCTCGGTTCAACGGTCGTCCTGCTGTTCCTGCGCGCCCCGTACGAAGCGGGTGCGGGCCCGGTCGCGGCCTTCGACGCTTCCGCCCTCGTCCGCACCCTGACCAGCCGCCCGGGCTGGGCCCTGCTGGCACGGTTGGTGATCCTGCTGCTGGCCGCCGTGTTCCTCGTCCGGCTGGCCAGGAGCCGTGACCGGCAGAAGCCCGTGGTGCTCGCGGCGGGCGCGGCCCTGGCCGTGGCGCTCGCATTGACCTGGGCGGCGGCCGAGCACGCCTCCGCCGGGATCCAGGTGCCGCTGGCGATGACGTCGTCGGTGCTGCACCTGGTGGCGACCGGCGTCTGGCTCGGCGGCCTGGTGGCACTGCTTCTGACCATGCGCCGAGCCTCCGGTGACGTGCTGCGGGAGGTCGTGCCCCGCTTCTCCGGGATCGCCTTCGCCTCGGTGATCGTCCTGGCCCTGACCGGCCTCTACCAGTCCTGGCGGGGCCTCGGCTCCCTCTCCGCGCTGAGCGGGACGTCGTACGGCAGGCTGCTGCTCGCCAAGCTGGTCGCGGTGACCGTGCTGCTGATGGCGGCCGGCTACTCCAGGCGCTGGACCGCCCGCCTCGCGGCACCGGTGGCCGTCGCCGTCCGGACGGCCGTACCGGAACGCGTCCCGCAGCCGGTCGGCGCCCCGCCCCCTCCGGACGTCACCGAGCGGGCCGGGGCCGGGGAGCCCGGGCCGGGCGGAGAATCCCGGCCGACCGGGGAATCCGGGAAACCCGGGCAGCCGGAGGACGCGCACATGCCCGACGGGCCGAGGCCTGACGGACCAGCGCCGGACGGACCGGCACCCGACGGACCGGCACCCGACGGACCGGCGGTCGAGTCCGGCGACACGGACGCCCAGCGACGCGGCCTGCGCCGCTCCGTCCTGGTCGAAGTGGCCGTGGCCGCCGTGGTGTTGCTGATCACGACACTTCTCACCACCACGCTGCCCGCCCGTGCGCAGGCCGAGGCGGCACAGCAGGCACCGGTGGGGGCGCTGCCGCCCACCTCCCTCACGGTGGTGCCCTTCGACATGGGGGGAAGCACCGGAAACACCCTCTCCAGCCGCGGCTCGGTGTACGTCACCCTGGATCCGGCCCGCGTCGGCGTGAACGGTGTCCAGGCCGTGGTCCACGGCGCGGACGAGGGCCCGATCATCGTCCCCGAAGTCCGTATCACCTTCACCCTCCCGTCCCGGAAGATCGGCCCGATCGACGCCGAACTCACCGACGCGGGCGGCTACTGGGGCACCAACTCCGTCAACCTGCCCCTCCCCGGGACCTGGACGATGAAGACGACCGTTCGGGTGTCGGACGTCGACCAGGTGACGGTGTCGAGGAAGGTGCGGATCGTGCCCTAGGCACCGCCGGTGTCGTCCCCGCCGGGGCGTCGCGGTCGAGGAGCCGCGTCATGCACTCGGCGGCGCGAACGGCCGCGTCGCCGCAGCAGTTGTTGAACAGCACGTGGACCTGCTCGGTCCGCTCGGCCAGCCGGCGCACCCGGGGCAGCCACTCGGCGAGTTCGTCCTCGCCGTACCCGTACCGGAACCGGTCCTCCTTGCTCCCGGTCCCCCATGCGGTGCTGCGTCCGTGGAACCGCACCACGGACAGCCGGGGCGAGGTGACGGGGGCGACCGGCGGGACGGAGGAGGGGAGTGTCTGCGTCATGTCGACGGCGACCGCGGCCATGTCGTACCGGGCGAGCAGCGCGCACGTGCTCTCCGCCCGGTCCGGCTCCCACCACGAGGGATGCCGGAACTCCACGGCGACGGGCCACCCGTCCGTCCGCTCCGCGCACTCCCCCAGGAAGGTCTCCGCCCGCTGCCCGGGCCGGAACCACGGCGGGAACTGGAACAGCACGCTCCCGAGCCGTCCGGCCTGCCGCAGCGGCTCGATCCCCGCGCGGAAACGGTCCCACACCGTATCGAGCACCGCCGGGTCCCGGTGATCGGCCGGCAGCCCGCCCGGCATCACCGCCTCCCTGGTGGGATGCCCGGTGAGCAGCGAGAACGCCTTGACGTCGAACACGAACCCGTCCGGTGTGCGTTCGGCCCACAGCCGGCTGTTCCGTTCGCTCGGCAGTGCGTAGTACGACGCGTCGACCTCGACGACCGGGAACCGCTCGGCGTAGTGCCGTAACCGCCCCTCGGCGTCCCGCCGCCCCGGCGGATACCAGCCACTGCCGACCAGCGCCCGGTCGGTCCAGGAACACGTGCCCACGAGGATCTCGCCCATGGGGGAGCGGTTACCCGGGCCGGGCACCGGCAGGCTCGCGCCCGGGGGCCGACGCGAGACCGTCCGTCGCGGCCGTCTGCCCGGCATTGCCACCGCTACACATCAGGGCAAACAGGGGTACTCGTGGCGAACGACCTGCCGCCGCGCGGCCCAGGTGCTGTGGTCCGGTGACCGGCGACCTGTGACCTGTGACCTGTGACCGGTGATCGGTGCCACCGGACGAGGAGAACTTCCCGCGAGGAGCCACACGGCATGCAGACCTTCCTCCCCTACCCCGGCTTCCGGGAGTCGGCCCTGGTCCTGGACCGCCGTCGGCTCGGCAAACAGCGGGTCGAGGCCCTGCAGGTCCTGCGCGGCCTGGTGGTGCCGGACTACGGGTGGCGCCGGCACCCGGCCGTGCGGATGTGGGCCGGGTACGAGGAGGCGCTGGTCCGCTACGGGCTGGAGATCTGCCGCGTCTGGCGCGAACTGGGCCACCAGGACAGCTGCGCGGCCACCCTGGTCGCCGACCTGGCGGCCACCCGCCCGCACGCGCCGGTCCGGGACCAGCCGGTCCTCGCGGCCGAGGGGGAACTGCCGCCCTGGCTGGGCGACGACTCCTTCCACCGCAGCCACCGCTCCGCCCTGGTCCGCAAGGACCCGACGGCCTACACCGGGCACTTCCCGGACGTCCCCGACGACCTCCCCTACGTCTGGCCCGCCTCGGACCGGGAGTCGTAGGCGGTGTCGTAGCCGGGGTCGAAGCCGGCCCGTAGCCGGGGTCGAAGCCGGAATATTCGCAACTCCTCCCCGTGCAGCCCCTGTTGTCCGACCGGATGGTTCCGTGCTCCACTGGATCTTTTCTGGCACATCGGTCACGGGTCACCCGCCCCCCGGGGCGGGCAGGCACTCCAGGGGGGTCCGTGTGTGAAGAACTGGGGTTCGAGAGACTCCTCGACGAGGACGGCTTCTTCGCCCGTCTGCTCGGCCGGTCGCCCTCGGGTGCCGGCCGGGATCCGCTGTACGGCCCCGACCTTCCCGTGGTGCTGCTCACCGGCGGCCCGGGCATGGGCAAGGGCCGGCTGCTGCGCGCCGTGCGGGACCGCTTCGCCGCCAAGGTGCCGGTGATCCACCTGGACTGCGCCGCCCCGGTGTACGCGGACCGCGCGGACCCGGAGCCGGGCGCCCGCTCGGCCGCGACCGAGGCCCTGGTGGAGGTGGCCCGGCGGCTGGGCACCTGGCAGGGAACGGGTGGCTCGTTCGCCTTTCCGCGCCTCTTCGCGGGGCTCGCCATGATCGCGACCGGCGTCACGGAGGGCACGCCCGAGGCGGTCGCGACGGAGGCCGAGCGGTACGAGGGCCTGGCCCAGCGGCAACGCCTGCGCGGACTGGTCACCGGCGACTTCTGGCGGGGCGTGCTGCACGGCGCCATCCGCAACCTGCTGATGAGCCTGTCCGGGCAGATGCTCGACAACGTGTACTCGACGGCCGTCAGCAACGCCCTGCTGGACGCCCTTTTCGAGCGTGCGGCCCCGCGCGGCAGGGCGGAGCTGGAGCGGGTCTACGGCGCGTATCCCGGCGCGGCCGGCCAGCCCAGGATCGGTCTGCGCATCCTCGCCGCCGACTTCCGGGCCGGCGGCGAGGCACGGGAGGTCGCGGAAAGCTTCCTCTTCCGGGCTCTGCGCGAGGACCTGGAGGCGTCATACTCCTCGGCCTCCGGCTGGCTGCGCCGGGTCGGCCGCCCGGGCCTGCTGCTGGACCACGCCGAGTCGCCCCTGGGCGAGCAGTTGCTGCGCGCCGTGCTCACCGACCGCCGGGCCGGGCAGCGCGACCGCGTGGTGATCATCGGCACGGCACGCCGCCCGGACGGCGGGGCCTTCCTGCACGGCGGCCTCCCGCCGCAGGAGGTGACGCCCCCGGCGGAGTACCGCCCCGCCGACGGCGCACCGCCCGCCTGGTCCCGCCGCAGCGACGCGGCCGACCGGGCCCCCCTGGCCGACGGCGTGCTCCTGCTGCGGATGCCCCTGCTCACCGGCGACCAGCTCCGCCGGGAGACGGTGCGAAGACAGCAGCACGCGGAGCCGGAGGGCGGCACGAACCGTCGCCGTATCGACGCCGCCGTGGCCCGGCTGAGCGGCGGCCGGCCGCACACGGTGATCCGCCTCGCCGCCGCCGCGGCCGCCTTCCGCATGCCGGCGGACGCCAATGACCGGGACATCCTGGACGCCCCGTTACGACTGCCCGGCCTCCCCGGCGACGACGCCACCGAAAGCCCCGTCGCCGACGTGCTCCTGCGGGAACTGGTCCTGGACCAGTTACCGGTACGGCTCCCGACCGAGCACCACGCTCACTGGCTCGACCTCCTCACCCACCTGTCCGTGGCCCACGACACGGAGTGCGCCGACGTCCTGCTCCGCCATCACCAGTCGGGTCACGTCCACCACCTGACCGCCCATCACGTCTCCCAGCTGCTCACCGACACCGGATGGCCCACCTGCGAACGCCACTTCATCGGCGACTTCGGCCTCCGCCAGCTGCTGGTGCACCGGCTGTACGGACTGCGCCCCGACGGCGCCGCCTGGTACGCCGACCACCACCTGCTGCGCGACCACTACGCGCGGAGAGCGGCGGGGGAGGAGGGGGTTCAGGGCGACGGGGCCGCACGCAATGGGGCATCGGGCGACGGGCCCTTGAGAGGCGACCGACCCCGGGGAGGTGACGGGTCCCTGAGCCGTGCCGGGTCCCTGAGCCGTGCCGGGTCCCCGAACGGGGACGGGGCTTTCCGCTCCCTCACCGCACACCAGATGAACCACCACCTGGTCTCGGGCGGCGCCGACGACGTCGTCAGCCACCTCGCCGCGACCCTCCCCGGCCGCCCCGGCGAGTGGTGCGCGGACCTCCTGGAGATCGCCCAGGCCCCCTACCCGGGCGGGGCGGACGCCCGGCGGGACCGCGCCCAGGGCCTGGTCACCGCGGACGGACCGCCCCTGCGCCGCACCGTCGACCAGCTGCTGCACGCCGTGTGGCTGTGCGAGGAGCGGACCCGGCCCACCGGCAAGGAGACCGCCCGCACCCTGGCCAAGCTGCTGGACCTGCTCTCGATCATGGACTTCGAGGGCGCGGGCCGGCTGAGCAGGACAGCGACGGAGTGGAGCGGACTCGCGGAGAACGAACAACCCCTGTTGCGCTGCACCTGCACCGAGCAGCTCCGGCGAAGGAGATGACGGGCATGCCCAGATGGCGGAAGATCCTTTACTCCCTGCTGGCCGCGGTGGCGATCGTCGCCGGCGTCGCGTTGACCACCTCCCTCATCCGCAAGCCGGACACCTGCGCCGACGGTGTGGAACGGATCGACGACGAGTGCATCGGAGTCAACGGCGAGGGCTACGACTTCGGTAACTCGGAGATCACCGACGTGGCCCGGGCCATCGCCCGCGAGAACCAGCGGATCGAGAAGCAGCCGCACGTCACGGTGGCGATGATGCTGCCGCTCCAGTCGGACCGGGAGGCCCTGCGCCGGCAGATGCGCAGCGACCTCCAGGGCGCGTACCTGGGACAGCGGCAGGCCAACGAGGGCGAGGGCGAGCCACCCAAGATCCGCCTGGTGCTGGCCAACCCCGGGCAGGACTACGGCCGTCAGGCGAAGGTCGTCGACACCCTGCTGCGCATGGCCGCCTCCCCCGAGGACCGGCTGCGCGCGGTCACCGGCTTCAACCTGAGCCTCACCGCCACGGAGACGGCCGTGAAACGCCTGACGGAGAACAAGGTCCCGGTCCTCGCCGCCCGCATCAGCGGAGACCGCATCGCCAACGAGGACCGTCCGGACGGCATGGCGAAGCTCCGCTTCCCCGGCCTGGCCCGCATCCTCCCCACCAACAACGACGCGGCCCGGGCCCTGGCCGACTTCAACGGTGAGCGGGGCCGGCAGAACCTCAAGACGGTCCTCGTCTACGACAAGCGCCCCGACGGCTACAACGAGTCGCTGGCAAGGGCCTTCAGCAGGATCGAGGAGAAGGGCCCGGCCGGCCCCGCGGCGATGTCCTTCGAGTCCCCCTCGATCGACGAGGCGGGCTCGACGGGCAACCAGTTCACCCAGACGGCGAACAACATCTGCGACTCCGAGGCCGACACCGTCTACTTCGCCGGCCGCACCCTCCACCTGCGCATCTTCGCCCTGAAACTCGCTCAGGTCGGCTGCAAGAACCGCCACTACACCATCATCAGCGGCTCCGACGCCGCCTCCCTGCGCCAGGACATGACCGAGAAGGACTGGGCGAAGCTCCGCGGCGACGACGGCCGCCCGAAGGTCACGGTCCAGTACGCGGCCCCCGCCCACCCCGACGCCTGGACGACGGAACTGACGGCCTGGACGAAGAAGTACAGGGCGACCCACGAACGAGAGCCGGCCGCCCAGGACCTCCCTCAGTACCTCACCGAGCCGAAGGCGGCCCTGGAGACCCTCAGAAAGCAGATCTACACGACCGCGAAGGAGGGCACGAAGCTCGGCTCCACCCCGACGCTGGAGGACTCCCGCACGATGCTCGTCCACGACGGCCTGATCACCATCGGCAAGGCACTCCACCAGGCTCAGCGAGGTGCTCCCGAGAGCACCGTCCCCACGCTCGAGGACGTGGGCCGCCAGTGGCCCCTCCTCCAGTCCCGCCACCGGGTCCAGGGCACCAGTGGCCTGATCTGCCTCACCACAGGCGGCAACGCCTACGACAAACCGGCCGCGATCGTCGAACTCGACCCGGGCCGGCAGGGCCCCGGCACCCTGAAGTTCGTCGGCCTGGGCTGGCCGACGGGCACACCGCAGCCGAAGAACTGCGTGATCCCGAGCGACACGCCCTGAACGGGTGCGTGCGCGGCACGGCCGGGCACACCGCGGACACGCGGACACAAGCCGCCTGACGATCCCTCAAACAATCAACCGAAGCTACCCATCGGTCTCACATTCCACGGCAGTTTGACGAAGTAGTCACCATTGCTCCACATACGGAGTCTAGGTTCTGCATGATTCCTTCGACGCACACCGGGAGGGGAGTCCTCGTTGTCCGGGATTGACGAGTGTCTGCTGGAGGCCATGAAGCTGCCCGGCGCCCGGGGCGCCGCCGTAGTCGACTGGACCAGCGGCCTGGCCCTGGGCACGGCAGGGGAGTCCCCGGGCGGTGACCACGAGGTCGCGGCGGCCGAGGCGGCGGAGCTCGCCCGGATCGCGGCGGAGTACCAGTCCTTCGCCCCGGCCGACGGCTCCGACTGGTCCGGCGGGTCCGGTGACGACACTCCCGTCGAGGACCTGATCGTCAGCAACCGCGACAGCTACCACCTCCTCCAGTTCGTCCGCACCACCTTCGACAGCAGCGTCTTCCTGCATCTGTGGCTCGGCCGCGCCGAGGGCAACCTCGCACTGGCCCGCATCCGGCTGCGAGACCTGGCGCATCAGCTCGTACTGGGATGACCACTGTGCGGACGCTCTCCTCCGACACCCCCCGGCGAAGTCCCGGCACCGCTCCGCCCGGCTCGCCGATGCTGGACCGGCTCGTCGGCGAGAGGGCGACCGGCTCCCTCATGCGGGAGCGCGGCACTCTCTATCTCGCCGACGGCCAGGTGATCCACGCGGAGAGCCCGCACACGCCCGGTCTCGACGTGCTGCTCACCGCGGGCGGCTCCCTGTCCGCCGAGGAGTGGTCGGAGGCACTCACCGCGGCGGGGCCCCAGCAGCGGGTGGGCCGTTTCCTGGTGGACAGCGGCCTCTTCCCCGAGGGCGCGCTGGAACTGTGCCATCTCGGGGCGCTGTACGACGCGGCGTTCTTCGTGCTCGGGCCGGGTGGCGGCCCGGCCCGGTTCCGGCACGGGGTCGCGCACTGGCTGGGGGCGGTGCGCCCCGTGCCCGTCGACGCGGTACGGCGCGAGACGGTGCGCCGGCGGGAGCTGCTGCACGAGATCTGGCCCGAGGAGGAGACGGACTCCCAGCCGCTCGTACGCACCCGGCTCCCGCTCGACACACCCGTGCCGCGGCGTCAGCGCGCGGTCCTCGAGCACGTGGACGGGACGCGAACGGCATCCGACATCTCTCATCTCCTCGGCCGGCCCGCCTTCCACACGCTCGTCGACGTCCGCCGTCTCGCCGCCGCCGGCATCGTGGCCGCGGCCCGGCGGCCACCGCGCCCCGCCCCCACGCCCGCGCGCATTCCGGAGACCTCGGCCGGCCACGACATCGCCCTGCTGCGCCGAATCAAGAACGCATTGGAGGCCCTGTGATCCGCGGGATCAGACAGCGCGCCGAGAGGAGACAGCTCATGGCGGCCGAGGCGGAAGTCCTCGACGAACTGCACAGCCTCCGGGCCCGCCTGCCACGACTGACCGGCGCGCTCGCCGCCAGCGTCGACGGCCTCGTGCTGGCACAGGACATACGGGGGGTGCAACCGGAGGGGCTGGCCGCCCTCACCGCGACCGCCCAGGGCGTCGCGCTGCGGCTCACAGACGCCACCGGGCAGGGCGACTTCCGCGAGCTCCTCGTCCGCGGCGCGCACGGCTACGTGGCCACCTACGCCGCCGGCTCGTCCGCCGTGCTCACTCTGGTCGCCGAGGGACGGGTCAACGTCGGCCGGCTGCACCTGGAAGGACGCCGCTCCGGCAACCGAATCGGCGAACTGCTGCGGGTCGCCGCTCAACAGCCCGACCGCACCCCCGGCCGGCCGCCCGCCACTCCCACCCCCACCGTCACGGGCGGCCCTCTCCCCGTACGGACCCCGTCACCACGGGCCGACCGAACCCGCGAGTAGACCGCGCGCCACTGGCCGCACCACAGCTCAGCACAGGCCCGGACCCACAGGGCCGGCACCACCCGAAGGGAACAGCAAGCCATGGCGAACACCGAAACAGCGCTGAAGGAAGCCCTCTCGTCCATCGAGGGCGCGACCGGAGCCGCGCTCGTCGACTACACCAGCGGAATGGCGCTGGGAACCATCGGAGGCAACAACGGCTTCGACCTGAACGTGGCGGCCGCGGGCAACACCGACGTCGTCCGCGCCAAGCTGCGCACCATGGAGCTCCTCGGCATCCAGGACGAGATCGAGGACATCCTCATCACCCTGGGCACCCAGTACCACCTGATCCGGCTGCTCAAGAGCCAGGGAGGCAACGGCCTCTTCCTCTACCTCGTCCTCGACTCCGGCCGCGCCAACCTGGCGATGGCCCGCCACCAGCTGAGGAGAATCGAGGCCCAGCTCGAAGTCTGACGGAGGCGAGACCTCCCACACCGAAGGGCCCCACCGGGACAGCGACCGGTGGGGCCCTCAGTTCCTGCTCACCCTCTGCACCAGGCGCTGAGCAGCTCCTCGGGGCCGTACACCGCCTGGAGGCCGGAACAACCGACGCCGCTGCGGGAGACCGCCACGAGCGGCACCGGCTCGTCGGTGATCGCTGCCCGGTGCTTCTGCAGCGCGGCCAGGTCGTGGCTGTCGAACGCGGAGTTCTCCAGCCACTTGACCGATCCGAGAAAGAGCAACTGCTTGGCCACCGGCTGCCGGTCGGCGCCCACCAAGTCGATCTCGACGTCGTTGCTGCGGGTCCAGTACCCCCCGATCGCCGGGGCAGCGGGCAGGAGGCCGTCCGGCAGGAGGCGGGCGAGGGAGTCCCGGACCAGGGGCTCGATCGCGCGGCCACGCCAGCTCGTCCACCGCTCCTTGATCCGGCTCAGTGTGAGATCTCCCCGCATCCGCTCGATCTCCGCCATGTGCGGATCCAGAAACGCGAGCCAGAAGCGGAGGTAGGGGTCGGCCACCCGGTAGCGGCGCTCCTTCGACGGTCTCAGCGAGATCGGCAGCTCGGCGGCCACAACCCTCTTCTCGGTCAGGACGTCAGTGGCTCGTGTGAGAGTGGTGTGGGCGATGCCGCCGGCCGCCCGCGCGATGTTGGTGAAGGTCCGCTCCCCGGATCCGATGGCACGCAGGACCTCCCTGCTCATCGCCTGCGGGGGGAACTCCGCGGCCAGAGAGCGCTCGGCGGAGACCAGCAGCGCCGAGATCGGGTTCTCCAGCGAGTCGCGGAGAAACTCCCAGACATCCGCTCCGGCCCGCCACTCGGCACAGATCAGGGGAAGACCGCCGGTGATCAGGGCGGCGTCGAACGCGGCCGCCGGAGGCAGGTCGAGCATCTCGCCGATGTCGGCCGGGGTCAGCGGCCCCACGATCATCTCGCGGCCCCGCTGGTGGAAGGGGCGGTCGTAGCTGTTCAGCGCCTCCATCATCGACGGATCGGACCCGACCAGGAGAAGGAGCACGGGCTTGCGGCTGAGCAGCCGGTCCCATGCCCGCTGGAGCATGCCCTCGAAGGCGTCGATGCGGTCCATGAGGTACGGAACCTCGTCGATGACCACCACGCTCGGGCTGTCGTCGGGAAGGATCTCCGCGAGCAGCCTGAACGCTGCGTTCCACTGTCCCGGGCTCTCCTCCGAGAACAGCCCCCGCTCCGGCAGGGTGGACCTGGCGACGGCGTCGAGCAGCTCCGACAGTTCGTCCTCCGCTGTGCCGCCCGCCGCGGTGAAGAAGAGGTATGGCGTCCCGGTACGCCGGAGAAACTCCTCGACGAGGCTGGACTTGCCGACCCGACGCCTTCCCCGCATGAGGACGCACTGCCCCGGTTTCGCCCACCCGACGGCATCCCGGACCGTCTGCAAGGCGTTGCCGAGCACTCTCAGCTCACGGTCCCGCCCGATGAAACGACGCATGCGATCTCCCGACGGCGACAGTATCGGTAGCGATACTATCGCCGTCGTTACCATAAGCGGCTCCTCATGCGAGAGATGGCGTCGCTGCGAGGGCTGGCCGAAGAGTCGCTGAAAGCGGGGCACAAACTGAGCCGGACAAACGCCAGAGGGCCGGACCGCTGCTGCGGTCCGGCCCTCTGAGCCGGCGGAGGATACGAGATTCGAACTCGTGAGGGGTTGCCCCCAACACGCTTTCCAAGCGTGCGCCCTAGGCCTCTAGGCGAATCCTCCGCCGGAAACATTACATGACCGAGAGGAGTGCTCGCGAACTCGTTCCCCGCCCCCGACATCAGGTAGCCTTGGCGCAGCCCCTCACGCGGCGCTATCTGACTGAACTCCCCCAGGGCCGGAAGGCAGCAAGGGTAGGTTGGCTCTGGCGGGTGCGTGGGGGGCGTCTGCGTTCCCGGGGCCGGATTGCCTGGCCGGGGTCCGTTGTCGGTGGGCGCCTATAACCTCGTATGCGTGTCGTCTCTCGCTCTGTACCGCCGCTACCGCCCGGAGACCTTCACCGAGGTCATTGGGCAGGAGCATGTCACCGACCCGTTGCAGCAGGCGCTGCGGAACAACCGGGTCAACCACGCGTACCTGTTCAGCGGGCCGCGCGGCTGTGGCAAGACGACCAGTGCGCGGATCCTCGCCCGGTGTCTGAACTGCGAGCAGGGGCCGACGCCCACGCCGTGCGGTGAGTGCCACTCCTGTCAGGACCTCGCGCGCAACGGACCCGGATCCATCGACGTCATCGAGATCGACGCCGCTTCCCACGGTGGCGTGGACGACGCCCGTGACCTGCGCGAGAAGGCCTTCTTCGGCCCCGCCCGCAGCCGGTACAAGATCTACATCATCGACGAGGCCCACATGGTCACGTCGGCCGGGTTCAACGCGCTGCTGAAGGTCGTCGAGGAGCCGCCGGAGCACCTCAAGTTCATCTTCGCTACGACCGAACCCGAGAAGGTCATCGGGACGATCCGGTCGCGGACCCATCACTACCCCTTCCGGCTCGTCCCGCCCGGCACGCTGCGTGACTACCTCGCCGAGGTGTGCCGGCGGGAGAACATCCCGGTCGAGGAGGGCGTCCTCCCGCTCGTGGTGCGGGCCGGTGGCGGATCCGTGCGTGACTCCATGTCCGTCATGGACCAGCTGCTCGCGGGTGCCGCCGCGGACGGTGTGACATACGCCATGGCGACCGCCCTGCTCGGATACACCGACGGCTCCCTGCTCGACTCGGTGGTCGAGGCCTTCGCCACCGGGGACGGGGCAGCGGCCTTCGAGGTCGTCGACCGTGTCATCGAGGGTGGGAACGACCCCCGGCGCTTCGTCGCCGACCTGCTGGAGCGGCTGCGTGACCTGGTGATCCTGGCCGCTGTCCCGGACGCGGCGGAGAAGGGGCTCATCGACGCCCCCGCCGATGTCATCGAGCGCATGCAGGCCCAGGCCGGCACCTTCGGCCCAGCCGAGCTGAGCCGGGCCGCGGACCTCGTCAACGAGGGACTGACCGAGATGCGCGGCGCCAACTCGCCCCGTCTCCAGCTGGAGCTGATCTGCGCCCGTGTCCTGCTGCCCGCCGCCTACGGCGACGAGCGGTCCGTCATGGCCCGCCTCGACCGGATCGAGCGTGGCGTGAGCTTCTCCTCCCAGGGCCCCTCCGGCATGCCCGCCATGGGGTACGTGCCCGGTCCGGAGGGGCACGGGGCGGCGGCCGCCGCCCCGGGGGGTGCGCCCGTTCCGCCGGGTGGCGGTCCGGCCGCGGCCCGGGCTGCTGTCCGGGCCTCCGGAGCGCCGGGCGGCAGCGGAAGCGGCGGTCCCGCGGCGGCCGCGGGCGGGCACACCCCTGCCGCGGCGGGGCCCGGGGGGCCGCCCGCGGCGCCGGGGGGGGCCGCCGGGCACGCGCCCCGGGCCCCGCCTCTGGAGTCCCCGGCTCCTCCGGTGCTTCCGCCGATGCCCCGGCCGCGTCCGACCCGGCCACCGGCGGCGCTCCCCAGCCCGCCCAGCAGTCCCAGCAGTCCCAGCCCGCTGCCCAGCCGCCCCAGACGGACCCCGCTCCTGCGGCGCCGTCCGCCCCGGCACCGGGTGCCTGGCCCACCGCGGCCTCCGCCGGCAGTGGCCGTCGCCCCGGCGGCTGGCCCACGGCCGCCCCGGGCACGCCCACCTCGAACGCCCCGGCAGCGCACGCCCCCGGGCCGAACGCCCCCGCCCCCAGCACCTCACCGGCGGCCCCGCCCTCGGCACAGCAACCGGCCCGACCAGCGGCCCAGTCCTCGGCTCCCGCCCAGGCCGCCCCCGCCCCCACCGGGGGCCTCGACCCCCGCATGCTCTGGCCGAACATCCTGGAGGCCGTGAAGAACCGCCGTCGCTTCACCTGGATCCTGCTCAGCCAGAACGCCCAGGTGGCCGGCTTCGACGGCACGACCCTCCAGCTCGGCTTCGTGAACGCCGGCGCGCGTGACAACTTCCTGAGCAGCGGCAGCGAGGACGTCCTGCGGCAGGCGCTGGGTGAGCAGTTCAACGTCCAGTGGAAGATCGAGGCGATCGTCGACCCCTCCGGCGGCTCCGCGCCCGCGCCGGCGCCGGGCGGCCCCTCCGGCTTCGGCGGCGGCCAGGGCGGAAGCAGCGGCGGTGGCTACGGCAACGGCGGTGGCTACACCGGCAGCGGGGGCAGTGGCGGCGGTTACGGCAACGCCGGTGGCGGTTACAACGCCGGCAGCTCCGGCAGCGCCGGCGGCGGTACGGCGACCGCCCAGCGCCAGGCCCCGTCGTCGCAGTCGGCGGCGACGTCCACGCCGGCCCAGGAGCCGAGCAGACCCACGCCCGCCCCCGCACCGACCGCCCCCGTTCCACAGCCCTCCGCCCCGGAGCCACGGCGCGTGTCCGTCGAGGACGACATCCCCGAGGACGACGACCCGGACCTCGACGAGTCGGCCCTCTCCGGCCAGGAGCTGATCGTCCGCGAGCTGGGAGCGACGGTGGTGGAGGAATTCTCGAACGAGTAGCGGGCTCGAGGAGACCCGTTTGGAGGAAGCTCCAAACCAAGATCCCTGCCCCGTTCGGAAGCCCGCACAAAGCATCTGCGGCGCATCCCGTTAGGCTGACCCCGTGAAGGTCCTCGTCATCGGCACCGGCGCCCGCGAACACGCCCTGTGCCGCTCCCTGTCCCTCGACCCCGACGTCACCGCGCTGCACTGCGCCCCCGGCAACGCAGGCATCGCCGAGGTCGCCTCGCTGCACCCGGTCGACGCCCTGGACGGCACGGCCGTCACCGCGCTGGCCACGAAGCTCGGCGTGGACCTCGTGGTCGTCGGCCCGGAGGCGCCGCTGGTCGCCGGTGTCGCCGACGCCGTACGCGAGGCGGGCATCCCGGTCTTCGGCCCGTCGGGCCGGGCCGCGCGGCTCGAGGGCTCCAAGGCCTTCGCGAAGGACGTCATGGCGGCGGCCGAGGTGCCCACCGCACGGTCGTACGTCTGCACCACGCCGGAAGAGGTCGACGCGGCCCTCGACGCCTTCGGCGCCCCGTACGTCGTCAAGGACGACGGGCTCGCCGCCGGCAAGGGCGTCGTCGTCACCGACGACCTCGAAGCCGCCAAGGCCCATGCCGCGGCCTGCGAGCGCGTGGTCATCGAGGAGTACCTGGACGGCCCCGAGGTCTCCCTGTTCGCCGTCACCGACGGCGAGACGGTCGTGCCGCTCCAGCCCGCACAGGACTTCAAGCGCGCGCTCGACGGCGACGAGGGCCCGAACACCGGCGGCATGGGCGCGTACTCCCCGCTGCCCTGGGCCGACCCGAAGCTGGTCGACGAGGTCCTCCAGACGGTCCTGCAGCCGACCGTGGACGAGATGAACCGCCGCGGCACCCCGTTCTCCGGTCTGCTCTACGCCGGACTCGCGATCACCTCCCGCGGTGTGCGCGTGATCGAGTTCAACGCCCGCTTCGGCGACCCCGAGACCCAGGTCGTCCTGGCCCGGCTGCAGACGCCGCTGGCCGGTGTCCTGATGGCCGCGGCCACCGGCAACCTCGCCCACCTGGAGCCGCTGCGCTGGAGCGACGACGCGGCCGTGACCGTGGTCGTCGCCTCGCACAACTACCCGGGCACCCCGCGCACCGGTGACCCGATCACCGGCCTCGACGAGGTCGCCGTCCAGGACGCCCCGCACGCCTACGTGCTGCACGCCGGCACCAAGCGGGACGGGGACGCGATCGTCAGCGCGGGCGGCCGGGTCCTGTCCGTGACGGCCACCGGCAAGGACCTCGCCGAGGCCCGCGGCCGCGCCTACACCGCTGTCGGCCGCATCCGGCTCGACGGCTCCCAGCACCGCACCGACATCGCCGCCAAGGCGGCAGGCGCGTAGCGCGTGATCGGCCATTCGCGCGGCAGTTCGACCGTCGCCCGCAAGGGGTAAACGGCCGCGTTCGATGAACCTCACAGGCCCCGGATCCGTCTCAGGATCCGGGGCCTGAAGTTTTCGGTATGCGGGGCCAGACCCTCGCTGTCCGTTCTCCACCTCTCCCCAAAGCCATTCCATCGAGTGACCGATGTCCTATCCGGCTGACGGGGGGCGAGGCCCCAACTAGGGTGCGGCGCAAGCGTTCCGGCACTTGGCCCATCGGCATTGCGATGTCGGTGCCGGGTGCCACAGTGGGGGAGTGAGCAAGGACAGCGTCAGGTCAACGGGGAGGGGGTGAGGTCGGTCGTGACCGGTATGGGTGTGGAGGCGGGCGCACAGGCCGCGCGTGCCCGGGCGCTGGTGGTCCTGCGCATCCGCAGCCGCGCGCTGGCCCTCGCCCTGTTGCCCGCCGCCGTCGCCGTGATCCTGCTCGCGGGCGCCGCCACCGACCGCCTCGTCGGCACCGGCTGGGACGCCGCCCGCTGGGTCGTGACGCCGTTCGCGGCCCTGGTACTGCTCGCCGCCGCGGCCATCGCCCTGGTCGTGGCCCGTGCCCGTCCCGCCACGAGCCCGACGGTCCCGATCACGGAGGAGGCGGCCCCCGACCTGTACCGGATGGTGCGCGACCTCGCCGATCGCCTCGACGTCCCCGCGCCCTCCGCGATAGCGCTCACCCCGGACTGCGACAGCTGGCTGGAGGACCGCAGCCACCGGGCCCATGGGCCGCCCCCCGCCGAGGAGCACGACGACATAGCGGGTGCGGGGAGACACCCGCACCGCCGTCACCCCGTCGCGCCGGTGCTGGTCATCGGTTCCCCGTTCCTGTGGTGGATGCGGGTCGGCGAGCTGCGCGCCGTCCTCGCCCCGGTCGTGGCGGGCACGGGCCCCTCGGCCCACCCGGACATAGCCGCCGCCCGGCGCTTCGTCCGGGGGCTGGACGCCGCGGTGGCCGTGGCCTCGGCACCCCGCCGCGGGCCCGTGCCGCGGGGCGTTCTGGCCGGGGTCGGGTGGGCGGCCCGGGTTCTGCTGCGCAGCTGCCGCGTCCACGCCGGCGAGATGGAGCGGGGGGTGGCGGCCGCGGCCGCGGAGCGTGCACAGGCTGTGGATTACGGACTGCGGATCGTCGCCCAGGAGCAGGTGGGTCTGGCGTACGCGGGCTGGGACCGGCTGCTGACCCGGGTCGCGCTGCCGGCCTGGCGGATGGGCCGCTGGCCGTCCCGGCTGGACGCCGGTGTCGTGGCGGCGCTGACGGAGCTGTCCCGGCGCGACCGCCTGGCCGAGGGTTTCGCGTCCCGCCTCGGGGAGCGGCCCGCCTGCGATCTGCTCGAGGAACCGGGAGCGGTCGACGAGGCCGCCTCGCTGCTCGCCGCCCGTCTCTTCCACGGCGTCCCCGCCTGGCCCGGACCCGAGTGGTCGCCGGTGGACTGGAGCGACTATCCGGACGAGGTCGTGGACCGCAAGTGGCGCGTCGACGCGGCCCGCCTCCACCGCGTCCTGGACGCGATGGGCGTCCGCCCGGCCCCGGGGAGCACGGCTTCGGACACCGGGGGCCCGACCCTGTCCCGTGTCCTCGACCACCTGACGGACCGCGCCGGCGAAAAAACGCCCGCCACCGCCGGAACGCCGGAGCCATCTCCGGACGACGACGAAGACCTCTCCGGCACCACCACCCACAGCGCCACCCTGGCCGCCAGACTCAGCGCCGAACTGGCCCGCGAGGAGGCCACCGCGCCGCCCGGCCAGTCCACCACCGCCTCCGCCGCCCCCGCTCCGGCCGCCGCACCGCCCGCCGGCTCCCCGGCCACCCCGGACACCGCCTTCTGGGACGACCGGGCCCTCCCTCTCTTCCCCCTCCAGCCGCCGCGCACGGCCCGCGAACTGCTCGCCGACCACCTCACCGCGATGGTCTGCTGTGCCGCGATGGACACCGCCGACGCGACACCGGGCCTGGACTGGCTGGACGGCCCCACCCTCCTCCACAACGGCGAACGCACCGCCGATCTGGCGCCCAAGGTCCTCACCCTGATCGAGGACGGCGACCCCACCCCGCTCCGTGCCTGGCTCGCCGAGCTGGGGATACGCCCGGAGAAGCCGGTCCGGCTCGCCTGAGCGGGGCGCCGGCCGAGCCACTCCTCACCCGGATCCCCAGCTCCCGCTTCTGGCCAATTCAAAACGAACAGTGACGGACCGCGCGCGTTATGTGATGTGCTTGGACCGTTCGCGCACATGGCAAGGTCGGGCGACATACGACAAACACATAAGCGAGCCGCTGTCGCACAGTCCGCAGCACCCGGCACACACCGCACCAGTACGCGCAACTACGGGGGCCAAGGGGAGGGGAAGCAGGCATGGGTTCGGAGCAGATCCGCCGCTGGGAGTCGGGAGCGCTGGCACATGCCGTGACGGATCCCTTCGGGCAGGGCCCCGTTCCGTGGCTCCGCGGCGACGTCACGTACTTCGACGACACCGGCCAGGTCGTCCCCTGGTACGTGGACCAGGACGCGCCCCACTCCGGGAAGCAGCCCGGCCGTTCCAGCGGCCCCCGCGCCGCCGATGACGTCCACCGCCAGATCAAGGGCTTCACCTCGACCGGCGCGGTCGCCCCCGGCGAGGCCATCGACTTCCACATCACCGTCGACCCGCCCCAGGAGTTCGGCGTCGACATCTACCGCATCGGCCATTACAGCGGTGACGGCGCCGCGAAGATCACCACCAGCCCGCGCCTGTCCGGCATCGTGCAGCCCCCGCCGCTCAGCGCGGACCGTACGGTCTCCTGCCACCACTGGTGGCTGTCATGGCGGCTGCAGGTCCCGTCGTACTGGAACATCGGCGCGTACGTCGCCGTCCTCACCACCGCCGACGGCTACCGCTCCCACGTGCCCTTCACGGTCCGCCACGACCAGCCCGCCGACCTGCTCCTCGTCCTGCCCGACATCACCTGGCAGGCGTACAACCTCTACCCGGAGGACGGCCGTACCGGCGCCAGCCTCTACCACGCCTGGGACGAGCAGGGCCGTCTGCTGGGCGAGGCCGACGCCGCCACCACGGTCTCCTTCGACCGTCCGTACGCGGGCGCCGGCCTCCCCCTGCACGCCGGCCACGCCTACGACTTCATCCGCTGGGCCGAGCGCTACGGCTACGACATCGCCTACGCCACCGGCTGCGACCTGCACGCGGGCCGGGTCGATCCCACCCACTACCGCGGTCTGGTCTTCCCGGGCCACGACGAGTACTGGTCGGCCGCGATGCGCGGCACCGTGGAGCTGGCCCGCGACGCCGGCACGTCGCTCGTCTTCCTCTCCGCCAACTCCATGTACTGGCAGGTGGAACTCGGCCCCTCCCCCTCCGGCGTCCCCGACCGCCTGCTGACCTGCCGCAAGCGCCGGGGCCCGGGGAAGCCGGTGCTGTGGCGGGAGATCGACCGGGCGGAGCAGCAGCTGATCGGCATCCAGTACGCCGGTCACGTCCCCGAGCCGCACCCGCTGGTCGTGCGCAACGCCGGCCACTGGCTGTGGGAGGCGACCGGGGCGGGCGAGGGCGACGAGATCGAGGGCCTGGTGGCGGGGGAGGCCGACCGCTACTTCCCGCGCACCCCGCTGCCCGAGCACGAGGAGCGCGTGCTGCTCGCCCACTCTCCGTACACCGACAAGCGGGGCGCCCTCCGCCACCAGGAGACGTCCCTCTACCGTGCCCCCTCCGGCGCCTGGGTCTTCGCATCGGGGACGTTCGCCTGGACACCGGCCCTGGACCGCCCCGGCCACGTCGACGCCCGCGTCCAGCGCGCGACCGCGAACCTCCTGGACCGCATCTGCAAACGCGACTGACCCGCTGTCCGCGGTCACGTCCCGCATACGGGAGAATCGACCCACTTGGACAGAACCACGGGGAGGAACCGTGTCCGGATTCGTAGAAAAGCCCGAGCCGATCCAGGTTCCGGGCCTGGTGCATCTGCACACCGGCAAGGTGCGCGAGCTGTACCAGAACGAGGCGGGCGACCTCGTGATGGTCGCCAGCGACCGCATCTCCGCGTACGACTGGGTGCTGCCGACCGAGATCCCCGACAAGGGCCGGGTCCTCACCCAGCTCTCCCTGTGGTGGTTCGACCGGCTCGCCGACCTGATCCCGAACCACGTCCTGAGCACCGAACTGCCCGTGGGCGCCCCCGCCGACTGGCAGGGCCGGACGCTGGTCTGCAAGTCCCTCCAGATGGTCCCGGTGGAGTGCGTGGCCCGTGGCTACCTCACCGGCTCGGGCCTGGCCGAGTACGACCAGACCCGCACGGTCTGCGGCCTCGCCCTCCCCGAGGGCCTGACCGACGGCAGCGAACTGCCCGCCCCGATCTTCACCCCGGCCACCAAGGCGGAGGTCGGGGAGCACGACGAGAACGTCTCCTACGAGGAGGTCGCCCGCCAGGTCGGCGCGGACACGGCGGCCCGGCTGCGCCAGGCGACCCTCGCCGTCTACTCCCGGGGCCGGGACATCGCCCGGGAGCGGGGGATCATCCTGGCGGACACCAAGTTCGAGTTCGGCTTCGACGGTGACGACCTGGTCCTCGCGGACGAGGTCCTCACGGCGGACTCCTCCCGCTTCTGGCCGGCCGACCAGTGGCAGCCGGGCCGGGCCCAGCCGTCGTACGACAAGCAGTTCGTCCGCGACTGGCTGACCTCGGCGGAGTCCGGCTGGGACCGCGGGAGCGAGCAGCCGCCGCCCCCGCTGCCGCAGCAGGTCGTGGACGCCACCCGCGCCAAGTACGTGGAGGCGTACGAGCGTCTGACCGGCACGAGCTGGTCCTGACCCCGCGGCACACGCAGAAGCCCCCCGGCCGGAACCGGGGGGCTTCTCGATGGAGCGAACGACGAGGTTCGAACTCGCGACCTCAACCTTGGCAAGGTTGCGCTCTACCAACTGAGCTACGTTCGCATGCGCCGTGGCGCGGAACCCACTATACCCAACCTCGCTCCCGTGCGAGCCGCACCGCCGCATGCCGGTTCTCCGCCCCGAGCTTCGACACCGCCGACGACAGGTAGTTCCGCACGGTCCCCTGTGACAGCGCGGCCCGCTCCGCGATCTCCGCGACAGGCGCCCCGTCGGCCGCCAGCTCCAGCACCTCGGCCTCCCGCGCGGTCAGCGGCGAGTCCCCGGCGACGATCGCGTCGGCGGCCAACTCCGGGTCGACGTAACGGTTGCCGGCATGCACCGTGCGGATGATCTCAGCGAGCCGCTGCGCACTCACGGTCTTCGGCACAAACCCCCGCACCCCGGCCTCCAGGGCCCGCTTCAGGTGCCCGGGCCGCCCGTGACTGGTGACGATGAGCACCTTGCAGGCAGGCAGTTCGGCCCGCAGGTGTGTGGCGACCTTCACACCGTCGGCGCCGGGCATCTGGAGATCCAGCACCGCGACATCGGGCTTGTGCGCCCGGGCCATGGCCAATGCCTCCGGCCCGGTGGCCGCCTCGGCGACGATCATGAGGTCGTCCTCCATCGCCAGCAGCGCGGCGAGCGCCCCACGGATGAGGTGCTCGTCGTCGGCGAGCAGCAGCCGTACGGGCTCTGTGGCCGTCATGGCGTGACCTCACTCACGGCGTGCAGGCCGACGGAGGCGGGACCGCGGCGCTCAGTGGGAGAGGAACCCGTGCCGGAGGGTTCGGGGCCGGGAAGCCCAGGACCGGGAAGCCCAGGACCGGAGGGTCCGGACCCGGAGGCCGCGTGCTGCGACCGCAGCGGGATCTCCGCCGTCAGCCGGAACATCCCCTTCGCCGCGGGTCCGGCCTCCAGCGTCCCGTCGATCTCCGCCAGCCGCTCCCGCAACCCGGCGAGTCCGGAGCCGGAGCCGGTGTCCGCCGCCCCCTCGCTCACCCCGTCGTTCTCCACGGACAGCACCACACGTCCCTCCAGCACCCGCAGCCGCACCGCACACCGCCGCGCGTCCCCGTGCCGCAGAACGTTCGTCACGGCCTCCCGCACCACCCACCCCAGGGCGGACTGCACCCCGGCCGGCAGCCCGGCCGCCGCCCCGCTCACCGTGCAGTCGATGCCGGCCGCGACCAGCACCCCTTGCGCACCGGCCAGTTCCGAGCCGAGGTCGGCCTTCCGGTAGCCGCGCACGACCTCCCGTACCTCCCGCTGCGACTCCTGCGCGAGCCGCTGCACCTCGACCATCTGCGCCACGGCCTCCGGCCGCCCCCGTTGGGCCAGCTGCACGGCGAGCTCGCTCTTGAGCGCGATCACCGCGAGGTTGCGGCCCATGACGTCGTGCAGATCCCGCCCGAACCTCAGCCGTTCCTCGGCGACGGCGAGCCGGGTACGGGTCTCCCGGGCCTCGTCCAGCTCGTAGACGATGTTCAGCAGCCACACGGAGACGACGGCCGTGAAGGCGAGGAGCCCGCCGCCGAGCAGGACCATCAGCGACGCGAAGAGCGATTCGCCCACCGGGGCGCCCCGAGCGAAGGCCACGACGAAAGAACCCGCGGCGAAGCCTCCGGGGATCGCGAACACACGCTGCCGCCCGCGTACGCCGAGCGCGATGATGCCGGTCCCGATGACCACGACGATGGCGAACGCCCCGCCCGCAGCGGCGTCCACGCTCTCACGGTCCGGTCCGTGATCCGCGATGCCGATCGCACAGAGGCCGACCGCGGCGGTGACCACGGCCAGCGTCCACAACAGCCGGACGGGCTGGGGCCGCTTGCCCCGCGTCCAGTCCAGCGCCCGCGACACGGTGACGCAGCAGACCCCGACGTGCACCCCCACCGTCAGCAGCAGCGCGGCGCCCGGCCACGGCCCCAGCGGGACAGCCATGAACCCGACCGTGAGGAACTCGATCACCGCGAAGGAGTGGAACGACCACCGTGTGTACGTCTCGACCTTCTCCGGCTTGCTCTGCCGCCGCCACCACCCGCCCGGCCCCCGCATCAGCCCGTCACTCCCCCTTCGGTCAGCGCCGCGGTTCCCAGCGGAACCACCGCCATACAGCAAACACCGACACGACGATCCAGGCCACCGCCGTAGCGACGGCGCCCAGCGCCTCGTACGCCGAGAGGTCGCCGGTCCAGCCGCCGCGCACCAAGGTGACCACGGGCGTCAGCGGCAGCAGTTCGCAGACGGAGGCCACCTTGTCCGGCAGCAGCTCCAGCGGTACGAACATGCCGGAACCCATCCACGAGACGAGCATCAGCGGCATGGGCGTGACCTGGGCGCTCTCGCCGGTCCGGGTGAAGCTCGCGGTGGCGGCGGCGAGCGCGGCACACATCACGAGCCCCAACAACAGTCCGGCGACGGCCAGATGGGGCGCGGACGGCGCGGACAGATCCAGCAGGACCGAGCAGCCCACCGCAAGCACCAGGCACTGCACGATCCCGATGAGGACGGCCGGCAGCGCGGTACCGGCCAGGATCTCGACGTCCGGCAGCTCGCCGGTGCGCAGTCGCTTGAGGACGAGTTCCTCACGCCGGACGACGAGGGCGCCGACGAGCACCGAGTAGACGGCGAACAGCAGGGAGAAGCCGACCGCGGCGGGCAGCACCAGGGTGCCGGTGTTCAGCCCCACTTCGGCGAGGTCCATCTCCTTCGCCATCTGGGCCGCGCTGACCGGCAGCACCAGCGGCGCGAACAGCGCGGCGACGAGCGCGCCCTTGGTCCGTCCGAGCAGGGTCAGTTCGGCGCGGGCGAGCGCCGTCATCCGGCTCAGTGGAGTGGTCGCCGCCCTCCCCGGGCGGGACGTCGTGTGGATGGCGCTCATGCCGCGTACTCCTTCGTCTTCGTACCCCTGGCCCGTTCCGCGGAGACCTCCTTGGCGATCCTGAGGAACGCCTCCTCCAGGGAGGCCGACCGCACGTCCAGCCGGCGCAGCTCGACCCGGCCCTGTGCCGCCCACATCAGCAGCCCGGTGGCCGTCCGCTGCGGTTCGTGGGTGCTCAGCCGGATCATCCGGCCGTCGGCCTCGTGCCCGGCCACGCCCAGCTCGCCGAGTGGCGGAAGGTCACCGGCGAAGTAGCCGTCGGGCAGTTCGAAGGAGATCCGGGACGGTTCGGTGGCGGTCACCTCGGCCGGGGTCCCGGTGGTGGCGATGCGGCCCTCGTGCATGATCGCCAGCCGGTCGGCGAGGTTCTCGGCCTCCTCCAGGTAGTGCGTGGTCAGCAGCACCGTCGTCCCGCCGTCGCGCAGCGCGCTCACCAACTCCCAGGTCTCACGGCGCCCTTCGGCGTCCAGCCCGGTGGTCGGCTCGTCCAGGAACAGCACCTCGGGGTCGCCGAGCAACGCGAGCGCCAGGTCCAGCCTGCGCCGCTGCCCGCCGGACAGCTGCTTGACCCGGGTGCGGGCCTTCGACTCCAGCCCGACCAGCGCCAGCGCCTCCGCAGGCGGCCGCGCCCCGCTCACGCACCCCGCCCACATCCGTGCGGTCTCCGCGACGGTCAGCTCGGAGGGGAAGCCCCCTTCCTGGAGCATCACGCCGGTGCGGGGCCGGACGAGGGTCCGCTCGGTGTACGGGTCGTGCCCGAGGACCCGTACCCGGCCGCCGGCCGGAGCCGCGAGTCCTTCGAGCAGTTCGACGGTCGACGTCTTGCCCGCGCCGTTGGTGCCCAGCAGGGCGAAGATCTCCCCGCGCCGTACGGAAAAGCTGATCCCGCGGACCGCTTCGAACCCGCCCCCGTACACACGCCGCAGGTCAGTGACCTCAATCACGTGTTCGTGTCCGTTGGTTTCCATGCCTTCAGCGTTCCGGCTGCGCGGACCCGGTTGCAGTGCGCGCTGTCATCACTCGGCATGACAAATGTCAGGCGGACAGTCGACGGATACGAAGAAACCCCGGTCCATCAGGACCGGGGTCTCATTCCCGAGCGGACGACGAGGTTCGAACTCGCGACCTCAACCTTGGCAAGGTTGCGCTCTACCAACTGAGCTACGTCCGCATATGCTCCCGACCAGCTTTCACCGGCCGGTGCGAGCACCAGCCTACCTGATCCACAAGCGTGGTCGGTACGGCGGTGCAGAGCGGGTGACAGGAATCGCACACTGCGCCTTCCCCCTGGAAGGGGGATGTTCTACTACTGAACTACACCCGCATGTCTCCGTGAGCCGGGCCTTTCGGCCTCGCCCCTCGGCGTGCTCCAGACTCTAGCTGATCAGCAGGGGTGCTGCGCAAGTCGGTTGCCGCGAGGGGGCGATG
Organism: Streptomyces sp. NRRL S-455; assembly: GCF_000717875.1. GTDB lineage: Bacteria > Actinomycetota > Actinomycetes > Streptomycetales > Streptomycetaceae > Streptomyces. The sequence continues at coordinate 37,888 of NZ_JOCT01000046.1, forward strand.
ACCGGCCATCGGCCCGGGCTCACCGGGCCGTCACTGCGCCGCGCTGAACGCCTCGTAGACCTTCTTCGGGATGCGCCCGCGCGCGGGGACCTCCATCTTGTTGGACTGGGCCCAGGCCCGTACGGCCGACGGGTCGGGGGCGACCTCCGTCTGCCGGTAGGCCCTGCCCGAGCGGGACCGCTTGCGGCCGGCCTCCACGTAGGGCGCGAGGGCCTTACGCAGTTCGCCGGCGTTGACTGCGCTCAGGTCGATCTCGTACGACTTGCCGTCCAGTCCGAAGGCGATCGTTTCCGTCGCTTCCGAGCCGTCGATGTCGTCAAAGAGAGTGACCACGACTTTCTGCGCCACGAATATCGGTCCCTTCTTGCGGCACTTTGCCAATTAGTTTGTACAGTGCCCGGCAATGCATGGTGAAGCCCGACTAAATCCTTCCGCGTGTCCAGAATCAAGAGGCAGCGGAGCGACTTCTGTGGAAGCGTGATGGCGGGAGACGGGTGGGCGCAATAGGTTCCGGGTGTCGGTCCGGAATCTTTCCCGGAAATTTTCGCGCGTGCGCCCGTCGATGCCGGATCGTGATGGCGGTCACGTAGATTCCTACAAGTCGACGCGCGTAGAATTTTTGTGCGGGTAGTCTGAAGGAACCTGCTCAGCACCACACACCGGGAGTGCCAGTGGCACGCGTCGTAGTCGACGTCATGCTCAAGCCGGAGATCCTCGACCCCCAGGGCCAGGCGGTGCAGCGCGCACTGCCGCGGCTGGGTTTCGACGGGATCTCGGACGTCCGTCAGGGAAAGCGTTTCGAACTGGAAGTTGACGGGCCGGTCGACGAGGCCGCCCTCGCCCGCATTCACGATCTTGCGGAGTCCTTCCTCGCGAACACCGTGATCGAGGACTTCACCGTCCGGGTCGAGGAAGTCGCGGAGGCCGTGAAGTGACCGCTCGTATTGGCGTCGTCACTTTTCCGGGCAGTCTGGACGACCGGGACACCCAGCGCGCTATCCGCCTCGCGGGTGCCGAGCCGGTCGCCCTGTGGCACAAGGACAAGGACCTCAAGCAGGTCGACGCCGTGGTGCTGTGCGGTGGTTTCTCCTACGGCGACTATCTGCGCGCCGGGGCCATCGCCCGTTTCTCGCCGGTGATGGAGCCCCTGCTGGAGCAGGCGAAGGCCGGTCTGCCGGTGCTCGGCATCTGCAACGGCTTCCAGATCCTCACCGAGGCCCACCTGCTGCCCGGCACGATGCTGCGCAACGACCACCTGCACTTCATCTGCCGTGACCAGAAGCTGCGGGTGGAGAACGCCGAGACCGCCTGGACCACCGACTACACGGCCGGCCAGGAGATCCACATCCCGCTGAAGAACATCGACGGGCAGTACGTCGCCGACGAGCGCACCCTCGACGAGCTGGAGGCCGAGGGGCGCGTCGCGTTCCGCTACGTGGACTTCAACCCCAACGGCTCGCAGCGCGACATCGCGGGCGTCACCAACGCGGCCGGGAACGTCGTGGGTCTCATGCCGCACCCCGAGCACGCCGTCGAGCCGCTGATCGGCACCGGTCGCACCGACGGCCTCCCGTTCTTCACCTCGATCCTCAAGAAGCTGGTCAACGCATGAGCCGGACGCCTCTGGACACGGTCGAGCACGCGGCCGCGACCCCCGACGTCGAGCTGCCCTGGGCCGAACTCGGTCTGAAGAAGGACGAGTACGAGCGGGTCGTGGAGATCCTCGGCCGCCGGCCCACCGGGGCCGAGCTCGCCATGTACTCGGTGATGTGGTCGGAGCACTGCTCGTACAAGAGCAGCAAGGTCCACCTCCGCCAGTTCGGCGAGAAGGCCCCCCAGTCCGACGCGATGCTCGTCGGCATCGGCGAGAACGCCGGTGTCGTCGACGTCGGCCAGGGCTACGCGGTCACCTTCAAGGTCGAGTCGCACAACCACCCGTCGTACGTCGAGCCCTACCAGGGCGCGGCCACCGGCGTCGGCGGCATCGTCCGCGACATCATCGCGATGGGCGCCCGGCCGGTGGCGGTCGTGGACCCCCTGCGCTTCGGCGCCGCCGACCACCCGGACACCAAGCGCGTCCTGCCCGGTGTCGTCGCCGGCATCGGCGGCTACGGCAACTGCCTGGGTCTGCCCAACATCGGCGGCGAGGTCGTCTTCGACGCCTGCTACCAGGGCAATCCGCTGGTCAACGCCGGTGCCATCGGTGTGATGCGGCACGAGGACATCCACCTCGCCAAGGCCTCCGGCGCGGGCAACAAGGTCATCCTGTACGGCGCCCGGACCGGCGGCGACGGCATCGGCGGCGCCTCGATCCTGGCCTCCGAGACCTTCGACGACGCCAAGCCGTCGAAGCGCCCGGCCGTCCAGGTCGGCGACCCCTTCCAGGAGAAGCTCCTCATCGAGTGCACCCTGGAGGCGTTCAAGGAGAAGCTGGTCGTCGGCATCCAGGACCTCGGCGCGGCGGGCCTGTCCTGCGCCACGTCCGAGCTCGCCTCCAACGGCTCCGGCGGCATGCGCGTCACCCTCGACGACGTCCCGCTGCGCGACTCGACGCTCTCGCCCGAGGAGATCCTCATGAGCGAGTCGCAGGAGCGCATGTGCGCGGTCGTCGAGCCGGAGAAGGTCGACCGCTTCCTGGAGATCTGCGAGAAGTGGGACGTCATCGCCACCGTCATCGGTGAGGTGACCGACGGCGACCGTCTGGAGATCTACTGGCACGGCGGCAAGATCGTCGACGTCGACCCGCGCACGGTCGCGCACGAGGGCCCGGTCTACGAGCGCCCGTACGCCCGCCCGTCCTGGCAGGACGAGCTCCAGGCCGACGACGCGAACAAGCTGCCCCGGCCGGGGACCTCCGAGGAGCTGAAGGACCAGGTCCTGAAGCTGGTCGGCTCCCCGAACCAGGCCTCCAAGTCCTGGATCACCTCCCAGTACGACCACTTCGTGCAGGGCAACACCGTCCTCGCCCAGCCCGAGGACTCCGGCATGATCCGGATCGACGAGGAGACCGGCCTCGGCGTCGCCATCGCCACGGACGGCAACGGCCGGTACGCCAAGCTCGACCCGTATCACGGTGCCCAGCTGGCCCTGGCGGAGGCGTACCGCAACGTCGCCACCACCGGCGCCAAGCCGCTCGCCGTCTCCGACTGTCTGAACTTCGGCTCGCCCGAGGACCCGGCGGTGATGTGGCAGTTCGCGGAGGCCGTGCGCGGCCTGGCCGACGCCTGCCAGCAGCTCGGCACGCCGGTGACCGGCGGCAACGTCTCGCTCTACAACCAGACGGGCGAGGCGGCGATCCACCCGACCCCGGTGGTCGCGGTCCTGGGCGTCATCGACGACGTCGCCCGCCGCACCCCCGTCGCCTTCCAGGAGGAGGGCCAGCTCCTCTACCTCCTGGGCGACACCCGTGAGGAGTTCGGCGGCTCGGCCTGGTCGCAGGTCGTGCACGACCACCTCGGCGGTCTGCCGCCCAAGGTCGACCTGGAGCGCGAGCGGCTGCTGGCCGAGATCCTGATCTCCGCCTCCCGCGACGGCATGATCGACTCCGCGCACGACCTGTCCGACGGCGGTCTGATCCAGGCGGTCGTCGAGTCGGCGCTGCTCGGCGGCAAGGGCGCCCGGCTGATCGTCCCGGACGGTCTGGACGCCTTCACCTTCCTGTTCTCGGAGTCGGCCGGCCGCGCGGTCGTGGCGGTGCCGCGCTCCGAGGAGGTCCGCTTCAACGACATGTGCGGTGCCCGGGGCCTGCCGGCCACCCGCATCGGTGTCGTGGACGGTGACTCGGTCGACGTCCAGGGCGAGTTCGCGCTCTCCCTGGCCGAGCTGCGCGAGGCACACGAGGGCACGATCCCGGCGCTGCTGGCGTAAGCCGGCCCAGCCTCGAGGAGTCCCCGCTCGGTTCGCCGGGCGGGGACTCCGTCGTGTCGGGACCGGGTGCCCGATCAGCTTGCACGTAATTACGTTGTTCCGTAATGTCGTAGGAGTGGAACTCGAAGAACGCGTCGCCGACCTCGAGCGCCGTCTGGCCGCTCTGGAAGGCGCCCAGCGCGACGCACCCCGCCTCGACGAGAGCGACTTCTGGGCCCTGAACGGGCTGAAGGAGCAGCTGTCCGAGGTGGGCGCGGCAGACGGAGGTGTCCTCTACACCGGCTCCGTACGCCTGCCGACGGGCGAGGAGTACGCCTGGCAGATGGGAGCCCTGACGGAGGGGCTGCTGGAGGAGGACTGGACGGTGGCCGCCGAGTCCTTCGCGGCCCTCGGCCACCCGGTCCGGCTCCGTCTCCTGCGCGAGGTCCTCGGCGGCCGCCGCACCGCAGCCGACCTCGCCGAGCTGGACGAGGTCGGTACGACCGGCCAGATCTACCACCACCTGCGCCAGCTCACCGGTACGGGCTGGCTGCGCACGAGTGGCCGGGGCCGCTACGAGGTGCCACCGGAGCGGGTCGTACCGCTGCTGGTGGCGGTGGCGACGGCACGACCGTAAGAGACCTGCACGACCGTGAAAGAACTGGGGGGAAACAGGATGTCCGCACGCAAGCTCGGCATGGTGACCTACCGCCTTCTGTGGCTGGTCTTCTTCGGTCTGGTGGCGGCCGACCTCTTCTTCGGCCTGGTCGGCTTTCCCTGGTACTTCCTGCCGGCGGCCCTGGCGTACGCGGTCATCTTCCTGGTGAACCGGTGGGGCGGTGCCCCGGACAAGCCACCCGCGGCCCGCGAGCCCGTTGAGGTCGCGCCGCCCGTCGCCGGCCGCTGGTCCGCGCTGAACAGCCCGGCCGACCGGACCCCGAGCCACGGCGTACACAGCTACGGCCAGACGTTCGCCATCGACATCCTCGCCGAGCCCGAGCCAGGTGCCCGCCCACGCTTCCGCTGGCTCTGGCCCATCGCCCGCCGCCCCGAGGCCTTTCCGGCCTTCGGCGCTCCCATCCTGGCGGTCGCCGACGCGACGGTCGTACGAGCAGAAGGCGGCCGGCGCGACCACCTGAGCCGCAACTCCCTGCCCGCACTGCTGTATCTCATGGTTCCCGAGGGGATCGTGCGGGAGGTGTCCGGCGTGCACCGCATCCTCGGCAACCACGTCATCCTCGACCTCGGCAACGGCACCTACGCCGCCTACGCCCACCTCCGGCGCGGCTCCCTCACCGTCCGGGAGGGCGACCGTGTCCGCGCCGGACAGCTCCTCGCCCGCTGCGGCAACTCCGGCAACTCGACCGAGCCGCACCTGCACTTCCAGCTGATGGACGGCCCGGACGCGGCCCGGGGCGTCCCCTTCACCTGGACCGGCATCGGTGTGCCGCGCAACGGGGAGACCTTCGAGGCGCCCTCCGAAGCCGCCGCCCTAGGCTGACGCCCATGCCCCCGGCCAAGAAGCGCACCCGCAGCTATGACCCCGCCAGGACCCGCACGGCCGTACTCGCGCAGTACGGGAACATACGCCGGGCCGTGGGCACCCTCACTCCCGGCATGCTCGCCCTGCCCACCCGCCTCGGCGACTGGACCGTGCGCGACCTGGCCGCGCACTGCGCCATGGCCCTGGACGCGGTGGACCGGCTGCTCGCGGAGCCCGAGCCCGCGAAGCAGGACGGCCGGCTGGTCGACTGGGCTTTCGCCATCGCCGCCGACGCCCCCGCCATCGCCGGCACGGCCCGCCGCCTGGCCGAGGAGCACCCGGACCTCGACACCCACCTCGCCGGCGCCGAGCGCCGCTTCACCGCGAACCTCGACGCGCACCCCGCCGCCCGGCTGCTCCCGACCAGCGCGGGCGCCCTGCCACTGGCCGACTACGTCGTCACGCGCACCGTCGAACTCGTCGTCCACACCGACGACCTGAACGCCGCCGTCCCCGGCCTGGACATCCCCTACGACCGTCAGGCCCTCGCCGCGGCCACCCGGCTGCTCGCCGACGCGCTGGCCGTGAAGGCGCCCGGCGGGTCGACGGAGGTGCGGGTGCCGCCGTACGCGGTCGTGCAGTGCGTGGAGGGGCCGAGGCACACCCGGGGCACCCCGCCCAACGTGGTCGAGACGGACCCGCTGACCTGGCTCCGGCTGGCGACCGGGCGGCTGACCTGGCAGCAGGCGATCGAGGACGCGCTGGTCAGCGCCAGTGGGGAGCGAGCGGACCTGTCGGCCTGCCTGCCGCTGATGGCATAAGGGGAACCGATCCCCCCGGGTCCCCCGTCGAAGCGGCATGGACAGGCAGAAGCAGCGCATCACCCTGACGGCCGCCGCCATGCTCGTCCCGCTCATGGCGGCCTGTGGCAGCGAGAACGCGGACGGCGGCAGCGCCACGGTCGGTGCCGGCAAGCCGGTGACCGGCGTGCGGTGGAACGTGGACAGCGTCACCGCCGACGGCAGGACCCAGAAGGCACCCACGGGCGCCCACATGACCATCGACAAGGGCCGCGCCGAGGGCAGCTTCGGCTGCAACAACTTCGGCGCCGAGGCCACCGTCGACGGCGACCGCGTCCGGCTCAGCAAGACCATGGCCACGGAGATGGCCTGCGAGAACAAGCCCATGGCGTTCGAGGAGACCCTCGCACGCACGCTCTTCGACCAGGAGTTCGAGGCCAGGGTGGACGGCGACCGCCTCACCCTCACCACCGAGCAGGGGGACACCGTCCGCCTGACCAAGGCCCAGGACGCCCCGCTGAGCGGCACCAAGTGGACCGTCACGACCCCGAAGGCCGACGGCCGCGCCCACCTCACCTTCGACGAGAAGAAGGGCACCGTCTCCGGCAGCCTGGGCTGCAACAAGGTCAACGCCGAGGCCACCGTGCGCGACGGCGATATCACCCTCGGCCCCCCGGCCACGACCCGAATGATGTGCGAAGACTCACTCATGGCCGACGAGAAGGCCCTGCTGCGCATTTTCGACGGCGAGCTGAAGTACCGAGTCGATCACCAAACCCTCACCCTGACCAGCGAGAACGGCATGAAGGTACGGGCCGCCGCCGGGCAGTGATCCACGAAAAGTCCGGTATCCCCAATTCGGACCAGTGGTCGACCTCGCCTACACTCGGTGGCGTGCCACGTGGTGACGGACGACTCAACCACGACCTGCTCCCCGGTGAGAAGGGCCCCCAGGACGCTTGTGGCGTCTTCGGTGTCTGGGCTCCGGGCGAAGAGGTCGCCAAGCTCACGTACTTCGGGCTCTACGCCCTCCAGCATCGAGGCCAGGAATCCGCGGGAATCGCGGTCAGCAACGGCTCACAGATCCTCGTCTTCAAGGACATGGGCCTGGTCTCCCAGGTCTTCGACGAGACCTCCCTCGGCTCGCTCCAGGGTCACATCGCGGTCGGTCACGCCCGCTACTCGACCACCGGTGCGTCCGTGTGGGAGAACGCCCAGCCGACCTTCCGCGCGACCGGGCACGGCTCCATCGCGCTCGGCCACAACGGCAACCTCGTCAACACCGCCCAGCTCGCCGAGATGGTCGCCGACCTGCCCAAGCAGGAGGGCGGCCGCACCCCGCGCGTCGCGGCGACCAACGACACCGATCTGCTCACCGCGCTCCTCGCGGCCCAGACGGACGAGGACGGCAAGCCGCTGACCATCGAGGAGGCCGCCCACAGCGTCCTCCCGCAGGTCAAGGGCGCCTTCTCCCTCGTCTTCATGGACGAGCACACCCTGTACGCCGCCCGTGACCCGCAGGGCATCCGTCCGCTGGTCCTCGGCCGGCTGGAGCGCGGCTGGGTCGTCGCCTCCGAGTCCGCGGCCCTCGACATCTGCGGCGCCAGCTTCGTCCGCGAGATCGAGCCGGGCGAGTTCGTCGCCATCGACGAGAACGGCCTGCGCAGCTCCCGCTTCGCGGACGCGAAGCCCAAGGGCTGCGTCTTCGAGTACGTGTACCTGGCCCGCCCGGACACCGACATCGCCGGCCGGAACGTCTACCTCTCCCGTGTGGAGATGGGCCGCCGCCTGGCCAAGGAAGCCCCGGTCGAGGCCGACCTGGTCATAGCGACCCCGGAGTCCGGCACCCCCGCCGCCATCGGCTACGCGGAGGCCTCCGGCATCCCCTTCGGCAACGGCCTGGTGAAGAACGCCTACGTCGGCCGCACGTTCATCCAGCCCTCGCAGACCATCCGCCAGCTGGGCATCCGCCTGAAGCTGAACCCGCTGAAGGAAGTCATCAAGGGTAAGCGCCTGGTCGTCGTCGACGACTCGATCGTGCGCGGCAACACCCAGCGGGCCCTGGTCCGCATGCTCCGCGAGGCGGGCGCCGCCGAGGTCCACATCCGGATCTCCTCGCCGCCCGTGAAGTGGCCCTGCTTCTTCGGCATCGACTTCGCCACCCGCGCCGAGCTCATCGCCAACGGCATGACCGTCGACGAGATCGGCACCTCCATGGGCGCCGACTCCCTGGCGTACATCTCCATCGACGGCATGATCGAGGCGACCACCATCGCCAAGCCGAACCTCTGCCGCGCCTGCTTCGACGGCGAGTACCCGATGGACCTCCCGGACCCCGAGCTGCTCGGCAAGCAGCTCCTGGAGACCGAGCTGGCCGCCGGCCCGGCCGCCACGGCCGCCGCCGACGCGATCCGCCGCCCGTAGTCAGCCCGTATCACCTGCCGTACGACACGAAAGCTCTCACAGCCATGTCTGAGAACCCCAGTGCCGAGGGCGGCGCCAGCTACGCAGCCGCGGGCGTCGACATCGAAGCCGGCGACCGCGCCGTCGAACTCATGAAGGAGTGGGTGAAGAAGGCCCAGCGCCCCGAGGTCCTCGGCGGCCTCGGCGGCTTCGCCGGACTCTTCGACGCCTCCGCCCTGAAGAACTACGAGCGGCCCCTGCTGGCCTCCGCCACGGACGGTGTCGGCACCAAGGTCGACATCGCCCGGCAGATGGGCGTCTACGACAGCATCGGCCACGACCTGGTCGCCATGGTCATGGACGACATCGTGGTGTGCGGCGCCGAGCCGCTGTTCATGACCGACTACATCTGCGTCGGCAAGGTCCACCCCGAGCGGGTCGCCGCCATCGTCAAGGGCATCGCCGAGGGCTGTGTGCTGGCCGGCTGCGCCCTGGTCGGCGGTGAGACGGCCGAGCACCCGGGTCTGCTGGGCGAGGACGACTTCGATGTCGCCGGCGCCGGCACGGGCGTCGTGGAGGCCGACCGGCTGCTCGGCGCGGATCGTATCCGGACGGGTGACGCGGTGATCGCCATGGCGTCCTCCGGTCTTCACTCGAACGGGTACTCCCTCGTCCGGCATGTCCTGCTGAACCAGGCCGGTCTCGCGCTGGACACCCACATCGACGAGCTCGGCCGCACCCTCGGCGAGGAACTGCTCGAGCCGACGAAGATCTACTCGCTGGACTGCCTGGCCCTGATGCGCACCACCGAGGTGCACGCCTTCAGCCACGTCACCGGCGGCGGACTCGCGGCCAACCTGGCCCGGGTCATCCCCGACGAGCTCCACGCGGTCGTCGACCGCTCCACCTGGACCCCGGCCCCGATCTTCGACCTCGTCGGACGGACGGGTCAGGTCGAGCGCCTGGAGCTGGAGAAGACCCTGAACATGGGCGTCGGCATGATCGCGATCGTGCCGCAGGAGTCCGTGGACGTGGCCCTGGCGACCCTCGCCGACCGTGGGGTCGACGCGTGGGTGGCAGGCGAGATCACGGACCGGGGCGAGCACACCACCGGTGCCGCCCTGATCGGTGACTACGCGAGCTGAGCACGGGTCGTGACTTTGCGCGCAGCACAGAACCCGGTCGGTGACCGAAGTCGCCGACCGGGTGAGTGCTCAGTGCAAGGTCAAGCGCCGCGACGATGCTGCGAGGACTGGTCGTCCTCGTCGTCGTCGTCCTCGTAGAGGTCGGCGTACCGTGCGTACAGGTCGTCGTCCTCATCGTCTTCGAACGGCTCGCCGTTAGGCGGCTGCGGATTCGAAGGCGATGCACCCAGCTCCTCGGCCAGGCGTGAGAGGTCAGTCCCACCGCTGTTGTACTTCAGCTGGCGGGCGACCTTCGTCTGCTTGGCCTTGGCCCGGCCGCGCCCCATGGCTCGACCCCCTCAACGACGGGGCTCGACGGCCCCAGAGTCTTGACACGCGTTCATGGTCCGGCACGGACTCTCCGCGGAGAGACCGGTCCGTAGGGCTTCCACGGTACCTGAGCCCGCGCCCATACGGTACGTCGCCCGCATGACCTGCCCGTGCCCAGGACCTTCGAGGTGCCCCGTCCTCGCTGGTCAACCGCGATTTTAACCACTTATCGGCGGTCGACCCGCCGGTAGAAGTGAGAGTTCTCTCTAACTGCCCACCGGCGGGTACCGGCCAAACGTGCGAGGCCCCCGGGGAAGCGCCGCCTAGTGGGCCCGGCGAGCCGCGGCCGCGTCGTGCATCCGCTGCTCGGCGATCCGGTCGGCCGCGGCGGCCGGCGGAATACCGTCTTCCTTCGCACGTGCGAATATGGCCAGCGTGGTGTCGAAGATCTTCGCCGCCTTCGCCTTGCACCGCTCGAAGTCGAAGCCGTGCAACTCGTCGGCCACCTGGATGACGCCGCCGGCGTTCACCACGTAGTCCGGCGCGTAGAGGATCCCGCGGTCGGCGAGGTCCTTCTCCACACCCGGGTGGGCGAGCTGGTTGTTGGCGGCGCCGCAGACCACCCTGGCGGTCAGTGCCGGCACCGTGTCGTCGTTCAGGGCGCCGCCGAGCGCGCACGGGGCGTAGATGTCGAGGCCCTCGACGCGGATCAGGGTCGCGGTGTCGGCGACCGCCGTCACACCCGTCGGGTGCGCGGCGAGGATCCGCCCCACGGCGTCCTCGCGCACGTCGGTGATGACGACCTCGGCGCCCTCCGCCCGCAGGTGCTCCACCAGGTGGTGGCCGACCTTGCCGACGCCGGCGATGCCGACCCGCCTCCCGCGCAGCGAGGGATCGCCCCACAGGTGCTGCGCGGAGGCCCGCATGCCCTGGTAGACGCCGAAGGCGGTGAGGACCGAGGAGTCCCCGGCGCCGCCGTTCTCCGGGGAGCGCCCGGTCGTCCAGCGGCACTCACGGGCCACGACGTCCATGTCGGCGACGTACGTGCCGACGTCGCAGGCGGTGACGTACCGGCCGCCGAGGGAGGCCACGAACCGGCCGTAGGCGAGGAGCAGCTCCTCGGTCTTGATCTTCTCCGGGTCGCCGATGATCACGGCCTTGCCGCCGCCGTGGTCCAGACCGGCCATGGCGTTCTTGTACGACATCCCGCGGGCGAGGTTCAGCGCGTCGGCGACGGCCTCCGCCTCGTTCGCGTACGGGTAGAAGCGCGTACCGCCGAGCGCGGGGCCCAGGGCGGTGGAGTGGAGGGCGATGACGGCCTTGAGGCCGCTCGCGCGGTCCTGGCAGAGCACGACTTGCTCATGACCCCCCTGGTCCGAGTGGAACAGGGTGTGCAGTACATCAGCAGGCGCGCCGGTTACGTCGGTCACTGTGGTGACTCCTGAGTAGGTTCGGCGGGTGGAGACCAGCCCTCGTGCGGGTGGCGGGGACTGTTGAGCATGAGATTAGAGCCTGGGGGCCCCGCAGGCCGCACAGTGCACAGGATCACCTCCGACTGGAGTACGCACGTGCGACGATTTGCATAGATTTCCCGTGCGTTTGTGAGTGGGTCCCGCAGGTTTTCGCGACGGAGCGCGGGGGAGGGAGCAGGCGTGCCCAAGGTGTCCTCGGTGATCGTCCCCTACGCGAGCTACCTCCGCGTGTACGAACCGCTGGCCGCCTTCCCCGAGCCGGAGCGCAGCCAGTGGGCCCGCTACGCCCGCCGTCCGGACCGCCCCTCGTACCAGGACGAACTCCGCCGGGCCCTGGCCGACTTGGCCCCCACTCCGCCGGTCCCGGTGCCGGTGCACGAGAGTGAGGACGCCTTCGTGCTCGAGGTGGACGGCGTCGTCTGCGTCTGCCCCTGGCGCACCAGGCTGCGCGGCTGGCTGGCCCTGGACGAACTCTCCGAGGAACTCCCGCCGCCGGTCCTGGACGCCGTCCTGCCGCCCGTCCTGCGCCGCCAGGCCGCCCAGGACTACGAGCGCTGGCTGGCGATCAACCCGGACGCCCGGCCGTGGATCCGCACGGCGACCTGGCAGGTGCCGATCAACTGGTTCGTGCTGGTCTCCGACGAGGAGCGCGAGTACGACAAGGGCGGCAGCGTGGCCGGCCCGCCGGTGCTGCGCTACCGCACGCCCATGGTCCAGGCCCGGCGGCGGGTGGCCCGGGGCCTCAGGGCCCTGAAGGAGGCCATGGACGAGGGGCCGCTGATCGACGGCCTGATCGACGTCGGGCGCTGGCTGGAGGAGTTCCACCCGCGCTCGCTCGTGGAGCTGGACTACGGCGGCCTGGTGCACGCCCTGCCGGCCGGATCGCTCGAGGACGACCATTCGGCGGCGGACGTGGCCGAGGGCATCGCCGCGCTGCGCCGGGGGGACGGAGACACCGCGGGGGCGGCGTACGCCCGGCTCGTCGAGCGGTGGCGTTCCGTACGGGATCTTCGGTCGGCGAACTGACCTCTGACCTCAGGCTCCTACGGACCGCTCCCGATCGGTCACGAACTGAGGTTTGACGTACCGCCCGTTTTGGGGTTTCGTCCTCGCACTGACGTTCCTGAAAAGTCCTCCCGCGTCAGCTGAGACCTCGTCAACACCGGACACAGGTTTCGATCCGGGCGTACCGCTCAAGTAGGCCAAGCGTGACGGACTACACGTACGCGGCTCTTGCGCCCCTTGCCCCTCCTCATGCCAAAATAGGACAAGGAGTCCGGGGGGCTCCTTCCGTCCCATTGCGTTGCAGTGTGGGCGGAATCTCAGCATTGCACGCTTTGGGGGGTCTGTGACTCCTGAGCGCCGCTGTGACTGATCGTCACAGCGGCGTGACTGTCCGCTATGGCATGGTCCATCGGCTTCCGTCGCTGATGAACACCTGGGAGGGCAATTCCATCGGTTTGGCCGACGCGGCTGGACAGATGGTGTAGTTGTAGTGCCGAGGACAAGCCGTTCGTCCTATAACCGACTCGACTCGCGTCCGCCATTTCGGGCAACGCGGGTCAAGGTGCAGAATTTAGAGGAAAGAACCGAGAAGGTTCGGTTCTCCCGAGGAGGCCGCTCATGACCGCTCGCACCCCTGATGCCGAGCCGCTGCTGACCCCGGCTGAGGTCGCCACCATGTTCCGCGTCGACCCCAAGACGGTCACGCGGTGGGCGAAGGCCGGCAAGCTCACGTCGATCCGCACGCTCGGCGGGCATCGCCGCTACCGCGAGGCAGAGGTCCGCGCTCTGCTCGCGGGCATTCCGCAGCAGCGCAGCGAGGCCTGAACAACTGAATAACCGGGCGAAACCGGCTGGTCCCCCCATCGGCCGAGGCGCCCGGAACCACAGCTCCAAGCGACGCGGGTCCTGCCCCAACAGGCCCCACGCCCACGCCGGTCAGAGCTCTTCAGGCACATAACAGGGTGCGTCGTCGGTCGCGCTGGACTCCGCCGGGTCCAGCGCGATCTTTTTTGTGCGTCGGCTGCCGACCGGACGGGCCCGCGGTGAGCGGGCTTGTCGGAGTCTGGGGAGGGGTGTCGAATCACCTGTGTGCGGCACCACCAGACTGGTGCAATTGCACATATTAAATTGACCCCTTGTAGGTGGGGAGTAAGTACCGCACTTTTCAAAACTCATGCGGTGACACCCGTCACATACCGAGCGGCTTGTTAGCCCTCACGCCGGTGCGGTAGAGGAACCTCCGCCTCCAGCAGCCCACGTGTGCAAGGGCGTTGGGGCCGGCCACCGATCACGCCCGCGCCGGGCTCTGGTCCTCGACGTCCTCCTCGGAGGCCTGCGCGGCGCGCGGGGCGGACTCCAGCGTTTCCATCGCCAGGCGCAGCAGGTGGTGGCAGATCGGACAGTGACGAGTGAGGTGCCGGTACGACGACGCGGCCGACAGGTGCGCGCGGAGCAGGGCCCGCGTCTCGTGCCTAGCCGATGCCGCCATACGCCACCTCCAGGGGGCCGCACGGAGAACGGCCCTGGTCTCTGGGTACCGACCCGATGAGAGGCCGTCAAGACGGCGCGAGAGACCGCAGGGAGTTACCCGGAGGTCGGAACACGCGAGAGCCCGGATCCGAAGATCCGGGCTCTCGCGCTGCGGTCCACACGAATGAGCCCGCGTCCCTTGCGAGACGCGGGCTCATTCGCTTCACTGCGGTCCTGACGGGATTTGAACCCGCGGCCTCCACCTTGACAGGGTGGCGAGCACTCCAAACTGCTCCACAGGACCAGGTTTCGCGGCGCTATTCCTGCGTTGCGCTGCGAGAAGAGACTGTACAGGAGCGGGGGGTCCTGGTCGAACTCACCCCCCGTACACACGTGATCACGGAACTGCCGCGTCGATCGCCTTCACGATCCGCTTGTCGGAAACGGGGTACGCCGTGCCCAGCGCGTGGGCGAAGTAGCTGACCCGGAGCTCCTCGATCATCCAGCGGATGTCCAGGACCGACGACGGGACCGGCCGGCCCTGCGGCATCTGCTCCAGGAGCCAGGCGTACTCGTCCTGCATCTCCTGGACCTTCTGCATCCGCGTCGTGTCCCGCTGGACGTTCGTCGGCATCTGCTGGAGGCGGCGGTCCGCCGCGACCAGGTAGCGCATCAGATCCGGCAGACGCCGCAACCCCGCCTCCGTCACGAAGCCCGGCTTCACGAGGCCGTCCAGCTGCTTCCGTACGTCCTGGAGGTTCGGCAGCAACGCGGGGCTCCGTACGGCCTTCAGACGGCGCTCACAGGCCTGCCACGCCGCCAGCACCTGCTGCACCTGACCCACCGTACGGACGGTCGTGTCGACGATCTCGGCGCGCACCCTGTCGTACAGCTTCCGGTACGACTCCTCGTCCCACGCCGGCCCGCCGAAGTCCGCGATCAGCTTGTCGGCTGCCGCCATCGCACAGTCGTCGAACAGGGCCTGGACGGAGCCGTGCGGATTCGAGGACAACGCGAGCTTCTGCGCGTTCGTCAGGCGATCGCTCGCGAATTTCGCCGGATTCACCGGGATGTTGCGCAGGATCAGCCGGCGGGTGCCCTTCCACATCGCCTGCCCCTGCTCGGCCTCCGTGTCGAAGAGTCGTACGGAGACCGTGTCACCGTCGTCGACCAGCGCCGGGTACGCCTTCACCGGCTGCCCGGCCCGCCGTGTCTCGAAGACCCGGGTCAGCGTGCCGATCGTCCAGTCGGTGAGGCCCTTGCGCTCCAACGACTCGCCACCCCGGCGCTCCGCGGTGGCCGCGGCCGCCTGGGAGAGCGCCTTGCGCGCCTTGGGCCGCAGCCGCAGCTTCAGCGCCTCCAGATCCTTGTCCTCCGCGAGCTTGCGCCGCCGCTCGTCGACGATCCGGAACGTGACCCGCAGATGGTCGGGGACCTTGGACCAGTCGAAGTCGTCCGCCTCGAACGGCACGCCGACCATGCGCCGCAGCTCGCGGGTCATCGTCGTCGTGAGCGGTTCCTGGAGGGGCGCCGCCTTGTCCAGGAACGCCTTCGCGAAGTTCGGCGCGGGCACGTAGTTGCGGCGGATCGGCTTCGGCAGGGACCGGATGAGCTCTGTGACGAGCTCCTCCCGCAGACCCGGGATCTGCCAGTCGAAGCCCTCCTCGGTGACCTGGTTGAGCACCTGGAGCGGGATGTGCACCGTCACGCCGTCGGCGTCCGCGCCCGGCTCGAACTGGTACGTCACACGGAACTTGAGGTTCCCCTGGCGCCAGGAATCCGGATAGTCGGCCTTGGTGACCTCGCCCGCCCTCTCGTTGATGAGCATCTCGCGCTCGAAGTCGAGGAAGTCGGGCTGCTCGTGGCGCTTGCGCTTCCACCAGGAGTCGAAGTGCGCGCCGGAGACGACATGCTCGGGGATCCGCTGGTCGTAGAAGTCGAACAGCGTCTCGTCGTCGACCAGGATGTCCCGGCGCCTGGCCCGGTGCTCCAGCTCCTCGACCTCGGTGAGAAGCCTGCGGTTGTCCGCGAAGAACTTGTGGTGCGTGCGCCAGTCGCCCTCGACGAGCGCGTTCCGGATGAACAGCTCGCGGCTGACCTCCGGATCGATCCGGCCGTAGTTGACCTTCCGCTGCGCCACGATCGGGACGCCGTACAGCGTGACCTTCTCGTACGCCATCACCGCGGCCTGGTCCTTCTCCCAGTGCGGCTCGCTGTAGGTGCGCTTGACGAGGTGCTGGGCGAGAGGTTCGACCCAGTCCGGCTCGATCTTCGCGTTGACGCGGGCCCAGAGGCGGGACGTCTCGACGAGTTCGGCCGACATCACGAAACGCGGGGGCTTCTTGAAGAGCGCCGAGCCCGGGAAGATCGCGAACTTGGCGTTCCGCGCGCCCAGGTACTCGTTCTTGGCGCCTTCCTTCACGTCCTTCATGCCGACGTGGGACAGCAGCCCGGCGAGGAGCGAGACGTGGATGCGGTCGGCCGGGGCGTCGTCCTCGTTGAGGTGGATGCCCATCTGCTTCGCGACCGTGCGCAACTGGCTGTAGATGTCCTGCCATTCACGGATGCGAAGGAAGTTGAGGTACTCCTGCTTGCACATCCGGCGGAAGGACGACGAGCCCCGCTCCTTCTGCTGCTCGCGGATGTACCGCCAGAGGTTGAGGTAGGCCAGGAAGTCGCTGGTCTCGTCCTTGAAGCGGGCGTGCTGCTGGTCGGCCTGGGTCTGCTTGTCGGCGGGGCGCTCGCGCGGGTCCTGGATGGACAGCGCGGCGGCTATCACCATGACCTCGCGCACGCACCCGTTCTTGTCCGCCTCCAGGACCATCCGGGCCAGCCGCGGGTCGACGGGCAGCTGGGCGAGCTTGCGGCCGGTCTCCGTGAGCCGCTTGCGGGGGTCCTTCTGCGCCGGGTCCAGTGCGCCGAGCTCCTGCAGGAGCTGCACACCGTCGCGGATGTTCCGGTGGTCCGGCGGGTCGATGAAGGGGAACTTCTCGATGTCGCCGAGACCGGCCGCGGTCATCTGCAGGATGACGGAGGCGAGGTTCGTACGGAGGATCTCCGCGTCCGTGAACTCCGGGCGGGCGTTGAAGTCGTCCTCGCTGTAGAGGCGGATGCAGATGCCGTCCGACGTACGCCCGCAGCGCCCCTTGCGCTGGTTGGCGCTGGCCTGCGAGATCGGCTCGATGGGCAGCCGCTGCACCTTGGTGCGGTGGCTGTAGCGCGAGATGCGGGCGAAGCCGGGGTCGATGACGTACTTGATGCCCGGGACCGTGAGGGACGTCTCGGCGACGTTCGTCGCCAGAACGATCCTGCGGCCGGTGTGCGGCTGGAAGACGCGATGCTGCTCGGCGTGGGAGAGCCGGGCGTACAGCGGAAGGACCTCAGTGAACCGGTAGTTCTTCTTGATCAGGGCGTCCGCGGTGTCCCGGATCTCCCGCTCCCCGGAGAGGAAGACCAGGATGTCGCCCTTCCCCTCCTTCTGCAGCTCCTCCACCGCGTCGGTGATCGCGGTGATCTGGTCGCGGTCGGCGTCGTCGGAGTCCTCTTCCAGGAGAGGGCGGTAGCGGACCTCCACCGGATAGGTCCGCCCGCTGACCTCGACGATCGGGGCGTCACCGAAGTGCCGCGAGAAGCGCTCGGGGTCGATCGTCGCCGAGGTGATGACGACCTTGAGGTCGGGCCGCTTCGGCAGCAGCTGGGCGAGATAGCCCAGCAGGAAGTCGATGTTCAGCGACCGCTCGTGAGCCTCGTCGATGATGATCGTGTCGTAGGCGCGCAGCTCACGGTCGGTCTGGATCTCGGCCAGCAGGATGCCGTCCGTCATGAGCTTGACGAAGGTGGCGTCCGGGTCGACCTGGTCGGTGAAACGGACCTTCCAGCCGACGGCCTCACCGAGAGGGGTGTCCAGCTCCTCCGCCACGCGCTCGGCGACGGTACGGGCCGCGATCCTCCTCGGCTGCGTGTGCCCGATCATGCCGCGCACGCCCCGGCCGAGCTCCATGCAGATCTTCGGAATCTGCGTCGTCTTGCCGGAGCCCGTCTCGCCGGCCACGATCACGACCTGGTGGTCGCGGATGGCCTCGGCGATCTCGTCCTTCTTCTGGCTGACCGGCAGCTGCTCCGGGTACGTGACCTCGGGCACACGAGCCCGCCGGTCGGCCATCCGCTCCTCGCCCTTGACGACCTCCGCCTCGATCTCGGCCAGCACGGCGGCCCGGGCCTCCGGCTTACGGATCTTGCGCGCACCTTCGAGCCTGCGCCCGAGCCGGTGCGCGTCGCGCAGGGACAGCTCGGTCAGGCGGGGGGCGAGGGCGCCGAGTGCGGGGGCGGATTGCGTAGACATACGCGGTCCAGGATCTCATCCCTCGGATTTTCGTGGCTAACGCTTTTGTCTCTGGCGGTCTGGCCGGGGTTGTGCCTGCTGCGGCGGGGGTGGGGTGCGCGTGGCGCCTTGCGCCGGGTGGTGGGTCGGGGCCGCGCCGGGGGGTGTCCGTCCTCGGAACGGCGCGATGGGGTCGGAGACCAATTGACTGTCCGTTGACGCGCCAACCAGCTGCGCTTTTCAGGCGGACGCTCGTACCAACTGAGCTACCCAGCCATGAGGTTTCACGTGAAACCTCAGCGGTCCTGACGGGATTTGAACCCGCGGCCTCCACCTTGACAGGGTGGCGAGCACTCCAAACTGCTCCACAGGACCAAGCTTTCGTACGACAGTGTCGCACAGGGTGGTGCGTGCCCCCAACGGGATTCGAACCCGTGCTACCGCCTTGAAAGGGCGGCGTCCTAGGCCGCTAGACGATGAGGGCTATCGGCCCGCCTGGGCGCTTCTCAGCGCGTCGGGGACGTGAGAAGCATATGGGATGGCGGGAGGTATCGCCAAAACGGTTTAGGGGGCGGGGGACGCGGAGGGGGTG
>NZ_JOCT01000047.1 GCF_000717875.1 Streptomyces sp. NRRL S-455
AAACGCCCGGTTACATTCCGAACCCGGAAGCTAAGCCTTACAGCGCCGATGGTACTGCAGGGGGGACCCTGTGGGAGAGTAGGACGCCGCCGAACAAATATTGAATGGGTTGGACCCTGAACTTCGGTTCGGGGTCCAACCCTTTTTTGTTGCGTGTCACTTGGAGTTCACGTTGCACGCTCAGCATCCACAGTATGGGTACTGCTGCGATGCTCAGGGCCGCCGGCGTCGGACTCGGTGACGAGGTTGTCGTGCCGGCCTTCGGGAACGTCGAGGTCGCCGAGGCCGTTGCCATGGCCGGGGCGATGCCGATCTTCGCCGACATAGATCCTGTCACCTACTGCCTCGACGCCTCCGCTGTGGAAGCGGCGGTAACTCCACGGACCGCGGCCGTGGTTGTCGTACACCGCTTCGGCCGGATCGCCGACCTCGCGCCGTTGCACGCGTTGGGAGCACGGCAGGAGCTGCTCGTGCTGGAACAAGGAGAGTCCGAGGCGCCCTACGACGAGATAGCCCAGCGCAGGGAGCGAGCGGCCTATCTCGACGCGAAGTTGAGGGGTGTGCGGACGCCGGACAACGGAGACGGCCACACCTATCAGCAGTACGTCGTGCGGGTTCCGGGCAACGGGAGGCCGGACCGGGACGCCTTCGCGCGGGCTGTACGCGCCCGAGGAGTCGAATGCCGGGTGCCGGTCAAGACGCCGGTCCACCGACTGCCCGAATTCCGGCGTTGTGTGTCCCTCCCGGAGACGGAGCGGGCTGCCGACGAGACGCTCACGCTTCCCGTGGACGCGACGCTGACCAAGCGGGACATGCAGCGAATCGTGTCCGCGTGCAATGCCCTCGGAGGGCTGCTGCAGCCTGCCTTCTGAGTGGTTGGGAGCACGGGTCTGTTCGGGGTATGATCTATTCCGTTGCCGCGCGGGAAACCGCAGAGCGACAGGCCCCTATAGCTCAGTCGGCAGAGCGTCTCCATGGTAAGGAGAAGGTCAACGGTTCGATTCCGTTTGGGGGCTCCAGTCAATAAGGCCCCACCCTCACGGGTGGGGCCTTATTCATGTCCTAGTCCTTGTGGAGGCCCGGGACGCGCATTGCCAGGATCGCCATGTCGTCGGACGGGGCGTCCGACGCGAAGCGTTCCACCGCGCGCATGATGCGGGCCGCGACCGCACCGGCCGTCAGGCCCGTGCACGTCGTGAGAACGTCGGCGAGGCCGTCGTCGCCCAGCATCCGGGAGCCCTCGCGGCGTTCGGTGACGCCGTCCGTGACGCACAGCAGGACATCGCCCGGGTCCAGGGTGACCGTCTGCTGGTACAGCTCAAGGTCGTCGATGACGCCGAGCAGCGGCTGAGGCTCGGCGGCCGGTTCGACCGTGCCGTCCTGGCGCAGACGCAGCGGGAGCGGGTGGCCCGCGCAGACGACCTTCAGTTCCGCGCTGCCGTCCTCCTGCGGGCGCATCTCGCCGTAAAGGAGGGTGAGGAAGCGGCTGCGGGCGCCTTCGTCGAGGATGGCGGAGTTGAGGCGTTCCAGGACCGCCGGGCCGCTGAGGCCCTCACGGGCAAGGAGGCGCAGGGCGTGGCGGGCCAGGCCCGTAACCGCCGCCGCGTTCGGGCCCGTACCGCAGACGTCGCCGATGGCGAAGCCGTAGGAGCCGTCGCGGATGGGGAAGACGTCGTAGAAGTCGCCGCCGACCTCGTTGCCCTCGCCGGCCGCGCGGTAGATGACCTCGACCTCGACTCCCTCGATCGTGGGAAGTTCCGGGGGCAGGAGGCTGCGCTGGAGGGACTGGCTGATCGCCGTGCGCTCCGAGTAGAGGCGGGCGTTGTCCAGGGCCAGGGCGGCTCGGCGGGAGAGGTCCTCGGCGAGTTCCAGGATCTCCTGGCGGAAGTGCTCGTCGGTCGGCTTGCCGAGGGTCAGCATGCCGATGACGCGGTTGCGGGCGACCAGGGGAAGGACGACGGTCTCCCCGCCGACGGCGGAGGCAGTGGCGAGAGTCGGGCCGATGCCGGGGGTGACCTGGCGGGTCGGGCCGCCGCTGAGGCCGAGGCTGCGCATCGAGCTGCGCAGGGCTGCCTGGTGGGCGACCTCCCCCGGGGCCGTCCACACCCGGGCGCCGGGCGTCGGCACCGGGTCGGGCGGGGGGACCTTCGACAACAGGGACTTGATGCCGTCGATGAGTTCCTCGTCCTCGTGCAGCACGTACGAGAGGTACGGCTCGGAGGCCTGGTCGGCGATCGTGTAGACGGCGCACCAGGTGGCCAACTTCGGGACCGTCATCTGGGCCATCAGGGCCAGGGTCTGGTCGCGGTCCAGGGTGCCGGCCAGAAGGTCGGAGGCCTCGACCAGGAAACTCAGGGAGCCCCGGCGCAGGCGTTCGAGTTCGCCGAGTCGGGCCGACTCCACCGCCAGGGCGATGCGGTCCGCGGCGAACTGGAGGCGCAGGGCCTCCTCGTTGGAGTATCTGCCGGGGGACTCCGCGGCGACGCCGAGGGAGCCGGTGAGGCGGCCCTCCACCTTCAGCGGCACCGTGACGACCGAGCGCATGCCCGTGCCGTTCAGGAGCGGCACCGCACCCGCGACCGCCGTCAGGTCTTCGTGGACGGCCGGCATACGTGCCGAGCTGTAGCGGCCGGTGCCCGCCTCGACGGGGACGCGGGCGAAGCGCTGGCGGGCCGAGGGGAGGCCGGTGGAGGCGCGGACCTCCAGTTCCGTCTCGTCGTCGGTGGCCAGCAGCAGGAAGGCCGAGTCGCCGTCGAGCATGTCGCGAGCGCGTTCCACCGTGCGTTGGAGGAGCCCGTCGAGGTCGTCCGGGGCGGGGGAGCCGATGAACACCTCGAAGGGGTCGGCGCTCTGCCCCTCGGAGCCGGTGGTGGTGTCGGAGGTGGGGACCCGCAAGGGCGTCTGGAGAACAGCCCGTTCGTGGTCACGTACCAGGAGGCACACGGTTGACGGTTCGCCTCCGGTGTCACGGACGCGCAGATGGGAGGCGTAGACGGGGATGACGCGGCCGTCGACGGCGCGGATGCCGTAACTGCCCTCCCAGCGGGAGAGCCGGAGCGCCTCCGCGATGCCGGTGCTGGTGCCGGGCGTGTGCGGCCAGGCGGCGAGGTCGGTGAGGGGTTTGCCGGTGACCTGCTCGGCCGGGTAGCCGAAGAGTTCCTCGGCGTCCTCGTTCCAGGCGGTGATGTGGCCGGTGCGGTCGATCTGGATGACCGCCACGCGGACTCTGCCGTCGGCGAGGGGGAGGAGGTCGGCGGGGAGGGCCGGGCCGGCCGCGCGCGTGCCCACGGCCCGGGCGGGGAGGTCGAGTTGGAACCAGACGGTCTTGTGGGTGGGGGTGTACTCGACGCCCCAGCGGCCGGCCAGGGCCGCGCACAGCTGGAGCCCGCGGCCGCCCTCCCGGTCGGGGCTGCCCATGTTGACGGAGGTGGCCTGGAGCGGGATCTCGCGTTCGGGATAGCGGTCGGCCACCTCGATGCGTACGCCCTCGTCGCTGCGCAGGCAGAGCAGATCGGCCGAGGTGCCGGCGTGGACGACGGCGTTGGTCACCAGTTCGCTGGTGAGAACGACGGCGTCGTCGACGATGTCGGCGAAGCCCCAGCCCTGGAGGGTGTCGCGGACGAAGGAGCGGGCGCTCGCGACAGATCGCCCGACGGGCTCGAAACTGGCGGCCGCGCGCGCGGTGATCACAGAACTCCTCGACCGGTTCTCGATGTGGTGGGCTGCGTGGCAGACCGGCTCGCGCCGCTGTTGCGGCATGCCGCCCGTCGGCCCGGGGTCCGGGGGCTGTTCCCCCGGGATCAGTCCGGTGGTCATGTGTGCGGCCGCCCCTCCGATGCCCGCTCGTCTTCGTGCCACCGCCCAGGCCGGACGAACCGGCGCGGCTGGACAGCCGGATGCAAGGTTACTTACCTTCGCGGTCCATGCGGATGCCGGTCTGCAGTGATTCCGCCCGGAGGGTGTGCGGACGATGTGCGAAGCTGCCGAACTGTTATGGCCTGGTTCGGGCAGGGTGAAACACTGGGCAAGCTTCCTGTGAAGGTCCGGGCAGGCTGAGTGTCCACTGCGTCCGGCGGGCAGCAGCCCGCTGGGCACGGCCTGGTATGCAGGGCGGAGAATACGCAGTAGTAACCGGTCCGCCGAGCGCGGTACCCGAGCACAGCAGTGACGGTCGACCCCTGCGGGAGGGACACAGTGGAGTCTGGCGCAGCGACGCGTGGCAAGAAGGCGCGCGCGAAGGACGGACCGTCCCCGAGGAACCAGGGCAGGGTGCGCAGCGGCACCACCGAGGTGGACACGGCCGCCCTGAACCGGCTGATGACGGCCCTGGTGGCCATGCGGGACGGAAACTTCCGCAAGCGGCTCACGGTGTCCGGGGACGGCGTGATGGCCGAGATCGCGGCCGTGTTCAACGAGGTGGCCGACCGCAATCTGCACCTGACGGGTGAGCTGGCGCGGGTGCGGCGGATGGTGGGCCGCGAGGGCAAACTGACGGAGCGGCTGGAGACGGGTGCCTGTGAGGGCTCCTGGGCGACCGCGATCGACAACTCGAACGCCCTGGTGGACGACCTGGTGCGGCCGGTTTCCGAGGTCAGTCGGGTGCTGTCCGCGGTGGCCGAGGGTGATCTGTCGCCGCGCATGGAGTTGCGGACGCAGGTGCCCGACGGGAACGGGCAGCCGCTGCGCGGCGAGTTCCTGAAGGTCGGGCGGACCGTCAACAACCTGGTCGACCAGCTGTCGACCTTCACCGACGAGGTCACGCGGGTGGCCAGTGAGGTGGGCACCGAGGGCAAGCTGGGCGGGCAGGCACGTGTGCGGGGCATGTCGGGTTCCTGGCGGGACCTGACGGACTCCGTCAACACGATGGCGAACCGGCTCACCGCTCAGGTGAGGGACATCGCGCTGGTGACGACGGCGGTCGCCAAGGGTGACCTGTCGCGGAAGGTCACGGTCCAGGTGGCCGGCGAGATGCTGGAGCTGAAGAACACCGTCAACACGATGGTGGACCAGCTGTCGGCGTTCTCCTCCGAGGTGACCCGGGTGGCCCGTGAGGTGGGCACGGAGGGCGCGCTGGGCGGCCAGGCGCAGGTGCCGGGCGTCGCCGGTGTGTGGAAGGAACTCACCGATTCGGTGAACACCATGGCCGGGAACCTCACGGCCCAGGTCCGTGGGATCGCGGAGGTGACGACCGCGGTCGCCAACGGTGACCTGTCACGCAAGGTGACCGTGCCGGCGCGCGGTGAGGTCGCGCAGCTCGCCGACACGATCAACCAGATGACCGAGACGCTGCGGATCTTCGCGGACGAGGTCACCCGCGTGGCCAACGAGGTCGGGGCCGAGGGGCAGCTCGGCGGTCAGGCGAACGTGCCGGGTGCGGCGGGGACGTGGAAGGATCTCACCGATTCGGTGAACACGGTCTTCCGGAATCTGACCACCCAGGTGAGGGACATCGCCGCGGTGACGACGGCCGTGGCCAACGGTGATCTGTCGCAGAAGGTCACCGTGGACGTGGCCGGCGAGATGCTGGAGCTGAAGAACACCGTCAACACGATGGTCGACCAGTTGTCGGCCTTCGGTGCCGAAGTGACCCGTGTGGCGCGGGAGATCGGTGTCGAGGGTGAGCTGGGCGGTCAGGCGCAGGTGCCGGGCGTGGCCGGGACGTGGAAGGACCTGACGGACTCCGTCAACACGGCGTTCCGGAACCTCACCGGACAGGTGCGGAACATCGCGCAGGTGACGACGGCGGTGGCCAACGGTGACCTGTCGCAGAAGGTCACGGTCGACGTCTCCGGCGAGATGCTGAAGATGAAGAACACCGTGAACACGATGGTGGACCAGCTGTCGTCCTTCGCCGACCAGGTGACCCGGATGGCCCGGGACGTGGGCACGGAGGGCCGCCTCGGCGGTCAGGCCCGGGTGGACGGCGTGTCGGGCACGTGGAAGGAGCTCACCGACTCCGTCAACTCGATGGCGGGCAACCTCACCTCCCAGGTGCGGAACATCGCGCAGGTGACGACGGCCGTGGCCCGGGGTGACCTGTCGCAGAAGATCGACGTCGACGCGCGCGGGGAGATCCTGGAGCTGAAGAACACCATCAACACGATGGTCGACCAGCTCTCCGCCTTCGCCGACCAGGTGACCCGGGTCGCGCGCGAGGTGGGTACGGACGGCCGGCTGGGCGGTCAGGCGCAGGTGCCCGGCGTCGCCGGTGTGTGGCGCGACCTGACCGACTCCGTGAACGGCATGGCCTCCAACCTGACCGGCCAGGTGCGCAACATCGCCCAGGTGGCCACGGCGGTGGCCCGGGGTGACCTGTCGCAGAAGATCACCGTGGACGCGCGGGGCGAGATCCTGGAGCTGAAGAACACCCTCAACACGATGGTGGACCAGCTGTCGTCGTTCGCCGAAGAGGTCACGCGGGTGGCCCGTGAGGTGGGTACGGAGGGCATCCTCGGAGGCCAGGCCGAGGTGCAGGGCGTCTCCGGCACCTGGAAGGACCTCACCCAGTCCGTGAACGGCATGGCCAACAACCTGACCATTCAGGTGCGCAACATCGCCGAGGTCACGACCGCGGTGGCCCGGGGTGATCTGTCGAAGAAGATCACCGTCGACGCCAAGGGCGAGATCCTCGAGCTCGTCACGACCGTGAACACGATGGTGGACCAGCTGTCGTCCTTCGCCGAGCAGGTGACCCGGGTGGCCCGTGAGGTGGGTACCGAGGGCATCCTGGGCGGCCAGGCGCACGTGCCGGGTGTCACGGGCATCTGGAAGGACCTGAGCGACAACGTCAACCTGATGGCCAAGAACCTGACCACTCAGGTGCGGAACATCTCCCAGGTCTCGGCGGCGGTCGCCAACGGTGACCTGACGCGGCAGGTCACCATCGAGGCGCGCGGCGAGGTGGCGCAGCTCGCCGACACCATCAACACGATGGTGAAGACGCTGAGTTCGTTCGCCGAGCAGGTCACCAAGGTGGCCCGTGAGGTGGGCACGGACGGCATCCTCGGTGGTCAGGCGCACGTGCCGGGTGTGGCCGGTACGTGGAAGGACCTCACCGAGTCGGTGAACCAGATGGCGTCCAACCTGACCGGCCAGGTGCGCAACATCGCCATGGTGACCACGGCTATCGCCAAGGGTGACCTGACGAAGAAGATCGACATCGACGCGCGCGGCGAGATCCTGGAGCTGAAGACGACCATCAACACGATGGTGGACCAGCTGTCGTCGTTCGCCGAGGAGGTCACCCGGGTCGCCCGCGAGGTGGGCACGGAGGGACAGCTGGGCGGTCAGGCGCGGGTGCGTGACGTCGACGGCACCTGGCGGGACCTGACGGAGTCCGTGAACGAGATGGCCGGGAACCTGACCCGGCAGGTGCGTGCCATCGCGAGGGTGGCGACCGCGGTGACCCGTGGCGACCTGAACCTGAAGATCGACGTGGACGCGTCCGGGGAGATCCAGGAGCTTCAGGACTACATCAACAAGATGATCGCCAACCTGCGCGACACCACCATCGCCAACAAGGAACAGGACTGGCTGAAGGGCAACCTGGCCAGGATCTCCGCGCTGATGCAGGGCCGCCGTGACCTGGAGGACGTGGCCTCGCTGATCATGAGCGAGCTGACGCCGGTGGTGTCCGCGCAGCACGGCGCGTTCTTCGTGGCGATGCCCCTGGTCGACGGGGAGGACATGAGCGCCGCGGACGAGGACCAGTACGAGCTGCGCATGCTCGGCAGTTACGGCTATTCGATGGGCTCCATGCCGACGTCGTTCCAGCCGGGTGAGGCGCTGGTGGGGACGGCCGCCGAGGAGAAGCGCACGATTCTGGTGGAGAACGCGCCGAGCGGCTATCTGAAGATCTCCTCGGGGCTCGGTGAGGCACCGCCCGCGCAGGTGATCGTGCTGCCGGTGCTGTTCGAGGGCAGTGTGCTCGGCGTCATCGAGCTGGCGTCCTTCACGCCGTTCACGCAGATCCAGAAGGACTTCCTGAACCAGATCGCGGAGATGATCGCGACCAGCGTCAACACCATCTCCGTCAACACCAAGACGGAGCTGCTGCTGGCGCAGTCGCAGGAGCTGACCGAGCAGCTGCGTGAGCGCTCCGCCGAGTTGGAGCAGCGGCAGAAGGCCCTCCAGGCGTCCAACGCGGAACTGGAGGAGAAGGCCGAGCTGCTGGCCCAGCAGAACCGCGACATCGAGGTGAAGAACACCGAGATCGAGGAGGCGCGGCAGGTCCTTGAGGAGCGCGCCGAGCAGCTCGCGGTGTCGATGCGCTACAAGAGCGAGTTCCTGGCGAACATGTCGCACGAGCTGCGTACGCCGCTCAACTCGCTGCTGATCCTGGCCAAGCTGCTCGCCGACAACGCCGAGGGGAACCTCTCCCCGAAGCAGGTGGAGTTCGCCGAGACGATCCACGGGGCCGGTTCCGACCTGCTCCAGCTCATCAACGACATCCTCGACCTGTCCAAGGTCGAGGCGGGCAAGATGGACGTCTCCCCGACCCGCATCGCGCTCGTCCAGCTCGTGGACTACGTGGAGGCCACCTTCCGGCCGCTGACCGCGGAGAAGGGCCTGGACCTGTCCGTCCGGGTGTCTCCCGAGTTGCCGGCCACGCTGCACACCGATGAGCAGCGGCTGTTGCAGGTGCTGCGCAACCTGCTGTCGAACGCGGTGAAGTTCACCGACTCGGGCTCGGTCGAGCTGGTCATCAGGCCGGCGCGGGACGATGTGCCGCAGAAGATCCGGGAGCAGCTGCTGGAGACCGGGTCGCTGACCGACCCGGACGCGGACCTGATCGCGTTCTCCGTGACGGACACCGGCATCGGCATCGCGAACAGCAAGATGCGGGTGATCTTCGAGGCGTTCAAGCAGGCCGACGGCACGACCAGCCGCAAGTACGGCGGTACGGGCCTCGGGCTGTCCATCTCGCGGGAGATCGCGCAGCTGCTCGGCGGTGAGATCCACGCGCAGAGCGAACCGGGACGCGGCTCGACGTTCACGCTGTATCTGCCGCTGCACCCCAGCGAACTGCCGCCGCAGGGCTACCAGCAGCAGTTGCCCGCCCTGGAGGCCGGTGACCTGGTGGCATCGTCAGAGCTGGCGGAGCTGTCCGACGTGGAGGTCGACACGCCGGCCGAGGTGAAGTCGTACCGCGACACGCAGAACGGGCCGGCCGCCCTCTTCCGGCGGCGGCGCAGGATGCCCGAGCTGTCGCAGCGCCCCGCCCAGCCCGAGCAGTGGACCCCGGCCGAGCAGGAGACGGCGCCGAAGCCGCAGCGCGGTATCCGGTTCGGCGGCCAGAAGGTCCTGATCGTCGACGACGACATCCGTAACGTCTTCGCGCTGACCAGTGTCCTGGAGCAGCACGGCCTGTCCGTGCTGTATGCCGAGAACGGGCGCGAGGGCATCGAGGTGCTGGAACAGCACGACGACGTGGCGGTCGTACTGATGGACATCATGATGCCCGAGATGGACGGGTACGCGACGACGACGGCGATCCGCAGGATGCCGCAGTTCGCCGGGCTGCCGATCATCGCGTTGACCGCGAAGGCGATGAAGGGCGACCGGGAGAAGGCGATCGAGTCGGGGGCTTCCGACTACGTGACGAAGCCGGTCGACCCCGATCACCTGCTGACGGTGATGGATCAGTGGATGCGAGGGGAGTGAGGGGAACGTTGGACCGTTACGCAACGTTGGCGGGGAGGTTCGGTGTTCACACGGAGTTGCGAACTCGATGTGCGCATAGTCGTGTAGAAGTACGAGATCCGGGGAACCTTCTGGTCTCCTGCTGCGTTTCTGCTACGTGCACAGTGACATCACGGTGACAGGGTGTGTCGACAGGCGGGGTGCGGCTACGATGACCGGCACAAGGACGGGCGGCGCAAGGGAGTCGTCCCCTGGGGCGACATTCACCGATGTTTCCTCAGGTCCTGCGGACAGGGGAGGCCCCACGCCGGGGCGAGGAGGGCGGGCCATGGTGCAGAAGGCCAAGATCCTCCTGGTCGATGACCGGCCGGAGAATCTGCTGGCGCTGGAGGCGATCCTCTCTGCGCTCGATCAGACGCTGGTGCGGGCATCGTCCGGGGAGGAAGCGCTCAAAGCGCTGCTCACGGACGACTTCGCGGTCATCCTGCTGGATGTCCAGATGCCGGGCATGGACGGGTTCGAGACGGCCGCGCACATCAAGCGGCGAGAGCGGACCCGGGACATCCCGATCATCTTCCTCACGGCGATCAACCACGGCCCGCACCACACCTTCCGTGGGTACGCGGCGGGTGCGGTCGACTACATCTCCAAGCCGTTCGACCCGTGGGTGCTGCGCGCAAAGGTCTCCGTCTTCGTCGAGCTGTACATGAAGAACTGTCAGCTGCGTGAGCAGGCGTCGCTGCTGCGGCTCCAGTTGGAGGGCAACGGCAAGGACGAGGACGGCGAGGCCAAGGAGTCGGCCGGTCTGCTCGCGGAGCTCTCCGCGCGGCTCGCGGCCGTCGAGGAGCAGGCCGAGGCGCTGACCAAGCAGCTCAACGACGAGTCGACGGACGCAGCCGCCGTGGCGACGGCGGCTCATCTGGAGCGCAAGCTCACGGGGTTGCGGCGGGCGCTGGACGCGCTCGAGCCGGGCACCGGGACCGCGTCGTCCGTGTCCTCGCAGAACTGACGTCCGGGCAGGTCCGGTTGCCCGCCCATGAGCGTGCGTCAATTCCGCGCCTCTCCCGGAGCGACACGAACGGGTGAAGCCGTGGGCACGCGTGTCCCCAGCCGTCTCCCCCGGTAACCTCACACCCATGGCCTCACGTCCCTCCGCAGCCAAGAAGCCGCCGGCGAAGAAGGCGGCCGCTTCCTCGAAGGCTCCGGCGAAGAAGGCCGCTGCCAAGAAGGCTCCCGCGAAGAAGGCGCCCGCCAGGAAGGCCGCGGCGAAGAAGGTCGCGCCCAAACCGGCACCGAGCCCCACCGGAGGCATCTACCGGCTCGTGCGCGCCCTGTGGCTCGGTGTCGCGCACGCGGTGGGCGCCGTGTTCCGGGGCGTGGGACAGGGCGCCAGGAACCTCGACCCGGCCCACCGCAAGGACGGCGTCGCCCTGCTGCTGCTCGGCATCGGACTGATCGTCGCCGCCGGCACCTGGGCCGACCTGAAGGGCCCCGTGGGCGACCTGGTCGAGATCCTGGTGACCGGCGCCTTCGGCCGGCTCGACCTGCTGGTGCCGATCCTGCTCGCCGTCATCGCCGTGCGGTTCATCCGGCACCCGGAGAAGCCCGAGGCCAACGGGCGCATCGTCATCGGCCTGTCCGCGCTCGTCATCGGCGTGCTCGGCCAGGTCCACATCGCCTGCGGCTCACCCGCGCGGGGCGACGGCATGCAGGCCATAAGGGACGCCGGCGGCCTCATCGGCTGGGCCGTCGCGACCCCGCTGTCGTACGCCATGGGAGACGTGCTCGCCGTACCGCTGCTGGTGCTGCTGACGGTCTTCGGGCTGCTGGTCGTCACGGCCACGCCGGTCAACGCCATCCCGCAGCGGCTGCGCCTGCTCGGTGTGCGGCTCGGGATCGTCCGCGACCCGGCCGAGGACGAGTTCGGCGAGGACGACGAGCGCTTCGAGGAGCAGTGGCGGGAGGCGATGCCCGCCCGGCCGCGCGGCAGGCGCACGCCAGCGCCCGAGGCCTACGACCCCGACAGCGCCGAGCAGGAGGCCCTCACGCGCCGCCGCGCCCGTCCCCGGCGGTCCGCGGTGCCGCAGCCCGACATGGACCGGCCGAGGGACGCCGTGGACGTCGCCGCGGCGGCCGCCGCCGCTCTCGACGGTGCCGTCCTGCACGGAATGCCGCCCTCGCCGATCGTCGCCGACCTCACGCAGGGCGTGCGGACAGGAGGCCAGGAACCGACCACTCCGACGCCCGTCCCGGCCGCCCGCCCCCAGCAGGACAAGCCCGAGCAGGACAAACCCCAGCAGGACAAGCCCGAGCTGCAGAAGCCGAAGCCGGGCGTCCGCGATCTCACCAAGGCCCCGCCCGCCGAGCCCCGCGACCTGCCCTCGCGCGCGGAGCAGCTCCAGCTGTCCGGCGACA
Organism: Streptomyces sp. NRRL S-455; assembly: GCF_000717875.1. Lineage (GTDB taxonomy): Bacteria > Actinomycetota > Actinomycetes > Streptomycetales > Streptomycetaceae > Streptomyces. Next base: position 12,058 of record NZ_JOCT01000047.1, read on the forward strand.
TCACGTACTCCCTGCCTGCGCTCGACCTGCTGACGCGCGGCGGCCCGGGCAAGGCCCGCAGCGCCGCGAACGACGCCATAGTCGCCGCGCTGACCACCGTCTTCACCGAGTTCAAGGTCGACGCGAGCGTCACCGGCTTCACCCGCGGGCCGACGGTCACGCGCTACGAGGTCGAGCTCGGCCCCGCCGTGAAGGTCGAGCGGATCACCGCGCTGACCAAGAACATCGCCTACGCCGTCGCCAGCCCGGACGTGCGGATCATCAGCCCGATCCCCGGCAAGTCCGCGGTCGGCATCGAGATCCCGAACACCGACCGGGAGATGGTCAACCTCGGTGACGTCCTGCGCCTGGCGGAGTCGGCGGAGGACGACGACCCGATGCTGGTCGCGTTCGGCAAGGACGTCGAGGGCGGCTACGTCATGCACTCGCTGGCGAAGATGCCGCACATGCTGGTCGCCGGCGCCACCGGCTCCGGCAAGTCGTCCTGCATCAACTGCCTGATCACCTCGATCATGATGCGGGCGACCCCCGAGGACGTACGGATGATCCTCGTCGACCCCAAGCGGGTCGAGCTGACCGCCTACGAGGGCATCCCGCACCTGATCACGCCGATCATCACCAACCCCAAGCGCGCCGCCGAGGCGCTCCAGTGGGTCGTGCGCGAGATGGACCTGCGCTACGACGACCTGGCGGCCTACGGCTACCGGCACATCGACGACTTCAACCGTGCCGTGCGCGAGGGCAAGGTCAAACCGCCCGAGGGCAGCGAACGGGAGCTCCAGCCGTATCCCTATCTGCTGGTCATCGTCGACGAGCTGGCCGACCTGATGATGGTCGCGCCGCGGGACGTCGAGGACGCGATCGTGCGCATCACGCAGCTCGCCCGCGCGGCCGGCATCCACCTGGTGCTCGCCACCCAGCGGCCGTCCGTCGACGTCGTCACCGGCCTGATCAAGGCGAACGTGCCGTCGCGGCTGGCCTTCGCCACCTCGTCGCTGGCCGACTCGCGGGTCATCCTCGACCAGCCGGGCGCCGAGAAGCTCATCGGCAAGGGCGACGGGCTGTTCCTGCCCATGGGTGCGAACAAGCCGGTGCGTATGCAGGGCGCCTTCGTGACCGAGGAGGAGATCGCGGGCGTCGTCCGGCACTGCAAGGACCAGATGGCGCCCGTCTTCCGGGACGACGTCACCGTGGGCACCAAGCAGAAGAAGGAGATCGACGAGGACATCGGCGACGACCTCGACCTGTTGTGCCAGGCGGCCGAACTGGTCGTCTCCACGCAGTTCGGCTCGACGTCCATGCTCCAGCGCAAACTGCGCGTCGGCTTCGCCAAGGCCGGGCGGCTGATGGACCTCATGGAGTCCCGGAACATCGTCGGGCCCAGCGAGGGTTCCAAGGCTCGTGACGTTCTTGTGAAGCCTGACGAACTGGATGGCGTGCTCGCCCTGATCCGTGGGGAGTCTGATGGATAGGGAAGCGGGGCAGGGTGATCGCCTCGCGGAGCGGGTGCTGCAATCGGGTGTCCGGATCGTGACTCACCCGTAAGGGATCAGTGAGCAACCGTTTCCCGTCGGTGTACGTCAAGTTGAGGGAAGCGGAAAACCAGCGACCCCACCATCGGAATGTCGGGCCATTCCGATGGCGTACAAAGTGCCACCGCCCGGTTGCCCCACCCTTTTGATGCCCCCCTAGACTGAACTCCCAGCACAGGCGGCTACACGCTCGAAAGGCGCCCCCGTGTCCATCGGCAACTCCCCTGAAGACGAGCGTCCGTTCGAAGACGAGCGCGTCGAAGAAGACCGCGAGCCAGCCCGCCCCTCTATCGGCCGTGCCCTGCAGCAGGCGCGTATCGCAGCGGGGCTGACCGTCGACGACATCAGTAGCGCCACCCGGGTCCGCATGAACATCGTGCACGCCATCGAGGCGGACGACTTCACCGTCTGCGGCGGTGACGTCTACGCCCGCGGGCACATCAGGACCCTGGCGAAGGCCGTCCACCTCGACCCGGCGCCGCTGCTCGCCCAGTACGGTGACGAGCACGGCGGACGCCCGGCACCGACCCCGGCAGCCCCCCTCTTCGAGGCGGAACGTATCCGCCCGGAGCGGCGGGGGCCCAACTGGACCGCGGCCATGGTCGCCGCGATCGTCGCCGTGATCGGTTTCGTCGGGTTCACCATGTTCCAGGGTGGTGACGAGGGCGGCGGCGAGACCAACGTGGCCGAGGGCTCCACGCCCACGGCCGGTGCCTCCTCCCCGACGCCCAAGTCCAAGAAGCCCGCCGATCCCAAGCCCGAGCCCTCCGACAGCGCCATCGCGGCAGCGCCGCAGGACAAGGTGACCGTCCGGGTGTCCGCCGCCGACGGCCGCAGCTGGATCTCCGCCAAGGACCACAGTGGCCGGCTGCTCTTCGACGGAGTCCTCAAGCAGGGCGACTCCAAGACCTTCCAGGACAGCTCCAAGGTCCACCTCGTCCTCGGCGACGCCGGCGCCATCGACCTCTTCGTCAACGGCAAGAAGATCGAGGACGACTTCCAGCCGGGCTCCGTCGAACGCCTGACCTACACGAAGGGTGACCCCGAGGCCGGGTAACCGGCCCGTAGGGGTGTCCGCCGTACGGGGTTGGCCGTTCTCGGCCAACCCCGTCGACATGGGGTGTCGGCGGGACGAAGTACTCTTGAGCCCATGCCTGAACGCCGTACCGTCGCACTTGTCACCCTTGGCTGCGCCCGTAACGAGGTGGACTCGGAGGAGCTCGCAGGCCGTCTGGAGGCGGACGGCTGGCAGCTCGTGGAGGACGCCGAGGAAGCGGACGTCGCCGTCGTGAACACGTGCGGCTTCGTCGAGGCCGCCAAGAAGGACTCGGTCGACGCACTCCTGGAGGCAAACGACCTCAAGGGGCAGGGCAGAACCCAGGCCGTCGTGGCGGTGGGCTGCATGGCCGAGCGGTACGGCAAGGAACTCGCCGAGGCCCTTCCCGAGGCCGACGGCGTGCTCGGCTTCGACGACTACGCGGACATCTCCGACCGGCTCCAGACCATCCTCAGCGGCGGCATCCACGCCGCGCACACCCCGCGCGACCGGCGCAAGCTGCTGCCGATCAGCCCGGCCGAGCGCCAGGAGTCCGCCGAAGCGGTCGCGCTCCCCGGGCACGCCCCCGCGGACCTTCCGGAGGGCCTCGCTCCGGCCTCGGGGCCGCGCGCTCCCCTGCGCCGCCGGCTGGACGGCTCCCCGGTGGCCTCCGTGAAGCTCGCCTCCGGCTGCGACCGGCGGTGCTCCTTCTGCGCCATCCCGTCCTTCCGCGGCTCCTTCATCTCCCGCCGGCCCTCGGACGTGCTGAACGAGACGCGGTGGCTGGCCGAGCAGGGCGTGAAGGAGATCATGCTGGTCTCCGAGAACAACACCTCCTACGGCAAGGACCTGGGCGACATCCGCCTGCTGGAGTCGCTGCTGCCCGAGCTCGCCGAGGTCGACGGCATCGAGCGGGTGCGCGTCAGCTACCTCCAGCCGGCCGAGATGCGGCCCGGGCTCATCGACGTGCTGACCTCCACCCCCAAGGTCGCGCCCTACTTCGACCTGTCCTTCCAGCACTCCGCGCCCGGCGTGCTGCGCGCGATGCGGCGCTTCGGCGACACCGACCGGTTCCTGGAGCTGCTCGACACGATCCGCGGCAAGGCGCCCGAGGCCGGCGTGCGCTCCAACTTCATCGTCGGCTTCCCCGGCGAGAGCGAGGCCGACCTCGCCGAGCTGGAGCGGTTCCTCAACGGCGCGCGACTCGACGCCATCGGCGTCTTCGGCTACTCCGACGAGGAGGGCACCGAGGCGGCGACCTACGACGGCAAGCTCGACGAGGACGTCGTCGCCGAGCGGCTGGCGCGCGTCTCGCGTCTCGCCGAGGAACTCGTCTCGCAGCGTGCCGAGGAGCGGGTCGGCCAGACGGTGCAGGTGCTCGTCGAGTCCGTCGAGTCCGTCGAGTCCACCGGCGACGGGGACGGCGTGTACGGCCGTGCGGCGCACCAGGCGCCGGAGACGGACGGTCAGGTGCTGCTCACGAGCGGCGCGGGTCTGCGCGTCGGCCGTATGGTCGAGGCGAAGGTGGTCGGCACGGAGGGTGTCGACCTGGTGGCCGAGCCGCTGCAGGGCTCGTACGCCTCGCCTGCGTGGAGTGAGGAGGCGGGCAGATGACCGGTGTCCCGGCATCCGCGGCGGGAGGTGCCTCCGGCGCGCGGAGGGCTGCGGGCGGTGCGGCTGCCGCGGCGCCTGCGGCCTCGGGGAAAGTTCCCGGGGTGGCGGTCGGGCGTGCGGCGGCGCGGTCGGCTGATGGCGGGGCGTCGTCCGGTGCGGGGCACGGGGCATCCGCCGGCGTGGATCACGGCGGGGCAGCCGCCGCGGAAGGCTCGGGTAGCACTCCCGCCGAGGGCGACGGGAAGCCCGCTCGGGGCGGGAAGATCGCTGCTGCGGCCGTCAACCAGGCCAGTGTCTGGAACATCGCCAACCTCCTGACCATGCTCCGGCTGCTCCTCGTCCCCGCGTTCGTGGCGCTGATGCTCGCGGACGGCGGTTATGACCCGGCGTGGCGGTCCCTCGCCTGGGCCGCCTTCGCCATCGCCATGATCACCGACTTGTTCGACGGTCACCTCGCGCGCACGTACAACCTCGTCACGGACTTCGGCAAGATCGCCGACCCCATCGCGGACAAGGCGATCATGGGGGCGGCGCTGATCTGTCTGTCCTCCCTCGGTGATCTGCCGTGGTGGGTGACCGGCGTCATCCTGGGGCGGGAACTCGGGATCACCCTGCTGCGTTTTCTGGTCATTCGGTACGGCGTCATCCCGGCCAGCCGCGGAGGCAAGCTCAAGACCCTCACCCAGGGCGTGGCCGTCGGCATGTACGTGCTGGCGCTGACGGGGTGGCTGGCCACCCTGAGGTGGTGGGTGATGGCCGCGGCGGTCGTTCTGACCGTGGCGACCGGGCTCGACTATGTGAAACAGGCCATTGTGCTGCGCAGGCAGGGAATCGCCGAGCGGAAGGCCGCGTTGGAGGAGAAGGAAGCGTGAGTTCCACGGCCACCGAGGTGGTGCGACTACTCACGGTGAAGGGTGAGACGCTCGCCGTCGCTGAGTCGTTGACCGGTGGCCTCGTCGCCGCGGAGATCACATCGGTCCCCGGGGCGTCCAAGGTCTTCCGGGGTTCAGTGACCGCCTACGCCACCGAACTGAAGCATGGACTGCTCGGTGTCGACGCCTCCCTGCTGGAGGCGCGAGGAGCGGTGGATCCGCAGGTCGCGGACCAGATGGCGGCCGGCGTACGCAAGGCGCTCGGCACCGACTGGGGTATCGCGACCACCGGTGTCGCCGGTCCCGATCCGCAGGACGGACAGGCCGTCGGGACGGTCTTCGTCGCCGTGGACGGACCGTTCGGCACCGATTCCGGTTCCGCCGGCGGCGGAAAAGTGGCGTCTCTGCGGTTGAACGGCGACCGCGAGGAAATTCGTAGAGAGAGTGTACGGAGCGTACTCGCACTGCTCCTGAAGGAGCTTGCGGGCGAACAGACTGGGAATGAGCGGGCACAGGATACGGAACGGAACGGGGGGTTTTGATGTTTGCAGCCCTGAGTGAACACGACATCGCTCCCCGCACGGCCGCGGCGCAAGGCGGTACGGTGGGGCGTAATGGATGCGGCTACGCGGTCCGAGGAGGGAGCCACCGATGATTCTGCTCCGTCGCCTGCTGGGTGACGTGCTGCGTCGGCAGCGCCAGCGCCAGGGCCGTACTCTGCGCGAAGTCTCCTCGTCCGCCCGAGTCTCACTCGGCTATCTCTCCGAGGTGGAGCGGGGGCAGAAGGAGGCTTCCTCCGAGCTGCTCTCCGCCATCTGCGACGCGCTGGACGTACGGATGTCCGAGCTCATGCGGGAAGTGAGCGACGAACTCGCCCTCGCCGAGCTGGCCCAGTCCGCTGCGGCCACCCCCAGCGAGCCTGTGCCCACGCCGGTTCGACCGATGCTGGGTTCCGTTTCGGTGACCGGTGTGCCACCGGAACGGGTGACCATCAAGGCGCCCGCCGAGGCGGTGGACGTCGTCGCCGCGTGACGGTCCTTCGCGTACCCGGCTCTCGCCGTGTGCGCGGGTGACGCCGACGAGGCGCTGAGAAGGTGTACGAGGCCCCGGCCGGGCCTCTCCGGTGGATCCGGAGGGGTGCCGCCCGGGGTTTTCTCTTGGCTTGATGTATCCGTTTTGAGTGCGTTTGCCGGTATGGCGTGCGGCGGTCATCGTTGAGGGGTGACGGGCACAGCCAACGGAGGTGCAGATGTACGTCGTGAAGAGCCCTTTGTCCGACGCGAGCCTCAAGGCTGTGTCGGAGGCGTTGCAGGGCGCGCTTGTGGACCTGGTGGACCTCGCCCTCGTGGCCAAGCAGATCCACTGGAACGTGGTGGGGCAGCGCTTCCGTTCCGTGCATCTCCAGCTCGACGAGGTCGTCGACACGGCACGGAAGTATTCCGACATCGTTGCGGAGCGCGCCGCGGCGCTCGGTATCTCGCCGGACGGGCGTGCCGCGACCGTGGCCGTCGGCAGCGGGATCGGTGTGACCCCCGAGGGGTGGGTCGACGACACGACCGCCGTGGGGGCGCTCGTCGACGCGCTGGGCGCGGTGATCGCGCGGATGCGGGAGCGGGTCGAGGCGACCGGCGAGCCGGATCCGGTGAGCCAGGACATCTTCATCGGCATCACGGCGGACCTGGAGAAGCATCACTGGATGTTCCAGGCCGAGAACGGGTGACCGGAGCGGGCGCGGCAGCGGGCGACGGGCCGGCCGGGGGGTTCGCCGCTCGGCGCTTCGTGACGCGTCGTGCTGGGGCGCACGGTGCGTCTGTGTGCCATTGGTGCGCCCTGTTCGTGGCTCCGAGTGGCCGACCGGCGCCTGGCTGGAGGCGTCGGCCATGGCGGGGATAGGGCGCTGGGGGGCCCGTGGAGCCGCAGTGGGGCTGGGGGCGCTGTGGTGGTGTGCCGTGGTGCGGCTGCTGGTCGTGCCGGAGGCGGGGGTGCTGGAGGCGGTCGTTGCCGCCGGGGGGTGGGGGCTGAGTGTGCTGCCGGTGCACTGTGTTCCGAAGGCTCAGGCCGGCGGGTCGCTCGGTGCGGGGCGGTGGTGGCGGGTGTGGGCGGCGGGAACGCGTGGGGTGGTGTCTCGGCGGGGGGGAGGTGGGGGTTGCGGCCTGGGTGGGTTGTTGCGTGCCTCACCAAGGCATGGCCACGCCCCCGTTCGGGCGGATGATCTGGCCCGTCGTGAAGGACGAGGCGTCGGATGCCAGGTGAAGGACCGCGTGGGCGATGTCCTCCGGGTCGCCGACCCGGCCGAGAGGTGACATCCGGGCCATCACGGCCTCGGTGCGCGCCTGGGCCTCGCCGTCGCGGCGGTCGGTCATGGGTGTGCGGATCCAGCCCGGTGCGACCGCGTTGACGCGGATGCCGTGCCGGCCCACCTCCGTCGCCAGGGTCTTCGTCAGCTGGACCACCGCAGCCTTGGCGGCGCCGTAGCAGAGCAGCCCGGGGCCGCCGGTGTCGACGGCGCCCGAGGTCATCGTGACGATGCTGCCCCGGACGCCGCGGGCGATCATCAGGCGGGCCGCCTCCTGGCAGGCGTACAGCACGCCCTTGAAGTTCACGGCCATCACCCGGTCGAGGTCCTCGTCCCGGGTCTGCAGTACGGGGCTGCTGTGCATGATTCCGGCGATCGCCGCGAGGATGTCCAGGCGTGCGCAGGACGTGACCGCCCGTCTCACGCCGCAGCGGTCGGTGACGTCGAGGAGGTGGGTGTGGGCGGTGCCGCCGCCGTCTTTGATCAGAGTTGCCGTCTCGTGCAGGCCCTCGGGGTCAAGGTCCGCGCAGTGCACGGTGGCGCCCGCCTCGGCGAGCAGGAGTGCCGAGGCTCGGCCGATGCCGCTCGCCGCGCCGGTGACGAATGCCGTGCGGCCGGTGAGGTCGTACGCCGTGACGGGCATGTACGGACCGTACGAGCGTTTCTGACGGGTCGTCAATTGGTTGTCGCGGACGTCATTCGGTCGTGTCGTGGCGGACGCGCCGGGCCGGTGCGGGGCCCGGCTGGCAGGTGGGGCACCAGTACGTGGGGCGTTCGCGGGAACCGTCACCCTGGTCGGCGACGCGGACCGAGGTGTGGCAGCGCAGGCAGGGGCGGGGAGCCCGGCCGTACACGAAGAGGTCTTGGCCGCGGCGGCCCGTGGTGGTGCGGATCGGGCGGTCGCGGTTGGTCTCCAGCAGCCTTCTGGCCAGCTCGGGGAGGACGGTGGCGCGTTCGGCGGGCAGGCTGCCCACCGGGAGCCAGGGTGAGACGCCGAGCAGGAAGCAGAGCTCGCTCTTGTAGACATTGCCGATGCCGGCGAGGTTGCGCTGGTCGAGCAGGGCCTCGCCGAGGGGGCGGGTGGGGTCCCGGAGGACGTTGGCGAGAGCCCGCTCGGGGTCCCAGTCCGGGCCGAGGAGGTCCGGGCCGAGGTGGCCGACCGCGCGGTGCTCGTCGGCGGTGCGCAGGAGCTCCAGGACGGGGAGGCGATAACCGACGGCAGTGCGGTCGGCGGTGCCCAGGATCGCGCGGATCTGGTGGCCCGGGCCGCCGCTCCATCGCTGACCGTTCCGGTACACCTTCCAGGCGCCGTCCATCCGCAGGTGGGAGTGGAGGGTCAGACCGCCCTCGACGCGGGTCAGGAGGTGCTTGCCGCGCGGGGTGACATCGAGGACCGTGCGGCCCGTGAGGTCGGCCGTGGCGAAGCGGGGCACCCGGAGGTCGCTGCGGGTCAGCACCTTGCCCGCGAGGGCACCGTGCAGCCGCCTCGCGGTCTGCCAGACCGTGTCACCTTCGGGCATGGGTCAAGGGTGGCACGGGGTGTGCTGCTCAGGTCTGGTGATCAGGCGCGGAGGCGTAGTCCTCGAGGGGTCGCGATGAAGCCCGCTCCTTCCAGGAGGGTGCCGATGGGGGAGGTCAGGGCCTGGGCGCCGTTGACGCGTTCCACGGTGACCGTGCCGAGGGAGCCCGCGCGGGCGGCTGCGGCGAGTGCCTCCGCGGCGGAGCGCAGCCGCTGGTCGCCGGTGGGGTCGCCGTCCGGGTCGGCTGCCCAGGCCAGCAGGGTCTTGCCGCCGCGCTCCATGTAGAGCGTCAGCTCACCGTCGACGAGTACGACCAGGGAGCCGGCCTTGCGGCCCGGCTTGTGTCCGGCGCCGGTCGGGGGCTCGGGCCAGGACAGGGCGGCGCCGTAGGCGTTCGCCGGGTCGGCGGCGGCGAGGACGACCGCCCGGGAGGCGGCGTCCGGGCGGCCGCGACGGCCCGGGATCCCGGGGTCGTACGGTGCGCGGCCACCGTTCTGCCAGGGCGGAGGGCCTTGCGGGGCGTAGTCCCGGGGGGAGACGTACTCGTCCCGGGACCCTTCGGGAGCCGGCATGTCGAGCGTGGGACCGAAGTCGGGGAAGCCGTTGTGGCCGGGATCGTCGGTGTGGTCGGTCGAGGGGGCGGAGTCGTCCGGTCCGGCGAAGTCGTGTGCGGGGAACGGGTCGAGGTCGGGGACCGGCGGGCCGGGCAGGTCCTCGCCGCGGTCCCGGGCGTTGGACACGGCGCGCAGGCGGTCCACAGCGCCGTCCATCGCGAACTGTGCGGCGCCAAGGCCCTCCACGACGTAGCCCCGGCGGGCCTGGCCGCTCTCCTCGAAGGCGGACAGCACACGGTACGTCGCCGAGAACCCGCCCTCGACACCCTCCGCCGACACCGCGCCTCTGGTCACCACGCCGTGCCGGTCGAGGAGCGTGCGCGCGAGGGCGTGGGCCCGCACCGTGGGGTCCGGCTCGTGGGCCGGGAGCAGGGACCAGCGGCCGGCGACGGTCGGCGGGCCGGAGCGGGACGCGGTGCGCGCCGCGGCCGTCAGGGAGCCGTAGCGGCCGCGCGGGACCGCGCGCTTGGCACGGTGGGCCGTCGAACCGGCGGTGCGGCCCGAGCCGAGCAGGGACCGCATGGGCGCGAGCGTGTCGTTCGTCAGGCGCCCTGACCAGGCGAGGTCCCAGATGATGTCGGCCAGTTGCGGGTCGGTGGCGTCGGGGTGGGTGGTGGCACGGACCTGGTCGGCGATCTGGCGGAAGAAAAGGCCGTAGCCGCCGGAGAGGGCGTCCAGGACGGACTGGTGGAGGGCCGTGAGCTCCAGCGGGTGCGGGGGCGGCAGGAGCAGCGGTGCCGCGTCCGCCAGGTAGAGGGAGACCCAGCCGTCCTTGCCGGGGAGGGAGCCGGCCCCGGCCCACACCACCTCTCCGGACGCGGTGAGCTCGTCCAGCATCGCCGGGGTGTAGTTCACGACCCGGGAGGGCAGGACCAGCTTCTCCAGGGCTGAGGCCGGCACGGACGCGCCCTGGGTCTGCTCGATGGCGCGCACCAGCCCGTCGACGCCGCGCAGCGAGTGACCCTTGCCGATGTGCTGCCACTGCGGGAGGAACTGGGCGAGCGCGGCCGGCGGCACCGGCTCCAGTTCATGCCGCAGGGCGGCCAGGGAGCGGCGGCGCAGGCGGCGCAGCACGGCCGCGTCGCACCACTCCTGGCCGATCCCGGCCGGATGGAACTCGCCCTGGACGATCCGGCCCGCCCCGGCGAGCCGTTGGAGGGCGCCCTCGGTGACGGCGACGCCCAGGCCGAAGCGGGCCGCCGCCGTGGCCGAGGTGAACGGGCCGTGGGTGCGGGCGTAGCGGGCGAGGAGGTCGCCGAGCGGGTCCTTGACGGGCTCTGTGAAGGCCTCCGGGACGCCGACCGGCAGCGCCGTGCCCAGCGCGTCGCGCAGGCGGCCCGCGTCCTCGATCGCCGCCCAGTGACCGGCGCCGCCGATCCGGACCCGGATGGCGCGACGCGCACCGGCCAGCTCCTCGGCCCACCGCGGCTCGGCGCCCCGCTCGGCGAGCTCGTCGTCCGTGAGGGGACCGAGGAGGCGGAGGATGTCCGCGACGCCCTCGGCGTCCTTGACGCGGCGGTCCTCGGTGAGCCACTGAAGCTCCCGCTCCAGCTCCGTCAGCACCTCCGCGTCGAGCAGCTCGCGCAGCTCCGCCTGGCCCAGCAGCTCGGCCAGTAGCCGCGAGTCGAGCGAGAGGGCCGCGGCGCGGCGCTCGGCGAGCGGCGAGTCGCCCTCGTACAGGAACTGGGCGACGTAGCCGAAGAGGAGGGAGCGCGCGAAGGGCGACGGTTCGGGAGTCGTGACCTCGACGAGGCGGACCTTGCGGGACTCCAGGTCTCCCATCAGCTCGACGAGGCCGGGGACGTCGAAGACGTCCTGGAGGCACTCGCGGACCGCCTCCAGGACGATCGGGAACGAGCCGAACTCGCTCGCCACCTGCAACAGCTGGGAGGCGCGCTGGCGCTGCTGCCACAGCGGGGTGCGCTTGCCCGGGTTGCGGCGCGGCAGCAGCAGTGCGCGGGCCGCGCACTCGCGGAAGCGGGACGCGAACAGCGCCGAGCTGCCCACCTGGTCGGTGACGACCTGGTCGACCTCGCCCTTGTCGAAGACGACGTCGGCGGCGCCCACCGGGGCCTGCTCGGCGTCGTACTCGCGGCCCGTCCTCACCGGTTCCTGGTCCAGCAGGTCCAGGCCCATCAGGTCGGCGTCCGGCAGACGCAGCACGATGCCGTCGTCGGCGTGCATGACCTGCGCGTCCATGCCGTACCGCTCGGAGAGCTTCGCTCCGAGCGCGAGCGCCCAGGGGGCGTGCACCTGGGCGCCGAACGGGGAGTGCACGACCACACGCCAGTCGCCTAGCTCGTCGCGGAAACGCTCCACGACGATCGTCCGGTCGTCCGGAACGTGGCCGCAGGCCTCACGCTGCTCGTCCAGGTAGGAGAGCACGTTGTCCGCCGCCCAGGCGTCCAGGCCTGCGGCGAGCAGGCGCAGCCGGGCGTCGTCCTTGGGCAGCGAGCCGACCTCGCGCAGGAAGGCGCCCACCGCCCGGCCCAGTTCCAGCGGGCGGCCCAGCTGGTCGCCCTTCCAGAAGGGCAGCCGGCCCGGTACGCCCGGGGCCGGGGAGACCAGGACGCGGTCGCGGGTGATGTCCTCGATGCGCCAGGAGCTCGTCCCGAGAGTGAAGACGTCGCCGACGCGGGACTCGTAGACCATCTCCTCGTCGAGCTCGCCGACCCGGCCTCCGCCCTTCTTGGGATCGGCGCCCGCGAGGAAGACACCGAAGAGGCCGCGGTCCGGGATCGTGCCCCCGGAGGTGACGGCGAGGCGCTGGGCGCCCGGGCGGCCGGTGATCTCGCCGGTGACGCGGTCCCACACCACGCGGGGGCGCAGCTCGGCGAACGCGTCGGACGGATAGCGGCCGGCGAGCATGTCGAGGACCGCGGTGAAGGCGGACTCGGGCAGGGAGGCGAAGGGGGCGGCCCGGCGGACGGCGGTGAGGAGGTCGTCGAACTGCCAGCTGTCCATGGCCGTCATGGCGACGATCTGCTGGGCCAGGACGTCCAAGGGGTTGGCGGGGACCCTGAGGGACTCGATGGCGCCGGTTCGCATGCGTTCGGTCACCACCGCCGCCTGCACCAGGTCACCGCGGTACTTCGGGAAGACCACGCCGGTGGAGACCGCGCCCACCTGGTGGCCCGCGCGGCCGACGCGTTGGAGACCGGAGGCGACCGAGGGGGGTGACTCGACCTGGACCACGAGGTCGACCGCGCCCATGTCGATGCCCAGCTCCAGACTGGACGTGGCGACGACCGCGGGGAGGCGACCCGCCTTGAGGTCCTCCTCGACGAGGGCGCGCTGCTCCTTGGAGACCGAGCCGTGATGGGCGCGGGCGATGACCTGCGGGGCGCCCTGGGCGGCTCCCGAGCCGCCCATCAGCTCGGCGGGGGAGTGGTGCTCGTCGAGGGTCTCGCCCGTGGCCCGTTCGTAGGCGATCTCGTTCAGCCGGTTGCAGAGACGCTCCGCGAGTCGGCGAGAGTTGGCGAAGACGATCGTGGAGCGGTGGGACTGCACGAGGTCGGTGATCCGCTCCTCGACGTGCGGCCAGATCGACGGACGCTCGGCGCCCTCCGAGCCGTCCGACACGGGAGAGCCGCCCAGCTCGCCCAGGTCCTCGACCGGGACGACCACGGAGAGGTCGAACTCCTTGCCCGACTCGGGCTGGACGATCTCCACCTTGCGGCGGGGCGAGAGGAAACGGGCGACCTCGTCGACGGGACGGACCGTCGCGGAGAGGCCGATACGGCGGGCGGGCTTCGGGAGCAGGTCGTCCAGGCGCTCCAGGGAGAGCGCGAGGTGGGCGCCGCGTTTGGTGCCGGCGACGGCGTGCACCTCGTCGAGGATCACGGTGTCGACGCCGGTCAGCGCGTCGCGGGTCGCCGAGGTCAGCATCAGGAACAGCGACTCGGGGGTCGTGATCAGGATGTCCGGCGGGCGGGTGGACAGGGCGCGGCGTTCGGCGGCGGGGGTGTCGCCCGAGCGGATGCCCACCTTGACCTCCGGCTCGGGCAGGCCGAGGCGTACGGACTCCTGGCGGATGCCGGTCAGGGGACTGCGGAGGTTGCGCTCCACATCCACGGCCAGGGCCTTCAGGGGGGAGACGTACAGGACGCGGCAGCGCTTCCGGGGGTCGGCGGGGGGCGGGGTCGAGGCCAGCTGGTCCAGGGCGGCGAGGAAGGCGGCCAGGGTCTTGCCGGAGCCGGTGGGGGCGACGACCAGCACGTCCGAGCCCTCGTGGATGGCCTGCCACGCGCCGGCCTGGGCGCTGGTCGGCGCGGAGAAGGCACCCGTGAACCAGGCGCGGGTCGCGGGGGAGAAGGTGTCCAGGGCTCGGTGTGCGTGGCTGGCCATGGATCCATCGTGCACCTCGGCACTGACAGTGGGGTGCCGCCGGGGGTTTGCCTGCCGTTTCGTGGTGGGTCGGGGCCGCGCCGGGGGGTGTCCGTCCTCGGAACGGCGCGATGGGGTCGGAGA
>NZ_JOCT01000048.1 GCF_000717875.1 Streptomyces sp. NRRL S-455
TTGCCGGGCATGATGGACGAACCGGCCTGCACCGGCGGGAGGTTGATCTCGCCGAGCCCGGCCCGCGGACCGGAGGAGAGCAGCCGCAGGTCGTTGCAGCTCTTGGAGAGCTTGACCGCGATGCGCTTGAGCACGCCGGACATCTGGACGAAGGCGCCGCAGTCCTGGGTCGCCTCGACCAGGTTGGCGGCGGTGACCAGCGGCAGCCCGGTGATCTCGGCGAGGTGACGGCGGGCGGCCTCCGCGTATCCGGCCGGGGCATTGAGGCCGGTGCCGATGGCCGTCGCACCGAGGTTGATCTCGTGGATCAGCTCCACGGCCTCGGCGAGCCGGCCGCGGTCCTCGTCCAGCATCACCGCGAACGTCGAGAACTCCTGGCCCAGCGTCATCGGCACGGCGTCCTGGAGTTGGGTGCGGCCCATCTTCAGCACGTCACGGAACTCCACTGCCTTACGGGCGAAGGAGTCCTGGAGCACCGCCATGGCCTTGAGCAGCTCGCGCACCGCGTGGACGGTCGCGATCTTCACAGCGGTCGGATAGACGTCGTTGGTGGACTGACCGAGGTTGACGTCTTCGTTGGGGTGCAGGTACGCGTACTGTCCTTTCTCGTGGCCCAGCAGCTCCAACGCCCGGTTCGCGATCACCTCGTTGGCGTTCATGTTCGTGGAGGTGCCGGCGCCGCCCTGGATCACGTCGACCACGAACTGATCGTGTAGCTTGCCGCCGCGGATCTCCCGGCAGGCCTCGATGATCGCGGCGGCCTTCTCGGCAGCGAGCAGGCCGAGTGCCTCGTTGGCGCGGGCAGCGGCCTCCTTCACGGCGGCCAGGGCGTCGACCAGGTGCGGGTAGGCGGAGATCGGGGTGCCCGTGATCGGGAAGTTCTCCCGGGCACGCAAGGTATGGACGCCCCAGTAGGCGTCGGCGGGTATGTCGCGGTCTCCGAGCAGATCGTGTTCGCTGCGGGTCGCTGCGGCGGTCATGGGAGTTCGGGCCTTCTCTCAGGAGGCTCGCGGGGGCCTCCCGCGCCACCGCGCGAAAGGCCCCCGCTGTGTCACCGGTTTCGGACACCTGCTCAGAGCAGGCGGTCCTTCGCCTTGTAGTAGGCGCCGCCGAACGGCAGGAACCAGGGGGTGCCGTTGTAGAAGGGGACGGGCACCTTCGGGAAGCCGAAGCCGCGCATCGGGTTGGCCTCGGGTTTGCCGTCCATCATCTCGGCGACCGCGCGGCCCATGTAGGTGGCCATCTGGACGCCGTGGCCGCAGTAACCCATGGAGTAATACAGGCCGTTGACGTCACCCGCGTGCGGGATGCGGTCCCAGGAGAACCCGACCATGCCGCCCCACACGTAGTCGATGCGCACGCCGGCAAGCTGCGGGAAGATCTCGGTCATCTCCCGCTTGAGGATGTCACCGCTCTTGACGTCGGAGGCCGGGTTGGACGGGGCGAAGCGGGCCCGGCCGCCGAAGGCGAGGCGATTGTCCGGCGTGAGGCGCACGTAGTGGCCGACATTCTTGTGGGCGACCAGCAGGCGGCCGTTCGGGATGAGCTCCTTGGCACGGGCCTCCCCCAGCGGCTCGGTGACGATGATGAAGCTGCCGACGTTGATCAGCCGCTTGCGGAACCACGGCATCGACTTGTCGGTGTAGGCGTCCGTCGCCGCCATGACCTGCTTGGCACGGATGGTGCCGTGCATGGTCTCCACCACGAACCCGCCGCCAGGCAGACGGGTGAGGCCGGTGGCGGCGTTGCGCTCGTGGATCTCGGCGCCGGCACGCTCGGCGGCGTCCGCCAGGCCGCCGACGAACTTGCCCACGTGCAGGCCCGCGCTGTCCGGGTCGAGCAGGGCGCCGTGGTAGTAGTCCGTGCCGAGCTCGGCCCGCAGTTCGCTCTTGCTCAGAACGATCGTCTCGTGGCCGAAGTTGTCGGCCAGGTCGCGCTGCTTGGCCCGCAGACCGTCGAAGTGCCCGGGCTTGCAGACCGCGCCGAGGCGCCCGGAGCGGTTGAAGTCGCAGTCGATGTTCTCGGTCCTGGTGAGATCCTCGACGACGTCGACGGCCTCGCGGAAGGCGTCGTACAGCTCGCGGGCCCGCTCCTGTCCGTAGCGCTTGCGCGCCTCGGCGGGGCTGATGGTAATGCCCTGGGTGCACATGCTGCCGTTGCGCCCGGAGGCGCCCGAGCCGACCTTGTCCTTCTCGACGAGGACGACCCGGGCACCCTTGCGGGCGGTGTGGTAGGCGGTGGACAGACCGGTGAGGCCGCCGCCGATCACCACCACGTCCGCCTCTTCGGGCAGGTCCTTTCCGGAACGGTCGGGCAGGGCGGGAGCTGTGTCCAGCCAGTAGGGGATCTGCTTCATGGCGTGCGTCCTCTGATGTTCTTTCAGTCCTGTGTCGCCGGTGCGCCGTGGGTCAGCAGCCGAGGAGCTTCGGCAGGCCCGACAGGTCGGGCAGCTCGTCGTAGGGCTGGTAGTCGGCGCTGCCCTTGCGGCCGTAGCGGTTGATCCACACCCGGCGCTTCAGGCCCAGGTCGCGGGTCGGGATGTGGTCGTACTCCCAGCCCTGGGCGACGTGGATGACCTGCGACGACTCGACACCCATGGTCCGGAAGGCGTGCTTGAAGGTCTGGCGGTCCGGCTTGTAGGCACCGGCCTGCTGTGCGGTGATGACGTAGTCGAACTCGACGCCGATGTTCTTGACGTTCCGCGCGATCAGGTTGTCGTCGGTGTTGGAGATGATGGCGATCTCGTACTTGGTCTTCAGCTTCCGCAAGGCCTCCGGGACCTCCGGGAAGGGGCCGAAGGTGGGGACGGCGTCCACGAGGGCCTCGCCGTCGGTCTCGCGGTACTCCAGACCGTGCAGGCGCATGGCGTTGCGCAGGCTGGAGTGCAGGATCTCGTGGTAGGGGCGGTAGGCCTCCAGGACGGCCTGGAAGCGCATGACGCGGAAGTCGTCGAGGAACTCGTCGACATCCAGGTTGTCCAGATCCAGCCGGTCCTCCAGGACCTTCAGGGTCGTGGGACCGAGCTCGAAGTTGATCAGGGTCGCATAGGCGTCGAAGGTGACGATCTCTCGCATGGTGTCCAGCCTTGGTCTCTCGCGGTTTTCAGAGGGGGTGGGACGCTTCAGACGACGCGTTCGCCGGGGGCGACGATCGCGTCGAGCACGGCCAGGTCGGCCGGGCTCGGTATCCAGTCGGCCGCCGCCGCGTTGGCGGTGACCTGTTCGGGGGTCATGGCTCCGCAGATGACGGAGCCGACGGCGGGCAAGGCCGCCAGTGCGCCGACCGCGATCTGGAGGAGGGTCAGGCCGCGTTCGGCGCCGTACGAGGTGAGCGCCTCGACCCTGTCCAGGGCCGCGTCGGTGAGCCAGCCCTGGCGCCAGGACAGGCGGCTGCCGGGCGGGGGCTCCTCGCCGCGGCGGTACTTGCCGCTGAGCAGGCCGTTGGCCAGCGGGTAGTACGGCAGCAGGCCGAGGCCATGGTGCAGGCAGGCCGGGATCAGGTCCTGTTCCGCCTCGCGGTCGAGCAGGTGGTAACGCGCCTGGGTGGACACGAAGGCGTCCGTGATCTGATCGGCCGGGAGGTTGGAGCAGCCGATGTAGCGGATCTTGCCTTCGTCGACCAGCTCCCGGAGCGCGGCGACCGTCTCGTCCAACGGCGTGACGCCGTCGGGTTCGTGGTACTGGTACAGGTCGATCCGGTCGGTACCGAGCCGGCTGAGCGATGCCTCGACCGCGTACCGCATGTAGGCGCGGGATCCACGCGGGCCGTACCGGTCGGCGTCCCGGCCCATCTCCATGCCGAACTTGGTGGCCAGCACCACGTGGTCGCGGCTGCCTTTGAGGGCGGCCCCGAGGAGCCGTTCACCGTCCCCTCGGGAGCCGCCCCGCTCGCCCGACCCGCCGTACATGTCGGCGGTGTCGAACAGGGTGATCCCGGCGTCGAGGGCGGCGTGGACGACGGCCTTTGTGCCGTCCTCGTCGAGGCGGCTGCCGAAGTTGTTGCCACCCACGCCGACCACCGAGACGGTCGGGCCGCGCTCTCCGAGCGAGCGGTATCTCATGACCGGTTCCCGAATCCGATGCAGACGTTCTTGGTCTGCAGGTAGCTGGCCAGGCCTTCGAGGCCCTTCTCCCGGCCCCAGCCGCTGTGCTTGTAGCCGCCGAAGGGAAGCTCGACGCCGGTGCCGACGCCGGTGGCGTTGACATAGACCTGGCCGGCCCGGATGCCCTCGGCCAACCGCATCGCCTTGTCGATGTCGCGGGTCCACACGTATGAGGCCAGGCCGTACGGGCTGTCGTTGGCGATCTCCAGGGCCTCGGCCGCGTCGTCGAACTCGATGACCGTGACGACGGGGCCGAAGATCTCCTCGCGGGCACACCTGGCCTGGTTGTCCACTCCGGTGAGGACGGTCGGCTGGACGTAGTAGCCGTCGGCGAGTTCCGGGTCGGTGGGGGCGCCCCCGCCGGCCCGTGCCACGGCGCCTTCCTCGCGGGCCAGTTCCAGGTAGCCGAGGACCCGGTCCCGCTGCCGTGCGGCGACGAGGGGGCCGACGTCCGGGTCGCTGAGACCGGGGCCGAGGCTGAGGGAGGCGGCGTGCGCGACGAGCTTGTCCAGGAACTCCTCGGCGCCGCGCTGGAGGAGCAGCCGCGTGCCGGCCGAGCAGGTCTGCCCGGCGTTGCCGAACGCGGAGGCGGCGACTGCGCCGAGCGCGGCGTCGAAGTCGGCGTCGGCGAAGACGACGACCGGGGACTTGCCGCCCAGCTCCGTGACCGAGGGGACCACGTTGGCGGCGGCCGCCTGGGCGACCTTGATGCCGGTCGGCACCGAGCCGGTGAAGGTGACCTGGTCGATGTCCGGGTGTCCGGCGAGGGCCGCGCCGGTCTCCCCGTCACCGGGGACGACGTTGAGGACGCCCGGCGGGAGGCCGCACTCCAGGGCGATCCTGCCGATCTCCAGCGGTGTGAGCGGCGCCTCGGGGGACGGCTTGAGCACCACCGTGCAGCCGGCGGCCAGCGCCGGGGCGGAGCCCCTCGCGGTGTTCTGCAGCGGGTAGTTGAACGGGATGATCTGACCGGAGACGCCGATCGGCTCACGGACCGTGTAGTCGATCAGGCCGGGGCCGAGCGGAACCGTCGAGCCGCCGAGCTTGTCGGCGACGCCCGCGTAGAACTCGAAGTAGCGGGCCGCCGCCTCGACATCGGCCTTGGCCTGGCGCAGCGGCTTGCCGACGTCCTGGCTCTCCAGGCGGGCCAGCCGTTCGCCCTGGTAGCGGATGGCCTCCGCGATCCGGTACAGGATGCGCCCCCGGTCGGCGGCACGCATCCCGGCCCACTCGGGAGCGGTCAAGGCCGCGCGCGCGGCGGCCACCGCCTGGTCCACGTCCGCCTTGCCGGCCAGCGCCACCTGGGCGATGGCCGTGTCGTTCGACGGGTCGAGGACGGTGAAGGAGCGTCCGTCGGCGGCCGGGACCTGCTTGCCGTCGATCAGCAGCTCGGTCAGCTGCAGTTCGCCGCTCATGGCTGGATCTCCCCCAGCACCTCGCCGAAGATGACGACCTCGTCGCCGGGGCGGACCGTACGGATCCGGCGGACCCAGAGCACGATGCCCTCCTTCGGCGCGGTGACCTCCTCCAGCACGTTGCCGTAGTGGTCGGTGATGGTGGCGATCAGGTCGCCTTCCTTGCAGGTCTCGCCCGGCTCGGCGCGGGCGACGAAGAAGCCGCCGGAGGCGGAGCGGGCGAAGGTGCCGGAGACGGTGGTGTAGGTGTCCCGCAGCTCCGCCCGGCCGTCGATCATGCCGAGGCTGCGCAGGATGTTGCCGATCGAGCTCATGTGGTGCTCGACGTTGGTCTCGCGGTAGGTGGCGCCGCCGCACTCGATGGTGATGGCGGGCTTGCCGGCTTCGAGGACGGGGTGGCGGACCGTGCCGCCCCACTTGCCGCCCTTCCAGACCAGCTCGTGTCCGGCGGCGAGCGCCAGGTCCGTCGCCAGGTCCTCGTAGCCGCCCTGGAGGATGACGAGCGGGGCGATCTCGCCGTAGGCACCTCCGGTGTGCAGGTCGACCACGGCGTCGACGGCGGGGACGACCTGCTCGACGAAGGTGGCGGCCAGGCGCTGCGAGTAGGAGCCCTCGGCGTCACCGGGGAAGATGCGGTTGAGGTTGAGGTGGTCGATGCCGCTGGCGCGGGCGGCGGCCTCGAAGGCGGGGGTGTTCAGGCAGGGGATGCCGACGACGGTGCCGCGCAGAGCGGCCGGGTCGAGCTCGGCGAGGACGCGCCGGATGGCCTCCTGGCCGTCGTACTCGTCGCCGTGCACGCCCGCGTCCACGCACAGGACGGGACCGTCGAGGGCGCCGTTGACGACGATCAGCGGAATGCCGAGCTCCACGCCGTAGCTGCTGGTGCCGACCGGGATCAGGCCCTGGGCGCGCTCGCCCGGGGCGACGGTCAGCGGACCGATGGAGTACATGTGGATCCTTTCCAGGAGGTGGATCAGATGCGGGCCGATGCCTCGGCGAGGACGCCCGCGATGATTCCGGCGATACGGTCGAGGACGGCGCGGTCGCTGATCAGCGGGGGCGCGATCTGGACCAGTGGCGCGGAGCGGTTGTACACGCGGGCCAGCAGGCCGGCCTCGCGCAGCCGACGCGGGATCAGGTCGCCGATCAGCTCGGCTCGGGCCTTGGTGCTGAAACCGCCGTCGTCGAGGTCGCCGACCAGTTCGCAGGAGTAGAAGAACCCGGTGCCGCGGACGTCGCCGACGATCGGCAGGTCCTTGAGCGCCGCCATGCGCTTGGCCAAGTCCCCCTGGAGACCGCGGACGTTGTCCAGGATGCGGTCCCGCTCCATGATCTCCAGGTTGCGCAGGGCGATGGCCGTGCTCAGCGGGTGCCCGGCGAAGGTGTAGCCGTGGTTGAGGACTGCGCCGGGCCGGTTGATGACCTCGGTGACCTTGGTGCCGACCAGCGTCGCGCCCAGGGGGGCGTATCCGGCGGTGATGCCCTTGGCGACGGTGACCATGTCCGGGCGGGCGCCGTAGCGGTCCCCGCCGAACCACTCGCCGATCCGGCCGAAGGCCGTGATCACCTCGTCGGCGACGAGCAGGAAGCCGTACCGGTCGGCCAGCGCCCGCAGCCCCTGCCAGTAACCCTTGGGCGGGGTGATGCAGCCGCCCCTGTTCTGCACCGGCTCGGCGATGAGCATCGCGACGGTCTCCGGGCCCTCGGTCAGGATCGCGGCCTCCAACTCCGCGAGCAGCCATGCCGTGTACACCTCGTCGTCCGCGAACTCCGGTGCGAGGCCGAGGCGGTTGGTGTTTGACACGAACCGGGTGTCGATCGCCGGCGGTCCGTACGGCTCCGTCAGGCCGGGGTCGTCGTTGAACGACAGGGTGCCGATGGTCAGGCCGTGGTAGGCGCCACGCCGGGCGATCGCCTTGGTGCGGCCCGGCTCGCCGCGCAGGGCGTGGTAACTGCGGGCTATCTTCCAGGCGGTCTCGACAGCTTCGGCGCCGCCGCTCGAGAAGAAGGTGTGCTCGATGTCGACGGGGGCGATCCGGGACAGCCGCTCGGCGAGTTCGACGGCCGAAGGGTGCGCGGACCCTGTCCACAGCGGGCTGTAGCACAGCTCGCGCAGTTGCCGTTCGGCGGCCTCGGCGAACTCGCCGCCGTAGGAGTAGCCGAGCTGGCAGCAGTACAGCCCCGACAGGCCGTCGATGTAGCGCCTGCCGTCCGCGTCGTCGACGTACGGGCCGTCCCCTCGCCGGACGACGAGGAGGTCCTCGCCCTGGTCGCCGAGCGATCCGTTGGCGGTCATGTTCAGCAGCAGGTGCCGCTGAGCGGTGGCCGCGGTCAGCTGAGCGGCGGTGGTGGTCATACGGCGTCGCCTCCTGGGTTGGCGACGCCGACCGTGTTCTCGACGGAGAGCAGGGAGTCCTGTCGTCCGGAGCCGAGCCAGCGCACGAGGGCGACGAGGCCGAGGGCGAGGACGGCGAAGGCGATGAGGATGGCGCTCACCGCGGTGACGCTGGGGTCGATCTCGAAGGTGAGGGAGTTGTAGACCTGCACCGGCAGGGTGACGGTGTCGACGGAGGAGAGGAACTGGGAGATGTAGAACTCGTCGAAGCTGGTGATGAAGGAGAAGATCGCTGCCGCGATCATGCCCGGCGCGGCGAGGGGGAAGGTGATCTTCCGGGCGATCGTGAGCCGGCCGGCGCCCATGCTGGCGGCGGCGTCCTCGAGGCGTTCGTCGATGCCGCGCAGGGTCGCGATCAGGATCAGTACCGCGATCGGTGAGGCCAGCACGGTGTGCCCCAGGGCGATCGCGATCGGGCTGCCCAGCATCGCCGCCGGTTCGAACAGCAGGAACAGGCCGAGTGCGGTGACGATCTGCGGGATGACCAGCGGTCCGAGGACCAGGGCGAAGACCGCCGAGCGCAGGGGGAGTTCGCTGCGGACCAGGGCGGTCGCCGCGGTCACCCCGATGATGAGGGAGAACACGGTGCTCAGCGCGGCGACCAGGGCGCTCAGGGACAACGCGGCGGGCCATTTGCTGCCGTCGGCGAACAGGGCCTTGTACCAGTTCAGCGTCCACGCTTCCGGCGGGAAGGCGGCGAAGGCGTTGTTGCTGAAGGAGGTGACGAGGATGACGACGATCGGCAGCGCGAGGAAGAGAAGGATGACGGTGGCGACCGCGGTGAGGGCGATGCGTCCGGCGAGGGTCTTGCGCAGCTCCATCATGATCCGCTCCTCTTCTTACGGCTGGCGCCGAGTGAGGTCACGGCCTTGACCAGCAGCAGTCCGGCCAGGGTGAGGACCAGCAGGATGACGCCCTGGGCGGCCGCGCCGTTCCACTGGTTCTCCTTGGTCACCTGCTGGTTGATGAGGGTGGCGATCATGGTCTGGTTGGGTCCGCCCATCAGGGCCGGGGTGATGTAGTAGCCCAGCGACAGGATGAAGCTGAGCAGTCCGGCACTGGCCAGGCCCGGCGCGACCAGCGGCAGGTAGACGCGGCGGAAGATGGTCACCCGGCCCGCGCCCATGCTGGACGCGGCCGCCAGCAGGCGGCGGTCCACCCCGCGCATCACCCCGTACAGCAGCAGCACCGTGTACGGCAGCATCATGGAGGTGGTGCCGATGACCACACCGAGCTCGTTGTAGAGCAGCTGGAACGGTGCTCCGGGGGCCGACACGGCGGCCAGGGTCTCGTTCACCAGGCCCTTGTCACCGAGCATGATGATCCAGCCGTAGGTGCGCACCAGCGCGCTGACGAAGTGCGGGACGACCACGACCAGCATGGCCAGTCCCGCCCACAGCGGCTTGAGTCGGCAGATCGCCTGGGCCAGGACGAACCCGAACACCAGGCTCAGCACGGCTGTTTCGGCGGAGATCCGCAGGGTGGTGATCAGCACCGACAGGTTCACGCCGGTCAGTGCGTCGGCGTACCAGTGCAGGGTGAACGAGCCGTCGGCGTCCTTCAGGCTCAGCAGCAGCGTGGAGAAGATCGGGTAGACGAACAGCACCAGCAGGTAGACGACGACCGGCAGCGCGTACAGGATCCCGACCCGCGTCCGGCGCGAGGCCAGCAGCTTGCGCGGGCGGGCGGGAGCGTTGGCGGTGAGGGTGGCGGCCATGGCTCACCCTGCCTGTTCGTCGGCGAAGAGGTTGACGTCGTCCGGATCGGCGGTGATCCCGACCCGCTCGCCGGCGACGGGGCCGCGTCCGGCGGGTACCTCCAGACGCAGCAGCGGCGCCTGACCGCCGTCGAGCCGCACCCCTGCGCGGACCAGGGTGCCCACGTAGGTGGCGGTCTCGACCGTGCCGGTACAGAACCCGTCGTCGGCGGCACAGGCCCGCAGCCGGCCCGGCTGCACGGCGACCTTCACCTGGGCGCCGGAGGGCAGCTGGTGGCGGCGCGCCTTGATCAGGCCGCCGCTGTTGTCGAGGCGGACCAGGGTGTGCTCGTCGGTGTGCTTGTCGATGCGGCCGGGCAGGAAGTTCGCCGCGCCGAGGAAGTCCGCCACAAACGGCGTCCTCGGCCGCTCGAACAGCTCGCGGGGGGTGTCGAACTGCTCGATCAGGCCGTTACGCATCACCGCGATGCGGTCCGACATGACCAGCGCTTCTTCCTGATCGTGCGTCACATAGATGACCGTCAGACCCAGTTCCTGCTGGATGGTCTTGATCTCGACCTGCAGCTGGTCGCGGAGCTTCTTGTCCAGCGCACCGAGCGGCTCGTCCATGAGGATGACCGGCGGGCGGTAGACCAGCGCCCGGCACAGCGCCACACGCTGCTGCTGACCACCGGACAGCTCACGCGGCTTACGGCCACCGAACCCGGACAAGCCCGCGATCTCCAGCGTCTCCCCCACCCGGCGGCGGATCTCGTCCTTGCCCACGCCGCGCAGGGTGAGCGGGAACGCGACGTTCTCGGCGACGGTCATGTGTGGGAAGAGCAGGTACTGCTGGAAGACGAAACCGAGGTTCCGCTTCTGCGGGGCGAGCCGGGTGACGTCGCGGTCCCCGACGGTGATGGTGCCGGAGTCCGGTTCGCAGAACCCGGCGATCATCATCAGCGTCGTGGTCTTGCCCGACCCGGAGGAGCCGAGGAAGGTGACGAACTCCCCGGCCGCGATCTCCATGGACGCCTCGTCGACGGCGACCACGTCGCCGTAGGTCTTGCGCAGGGCCACTACCGACAGCGATTTGCCGGTCGCGGTGGCCGGCTTGCCGCCGGCCACGTCGACGGACGGTGTGGCGACACCGAATTCAGCCACGAGCCCACTCCAACCAGCGCTTGGTGACGGCCGACTCGTTCTTCAGCCACCAGTCGATGTCCGTGTCGAAACCCTTGTCGTAGTACTTCGGCGCACCCGCCAGCGCGTTGCGCTCGTCCTCGGTGAGCTTGGCGTAGGCCAGCGGGGACGCCGGGTTCGACGGGAACGCCTTGGCCAGGGCGGCCTGGCTCTCGGCCCGCAGCGAGAAGTCCATCAGCTGGTAGGCGGCGTCCACGTTGGCCGCGCCCTTGGCGATGGCGTAGCCCTGGAACTGCCGTCGCATACCGTTGAGTTGCCTGGTGACCGGGACGCCCTGCTTCTCCAGATCGGCGATACGGCCGTCCCACACGGTGGACATCGTCACTTCCTGGCGGCTGAGCAGCACACCGGGAAGCGGGCCGCTGTCCCAGAACTTCTTGATGTCCGACCGCAGTCGGGTCAGCACCTTGAAGGCACGGTCCACATCCAGCGGGTACAGCTTGTCCATCGGGACGCCGTCGGCGAGCAGCGCGAACTCCAGCTCGGGCAGGTCGCCGTCCGGGTTGCACATCGAGCGGCCGCCCTGGAACGCCCCGGTGTCCCAGAAGTCCGCCCACGACTCGGGCTTCTTACCGCCGAACGCATCCGTGCGGTAGGCGATACAGGCGCCGTAGAAGCTGCTGCCGATGGCATGGTCGGTGATCTGGTTCTCGGGGATTTTCGCGCTCTTCACGCTCTTGACCCGGTCGAGGTCCAGCGCCTCCAACGCGTCCTGCTTGACGTACTTGGTGTGCGACATCATCGAGTTGTTGATGAGGTCGCACTGCGGGCGGCCCTGCTTGATCTGCGCCAGCAGCGGAGCGTCATCCAGGTTCAGCACCTTGACGCTGATGCCGGTCTCCTGCGTGAACGGCGTATAGATCGCCTTCTGCAGCGCCGCGCCGTAGGAACCGCCGCTGTCACGGACGACGACTGTCTTGCCGCCCTTGCCACCGGCGGCGGCGGACCGGCTGGTGCCGGTGCCGCAGGCGGAAAGAGCGGTCGCGGCGGCGACACCCGCAGTGACCCCGCCTATTCCTCTCAGGAACAGTCTGCGGTCGATTCGGGCATCTTTCATCGTGTGCCTCCTGGGTGGTGCTGGCCGTGAGAAGGGGAGTGGCTGGGGACGTGGAAAGGGGGGCGGCTGGAAGGGGGGGTCTAGGGAGGGGACTTGGGGCCGGAGCCGGGGGTAGGGGGCCCGGGAGGCCAGGGGCCGGACTCTAGGGGCGGGGGTCCGCCTCGTCGGAGCCGACACCCAGACCGGGAGCCCGGAAGGTGTCGGCCCGCGCGGCCGTGTCGGGGTCCCACGGGACGGCCAGGGCGGCGAGTTCGGCGCCGGTGGCCACCGTGAGGGCGTGCATGCCGTAGAAGATCCGTCCGTCGGCCGGGGCGTGGACGGCGTGCTCCGTGCCGTCGGTCGGGTCGACGATGCGGCCGACGAGGTCTCCCTCGGCGACTTCGCCGATGATGTCGGCGTCGAAGGAGAACTCCGGGTACCACAGGCCGGTGGCCTCGGCGGTGACGCCGGCGGACCAGACCCACTCGCGGATCGGTGCCGGGCCGGAGTCGTCCTGGTCGAGGACGCCCAGGTGACGCAGTGCCCTCAGCAGGCCGTCGACGCGGCGGAGGGCGGTGACCTCGTCCCGCTGGCCGAGCTGGCCCACCTCGACCAGGACCGCCGAGATGCCCCGGCGGGCGGCGGCCGCGTGGCTGTTGCCGCCCTCGGGTGTGAGCCCGAGGATGACGTCCTGGATGCCGAAGGACCCTGCCAGTTCGGCCGTCGCCTTGTCCAGGTCCGGGTCACCGGTGAGGCGGTAGCCGACGAAGTCGCGCAGCACCTGGTCGATACCGCCGCAGTGCAGGTCGATGTAGACGTCGGCGCCGTCGACGAGGTGGGTGAAGAGCCAGGCGGCCAGCCGTTCGGTGGGGCCGCCGGCCGGGTCGCCGGGGAAGACGCGGTTGAGGTTCACGCCGTCGACCGGGGAGATGTTGAGCCGGCCCTGGTACACGGCGGGAGGGTTGGCGACCGGACAGACGATCACCTGTCCGCTCACCTCGCCGGGCTCCAGCCGGTCCGCCAGGCGCACGGCGGCTTCGACGGGCGTGAACTCGCCGCCGTGCACACCGGCGGTGATGACGACCCGGGGGCCCGGGCGGGTTCCGTTGACCAGGGTCACCGGGATGTCCGCGGTGAGGGTGCCGAGATCGGCCTGGACGGTGCCGCGCGCCTTGGTGCCGGGCCGGGCCTGAAGGGAGCCGACACAGAGGGTGGTGTCCTGCATGGTCATGCCTCCGTACGGCCGACGGTGGAGAGGAAGTCGATGGGCTGGGACGAGGCGCCGTCCAGCGCGAGGTCGGCGGCGATGTCGCCGAAGGCGGGCGAGAGTTTGAAGCCGTGCCCGGAAAATCCGGCGAGCAGGATGACGTTCTCGGCGCCGGGCAGCGGACCGACCAGTGGACGGCTGCTCTCGGTGTAACCCTCCATGTAGACGGACAGGCGGGTGGGGTCCGGGTGCAGGTCGGGCAGGTAACGCCCGATCAGCTCGGAGAAGATCTCCAGCTCGTCCGGCCGCACGGTGCGGTCCAGCTGGTTGGGATCGTCGGCGAGCCGGTGCAGCGCGCGGGAGAGTCCGAGCTTGACCGAGATCCCGTCCGGGGAGGGCAGGCCGTAGCAGTGGGTGGGTGCCGTGCGGATGAACGCCGGGCGCTCCTCGCCGAACCAGGCGTCGGGGGCGGTGGGCACGTACCAGGCGCTGACCAGGCGGCGGATCTCCACCTCCCACGGCAGGTCGGGCAGCAGGTCGTTGACCCAGGGGCCGGGTGTGACGACGGCGGTGTCGAAGCGCTCGCTGCCGGTGTCGGTGCGGATCTCCACACCGCCCGCGACGGGGACGATCTCGCGGACCGTGGTGTAGCGGTGGATCACGGCGCCCAGCTGCTCGGCGCGGCGGGCGGCGGTCTGGATGGTCAGCTCCGGGCGGATGAACCCGGCGCGGCGGTCGAGCACGGCCGCGTCGCCGTCCTCGATGCGGTACTGCGGGAAGCGCTTGGCGAGCGCCTCGGCGTCCAGCACCTCGTGGTCGAGGTCGTGTTCGGCGATGGACTGCAGGACGGTGGCCATCTGCTGGTGCGCGGTGGGCCCCATCAGCAGGCATCCGGTCAGACGGCGCAGCTCGCGGCCGGTCTCCTGCTGGAGCTGCTCCCAGAGGGCGTCGGCGTGCTTGAGGAGCGGAACGTAACGGGAGTCCTCGAAGTGCGCGCTGCGGAAGATCCGGGTCTCGCCGCCGGCGGCACTGCGGTCGTGGCCGGGTGCGTAGCGGTCGTATCCGACGACCTCGGCGCCGCGGGCCGCCAGCCGCCAGGCGGCCTGGCTGCCCATCGTTCCGACGCCGACCACCGCGACGCGCTTCCTGGCAGCTGACACAGGACTTTCCTTTCGTATCGCCGAGGCGCATGCTGAGCCTTCGACGTGAGGATGTTCGATTCGAGATGGTTTGAGCGGGAGCCAGGTCCTCGTTGTGGACCTGCGGCTCGCAACCGCCGCACCTCGCAGTCCGGCTCACCTTCGGGGGATCTCCCCCAATGCCGTGCCACTATGCGGAATGCTGTGCTAGAATCTGGCACAGAGAATGACAGCGGCTCGGGGAGGCGTCAAGAGGATGCCCAGCAGAAATTTTGAGGATTAACAGGGGGAAACCGGATGGAAATGAAGAGCGTCACCAGGTCGCTGCGGATCCTGGAGGCGGTCGCCCAGCATCAGCCCGTGACCGTAGGGGAGTTGACGAAGCTCTTCGGGCTGCCGAAGTCCACCGTGCAGCGCACCCTGGTCACCCTGGCGGAGGCCGGCTGGCTGCGCGCCAACCGCAAGGACACCACCCGCTGGGAGATCGGTGCCCGCGTCCTGGCCGTACGGCCGGCCGCCCTGCAGGGCTCCAGCCTGTTCGCCGCCGCCCGTGAACCCATGGTTCGCCTTCGGGACGCGCTGAACGAGACCATCCACCTGTCGGTGCCGGACACCCTGCAGTGCATGGTCGTGGTGGACCGCGTCGACTGCGACCACCCAGTGCGCACCTTCCACACGATCGGCGACACCTCACCTCTGCACGCCACCGCCGTCGGACGCGCCGTTCTCGCCCACCTTCCGCGGCGTGACGTCGACGACCTCATCGCGGCGGGGTTGGAGCGGTTCAGCGACACGACCCCCGTCGAGCCCGACGAACTGCGCGCCGAGCTGGACCGGATCCGCACCGACGGCTACGCGGTCAACCGCAACCAGTACCGGCCGGGCGTCTGCGCCGTCGCCGCCGCCGTGCTCGACGAGGACGGCACCCCGCTGGCCGCCGTGGCCGTCTCCATGCCCGAGGCGCGGTATGACGATGAACGGACGCCCAAGCTGGGCCGCCTCGTCGCCGACACAGCCGCGGAGATCTCACGTCGCCGCCTGGGCGCCTGAACGGCATACGCCCGCAAGTCGTCGACCGAGGGCCGGCCTCGCACGCGTCAGTGCGTGAGGCCGGCCCTCGGCCTTGTGTCACGACAGCCACCGCCCTACGCCCGGCCGAGGGAAGGCCGGCCGCAGGGCGGCCGCACCACGCGGCACGGCAGACCTGGTCAAGCCCTACCGCTGTCCATCGCCGCGGGGAATCGGGACCCCCGGCACACCTCAAGGCCGGTCTACTGATCGGCCGAGGCCGCCGCATGCCATATTGCGGCACGCTATGCTGGAATCCGGCACGGATCATGATCGTGACTCCATACTGGAGAAGAAATGAGAGCCAGGGAGCCACAGGCCTGAGGGGGCATCGCATGGAAATGAAGAGCGTCACCAGGTCGCTACGGGTTCTGGAGGCAGTCGCCCGACATCAACCCGTGACTGTCGGGGAGTTGACGAGGATTTTCGGGTTGCCGAAGTCCACCGTGCAGCGCACCCTGGTCACCCTCAACGAGGCGGGCTGGCTGCGGGCGAACCGCAGGGACACCACCCGCTGGGAGATCGGCGCCCGCGTCCTCGCCGTACGACCCGCCGCCCTGCAGGGCTCCAGCCTGTTCGCCGCCGCCCGTGAACCCATGATCCGGCTCCGCGACGCGGTGAACGAGACCATCCACCTGTCGGTGCCGGACGCCCTGCACGGCATGGTCGTCGTCGACCGCGTCGACTGCGACCACGCCGTACGCACCTTCCACGCCATCGGCGACACCTCGCCCCTGCACGCCACGGCCGCCGGGAACGCCGTCCTCGCCCATCTGGGGAAGTCCGAGATAGAAGAGGTCACCGCGGGGACGCTGGAGGGTTACGGCGAGGAGACCATCACCGACCCGGGGGAACTGCGCGCGGAGCTCCGCCGCGTGAGAGAGCGTGGCTACGCCGTCAACCACAACCAGTACCTGCATGGGGTCTGCGCGATCGCGGCACCCGTGCTCGACGGTGAGGACACACCGCTGGCCGCCGTGGCCGTCTCCCTGCCCGACTCCCGCTTCGAGTCCGGCCGACTGCCCGAGCTGGGTCGGTTGGTCGCCGAGACGGCGGCGGAGATCACCGCCCGGCACCTGGCCTGACGACGGTCCCGGCATCACTTCACGATCACGTAGATCTTGCGCACGGTTTCGATGGTCTTCCAGACACCGACGAAGCCCGGCTTCATGACAAAGCTGTCGCCTGCCTTGTAGACCACCGGCTCGCCACCGTCCGGCGTGAGCTCGATGATGCCGGCGAGGATGTGGCAGAACTCGAAGGTCTCGCCCTTGATGGAACGCGTCTCGCCGGGCGTCGCTTCCCAGACTCCCGTATGGATCATCTCCCCGCGGGCGATGTCCTGGGGCCAGGTCATGAACGCGGGGTCGCCGGAAACCAGACGTTCCGGCAGCGGGCCGGACTCGTGCGGCGCGAAGGAGGGGTTGGTGTCGATGGTCTTCAGAAACGACATGTTCTTTCTTCCCTTGGCGTCGAGAAACTGATGGCCGTCCCACCCGTGCCCGGCGGCGTGGAAAACCGGGCACGGGAGAGGCCCGTCGCGGTGCGTGCTGCGGCGCGGTCAGGGCATGACCGCCGTCAGCTCACGGGCACCGCGAGGTACTGGTACTCGAGGAACTCGTCGATCCCCACCCGGCCACCCTCGCGGCCCAGCCCCGACTGCTTGACGCCGCCGAAGGGTGCGGCGGGGTTCGACACGAGACCGGTGTTCAGCCCCACCATGCCCACCTCCAGCCGCTCACTCACCCGCAGGGCAAGGTCGAGGCCCTCGGTGAAGACATAGCCGACCAGGCCCCAGGGGGTGTCGTTGGCCCGGCGGATCACCTCGTCCTCGTCGTCGAAGGTGAGGATCGCGGCGACGGGGCCGAAGATCTCCGTGTCCATCAGCCGGCTGCCGGGATCGACCTCGGCCAGCACGGTCGGCGGGTAGAAGCAGCCGGGGCCCTCGGGCGTACGGCCGCCGACGAGCACCTGCGCCCCGCGCTCCACCGCGTCGGCGACCAGCTCCTCCACCTTGCCGCGTCCCCTCCTGTCGATCAGCGGGCCGACGTCGACACCCTCCCGGGTGCCCGGACCGACGACCAGCGCGCCCATCCGCTCGGCCAGACGCCGCCCGAACTCCTCCGCTACCGAGCGGTGCACGAAGAAGCGGTTGGCGGCCGTACAGGCCTCGCCCATGTTGCGCATCTTGGCGACCATCGCGCCGTCCACCGCCTTGTCCAGGTCGGCGTCCTCGAAGACGATGAACGGCGCGTTGCCGCCCAGCTCCATCGAGGTCCGTACGACCCCCTCCGCGCTCTGGGCGAGGAGCAGCTGCCCGACGGCCGTGGAACCGGTGAAGGAAAGCTTGCGAATCCGCCCGCCGCGCAGGAGCGGTTCGCACACCTCCCCCGCACGGGAGGTGGTGACGACGTTCAGCACGCCGTCCGGCAGCCCGGCCTCCTTGAGGATCGCGGCGAGAGCCAGGCTGGACAGAGGGGTCTGCGGGGCCGGCTTGAGCACCATCGTGCAGCCGGCCGCGACGGCCGGGCCGATCTTGCGGGTGCCCATGGCCAGCGGGAAGTTCCACGGGGTGATCAGCAGGCACGGGCCGACCGGGCGGCGGGAGAGCAGCATGCGGTTGCGGCCGTCCGGCAGGGTGGCGAGGCCGCCGTCGATACGGACGGCCTCCTCGGAGAACCAGCGGAAGAACTCGGCCGCGTACGCCACCTCTCCCCTGGCCTCGGCGAGCGGCTTGCCCATCTCGGACGTCATCAGATGGGCGAGCTCGTCGGTGCGCTCGATGATGATCTCGTAGGCGCGGCGCAGGATCTCGCTGCGCACCCGGGGCGCCGTACGTGCCCACTCCTCCTGCGCCTGCACGGCCGCTTCCTCGGCCAGCTTGGCGTCCTTGGAGCCGGCGTCGGCCACGTGACAGAGGACCTCGCCGGTGGCGGGGTCGTCGACGGGCATGGTGGCACCGTCCGCGGCGTCCACCCAGGCGCCGCCGATGAACAACTGCGTGGGTGTGTCGGTCATGAGTTCTCTCCTGGTTGTCCGGGCCGGTCGGCGGCGGGGTCGAGCAGTTCCGCGAGGTGCAGGGCGCGGATGCCCCGGTCTCCGGCGAGGTGGTCGATCTGGGTGGCGCAGCTGAAGCCGTCGGCCACGACGACGGCCGGTGTCCGAGGGTCGACGTCGTCCAGGCGGGGCCTCAGGGTGAGGTCGGCGACAGCCATCGAGGTGTCGTAGTGCTCTTCCTCGAAGCCGAAGTTGCCGGCGAGTCCGCAGCAGCCCTCGGCCTCGTCGACCTTCGTCACGCCGAGGCGTCCGAGCAGGTCGCGGGGGTGGCGGCCCTTGAAGGTGGCGTACTCGTGGCAGTGGGTCTGCAGGACCACGTTGTCCGGCAGCTCCGGTGGGGTCCAGTTCGGCGCGGCGAGGTCGGTCAGGGCTCCGGTGAGGGTGTGGACCCGAGCCGCGACGCGCCGGGCGGCCTCGGTGCCGAGGAGTTCGGGCACGTCACGCTTGAGTGCTGCGGCGCAGCTGGGCTCGGCCACGACGATGGGCCGGTCGTCGCCGTTGTCCAGGCGGGCGACCGTGCGGGCCATGATGCGGCGCGCGAGCGACAGTTGCCCGGTGCTCACCCAGGTCAGGCCACAGCACAGGTCGTCCTGTGCCGTGCAGGGAAGGCCGGCGTCGGCGAGTACGCGGCTCGCGGCCCCGGCCACTTCAGGGCGGAAGGCGCGGGTGAAGCTGTCCACGAAGAGCAGCGTCTTCGCCGGTTCGCCGGTCCTCGCCGTGCGCAGGGCCCGGCGCAGCGCGCGCCGGGAAGCGAAGGCCGGGATCCGGCGTTTCGTGGTCACGCCGCCGAGGCGCGCGAGCAGCTTCCCGACAGGTCCGCGCAGCAGCGCGTTCACCGGGCGGGCCGCGTACCCGACGAGCCTGGACGTCAGGGGCAGCCAGCCCAGGGAGTAGTGGGAGCGGGGTCTGACTCTGCCCTTGTAGTGCTGGTGCAGGAACTCCGCCTTGTACGTGGCCATGTCGACGCCGACCGGACAGTCGCTGGAGCAGGCCTTGCAGGACAGGCACAGCTCGAGGGCGTCACGCACCTCCGTGGAGCGCCAGCCGTCCTGGACGGTTCCGCCCCGCACCATCTCCTGAAGCAGACGGGCCCGGCCCCGGGTCGAGTCGTTCTCCTCCCCCGTGGCCCGGTAGCTGGGACACATCACACCGCCGGCGTCGCTGCGGCAGCGGCCGACGCCGACACAGCGGCGTACCGCTCCCGCGAAACCGTCCTCGTCGTGCGGGAAGGAGAAGAGCGTCTCGACGGGCAGCACTTCGGAGGGGGTGTGCAGCGCGAGGTCGGCGTCGAGGCGGGCCGGGGCCACGATGACGCCCGGGTTGAGCAGCCCCTCGGGGTCGAAGGCCTCCTTGAACGCGGCGAACGCCCGGATCATCCGGTGGCTGTACATGACCTCCAGCAGCTCGCCCCGGGCTCGCCCGTCGCCGTGTTCGCCCGACAGGGTTCCACCGTGCTCGACGACCAGGGCCGCGGCTTCGGAGAGGAACCGCCGGGCGGCAGTCCGGCCCGCGTCCGTGGCGAGGTCGAAGTCGATGCGCACGTGGACACATCCCGCGCCGAAGTGGCCGTACAGCACACCGGTCAGCCCGTGGGCGGCCAGCAGCTTGCGGAAGTCCCGCAGGTAGGCGGCCAGGTCCTCGGGCGCGACCGCCGCGTCCTCCCAACCGGGCCAGGACTCCCCGCCGTCCACGAGACGAGCCGCCAGACCCGCCCCGTCCTCACGGACCCGCCACAGCGAGCGCCGCTCGGCCGGGCTGTGCACGACCCGCCCGCCGGTCATCCGGCCCCGGGCCTTGAGCACCTCCAGCAGTTCGTCGGCGCGGGCGTCGACGGCCGCCTGGTCGTCGCCGTCGAGCTCGACGTACAGCCAGGCACGCCCTTCCGGCAGCCCGGTCACGGAGTCCGGACCGCGCCGGGCACGCATGGTGGCGACG
Organism: Streptomyces sp. NRRL S-455; assembly: GCF_000717875.1. GTDB lineage: Bacteria > Actinomycetota > Actinomycetes > Streptomycetales > Streptomycetaceae > Streptomyces. Next base: position 20,254 of record NZ_JOCT01000048.1, read on the forward strand.
ATCGCCTCGTCCATGCCCTCCACGGCGGTGGGGTGCCGGCGCAGGATCTCCGGGACGTCCTCGGCGGCGTCGACCACGTCGTCGTAGCCGAGGGTGAGGAGGGTGGAAGCCTGTGCGGTCGCCACCAGGCGGACCGTCGCCGCGGTGACGACCGCACAGGAGCCCTCGGTGCCCACCAGTGCGCGGGCCATGTCGAAGCCGTGCTCGGGCAGCAGGTGGTGCAGCTGGTAGCCGGAGACCTGACGCGGAATGCGGCCCAGCTCGGTGCGGATCGGCGCCAGATCGGCCTCGATCAGGCGGCGTACGTCCGCTTCGAGGCGGGCGACCCGCTCGACTGCGTCCGTGTCGTTCCGGTCGGCCGCACGCAGGCCGGTCCGGTCGGCGACGGCCCGCACGCCGTCGGCCGTCACGAGCTCCAGAGCCTCTATGTGGCTGCTCGTGCGCCCGTGCCGCACCGACCGGTTGCCGCAGGCGTCGTTGCCGATCATCCCACCGAGGGTGCACCGGCTGTGCGAGGACGGGTCGGGGCCGAAGGTGAGCCCGTGCAGGGCCGTCGCGCTGCGCAGCGCGTCCAGGATCACGCCGGCCTCGACGCGCGCGGTGCGCGCGGTCGGGTTGATGTCCAGGATCCGGTTCATGTACCGGGAGAAGTCCAGGACGACGCCCGGCCCGACCGCGTTGCCCGCCATGCTGGTGCCGCCGCCGCGCGCGGTGACCGGAACATGTGCCTCGCGGCAGGCCCGCAGCACCGCGACGACGTCGTCGGCGCTGCGGGGAAAGACCACGGCCCGCGGCGGGACACGGTAGTTGGAGGCGTCGTAGGCGTAGAGGCCGGTGGAGCCGGGGCCGGTCTCCACCCGCAGGCCGGGAGCGGTCTCGGCGAGCCGCGCGACCAGCGGCTCCAGGGCCGTGGTGGTGTCCGTCATCGCCCTGCCGCTCCCGATGTGCCGGCCTCGACGGCGTTCGCCCAGGCCTGGAGGCCCTCGTCCACGCCCGTCTCGTCGATGACGAGCGCCGGGATCATGCGGACGACCTGGTTCCAG
>NZ_JOCT01000049.1 GCF_000717875.1 Streptomyces sp. NRRL S-455
ATGAACCACACCAGCGACCAGCACCCGTGGTTCCAGGAGTCGAGGAAGGATCCCGACGGGCCCTACGGCGACTACTACGTGTGGGCCGACGACGACAAGCAGTTCCCGGACGCGCGCATCATCTTCGTCGACACCGAGGCCTCCAACTGGACCTTCGACCCGGTCCGCAAGCAGTACTACTGGCATCGTTTCTTCTCCCACCAGCCGGACCTCAACTACGAGAACCCGGCCGTGCAGGAGGAGATGATCTCCGCGCTGAAGTTCTGGCTGGACCTGGGCATCGACGGCTTCCGGCTGGACGCGGTGCCGTACCTGTACCAGGAGGAGGGCACCAACTGCGAGAACCTCCCGGCCACGCACGCCTTCCTGAAGCGGGTGCGCAAGGAGATCGACGCGCAGTACCCGGACACGGTGCTGCTGGCGGAGGCCAACCAGTGGCCCGAGGACGTCGTCGACTACTTCGGCGACTATCCGAGCGGCGGCGACGAGTGCCACATGGCGTTCCACTTCCCGGTCATGCCGCGCATCTTCATGGCCGTCCGCCGCGAGTCCCGCTACCCGGTCTCCGAGATCCTGGCCAAGACCCCGGCCATCCCCTCGGGCTGCCAGTGGGGCATCTTCCTGCGCAACCACGACGAGCTCACGCTCGAGATGGTCACCGACGAAGAGCGCGACTACATGTGGGCCGAGTACGCCAAGGACCCACGGATGCGCGCCAACATCGGCATCCGGCGCCGTCTCGCCCCGCTGCTGGACAACGACCGCAACCAGATCGAGCTGTTCACGGCCCTGCTGCTGTCGCTGCCCGGCTCGCCGATCCTGTACTACGGCGACGAGATCGGCATGGGCGACAACATCTGGCTCGGTGACCGGGACGCGGTGCGCACGCCGATGCAGTGGACGCCCGACCGCAACGCGGGCTTCTCCTCGTCCGACCCGGGGCGGCTGTTCCTGCCCACGATCATGGACCCGGTCTACGGCTATCAGGTCACGAACGTCGAGGCGTCCATGGCCTCGCCGTCGTCGCTGCTGCACTGGACCCGCCGCATGATCGAGATCCGCAAGCAGAACCCGGCTTTCGGTCTCGGCTCCTACACCGAGCTGCCGTCGACGAACCCGGCGGTGCTGGCGTTCCTGCGGGAGTACGAGGACGACCTGGTGCTCTGCGTCAACAACTTCTCGCGTTTCGCGCAGCCCACGGAGCTGGACCTGAGCGCCTTCGAGGGGCGGCACCCGGTGGAACTGTTCGGCGGGGTCCGCTTCCCGGCCATCGGCGAACTGCCCTATCTGCTGACCCTCGGGGGCCACGGCTTCTACTGGTTCCGGCTGCGCAGGGACGCCGTATGAGGCCGGAATCGGCCTGTTGAGGCCAGATCGGCGGGGTGGGCGGCAAACCCCCGTGGCGGGGCGTTTCTCCTGCCCCGCCCGGGGCACGCATCAGTAACACCCCGCCCACCCGCGTGAGCCGGAGGGGCGCCGCCGGGGGCTGCCGAAGCCACCCGGAGGCGCACCACATATGGGTGAAAGGACGCGACGCCATGTCGGAAGCCGTCACACGCACCGTCACCACCCCGCCCGGCCTTCTTGCCTCCTTGGATCCACTGCTGCGGGAGTGGCTGCCACGCCAGCGCTGGTTCGCCGGCAAGGGACGTCCGGTCACCGGGTTCACGCTGGTCGCCGCCACCGAGCTGCTCCCGAACAGCGGCAAGCTCGGCCTGTACCACCTGCTGGTCCGCGCCCACCAGCCGCTCGTGCCGTCCCATGGGGCGCCCGACCACCCCGGCGACTGCTACCAGCTCCTGATAGGCGTGCGCGAGGCGCTGCCGCCTCGGCTCGCGCCCGCGCTGATCGGACACCTGCCGACGGGGTCCCTGGCCGGCCGGACCGCCTACGACGCCCTGCACGACCCACGGCCCGCCGAGCTGCTCCTGGAGGCCCTGCGCACCCAGGCCCGGATCGGCGGGCTCCGCTTCGAGCGGGACCAGCAGCAGGAGATCCGGTCCGGGCTGGTGCCGCGGGTGGTGACCGCGGAACAGTCCAACTCGTCGATCGTCTATGGAGATACGTTCATTCTGAAGCTGCTCCGCCGGATCGTGCCCGGCGTCAACCCCGACCTGGAGCTGCCTTTGGTACTGGCCCGCGAGGGCTGTCCCCGGGTGCCCGCGCCGACGGCCTGGATGGTCGCGGACGTCGACCCCGCGGCGGACCCGGTGATCTCGGCGGATCCGGGGGACCTCGGCGGCCAGCCGTACGTGCTGGGGGTGCTCCAGCCGTTCGTGCAGGGCGCCTCGGACGGCTGGGAGCTGGCGCTGCGGGAGCTCGCCAAGGGCGAGGACTTCGGCGCCGAGGCGCGGGCTCTCGGGCGGGCCACCGCCGAGGTGCACACCGCCCTTGCCCGGGCGTTGCCGACCGTCACACTCGGTCATGCGCAGCTCGAGCTGATGGTCGGCGGCATGATCGAGCGGCTGGAGGCGGCCGTCCATGCGGTGCCCGCGCTCAGGCCGTACGCCGGCGGCCTGAGGTCGGCGTTCACGGCGCTGGGCGACCTGGCGGCCGAGGGCCGCACCTGGACCGCGCAGCGCGTGCACGGCGACCTCCACCTCGGTCAGTGCCTGCGCTCACCGGCCGGCGAGTGGTGGCTGATCGACTTCGAGGGCGAGCCGGCCCGGCCGCTGGCCGAGCGGCGCATGCCGCAGCCGGCGGTCCGGGATGTCGCCGGAATGCTGCGGTCCTTCGACTACGCGGCGCGCTCGGTCGATCCGCCCCAGCCGGACTGGGCCGAGACCTGCCGTTCCGCGTACTGCTCCGGCTACGCGGAGGCCTCCGGCCGCGATCCGCGCACCGATCCGGTGCTGCTGCGCGCCTACGAGACGGACAAGGCGATCTATGAGGTGGTGTACGAGGCCCGGCACCGCCCCGACTGGCTGCCGGTGCCCCTGGCCGCCATAGACCGGCTCGCCTCGTCCGGCCACCTGACCTGACCCACCCTCGCCCTGGAGGCTCCGCCCGTGACCCCCCGCCCTGAGTCCAGCGGTTCGCGTCCCAAGGGGACGGCCGGGGAGAAGATCCCCGAGCAGCCCACGGCCGCCCAGCAGAAGAGCGCCGCGAAGAAGACGGCGGTGCCGAAACAGGCAGCGGCCAAGAAGGGGACGGCCCCCGCGAAGTCGGCTGCCGCGAAGAAGGCCGCCGCCAAGAAGACGTCCTCGGCGCAGTCGCCCGCGACGAAGGCCGCCGCGAAGAAGGCGACCTCGGCCGCGAAGAAGACGGCCGCGAAGAAGACGGCCGCGAAGACAGCCGCCGCCAAGAAGGCCGTTACGAAGAAGACGGCTCCCGCGACGGCGACCGCGGCGAAGTCGACGGCCGCCAAGAAGGCCGTCACGAAGAAGGCCGCGAAGAAGACGGCTCCCCCGGCGGCGCCCGCGGCGAAGGCCACCGCCAAGAAGGTGGCGGCGACGAAGACAGCCGCCGAGAAGCCGACGGCAACGAAGGCGACCGCCAAGAAGGCGACCTCCGCGACGCCCACGAAAGCGGCGGCCAAGAAGGCCGCCGCCACGAAGGCCGCCGCTGCCAAGGCGACTGCCGCCAAGGCCACCGCCGCCAAGGCGGCAGCCGTGAGTCCCTCCGCGAAGAAGGCCACCACGAAGAAGGCGCCTGCCAAGAAGTCCACCGCCAGGAAGACCACCACCGGGCCGACCACCGCCGCCACGACCGCCACCGGCACATCCACCACCGGCACGGCCACCACCGGCTCAGCCACCGCTGCGAAGGCCGCCCCCGCACAGGTCGTGCCGCCGGAGATGGAGATCGCCGTCTCGCCCGCCGTCGACGCGGTGGACCGGGACCGGCTGCTCCACGGCACGCACCACGACCCGCACTCCGTACTCGGCGCCCACCCCGTGCCCGGCGGGGTCGCCTTCCGGGCGTTCCGGCCGTACGCGCGGTCCGTGACCGTCCTCTCCGGGGACGTGCGGGCGGAACTGCACGACGACGGGGAGGGGTTCTTCTCCGGGCTGCTGCCGCTGACGGAGGTGCCGGCGTACCGGCTGCTCGTGGAGTACGACGGGACGGTCCTGGAGACCGAGGACGCCTACCGCTTCCTGCCCACGCTGGGCGAGCTGGACCTGCACCTGCTCGGCGAGGGCCGGCACGAGGAGCTGTGGACGGCGCTGGGCGCGCACCCGACGACCCACCAGGGCGTGACCGGCACGCGGTTCGCGGTGTGGGCGCCGAACGCGCGCGGCGTGCGCGTGGCCGGCACCTTCAACTTCTGGGACGGTACCGGCCACGCCATGCGGTCGCTGGGGTCGTCCGGGGTGTGGGAGCTGTTCCTGCCGGACATCGGCGAGGGCGAGCTGTACAAGTTCGAGATCACCCGCCCCGACGGTTCGAAGACGCTGCGCGCCGACCCGCTGGCCCGCCGCACCGAGGTGCCGCCGGCGACCTCGTCGGTCATCACGTCCTCGCGGTACGAGTGGGGCGACGCCGAGTGGCTGGCCCGGCGCGCCGAGGCCCCGGCGCACGAGTCGCCGTTCTCGGTGTACGAGATCCATCTGCCGTCCTGGCGACCTGGGCTGACATACCGTCAACTCGCCGAGCAGCTCCCCACGTACGTGAAGAACCTGGGCTTCACGCACGTCGAGCTGATGCCGGTCGCCGAGCACCCGTTCGGCGGCTCCTGGGGCTACCAGGTCACCGGCTTCTACGCGCCCACGGCCCGCCTCGGCACGCCCGACGACTTCCGGTACCTGGTCGACAAGCTGCACCAGGCCGGCATCGGTGTCCTGATGGACTGGGTTCCGGCGCACTTCCCGCGCGACGACTGGGCGCTCGCCGAGTTCGACGGCCGTCCGCTGTACGAGCACGAGGACCCGCTGCGGGCCGCGCACCCCGACTGGGGCACGCTGGAGTTCGACTTCGGGCGCAACGAGGTGCGCAACTTCCTCGTGGCGAACGCGGTGTACTGGTGCGAGGAATTCCACATCGACGGGCTGCGCGTGGACGCGGTGGCGTCCATGCTCTACCTCGACTACTCCCGCGAGCCGGGCCAGTGGACGCCCAACGAGCACGGCGGCCGGGAGAACCTGGACGCGGTGGCGTTCCTGCAGGAGATGAACGCGACGGTGTACCGCAGGGTGCCCGGCGTGGTCACGATCGCCGAGGAGTCGACCGCCTGGGACGGTGTCACCCGCGCCACCCACCACAAGGGGCCGAGCGGCTTCGGCGGGCTCGGGTTCGGGCTGAAGTGGAACATGGGCTGGATGCACGACTCGCTGCAGTACATGAGCCACGAGCCGGTGCACCGCAAGTACCACCACCACGAGATGACGTTCTCGATGGTGTACGCCTACAGCGAGAACTACGTGCTGCCGATCTCCCACGACGAGGTGGTGCACGGCAAGCGGTCCCTGGTGTCGAAGATGCCCGGCGACTGGTGGCAGCAGCGCGCCGGGCACCGGGCCTACCTCGGCTTCATGTGGGCCCACCCGGGCAAGCAGCTGCTGTTCATGGGGCAGGAGTTCGCGCAGGGCGCCGAGTGGTCCGAGGCGCACGGACCCGACTGGTGGCTGCTGGACCCGGGCTACGGCGCCGAGCCCGACCACCGGGGCGTCCGTGACCTGGTCCGTGACCTCAACACCGTCTACCGCGCCACCCCTTCGCTGTGGCGCCTCGACACGGACCCGGCCGGTTTCGAATGGATCGTCGGGGACGCCGCCGACGACAACGTCCTCGCGTTCCTGCGGCTGGACCCGGAGGGCACCCCGCTGCTGGCGGTGTCGAACTTCGCGCCGGTCGTCCGCGAGGACTACCGGCTGGGCGTGCCCGAGGACGTCCCCGCCTGGCACGAGGCCGTCAACACCGACGCCGGCCGCTACGGCGGCAGCGACGTCACCAACCCCGACCCGGTCAAACCCGAGGCCCAGCCCTGGCACGGCCGCCCGGCGAGCATTCGCCTGACCCTGCCCCCGCTGGCGACGGTGTGGCTGCGCCCGGCGTAGGCGGTAGGTGACACCCCGCGGGGCCCCGAAGGCCCCGGCGGTCTCATGACGGTGGACGACGCCCTGTCCCGAAGGAGGTCTCGGGCGTCTCCACCGCCGTGCCGGGGCTACCCGAACGACTGCGACAGAGACTCGGGCAGCTCCCCGGTGTGCAGCACTCCGAGCCGCTGGGTGGCCCGGGTCAGCGCCACGTACAGGTCACTGGTGCCGTACCGGCCGGGCTCGACCACGAGGACGGAGTCGAACTCCAGGCCCTTGGCCTGCCGCGGATCGAGCAGGACGACCGTCCGGGTGAGGTCGGGTTCGGCGCCCGCCGTGACGCCGTCCAGCCGGGCGGCGATGCTCCGGTGGAGGTCGCGGGGCGCGATCACCGCGAGCCGCCCCTCGTCCGGGGTGAGCTCCTCGACCGCCTTGGCGACGGCGCCCGGCAGGTCGTCGGTGGCGCGGGCCCAGGGGCGTACGCCCGTGGAGCGGACCGAGCTCGGCGGTTCGAAGTCCGGGTGCTCGGCGCGGACCACGGCCGCCGCGACGTCCATGATCTCGGCCGGGGTGCGGTAGTTGACGCCCAGCCGGGTGTGCTCCCAGCGGTCCTCGACGAACGGGGCGAGGATGCCCGCCCAGGAGCCGACCCCGGCCGCCTCCGCGGTCTGCGCGGGGTCGCCGACCAGGGTCATCGAGCGGGTCGGGCTGCGCCGCATCAGCAGCCGCCAGGCCATCGGCGACAGCTCCTGCGCCTCGTCGACGATGATGTGGCCGAACGCCCAGGTCCGGTCGGCCGCGGCGCGCTCGGCGGCGCTGCGGTGGTCGTCCTCCTCGTGCCGCTCGGCGAACCGCTCGGCGTCGATGATGTCGTGCGCGGACAGCACCTCGGACCCCTCGGGGTCGTCCTCCTCCTTGTCCTCGAACTCGTAGGTCCGGGACGCGTACGACACCTCCAGCACGCCCTGCGCGTAGGCGATCTGCTCCTCCCGCTCGCGCGCGGCGCGCTCCCGGGCCAGCCGGTCGTCCTCGCCGAGGAGTTCGGCGGCCTCGTCGAGCAGTGGCACGTCGGAGACCGTCCAGTGACGGGTCACCGGGCGGCGTACGGCGTCGGCGTCCTCGGCGGAGAGGAACTCCTCGGGGGCGGCGAGGAAGTCGGCGATAAGCCGCTGCGGGGTGAGCACCGGCCACAGCTGGTCGATCGCGGACCAGACGTCGGGGTTCTCGGCGAGGTCGTCGCGGATCTGGGTGATGTCGCTGGGGTCGAGCAGGCTGGACCCGTCGAAGGGGTCGGTGCCGATGCGCTCGGCGTACAGCTCGGTGAGCGTGTTGAGGATGTGGCCCTCGAAGTGCTCACGGGCCGCGTTGTGCGGCAGCTTCGTGGCTCGGGCGCGTTCGCGGGCGACGTTCACCAGACCGTCGTCGAGCATGAGGACCTCGCGGTCGTGCTCGATGGCGATCACCGGGTCGGGCAGCGCCTGCCGGCTGCGCACGACCTCGGCGAGGACGTCGGCCATGTCGGCGCGGCCCTTCACGGCGGCGGCCTCGGGTGTGTCGGACGCGGTCGCCTTCACCCCGGGGAACAGCTCGCCCACGGTCGCGAGGAGCACGCCCGTCTCGCCGAGGGAGGGCAGCACCTCGCCGATGTAGCCGAGGAACGCCGGGTTGGGCCCGACGATCAGCACCGCCCGCTTGACGAGCAGCTCGCGGTGCTCGTACAGCAGATAGGCGGCGCGGTGCAGGGCGACGGCGGTCTTGCCGGTGCCGGGGCCGCCCTCCACCACCATGACGCCGCGGTGCGGGGCGCGGATGATGCGGTCCTGGTCGGCCTGGATGGTCTGCACGATGTCGCTCATCCGGCCGGTGCGGGCCGAGTTGAGCGCGGCGAGCAGCACGGCGTCGCCCGTCGGGTCCTCGTGGCCGGTGCGGGTCTCGTCGCCGAGGTCGAGGATCTCGTCGTGGAGGTGGGTGACCGTGCGGCCGTCGGTCGCGATGTGGCGCCGGCGCCTCAGCCCCATCGGGGTGTGGCCGGTGGCCAGGTAGAAGGGGCGGGCGACGTCGGCACGCCAGTCGATCAGGACGGGGGTGCGCTCGGCGTCGTCGGTGCGCAGCCCGATCCGGCCGATGTGGTGGGTGGTGCCGGAGGTGAGGTCGATCCGGCCGAAGCACAGGGAGCCGTCCACCGCGTTCAGCGCGGCGAGCAGCCCGGAGCGCTCCGCCACGAGGATGTCCCGCTCGAGTCTGGCCTGCATGGGGGTGTTGCCCTGCGCGAGGGCGTCCGTGACGGAGGTCTCGGCGTCGCCGCGCAGCGCGTCCACGCGCGCGTACAACCCGTCGATGAATTCCTGTTCCTGACGCAATTCATCGTCCGGAAATTCGGTGTTTGACAATTCCACTCCCGCCCGGATATACTGTGCTCACTGAACTTCGCTGTGACCTCTTCGGACTTGAAGTCACGAATAGGCAAATATACGCAAGGAAATCCCCCGAGCGCAATTACCCGGGGGATTTCTCTTCTTCAGGGCGGAATCACAGCACGTCGGCGAGCTCCTCCAGCAGCCGCCGCTTGGCACGCGCCCCCACCATCGACTTCACGGGCTCACCGCCACGGAACACCATGAACGTCGGCATGGAGAGCACCTTGTAGGCGTTCGTTGTCAGCGGGTTGGTGTCCACGTCGAGCTGTACCACCTTCAGCCGCTCCCCCTCCTCGGTGGCCAGCGCGCTGAGCACCGGCCCCATCTGCCGGCACGGCGGGCACCAGGCGGCGGTGAACTCCACCAGCACCGGAAGGCCGGCGCCGATCACCTCCGCCTCGAAGTCCGCGTCCGTCACATCGATCACCATGTGCGCCCTCCCAGCTCGCAACGTGGCTCCGGACCCCCCGGAGCCTCCGCCTCGGCGGCCAGCTCGGCCCGCGCGAGCTGCCGCGCGACCGTCTCCCGCACGCCCGTCAACTGGCTGATCAGACCGTCGAGTTCAGCCAGTTTGCGCCGGTAGACCGCAAGCGACGCCGGGCAGGAGTCGCCCTCGGGATGGCCGGCCCGCAGACACTCCACGAAGGGCCGCGTCTCCTCCAGGTCGAACCCGAAGTCCTGCAGCGTCCGGATCTGCCGCAGCAGCCGCAGATCGCTCTCGTCGTAGCTCCGGTACCCGTTGCCTTCCCGCCGCGCGGGCAGCAACCCGCGCGACTCGTAGTACCGCAGCGTCCGTGTCGTGGTCCCGGCCCGCGCGGCCAGCTCGCCGATTCGCATGCGATCGAACGTAATCCTTGACGCCCGCGTCAGGGCAACAGCGGTTTCCGCTCCAGCGGGGAGGTCAGCACGATCGACGTCGTCGTGCGTCCCAGCGCGGAGACCTCCTCCAGGATCTCCTCGAGATGCACGGTGTCCCGCACGGCCACCTTGAGGATCCAGCAGTCCTCCCCGACCACGTGGTGCACCTCGACGATCTCCGGCCGCTCGATCAGCTCCAGGGTCCTGGGGTGCTTCAGGTTGTACCCGCCGTGCGGGTTGACCCGGATGAACGCCTGGATGCCGTAACCGAGCCGGGCCGGCACGACCTGGGCGCCGTAGCCGGTGATCACGCCCGCCGCCTCCAGTCGCCGCACCCGCTCGGTGACCGCCGCCGGGCTGAGCCGGACCCGGCGGCCCAGCTCGCTGAGCTTGATCCGGCCGTCGGTCTGGAGCAGTTCGAGGATCTGCCGGTCCAGCGCGTCGAACACCACCGATGTTTCGTTGGCGGCGGCCCGCGGATGCCGTGGTTCTTTCGGTGCGGCGGCCGTGACTCCCATGGTTCCCCCTTCAGCACGTGGATGTGAGCCGGGAGAATTATGGCCATGGAAAAGGTCCGGGAAGTGCTGGTCATCGGCGGGAACCGTTATGTGGGCAAGCGTCTGATCACGCGGCTGCTCGCGGAAGGGCACCGTGTCACCGTGCTGAACCGGGGATCCTCCCCGCCGCCGGCCGGGGTCGAGCGGCTGCGCGCCGACCGGGACGACGAGCGGTCCCTGACCGCCGCGCTCGGGTCACGCGCATTCGACGTCGTCGTCGACCAGGTCTGCTACACACCGCGCCAGGCGGAACTCGCCCGCCGCGTCTTCTCCGGCCGTACCCGCCGGTATGTGATGACCTCGACGGTCGAGGTGTACGAGTACGAGGACTCCGCCACCCTGGTGCCCGAGGAGGCCGTCGACCCGTCCACCGTCACGGTCGGCCTCGAACTGCCCTGGGACGACCCCTTGTTCCTGGAGGCCAACTACGGGGAGGGCAAGCGGCAGGCCGAGGCGGTCCTCGCGGCCGGCGGCCCGGCGTTTCCGTACACGGCGGTGCGGGTCGCCCATGTGCTGGGCGGGCACGACGACTTCACCGGCCGGCTGGCGCACTACGCCGAGCGGATACGGACCGGCGAGCCGATCGCCGTCCCCGCCCGGAACCAGCCGGCCACGTACGTCCACGTCGAGGAGATCGCCCGTTTCCTGGCCTGGGCGGCGGGCGAGGACTTCACCGGACCCGTGAACGCGGCCTCCAGCGGGACGCTGACCACCGAGGACCTGTGCGAGGCGGTGGCCGCGCATGTCCCGGGCGGTCGTGCCGTGTTCCGGCCCGTCGAGGTCGGTGAGGTCTCGCCGTTCTCCTTCCGCCGCTCCTACGGCATGGACAACGCCCGTGCCGCCCGGCTCGGGTATGCCTTCACCGACGCCCGGCAGTGGCTGCCGCGTGCCGTCGCGGAGACCCTCGGAAAGGGCGACTGACATGCGGTACAGGACACTTGGCGGACTGCGGGTGAGTGCGGTCGGACTCGGCGCCATGCCGCTGTCCATCGAGGGCCGCCCGGACGAGGAGCGTGCCCTGGCCACCGTGCACGCCGCGCTCGACGCGGGCGTGACCCTGCTGGACACGGCCGACTCCTACCATCTGCCGGGCGCGGAGCCCGGCCACAACGAGCGTCTGGTGGCCCGCGCGCTGGCCACCTACGGCGGTGACACCTCCGGCGTCCTGGTGGCCACGAAGGGCGGTCGCGGCCGCCCGGCCGGCGGCGACTGGACGGTGAACGGCTCCCCCCGTCATCTCAAGGCCGCCGCCGAGGCCTCGCTCAAGCGGCTCGGCGTCGAGGCGATAGGCCTGTATCAGCTGCACAAGCCGGACCCCGCGGTGCCGTTCGAGGAGTCGGTCGGCGCGCTGCGCGAGCTGCTCGACGCCGGCACGATCCGGCTGGCCGGCGTGTCCAACACGGACACGGACCAGATCCGCCGGGCGCGCGAGATCCTCGGCGACCGGCTGGTGTCGGTGCAGAACCGGTACTCCCCCGCCGTCCGGGACAGTGAGCCGGAACTGCGGCTGTGCGCGGAACTGGGGCTGGCCTTCCTGCCGTGGAGCCCGCTGGGCGGGCTGGCCCGCAGCTCCCTGGACGGGCCGTCGCGCACGGAGGGGGCGGATCGCTTCGCCGCCTTCCACGCGGTGGCGCGGGAGCGCGGTGTGAGTCCCCAACGGATCGGCCTGGCCTGGCTGCTGACGAGGTCCCCGACGGTCGTCCCCATTCCGGGGGCGAGCCGGCCGGAGACGATCAGGGACTCGGCGGCCGCGGCGGACCTGCTGCTCACGCCGGAAGAACGGGCACGCCTGGACGAGTCCACCCGACCGGTCCGCGCGTAGGCCTCTCGCGACCGCGGCGTCCTCGCCCGGAGGGTCGGCCGCGCGGCGTTCGGTGCGAACTCCCGGCGGCCGGGCGGCTGGGGGCGCCGTGCCGGACCTCGCAGAGCAGGACGGGCTTGGCGGAGACCCGCCCGCTGCCTGGCGCGACAGCGGCTCGCTCGCCCGGAGGGCGGTCGCGCGGCTTCCGGCGCGCGTTCTCGGCGTGCCGGGCGGGAGAGCTCGGGGGAGCCGTGCCGGGCCTCGCGGAGCGGGCCGGACGGGTCGGGGACCCGCCCGGGCCCGCCGCGACAGCGGCCTCCTCGCCCGGAGGGCGGCCGCGCGGGGCGGTCCTAGCGGGTTCCGGCGGACTCCAGCTCCCGGTCCTCGGCAGGCTCGTCCGCGGGCCTGCTCCTGCCGGGCAGAAGCAGTGCCACCCCTACCGTCCCGACGCCCAGGATCACGGCGCCGGCCAGACTGGTGTGCGCGACCGCGTCGGCGAACGAGGAACCCACCGCCTCGGCCATCTGGCGTGCTCCGGCGCCGAGTTGCTCGGCCTGCGCCCGAAGCCCCTCCGCCTGCTGGGGGTCACCGGCCCGCGCCGCCTGCTCGGTCAGCTGCCGCGCCTTGTCCCCGATCCCCTGGGCCACGGCATACCCGGCCCCGACGGAGTCCTGCGCCGTCTCCAGGGAGGAGGCGGGAAGCTTGCTGCCGGCCGTCGCGTCCGAGAGGTGCCCGGAGTACGAGGTGGCGAGCAGCGAGCCGAGGATCGCGATGCCGAGCGAGCCGCCCAGCTCCAGCGAGGTGTCGTTCACGGCGCCGCCGACGCCCAGCTCGGACTCCGGGAACGCCCCCATGATCGCGTCCGTGCAGGGCGACAGCGCGAGCCCGATCGCGAGGCCGAGGACGATCAGGGGCGCGACGAAGTCGCCGTAGGAGGATCCGGCGTCGACCCGGGTGAGCAGTGCCAGGGCCGCCGTACCGCCGACCATGCCGGCCGTGACGGTCCACTTCATGCCGGTCCGCGGGGTGAGGTAGCCGGTGAGGGCCGAGCCCACGAAGACGGCGCCGGCCAGCGGCAGCATGCGCAGGCCGGTGTCCAGGGCGTCGTAGCCGAGGACGAACTGCAGGTGCTGGGTCAGGTAGTAGAAGGCGCCGAAGACGGCCAGGAAGAACAGGGCGACGGCGAGGTTGGAGCCCGCGAAGCGGCGGTCGGTGAAGCGGCGCACGTCGAGGAGGGGACGCGGGTGGCGCAGCTCCCAGAGCACGAAGGCCAGGAGCCCGGCGCCCGCGACGACCGCAGCCGCGACGGCCCTGGTACCCCAGCCGAAGTGCGGCCCCTCGATGATCGTGTACACGAGCGCGCCGGTCCACACCACCGACAGCAGCCCGCCGACGTAGTCGATGCGCTCCCGGTGGCCGGCCCTGGAGGGCGGCACCAGGACGAACGTGCCGACGACGGCAAGGGCGGCGACGGGAACGTTGATGAGGAACGTCGACGACCAGCCGTGGTGCTCCAGCAGCGCCCCGGCGACCAGCGGTCCGGCCGCGATGGCGAGGCCGGCCGTGGCGGTCCACAGGGTGATGGCCTTGGCGCGTTCGCCGCGCGGGAACGTCGCGGCGAGCAGGGACAGTGTGGCGGGCATGATCATCGCGGCGCCGGCTCCCATCACGGCACGTGCCGCGATGACCGCCGTGGAGCTGTCGGCGAGGTAGCCGAGGACCGCGCCCGCGCCGAACACGACCAGCCCGAGGACGAGCGCGCCCCGGCGGCTGTACTTGTCGCCGATCGCGCCGAGCAGCAGCATCAGCGCGGCGTACGGGACGGTGTAGCCGTCGATGACCCACTGGAGGTCGGCGCTGGACAGGCCGAGGTCCTGGGTCATGTCGGGCGCGGCGACGGTGAGGGCGGTGTTCGCCATCACGATGATCAGCAGGCTCAGGCAGAGCACGAGAAGCGCCCACCAGCGGCGTGCGTAGGGGCGTTCCATCCTCTCGACCGGTTCGGTCACGACGAGTCCCATGGCGGGTTGCCTCCTCATGGACTTGCACAGGGATGTGCATTTGCACAACAGTGTGCAAGATACGCCGTTGCACAGCACTGTGCAAGTCGATGAAGGAGGGGCACAATGACGTCCATGACCACGGGCAACACCAGCCGCGCCGACGCCAACCGGCGCCGCATCCTCGACATCGCCCTCGCCGAGCTGTTGCGGGACCCCGACGCGTCCATGGACCAGATCGCCCGTGCCGCGGGCGTCGTACGCCGGACCGTGTACGGGCACTTTCCGAGCCGCGAGGCGCTGATCAGCACGCTCGTCGACGAGGCCGTGGAGGCGCTGTCGGCCGCGGACGCGGCGGGCCGCGCGGGTGTGGGGCACCCGGCGGAGGCCCTGGCGCGCTCGGTGCTGGCGGTGTGGGAGATCGCCGACCGCTACCGGCTGCTGGTCGCGCTCGCCCAGCGCACGGTCACCGTGCAGGGCATCCGGGAGCGGCTCGCGCCGATCCGCGAGGAGAGCATCGGGCTGTTGCGGCGGGGTCTGGACGAGGGCGTCTTCGTCTCACCACTGCCGGCGCCGGCCCTGGCGTACGTGCACGAGCAGATGCTGTTCGCGGTTCTGGAGGCCGTGAACGACGGCCTGCTGGCAGCGGAAGAGGCGGGCCGCTGCGCCGCGGTCACGGTACTGACCGCGGCGGGCGTGCCCGCCTCGAGGGCCACCGAGCTGGTGGCGAAGCTGAACGACTGAACTTCTGAACGGTGTGACCGGGCGGCTGAGCGACGGGGGGACACCCAGCCGCCCGGATTCTGGGGGCGGCGCGGCCGTCAGGCCTTCGCCAGCTCCTTCTCGCCGCCCTGCTCGGACGCCTCGGCGGGCTCGTCGGCCGGGGCGCCGCTGTGGCCGTCGTCCACCAGCGTCTCCTCGTCGAAGGGCAGCCGGCCGGCGAGGACCTCGCCCACGCGCTCCTTGTCGATCTCCTTCGTCCAGGTGCCGATCAGCACGGTGGCCACGGCGTTGCCGGCGAAGTTGGTCAGGGCGCGGGCCTCGCTCATGAAGCGGTCGATGCCGACGACGAGGCCGATGCCGTCCACCAGGGCCGGCTTGTGCGACTGCAGACCACCGGCCAGCGTCGCGAGGCCCGCTCCGGTGACACCGGCGGCGCCCTTGGAGGCGACCAGCAGGAAGAGCAGCAGCGGGATCTGCTCGCCGATGGACATCGGGGTGCCCATGGCGTCGGCGATGAACAGCGAGGCCATGGTCATGTAGATCATGGTGCCGTCGAGGTTGAAGGAGTAGCCGGTCGGGACGGTGATGCCGACCACCGGCCTGCTGACGCCCATGTGCTCCATCTTCGCGATGAGCCGCGGCAGCGCGGACTCGGAGGAGGAGGTGGACAGGATCAGCAGGAACTCACGGCCCAGGTACTTGAACAGCGTGAAGATGTTCAGGCCGGAGATGACGCGCAGCAGGACGCCGAGCACGATGAAGACGAAGAGGAAGCAGGTCACGTAGAAGCCGAGCATCAGCACGGCCAGGCTCTTGAGCGCGTCCAGGCCCGCGGAGCCGGTCACGGCGGCGATCGCGCCGAAGGCGCCGATCGGGGCGGCCCACATCACCATCGCGAGGATGCGGAAGACGAGCCGCTGGATGTGCTCGATACCGCGCAGGATCGGCTGGCCCGCCGAGCCCATGCCCTGCAGCGCGAAGCCGGCGAGCAGGGCGATCAGCAGGGTCTGCAGGACCGACTCGTTGGTGAAGGCGGAGACGATCGTGGTCGGGATGATGCCCAGCAGGAAGTCGGTGGTGTTCGTGCTGGCCTCGGGGTCGACCTGTGCGTGACCGGCCTCCTTGACGGCGTCGGTCATCGCGAGGCTGGAGCCCGGATCCAGGACGTTGCCGACGACCAGGCCGATACCCAGCGCGACCAGCGACATCACCATGAAGTAGACAAGGGCGATACCGCCGACGGCTCCGACCTTGGCGGCCTTGCGTACCGAGCCGATGCCCAGCACGATCGTGCAGAAGATGATCGGCGAGATCATCATCTTGATCAGGTTCACGAACCCGGTGCCGATCGGCTTCAGCCCGACAGCGAAGTCCGGCGCGGCCAGGCCCACCGCGATACCGGCGGCGACCGCGATGATCACCGCGATGTAGAGGTAGTGCGTGCGGTCCCGCTTGGGTTTGCGTGCGGCAGGTGCCATGTCGGCTGCGCTGGTCACGGCGGCCCTCCTTGACGACGTCGTCGGCATCACCGGCGTGCGGCTCACGTCCGGGAAACTCCGGGGGAACTCCGCGAAACGGGGAGCGGGACCCCCGGAGATGCGTTATAGGGAATGCCGTGACTATGTCCTGCCCTGTGAGCGCGGTCACCCTTCCGTTCATTTAGTTCACAATCAGCCACGGGGCAGACTGACGTCATGCGCCTCACCGTCCCCGGTCCCCGCAGCCTGGCGGGCCAGCTCTTCGCCATGCAGGCCGTGCTCATAGCGGTCGTCGTGGCCGGATATGCGCTCTTCACCTACATCAGCGACCGCAGCCAGGCCGAGGAGTCCGCCACACGCCAGGCCAGGGCGGTGGCCCGGTCGGTCGCCGACTCCCCGTCCGTGCGGGAGGCGATCCGCACCCCGGACCCCTCGGCCGAGCTCCAGCCCTACGCGATGCAGGTGATGCGGGACACCGACGTCGACTTCATCACGATCATGAACCCGCGGGGCATCCGCTGGACGCACCCCGACCCGGACCAGATCGGCCAGACCTTCCGGGGCCACACCGAGAAGGCCCTGCGCGGCCAGACGTTCACCGAGACCTACACCGGCACGCTCGGCCCGTCGGTCCGCGCGGTCACGCCGGTCCAGGACGGCAACCGGATCGTCGGCCTGGTCAGCGCCGGCATCCGGGTCGAGGCGATCAGCGAGCGCGTGCAGAGCCAGGTCACGGCCCTGGTCGGCGTGGCAGCCGGTGCGCTGGCCCTGGGCGCCGTCGGCACCTACGTCATCAACGCCCGGCTGCGCCGCCACACCCACGGCATGAACGCGTCCGAGCTCAGCCGCATGCACGACTACCACCAGGCCGCCCTGCACGCGGTACGCGAGGGGCTGCTGATGCTGGACGGGCAGTACCGTGTGGCGTTGATCAACGACGGAGGTCGGGAGTTGCTCGGCGTGGCCGGGGACGTGGTGGGCAGGTCGGTGGTGGAGCTGGGGCTCCCGGCCCCGCTGACGGGTGCCCTGCTGGCGTCGGAGCCGCGGGTGGACGAGGTGCATCTGACGGCGTCGCGGGTCCTGGTGGTCAACACCTCGCCGGTGTCGGGCGGCGAGCGGCGCGGCACGGTCGTCACCCTGCGCGATGTGACCGAACTCCAGTCGCTGATGGGCGAGCTGGACTCCGAGCGGGGTTTCACGCAGGCACTGCGCTCACAGGCGCACGAGGCGGCGAACCGGCTGCACACGGTCGTCTCGCTGATCGAGCTGGACCGGGCGGAGGAAGCGGTGGACTTCGCGACGGCCGAACTGGAGCTGGCGCAGGCACTGACCGACCAGGTCGTGGCGGCGGTGAGCGAGCCGGTGCTGGCGGCGCTGCTGCTGGGCAAGACGGCCCAGGCGAACGAGCGGGGCGTGGAGCTGATGGTGTCCGAGGACAGCAGCCTGGACGACGGACTGCTGCCTCAGACCCTGCCGGCGCGGGATCTGGTGACCATCCTCGGCAACCTGATCGACAACGCCGTGGACGCGGCGCAGGGCAGTGCCCGGGCGCGGGTGACGGTGGCCGCCTACACCGAGGACCGGGAGGGCGCCCCGGAACTGGTGCTGCGGGTCTCGGACACGGGCCCGGGCGTCGACCCGGAGCACGCCGATGCGGTCTTCCAGCGGGGGTTCTCGACGAAGCCGGCGGGCCCGGGCGGCCGGGGTCTCGGACTGGCGCTCGTACGGCAGGCGGCACAGCGGCACGGGGGCTCGCTGTCGGTGACGGAGGCCGACGGGGGCGGGGCGGAGTTCGAGGTACGGCTGCCGCTGGGCGAGCCGGACGACCCGGTGTCCGGGGAGCCCGTTCCCAAGGGCACGGACCTGGCCCCCGCGGTCCCGCCGTCCACCGCCCTCGCGTCCCAGGACGCGGTCTCCGAGGGTTCGATGTCCAGGGGCCCTGGAGGCGACGCATGACGAGCGACACCACGAGAGAGAAGGCCATCCGCGTCCTGGTCGTGGAGGACGACCCGGTGGCCGCCGACGCCCATGTCCTGTACGTCGGCCGGGTCCCGGGTTTCGTCGCGGTGGGCACGGCGCACACGGGCGCGGAGGCCCGCCGGGCCCTGGAGCGCACCCCGGTGGACCTGCTCCTGCTGGACCTGCACCTTCCCGATGTGCACGGTCTGCAGCTGGCCCGCTCCCTGCGCGCGGCCGGCCACCACGCCGACGTGATAGCGGTGACGTCGGCTCGGGACCTGACCGTGGTGCGCGAAGGCGTCTCCCTCGGGGTCGTGCAGTACGTCCTGAAGCCGTTCACCTTCGCGACCCTGCGGGACCGGCTCGTGCGGTACGCCGAGTTCCACGCGGCGGTCGGCGAGGCGAGCGGCCAGGACGAGGTCGACCGGGCCCTCGCGGCCCTGCGCGCACCGGGCCCGGCCGCCCTCCCCAAGGGCCTGAGCGCGCCGACGCTGGAGCGGGTGACGGTGGCCCTGCGGGACAGCGCGGAGGGCCTCACGGCCGCGGGCGTGGCGGAGACGGTGGGCATCTCCCGCATCACGGCCCGCCGTTATCTGGAACACCTGGTGGACGCGGGCCGCGCGGCCCGCCGCCCGCAGTACGGAACGGTGGGGCGGCCGGAGTTGCAGTACCGCTGGGTCACGGGTCAGTGACGGGGACCCGCGGCTGTTGCCGGACCACAACGCGCCCGCAGCCGCCGTCGCACGGAAGGGGCCGTGCCGGGGGGTGTCCGCCCGCAGCTGGTTGGCGCGTCAACGAACAGTCAATTGTTCTCCGACCCCATCGCGCCGTTCCGAGGACGGACACCCCCCGGCGCGGCCCCGACCCACCACGAAACGGCAGGCAAACCCCCGGCGGCACCCCACTGTC
>NZ_JOCT01000050.1 GCF_000717875.1 Streptomyces sp. NRRL S-455
GCCCCAGCCCCAGCCCCAGCCAGGCTGCTCGCGGGTGCGGGCGTTCCCCGTGGTCGCCCTCGGGGTCAGCCGACCACGCGGCCGTTCAGCACCACCCGGCGCGGGGCCCCCAGCACGCGGACGTCCGCCCGCGGGTCCTCGTCGTAGACGACGAGGTCGGCGGGGGCGCCCTCCTCCAGGCCGGGGCGGCCGAGCCAGGCCCGGGCCGTCCAGGTGCCCGCCGCCAGGGCCTCGACGGGCGGGATGCCCGCGGTGACCAGTTCGGCGACCTCGGCTGCCGCGAGGCCGTGGGCGAGTCCGCCGCCGGCGTCGGTGCCGACGAAGACGGGGATACCGGCGTCGTAGGCGTTCCGGACGGTGTCGTAGCGGCGTTCGTGGAGCCGGCGCATATGGGCCGACCAGCGTGGGAACTTGCTCTCACCGCCGTCGGCGAGCTGCGGGAAGGTCGCGATGTTGACCAGAGTCGGGACGATGGCGACGCCCCGCTCCGCGAACAGCGGGATCAGGTCCTCGGTCAGGCCCGTCGCGTGTTCGACGCAGTCGATGCCCGCCTCGACCAGATCCTGGAGGGAGTCCTCCGAGAAGCAGTGCGCGGTGACCCGGGCACCCAGGCGGTGCGCCTCCGCGATCGCCGCCTCGACCGCCCCGCGGGGCCAGCAGGCCGACAGGTCGCCGAGGTCGCGGTCGATCCAGTCGCCGACCAGCTTCACCCAGCCGTCACCGCGCCGGGCCTCCTGGGCGACGTAGGCGACCAGGTCCTCCGGCTCGATCTCCCAGGCGTAGTTGCGGATGTAGCGGCGGGTGCGGGCGATGTGCCGCCCGGCGCGGATGATCTTCGGCAGGTCGTCGCGGTCGTCCACCCACCTGGTGTCGGAGGGCGAGCCCGCGTCACGGATCAGCAGCGTGCCCGCGTCCCGGTCGGTCAGTGCCTGCTTCTCGGCGACGTCCTGCGGGACCGCCCCGTGCCGGTCGAGCCCCACGTGGCAGTGCGCGTCGACGAGGCCGGGCAGGGCCCAGCCCACGACCGTGCGGACGTCGCGGACGCCGGCCGGACGGTCGTAGGAGACGCGGCCGTCGACCACCCACAGCTCGTCCCGGACGTCCTCGGGCCCCACGAGCACCCGACCCTTCACGTGCAGCACCGCGCGATCGTTCATGCTCCGCACCTTAGTGAGGCGCCGGGCGCGCCCCGCAAGGGGCGGGTGGCCCGGCAGGGCGGCGATACCCGGCGGTTACCCTCGATGCCGTTGCCCCCGTGAGTGAAGAGAGCCCCACCGTGACGCATCCGTTTCTGGACCTGGCCCCGCTCGGCGCGGACCGCTTCGCCGCGATCGAGGACCGTGTGGCGCGGCTGCTGAGCACCGAGCAGGACGTGGTGATCATGCAGGGTGAGGCGTTGCTGCCGCTGGAGGGCGCGATCCGCGCCACGGCCGGTCCGGGCACGACCGCGCTGAACGTCATCACCGGCCCGTACGGGCAGACCTTCGGCGACTGGCTGCGGGACTGCGGCGCCACGGTCGTCGATCTGGCGGTGCCGTTCCACACGGCGGTCACGGCCGAGCAGATCCGGCAGGCCTTCACCGAGCACCCGGAGATCGACTTCGTGTCCCTGGTGCACGCGGAGGCCGCGACCGGCAACACCAACCCGGTCGCGGAGATCGGCGAGGTGGTGCGGGCGCACGGGGCGCTGTTCTACCTGGACGCGGTGGCGTCGATCGGTGCCGAGCCGGTGCTGCCGGACGCGTGGGGCGTGGACCTGTGCGTCATCGGGGCGCAGAAGGCGATGGGCGGGCCGGCCGGGGTGTCCGCGGTGTCGGTGAGCGAGCGGGCCTGGGCCCGGATGGCGGCGAACCCGAAGGCGCCGCGGCGGTCGTACCTGTCGCTCCTCGACTGGAAGGAGCGGTGGATCGACGGCGGCCGCAAGGCGCTGCTGCACGCGCCGGCGCAGCTGGAGATGCTGGCGCTGGAGGCGTGTGTGGAGCGGATCGAGGGGGTGGGGCTGGACGCCGTGATGGCCCGGCACGCGTCCGCCGCGGCGGCCACGCGGGCCGGGGCCGTCGCGCTGGGTGGCGGCCTGGAGCCGTACGTGTACGAGGCAGGGGACGCGGCGCCGGTCGCCACGACGCTGCGGGTGCCCTCGGGTGCGGTGGCGTCCGAGGTGGTGGCGAGGGCGCTGGAGGCGGATCCGGCGGTACCGGTCGCGGCCGGCGGGGGCGCGCTGGCCAAGGAGATGATCCGGGTCAACCACTACGGCGCCGATGCGACGCGTGGGGCTGTGCGAGCGAGTCTGGCGGCGCTCGGGGTGGCGTTGGCCGAGCGGGGGCTGACGGTCGATGTGGAGGGGGCGCTGCGGGCCGTGGAGGGCGCCTGGCGGTAGTCGGGGCTGATGCCGCCGGGGCGTCGCTCTCGCTCCGGCCCGGACGGCCTCGTCCCCGGACGCCGGGACAGGCCAGGACGTGCCGGCGTACCGACGTCCCAGACGGCCCTTGACGTCGCCGGCACCGACGGTGACGGCACGGCGACGGTCGAGGCGGTCCGGCGTCCCGGCGGTCCGGCGTGCCGGTCGGCGACGTGCGGCGCGGGCCGCTGTCAGAGGCCCGTGCCATGCTCACCGCATGACCACTGACACATCTGCCGACAGCCCCCGGTCCCTCCCCGACGGCCGCCCCGTACCCCACCTCACCGGCGATGAGCGCGCCATGCTCGAGAGCTGGCTCGACTTCCACCGGGCCACACTGGAGCTGAAGTGCGCCGGGCTGGACGACGCGCAGGTGCGGGTCGCCTCGGCGGAGCCGTCGCAGCTGACGCTGCTCGGCCTGGTGCAGCACCTGGCCGAGGTCGAGCGGAACTGGTTCCAGAGGGTGGCCGCCGGCGTCGACGTGCCCCCCGTGTTCGAGGACCCGACCGGGTACGCCCTGGATCCCGCTCGAGGTCTCGACGAGGCACTCGGCATCTGGCGGCGGGAGATCGCGCGGGGACGGGAGCTGTGCGCCGGGCTGCCGCTGGACCACGTCGGGCGGGTCCCCGAAGGGCCCGTGCCCGGGATGGAGGTCAGCATGCGGTGGGTGCTCATTCACATGATCGAGGAGTACGCCCGGCACAACGGCCACGCCGATCTCCTGCGGGAACGCATCGACGGAGTGACCGGCGCCTGAATTGCTCATGGCCTCCGCAGCTTCGCATATGTAAGCTGGCACACAATTAAGATTTCCTTCAAGAATAGCTTCCCGTATTCTTCTGCCCGCTTTCCCCGGTCCTAAACGCGCAGATTTTGAGGACACTTCGCGGGCTAATTCCGGCAGATCTCGTGGGGGTTACATGGCTGTGACGCGTTACACACCGTGACCGCTTTGCCCGGTATTTCCCGGGCAAAGCCTGGCATACCGCCCCCCTTTCGCGTGAGCCTTCGCGCCCGCGTGATAACACAGACCAGGCTCATATGTAACCCCGATCGACGATGCAATTTTGAATTTCGCTGGGTAAGTTCAATTTGCATGACTGCCGTACAAGCAGATCCGCAAATCGATCGCCCCACGACGGCTGACGGAGCCGCACTGTGGCGGATGGCCAAGGACTCCAAGGTTCTCGACCTGAACTCGTCCTACAGCTATCTGCTGTGGTGCCGCGACTTCGCGGCCACGTCGGCCGTCGCACGTGACGAACACGGCGAGCCGATGGGCTTCATCACCGGGTACGTGCGGCCGGACAGCCCGCACACCCTGCTGGTGTGGCAGGTGGCGGTGGACGAGGCACATCGCGGGCGCGGCCTGGCCGCCACGCTGCTCGACGGTCTGGTCGCGCGCACGGTCGCCGAGCGCGGGGTGACCACGGTGGAGACCACCATCACCCCGGGCAACACGGCCTCGGAGCGCCTGTTCACGTCGTTCGCCGAGCGTCACGGCGCCCGGCTGGAGCGCGAGGTGCTGTTCGACACCGGCCTGTTCCCCGACGGGCCGCACGACCCCGAGGTCCTGTACCGCATCGGCCCCCTGCCCCACTGACTTCCCACCCCGACTCCCGCAGACTTCCCCCACGTACCGAGGAGCGATTCGTCGTGACCATCACCCAGCCCGACCTGAGTGTCTTCGAGACCGTTGAGTCCGAGGTGCGCAGCTACTGCCGCGGCTGGCCCACCGTCTTCGACCGCGCGGTGGGCAGCCGCATGTACGACGAGGACGGCCACGAGTACCTCGACTTCTTCGCCGGAGCGGGGTCACTGAACTACGGGCACAACAACCCGGTCCTGAAACGCGCCCTGATCGACTACCTGGAGCGCGACGGCGTCACGCACGGGCTCGACATGTCGACCACCGCCAAGCGCACGTTCCTGGAGGCCTTCCAGAACTTGCTGCTGCGCCCGCGTGACCTGCCGTACAAGGTCATGTTCCCCGGCCCGACCGGCACCAACGCGGTGGAGTCCGCGCTGAAGCTGGCGCGGAAGGTGAAGGGACGCGAGGCGATCGTGTCGTTCACCAACGCCTTCCACGGCATGTCGCTGGGCTCGCTGGCCGTGACCGGCAACGCCTTCAAGCGGGCCGGCGCCGGTATCCCGCTGGTGCACGGGACGCCGATGCCGTTCGACAACTACTTCGACGGCACCGTCGAGGACTTCCTGTGGTTCGAGCGGCTCCTGGAGGACCAGGGCTCCGGCCTCAACAAGCCCGCCGCCGTGATCGTCGAGACGGTCCAGGGCGAGGGCGGCATCAACGTGGCCCGGGCCGAGTGGCTGCGCGCCCTGTCCGAGCTGTGCGAGCGGCAGGACATGCTGCTGATCGTCGACGACATCCAGATGGGCTGCGGCCGTACCGGCGCCTTCTTCTCCTTCGAGGAGGCGGGCATCACGCCGGACATCGTCACCGTCTCCAAGTCGATCAGTGGCTACGGCCTGCCCATGTCGCTGTGCCTGTTCAAGCCGGAGCTCGACATCTGGGAGCCGGGCGAGCACAACGGCACCTTCCGCGGCAACAACCCGGCCTTCGTCACGGCCACCGCGGCCCTGGAGACGTACTGGGCCGACGGTTCCGCGATGGAGAAGCAGACCCGCAAGCGCGGCGAGCAGGTCGAGCAGGCGATGATCTCCATCACCGAGGAGAACCTGGCCGACGTGAAGGAGTACCGGGGCCGCGGCCTGGTGTGGGGCCTGGAGTTCCACGACAAGGCCCGCGCCGGCAAGGTCGCCAAGCGTGCCTTCGAGCTCGGACTGCTGATCGAGACGTCCGGCCCCGAGAGCGAGGTCGTGAAACTGCTCCCCGCCCTCACCATCACCCCCGAGGAACTGGACGAGGGCCTGACGACGCTGGCACGCGCCGTCCGCGAGACCGCCTGACCAAGCACACCGCACCACTCATCTAGGAGGCATCGCAGCACCGTGATTGTCCGTTCGTTCAAGGAGATCGAAGGTACCGACCGGCACGTGAAGTCGGCGTCCGGTACGTGGGAGAGCAAACGCATCGTCCTCGCCAAGGAGAAGGTCGGCTTCTCCCTGCACGAGACGATCCTGTACGCGGGTACGGAGACGTCGATGTGGTACGCGAACCACATCGAGGCCGTCGTCTGCGTGGAGGGCGAGGCCGAGCTGACCGACCACGAGACCGGGCAGTCCTACACCATCACGCCCGGGACCATGTACCTCCTGGACGGGCACGAGAAGCACACGTTGCGGATCAAGAAGGACTTCCGCTGCCTCTGCGTCTTCAATCCGCCCGTGACCGGACGGGAGGACCACGACGAGAACGGCGTTTACCCGCTGCTCACCGAGGAGGTGTGACGTTTCATGACCGCCACCACCGACACCATCACCGGTATCCCGGACCTCTACCCCAGCCGCGGGGCCACCGAGGTGCTGACCCCGCGCCAGGACCCGGTCGTCTGGGGCGCTCCCGACGCCCCCGGCCCGGTCGCGCCGGCCGACCTGCTGTCCTTCGAGCGTGACGGCTTCCTCGCCATCGACGAGCTGATCACCGACGACGAGGTCGCCGTCTACCGGAACGAGCTGAACCGGCTGGTGAACGACGAGGACATCCGTGCCGACGAGCGGTCGATCGTCGAGCCGAAGTCCCAGGAGATCCGCTCGGTCTTCGAGGTGCACAAGATCAGCGAGGTGTTCGCCAAGCTGGTCCGTGACGAGCGGGTCGTCGGCCGGGCGCGGCAGATCCTCGGCTCGGACGTCTACGTCCACCAGTCGCGGATCAACGTCAAGCCGGGGTTCGGCGCCAGTGGTTTCTACTGGCACTCGGACTTCGAGACGTGGCATGCCGAGGACGGTCTGCCGCGGATGCGCACGGTGTCGGTGTCGATCGCGCTGACCGAGAACTACGACACCAACGGCGGACTCATGATCATGCCGGGGTCGCACAAGACGTTCCTCGGGTGCGCGGGGGCCACGCCGAAGGACAACTACAAGAAGTCGCTGCAGATGCAGGACGCGGGCACGCCGTCCGACGAGGCGCTGACCCGGTTCGCCACCGAGCACGGCATCAAGTTGTTCACGGGCAGGGCCGGTTCGGCGACCTGGTTCGACTGCAACTGCATGCACGGCTCCGGCGACAACATCACGCCGTTCCCGCGCAGCAACGTCTTCATCTGGGGCCTCCTCGTGTGGGACGGGAGGCCCCACCCGGTTCTGTCATGCGGACAGCACGTCCAGCAGACGGTCCACGTCCGCGGGAGTGTTGTAGAGGTGGAACGCGGCCCGCAGATTGCCCGCCCGGTCGGACACCTCGATGCCCGCGCTGCTCAGTTCGCCCTGCCGGTGGCCGAGCCCCGGGACGGACACGATCGCCGAGCCCGGGGCGGGCACCGGCTCGTGGCCCAGCTCGGCGAGGCCGACGCGGAAGCGGTCCGCGAGAGCGACGTCGTGGGCGTGCACGACGTCGACGCCGATCTCCTCGATGAGCTCCAGCGAGGCACGCAGCCCGGCATAGGTGAAGAGGGACGGGCTGACGTCGAACCGCCGTGCGGAGTGGGCGAGTTCCTCGACGGGGCCGTAGCAGCTCTCCCAGGGAAGCTCACCGGCGACCCAGCCGGCGAGCAGCGGTGAGAGCCCCCCGAAGTCCCGTGGGACGACGAAGAACGTCGCCCCGTGCGGCCCCAGGAGCCACTTGAAGCCGACGGCGGCGAGGAAGTCGTCCGCGTCGGCCTCCATCGGCAGCCAGCCGGCCGACTGGGAGGCGTCGACGTAGGTGCGGGCTCCGTGCTCCCGGGCCGCCTCCCGCACGGCCGGCAGGTCGGCGAGCCGGCCGTCGGCGGACTGGGCGGCGCTGACCGCGACGAGCGCGGTGCCGGGGCGGACGGACTCGGCGAGCCGCTCCAGTGGCACGGCACGCACCTTGAGGTCGTCGCGCACGTGGAAGGGGTTCACCAGGGAGGAGAAGTCGCCCTCCGCCGTGAGGACTTCGGCGCCGGCGGGCAGCGAGGCGGCGATCAGTCCACCGTACTCGGCGACCGAGGCGCCCGTGGCGACCCGCTCGACCGGCACACCCGCCAGCCGGGCGAAGGACGCGCGGGCGGTTTCCACGTTCTCGTACAGGGGACCCAGGGGCACACCCTCGGCCCGCATCCGCACCGCCTGGTTCATGGCGGTGACGGTGCGGGCGGGCAGGAGCCCGTTGCTCGCGGTGTTCAGGTAGGTGTGCTTCGGGGCGAACTCGGCACGGACGAGGTTCTCGAAGGTCTCCATGGGACCACTCTGCGGCCCCGGGATCTCCCCGTCCATTGCCGATTTCTGCGCGATGTCGCTAAGGAGCACTTATGGATGCGCCCTGACCTGCGGTTTTCAGTGCTGGGGCACGGCACAGCCGTCCGGGCCACAGGCATCCGCGTCGCCGCTGTCCACGATCGTCAGGGACGCGCGCTCGCCGTACGCCTGGGCCAGGGCCCGGGCGAAGACCTCGGCGGGCTGCGCCCCGGAGACGCCGTACGTGCGGTCGAGCACGAAGAACGGCACACCACTCGCGCCGAGCTGCGCGGCCTCCCGCTCGTCGGCCCGGACCTCGGCGGCGTAGGCGTCGGGATCGGCGAGCACGCCACGGACGGCGTCCGCTTCCAGACCGGCGGCCACGGCGAGCTCCACGAGCCGTTCGTCGTCACCGAAAACAGAGCGCTCCTCGGCGAAGTTGGCCCGGTACAGCAGGTCGAGCAGCCGCTCCTGGCGGCCCTGCTCCTTGGCGAGGTGGAGCAGCCGGTGCATGTCGAAGGTGCTGCCGTGGTCACGGCCGCGGGTGCGGTAGTCCAGCCCCTCGGCGGCGGCCTGCGCGCCCAGGTTGTCCTCACCGGCCTCGGCCTGCGCCTCGCTCATCCCGTACTTCCTGGTGAGCATCGTGATCACGGGCTGGATGTCGTCCTTGGCGCGGCCCGGGTCCAGTTCGAAGGAGCGGTGCACCACCTCGACCTCGTCGCGGTGCGGGAAGTCCCGCAGCGCCTTCTCGAAGCGGGCCTTGCCCACGTAGCACCAGGGGCAGGCGATGTCGCTCCAGATCTCGACGCGCATTCTCGGCTCTCCAGCTCGTACGGGATACGGAGGCTCCCTCCGCCGGGTAGCTGAACGTTCAAGCAGCTCGTTTCATTCCGCGGGGACCGAAAGGCGCAGGCACCGGTGGTGGCCCCCCTCGGCGGGCGGATTCCGCGGATCCTGGGTCCAGCCCTGACGGGCGTAGAAGGACTGCGCCCGCACGTTGTCGACGTGCACGTCCAGGACGGCCGTCCGCTTGCCGTCGGCCTTCCACTCCTCGACGCAGGCCGTGTGCAGTTCGGTACCCGCGCCACGGCGCCAGTGACCGGGGTCGATGTGGAACTGGAAGAGCTTCACCGTGTCGGCCGGATCACCCTCCGGGGTGCGGAACGAGGCCAGGCCGATCATGCGGCCCGCCTCGACGGCGCACAGCACCCGGCCGTCCGGCCGCGTGAGGGCGCTCCGCCAGGAGGCGAGCCAGTCGGTGCCGTCCTGCGGCAGCCCGTCGGGGTAGTACGTCGCCCGGGCCCGCGCGTGCAGCGCGACGACGTCCGCCACCTCGGCGGGCAGAGCGGTACGGATCACGCGGCCGGGAGTCACTCGGTTGCTGATCATGGCATGGTGGACGTGCCCTGCCGGGACGCGGTTCCCGCCCGGGTCTCAGCTGCCGTCCCGCAGATCATCCGGCCAGTTCGGCCTGAACTCGATGTGGTCGTACGTCACCACGCACCCCTCCCCCATCGGGGACTGGGTCATGAAGCCGACGAGGGCCGCGCCCGTCTCCTTCTCGTCGCCGAGGGTGAAGAGGCGGACGAAGGTCCAGCGTTCGCCGTCGCGGGAGGCGTGGAAGGCGAAGGCGCGGCCCGTGCGGCTGACCCGCAACCAGACGGAACTGCCGTCCACCGTGAAGGAGTTGGCGTCGTCGGAGTGGCCCCGAGTGACGACCGTGCAGACGGTGGGCACGTCCGGGGAGTACTCCAGGCAGAGCTTGGCCCAGGACCGCTCCCCGACGTGGACGTAGAGCACCCCGGCGTCGAAGGCCGCACCGAACCCGACCGTGACCTTCGCGATCAGCTGGAAATCCCCTTCGGGAGCCCCGAGCAGCCGCGGCGCGTCGGAAGCGGGGTCCAGCGCCTCCCCGGTGGGCGGCACGAACCGGTCCTGCCGGGGCCCGGCCCACCCGGTGAGCACCCCGTCCTCGTAGGACCAATGAGCGTCTGGCCCGTAAGAGCGCAGGGGGAAAGGGAGTTCGGGGAGTTCGAGATCCATTCGGCCAAGTGTTTCAGGTCCGCCCCTCAGGGGCGCGGGGAACCGCGCGACTCGCCACGACGAACCGCGAGCCCGCAACTCACCGCACCCCGACGGGTGTTATCGCTCCAAACGCCCGTTGAACCGCCGCGGCAGCCCCAGCGGGTTCTCGTCCCGCAGCTCCGCGGGGAGCAACGCCGACGGCGTGTTCTGATACACGACGGGCCGCAGCCACCGCTCGATCGCCGTACCGCCCACCGACGTGGACGTCGATGTCGTCGCCGGGTACGGCCCACCGTGGTGCTGAGCCGGTGCGACGGCGACACCCGTCGGCCAGCCGTTGACCAGCACTCGACCGGCCAGCGGCGTCAGCTCCTGCAGCAGCTCCGCACCACGGCCCTGCCCGGCGGCCTCCTCCTCGGACAGCTGCACCGTCGCGGTCAGGTTGCCCGGCAGACGCGACAGCACCGCCTTCACCTCGGCCTCGTCCTCGTAGCGGGCCACCACGGTGACCGGGCCGAAGCACTCCTCCAGCAGCAGGTCGTGCTCGCCCTCCGACGCCAGCCTGCTGGCCGGCACCGTGAGGAAGCCCGCGCTGACCGTGTGCTCGCCGCCCGCGCCGGGCGTGACCGGGGAGTCGACGTCGGGCAGCTGGGCGCGCTCGGCGACGCCGGCGACGAAGTTGTCGCGCATGCGGTGGTCGAGCAGCACCCCGGCGTCGGTGTCGCTGACGGCGTCGGTCAGCGACTTCAGCAGGGCGTCACCGGCGGCACCGGCCGGCGCGAGGACGAGGCCCGGCTTCACGCAGAACTGGCCGACGCCCAGCGTCATGGAACCGGCGAGGCCGGAGCCGATCGCCTCGGCCCGCTCGGCGGCGGCGGCCTCGGTGACGACGACCGGGTTCAGGGAGCCCAGCTCGCCGTGGAAGGGGATCGGCACGGGGCGGGCGGCCGCCGCGTCGAAGAGGGCGCGGCCACCGCGCACGGACCCGGTGAAGCCGGCCGCCGCGACCAGCGGGTGCTTGATCAGCTCGACACCCGCGTCGAAGCCGTGCACCAGGCCGACGACGCCCTCGGGGATGCCGTGGCGGGCGGCGGCGCGGCGCAGCATCTTGGCCACGTACTCCGACAGGGCCGGGTGGTCCGGGTGGGCCTTCACGACGACCGGGCAGCCGGCCGCCAGCGCGCTGGCGGTGTCGCCGCCGGCGACCGAGAAGGCGAAGGGGAAGTTCGACGCCGAGTAGACGGCGACGACACCCAGGGGCACCTTGTAGCGGCGCAGGTCCGGGATGGGCGGGGTCGCGGTGTCGTCGGGGTGGTTGATGACGACGTCGAGGAAGGCGCCCTCGTCGACGATGTCGGCGAAGGCCCGCAGCTGGTAGCAGGTGCGGGCGAGCTCGCCGGTCAGCCGGACCGGGCCGAGCGCGGTCTCGGCGTCGGCGGTCTCGACGAGGCCGTCCTTGGCCGCCTCCAGCTCGTCGGCGGCGGCGCGCAGGAAGGCGGACCGGACGGTGCGGTCGGCGAGCGCGTCCCGTACCTCGTGGGCGGCGAGGACGGCGGCGTCCACCTCCTGGGCTGTGGCCTCCACCGCAACCTGTTCACGCTGCTTCCCGGTTCGGGGGTCGACACTCCAGACTGGTGCTGCTGCCACCGCGGGTCCCTCCACGTGTATCTGGGTCATTCGCCAGGTCGTTCGATATACTGAACGCCGTCTCTGGTGATGAATATGCTGTTGGAGACTATTTCCCGTCGAACAAAGGGGTCAAGGGCGATGTCGGGTGCCGAGACAGGCGGCGGGGCACAGGTCAAGTCCGCGGTACGGACCGTTGAACTGCTGGAATACTTCGCTGGGCGTCCCGGTATGCACTCGCTCGCGGCGGTCCAGGAGGCCGTCGGGTATCCCAAGTCCAGCCTCTACATGCTGCTGCGCACGCTCGTCGAACTGGGCTGGGTGGAGACGGACGCGACGGGCACGCGGTACGGCATCGGCGTGCGCGCGCTGCTGGTCGGCACGTCGTACATCGACGGCGACGAGGTGGTCGCGGCGGCCCGCCCGACCCTGGACCGGCTCTCCGACGACACCACGGAGACGATCCACCTGGCCCGCCTGGACGGCACGAACGTCGTCTACCTCGCCACCCGCCAGTCGCAGCACTACCTGCGCCCCTTCACCCGGGTCGGCCGCCGTCTGCCCGCGCACTCCACGTCCCTCGGCAAGGCGCTGCTGAGCACCTACTCGGACGAGCAGGTGCGCAAGATGCTCCCGGAGACACTGCCCGCGCTGACCGAGCACACGATCACCGACCGGGAGAAGCTCATCGAGGAGCTGCGCCAGGTGCGGGAGCAGGGCTTCGCCGTGGACCGCGAGGAGAACACGCTGGGGTTGCGCTGCTTCGGGGTGGCGATCCCGTACCGCACTCCGGCGCGGGACGCGATCAGCTGCTCGGTGCCGGTGGCCCGGCTGACCCCCGCGCACGAACAGCTGGTGAAGGACGCCCTGTTCGACGCCCGGGACCGGCTGACACTGGCCACCCGTAGGCTCTGAGGCATGAACGTCGAGCTGCGCGAGGTGCATGACAGCGATCTGCCGGTCTTCTTCCGGCAGATGAACGACCCCGAGGCGCTCCACATGGCGGCCTTCACCCCCGAGGACCCGTCCGACCGGGATGCCTTCGACGCCCACTGGGCGAAGATCCGGTCCTCGTCCGCCGAGGTCCGCACGGTCCTCGCCGACGGTGACGTGGTCGGCAGCACGGCGGTGTACGGGGAGCCGGGCGAGCGCGAGGTGACCTACTGGATCGACCGGGCGTACTGGGGGAAGGGCATCGCCACGGCGGCGCTGCGGGCCCTGCTGGCGGAGGTGCCCGAGCGCCCCCTCTACGCGCGGGCGGCTTCGGACAACGCCGGGTCGCTGCGCGTCCTGGAGAAGTGCGGGTTCGACGCCGTGGCGTCGGCCCGGGGGTATGCCCGCGCCCGGGGCGCCGAGATCGACGAGACGGTGCTGATCCTGGAGGGCTGAGCGGCGTCTCCCCCGTCCGGCGGAGACGGATCGTCTCCCTGCGGGACGCACCGTCCGCCTCCGGCGCGGGAGCGTGATCGCATGACGCAGCCCCTCGCCCCCTCCCCGACCCCGGTCCCCGCCGTTCGCCTCGGCCGCCCCCGGCGTCTGCTCCGTGCCGTCGCCGTCCTCTCCTGCCTGCCGTACCTCGGTCTCAAGGCCGCCTGGATCGCCGGGAGCCACATCGGTATCCCCGAGGGGAGCGGACTGCTCGACGACCGCGTGGGCATGGCCGTGATCAATGGCATCTCCGTACTGCTGGACAGCGCGGTCGTCGTGCTGGCGCTGGTGCTGACCGGGCCGTGGGGGCTGCGGGTGCCGGCCTGGCTGCTGGCGTTCCCCGTGTGGGTCGCCACCGGGCTGCTCGCGCCGATCATGGCCGGATTCCCGGCACAGCTCGTCGTGCGGGCGTTCGGGAGCGATGCCACGCCGGGCCCGAAGCACCAGCCCTTCCTCCACGAGTGGGTCTTCACCGTCGTGTACACGGGGTTCATCCTGCAAGGGCTCGCTCTGGGAGCCCTGTTCGTGCTCTACGCCCGCGACCGCTGGGGGCACTTGTGGCGCGGGCGGGTGCGGGAACTGCCCGCGGCCGTCGTCGGTCCGGCCCACCGCGCCCTCGCCGTCGCCGCCGCCGTGCTCGCCCTGCTGCCTCTCACCCTCCACCTGCTGTGGGCCTGCGGCGTCACCGCCGGGCTCAGCGAGGGCCGGGCGGCGGACCGGGGCGCTGACTTCCACGTCCTGGAAGCCGTGCACGTGGCGTCTCTCCTCGCGGCCGTGGCCGGCGGGCTGCTGCTGGCCTTCCGGCGCGGCCGGGTCCTGCCCGTCGCCGTGCCGCTCGGGCTGGCCTGGGTCGGCTCCGGGGCCGTGGCCTGCTGGGGCGGCTGGCTGTCGCTCGCCTCCCTGGGCGGCGTGGAGAACGTCACGGATCGTCCGACGCCGCTGATGAACCTCGCCTACGCTGGCCAGATGCTCGTCGGCCTGCTCGTCGCCGCCATCGGCGCCTACTGGTTCGCGGAGCGCTCGGCCAGGGCCGCAGGGCGGGCGGCGTGATCGCGGTCGCCCGGTTGCTGTTCGGCCGGCGGGCGCGTCTGCGCTGGGTCCATCTGATACTCGGCGGCGCACTCGCCATGCCGTACTTCCTCGTCGGGTCGGTGTTCATCGGCCCGGTCACGGGCTCCACCGACGTCTTCGGGTCCCTTCCTCTGCAACTCGCCTCCTTCGCCGTGGGCCTGCCGCTCGCCGCCGTCTCGTCCCTGTTCCCGCTGGCCCGGCCGCTGGAGTCCGCGGGCGTGCGCTGGCTGTGCGACGTCGGCACGGACCGGATCGCCTCGGGACCGGCCCGGACGTGGGGCGAGAGGGGCCGTACCGCGGCCTGGTTCACGCTGCATCTCGGGTTCGGCGGCATCATCGCGGGGGCGTCGCTGGCCCTGCCGCCGTTCGCCGCCGTGCTGATCGTCCTGCCGGTCTTCGCGGGACTGCGCGACCCCCGGCTCGGGTTGCCCGAAGTCTTCGACCACGCCTGGGCGTTGGCACTCTCCCCGGTCGCGGGTGCCGCCTCGCTCATCGCCCTGGCCGGCTGCGCGGCCGGCTGCGGAGCACTGCTGGCCCGCTGGGCGCCGGTGCTCCTCGGTCCCACGCCCGAGGACCGGCTCGCCGCCGCCGAGGCACGCGCCGCCGACCTCGCCGTACGCAACCGGCTGGCACGGGAACTGCACGACTCCGTCGGCCACGCCCTGAGCGCGGTCACCCTCCAGGCGAGCGCCGCACGCCGCGTGCTCGCCTCCGACCCGGAGTTCGTCCGCGAGGCCCTCGCAGCGATCGAGGACACGACCCGGCGTACCGTCGGCGAGCTCGACGCCGTCCTGGGCGTGCTGCGCGAGGGCGACGCCCCCGGCACGGCCCCGGCGCCGACCCTCGCCGACGACCTCGACGGCCTGCTGCGCCGTACCCGGGCGGGCGGACACCGGGTGACGGCCACGGTCGAGGCCGACCCGGAGGCGCTGCCCACGCTGCTGTCGCGCGAGGCGTACCGGATCGTGCAGGAGGGGCTGAGCAATGCCCTCAGACACTCCGGCGACCGGGTAGCGGTGGATGTGCGCATCGCGGTGGCGGCGGGGCAGCTGGACATCTCCGTGGAGAATCCGCTGAGCGGTTCCGCGTTCCCCCGACCCGGCGGCGGCCATGGCCTGCGCGGCGTCGCGGACCGGGTCAGGCTGCTGGGCGGGACCGTGACGGCCGGACCGACGGCCGCACAGACCTGGCGGCTGCACACGCGCCTGCCGATGACGCCGATGAAGGGCCCGCGATGAAAGGACCCGCATGACCCCACCGACGCCCGTCCGTGTCGTCCTCGCCGACGACGAGCGCATGGTCCGCAGCGCGCTGCGCGCCATCGTCTCCGCCGAGCCGGACCTGGAGGTGGTGGGTGAGGCGGCCACCGGCGCCGAGGCCGTGTCGGTGGTACGGGAGCTGCGGCCGGACGTCGTCCTCATGGACGTCCGGATGCCGGAGACCGACGGCATCCGCGCCACCGAGCAGATCCTCGCCACACTGGACGAGCCGCCCCGGATCGTCGTCGTGACCACGTTCGAGAACGACTCCTACGTATACGACGCGCTGCGCGCCGGAGCCGCCGGGTTCCTGCTGAAGCGGGCGGAGGCGGACGCGCTGGTGCAGGCGGTCCGGCTGGTGGCGCGCAGCGACAGCCTGCTGTTCCCGGCGGCCGTCCGCACCCTCGCGACCCAGCACGCCCGCGCTCACCCGGCGCCGCCCGCCTGGGTGGCGAAGCTCACGGCCCGCGAGCGGGAGGTCCTGCGGCACATGGCGGACGGGCTGACGAACGCGGAGATCGCCCGCCGGATGGAGGTCGGCCCGGCCACGGTGAAGTCGCACGTCGCGGCGGTCCTGGCCAAGACGGGCACCCGGGACCGCACGCAGGCGGTCATCGCGGCGTACGAGGCGGGCTTTCTCAACAACGGGTGAGAAAACCGGGCCACGGCATGAGAGAACCGGACGGGCGGGAACGATCCGCCCACGCGGCTCGTCTGCATGTTCGGGATGAACAAGACGATCAGGCGCGCATCGGTCTTCACGCTGCTGCTGGTGTTGGCCCTGCTGGGCAGGGCGACCTGGGTGCAGTTCTACGAGGGCCGGGCGCTCGCAGACGGCAAGGACAACCGGCGGAACGCGATTCTGACGTACTCGGCGCCGCTCGGGAACATCATCGTGGGCGGCCGGTCGGTCACCGGCTCGGCGCCGACGAAGACGGGCGACCTCAGGTACAAGCGCACGTACACGGACGGCGAGCTGTACGCGGCGGTCACGGGATACGCCTCGCAGGCGTACGCGCCGACCCAGCTGGAGGGCATCTACACGGACCTCCTCAACGGCACGGACAGCCGGCTGAAGTCGGTGATGGACACCGTCACCAACCAGCGGGCCGCCCCGGGCAGCGTGGTGACGACGATCGACCCGGACGTGCAGAAGGCGGCGTACGACGCGCTCGGTGACAAGAAGGGCGGCGCCGTCGCCATCGATCCGAGGACCGGGAGGATCCTCGCGGTCGTGTCGACCCCGTCGTACGACCCGTCGTCGCTGACGGACGCCAACACGGCGGGGGCGGCCTGGAAGAAGCTGACCAGCGACCCGGAGAAGCCGCTGACCAACCGGGCGCTGCGGCAGCCGCTGCCGCCCGGCTCGACGTTCAAGCTGGTCGTGGCGGCGGCCGCGCTGGAGGACGGGCTGTACTCCTCGGTGGACGAGAAGACCGACAGTCCGAACCCGTACCCGCTGCCGGGCACGACCAGGGCACTGGACAACGAGAATCCGAGTGCCCCCTGTGCGGACGCCTCGATCCGGGTGGCGCTCCAGTACTCCTGCAACAACGTCTTCGGGAAGATGGCCGTCGACCTGGGCCAGGACAAGGTGAGGGCGATGGCCGAGAAGTTCGGCTTCAACGACGACAAGCTGGATGTGCCGGTCCGGGCCTACCCGAGCGTGTACCCGTCGGACATGCACCCGTCGGAGACCGCGCTGACGGGCATCGGCCAGTTCGACGTCACGGCGACGCCGCTCCAGATGGCCATGGTGTCGGCAGCCATAGCAAACGGCGGCAAGCTGGTTTCGCCGCATATGGTTTCGCAGATCACCGACAGCGGCGGCGATGTGTTGCAGGACTACGACGACGACGCGGGCGGCAAGGAGATCGTCAGCTCCTCGACCGCCGAGCAGTTGCGGTCGGCGATGCAGACCGTGGTGGACAAGGGCACGGGCACGAACGCCCAGGTCCCGGGCGCCACCGTGGGCGGCAAGACGGGTACGGCCCAGCACGGCGAGAACAACAGCCGGGTGCCGTACGCCTGGTTCACCTCGTACGGCGAGTCCGGCTCGTCGGACAAGGAGGTCGCCGTGGCGGTCGTCATCGAGCAGTCGAACGCGGCCCGCTCGGAGGTCAGCGGCAACGGCCTGGCGGCGCCGGTCGCCAAGGCGATGATGGAAGCGGCCCTGAAGGACTGAACCCGGGCCGCGTGAAAGCCGTCTGTAGAGACGAGACGGGCCGCCCCCATCCCCCCGGAGGCGGCCCGGCCTCGTTACTTGGCTCCGAGGAGCTGCTCGATGGGGTCGATCGCGAAGTACACGAGGAACAGCGCCGCGGTCCCCCACAGCAGCCAGTGGACCTCCCTGGCCTTGCCGAGCACGGTCTTGATGACGACGTACGCGAGGAAGCCGGCGCCGATCCCGTTGGTGATGGAGTAGGTGAACGGCATCACGGCGATGGTGAGGAAGGCCGGGACGGCGACGTCGTACCGGTCCCAGTCGATGTGCTTGACCTGGGTCATCATCAGGAAGCCCACGGCGACCAGCGCCGGGGCGGCGGCCTGCAGCGGGACGATGGTGAGCAGCGGGGTCAGGAACAGCGCGAGGCCGAACAGGCCGCCGGTGACGAGGTTGGAGAAGCCGGTGCGCGAGCCCTCGCCGACGCCGGCCGCCGACTCGATGTAGGAGGTCGCCGAGGAGGCGGAGGCCGCGCCGCCCGCGACCGCCGCGGCGCCGTCGATCAGCAGCACCCGGCCCAGGTTCGGGACCTTGCCCTCCTCGTCCAGCAGCCCGGCCTCGGCGCTGATGCCGACGACCGTGCCCATGGTGTCGAAGAAGTCGGACAGGATCAGCGTGAAGACCAGCAGGACGACGGTGATCACACCGACGCCGGGGGCGCTGAACGCGCCGAACAGGTCGAAGTCGCCGACGAGGCCGAAGTCCGGAGCGTCGACGAGCTGGTCGGGCCACGACGGGGTGGTCAGGCCCCAGGACTTGATGTCGGCCATGGAATTGATCACTATCGCCACGGCGGTCATCGTGACGATACTGATCAGGATGGCGCCCTTGACCCTGCGGGCGAGCAGGGCGATCGTCAGCAGGACACCGAGGCAGAAGACGAGCATCGGCCATCCCGTGAGGGTGCCGGTGCCGCCCAGCTGGACCGGCACGGTGGTGTTCGCGGCGTCCGGGATGCGGCTGACGAACCCGGCGTCGACGAAGCCGATGAAGGCGATGAACAGGCCGATGCCGACGCTGATCGCCTGCTTGAGCGGCTGGGGTATGGCGTGCATGACGGCCTCGCGCAGACCGGTCACCACCAGCACACAGATCAGCAGGCCTTCGAGGACGATCAGGCCCATCGCGTCGTCCCAGCTCATCAGCGGGGCGATCTGGAAGGCGACCACGGCGTTGAGGCCGAGTCCGGCGGCGAGCGCGAGGGGCAGGTTGCCGGCCACGCCCATGATGATCGTCATGACGGCGGCCACCAGGGCGGTGGCCGTGGTGAGCTGGACGGCGTCCAGCTGGTGCCCGAACTTGTCCTTGGCGCTGCCCAGGATGATGGGATTCAGGACAAGGATGTAGGCCATCGTGAAGAAGGTGGCGAAGCCGCCACGGATCTCCCGGCCGAAGGTGGAGCCCCGCTCGGAGATCCTGAAGAACCGGTCGACGCTGTTCACCGGGGGTGGTGCGGCGGTCGGCCGGTCGGTCACCTGCTGCGGTTCGGACATGACACGTGCTCCTTGATGCCGGGGTGATCGGTGTGCGGATGCTGGCTGGATTGTCCCTGCGTTGAACCACGTTCAGGTTTTCTTCGTGTAACGGAATCAGAGTCCGGCCTGCCAACCGCCGTTCGAAGCTCCGTACGAACCGTCCCGAGGATCGCTGCTACGCTTCCCGATCTCGTCCGGGCCTCCCCCGGATGATCACATGTCATCTACATGACACTCACGGCACCCGGCCGGGAGTGCCCGAAGCCGCTGCGAGGAGAGGTCGCCCGTGGGCACTGTCGTCGACGACGCCGCCTCCGTGGAGTTCCACGCCTTCTTCGAGCGCCACTACGCCGAACTGTCCCGGCTCGCCCACCTGCTGACGGGCGAGCCGGACACCGCCGACGATCTCGCGGCGGACGCGTTACTGGCGCTGTGGCACCGCTGGGACCGGGTACGGGCCGCCGACCATCCGGCGGCGTACGCCCGCGGTGTGGTCGCCAACCTGGCCCGCACCCGTATCCGCAGCGCGATGCGCGAGCGGCGGCGTATCGCCCTGTTCTGGTCGCAGCGCGAGGAGAACACCGAGAACCCGGACGTCGCGGGTGTGGTCGACGTCCAGGAGGCGCTGCGCGGGCTGCCGTTCCGCAAGCGGGCCTGTGTGGTGCTGCGGCACGCCTTCGACCTCTCGGAGAAGGACACCGCGCTCGCCCTCGGCATCTCGGTCGGTACGGTGAAGAGCCAGACCTCGAAGGGGATGGCGGAACTCCAGCGACTGCTGGGCACACAGGGAGTGCCGCAGCGGATGCGCGCGGCACTGGGCGCGCCCCGTTGCTCGCCCG
This sequence comes from Streptomyces sp. NRRL S-455, assembly GCF_000717875.1. Taxonomy (GTDB): domain Bacteria; phylum Actinomycetota; class Actinomycetes; order Streptomycetales; family Streptomycetaceae; genus Streptomyces. The sequence continues at coordinate 19,623 of NZ_JOCT01000050.1, forward strand.
CCGTGGAGGGAGTGCGCACCGGTAAGGGCGGAGGGAGGGACCGATGACCATGCGGCGGGACGTGCACGAGGAGTTGTGCGCCCGGCTGCACGAGGCGGCCGGGGCGCACGAGCCCGACCGGGAGCGCATCCTGGCCCGGGTCGAGCGCGGCATGGCCGGTCCGGAGGGTTCCGGCCACCGTGCGCGTCCGCCGGTGCTCGGGTGGATGCGGGTCGCGGGCGCGACGGCCGCGGTGGCGGGTGTGCTGGCGGTGGGCGGTTACGCGGTCGCGTCCGCGGTGCGGGAGGAGGCCGCCCCGCGGCAGCGGGAGGTGGCGACGTCACCCACCCCCACACCCACACCGTCGCCGGAGGCCACGAGCCGGGCCCCCGTGCCGCCGGTCGAGGAGACGCCGCCCGCCACACCGGAGCGGAGCGAGTCCGCCCCGTCCCCCTCGAGGAAGCCGAGCACCTCCGTCACCGGGCGGCCGCCCGCCGCCACCGAGGACGGGCCGCTGTGGTCGGACGGCTCGGTCGATCCGCACAGCAACGACTTCTGGGCGCAGAGCACCATCACCCTCAAGACCCGCGAGGAACTGACCGCGCTGACCGTGCGGTTGAGGATCGCGCAGACCGGCGGGGTCTCGAACGCCGGGGCGTGGCGGTCGCTGCCCGAGAACGACTTCACCCTCACGGTCGACGAGCGGGACGGTTTCGTGCTCTACACCTGGACCCTCAGGGAGGGCCGCGAGGTCCCGGCGGGCGAGTGGGTGTTCGCGGGGCAGTTCGACCACGACCGCGGCGGGCGTGACGCGGGCGCGGACCGCTACACCGTGACGGCCACGGCCGGTTCCGAGCGGCTGTCCGTGGGCGGCGGGTTCGCCGCGGTGGACGACGCCGAGGACGACTAGGGCCTGTCGTTTGGATCACGGCGCAGGGCATCGGCAGCGCTTGTCAGCGCCGGTGAGCGGGGCCTGGTGCGTGCAGCTGCAAGGCGGAGGAGGGAGTCGACGCGATGGGGGCGCCCCCGCGCGAGCGAAGACGCGCAAGAACCACCCCCCACTCGAGGAATCGGTACATGACTGCACCAGCAGAACAGCGCGTCCGCCATCGCCGCCGGGTCACCAAACGGCGGGCGGTGATCTCGGGGCTGTCGGCGTTCGGTATCGCGGGAGCGGCGATCGTCACCACGTCGATGCTGTCCACCGCCAGCGCCGCGTCCCCCTGGCCCGCCGACACGGGCAGCGAGCCCGTGTCGAAGACCATCCCGGTCTCCGGTGTCCGCGACGGCGGCATGAAGAAGTTCTACGGCACCGGCGCGCTCGGCAACGACAACCAGGACGAGGGTCAGGCCCCCCTCTTCGAGCTGGCCGACGGCGCGACGCTCAAGAACGTCATCATCGGTACCCCGGCCGCGGACGGCGTGCACTGCAAGGGCAGTTGCACACTGCAGAACGTGTGGTGGCTGGACGTCGGCGAGGACGCGGCCAGCTTCAAGGGCAAGTCGGCGTCCGCGGTGTACAAGGTGATCGGCGGCGGCGCGAAGAACGCCGACGACAAGGTGCTGCAGTTCAACGGCGCCGGCACGCTCAACGTGTCGGGCTTCCAGGTGCAGAACGCGGGCAAGCTGGTCCGCTCCTGCGGCAACTGCTCGACGCAGTACAAGCGCACGATCGTCCTGAACGACATCGACGTGACGGCGCCGATGAACTCGATCGTCGGCGTCAACCAGAACTACGGCGACACCGCCACGCTGTCGAAGGTCCGTATCCACGGGGACAGCAAGAAGAAGATCAAGACGTGTGTGCGCTTCGAGGGCAACAACACGGGCAAGGAGCCCAAGGAGCTGACCCCGCCCGGCCCCGACGGCAAGACCTGCAAGTTCACGGCGTCGGACATCAGCTACCAGTGAGTCCCCGCCTCTCCTGAGCTCCGGTCGGCCCGGAACCCCCCATGGGCCGGCCGGCCGCCGGATGTCCGGGCATCCAGTCGGACGTTCGGCACCACGGCCCTCCGGAGCCCCCCTCCGGGCGGTCGAACGGCACCGGCCGAGCCCCCCTCGGCCGGTACGCAGGGCGCCCCCGCCGTTTCGCACCGGCGGGGGCGTCGTCACGCGCACGGCACGTCCACCACTTCCGAAACTTTCGGAACCACCGGCTTCCTGCACACCCGTTGACGCCCTGTCCCCGTCCGGTGAAACTCCGAAGGCCGTATCCAACAGAACCCCCCAGACTCCGACAGGAAGTGTCATGCGCCCCCGCACGCTCCTGCTGCCCTTCCTGGCCCTCTCGGGCCTCCTCCTGACCCTCCTCACCGCACCGCCCAGCACCGCGGAATCCGGAGCGCCACCCGTGAAGCAGTCCAAGTACGCCGGCTATCTCTTCGCCTACTTCACGGGTGAGGGCACGGCCGACGGCGAGCAGATCCGGTACGCCCTCAGCCGGGGCAACGACGCGCTGCACTGGCGTGAGCTGAACGCCGGCAAGCCGGTCCTGACGTCGACCATCGGCGAGAAGGGCCTGCGCGACCCGTTCGTGATCCGCTCCCCCGAGGGCGACAAGTTCTTCCTGATCGCCACCGACCTGCGCATGTACCAGAACTCCAGCGGCAACTGGGACCAGGTCCAGCGGCACGGCAGCAAGTCGATCATGGTCTGGGAGTCCACCGACCTGGTCAACTGGACCGACCAGCGGCTGGTGAAGGTCTCCCCGGACAACGCGGGCAACACCTGGGCCCCGGAGGCCTACTGGGACGACGAGCTCGACGCGTACGTCGTCTTCTGGGCGTCGAAGCTGTACGCCGACGACGACCCGGAGCACAAGGGCAACACGTACAACAAGATGATGTACGCGACCACCAAGGACTTCCGGACCTTCAGCGAGCCGAAGATCTGGAACGACCCCGGCTACTCGGTGATCGACTCCACGGTCGTGAAGTACAAGGACGAGTACTACCGCTACACCAAGGACGAGCGGGACCCCAGCTCCTCCAGCCCCTGCTCGAAGTTCATCACCGGCGAGAAGTCGGCCTCGCTGACGTCGACGAAGTACGACTTCGTGTCCGACTGCATCGGCAAGGGCGCGATGGACCGCGGTGAGGGCCCGACGGTGTTCAAGTCGAACACCGAGAAGAAGTGGTACCTGTTCATCGACGAGTACGGCGGCCGCGGCTACCTCCCCTTCGAGACCACCGATCTCGCCTCCGGCAAGTGGACCCCGTCCACGAACTACCAGCTCCCGGCGAGCCCCCGGCACGGCACGGTCCTCCCGGTGACGCAGCGGGAGTACGACCGGCTGCTGGCGGCCTACCCGAGCACCCCGACCTCCGTGGTGGACGCGACGGCGGGGCACCAGAACGGGTACTCGATCGTCACGGAGAGCGCCTCGAAGGTCGTTCTCCCGATGAGGCCGAACGCCGATCTGCGCGGCCTCGCGCCGAAGCTGTGGGTCGGTGAGGGCGCGAAGCTCAGCCCGAAGTCCGGCACCCGCCGGGACTTCCGCAAGCCGCAGAAGTACACCGTGACGGCCGCCGACGGCACCAAGCGCACCTGGACGGTCGAGGCGGTCCGCAACCGCAGCCCTCTGCTGCCCGGCCTGAACGCCGACCCCGACGTCCACTACCTCAACGGCAGATACTGGATCTACCCGACGACGGACGGCTTCCAGGGCTGGAGCGGCACCAAGTTCAAGGCGTACTCGTCGAAGGACCTGGTCAACTGGAAGGACCACGGCGTCATCCTCGACCTCGGTCCTGACGTGAGCTGGGCCGACAAGTACGCCTGGGCGCCCGCGATCGCCGAGCGGGACGGCAAGTACTACTTCTACTTCTGCGCCGAGCAGCAGATCGGCGTGGCGGTGGCCGACTCCCCCGCCGGCCCCTTCAAGGACGCGCTCGGCAAGCCGCTGGTCGCCAAGGGCGGTGCCCTGAAGGGCCAGATGATCGACCCGTCGGTCTTCACGGACGACGACGGCCAGGCCTACCTGTACTGGGGCAACGGCCACGGGTATGTGGTGCCGCTGGGCGACGACATGGTGTCCTTCGACGCGTCGAAGGTGAAGGACATCACCCCGGACAACTTCCGCGAGGGCTCCTTCGTGATCAAGCGGAAGGGCACCTACTACTTCATGTGGTCGGAGGACGACACCCGCAGCGAGAACTACCACGTGGCGTACGCGACGGGACCGTCCCCGCTCGGCCCGTGGACCAAGCGCGGGACGATCCTCGAGAAGCGGCCCGAGTACGGCATCCTCGGCACCGGTCACCACTCGGTGGTGAACACCCCCGGCACGGACGACTGGTACATGGTCTACCACCGCTTCGCCCTGAACGGCCCGGGCAAGGCGGGCGGTGACGGCATGCACCGCGAGACCACCATCGACCGTATGGAGTTCGCGGCGGACGGCAGCATCAAGCCGGTGGTTCCGACGCTGGAGGGGATCAAGCCGGTACGGCGGTGAGCCTCACAGGACGTCGTCGAGCCAGCTGAAGACGTCGTCCTGCACGGGAGCGGTGAAGACGTGGCCGAGCTCCGGCCACGTCTTCATCCGTATCCGCTCCTCGGCGTGGCACGAACGCCAGACGGCGCGCAGCCTGTCGTACGCGACCCGGATGCCCTCGGCGGGGAACAGCGTGTCGAGCCCGCCGTTGGAGAACAGCATCGGCTTGGGAGCGGCGATGCTCGCCACGTCGGGGATGTCGAGATGCCGGGCCAGCCCCGGATGGAGCATGTGGTACGCCGACTGCCCGCGCAGCGTGTTGTTGCCGGGCACCATCATCTCCTTCAGCCCGGTCATCCAGCACACACTCGCGGCGGCCGCCACGTGGTCGCTGAGGGCGGCGGTCTGCCAGGCCCGGTAGGCGCCCATGGAGAACCCGACGGCCGCGACCCGCCGGGCGTCCACCCGGTCCAGTCCGGCCAGGAAGGCGGCGGCCCGCTCGTCCTCCCGGGCCATGAGGCCGGCGAGCGAGGAGCCGAGGTGGTAGAAGTTGGACGCCAGGGCCTGCTGCTGCTCGTAGGCCAGGGGCCCGCGGTCGCCCCAGCCGAGCGCGTCCAGGCACAGCACCACATGGCCCCGGCGGGCCAGCTCGTCGCCGACGAACCGTCCGCTGAAGTACTTTTCCGCCCAGGCCGTGGCGGAGGCGAGGCGGGTGTCGTCGTACCAGGGCCGGACGAGTTTCTCCTTGCCGATGTCGAACCTGGCGCCGTGGTCGTGCAGGAGCAGCACGGCGGGGAAAGGCCCCTTGCCGTGCGGAGTGAGCAGGGCGCCCCGCACGCGCTCGTAGCGGGTGAGGGAGACGGTGACCAACTCCCTCGTGAATCCCTCCCCTTGTGCACGTGCTCCGAACTCCGGGGCGTACGGCGTCCCGTCCTGCCGCTCGACGAGGAGGTGTTCCTCGACCGTGGCCCGGGCGGCACGCCGCCAGGCGCGGAAGTCGCGGATCGGGGACCTGCCCCAGGCGAGGGGGAAGGTCAGGGCGTCCTTCAGGGCCGGGTGGATGTCGGGAAGTGGACCGTCCACGACCGCCGCCTCCGCGCCGTTCACCGCTCCCCCGGTCAGCAGGGCCGTGCCCGCCCCGACCACGAATCGGCGCCGTCCGAGCGGCTCACGGGCGTCCATGAGGCCTCCCCGCTCCGGCGTGCCGCAGTACGTACCGCTCGACCGCCGCCGGCGATGTCAAGGCGCGGTAGTCGTACACGTCGGCGGGATCCCAGCCGACGTCGTCGCCGAGGCCGAGGTCGCGCGCCACGGCGTTCAGCCGGGCGAGCCGGCCGTTGAACCAGGATCCGGTGTCGCGGAACCGCTCGCCCCCGTAAGCGGCGAGCGCCTGGGACGGCCCTCCCCCGCGGTAACGGAAGACGTTGCGCTCGGAGAAGATCGCGGACTCCACGCCGACGCCCAGGGCGTAGAGCGGCGGCCGTCCCCGGTGGACGTTGTTGACAACGTGCACCCTTGGGCTCGGTGGGGGCTCCGTCGTTCGCCAGGGCCTCCTTCAGCTCGGCGCGGGTGTCCACCGTCCAGGTCCTGCCGCCCGCACCGCCGGTGGTGCCGGAGCCGGTCGAGGCCCAGCCCACGGGGGCGCGTTCGGCGGCGGAGGCCGCGGGTGCCTGCCAGAGCAGACACACACCGATGAGGAGAGCCGCGGCCCTACGCACCGGGCCTCCAGTCGCCGAGGTAGCGGTCCCTGGTGTGCGACGCGGCCTGGGAGGCGCTCAGTTGCGGCCGGTTCTCCGGAACGGAGACGACAGCGCCCGGTCCGGTGTTGCGGTACTCGGCGAACCGCATGCTCTGCCAGGGGTGGGCGTCCCGCATGTTGGTGTACGGGGCCACCGCGTCGACGCCGGGGCCGAGCCGGGTGTCCCGGACGGTGAGCATGGGCCGGGCGGTGGTGTCGGAGCTGGGCACCCAGGGCCGGGCCAGTTTGTAGAAGCCGTCGGGGGCCTCGCTGCTGACGCGGCTCCTGGTCACCAGGAAGCCGAGCGGATTGGCACCGGCCGTCGACGGGGCGAAGACGAACCCGTACGGGGCGGCCGGCAGGTCGGTCCGGTCCAGGGTGCGGAAGTGGCAGTGCTCGAAGACGGCCGTGGCCCGCCCGAAGACGAAGTCGACGTCGCCCTCGGCGTAGCAGTGGGCGAAGTACTGCCGGGCGAAGGTGCCCAGTGCCATCGTGTCGGCGTACAGGGTGTCCTGGTGGCCGAGGAACCGGCAGTGGTGGAAGGCGGACCGGTCGCCCTGGACCTTCAGGGCGACGGCCTGCGTGCCGGTGATGTCGGGGTGGTCGGCGCGCAGCCAGTCGTTGGCGAAGGTGATCCAGCGTGCCGTGAAGCCGTCGGCCTGCACGGTGGCGGTGGCGGACCCGGTGGTGCCGTAGGTGCCGCCGCCGGGCTTGGGCGTCCCGGCCGCGTTGTCGTACACGATCACCACGTCACGGGGGTTCTCGCTCGCCCCGATCCAGGTCATCTCGGTGCGGGCCGGGTCGACGGCGACGGTCTGCCGGTAGACGCCCGGCGCGATGACCAGCGTGTATCCACTGCCGCTCGCGGCGGTCACGGCATCTCGGACGGTGGTGAAGTCACCGGCGCCGCCCGGGTGGACGTACAGGGTCCTGGGGTCGCGGCGCGCGGCAGGCGACCCGTACCGGCCGAACGGTCGCGGCCGGGTGCCGGCCCGGGCGGGACCGGAGGCGAGGCCGAGGACGGCTCCCGCCGCGGCGCTCGCGCCGAGGAACCCCCGGCGGGAAAGAGAGGAACGGTGGGGCTGCGAGAGCATACGGCTGCTCCTTCGCGGTGCGGCTGGTGCGGAGTGAGGAGGGGAGGAGGGGCCGGGGCGGGCGCACCCCGGGGGGGGGGGGGGGCCCGCCCCGGCCGGTGCGAGAGGGTGTCGCAAGGCAGGCGGGACATCGCGGACACCCACGGGGCGGGTCAGATC
>NZ_JOCT01000051.1 GCF_000717875.1 Streptomyces sp. NRRL S-455
CGTTGGCGTCCAGGCACAGTCCGGACTGGACGCCGGTGATGGTGCCGTCGGGGTTGACGTTCCACTGCTGGTTGTTCTGGCCGTTGCAGTCCCAGATGATGACGGCGGTGCCGTTGGTGGTGCCGCGTCCGCTGGCGTCGAGGCACTTGTCGCCGTGGACGGTCAGTTGTTTGTCTGCGGTGTAGGTCCAGGTCTGTCCGGCTGCGCCGGTGCAGTCCCACAGTTGGGTCTGGGTGCCGTTGGTGGCGCCGGAGACGGTCAGGCAGCGGCCGGACTGCGCGCCCACGATCCGCTGACCCGTGGGCGGTGGGGTGGTGCCCTGCGGTCCGGCCGACGCCATCACGTCCTGGGCACCGGAAGGCCAGTTGCCATTGGTGACCGTGACATTGCCGGAGACCACGTTGCCTCGGTCCCCGTTGGTCACGTTCGTGCTGCCGTTGGTCGACCAGTTGTTGGTGACGGTCCAGTTCCCCATGTTCTCGCCACCCCAGTAGTTGGCCGTCGCCCACGTACCGGTGTTCGAGAAGACATTGTTGCTGGCCGTGTAGTACTTCGAGCCCTCGTCGAAGTACACCCCGAAGTGTCCGTTGGTCCGCAGGCAGTGGTTCCGGCTGATCTGCGCGCTCGGGTTCCATCCGAGCGTGTAGATGCAGCCACCGTCGTTCATCTGCTGCATCACATCGTGGATGTAGTTGCCGATGAGCCGGTTGTTGGACGCGGTGGTCGGCGTCGTGTAGCGCGGCTGGTAGTTGTACAGGCCCCGGTTGGCATAGTGGTTGCTGCCGCCCGCGTCGTTGGCGCCCCAGCCGTACCCGATCGACATGCCGGAGTACGGCATGTTGTAGACCTCGTTCTGGGCGACGGTGCTGTTGGTGACGTACGTGGTCAGGACGGAGACGATGCCCCGGTAGTCCGCTCCGAGGTCGTGGATACGGTTGTTGCTGATCGTGATGTCCCTGTTGACCATGCGCTGGTCGCTGGGGTGGTGGGCGTCGGCGCGCACGCCGCCCACGAGGATGCCGCCGGCTGAGCTCCGGGCGATCTCCGACCGGGTCACCGTGATGCCGCGGGCACCCAGGCCGACGCCGCTGGCGTGCGCGCCCGCGTCGTTGCCGATGCCGATGGCCGTCTGGCCCAGGTTGACGAACCGGGAGTCGCTGAAGGTGATGGTGTTGGCGGCGGAGATCTGCACGGCGGCCGGCATCTGCTGCCAGTGCGGCCGGGCCGCCTCGAACTGCGTGCAGCCGTTGTGGCAGGAGTCGAAGCTCGGCCAGCTCCAGTTGCCGGAGATGTACGCGCCGGTCTGCTGGTCTACGTAACCCTGGTTGCTGCTGGGGCCCAGCCAGCTCGTACCGGTGAAGGTGATCCCGCTGAACGTGACGTGGTGCGCCGGCTCGCCGTACGTGCCCCCGACGCTCACCAGCGACTGCAGCCTCGGCAGTTCCACGCTGGCGGTGCTCATGTTCTGCCCGGCCCGGGGGATGTAGTACAGGGCTCCGGCCGTGGGGTTGAGGTACCACTCGCCGGGCGAGTCCAGGAACTCGTACGCGTTGGACAGGTAGAACGGACCGGCCCGGTGCGGCCGCATCAGGGTGTCGTAGCCGAAGTTGTTGTTGTTCCACGCCGGCTGCTGCATCGTGATGAAGTTCGCACTGATGCTCTGCACCGGCGAGTACCGGTCGGTGAAGGAGTTGACGCTCTCCACCTCGACCCGGCTCTGGTCGGCCAGGTTGTTCAGATAGCTCAGCGCACCGCTCGAGAACCTCATTCCGGCGCTGGAGGCCGTGAAATCCGCCCTGTTCACCTGTGTGCGTGCCCGGGTGGCGACGGCGCCGTCGACATAGAGCTGCCGGGTATCGAGGCCGGCGGGCACGTCGGCCTTCCAGATGTTCTTGGCCGCGTCGGCCACCGACCAGCCGGTGACCGCCCGGGCACCGGTGATCACCGGACGCGCCGACGGGGCGGCCCGCCACACGACCGTGTGACCGCCTGAGCCGGAGTCCTCCGCCGTCAGCCGCAAGGGTTGGGCCAGCCGGTACACACCGTCGGCCAACTGCACCACGATGTCGTCCGACATGGCGTCGTTGAGCGACCGCACCGCCGCCTGCGCGGCTGTCAGTGAGCACGGCTGCGCGCTGGAACAGTCGGTGCCGGTGCCGGACGGCGAGACATACAGAGTGAGGGGGGCTGCGGACGCGGGCGCGGGGAACGCCATGACGGCGGTCGCGGTCAGGCCGGCTGTGGCGGCTCCGGCCAGCAGCCGCCTTCGTATCCTGAGCGTTGTGAACACCTTTTCTCCTTGTGGGGGTTCCCGGGCAGAAGGGGATGACGGCGCGACCGGGGTACTCGGCGTGCGGGCGCGACCCCTATGACCCGGTCAAGGGAGCGTTTTCCAGTCCACGGAGGACAGTTCGGAGGTAGGACAGCCCGTCACGGGCGAGGGTGTCCTGCGACGGGGCAAGCGGCCGCCAGATCGAGGCGGCGGTGGCGATGGCCTCGTTCTGAGCGGTGAACGACTCGATGCACACCGCGCCGCCGTAGCCGGTCGTGGCCAGGCCGGCGAGGAAGCGTGGCCAGTCGAAGTGGTCGGCGCCCGGGGTGCCGCGGTCGGTGCCGCTGACCTGGACGTGCTTGAGGTGCGGACCAGCCGTGACGAGCGCCTCGTAGGGATCGGCCTCCTCGATGTTCATGTGATAGGTGTCGATCATGAGACCGACGTTCGCGGGCAGGCCGTCGATCAGCTCCACCGCCTGCTCGACCGTGTTGACGACGCTCGTCTCATAGCGGTTGAGGGCCTCCACGCCGATGCTCACGCCCCGCTCCCCCGCGTGGTCGGCCACTGGCCGCAGGGCACGGCGGACGTCCGCGTAGCAGGCCGCGCGCTCCACCGGTGACATGCGCCAGGTCCGCCCCACCGCGGCGTAGACCGGGCCGCCGACGCAGGGCGCGCCGACGGCCACCGCACTGTCCACACACGCCTTCAGGTACGCCACGGTGGAGGCGACGGCCTCCGGCGGCGCGTTCACGAGATCACGTCCGGGCGAGGTGACCGCACAGACGCCGACCGCGCGCAGGCCGTGCGCCGCCAGCAGGTCCCGGGTGCGGGCCGGGTCCCAGTCGCCGGGTTGCTCGATCGGCAGCTCGACCGCGTCGAAACCGAACGCGGCGATGCGCGGCACCAGTTCGGCCATGGCCGCGTCGTCGACCGGCGAGGCCCAGACCCACGGGTTGACACCGATGGTGTACACCGCACTACTTCCAGCGCCGCGGGTAACCGGGCAGGTCGGTGCAGCCGCACATCGCGTAGTGCAGCGGCGGCATGGTGGGGTCGACGTACTCGTCCAGGTTGTCCTGGGTGATGGTCGGCTGTGGCAGCTTCCACGGGTTCGGCACCTGCTCGCCGTCGAGGATCTTCAGCGCGGCGATGACCGGGGTGCGCCACTGGTAGGTCGGGTAGGTCGGGGCGATCGCCGTGAGCTTCTTGTCCTTCCACAGCTTCAGGAAGTCGAGCTGGTCCTCGCCGCTGATCGGCGGTACGGGCTTGCCGGCGTCCTCGAACGCCTCGACCGCCGCGCCCGCGACCGCCCCGGCGTCCATCCAGACGCCGTCGATCGTGCCGTACCGCTGGATGTAGTCGTTGACGATCTTCTTGGTCCTGGCCGGGTCGCCGTCGGTGAACTCGACGCCGACGACGTCGACGCCCGCCTTGTCGAAGGCGACCTTCGCCGCGGACCAACGGGTCTCCAGCACATCGACGCCGGGCAGGATGCGCAGCGCGAGCACCTTGCCGCCCCGCGTCATCTTCCGGGTGACGAACTCCGCCGCGACGTGGCCGAATCCGTAGCCGCCGATCGGGTTGATGAACGTCGCCGGGCAGGTCGTGTCGACGCCGCGGTCGAAGACGATGACCGGCAGGCCCTTCCGGCAGGCGGCCTCCACGGCCGGGGTGAGCGTCGCGGTGGTGTTCGGCGAGACGATGAGCGCGTGGCAGCCCTTGCCGAGCAGGTCGTTGATGTCGGCGATCTGCTTCTGGTCCTTGCCTTCGGCATCGACGTGGACGAACTCGGAGATCCGGCCGCGGTGCGTGTCCACCTCGGCCCGCATGGTCTTGAAACCGACCTGGCGCCAGGGGTTGTTCAGCCCGGCGTTGGAGAAGCAGATCTTGTACGGTCCGGGCTTCTTGAACTTCGCGGTCTGCACCATCGTCGGGTTGAGCGCCTGTTCCCAGGGCTTGCCGGCCGGCCCGGTGGGCGCGGCGTCCAGGAGCGCGAGCTGCTCGTCGTAGTCGGCCCGCACGAAGAACTTCGACTGCTCCCCGGTGCCCGACCCGGTGCTTGCGGAGGGCGAACCGGTTGCGCCGGTCGTGGGCTCGTCGGTGGAGCAGCCGGCCAGCACCAGTAAGGCGCTCACGGTCAGCACCGTCATGGAATGCCTCACTGAATCCCCTTCATCTGGACGGGAAACGGAAGGACGCCGCCGCCACGGCGAGCAGGATGATCGCGCCCTGGACGGTCGGTTCGAGGGCGCCGGAGACGCCGTAGAAGTTCATGAGCGTGAAGAGCGTCTCGAGGGTCAGCGCGCCCAGCATCGCGCCGACGACCGAACCGCGGCCCCCGCCCAGAGCGACACCGCCGAGGACCGCCGCGGTGATCGCGCCGAACTCGAGGCCGGCACCGGCCTGGAACGACACTCCGCTGTACCCGCCGATCAGGACCGCGGCGAGCGTGGCGGCGACTCCACTGAGGACGAACGCCATGGTCTTGGCGCGCCACACGCGCACGCCGCTCAGCTCGGCGGTCCGCGGGTTGCCGCCGACCGCGACCAGGGTGCGGCCGAAGTCCGAACGCGTCAGCACCAGCGCGAGAGCGGCCGCCGCCAGCAAGATGATGAGGGCGTACGGTATCCGGCCCAGCGCGGGCACGTCCTCGAACGCCGACCGGCCGAGCCGGCGGAACTCCTCGGAGAGGCCGCCCTTCGGGGCACCGTCGGACCACAGGTACACGGCACCGACGAGGATCAGGAACATCCCGAGGGTCGTGATGAACGACGGCACCCGCAGCCGGGTGGTGACGAGGCCGTTGACGAGCCCGACGGCGACGCCGAACGCGAGCAGGAGCACGACGACAGGCCAGCCGGCCGACGGATCGCCGTCGATCAGCCGGGCGGCGATGACCACCTGCGCGGTGACCAGGGAGCCGACGGACAGGTCCAACTCGCCGGAGACGATCACGAAGTACTGGCCGGCGGCGAGCAGGACGACCGGCGCGGAGCGGCCGAGGAACGACATCAGCGACGGCGGCGAGAGGAAGTCCGGTTGGCGGGCGGTCAGCAGAACCAGCAACACCGCCAGGATCACGAGGATCGGTGCGAGACCGCCGGAGCGGAACTCAAGGAGCCGCGGTGGGCGCGCGATCTGCATGCTATGACGCCTTTCGCATCGCCCGGCGGGCGTAGACGGCGACCGCCGCGATGATGATCACGCCGCGGATCACCTGCTTGAAGAACACGTCGACCTCGAGCTGGTTGAAGACGGCGTCGATGCTCGCGAGCAGCAGAACGCCGCCGACCGTGCCGACAACGCCGCCGCGCCCGCCGGCCAGGGCGGTGCCGCCGAGCACCACCGCGGCGATCGACTCCAGGTCGTACAGTCCCTCGGTGCCGACCCTCGGTGCGCCGGCGCCGAGACGACTGGCGAGGTAGATCCCGGCGAGGCCGGCGCAGAGGGCGCACAGCACATGGGCGGTGACGAGGACCCGGCTGTTCCGCACGCCGGAGAGCCGGGCGACCTCCGGGTCACCGCCCACGGCGATCAGGTGGTGGCCGAGGCGGGTGCGCGCCAGCACGAACCAGGCCGCGGCGGCGACGGCGAGGAGCAGCAGGAACGACAGCGGCACCGGGCCGATGCGCTGGTACCCCAGGCCCTGCACCAGGGCGGGTGCGGTCTTGCCGGCCGGGCCGTCGTATCCGTTGTCGAGGTATCCCTTCAGCAGCAGTCCGACACCGACGGTCGCGATGAAGGGGTTGATCCGCACTGTGGTGACGAGCAATCCGTTGACGAGGCCGATCGTGGCGCTGACGGCGAGCGTCAGGCCGATCCCCGGCAGCAGCGCACCGTCGTCACCGGCCATGGTCTCGGCGGCGACGAGGGTGCTCAGGCTGACCACGTACGCCACGGACAGATCCAGCGAGCCCCCGACGACGACCAGCGTCTGGCCGACCGCGACGAGGCCCAGACCGGCGGCGACGTGCAGCAGGCTCACCGTCGTCGGCACGCTGAACAGCCGGCCGCCGTCGACCGTGACGATGAGCCAGCCGATCGCCAGGGTGAGGACCAGGGCGACGAACACGCCGGGCGGGGTCCATCGGGCCGGCGGGGACAGCGCGCCGCTCATCCGGCCGCCTCCCCCACGGTGCCGACCGCCAGGGCGACGACATCCTCCTCTGTCGCGCCGGCGGGCAGCTCGCCGGCGATCCGGCCGTCGCGCATGACGATGATCCGGTCGCTCATGCCGAGCAGCTCGGGCAGCTCGGACGAGACCATCAGCACGGCGGCGCCGTCGCGGGCCAGCCGGCGGACGAGATCGTGGATCGCCGACTTGGCGCCCACGTCGATACCCCGGGTCGGCTCGTCGAAGAGCAGGATCCTCGGGGCGAGCGCGAGCCACCTGGCCAACACGACCTTCTGCTGGTTTCCCCCGGACAGGAAACGGATCTCCTGGTCCTCCCCCGCAGCGCGAAGCTCGACGGCCGCGAGCAGCTCCCGGACCCGCGCGGTCCGGGCACCGCGGCCGACCGGGCCCGGACGGACGGCGCGGCCGGCCAACAGCGCGTTGTCGAGCACCGACTGGTCGGCGACGATCCCCTCGCCCTTGCGGTCCTCGGAGACGTAGGCGATACCGGCCCGTATCGCGGCGCGGGGCGAGCGCAGCCGGACCGGCGCTCCGTCGAGGGTCACCTGGCCGGTGCTGAACGGTGCGGCGCCGAACAGTGCGCGGGCCAACGCCGACCGGCCGGAGCCCTGCAGGCCGCCGACGCCGAGCACCTCGCCGGCGCGCAGCCGTAGGTCGATGCCGCGCAGCTTCCGGTTTCCTCCGCCCCGGACAGTCAGCCGCACCGGGCCCAGCTCCTGCGGCTTCGCCGGGGCGGGGTAGTAGCTCGAGAGCTCGCGGCCGACCATGTGGCGCACCAGCTGATCGGCGCTGGTGTCCGCGGTGTCCAAGGTGGCCACCGCCCGGCCGTCCTTGAGCACGGTGATCCGGCTGGACAGGTCGAAGACCTCCTTGAGGCGGTGCGAGACGTACAGCACGCCTATCCCGTTCTCCTGCAGCCGCCGTACGAGCGCGTAGAGCTGGTCGACTTCGTGGTCGGCGAGAGCCGCGGTGGGCTCGTCCATGATGAGCAGCTGCGCGTTGAGGGCGAGCGCCTTGACGATCTCGACCACCTGTTGTTGCGCCACGCCGAGTCGTCCCACGCGCGTGTCGGGCGGTAACGAGCCCTCCCCGATCGAGGCGAGGAGCCCCGCGGTGTGGCTGAGCATCGCCCTACGGTCGACGAGCCCGCGGCGCAGGGGCTCGCGGCCCAGACAGACGTTCTCCGCGACGGTGCGCTCGGGCAGCAGGGTCAGCTCCTGGTAGACGATGCCGATACCGGCCTGTCGGGCCTCACGCGGGCTGCGGAACGTCCGCGGTGCGCCCTCGAACTCAACCGTTCCCTCGTCGGGCTGGTGGACGCCGGACACCACCTTCATGAGCGTGGACTTGCCGGCGCCGTTCTCGCCGACGACCGCGTGCACCTCGCCGGGCCGGACCTGGAGGTCGACGCCGTCGAGCACCCGCACGCCGAGGAACGACTTGCCGATGCCTCGCAGAGCGAGCAGCGGAGACGGCAGCAGGCCAGACATCGTGGGAACCTCTGCATTCGCGTCGTCAGGTCGAATAGCCGCGAACTTTCGCCGGACGCGATGGCGACATCGCGGCCCCGAGGGTAAATGCCTGGATGAGTGCCTGGCAATACCAGCAGACATCAGCGATTGATATGCCAAAATCTGTTATCGAATCGGCCCGTCCACGGTCGCGCGCCAAGTCACGACGACTGATGCGCAAAATGTGTTATGGAATCGGCCTGACGACAGTCGCGCGCCGAACCACAACGATTGATGCGCAAAAAGTGTTATGGAATCGGCCGCACCCGATTCATATTGACTGTTGCGATACCCCGCTGCATGCTGGCCGGCAGACCACGGGAGACGGTCGCATCTGGTGTGACTCCCCTTGCTTCCGTAGGGACTTGACTGCCCGTCACGGCGGACGGGACGACGAACTGACGGCACACGCGTGCCTACGACGCGCTCGGGCACTCCGGCGCATCTTCAGGTGCGGCCGACGCGTGCCCGTGGTCATGCCATCGTTGCTCCGCCGAAATAGGAGACGGCATTGCGTCGCATCATCGTTATCTTCGGGGCGATCGCGAGCGTGCTCCTGTCGCTCGTCGTCGCCCAACCGGCGTCAGCGGCGCCGGCCTTTCGAGCCCTGCTCTTCACGAAGACGGCCGGTTACCGGCACGATTCGATCCCGGCCGGCCTGTCGATGTTCCGGGAGCAGGCGGCGGCCAACGACTTCGAGTTGGTCCACAGCGAGGACTCGAGCGTTTTCACCCCGGCAAACCTCGCGACCTTCGACGTGCTCATCATGTTCCAGACCTCGGGAATGGTGTGGACCACGGCGGCCCAACGCCAGGCGGTGGAGGGCTACCTCGCCAGTGGCAAGGGCATCGTCGCGATCCACAACGCCACAGACATGGGCGTCGAGAACGAGTACCCGTGGTGGGACCAGACCATCAACGGCGGCGCACACATGCCGGAACACTCCCCCGGCGTGCTGCCCGGCACCGCCATCGTCGCGGACAAGAAGCACCCGTCGACGGCCGGCCTGCCTGACCGTTGGAACCGCAGCGAGGAGTGGTACAACTTCGACCGCAACCCCCGCGGCGACGTCCATGTCCTGGTCACCGCGGACGAGCGCACGTACAACCCGGGCCCGCGCGCCATGGGGCCGGACCACCCCATCTCCTGGTGCCGCAACAGCGGTGGCGGCCGCGTGTGGGCCACCGCCATGGGGCACAGCAGCGCGGCCTACAGCGAGACCCATTTCCGCAACCACGTCCTCGGGGGCGTCAAGTGGGCGGCCGGCAAGGAGCCCGGCGACTGCGGCGGCACCGTGTGGAGCAACTTCGAGAAGCGCACCCTCGACGACAACACCGCGGACCCGATGGCCCTCGCGGTCGCCCCGGACGGGCGGGTGCTCTACGTCCAGCGGGGCGGGCAGGTGAAGATCTTCAAACCGACCACGAACAGAACTGTGACAGCCGGCACGCTCAGCGTCTACACCGGCGGCGAGGACGGCCTCACCGGACTGGCGCTCGACCCCGACTTCGCCGACAACGGCTACGTATACCTGTATCACTCCCCGGCCGGAGTCCCGAACGACATCAACCGGGTCTCCCGGTTCACGCTCACCGGCGACACCCTGAACCTGTCGAGCCAGGTGACGATCATCGACATCCCCGCGACCCGGGACCGCACGTTCGCCGAGCCCGGACACACGGGCGGGTACATCGAGTTCGGCCCCGACAAGAACCTCTACATCGGCACCGGGGACGACGTCCCGCCGAACCTCGACTCCAACTGGCAGGGCTACGCCCCGCTGGACTGGCGGCCGGGCAAGGCCAACCTCGACGCCGCCCGCACCGCCGGCAACACCAACGACCTGAGGGGCAAGCTCCTGCGCATCCGGCCGTCGGCGGGCGGCGGCTACACCGTCCCGGCCGGCAACCTCTACCCGCAGGGCACGGCGCAGACCCGGCCGGAGATCTACGCGATGGGCTTCCGCAACCCGTTCCGCTTCTCGATCGACCCGGAGAACGGCTGGGTCTACCTCGCCGACTACGGCCCGGACCGGAACCCGCCCGCGACGAACCGCGGCCCCGAAGGGCTCGTCGAACTCAATGTCATCAAGTCCCCGGGCAACTACGGCTGGCCCTTCTGCCACGGCGACAACCAGGCCTACGCGCCCTACAACCCGGACACCCGCGTCGTCGGCCCCAAGTTCAACTGCAACGCGCCGGTCAACAACTCACCGAACAACACCGGCCTGACCAGCCTCAAGCCGATCGTCGCGCCGAACATGTGGTACGGCTACGGCGTCTCACCGAACTTCCCCGAACTCGGCTCCGGCGGCTCGGGGCCGATGGGCGGCCCGGTCTACCGCTACAACGCCGCGAACCCGTCCGAGACGAAGTTCCCGCCCTACTACGACGGGGTCCACTTCTTCTACGAGTGGTCGCGCCACACCGTCAAGGAGGTCCACTTCGACTCCGCGACCGCCGTCACCCGGACCAACCCCTTCATGCCCGCCGCCAAGTTCCTCAAGCCGATGGACATGGAGTTCGGGCCCGACGGCTCGCTGTACCTGCTCGAGTGGGGCACCAACTTCGGCGGTGGCAACAACGACTCGGGGCTCTACCGCATCGACTACAACCACGGCGGACGGTCGCCGATCGCCAAAGCCACCGGAACGCCCACCAACGGGGACGCGCCACTGAACGTGCAGTTCAGCAGCGCGGGGTCCACGGACCCGGATCCCGGCAGCACGCTCAGCTACCACTGGACGTTCGGCGACGGCACCACGTCCACGGCGGCCAACCCGTCACACACCTACACCGCCAACGGCAACTACACCGCCCAGCTCAAGGTCACCGACAACACCGGCAGGACGGCCTTCGCCAACGTGCCGATCACCGTGGGCAACACCGCACCGAAGGTCACCATCACGATTCCGCCCAACGGCGGCATGCTGGACTTCGGCGACCGCGTCCCGTACAAGGTGTCCGTCTCGGACCCCGGCGGCGCGCCCATCGACTGCAGCAAGGTGTTCGTCAACCCCGCCCTCGGCCATGACGACCACCAGCATGAGACCACGGACTACCCGGGGTGCTCGGGCACCATCGACACGAAGGTGCTCGGCGGGCACCCTGACGGCGCCAACCTGTACTACGTCCTCAACGCCCGCTACACCGACGGCGGCGGCCCCGGGGGTGCGAACCCGCTCACCGGCTACGCTCACGCGATCCTCCAGCCCAAGCACAAGCAGGCCGAGTTCTACACGGACCAGTCGGGTGTGCGGGTCGTCGAGCAGGCCGGCGCGGAGAGCGGCAAGCGGGTCGGCGACATCTCCGACAACGACTGGATCGCGTTCGACCCGATGAGCCTGTCGGGCATCACGAGCGTGCGCTACCGCCTGTCGTCGCCGAGCGGCGGCGGATCGATCGAACTGCGCGCCGACTCCCCGACCGGCACACTCCTGGCCACGACACCGGTGCCCAGCACCGGCGGCTGGAACGACTACCAGTCCACGCCGGCGGTGAACACCGCCGATCTCGCCGGCTCGCACCGGCTCTACCTGGTGTTCAAGGGCACCTCGAACAACTGGTTCGACCTCGACTCGCTCATCTTCGGCGGCAACGGGGTCGGCGAACCGGGCAGTGGCGGCGGTGGCGGCGTGGCCGGTCGGACCTGGACGGTCGCAGCGCAGCACAGCGGCAAATTCATGGACGTCAGCGACGCCTCGACCGCTGACGGCGCCCAGATCGTCCAGTGGCCGGCCACCGGCGGCAACAACCAGAAATGGCAGGCCGTCGACGCCGGTGGCGGCGCCGTCCACCTGAAGGCGGTGCACAGCGACAAGTGCCTCGCCGTCACGGGCGGGTCCACCGCCCAGGGCGCGTTCCTGCAGCAGTCCACTTGCAACAACAGCGACCCGCAGAAGTTCCTCGTCACACCGACCACCACGGTGGGCGTGTACACGGTGAAAAGCCTCCCCAGTGGACTGTGCGTCGACGTCAACGGCGGCTCGACGGCCGACGGCGCACGACTCCTGCAATGGAGCTGCCACGGCGGCACCAACCAACAGTGGCGGTTCACCGCCGTATAGCCCGTCCTGACGGGATGCCCGGCGCGGTCGCGCGCCGGGCATCCCTCCCTACGAACAGGTGAGGAACCGCCATGGTGTTTCGGATACCTCGGCCCCGCCGGTACGGACGGCTGGCTGCGCTGGGCACCGTCCTGGTGCTCGTTGCCGGTGCCGCCACCGCGGTGGCGGCACCGATCGAGCCCGGGCAGAGCGCCCCCGTCGTGGGCGCGCAGTCCGGCCGCTGCCTGACCGTCCCCGGCGCCGGCACCACCAACGGCACCCAGACCCAACTCTGGGACTGCACCGGCGCAGCCGGCCACTGACCGTCCACGGAAACAAGTGCCTCGACGCCAGCGGACGCGGCACCACCAACGGCACCGCCGTCGTCATCTGGGACTGCAACGGCCAGAACAACCAGCAGTGGAACGTCAACCCCGACGGCACCATCACCGGCGTCCAGTCCGGACTGTGCCTGGACGCCAACGGGCGGCGCGGGCACGTGCGACATCTACGCCTCGGGCGGCACCCCCTGCATCGCCGCCCACAGCACCGTACGAGCGCTCTACGGCACCTACAACGGCAACCTCTACCAGGTCCGGCGCTCGTCCGACAGCACGACCCGGAACATCGGCGTCCTGGGCGCCGGTGGCACCGCCGACGCGACGGCGCAGGACTCGTTCTGCGCGGGGACCACCTGTGTCATCACCGTCATCTACGACCAGTCCGGCCGCGGGAACGACCTGTGGTACCAGGGATCGAGTGTGGTTCCCGGCTCCCCCCAGAGCCGCCCGGCGATCGCGACGTCCGAGTCACTGGCGGTCGGCGGCAGCAAGGCCTACTCGCTCTACATCAACCCCGGCAACAGCTATTGGCGGGACGGCCACCTGACCGGCGTGCCGACCGGCAGCGCCCCTGAAGGCATGTACATGGTGACCAGCGGCACCCATGTCAACGGCGGCTGCTGCTTCGACTACGGCAACAGCGAGACGACCCGAGCGGCCGACGCGGCCGGAGCGATGGACGCCATCAATTTCAGCACCCAGTGCTGGTTCGGCGGGTGCGCCGGCAGGGGCCCCTGGGTCCAGGCCGACCTCGAATGGGGGCTCTACTCCGGTGGCAGTCAGACCTGGAACCCGAACCAGCGGGCGTTCACCAGCAAGTTCGTGACGGCGATGTTGAAGAACAACGGGACGAGCCGTTTCGCGCTCAAGGGTGGGAACGCCCAGGCCGGAAGCCTGACCACGCTCTGGGACGGCGCGCTTCCGCCCGGCTACAGCCCCATGAAGAAGCAGGGCGCCATCATCCTCGGCAGCGGTGGTGACTGCTGCAAGCCCGGCGGCGGCGCGAACCTCAGCGCCGGCACCTTCTACGAGGGCGCGATGGTGTCCGGTTACCCGTCCGACGCAACCGAGAACGCGGTACAAGCCAACATCATCGCCGCCGGCTACCGCTGAGTCGCTCCGTCCTGCGCCAACCAGCGCCGGACGCGAGCATGGGCGGACGGGTGAAGGCGGTACGTGACATCACGTGCCGCCTTCACTCCCTTCCCGGCGAACCGGGCGCACCACTTCCATCAGCGTGGTCCTGCCGATTACCGAGGAGCTCAGAGATGAGACGGATCTTCATGGCGGTCGCCGCGGTGCTCGCCATCGCGGTGGCGTCGCTCGGAGGGCCGGCGGTCGCGTCGCCGGCAGCCGCTGCCACGCTCGTCGAGGTCACCAACTTCGGCACCAACCCGACGAACCTGCGCATGTACCTGTACGTGCCGGACCGCCTGGCGGCGCGGCCCCCCGTCGTGATCGCCTCGCACTACTGCGGGGGAAGCGGCCCGGCCTTCCACAACGGAAGGCCGTACGCCTCGCTGGCGGACCGGTACGGCTACATCGTGATCTACCCGTCGGTGACGCGCAGCAGCAAGTGCTGGGACGTCGCGTCGCCTCAGGCACTGCGGCGCGGCGGAGGCAGTGACCCGGTCGGGATCATGTCGATGGTCGACTACGTGAAGCAGCGGTACCCCGTGGATCCCGCCAGGGTCTTCGCCGTCGGTGAGTCGTCCGGGGCGATGATGACCAACGTCCTGCTCGGCCTCTATCCGGACGTGATCGCCGCGGGTGCCTCGATCGCCGGCGTACCGTTCGCCTGCTTCGCCACGACCAACGGCTCGGAGTGGAACTCCGACTGCGCCCAGGGGCGGATCACTAAGACCCCGCAGCAGTGGGGTGACCTGGTACGCAACGCCTACCCGGGGTACACCGGGCCGCGGCCCCGGATGCAGATCTGGCACGGCACCAACGACGACATCCTGCGGTACCCCAACTTCGGGGAGCAGGTCGAGCAGTGGACGAACGTGCACGGCCTCAGCCAGACGCCCGTGTTCACCGACTCGCCGAAGGCCGGCTACACCCGCACCCGGTACGGCGGTACGGGCGGCGCCGCGCCGGTCGAGGCGATCAGCCTGCAGGGCCGGGGGCACGGTCTGCCGGACGAGTCCGCGGAAACCATCCGCTTCTTCGGCCTCGACGCCACGCCGCCCACCACCCCGCCGCCGCCCACGGGTCAGCAGATCGTGGGCGCGCAGTCCGGCCGCTGCCTGACCGTCCCCGGCGCCGGCACCACCAACGGCACCCAGACCCAACTCTGGGACTGCACCGGCGCAGCCGGCC
>NZ_JOCT01000052.1 GCF_000717875.1 Streptomyces sp. NRRL S-455
CTGGCTCCCCTTCCCGTCGATGTCGAGGCAGTCTTTCCGGGGCCTGATCGGTATGGCGCGCGAGGTCACCCAGCTCTACCCTCGGGCCGGGCAGCCGGACAGTTCTGTCAGGGGGCGTTGCTGTGGGCCGGCCGACGAGCCTTGGCCGATGTGCGCCGATCTGGACCACTACAAGCCGCTCGACGCGCCCGTAGGGCCGGAGCCGGTCGCGATGATCCCGGTAGTCCAGCTGTATGCAGGGATGTGCCCGGCCTTGTCTTCCCAGCTGGCGCCGACCTGTTGCAGATCCTGTGGTGCCCGCTTGTTCAGGAGGACGACCAGTACGCGGCCAGCCTCCGGCTCCATTGGCGCAGCACGGCGCTGACGGCCGCCGCCATTGCCGGGGGAACAGCCTTGCCCGCATACCGCGCCAGGAGGGCTACATGCCTCGCCCGTGGGCTGTGGGTCGTCGTGAGCTGGGGATGTCGGCGCCGGACGCTGTTTTCTGTCACTTGGCTGCAGAGCAGCCGTGTTTGCATGCCACTTGGTTGTGAGCGCGCGGCCGTGATGGCTGCGCCGTTTGACGGGATGCTGCCTCGTTTGGAGCGCGGGGGCATCGTTGCCGAAAGCCAGTTGAGATGGTGCCTGTGATGGGGAAGGGTCTGTGGTCATGGAGTTCTTCTGCTACCACCGTGACCGGCCCGGCTCCCTTGCGTTACGCGAGGAGTTGGTGGAGGAGCACTGGTCCTACATGGACCGGTACGCGAAGGAGCTGATCGCTCGCGGCCCGACCTTCGCCGATGATGGTGAAACACCCACCGGCAGCGTGCACATCGTCGATCTGCCCGATCCCGCCGCCGCCCGCGCGTTCGCCTTCGACGAGCCCAACTACCAGGCCGGCGCGTACCGGGATGTGCTGCTGCGCCGGTGGCGCAACGTGCTGGGGCGCACCATGTGGGATTTCCCCGGTGGCCGGACCGATGGCAACCGGTACTTGGTGCTCGGCCTCGGCGAGGGCCCGGCCGCCGACCTTGCCCTGCCGCTCGACCGGGACGAGCTGGTCGCGTACGGGCCGCTGCTGTCCGACGACGGCGACACCTGGCTGGGTACGGCGGTGCTGCTCAGGGCCCCGGACCCGGACACGGCACGAGCCGTCCTGACTGCGGACCGGTACGCGGACATCGAGGTCCACGACTGGGAGTTCGGCGGGCGTCGATGAGCCACGAAGGCGCCGGGTTGATGTCATCTCCGGTCCACATTGACCTGGGACAGCAGCGGTGACGGTGGCGCTGCAAGCGGTTCCGCTGGTGGGCGGGCCGGTGGAGTTACGGGGTGCGTTGGACCTGGAGACCACACAGGCAGGGGTGATGCCGCGCCGGTTGCCCGCGTGGACCAAGGAGCAGTACCAGGACCCGTCGGTCTACGGGGTGACCGTGATGCCTTCGGGGGTGCGGCTGGTGTTCCGCACCGATGCGCGCGCATTGGAGTTCGAGGTACTCACTTCCACCGGCCAGCTCGACTCCGACCCCCACCCTCGCCCGACCGGGATGCTGGAGTTGCTGGTGGACGGCGCCTTGGCCGGGCGTCAGCAGGCGCCGGTGGGCAACGTGCTGCGGATGGCGGGCCCCGGGGCCGTACAGCGACTCATCCCGGGCGAGCCAGGGACCGTACGGTTCGCCGGGCTGCCGGCCGGCATGAAGGGCGTCGAGTTGTGGCTGCCACAGCAGACCCCAACGGAACTGGTGGCACTGCGCGCCGACGGCGAGGTGCTGGCACCGCTGCCGGACGGGCGGCGCCGCTGGGTGCACCACGGCAGTTCCATCAGCCACTGCATCGAGGCTGACGGCCCGACCGGGACCTGGCCGGTGGTGGCAGCTGCGCTCGGAGGGGTGGAGGTGATCAACCTCAGCCAGGCGGGCAACGCGCTGCTGGATCCCTATGTCGCCCGGACGATCCGCGATACGCCCGCCGACCTGATCAGCCTCAAGGTGGGCATCAACATCGTGAGCCTGTCCGCCTTCCGGCTGCGGACGTTCGGCCCGGCGGTACACGGATTCCTGGACACGATCCGGGATGGACATCCGGACACCCCGCTGCTGTTGATCTCTCCGGTGAGCTGTCCGGCCCTGGAGGAGGCCCCCGGCCCGACCACGACCGGCCCGGACGGGAGGCTCGCTGCCCTGGGCGACCCGGCCGATGTGGCCGGCGGGGCATTGTCGCTGGCGGTGGTCCGTGCCGAGCTGGCCCGGATCGCTGCGGCACGACAGGCGTCCGATCCCCACCTCCACTATCTCGACGGACGCGAGCTGCTCGGCCCGGACGAGGCAGATGATCTGGCCGACGGCCTTCACCCCACCGCCGCCGCATACCGTCGAATGGGCAAGCGCTTTGCAGCCCACGCCTTCGCGACCGCCGGTCCCTTCCGCTGAGTGAGCAGGGCTCCACACCCCGCACCAGGTGTGGAGCTTCCACGCTCCTCCGGCCCGAGATGGGCGGTGGGGGATTCAGGCCACTGCTCGCCTTATGAAGGATGGGTTCGTGTGATCTCGTCCACTGGAACGTCGTTGTCGCCGTTGGGGCAGCGGTTGCGCGTACTGCTGAGTGCAGAGCGTGTTATGGGTGATCTGCGACGTTACTTCGGGATCGGTCTGCCGCCCGGCGGGATGCCGTTCACCGGGAGCCGGTTCGAGCATCTGGCGGGTGGGGGAGACCGGCCGGAGGTCGCTGACCGGATCACGGCTGAGGACCTGGTCGCGGTGCAGACTTTGTCGGTGACTGTTCCGGCGTCCGTCGTGCTGGACATTCTGGAGGGCCCCCTCGGCGCGCGGCTGTCCGGTCTGTTGCACGCCATTCCCAGGGACGTCGACATGGTTGACGCCGACGCGGTCGTCGTGGCCGACGGTTCGCCGGCGGATCAGGCCTGGCACCTTCTTCGTGACCAACCCGATGTCGGATGGGTGATCGCGGGGAAGATTCTGGCGCGTAAGCGTCCGCGGTTGCTCCCGGTCTACGACCGAATCGTCCGCTGTGCTGTCGGCCGGCCGCCGTCCTTCTGGCTCGCTCTCCATGCCGCGCTGCGCGAGGACGACGCCGCGTTGCACCACCAACTGCTGGAACTGAGGCAGGCCGCGGGGCTACCCGAGACGGTGAGTGCGCTGCGGGTGTGCGATGTGGCGGTATGGATGAACCACCGGGCCGTCGGCCATACCTGCCCCTGAGGATGTCTGCCGCCAACGTGACCCGAGGGTTCGTTCTGGCGTGTGAGGGTGACGGACTTTACCAACCGTGGCCTGGGTGTGTGGGACGTTCGCGTGGAGTGGTCTGCGGGGCCGGGGGAGGGGTGTGGACTCGGGGCCCGGAGTGCCGTCACCGGGGCGGGCCTGGGTCTGGAGGGGGCGGCGCATGGTGGGTGGCCGGTTGGTGGTGGGGGATTTACGTGTGCAGGAGATCGTCCGTGGTGATGGGCGGGTCTGTTACACGGTCGTGGACACGGACTGCTCGGTGGTGGGGGAGGCGGACGGGTTCCTGCGTTCCTGCCGGGCGGGTACGGATCGTACGTACGCGTATGTGCTGGTGGATCATCTGCGGTGGTTGCGGTTCGCGGGCCTGGACGTGGGAGCGGTGTCGCTTGAGGATCTGCGGCACTACATGGCGGCTTTGGGGGCGGATTATCCAGAGCCGTTCGGGTTGCCGTGGCGGGAGGGGAAACGTCCGTACGGGCACAGTGCGTTGAAGACCGCGGCGGCCTGTCTGAAGGGCTTCTACCTCCGCCTGGGCACCCTCGGCGTGAACCCCGCGCTGGCGGAGGCGCTGCGCGTGACCCGTTTGCCGACGCGGGCGGATCGGCGGCGGGCGATGCTCGGGCACGTCCTGCACAGCATGCCCGCGAATCCTCTGGCTCCGGGGGAGCGGGTGCGTCGGCATCCGAAGATGCTGCCCGAGGGCGCTCGGGATCTGCTGCTGGGGGCGGTGTCGTGTGCGCGGGACCGGATGGTGGTCACGTGGCTGGCCGACGGCGGGTTCCGGATCGGTGAGCTGTGCGGGCTGCGTCTGGTCGACCTGCACCTGCGGGAGCAAGCTGCGTGCGGTCAGTGCCGGGGGCCGCATGTGCACATCTGCCATCGCGAGGACAACGCCAACCGGGCCCGGGTCAAGACCAAGACACCCTGGACGTCGCAGGACGGAACTGTGTGCGGCGGGACGGTGCGCAGGGTGAGTCCGGCGATGATTCACACCTACTTCGAGTACATCACCACCCAGTACCCCGCCCGGACCGCTCACGGCATGCTCCTGGTCAGCCTGCATGGCTCTTCCCGTGGCCGGCCGTGGACCACCGCCGCGGCCCGCGGCATGCTGCGCCGGGCCGCAGCCCGTAGAGAGATCGGCCGGGTGGTCCCGCACGCTTTCCGGCACAGCTTCGCCACCGCGGTACTGGACGCCGCACGGGGCAACGCTGTGATCGCGCGCGATGCCGGCGGCTGGGCCTCAGCTGCGACCGTCGAACAGGTCTACGGCCACGTGGACGTCCACGACCCGGTCTTAACCGCGGCGCTGGAGCAGGTGTGGGGGACGCAGCCGTGATCCCGCTGACACTGCTGCCCGGCCGCAGCGACACCACCCGCATCGACCGTGACCGTCTCGAACTGCTCACGGCCCTCATAGAGGCCCCTTGATTCGACTCGCTCTTCCGCGACGCGCTGATCTTCATCCCGCCTCAGCACCCGGTGTTCGCCTGGCAGTGCGGCGTCGACGGCTGTGAGCGCATCCGCCGCGTCAGCCACAACCTGTGCGGTTCTCACTGTCTGGAGTGGGAGCAGGCAGAGCGGGCCAGCCAAACCAAGCGCGCCTTCATGCACACCGCAACGCCTCTTCCGGCTGCGCGGGGAGTGGACTACGGGCGCTGCCGGATCTGCCCGGACCGCCCGGCCGTGAGCCCCACGACCCAGTTGTGCCATCAACACCAGAACCGCTGGCAGTATGGCTCGGCGGTACACATCGACCGGAAGCACCTCGGACGATGGGCTCTGGCCCAGCACGCGTTACCCGGCTTCGGCCTCTGCAAGGCCCGCTGCCCGTTCTTGGCCTGCGGCTCGGTGGGATTGTGTATCCAGCACCAGGCCCGCTACCAAACCGAGCAGCGTCCGGGAGGAGCCCGGTCGGAACGCATCCATGGCCGCATCAAAGACGGACGCCCGCTCCCTGTGACCTACGACGACGAGTCCGCCTTCCACGCATGGTGTGCCACCACGGAACCCGTGTCACAGCCGGGACTGGTCAACCTCTACGCGTTGCCTCCATTGCTGCGGGCCGAGATCCAGTGGGGCCTGCACACCCATGCCCAGGCCGCACAGCACTCCGAGTGGACCACCAACGGCATCAGGAATCTCGTCAGACATTGCCAGCGAGGCGACATCACGTCCCTGATGGACCTGCACGACGAGGGCTACAAAGACCTGACCCGCAAACAGATGGACTCCGAAGTCCGCAAGATCATCTGGGAGGTCGTCAACGGTCTGCGCTGCGTCTACTACAGCCCCTCGGACACCAAGGACGCCGGCTTCCTGGAGACCGATCACTTCGGGCGACGCTTCAAGAACGCCCAGAGCCACTTCGACATCACCAATGTCCCCCAGCGGTGGCTGCGCGATCTGCTCTGGGACCATCTCACCGAGTGGCTCCGATCCCCGCAGTGCCCCCGCACCCGAGGCCCCTTCGACCAGATGCGCCGCGCCGCCGTCGAACTGGGCGTCTTCCTCCAAGCCGACGCCCCCGAGGCCGGCCACGACCCCACCGTGCTGCGCCGTGAGCACACCGAGCGGTTCGCCGCCGACCAGCGCCACCGCGCCCGCCATGGCCTGCCGTCCCTGGGCATGGTCCTGGTCGACGGACGATCCCCCACCGTCACCGACCTGAGCTGTCAATTCGTCTTCAATCAAGCCCGCAAACTGCTCTACAGCGCCATCACCGCCGGTCATGCTGAGCGCCTCGGCATCGACACCGGCTTCCTGACCGCCATCCCCTTCGGTGGCACCGGCCTCAAGCAGCGCTCCCGCAACCCCTTCAGCGACGACGTCGCCCGCGCGCTGATGGACGAGACCAACCTGCGCGGCCTGGAGGAACTCGACCTCAACGACCGGGGCCTGCGGGACATCTGGGAGACCATCGTCGCCACCGGGCGCCGCTGCAGCGAGGTCGTCGGACTGCGGTTGGACTGCATCGGCCGCTATCGCGGTCTGGCCATGCTGTGGCACGACCAGACCAAGGTCGGCAACTACAACGAGGGCATCCGCATCCCCGAGCCCGTCTACCACCGCCTCGATGCCCGCCGCACCAAGACACTCCAGCTCTTCGAAAAGCGCTACGGCCGCATTCCAGCGGCTGCCGAACGCCCCGGCCTGGCCTTGTTCCCCTCCCGCATCCGCAACCCCAACGGCCGGCAGCCGATCTCCTACGGCCACTTCAACCAGCGTTTCAGGACCTGGATCGCCGGCCTCGACCTCGGCGGCGCGTACGTCGCCCACCAGGCCCGCCACACCCTGGCCACCAACCTGCTGCGCGCCGGCGCCACGCTCACCCACATCCGCCGCTACCTCGGCCAGCTCTCCGAACGCATGGCCGAGCACTACGTGAAGATCACCAACAGCGACCTCGAAGACGTCCTGAACACCGTCTGGGTGGCCGGGCCCGGCGCACCCAACCCAGGCGAACTCCTCTCCGGCGACACCACCCCTATAGACCGCGAGACAGCCCTCGCCCTGGCCCTGGACCTCTCCCGCTGCAGCACCCCCGCCGACGGGGGATTCTGCACCTACCAACCCGTCGTCGACGGCGGAGCCTGCCCCTGGAAACTCGACTGCGAGAACTGCGACAACTTCGTCCTCTCCGGCGCAGACCTCCTCTACTGGCGACGCAAAGCCGAACAATGGCGCTCCATCGCCGAGAACGCCCCCGACGACGCCACCGCCGACTACCTCCACACCGTCTTCGAACCCACCGCCAAGGCCATCAAAGGACTCGAGCAGGCACTGGCCGCCCTCGGCATCCTCGACGAAGCCCTCACCCTCGACCTGCGGCGCCCCCAGGACTACTTCCACCGCACCTGGAGCACCGCCTTTCGCGCCCGAGACCTCGCAGCACTGCAGGCCCCCGACGAAACCACAGGGCAGCCATGAGCACTTCCCGCACCGACGCGGCCGTCCGAGCCCGCCGCCAAGCCACTCAAGACATGCTCGAACGCCTCCAGACCGCCCTGGCTGCCACGGCACGTGACCATACGCCTGTCACCGTCGCAGCCCTCGCCCGTACCGCCCGCGTCTCACGCACCTTCCTCTATCAAAACGAGCAGGCCAGAGCCCTTATCGAACAGGCCACCCGCCCAAGCACATCCCATCCCGGCGCGTCCGCCAACGGCCGCAGTCGTACACAGCCAGCCTGGAGAGAACGAGCCCTTAACGCCGAAGAGGCACTCGCCCAGGCCCAGCGCGAGATCCGCACCCAGCGCACCCGTATCGCAGAACTCCTTGGCAAGATCCGAGACCTCGAGCACGATCTCCCTGAAGGGTCACTTCAGCGGATCGTCACCGAGAACACCACCCTGAAGCAGCAAGTACGGCAGCTCACCCAGGACAAGCAGCACGTGCTAGAGAGGCTGGCCAGTGCCCGCCAGAACAACCGCTTCCTCGACAGACGCACCGCAGACCTTGAAGCCCAACTCGCCCCGTATCTCACTGCCCCGCATCCGCCAGCCCTGTAGGCCACCTGCACGGAGGGCCCTGGTAGCCGGGCAGGGCGGGTTCCCCGCCCGGCTGCGGTAACCCCGGGAGCCATGAGCCAGTAGGCGGGCGGGAGGGGAAAATAGGCGCCCACTGCGCCCCAATGCCATCCGTACACACTTGGTACGCAAAATGAGCGCTCCACGATACGGTCGGCACACGCGACGGGGGGCGGCCGGTCCTGCTCACGGTCAGGCCCAGCGCATGCCGATGGCGGACAGCTGCTCGATGCGTTCCGGTGACAGCGTCGCGGCTCTGCTGCGTTGGTTGCTGATCCATGCCCCCAGCTTGAGCTCCTGGACTTCCGGGCCCTCGCCGTCCTCACGGCCGCTCGCGGCCCTGTCCTCACCGCTGACGACGGCGATCCGTTCGATGTGTTTGCGGGGTACGCGCAGGTGTCTTTCGCGTTCGTAGTACTGCTTGGCGGCTGCGAGGTTGAGGGCCCATTTGTCGGCTTGGCTGGTCCGGGGTTTGGGTTTTTCGTCTTCGGTGGCGGGTTGGATGCCGAGGATGTGTTCGCACATCCACTGCTGGACGGTGGTGAGCTTGTCCCAGCCGAGCCGCACTGACCGCACCCACCGGCCAAGGTCTTCGCCCTGGCGTACGACGTCACCCGGTGACGTGGGCAGTGCGCCGCCGGCTTCCAGGTGCTGGCGGGTGTGGTGGAAGCAGCGTTGCCATTCCACTGGCCAGGTGGGGCACCAGGACGGGTCGATCTCGTCCAGCTGTTCGCGCCTCTCGGCCGAGAGCACCCAGGCGGACGTGGTCTTCGCGGGCAGGCCCTCCGCCTGCCGTTGCTCGGCCTCCATGCCCCGGCGGGCGGCGGCCCTGGCGTTCTTCAGAAATGTGCCGATCTTGAAACCCTGGTGCGTGGCATCGAGGGGGGCCAGGAGGTGGCCGTGTTCGGCCGCCCACCCACGGGCCGCGGCGAGCGCTTCTTCCCAGGCGACGTCGTGGTGGGACCAGATCATGCCTAGCTTCTCGAGCTGTGCGATGCGGTCGGTGTCCATGTCGCCGCGGGCGTAGAAGCGCCGGTTGTCGGCGATCCACTGCCCGAGCGGGAACCCGGCGAGCGAGGCCGGCCACCCCTCGGCCTCCACCGCCTGGTCCTTCCCGCCAGGCACCCGATAGGTGAAGGGCACTTTCAGGTCGCTGTGGAGGCGGTGGTAGATGGTGGCGGCTTCGATGCCGCGTCGCCAGTGCTGGTGTTCGGGGTTGAGGACCCGCAGGTTGATGAACGCCGCCAGCTGCGTAGGGTCACGCGGCGTGGAGAACTTCAGCAGTTCCCGGGCCGGTACTGACAGTCGGTCGGTTCGGTCGCTCTCGGCTTCCTCACCTTCCACCCCGCTGAGGCTCTGAACCCCCATGACACGGCTTTGCGCCTGCTGCTCGGCAAGCTGCTCCACGATGCGGGTGTCGTGTGCCCTGAGCGCTTCCAAAAGCCTGGCCAGGCCGCCGTACGCCCGGCTGGTGAGCATGTTGTCGGCCGTCTCTCCGGGCCCGAGCAGGACCGGCACCACGAGGGAGGCGACCTTGCCCTCGCCGGGGTGCATGCGCAGCGCGCGGCCGACGGCCTGGACGAGATCTGGCATGGAGCCGCGTACGTCGGCGAAGTACACGGAGTCACAGTGAGATGTATCGACGCCTTCGCCGAGCACACGAACGGACCCGAGGAACGTCTTCTCCACCACGGTGCCGTCAGCGGTGATGCCCCTGGAGAACTCGTCCAGGACACGGCGCCGGTGGAGGGGTTTGTGCTCGCCACACAGCCAGTTGGCCCAGATCGCCTTCGGGTACAGCTCCGGGTCCGCGTCGCGCAGCTGTGCTGCGACGTCCGGGAGGCCGGCCGCGAACGCTTCGGCTTCCTTGACCATGTGGTGGAAGACGAGCGTGCGCCGGAAGCCCTCCTCGGCCGATGCCTTCACCAGGGCGGTCTGCAGGGCGGCGAGCCGGGCCCCGCGTACGTGCTCGGAGCGTGCGTCCTCGCCCAGGAGCTGGGCGGCCTGGAGCTGGGTGTCGGTGATGTCCAGGCACACCACCTGGTACGGCGCGCAGATCCCCCGGTCAATCGCTTCCGAGAGCGTCAGCGTGTAGCAGCGGGCACCGAACGGCCCGCTGGGATCGTCCTCCATCGAGGCCACCAGCTCGCCCGGCGCGCCCTGCTCGGCGTCCTCGTCGAGCTGCCACAGCCGGGGTGTGGCGGTCATGTAGAGGCGGCGCAGGGCGGGGATGCGGGTGTTGTCGTGGACGACCGCCCACGGCCTGCCGATCCTGCCCGAAACCCTGTGCGCCTCGTCCACGACGATCAGCGACCACCCCGGAAGGCCGGCGGCGTGTGCGCGCTCCAGCGTGCCCAGCCCCAGGCTGGCGTACGTGGCGAACACGGTCACCTTGTCGAACGGGCGGACCCACGCCACGAGCTCGTCCACGTTCGTGGTGTTGGGGAAGGTCACCTGGTCACCGCGCAGGGACGAGACCCCGATCATGGGGCCTGTGCGGCCTCCCTCGCGCCAGGCGGCCTCGGTCTGGGCGAGCAGGTCCAGCGAAGGAACGAGGACCAGCACTCGGCCAGCACGGAGCTCCTCCGCACTCCGGGTAGCGACGAGGGTCTTCCCGGTTCCGGTGGCCATGATGACCTGAGTCCGCAGCCCCCGCTCCGGCACAGTAGATCTTGCAGGCGATTCGAGCGCGCGGAGTACCGCGTCCACGGCTTCTCGCTGGTGAGGGCGGAGTTCCTTCGCAGCCATTCCGATCTACTCTCTTCTCCAGGCTGGACGCAAGATGCCACAGTCCAAAGGCAAGCAACCAGCATGAAACCACCCGGCGATGGACCACGACGCCCACCAAGACACCACGCTCGTACCGCTGCTCCGGCACACAGGAGATCCCTCTGCAGCGACACACAGATCCCACGACCCAGGAGACGTCCAAATCCAGAGTCTATCGCGATCCAAAAATGAAGCACACACCATAGAGAGTCAACACCGATGTCATGGGTACTCCACCATCACTGTCCACCATGTCCCGGAGAGCTATGACACATCAGACTGAAAACGACAAGGGAAACCGGTTCTGCAAGGCGTGTGGCACGCCGGCCGAAGACGGGAAACTGTGCAACCACTGCGGCGCCGTCCTGGATCTGCCTGACGACGCAGGGCTGATCGAAGACCAAGGCGCAGCGGTCCGACGGGACTTCGAAGGACGCACCGAGCAGCAAGAGTGAAGGCGACTGAGACAGCAGAGACGAACCTATTCCGCTGAGAAGCGTGGACCGGGGTACACGGGCCGCATGGCATCCACAACTGATCGCGTCAAGTCCCTGCGGGCCGTGCGGCAACTGCGCCAGGTCCGCGTCTTCTACGCGGTGGGCGTCCTGCTGTGGGCGGTATCGACCGCATGGACAAGCTGGCAGTCACCCGGAAGCCGGCAGATGTGGGTATCCGCCCTCCTCCTGGCCATTTTCACTGTCCTCCTGGTCACGGCCTCCTTTTGGCTACAGCGTCTCCAGGCCGCAGGCTCGGCCCGCCCTGCGCACCACGCCGCACCACGGAGGCCTGCACCGCGACGCGCGCACGCCTGACTCACCGCCATTCGGATCGTCGGCCAGCGGGACCCAGTGAGGTGACCGACTCCGTATCGGGCCGCTCGCCCCTTGCGAGCAGAGTTCGGCGTCCCGTGACATCACGCCTCAGGGTCCTTGAAGCCGGTGAAAAGCAGGTTCACTAATTGCAGTTGGCGGTAAGGCGACCGGGGAAGGGAGGCGATATGGAGCAACGGCCGGAGTCCCGTGTTCCGCCGTCATGGACGAGACCAGGCAATTGGTGGGGGCCGCGATTGTACTGGCCGATGCTGTGCCTGAGTATCGCCCTGCTGGCGTGGAGGGTGATCGATGGTGACAGTGCGGTGCGCATCGTGGTGGCGGCCGGCCTGATCCTCATGTGGATTTGCCTCATAGCTGCCAACCGGGCTGCACGGCGCAAGGAGGCCAGCCGAGACACCCTTGTAGCCAGCCCGGCCCGCGCTAGCGGGCCTGAACGGCCTGGAGGCGCAGCCGAAAGCCCGTCAGGGCGGGGGAGCGCAGCGGACCCGCCCGGAGTCTGAAGCGAAGCGGAAGACTCGCGCGGTGGACGTAGTCCACCGCAGCTCCGGGAGCGCAGCGGACGGAGCGTCACCACCATTGCGCAGCAATGGTGGTGAGCGGGATGCGTAGCATCCCGCCAGCGTTCCCGCGGAGCGGGAACGCAACGCCCGCGCGTAGCGCGGGTGTTCGCTTGCACATCGCGCAGCGATGTGGTACCC
>NZ_JOCT01000053.1 GCF_000717875.1 Streptomyces sp. NRRL S-455
CGCGCTGCCGGAGAACACCATCTCCTCGTCATCGTGCGACAGCGCGAGCGGCAACTCCTCCCAGTGCACGAGGTCCCGGCTCACCGCGTGCCCCCAGGAGATGTCGCCGAAGGAGTTGCCGTTCGGGTTGTGCTGGTAGAAGAGGTGGTACTCGCCCTTGTAGTACACGAGACCGTTGGGGTCGTTCATCCAGTTCTTCTGTGGAGTGAAGTGGAACTGGGGCCTGTGGGTCTCGGTGTACGCCGGGGCGGCGGACTGTGGGGTGAGCGGGACCGCCGACAGGGCGCAGACGGCCAGCACCGTCGCAATCCGTATGCGGGCATGCCGGGATACGCGTACGCGGCTCATAGCGGCTCCTTGTCCCGCGGCCGTCCACGCAGCGGTGACGGAGAAACCCCGCGCGACGACCGAGAAGTGCACCCCGGCCCGACGAAGGCTCCCCGCCGTCACCCGAGGATGTCATCGTCGGCTCGTGTCATCGATGACAGTAGTTGCTCGATTATGAGCCGCGGTCAGGTGGCCCCGTCAACATGCGGAGGGGTGACCGCCGTCCTGTCCGCGGCCGTGCC
The DNA here is from genome assembly GCF_000717875.1 of Streptomyces sp. NRRL S-455. GTDB lineage: Bacteria > Actinomycetota > Actinomycetes > Streptomycetales > Streptomycetaceae > Streptomyces. The sequence continues at coordinate 570 of NZ_JOCT01000053.1, forward strand.
CACCGGCGGGCGCCGCCAGGCTGCCGGCCGGTCGCCGGTGCGCTTTCCCGGCCGGCAGGGCGGATCAGCGCAGTCCGGCGAAGAGGTCGTTCTCGGGTACGGCCGCGCCGGTGGCGTCCTGGACCCGTACGAAGGTCTCCATGCCCATCAACTCGCCGAACCTCTCCTTGCCCATCTTGAGGAAGAAGATGTTCTCGCCCTGACTGGCGTGCGCGGCCAGCGCGTCGAACTTCTGGCCGCTGAACGCGGTGGTGTCCACCCACGTAGTGATCTCATCGTCGGGGAGGCCGATCTCGGCCATCGCGGCGGCCTCGGCAGGATCCGGCTCCGGCATGTCCGGATGAAACTCGCGCATGATCTCGCCGAACCGCCGCATCATCGAGCGGGGCATCGTGGTCCAGTACACCTTCGGGGCCAGGGTGGTCATCTCCAGCGCCGCCATCGTGATGCGGTGGGCCTGGATGTGGTCGGGGTGACCGTAGAAGCCGTTCTCGTCGTAGGTGACGACCACATCAGGCCGGTAGTGCCGCATGAGCTCCGCGAGCCGGGCCGCGCCTTCCTCCACGGGGGTCTGCCAGAAGGACCCGGGGGCGTCGTTGCTCGGCCAGCCCATCATCCCGGAGTCGGCGTAGTCCAGCATCTCCAGATCGCTGACCTTCAGGACGTCACAGCTCGCCTTGAGTTCTTGACGGCGCATCAATGCGACGGCTGCCGGATCGTGCCCGGGGTCGCCGGGCTTGACACCCCCCGGCCCGTCACCGCAACCGCCGTCGGTACACGTCACGAGAACCGTGCGGATGCCTTCCGCCGCGTACCGCGCGAGGACCCCTCCGGTTCCGGTGGCCTCGTCGTCGGGGTGGGCGTGTACTGCCATGAGCGTCAACGGCCGGTCGGTCATGAAGAAGTCCTCCTGCAGAAGTAAGTAATGGTCCGGGTGCGGGGCGGGCCGGCCGCCATCCTGCGGTCCGGGTCCTGGTCCGGACGATCTTGAAGCCTCGTGAGTCCCCCGCCCGTGCGGCACTTGCCCCTCGGTCGATGCAACCGCGCCGACCGGGCCGGCTGTTCCCTTGCGGCCCCGCACCGCGGGGCCTGGCCGGTCCACCGGTCGCGCCCGGCCCGCAACGCATCCGGCTCGTGGAGAACCACCTCCGACAGCAGGGGCACTTCGGCGGCACCGCGGAGCGCCCCTGCTTCAGGACGCCGCCAGGGCCGTGTCACTTCCTCCAGAACAGGTGATGCGTCACCCCGCTCGGGCTCGGCACGACATCGCAGTGGAAGCGGTCGAGCAGTTCGTCGGGGGACTCCCACAGCCGTGAACCGGCGCCGAGCACCACGCCGGGCGAGACCGCCACATGCAGGGTGTCCACCAGGTCGGCGTCGAGGAACTGCCGGATGGTGGCCGCCCCGCCGCCGAGCCGGACGTCCTTGCCCTCCGCCGCCTCGCGGGCCAGTTCCAGGACGCCCGCCGGGTCGCCTGCGACGAAGTGGAACGTCGTGTCCGAGAGCGTGAACGACGGACGTACGTGGTGGGTCATGACGAACACCGGCGTGTGGAAGGGGGGTTCCTCACCCCACCAGCCCTTCCAGTCATGGTCCTGCCAGGGGCCGCGCTGGGGGCCGAACTTGTTGCGGCCCATGATCTCGGCGCCGATGTTGTTGGTGAAGTCCCGGGTGAGGTAGTCGTCGAGGCCGCGGCTCCCACCGGGGTCGGTGCGGTTGGGCCAGCTCGCCGTGGCGCCGGCCCAGGCGAACATCGTGCCGGGGTCGGCGTGGCCGAACGGCCGCTCCAGGCTCTGGCCCTCACCGGCACCGAATCCGTCACTCGAGACGTTGAAGTTCTGCACTCGCAGTAGCTGGGGCACGGCACTCCTTCTGTGGTCGAGACGAGAGTTGGACCGCTCGGGCCGGTGAAACTCATCGGCGACCCGCGCACCACCGCGTCATCCGGCCTGCCCCACCACGTGGTCGATCACCTGCTTGAAGTCCGCTTCGGGGGAGAACTCAACGAGCTCGGTGTCCTCCAGGGCGAGTGGGACGTGGCCGGGCGCCCAGTAGTACGCCTGTCCCGCCTCGTACTCCTCCTCGCCAGAGGGCGTGCGCATCCTGACGCGGCCCTTGAGCAGATAGCCCCAGTGAGGGCACTGGCACGCGTCGTCGGGCAGGCCCTTGAGGGCCGGGCCCATGTCCGTCCCCTGAGGCAGGCTGATGTAGCTCACCGACATGCCACCGCCGATCGGCATGTTGCGTACCTCCACGCCGTCGCCGCCGAGGGCGACGGGTACGTCGTTCCGGGTCGCCGCCGTCATGACTCCTCCGCTCACCGAGGAAACGGACCTCCTCCTTCCACACTGACCCGCCGGACTGCCTCCCGCGACATCACGATCCGGTCAAGAGGTGACCCGGGGGTCTTGCCTTACCGCCGTGTAATCGATTCCATCCACCCGTCGATGTAATCGATTCCACGACCGATTTCACGAGCGATTCCACGAGCGCCGCCGATCAAGGGCGAGTGCTCCCATGACTGATCCACAAGGAGGTGGAGCGGCGGTGGCCAGCATCAAGGACGTCGCTGCCGAGGCCGGCGTCTCCGTCGCCACGGTCTCGCGCGTCCTGAACGACCACCCGTCGGTCAGCGCCGACGCACGCACCCGCGTGCTGGCCGCCGTCGAGACCCTGGGCTACCGCCCGAACGCCGTCGCCCGCTCGCTGCGCACCGACCAGACCCACACCCTCGGCCTGGTCATCAGCGACGTGATGAACCCCTACTTCACCGAGCTGGCCCGCTCCGTCGAGGAGGAGGCCCGTGCGCTCGGCTACAGCGTCATCATCGGCAACGCCGACGAGCGTCCGGACCTCCAGGACCACCACGTACGCACCCTCCTGGACCGGCGGATCGACGGGCTGCTCGTCTCCCCCACGGACGGCGGCTCGCCGCTGATGCTGGACGCCGCGCGGGCGGGGACGCCCATGGTCTTCGTGGACCGGTGGATCCCGGGCGTGGAGGTGCCGGTCGTGCGGGCGGACGGGCAGGCGGCCGTGCGGGATCTCGTGGCGCATCTGTACGGGCTCGGGCACCGGCGGCTCGCGATCATCGCGGGGCCGGCGGCGACCACGACCGGCCGGGAGCGTGTGGACGCCTTCCGGGAGGCGCTCGCCGCGTACGGGCTGGAACTGCCCGGCGCCTACATAGGGCAGGGCGATTTCCAGGCGGAGAGCGGCCGCCGGGTCACCGAGGGCTTCCTCGACCTGGCCGAGCCGCCCGAGGCCGTGTTCGCGGCCGACAACCTGATGGCGCTCGGCGCGCTGGACGCCGTACGCGCGCGTGGCCTGCGCGTGCCGGACGACATCGCGCTGGCCGCGTTCGACGACATCCGGTGGTTCGTGCACACCGATCCGCCGGTCACCGCGATCGCCCAGCCGACCGGCGAGCTGGGGCGGGCCGCCGTACGCGCGCTGGTCGACCGCATCGAGGGACGGCCGGGCGAGTCCGTCACCCTTCCCGCCCGGCTGGTCGTACGCCGCTCCTGCGGCGAGAACCCCACCCCAGTGCAAAGGAGCACGTCGTGAGCGACGCGGACGAGTTGCTGCGCATCGAGGGCATCCGCAAGACCTTCCCGGGCGTGGTCGCGCTGGACGGCGTCGACTTCGATCTGCGCCCGGGCGAGGTGCATGTGCTGCTCGGTGAGAACGGCGCGGGCAAGAGCACCCTCATCAAGATGCTCTCCGGCGCCTACACCCCCGACGCCGGGCGGATCCTGGTCGGCGGCGAGGAGACGCGCATCCAGGGCGCGCAGGACTCCGAGCGGCTCGGGATCGCCACCATCTACCAGGAGTTCAACCTGGTGCCCGATCTGACGGTCGCGGAGAACATCTTCCTGGGGCGGCAGCCGCGCCGCTTCGGGGTGATCGACCGGAAGCGGATGGAGGCCGAGGCGGCCGTCCTTCTCGAGCGGGTCGGTGTGAACGTGTCGCCCCGGGCGCGGGTGCGGGAACTGGGCATCGCCCGCCTGCAGATGGTGGAGATCGCCAAGGCGCTCAGCCTGGACGCGCGGGTCCTGATCATGGACGAGCCGACCGCGGTGCTCACCTCCGAGGAGGTCGAGAGGCTCTTCGCGATCGTGCGGAAGCTGCGCGAGGACGGCGTCGGGATCGTGTTCATCACCCATCACCTGGAGGAGATCGCCGCCCTCGGGGACCGGGTGACCGTCATACGGGACGGGAAGAGTGTCGGTCAGGTGCCCGCCTCCACCCCGGAGGACGAGCTCGTACGGCTGATGGTGGGGCGCTCGATCGAGCAGCAGTACCCGCGTGCACGGGCCGACCGGGGTGCCGCGTTGCTCACCGTCGAGGGGCTGACCCGGGACGGTGTCTTCCACGACGTCAGCTTCGAGGTGCACGCCGGCGAGGTCGTCGGCGTCGCGGGGCTGGTCGGCGCGGGGCGTACGGAGGTCGTCCGGGCCGTGTTCGGGGCGGATCCGTACGACAAGGGGGCTGTGAAGGTCGCCGGTTCCGATGTCCCGAAGTACGACGTCAACGCGGCCATGACCGCGGGCATGGGGCTCATCCCGGAGGACCGCAAGGGGCAGGGCCTGGTGCTGGACGCGTCGGTCGAGGAGAACCTCGGGCTGGTGACGCTGCGGTCGGCCACGCGCGCGGGCCTGGTGGATCTCAAGGGGCAGCGTGAGGCCGCCGAGCGGATCGCGAAGCAGCTCGGGGTGCGGATGGCGGGCCTCGGCCAGCACGTGCGCACCCTGTCCGGCGGCAACCAGCAGAAGGTCGTCATCGGCAAGTGGCTGCTCGCCGACACCAAGGTGCTGATCCTCGACGAGCCGACGCGGGGCATCGACGTCGGCGCCAAGGTCGAGATCTACCAGCTCGTGAACGAACTCACCGCCGCCGGCGCTGCCGTCCTGATGATCTCCAGCGATCTCCCGGAGGTGCTCGGCATGAGCGACCGGGTGCTGGTGATGGCCCAGGGGCGGATCGCCGGTGAGCTCTCCGCCGACGAGGCGACCCAGGACGCCGTGATGGCCCTCGCCGTCAGCACTCCCACTCCCACTCCCACGACAACGACCACGACCACGACCGGAACGACCGGAACGGAGGCCTCCGGTGGCCACTGACACGCTCAAGAGCACGACGGGCGCGGGTGGCGCCTCGGGCGGCCTGCGCCGTCTCCTGCTCGACAACGGGGCGCTCACCGCGCTCATCGTCCTCGTCATCGCGATGTCGGCGCTGTCCGGCGACTTCCTGACGGCGGACAACCTCCTCAACGTCGGCGTGCAGGCGGCCGTGACCGCCATCCTCGCCTTCGGTGTCACCTTCGTGATCGTCTCGGCGGGCATCGACCTGTCGGTCGGCTCGGTCGCCGCGCTGTCGGCCACGGTCCTGGCGTGGAGCGCCACCTCGGCCGGCGTCCCGGTGTTCGTCGCCGTGCTCCTCGCCATAGCGACGGGCATCGTCTGCGGCCTGGTCAACGGCATCCTGATCTCCTACGGCAAGCTGCCGCCGTTCATCGCCACGCTGGCCATGCTGTCCGTGGCGCGCGGTCTGTCCCTCGTCATCTCCGAGGGCTCCCCGATCGCCTTCCCCGACTCCGTCTCCCACCTCGGCGACACGCTCGGCGGCTGGCTGCCGGTGCCGGTCCTGGTGATGATCGTGATGGGCCTGATCGCCGCCTTCGTCCTGGGCCGGACCTACATCGGCCGCTCGATGTACGCGATCGGCGGCAACGAGGAGGCCGCGCGGCTGTCCGGGCTGCGCGTGAAGAAGCAGAAGCTCGCCATCTACGCCTTCTCCGGCATCTTCGCCGCCGTCGCCGGTGTGGTGCTCGCCTCCCGTCTCTCCTCCGCGCAGCCCCAGGCCGCCGACGGCTACGAGCTGGACGCGATCGCCGCGGTCGTCATCGGCGGCGCGTCCCTCGCGGGCGGTACGGGCAAGGCGTCCGGCACGCTGATCGGCGCGCTGATCCTGGCGGTGCTGCGCAACGGGCTGAACCTGCTGAACGTCTCCGCGTTCTGGCAGCAGGTCGTCATCGGTGTCGTCATCGCGCTGGCGGTGCTGTTCGACACGCTGCGGCGCAAGGCGGGGGCGACCCCGGTGGCGGCCGGCACCGGCGGCCCGAAGGGCAGGCAGGCGGTGACGTACGGGCTCGCGGCCGTCGTCACCGTCGCGATCGTCGGCGCCACGTCCTTCCTGCACAACGGCTCCTCCGCCGCGAGCACCCCGAAGATGGGCCTGTCGCTGTCCACCCTCAACAACCCCTTCTTCGTGCAGATCCGGGCGGGCGCCCAGGCCGAGGCAAAGCGGCTGGGCGTGGACCTGACCGTCACGGACGCCCAGAACGACGCCTCCCAGCAGGCCAACCAGTTGCAGAACTTCACCAGCTCCGGACTCGGCGCGATCATCGTCAACCCGGTGGACTCGGACGCGGCGAGCAACTCGGTGAAGGCCGCCGACCAGGCGAAGATCCCGGTCATCGCCGTCGACCGCGTCGTCAACGACGCCAGGACGGCCACCCTCGTCGCCTCCGACAACGTGGCCGGTGGTGAGCTCGCCGCCAAGTCCATCGCCGACAAGCTGGGCGGCAAGGGCAAGATCGTGATCCTGCAGGGCCAGGCGGGCACGTCCGCGGCCCGGGAACGCGCCGAGGGCTTCGCGAAGGGGCTGAAGGCCTACCCGGGCATCCAGGTGGTGGCCCAGCAGCCCGCCGACTTCGACCGCACCAAGGGCCTCGACGTGATGTCTAACCTGCTGCAGGCCCACCCGGACGTCCAGGGCGTCATCGCCGCCAACGACGAGATGGCGCTCGGCGCGATCAAGGCCCTGGGTTCCAAGGCCGGCACGTCGGTCTCCGTGGTCGGCTTCGACGGCACGCCTGACGGACTGAAGGCGGTCGAGGGCGGCACGCTGTACGCGTCCGTGGCGCAGCAGCCGACGCAGCTCGGGAAGATCGCGGTGGACAACGCGCTGCGGGCGCTTCAGGGCAAGAAGGTCGAGGAGACGGTGAAGGTGCCGGTGAAGGTGGTCACGAAGGAGAACGTGGCCGGCTTCAGCGGCTGACCGGCTGACATCGGGGAACGGCGGGCGGTCGTCCACAGCGTGTGGGAACCGCCCGCCCATGTCACTCACGTGGGGAGACAACTCATGTACGACTACGACCTCCTGGTCGTGGGGTCGGCCAACGCCGACCTGGTGATCGGCGTCGAGCGTCGGCCCGGTGCCGGCGAGACCGTGCTCGGCTCCGATCTGGCCGTCCATCCGGGCGGCAAGGGCGCGAACCAGGCGGTCGCGGCCGCCCGGCTCGGTGCCCGTACGGCTCTGCTGGCCCGGGTCGGCGACGACGCGTACGGCAGGCTGCTGCTGGACTCGCAGCGGGAGGCCGGTGTCGACACGGTCGGTGTCCTGGTGGGGGGCGCGCCGACCGGGGTCGCGCTGATCACGGTCGACCCGTCCGGGGACAACAGCATCGTCGTCTCACCGGGCGCGAACGGCCGGCTGACCCCGCAGGACGTGCGCGCCGCCGCGTGCCTGTTCCAGAGCTCCAGGGTGGTCTCGACGCAGTTGGAGATCCCGCTGGAGACGGTAGTGGAGGTGGTTCGGAACCTGGCGCCGGACAGCCGCTTCGTCCTGAACCCCTCCCCGCCGCGCCCCCTGCCGCGGGAGCTGCTGGCGGCGTGCGACCCGCTGATCGTCAACGAGCACGAGGCGAAGGTGATCCTGGGTGGGTCCGCCGTCGGGGACAGTCCCGAGGACTGGGCGCGGATCCTGCTCGCGAAGGGCCCGCGGTCGGTGGTGGTGACGCTGGGCGCGGAGGGCGCGCTGGTGGCCTCCGCGGAGGGCGTCCGGCGGATCCCGTCCGTGAAGGTGAGCGCCGTGGACACGACCGGCGCGGGCGACGCGTTCACCGCGGCGCTGGCCGTCCGGCTGGGGGCGGGCGAGTCCCTGGCGGAGGCGGCGGCGTACGCGGCCCGGGTCGGGGCGGTGACCGTGACGAAGGAGGGCGCGCAGGTGTCGTTCCCGTCGGCCGCGGAGGTCGCTGCCCTGTGAAGAAGACCGGAATACTCAACCGCCACCTCGCCGGGGCGCTCGCCGAACTGGGCCACGGGGACGGGGTGCTGGTGTGTGACGCGGGCATGCCCATCCCCGACGGGCCCCGGGTGGTGGACCTGGCCTTCCGGGCCGGGGTGCCGACGTTCGCGGAGGTACTGGAGGGGCTGCTGGAGGAGCTGGTGGTCGAGGGGGCGACGGCGGCGGACGAGGTTCGGGAAGCGAACCAGGAGGCTTCGGCGCTCCTGGAGGGGCACTTCCCCTCGCTGGACCTCGTCCCGCACGAGCGGCTCAAGGAGCTGTCGGCCGGGGCCCGGCTGGTGGTCCGCACGGGCGAGGCACGGCCGTACGCGAACGTGCTGCTGAGGTGTGGGGTTTTCTTCTGACGCCCCGAACGGTTTCGAGGGAGCCCGGTCCGTCGACCAGGCCCCCTCGGCTTTTCCCCTCCCGTCAGGAGCCCCCGCGATCCCCCCGGATCCCCCTCCAGAAGTCCTGACACCGAGTACGACACACCTGGGGCGGAAAGGGTTGCACGGCAAAGTAAGAAATTCTTCCGGACCGGCTGCCCGCAGCGGCGTACGCTGTGCCCTATGGTGCTTTATCAGGCCAAGAGGGGACATAAGGGACGGGAAACGCGGGGAACGTCGAGCGGTCCGAGCCTCCCTGTGTTCGTCGACTCCTCCGGTCGCCGTGCGCGGAACCTGCGGCGCATCGGCTACGCACTGGCCGGCTGTGCGGCCACCTACCTGACGGTGCTCGGCCTGAGCCTGATGGGAGCAACGCCCTTCGCTCCCGGGACGATCCTGCCCGGCGACATGGCAGCTCCCGCCGCGCCGGGACCCCGCACCCCGGACGGTGCGCCCCTGGCGCCCGGCGAGCCGCCGACGTGGGACCGCTCGGGGCCCGGCGATCTTCCGGACACCGGGCCGAGCGGCCTGCTCATTCCGCAGTTCACCGCTCCCGGCCCGCCCATCGCCCCGCCCCTGGTGCCCGGCCTCCCACCGGCCGGCCAACCGGCACCTGACGGGAACCCACCGCCCGGCGCACCCGCGCCCGAGGGGAGCCCGTCCCCCGGCGAACCGGCGCCTCCCGGCACGTCGGAACCGCCCGGCACGCCGGAACCGCCGGCGCCGACGACACCGGCGCCACCCCCACCGGCGCAGCCCACGCCCCCCGACGCCCCTGCCG
>NZ_JOCT01000054.1 GCF_000717875.1 Streptomyces sp. NRRL S-455
CCAGCAGCGGCAGCGGTTCACTGCTGGTGACCAGCTCCCGCAGCGGATGCCGCGCCAGCACCTCGTCCACCTCCGGCGTCAACGCCGCCGCCAGCCGCGACGACGCCGGGCGGTTCTCGTCCCGCAGGGCTTCGACGGCGGCCAGGATCACGTCCCGCGGGCCTCCCTCGGGCGCACCGGCGGCCGCCCGCTCGTACAGGCGTGCACCCTCCTCCAGGACGAGGTCGGTGTCCAGGCCCGCCGGGATCTTGATCTCTGCGTGGTGACGCCAGGTGGCCACCGGATCGCCCCACGCTTCCACGGTGAACGTCCACGGACCGGGCTCCCCGGCGGTGACCTCGGCGCCCCACCGGTCCGTCCCCGGGGCCAGTTCGCGCATCGGCGTCCACGGTCCGGGGCGGCCCTCGGGATCCTTCAGGACGACGTTGGCGGCGACCGAGTCGTGCCCCTCCCGGAACACCGTCGCCGAGATCTCGAAGGTCTCGCCGGTCACGGCCTTGGCCGGTCGGCGTCCGTGCTGGACGACCGGGCGGACGTCGAGGACGGGTATGCGCCCGACGGCGGTCGCGTCGCCCGCGGGGGGTGGTGGCGAGCCCGGTGGCCCGGCGTCGGCGGGGCGCACGGGGCGTGTGTCTCCGCCGGGCGCGCGTGCCCCGGTGCGGCGGGTCGAGGGTGGTGACGAATGGTGCTTGGCGGGCATGACCGCTCCTGTCCGCGTCAACGTCGGTAGGCGGATGTCTGTGGGGAGGTGGGTCCTGCGTGGTGCTCCTGAGAGGGGTACCCGGAGGAGCCTTCCCACCCTATTCGGGTGGGCAATCCGGCACTTTGTTAACTACTCGCGCGTATGTCGACACACAAGACCGGCCTCGTCCGCGAGGGACGAGGCCGGCCCCTTGGCATGTCTGTTCCTTCGCCTACCCCCGCGGCACCCGCAGTAACTTGTCCGGCGAACCGATGCCCCGGCGCAGGACCTTCCCGGTCGCCGCTCCCGCGGCCAGGGCCCTCCCGACCTGGGCGGGAGTCGCCTTCGGATGATCGGCGAGGTGGAGCGCGGCCGCGCCCGCGGCGTGCGGGGAGGCCATCGAGGTGCCCGAGAACGTGGCCCGCGCGGTGTCGCTCGCGGCGGACGCGGAGGTGATGCCCACGCCCGGGGCGAACAGATCGAGGGCCGGACCGTGGTTGGAGAAGGCCGGTTTTGCATCCCTCCGGTCGGTCGCGCCGACCGTGATCGCCTCCTTGACGCTCCCCGGGGAGTACAGGCCGGCCGGCCTGCCGCCGTTGCCCGCGGCGACCGTGTAAGTGACTCCGGAGGCGATGGAGGCGCGGACGGCGGCGTCCAGCCGGTCGTTGCGCGGGCCGCCCAGGCTGAGGTTGGCGACCGCTGGCTTCTTCGCGTGCCGGGTCACCCACTCGATCCCGGCGATCACCCGGGCCGTGGTGCCCCCACCCGCGGCGTCGAGGACGCGCACCGAGACGATCCGGGCCTTCTTGGCGACGCCGTGGGCCGTCCCGGCGACCGTGCCGGCCACGTGTGTGCCGTGTCCGTTGGCGTCCGAGGCGATCTTGTCGTTCCCGACGAAGTCCCAGCCATGACCGGCCCGTCCGCCGAAATCCCGGTGGGTGGTGCGGACGCCGGTGTCGATCACGTACACCGTCACGCCGTCGCCCGCCGATCCGGGCGAGGTGTAGCCGAGATCCAGCGGCAGGGCGCGCTGGTCGACGCGGTCCAGCCCCCAGGACGGGGGGTTGCGCTGGGTGCGGTCCAGGCGCACGCGGGTGTCCTGGACGACGGAGGCGACCCGCGGGTCGGCAGCCAGCCGCGCGGCCCGTCTCTCGTCCGCCCGGACCGCGTAGCCGTTCAGGACCGTGTCGTAGGTGTGGCTGATCTCCACCCCGTACCGCTCGGCGAGGCTCTTCCCGGCCGCCGACGGTGCCCGGGTGCCCTCCTCCAGTGTCACCAGATAACTTCCGTGCACGGAGCCGGGTCCTCCGGCGCCGAGTATCCGCCCCTCCGGTACGGCGTGCGCGGGCAGGGTGATGGCTGAAAACGCGGCGGCGCAGATCGCCGCGGCCAGGCCCCCCGTCCAGCGCAGACGCCCCTTGCGCGTCCGTGCCATGGTCCGAGTTCCCCTCCTCGACTCGGCGTACGGCCGCCGCGCGGCTCCGCGTGGGGCCGCGCGGGCCGGTACGCCACTGCGCAGCCTCTCGTGACGGGTGAAGCACCACAAGGACGCCTATGGGGGCGGAATCGGCCATATCCGGGGGCAGGACGGTTCCGGCCGATCGGGGGTGGCGGTGGCGGAGCCTCAGCGGCGGCGGCGCCGGCGCCGGTACTGTCGTAGGAGACGTCGATGAAGCCCTGTGTCAAAGCCCTGCGTCAACCAGCGAACGCGCCGAGGTGGAACCCGTGAAGGCGATCCGTCGATTCACCGTCCGACCCGTGCTCCCCGACCCTCTCCGGCCGATCGGTGATCTGGCCCGCAATCTGCGCTGGTCGTGGCATGCGGAGACCCGTGACCTGTTCCAGTCCGTCGACCCCGAGCGGTGGGCCGCCTCGGGCGGCGACCCGATCCGGCTGCTGGGCAGCGTGCCGCCGGCGCGGCTCGCGGACCTGGCCGGAGACCGCCGCTTCCTGCGCCGCCTCGCCGAGGCCGCGGGCGACCTGAACGACTACATGACCGGCGACCGCTGGTATCAGACCCAGCCCGACCAACTGCCCGCCGCCATCGCCTACTTCTCACCCGAGTTCGGTATCACGGCGGCCCTGCCGCAGTACTCCGGTGGCCTCGGCATCCTGGCCGGCGACCACCTGAAGGCCGCCAGTGACCTCGGCGTCCCGCTGATCGGCGTCGGCCTGCTCTACCGGCACGGCTACTTCCGCCAGACCCTCTCCCGCGACGGCTGGCAGCAGGAGCACTACCCCGTCCTCGACCCTCACGAGCTGCCCCTGGTGCTCCTCGAGGAGCCCGACGGCACGCCCGCCCAGGTCGCCCTCGCCCTGCCCGGCGGCAAGCAGCTGCGCGCCCGGATCTGGCAGGCGCAGGTCGGCCGGGTCCCGCTGCTGATGCTGGACTCGGACGTCGAGGAGAACGACCTCGGCGAGCGCGGCGTGACCGACCGGCTCTACGGCGGCGGCAGCGAGCACCGGCTGCTCCAGGAGATGCTGCTCGGCATAGGAGGGGTCAGGGCGGTGCGCACCTACTGCCGGCTGACCGGGCACCCCGAGCCGGAGGTGTTCCACACCAACGAGGGACACGCCGGGTTCCTCGGCCTGGAGCGGATCGCCGAACTGTGCGCCGACGGCCTCGACTTCGACTCGGCCCTGGAGGCGGTCCGGGCCGGGACCGTCTTCACCACCCACACGCCCGTCCCGGCCGGCATCGACCGCTTCGACCGCGAACTGGTCGCCCGGCACTTCGGCCCCGACGCCGAACTGCCGCGCATCGACGTCGAACGCGTCCTCCGGCTCGGCATGGAGACCTACCCCGGCGGGGAGCCCAACCTGTTCAACATGGCCGTGATGGGCCTGCGCCTCGCCCAGCGCGCCAACGGCGTGTCCCTGCTGCACGGCAACGTCAGCCGCGAGATGTTCTCCGGGCTGTGGCCGGGCTTCGACGCCGACGAGGTGCCGATCACCTCCGTGACGAACGGCGTGCACGCGCCCACCTGGGTCGCCCCGGAGGTGTTCCGGCTCGGCGCCCGGCAGATCGGCGTCCAGCGTGCCGAGGACGCGCTGACCGTCGGCGGCTCGGACCGCTGGGACGCCGTGGCCGACATCCCCGACCGGGAGATCTGGGAACTGCGACGGGACCTGCGCGAGCAGCTCGTGACGGAGGTGCGGGAGCGGCTGAGGGCCTCCTGGCGGCAGCGCGGGGCCGCCACGGCCGAGCTGGGCTGGATCGACGGGGTGCTCGATCCGGACGTCCTCACCATCGGCTTCGCCCGGCGCGTCCCGTCGTACAAGCGCCTGACGCTGATGCTGCGCGACCGCGACCGGCTGATGGATCTGCTGCTGCACCCCGAGCGGCCGGTCCAGATCGTCGTGGCGGGCAAGGCGCACCCGGCCGACGACGGCGGAAAACGGCTGGTGCAGGAGCTGGTGCGGTTCTCGGACGATCCGCGCGTGCGGCACCGGATCGTGTTCCTGCCCGACTACGGCATGGCGATGGCGCAGAAGCTGTACCCGGGCTGCGACATCTGGCTGAACAATCCGCTCAGGCCGCTGGAGGCCTGCGGCACGTCCGGGATGAAGGCCGCGCTCAACGGTGGTCTGAATCTGTCCGTCCTGGACGGGTGGTGGGACGAGTGGTTCCAGCCCGACTTCGGTTGGTCGATCCCGACGGCCGACGGGGTCGGGACCGACCCGGACCACCGCGACGACATAGAGGCCGCGGCGTTGTACGACCTGCTGGAGCAGCGGGTGACGCCCAGCTTCTACGAGCGCGGCCGGAGCGGGCTGCCCGACCGCTGGATCGAGATGGTCCGCCAGACGCTGAGCCTGCTCGGGCCGAAGGTGCTGGCCGGGCGGATGGTCCGCGAGTACGTCGAGCGGCTCTACACGCCGGCCGCGCTCGCCCACCGGTCCATGGATCCGGACGCGGCGCGGGATCTCGCGGAGTGGAAGGGCCGGGTGCGGGCGGCGTGGCCGGGGGTCACGGTCGACCATGTGGAGACGTCGGCGTCCGAGGCGCTGGCGGAGCTGGGGACGACGCTGGGGCTCCGCGTGCGGGTCGGTCTCGGTGATCTCGGGCCGGACGATGTCGATGTGCAGGTGGTGTCCGGGCGGGTGGACGAGGAGGACCGGATCGGTGACGCGACGGTTGTTCCTCTGAAGCCGGTGGGGTCTCCCGACCAGGACGGGCGATGGGTTTACGAAGGGCCCTTGTCACTGGATCGCACCGGGCCTTTCGGATACACGGTGCGGATTCTGCCGGCTCACCGGTTGCTGGCGTCCAGTGCGGAGCTGGGCTTGATGGCCGGGCCTTCTGAGGAACTGGTGGAGGCTGCGGGGTTGTTGATGCGTTGACCTTGGCTGCGCGCGGGGGCTGGTCGCGCTCACGCGGCGGAGCCGCACATCGATACAGCCCCGCGCCCCTCAGGCATCCGCACCACCCTGCGCTGCCAGGTTCCGTAGGACGCTGCCGCACCGTCGCGCATAGGCATGCTGGATTCCCCGGGTCGCCGGGCCGCCGGCCCTCGCGTACCACTTGGCGGCGCGGCTGAAGGCGTTCACCGTCAGCCAGACCGTGCCGTCGCCCGTGCGGTCGACGACGAAGGACTCCTCGCCGCACTCGGGGTGGCCGGGCAGCGTTCCGTAGGCCCAGCCGGCGCGGCGGGGTTCCTCGATCGTCCAGATCACCCGGCAGGGGGCCTTGATCATGCCGGCCAGCGTGACGGTGACGTCGACGCCGGGGGCGGCCCGGTCCGCGCTCGTGTCGACGCCGACGCCCACCGCCCGGTGCATCTCCCAGGTGAGGACCGCTTCCGAGGCCCGGCGGAAGAGCTCCTCGCCCTCGCCGAGGCGGGTGCGTACGTTCATGGGGCGGAAGCCGGGAGGGCAGAACCCCTCGTCGCGGGTGGCGCCGACATCGGCGTAGGTGAAGTCCTCCGAAGACATGGTCCCCAAGAGTAGGGCGGTACCCGGAGCGGCCGTCGCTCCGGGTACCGCCCGTCACTCCTGCTCGGTCAGCCGACGTTGACGGCCGACCAGGCGGCCGCGACCGCCTTGTACTCGGTGCTGGTCGCGCCGTAGAGGTCCTTGGCGGCGTTCAGGGTCGCCGTGCGGGCCTGCGCGTACTTGGTCGTCGACGTCATGTACGTCGTCAGCGCCTTGTACCAGATCTGCAGCGCCTTGGTGCGGCCGATGCCGGTGACCGTGGAGCCGTTGGACGTGGGCGAGTTGTAGGTCACGCCGTTGATGGTCTTGGTGCCGCTGCCCTCGGACAGCAGGTAGAAGAAGTGGTTGGCCGGGCCGGAGGAGTAGTGGACGTCCAGGCCGCCGAGGCTGGAGGACCAGGCGTCGGCCGAGTCGCCGTCCTTGCTGGGCTTGTCCATGTAGCGCAGCGGGGAGCCGTCGCCGTTGATGTCGATCTCCTCGCCGATGAGGTAGTCACCGACGTCCGAGGCGTTGTCGGCGAAGAACTCCGCGCCCGCGCCGAGGATGTCGGAGGTGGCCTCGTTCAGACCGCCGGACTCGCCGCTGTAGACCAGGCCCGCCGTGTTGGACGTCAGGCCGTGGCTCATCTCGTGGGCTGCCACGTCGAGCGAGGTCAGCGGGTTGGCGTTGCCGGAGCCGTCGCCGTAGGTCATGCAGAAGCAGCTGTCCGACCAGAACGCGTTGACGTAGTTGTTGCCGTAGTGGACCGGAGCCGGAGAACAGGGTGCCGGTGCCGGAGGTGCGGCGGTTGAGGTTGTACGTCTTGTGGCTGCCGCGGGTGCCGTCGGTGAGGGTGTACGACGAGCCCGACTTGGTGGTGCCGAGGCTGACCTGTCCGCTGTACGTCGTGTGGCCGGTGCCGGTTTCGATGCCCTGGTACTCGTAGAGCTTCTCGCCGGTCGCGGCATCGGTGATGACGTGCAGTTCGTTCGGGGTGCCGTCCTCCTGGAGGCCGCCGACGACCGTCTCGTAGGCGAGGGTGGGCTTGCCGTCGGCCGCCCAGATCACCTTGCGGGGCGCGGAGTTCGCCTCGGTCTTCTCCGAGCCGGCCGCCTTCGCGAGGGTCACGGCCTGCTTCTCTGCCTTGGCCACGGTGACCGTCGGCTTGAGCGAGGCCACCTTGAGGGCGGCCTTCGTGGCTCTGGTGACGCTCTTGGTCTCGCCGGACTTCGACTCGTGCACGACGAGGTCGCCGCCGAGGACCGGCAGACCCGCGTAGGTCCGCTCGTAGCGGGTGTGGACGGAGCCGTCGGCGTCCTTCACGACGTCCTTGACGACCAGTTTCTCCTGGGCGCCGAGGCCTATCTCGTCGGCGGTCCCGGCGGCGTCCGCCTGCTGCTCCTTGATGAGGGCGGTGCGGGCGGGGGCGGAGAGCAGGACGGGTGCTGCGGCGAGGGCCGGCTTGCCGGAGGCGGAGTCGGCGGCGGCGCTGCTGCCGGAGGTCAGACCGGTGGTGAGCAGGGCGCCGGCCGCGACGGCGGTGGCGATGGCCAGCGTGGTGCGCTTGTGACGCGCGTAGAGAGGGGAGGTCACACAAGCTCCTAGGTGTGGGGGAACTGCCGTGGTGCTGTGGTGCTGTGCGCGGGTGGGGGAAGAGTGGCACCTCGGACGCGTACATGTCAGGAGCGTGTGTGATGTTGGCCGGAAATCGACGGCGGGTGCATGTCGCGGAGACATGAGGCGGGCGCCGTCCCGGGGGAGTCGAACCCGCCGGGACGGCGCCCTGACCCGGGAGCCGCGAAGCGATGCGCCGCGGCCTACGGGAAGGTCAGCTTCCAGCTGTTGATGTAGCCGGTGTCGCGAGCCGCGTTGTCCTGGACCCGCAGCTGCCAGACGCCGTTGGCGACCTCGGAGGACGCGTTCACCGTGTACGTGGTGGCGAGGTCGTCCGCGCTGCCGCCGGTGCCGTAGCCCTTGAGCGTGTACGCCGTGCCGTCCGGGGCGACCAGCTGCACCTGGAGGTCACCGATGTAGGTGTGGACGATGTCCACGGCCACCTGGAGGTCGGACGGAGCGTTGCCCGTCCGCCCGGAGACGGTGACCGGCGACGTGACCGCCGCGCCCAGGTCCGGAATCGCCACGTCGGCGGTGCTCTCGAAGGACGTGCCGCCCCCGCCGCCACCGCCGGAGCGGGTTCCGACGTTGACGCCCGCCCACGCGTCCTGGACCGCCTTGTACTCGGCGCTGTCCGTGCCGTAGAGCTCACCGGTCGCCGCGAGGGTGCCGGTGCGGGCCCCCGCGTAGTTGGTCGTCGAGGTGAACTTCGTGGTCAGCGCGCGGAACCAGATCTTCTCCGCCTTGTCCCTTCCGATGCCGGCGACCGGGAGGCCGTCGGAGGTGGCCGAGTTGTAGGTGACACCGTTGATGGTCTTGGTGCCGCTGCCCTCGCTCAGCAGGTAGAAGAAGTGGTTCGCGGGGCCCGACGAGTAGTGCACGTCGATCGAGCCGAGGCCCGAGTACCAGCTGTCCTTGGACTTGCCGTCCTTGCTGGGCTTGTCCATGTAGCGCAGCGGGGAGCCGTCGCCGTTGATGTCGATCTCCTCGCCGATGAGGTAGTCACCGACGTCCGAGGTGTTCTTCGCGTAGAACTCGACGGTCGCGCCGAAGATGTCGGAGGTGGCCTCGTTCAGACCGCCCGACTCGCCGCTGTAATTGAGGCCCGCGGTGTTGGAGGTGAGCCCGTGGGTCATCTCGTGGGCGGCCACGTCGATCGAGGTCAGCGGGTTGGCGTTGCCGGAGCCGTCGCCGTAGGTCATGCAGAAGCAGCTGTCCGACCAGAACGCGTTGACGTAGTTGTTGCCGTAGTGGACGGATACCCGAACGCCCGTGCACGTTGTTGTAGTAGTCCCAGGTCAGCGCGGCCCCGTAGTGGGCGTCGGCGCCCGCGGACTCCAGGTTGGACGGGCTGCCGTTGCCCCAGATGTCGTCGGGGCCGGAGAAGAGGGTGCCGGTACCGGAGGTGCCGCGGTTGAGGTTGTACGTCTTGTGGTTGCCGCGGGCGCCGTCGGTGAGGTTGTACGTCGACCCGGACTGGGTGGTGGTGAGGTCGACCGTGCCGGAGTAGACCGTGTTGCCGGTGCCGGTCTCGATGGCCTCCCACCCGTACAGCTTCTCGCCGGTGGTGGCGTCGGTGACGACGTGCAGTTCCTGCGGGGTGCCGTCGTGCTGGAAGCCGCCGACGACCGTCTCGTACGCCACGACCGGCTTGCCGTTCGCGGCCCAGATCACCTTGCGGGGCTCCCGGTTGATGTCGGGGCTCTTGGCCTCGTCGGCCTTGCCCGCGGTCAGTGCTTGCCGGCGGGCCTTCGCGGCGGGCACCGCTGCCTTCGTCGTGGCCGGCTCGATCGCGGCGCGGGTGGCCTTCACGACCGACGCGGTGGCGTCCGCCTTCGTGCTCTCGACGACCAGGTCGCCGCCGAGCACGGGCAGGCCGTCGTAGGTGCGCTCGTAGCGCGTGTGCACCGTCCCGTCGCGGTCCTTGAGGACATCGCGGACGACCAGCTTCTCCTTGGCGCCGAGGCCCAGGTCACGGGCGGTCCGCGCCTTCCCGGCGTCGGCTTCCCGGATCAGCGCGGCCCGCTGGGCGGGGGTGAGCCTGACCGACTCCGAGCCGGGGTTCGCCTTGCTCGCGGCCGACGGTGCCTTCTCCGGGGCGGCGGTGGCCGTGCCGCTCTGCACGGCGGCGGCGATCAGCGCGGCGACGCCGGCGAGGGCCACGGCCGCGGTGCGGCGGGGGGTGTGGGGAGTGCGTCTGTGGGAGGTGCCTCTTCGCGAGGAACTGCTTCTCAACACTGACTCCTTCTGCGGGGCCGGGGGTCGCCCGGCCTGGGGAGGTGGAGGTGTTGCCGTGGGGTTGCCGTGGAGCAGTCGTGGGAAGCGTGGCAGGGGACCGCGCTTACTGTCAGGAGCGCGTCAAAAGTATGGCCGGAAACGGTTCGTTGACCGGAAGTTCATGTTCGCTATACGGACGCTTCTCCGGCACCGGGCAGGTCACCGTGCCACGAGTGCCACAGCGCCGCGTACGCCCCGCCGGCCGCCACCAGCTCGTCGTGCGTGCCGAGTTCGGTGAGCTGCCCGTCCTCCATCACGGCCACCCGGTCGGCGTCGTGCGCGGTGTGCAGCCGGTGCGCCACGGCGATGACGGTGCGCCCCTCGAGGACGGCGGCCAGGGCGCGTTCGGTGTGCCGGGCGGTCGTCGGGTCGAGCAGAGCGGTCGCCTCGTCGAGGATCAGGGTGTGCGGATCCGCCAGCACCACACGGGCCAGGGCGAGCTGCTGGGCCTGCGAGCCGTCGGTACGGTGACCGCCCTGGCCCAGCGGGGTATTCAGGCCCTCCGGCAGCTCCCGCACCCAGGCGTCGGCGCCGACCGCGGCCAGTGCCCTCCACAACTCCCCGTCCGTGGCGGCCGGTTCGGCGATGCGCAGATTGTCGCGGACCGTGCCCAGGAACACGTGGTGCTCCTGGGTGACCAGGACGACCTGACGGCGCAGCCGCTCCGGCCCGAGCCCGACGACCGGCACACCACCGACCGTCACCGAGCCGGCGGTCGGCGCGTCGACGCCCGCCATCAGCCGGCTCAGCGTGGTCTTGCCGGCACCGGACGGCCCCACCACCGCCAGCCGTTCCCCGGGCGTCACCGTCAGGTCGACACCGCGCAGCACCTCGGCGCCCCCGTCGTAGGAGTAGCGCACGCCGGTGACGTCGATGCGGTCGCCGTCCGGGTCGGGACCGTCACCCTCCCCGGCCGCCCGCGGGGCCCGGGCCAGCCCCTCCACCCGGGCGAACGAGGCGCCTCCGGCCTGCAGTTGCTCGATCCGGACCAGGACCTCGTCCAACGGCGCGCTCAGCTGCGTCAGATACAGGGCCGCCGCCACCACCGCTCCGAGGCTCATCGAGCCGGACGAGTGCAGTGCCCCGCCGATCACCAGCACCCCGGCCACCGGGAGGACGTACGACGCCTCCATGACCGGGAAGAACACCGAGCGCAGGAAGAGCGTGTAGAAACGGGTGCGGCGGGAGGCCTCCAGGGCGTCCCGGCTCGCGGCCGTTCGCCGCTCCCGCAGCCCGAACGCCTCCACCGTGCGCGCCCCGGCCGCCGTCGAGGCCACGATCTCCGCCACGTCCGACGTGGCGGCCCCCTCGGCGAGATACCCGTCCCGGGCCCGGCGCAGGTACCAGCGCAACGCGATCCAGATGGGAGTCAGCGCCAGCACCGCGAGGGCGCCGAGCAGCGGGTTCACCAGGAACACCGCGGCGACCAGGAACACCGCCTGAACCAGGTTGACCAGCAGGATCGGACCCGCGTCCCGCAGGGTGTTGCCGACGGTCGTCACGTCCGCCGTTCCGCGTGCCGTCAGGTCACCGGTGCCGGCCCGCTCCACCACCGAAGCGGGCAGCGTCAGCGCCCGGTCCACGAACCGTTCCCGCACCCGGGCCAGGGTCCGCTCCCCGAAGCGGTGCCCCACGTAGCGGGCCCAGCGTGCCAGCAGCACCTGCGCCAGCGCGCACAGCAGCAGGAGCAGCGCCAGCCGGTCCACGGCGGCCACCCCTTGCCCGGCCCGCACGTCGTCGATCATGCGGCCCAGCAGCCACGGGCCGGCCAGTGCGGCCACGGCCGCCAGCGCGTTCAGACCCAGGACGACTCCGAAGGCACGGGCATCGGCCCGTACCAGCCCGATCAGGGCGCGTCGTACGTCGGCCCGTTCGGCGACCGGCAGGTGTCCGCGGCTCATCGCGGGACCTCTTCCGTGTCCCTCGCCACGAGGGCCCGGTAGCCGGGGACGGTGTCGAGCAGTTCGTGGTGGGTGCCGGAGGCTTCGACCTTGCCGTCCTTGAGGTAGTGGACGGTGTCCGTGCGGTCCAGGACGAGGGGAGAGGTGGTGGTCACGACGGTGGTGCGGCCTTCCCTGGCCGCCCTCAGGCGGGCGGCGACCTTGGCTTCCGTGTGGGCGTCCAGGGCCGACGTGGGCTCGACGGCGAGGAGGATCTCGGGGTCGGCCAGGAGGGCTCTTGCCAGGCGGATGCGCTGGCGCTGGCCGCCGGAGAGGTTGCGGGCCTGGGCGTCCATGGGGGTGTCCAGGCCTTGGGGGAGGGCCTGGACGATGTCTTCGGCCGCGGCCGCGTGGAGCGCGGTTCGGGTTGCCAGTTGTGCGTCGTGGGCGGATGCGGGCCGTTCGTGGCCTGTCGCGCCCCGCGGCGGAGCCGCATCTCGACGCTGCCCCGCGCCCCCAGCGGGTCCGATCATGCCCTGCAGGGTGTCTGCGAACAGGTCCGCCTCATGGTCGGCCACCAGGATGCGCCGGCGAAGCTGATCCAGCGCGATCTCGTCCAGGCGTGTGTCACCCCACGTCACGTTCGACGGGAGGTAGCGGCCCAGACGGTCCACCACCGTCGTGGCGTCCCCGGGGTGTTCCGCCACCAACGCCGTCAGGCGGCCCGGCAGGACACGGACGCCGGAATCCGGGTCGTGCAGGGCCGACGGCTCGGACGGGGCGTCCCGGGTCCCCGTGTCGGTCATCGGCTCCAGGCGCAGGAACCGTACGACGCGCCGTGCGGACACCAGGCCGCGGCTGATCTGGTACCCGCACTCGACCAGGAAGGCCACCGGCCACACCAGCACCGCGACATAGCCGTAGACGGACACCAGCTGGCCCACGGTGATGTCGCCGTGCGCGGCGAGGCGGGCCGCGAGCCAGGTCACCACCGCGAGGAACAGGGTCGGCAGCCCGAGACCCAGCGCCTGCACCCAGCTGGTCACCGCCCCCACCCGGTACCCCTGCTCACGCAGCCGCCGCGAGTCCTCCCGGAAGGCGTCCGCCACGAGCTGCTTGCCGCCCAGGCCGGCGAGGACCCGCAGTCCGCCCGCGAGGTCGCCGATCCGCGCGGTCAGCACGCCCTGCCGCTCGCGGTACTCCGCCTCCGACCCCTGCAGCCGGCCGAGCAGTGGCCCGACCAGCAGGGCGATCACCGGCAGGCCGAGCAGGACGACCAGGGCGACCGTCCCCGAGACCGACACCAGGAGCACGGCGATGACCAGATAACCCAGGACCGCTCCGACGCCGGGCCCGACGACCGTCAGCGACTGGCTGACCGTCTGCACGTCGCCCACGCCGATCGTGACGACCTCCCCGGCGCCCGCCTGCCTCCGCAGGGAGGCACCCAGCCGCACCGACTGTCCGACGACCACCTTCACCGTCCGGAAGTTGGCGTCCATCCGGACCCGGGTCATCGTGCGGTGCCGCATGATGCTCAGCCAGGCGTTGAACGCCCCCACCGCGAACAGCGCCCCGCTCCAGCCGGCCAGGGCACCCATGTCGCCGGGTTCGAGGCCGTCGTCGATCGCCCGGGACATCAGATACGGAGTCGCCGCCAGCAGCACCATCCAGACGCTGCCGAACACCGCCCCGGCGGCGCACCGCCCGGGCTGCCTGGTGACCAGCCACCACAGGTAGCGGGCACCACCACGCCGGTCGGGTGTTCCCGGGTCCTCGTACGCGTCGATCATCCCCCCGCCCTCCGCCCCCGCCCTCCGCCCCCGCCCTACGCCAGAC
>NZ_JOCT01000055.1 GCF_000717875.1 Streptomyces sp. NRRL S-455
CACCAGCACCCGCTCCCGCTCGACGGGGTCGAGGGTGTCGAGTCGTCCGACGGGCAGGTCGGCGTCGGAGACCAGCGTCTCCAGGACCCGCACCATCCGTCGGCCGAAGTCGCGGGCGTACTCCGCGTCGTAGAGGTCGGGGCGGTAGTCGACGCGGAAGGACAGCTCGGCGCCGCGCATCGTCGCGACGACGTTCACCGCGAAGTGCGTGCCGCCCTTGATGTCCGCCGACGCGACCCGGAGCCGCTCGGTGTCCGTCGGGGCCGCGAGGTCGCCCTCCTCGACCGGGTAGTTCTGGAAGACCATGGCTGTGTCGAAGAGTTCGCCGTGTCCGGCCCAGCGCTGGATGTCGGCCAGACCGGCCCACTGGTGGTCCAGGAGGCGGGTCTGTTCGGCCTGCAGGCGGCGGGCCGCTGACGGCGGGGTCCAGGGTGAAGGAGACGTGCTCGGGCGCGGCCGAGGCCACCGCGGCGTCCGGGGCGAGCAGGGTGGCCTCGTCGAGGCCGGCGAGGGACTGCTGCCAGGCCTCCCGGGCGGCGTCCCGGTCACGGGCGTCGAGCCAGGTGAGGTAGTCGCGGTACGGACGGACCCGGGGCAGCGAGGAGGGCTCGCCCGCAGCGGCGTACAGCGTCATCAGTTCGCGCAGCAGCACCGGCATCGACCAGCCGTCGAGCACGATGTGATGGTTCGTCATCACCAGCCGGACCCGGTCCCCGGACAGGCGTATCGCCGTGAACCGCAGAAGCGGCGGGCGGCCCAGGTCGAACCGGCGTGCGCGGTCCTCAGCTGCGAGCCGGTCGGCCTCCGCACGGCTCTCCTGCTCGGGTCGGTCCGTCAAGTCGACGTCTTGCCAAGGAAGTTCGACGTCCTGGAGGACGAGCTGTGCCCAGGCGCCGTTCTTGCGCTGGCGGAACCCGGCGCGCAGGTTGGCGTGCCGCCGCAGCAGGGCCTGCGCCGCGGCGCGCATGCGGTCCCCGTCGTAGAAGCCCTCCAGCTCGAACGCGACCTGGCCCACGTAGAGGTCGGGTCCCTCGCTGTGGAGCAGCCCGAGGAACACGAAGCCCTCTTGCAGCGGGGAGAGCGGAAGGATGTCCTCGATCTTGCCACGCGAACGAGACGGTTGCTGACTCACTGCTCAATCTCCCACTCGGACTCAAGGTCGGACTCGAACTCCTCGATCTCGGACTGACTGAGCGAGTCGAGTGTCACGTCGGACGGGGTCAGGCCACCCGCACCGGGGCGGCCGGCGTGCTCTACCAGGGCTGCGAGAGCCCGGAACCAGTGCCCGGCCAGCTGCCGGGCGTCCTGGTCGGGGACCAGGCGACGTGCATAGGTCCAGTCGGCGCGCAGCTGGGGGCCGTTCTCCCCTTCGTACGCGACCGCGCTGATCTCCACCGCGTGGGCCATCGGCGCCGTGGGGCGCGAGGCCGCGACTCCGCCGCCGATCACGGTCCACGGCTCCGGAGTCCCCGACGCCGAAGTGGTGCGGCGCCCGAGGTAGTTGAATCCGAACTCGGGCTCGGGCAGCCGGGCGAGGCGGGGGCCCGCGGTGGGGTTGAGGTGGCGCAGCAGGCCGTAACCGATGCCGTCGCCCGGCACGGCGCGCAGTTGCTCCTTGATCTGCTTGAGACTGTCGCGCAGGGCGTCGCCGTCCTGGCGCAGCCGGGTCCAGTCGGCGACGTCAGGCGCGAGCCGCACCGGGTGGAGGGCGGTGAACCAGCCCGCGGTACGGCTGAGTTCGGCACCCGGCACGGCATCCTCGTGGCGTCCGTGGCTCTCCAGGTCGACCACGACGGGCGCGTCGGCGTCCTCGCCGCGGACACGCCGCCACTCGGCGACGGCGAGCGCGAAGGCGGTCAGCAGGACATCGTTCACGCTCGCGTTGACGCTGACGGGAACCTGCGTGAGCAGTGCCTCGGTCGTCGCGGCCGGCAGGTCGAGGCTGAGACGCCCCGACCGGCCCTGGACGTCGCGTTCGCGGTCCACCCGCAGCGCGGCCTCCCCGGCGAGGGTGGTCTCCCTGGCGAGCGTGGTCTCCCAGTGGGCCGTCTCGGCCTCGACGCGCGGGTCGGTGGCGAGCCTCTCCAACGAGGTGGCCCACTGCCGCCACGAGGTACCGACGGGGGCGAGTTCGGCACCCCCGTACGCCGCCGCGAGGTCCGGTACGAGGATGCTCCACGTCACCGAGTCGACCACCAGGTGGTGGGCGACCAGGATCAGCAGTCCGTCCTGCCCGGCCCCCCGGTCGATCCTGACCGCCTGGAACATGCGGCCGCGGGCGGGCGCGAGGCGGTCCCGCGCGGCGCACGCCGGCCCGGTGACCAGGCCCTCGATGTCGTCGGCGGAGTCGGCTGCTTCGACGACGTCGAGGATCTCCGCGGCCGACACGGTGCCCGGCCTGCGGACCTCCGTGGTCCCGTCGGGGCGGACGAGCAGCCGCAGCGCGTCATGGTGGTCGAGCACCTTCTGGAGGGCGCCGGCCAGGCGGCCCGCGTCCAGCGCGGAAGGCAGGGACACCACGACGGACTGGTTGAAGTCGTCGCCGCCGAGACCCAGTTCGGCGATCCGCGCCATCACGGGCGTCAGCGGGACGGGGCCGTAGGGGTCGACCTCGGCGACCTCCGACGCGGTGACGTCCTCCCGGCTGCCGAGCGCCTCGGCGAGCTGAGCCGTCGACTGGTGCTCGAAGACATCGCGGACGGCGAGGGGGAGCCCCGCCGCACGGGCCCTGCTGACGAGCTGGATGGACAGGATGCTGTCGCCGCCCAGATCGAAGAACCCGTCGTCGACCCCGACCGTCGGCAGGCCCAGCACCTCGGCGAAGAGCGTGCACAGCAGCTCCTCGACGGGTGTGCGGGCGGCCCGCCCGGTGGACCCCGCGGCGTAGTCGGGGGCGGGCAGCGCCTTGCGGTCCAGCTTGCCGTTCGCGGTCAGCGGCAGGGCGTCGAGGACGACGAACGCCGACGGCACCATGTAGTCGGGCAGGGCCTGGCGCACGAAGGCGCGCAGCCCGTCCGTGTCCACCTCGCCGGTCCGGCCCTCCGCCGCCACCACGTAGCCGGTCAGGCGCCGGTCACCGGGCCGGTCCTCCCGGACGACGACGGCGGCCTGGGCCAGTTCGGACCGGGTCGCGAGGACCGTCTCGATCTCGCCGAGCTCCACGCGGAAGCCGCGGATCTTCACCTGGTCGTCGGCGCGCGCCAGGTACTCCAGCTCGCCCGCCGGGTTGTAGCGCACCAGGTCACCCGTGCGGTACATCCGCTCGCCCGACCCGCCGAACGGATCGGCGACGAACCGCTCGCAGGTCAGGTCGGAGCGGTGCAGATAGCCGCGCGCCAGGCCGCTGCCGGAGATGAACAGCTCTCCCGGCACGCCCGCGGGAACCGGCTGGAGGTACCGGTCGAGGACGTACGCCCGGGTGTTCCCCGTCGGCCGCCCGATCGGCAGTGTGCCCCGCGCCGCGTACGGCGCCCTGACCTCGTGCTGCG
This sequence comes from Streptomyces sp. NRRL S-455, assembly GCF_000717875.1. Classification (GTDB taxonomy): domain Bacteria; phylum Actinomycetota; class Actinomycetes; order Streptomycetales; family Streptomycetaceae; genus Streptomyces. Next base: position 3,489 of record NZ_JOCT01000055.1, read on the forward strand.
TCACGCACAGCGTCGTCTCCGTCGGCCCGTACAGGTGGCGCAGCACCGTGTCCGGAGCGTGTTCCAGAACCCGGGCGACCGCGGCCGGCGAGACCACGTCACCACCGGTCAACACCTCCCGCACCCCGGCGAAGCACTCCGGAGCCTCCTCGGCGATGACCCGGAAGAAGCCCGCGGTGAGGTGGATCGCGGTGATGTCGTGGGCGGAGATCAGCTCGGTGATCGCGGCGGCGTCCAGATGCCCGGGCGGCGCCACGACGACCGTCCCGCCGGAGACCAGGGGCACCCACATCTCGTAGCAGGACACGTCGAACGCGTGCGGGGCGTGCAGCAGCACCCGCTCGTGCGTGCCGGGCCGCCAGCAGTGGTCACGGACGAGGTCCACGACTCCGCGCTGGGTGACGGCCACACCCTTCGGCAGCCCGGTGGATCCGGACGTGTACATCACATACGCCAGGTCCTGCGGGTGCAGCCCCACGCTCAGCTCGCCGTCGTGCCGTGCGTCGGACGGGGCACCGTACTCGTCCACCACCAGGAGCCGGGCACCCAGCTCCCCGGCCCGAGCGGCCTCCGCACGGTCGGCGAGGATCAGCGTGGCGGCGGTGTCCGCCACGACGTAGCGCATTCGGTCCAGCGGATAGGTGTCGTGGAGCGGCACATACGCGCCGCCCGCCTTGGCGATGGCCAAGGTGGCCACGACGTGCGTCAGGGACCGCTCCATCAGCATGACCACCGGGGTCCCCGGCCGCACCCCCTCCTGGCGCAGGAGACGCGCCAACCGGTGCGCACGGGCGTCGAGTTCGGCGTACGACACGCTCGTCGCGCCCTGCACCGCGGCCGGCGCGTCGGGTGTGCGGGCCACCTGCGCCGCGAACAGCTCGGGCAGCGTCGCGTCCAGGCTCTCCAGCGTGGTGGCGGTTCCCTCGCCGAGCAGCCGGCGCCGCTCGGCCTCGCCCAGGATGCCCACCTCGGAGAGCCGCACGCCCGGGTCGGCGGTGACCTCTTCCAGCGTCCGTACGAACCGCTCCACCAGGGACCGCGCCGTCGACCTGTCGAACAGATCGGTCCGGAAGTCCAGGGCGCCGGTCAGCCCGGTGCTCCGGCCCTCGCCGTCCCGCGTCTCCGCGAGGGCGAAGGCGAGGTCGACCTTGGCCGCGCCGAGCCTGCTGCGCTCCGCGGTGACCCGCAGCCCCGGCAGGCCGAGCGAGGCATCCGGGTCCGTCTCCGCCGTGCTCAGGACGAGCATCACCTGGAAGAGCGGGTGGTGCGCCAGCGTACGAGCCGGGTTGAGCGCCTCGACGAGCCGCTCGAAGGGCAGATCCTGGTGGGCGTAGGCGGCCAGGTCGGCGCGCCGCGTGTGCTCCAGGAGCTCCTGGAAGGTGGGGTTGCCGCTGGTGTCGGTGCGCAGGACGAGCGTGTTGACGAAGAAGCCGATGAGGTTCTCCGTCGCGTCGTCCGTGCGCCCGGCGACCGGCGTCCCGATCGGAATGTCCTCGCCCGCGCCGAGCCTGGTGAGCAGGGTCGCGAGCGCGGCCTGCACCACCATGAACGTGCTGGTGTGCGTGGTACGCGCCAACTCGGTCAACCGGCCGTGCAGTTCCGCACCGAGCGTGAACCCGACGCGGTCGCCCGCCTGGCCGGCGACAGCGGGGCGGGGCCGGTCCGTGGGCAGGTCGAGCTGCTCGGGGAGCCCGGCGAGCACGTCCTTCCAGTAGGTGAGTTGCCTGCCCGCGATGCTGTCCGCGTCGGCGTCGTCGCCGAGGACCTCCTTCTGCCACAGGGCGTAGTCGGCGTACTGGACCGGCAGCGGCTTCCAGCCGGGCGCGTCGCCCGCGCACCGCGCCGTGTAGGCGGCGGCGAAGTCCTGGGCCAGGGGGGTGCGGGACCAGGCGTCGGTGGCGATGTGGTGGATGAGCAGCAGCAGGACGTGCACCTGCTCGGACACCCTGAACAGGGTTGCCCGTACGGGAATGCCGGCCGCCAGATCGAAGGCGTGATGGGCGGCTTCCGAGAGCTTCGCGTCGAGCCCGTCCTCATCGCCGTCGACGTCGACCACGGTCAGCGGAAGGAGCTCGGGCGCGTACGCGTGGATGACCTGCCGGGGCCCGTGCTCGTCCTCGGCGTAGGTGGTGCGGAGGCTTTCGTGGCGGGCGACGAGGTCGCGCAGGGCGTGGTGCAGGGCGTCCTGGTCGAGGGTGCCGGTCAGGCGGAGGGCGGTGGGGATGTTGTAGGTGGGGGTGGGTCCTTCGAGCTGGTGGAGGAACCACAGCCGCTGCTGGGCGTAGGAGAGGGGGATCCGCTCGGGCCGGGCCTGTGCGGTGAGCGCGGTGCGGGCACGGTCGGCCCCGTCGAGCGCCCCGGAGACCCCGGCGATGGTGGGCGTCTCGAAGAACTGCCGTACGGACAGCTCGACCCCCAGCGCCGTGCGGACACGGCTGACGAGGCGGGTGGCGAGGAGGGAGTGTCCGCCCAGGTCGAAGAAGTTGTCGTCGATGGTGACTCGGTCGACGCCCAGAACCTCGGCGTAGAGGGCGCAGAGGATTTCCTCGCGGGGGTTGCGTGGGGCTCGGCCTGCTGATTTTGCGGTGTAGTCGGGGGCGGGGAGGGCTTTGCGGTCGAGTTTGCCGTTGGGGGTGAGGGGGAGGGCGTCGAGGGTGACGATGGCC
>NZ_JOCT01000056.1 GCF_000717875.1 Streptomyces sp. NRRL S-455
CGCCGCAGCGGCTGGTGCATGACGGTCGTGTACTGGCCGTGGATCAGTGTGCCAACCTGTTCCTGCGCCGCCGCGACGACCTTGGGGTGGCAGTGACCGGTGCTGGTGACGCCGATACCGGCGGTGAAGTCGAGGTAACGGCGGCCGTCCTCATCGTAGAGGTGGATGCCTTCGCCCCGGACCGCGACCACGGGCGTGGCCTGGCGAAGGTGCGGCGACAGTGCGGTCATGTTCGTCTCCCGGCCATCTCGGCGGACCAGGGCCGCGCCAACGCGCGACCTGTCCGGCCGGGACGCGAGATCCGGACGTTGTGTCAGCCGCTTCGGGCCCTCCGCCCCACCCCTCCGCCTCGTAGCTGCCGTCTCCGGGCTCTTGCACAGGTCAGCGACGCTTGTCAGAGTGACGAGGCACTTCCACCGAGCTCTGTGCCTTCACCGGAGCCGGGACCCCCCATGGAGGCACCGTGAGCGAGACCACCCCACGGCTCCAGGGCCGGGCGCCGACGGCCCCGACGCCTGCGTTCCGGGCCGCGCCAGCCTCACGCCTTCGAGCCGCTGATCGGGCACCTGCTGCCGACCTCCATCCAGGGCTCACACGAGCGGCACGGGCGCACTGTGGGTGGCGCCGTTCGAGTGCGGCGAACGGGGTACGCGCTCCACGCGTGTTCGATCCTTCATGCCGCAAATCGGCGGTCGCCCGAGCAGAAGGCGAGACGGAGACCGGGTCGACCAGCGGTGGTGATGCCCAGCAGGCGCAGTCAGAAAGCGGTGTACCCGCCGTCGACGGTCAGGACCGATCCGGTCACGTACGACGACTCCGACGATGCGAAGAAGAGCACCGCGTCGGCGACCTCTTCAGGGGTGGCGAGGCGCTGGAGCGGGATCTGGCTCTCGCGCTCGCGGCGGTAGGCCTCGGGGTCGGGACTTCTCTGGATCACCGCTTCGATGATCGGGGTGGCGGTCAGACCGGGAGCAACGACGTTGACGCGGATGTTGCGCGCAGCCCATTCGATCGCCGCGCCCTTGGCGAGCATGATGAGGCCTCCCTTGGCGGCGGAGTACAGAACCTCCCCGGGCTTGCCGACCATGCCGAGCCGTGAACCGACGCAGACGAACGAGCCGCCGCCCTCGGGCATCAGCGGCGCGAAGTGCTTCATCACCAGGAACGCGCTGAGCAGGTTGCTCTCGAGCACGTTCTTCGCGTCGTCGTAGGCCATCTCGGTCAGCGGACTGCTGGCCTGCAGGCCGTGGTTGAGGACGACGACGTCGACGGTGCCGAAGGACTCGGCGGCCTGCTTGGCCAAGTGCTCGACGAACGCCTCGTCATTGAGGTCTCCAGGGACATACAGGTCGTCGGGCCCAGCGCTGTCGAGCCGCTCCCTGCGGCCGGTGAGCAGCAGCCGCGCGCCCTCGCGCCGGAAGTGGGAACTCACCGCCTGCCCGATGCCACTGCCGGCGCCGGTCACCAGGGCTGCGAGGTTGTCGAGTCTCATGTAAGGCACTCCTTTACGGGGGACGTAGGTCGGGTTGCGGGCTCGGCCTCGAAATCTCGTCCCCTACTGGTCAATTGAGGAATCCGCGGGCGTCGACCGGCCATCGCTGCAGCGACGTGCCCGTGCTGTCGGTGACGATCAGTTCCTCGAAACCGAGGACGACCGGGCATACGTGGTTGGGCACCACCGGTACGACGGTGCCGACGCTGGGGCGGAACTCGCCGTCCGGCAGCGGGAGGAACCCGTGGTACTCGTTGAGCTTGGCCAGTACTGCCTTCGTGCCGGCGATGCCGCCGTAGCCGATCTCGGGGCTGCCTTCGCGGCTGAGGGCTTTGGTGCCCACATCGAGGATGACCTGGTCGGGGACCCAGTCGCTGACCACGGTGGCGGCGACGAACAACGCGATCTGGTCGTCCGTACAGGAGCCCAGCCGGGCGTTGTTCAGATCGCCGAAGACGTACTCGCCGGGACGGATCTCGGTGATCACGCTGCTGGTGGAGAACTCGAGGGTGGGAGTGGAACCGGCGCTGACCACCTCAGCGGTGACCCCGACGTCGGCGAGGCTGCCTACCGCGGTGGTGAGCGCGGCCTCCTGGTCCTGCGCGGCGCGCCGGCGAACATCCCGGCCGGCGCCGCCGTGCCCTGGATAGGTGAAGACGCCCACCGGTACCAGACCGCGTTTGCGGGCGGCGAGCGCGAGATCGCCCGCAGCCTCGGGCGGCGCCCCGGAACGACGGGCGCCGCAGTCGACCTCGATCACGACCTGCAGCCGGTCCGGTTCGTCCCCCATCGCGTCGGCGAGGGCCTCGATCGCCGCGACGTTGTCGACGCCGACCCGCAGCCGGGCGGACTCGGCTAGCTTGCGGATCCGGGCTCGCTTCGTTCCCGCGGCCCATATCGGGTAGGCGAGGAAGATGTCGTCGAACCCGGCCGCGGCGAAGACCTCGGCCTCACCGACGTTTCCCGCGGTGATCCCGACCGCGCCCGCCTCGATCTGGCGTCGCCCGATCTCCACGCACTTGTGCGTCTTGACGTGCGGTCTGACCTTGAGGTCGTGCTGGTCGGCGAAGCCCTGAATGCGCTCGATGTTGCCCTGCATGACGTCGACCAGCACGATCGGCGCGGGGGTGTCGATCCGCTCGACCAGAGCGCCGAGTGCTCGTTGCAGCCGTTTCACGCTGCCCTCCTTGTGGTTCTGCCTGGAATGACCGAGGGGCGCGGGTGCTGACTCCCTCTGGATGCCGAACGCGCGCGGCCCGCGATGTCCGCGCACTTGCGTACACCGCCGTCGGGCCCGCCCTACACAGCGGTGCAGACCATCTGGATCTCGACCGGACTGTTGAGCGGCAGCCCGGCGACGCCGATCGCGGTGCGGGCGTGTCGTCCGTTCTCGCCCAGCACCTCGATGAGCAGGTCACTGGCGGCGCTGGCGACGCTCGACTGCTCACCGAAGTCAGGCGTACTGGCTACGAAGACCAGCATCTGCACGATCCGGACCCGGTCCAGATCGCCCACCGCCTGCACAGCGGCGGCGAGGCAGTTGAGCGCGGCATGGCGCGCCAGCTCCTTGGCTGTCTCCAGCTCGACGTCCAAGCCGACAGTGCCCTGCCCCAGCAGCCGACCGTCCTTGTAAGGCAGTTGGCCCGAGATGTAGATGCTGGAGCCCACCTTCCGGTGGTGCACGTAGTACGGGTTGTCACGGAGTTCGGGAAGGGCCACACCCATGGCCTGAAGCCGATCGGAAGCCGAGTCGGTGTTCGCTGCCGAAGTCACGGACCGGCTCATCGCGCCACCCCTGCGGACGCAACAGGGGACAAACCAACGCAGTTCGTCACGAGAACCCGCATTATATGAATCTTGATCATCTGCACTCGGTTCTCCTCTCGAGTAACAGTGGCGACAAAACGCCATATGGCAACTTAAACCGGCCCCCGTATTGTCGTTTGTCGACCATATGGGTGTCCGTCGAGCACTGTCAATACAGACTTCCGCTCCGAGGTGCGACCTCGGAACGCCACGTGCGGCTCGGCGTGGACGAACATGTGCAGCACACCCGTCCGCATGACGATCGCTGACGGCGGCGGGCTTCTGGAGCGGTTGACACGGATGGCCGATCCGATCCGGATACGGCAGGAAGACGACCGTGACGCGGAGGCAACGCACCGACGAGCAGCGGAGGTTGACGGCGACGTTCTGGCCGATGGGCGAGTACGGCCCCCGCCACGAGCGGCTGCGGAATCAGTTCGAGGCGCGATGTGGCGGTTCAGGGCAAGTGCGCAGCGGCGTGAGATGGCAGGCGAGTTCGGTGCTGGCCGACCGGCTACGAAGTCACCCGATCCCCAGGACATGCCGGGATGACCGTCCGTGGGGACACCATGGAGGCCCTTGAGGGAACCGCCTGCGCGCCCGCCACCGCCGCAGTCCGACTGATGCCCCTGCCTGTCAGGGTCCCGCGGCGGACCGAAACGACAGCACAGGCGCTGTCATTCGGCATCCGAGTTGCAGCACGGGAATACCCCCCTGCCTCGCCCGGACAACGGCCGCGCCAGGTATCGCCGTGGTGACCCCGCAGGCAGGTGATGTCCGAGCGGGTGGCGTTAACCCGGTGATGACGGTGACCTGGCTGGACGGCACCAGCCGCACCGAGCCGTACCGCTTCGCGTCCACCTCGCACGAATGAGGTTGCCTTTGGACACTTCACGCAGGCCGCATGGCCTCATGCATGCCTGTGCGTGTGTTCCTCTTGGTCTCCCGTCTGGGCTCGCAGTCCCATGGGGAAATGGGCAGCCAGTTCCTGGCGGAAGGCGTCGGTGTCGCCTTCCAGGGCAACCGCGGCCAACCTCTCGTGCTCGACGACCAATTGATGCGGGTTGTCGCTGTAAGTGCGGTGATCGACACTGAGGTAGAGGCGCAGCTTGGTCTCCCAGCCGTTCCAAAGACTCTGCAGGATGCCGTGCCCCGAGAGATCGTAGAAGAGCCGGTGGAAGCGAAGGTGTGCGTCGATACTGGCCGGGATGTCGTCCTTCTCCATTGCCCGGCGGAGATCCTCGACGGTTTGCAGCAACTGAGGCCGCTCAGGACCGCGCAGCGCTTCGGCCGAGAGCTCGGCGGCGTAGGGTTCGACACGTAGCCGGACCGAGTCGATCTCGGCGACCTCGCGAGCGCTCACCTCTACGACGAACGCCCCGCGGTAGGGGATCTTTACGACAAGCCCTTCCTCCTCCAGCTTGGTCAGCGCCTCGCGAAGCGGGGACCGGCTGATCCCGAGATCCGTGGCGATGTGTGCCTCGCGCAGCTGGCCACCGGGAGGTACGGTCCCATCGAGGATGGCGGCACGCAGCGTGCGGTAGACGCCCTCCGGCGTCGTCGTCCGCTGCTCCTGCCACTCGAACTTGTGGTCCACCCCGTTGCCCTCCCTCGGCGCTTGTCGACCACTTGGTCGTTTGTCGACTATACCTCCGCTGGTTTTGCATCCACGCTCAAGTTGCCCCTTGGGCACGGAGTTCCCTGCTTTCACAGCCGCGCCGCGCCCCTCCCGGCTCCCGGGTCGCGGTGACACGTCGGCGTCTCGATGGTGCCGTTCGCCTGTCAGGCCGAGACAGGTCCGGCGACGGCGCTTGTGGACGTGCGGCAGGGTGCAGCCGAGCAAGGGGAGACGTCTTCGGTAGCCGGAACCAGGTCTTACCTGAGAAGCCGAGCACCTGGCAGATCGGTGACGTTTCCGATCCTCTCGGCCTGCTCGGTGAGCTGCACCCGGCGTTCGTACACCTTGTCCTCGCGGGGTCACCGCCAGGCCGGACATCCGCCATCGCCTTGCCCGCAAAGGCATCGGGTCCTCGCAGCGACTGGGCCGCCACCGCCACGTCCTCGAGAGGACGGTGTCCTGGCTCGCCGGCTTCCGACCCCCGCACCGCCGCCACGAGCGCAAGGCAAGGCAGCCGAACACGTCCTGGCTTCGACGGCATCATCGCAGCCCTCCTCAGCCACCGCCGACTCACCGACTGACACGACGCCTGGTTGCCAGGACCAGCCATGAGGTCGTTGACATTCAAACCTGCTTGGTCGACAATCGACCCAAAGATGGTCGACAATCGACCAAGGCATAGGCCGCTCCGCTGAAGCACTAGGAGGACCAGTGGGATTCGACGTCAAGCCCAAGTTCGTGACGTTCGACATGAACGGAACGCTGATCAAGTTCA
>NZ_JOCT01000057.1 GCF_000717875.1 Streptomyces sp. NRRL S-455
GCTTCCCTTCGGTCTTGCGTTTCCGACTCTATCAGATCTTCCCGATCCGATTTCCTCGGTGCTTTCCAGGTTCCCGCTTCCGCGTTTCCCTTTCCGGCGATTCCGACTCTATCAGATCCTTTCGGCCCTGATCCCCAGTCAGAGGGGGTTGTCTTCCCGGCTGTTGGGCCGTTCCGACGTGGTGAGACTTTAGCGGATTCCCCGGCTCCCGAGCCAATCGGGGGCCGCGTCCTTTCGAACGAGGATTCCTCATTCCGCAAATACGCACGCCAATGAAGCGACGGCAGATGTACTGCGCGTCGATTAGTGGTTGGTACCTGCGAGATGGTCGTCCGGGGACCGACCGGAGTCGGCGCTCACGTCGGACAACTCGGAGAACAGTACGGATGGGGGTTGTGCCTGTCAACTCTGGGGCGAGAGGCACTCCTGAGGCGTAGCCTGGGGTGCATGACGACGCGTACGTGTACCCAGCTGTGGTGGGCCGCCTGACGGCGGCCGTCCTCACGTATGCACTCAACGGCCGCCGCTTCGGCGGCCGTTGTTGTTTCTCCTCCGAACACCGAGGGACGGGCCGCCGGGGCGGCGGCCCCGACCGGGAGGTGGAGGAGAGATGACACGGGTCTTCAGCGGGGTCAAGCCGACGGGGCATCTGACGCTGGGGAACTATCTGGGGGCCATGCGGCGGTGGGCTGCCGTGGACCAGCACGAGGCCGATGCCTTGTTCTGTGTCGTCGATCTGCACGCGCTGACCGTGGACCACGATCCGGCCAGGGTGCGCAGGCTCAGTCGGCAGGCGGCGACATTGCTGCTGGCGTCCGGGCTGGATCCGGAGCTGTGCACGCTGTTCGTGCAGAGTCATGTGGACGAGCACGCGCGGCTGTCGTACGTGCTGGAGTGCGTGGCCACCGACGGTGAGATGCGGCGGATGATCCAGTACAAGGAGAAGGCCGTGCGGGAGCAGCGGCGGGGCAGGAGTGTGCGGCTGTCGCTGCTGACGTATCCCGTGTTGATGGCGGCGGACATCCTGGCGTACGGGGCCGGCGAGGTGCCGGTCGGGGACGATCAGCGGCAGCACGTGGAGCTCGCGCGGGATCTCGCCGTGCGGTTCAACCAGCGGTACGGGCACACGTTCGTGGTGCCGCGGGCCACGCGTCCTGGGGTGGCGGCGAGGGTGATGAATCTGCAGGATCCTGCGTCGAAGATGGGCAAGAGCGACGACGTGGGGCCGGGGATCGTCTATTTGCTCGACGAACCGGACGTGGTGCGGAAGAAGGTCATGCGGGCGGTGACCGACAGCGGGCGGGAGGTCGTGTACGACCGGGAGGCCCGGCCGGGGCTCGCCAATCTGCTGGAGATCCTCGCGGCGTGCACGGGTGGGGAGCCCGAGCGGCTGAGCGGTGCGTACGGGTCGTACGGCGCCTTGAAGAAGGACACCGCGGAGGCCGTCGTCGAGGTGTTGCGGCCGCTGCGGGAGAGGCACAGGGAGTTGTGCGCCGATCCCGGCTATGTGGACGGGGTGCTGCGGGACGGTGCGGAGCGGGCTCACGGGATGGCTCGGCCGACGGTGGATGCGGCGTATCGCGCGATCGGGCTGCTGCCCGCCGTGGAGGAGACGGCGGGCCCGGGTGGTGCCGTGCTGAAGGTGTGAGGTGTGGGTGCCGGGGGCGGGGCGGGTCCTGCCGCCCCCGGGTGCTCAGCTGTTGGTGCCGGAGGCCAGGGCTCGGCTGCGGTCCCGGGCGGCTTCGAGGGCGGCGATGAGGGCGGCCCGTACGCCGTGGTTCTCGAGTTCGCGGATGGCGTTGATCGTGGTGCCGGCGGGGGACGTGACGTTCTCCCGGAGCTTGACCGGGTGTTCGCCGCTGTCGCGGAGCATCGTCGCGGCGCCGATGGCGGACTGGACGATGAGGTCGTGGGCCTTGTCGCGGGGCAGGCCGAGGAGGATGCCGGCGTCGGTCATGGCCTCGACCAGGTAGAAGAAGTAGGCCGGGCCGGAGCCGGAGAGGGCGGTGCAGGCGTCCTGCTGGGACTCGGGGACGCGGAGGGTCTTGCCGACGGCGCCGAAGATCTCCTCGGTGTGGGCGAGGTGGTCGGCGGTGGCGTGGGTGCCGGCGGAGATGACGGACATGGCCTCGTCGACCAGGGCCGGGGTGTTGGTCATGACGCGCACGACCGGGGTGTTGGGGGCCAGGCGTTCCTCGAAGTAGGCCGTGGGGATGCCTGCCGCGCCGCTGATGACCAGGCGGTCGGCGGGGACGTGGGGGGCGAGTTCGTCGAGGAGGGTGCCCATGTCCTGCGGTTTGACCGTGAGGATCAGAGTGTCGGCGATCTTCGCGGCCTCGGGGTTGGAGACCGGGGTGACGCCGTAGCGGGTGCGGAGTTCCGCGGCGCGTTCCTGGCGGCGGGCGGTGACCAGGAGGTCGGCCGGGTTCCAGCCCGCTCGGATCATTCCGCTGAGCAAGGCTTCGCCGATCTTGCCGGTGCCGAGGACTGCGACTTTCTGGGTCATGGCTTTCGGTGCCCTCCGGGGGTTGCGCGTCGTCCGGGTTCATCCTCGCACCCGGTGGTGGTGGGGTGGCGGTCTGTCCGGTGGGCGGGATGTCCGGGTCGGGGTGCGGGTCCGTCCGTGGGCCGCGGGGCTCATGCCGTGCGGCGGCGCAGGGTGGCCGCTCCCAGGGCCAGGACGAGGAGGGCGCAGCCGGCGACGATCAGGATGTCGCGGACGAAGGTGGCCGTCATGTCGGTGTGGTGGAGGACTTCGTTCATGCCGTCCACCGCGTAGGACATGGGGAGGACGTTGGAGATGGCCTCCAGGACCGGGTGCATGTTGTCGCGGGGCGTGAACAGGCCGCAGAGGAGGAGCTGGGGGAAGATCACCGCCGGCATGAACTGGACCGCCTGGAATTCCGAGGCCGCGAAGGCCGAGACGAAGAGGCCGAGGGCTGTGCCGAGGAGGGCGTCGAGGAGGGCCACCAGGAGCAGGAGCCAGGGGCTGCCGGTGACGTCCAGGCCGAGGAACCAGAGCGCGAGGCCCGTGGCGAGGGCGGACTGGATGATCGCGAGGGTGCCGAAGGCGAGGGCGTACCCGGCGATGAGATCGGCTTTGCCGAGCGGCATGGCGAGGAGGCGTTCGAGGGTGCCCGAGGTGCGTTCGCGCAGGGTGGCGATCGACGTCACCAGGAACATCGTGATCAGGGGGAAGATCCCGAGGAGGGACGCGCCGATGCTGTCGAAGGTGCGCGGGCTGCCGTCGAAGACGTAGCGCAGCAGGAACAGCATCACGCAGGGGACGAGGAGCATCAGCGCGATGGTGCGTGGGTCGTGGGTGAGCTGGCGCAGGACCCGGGTGGCGGTGGCGGTGGTCCGGGAGGCGTTCAGGGGCCTTGGTGGGGTGGGGGCGGTCGTCGCGGGGTGGGTGGTGGTCATCGGGTCGTCTCCTTTGTGCGGGCTTCGTCTTTCGCCTTGTCCACCAGGTGCAGGAACCCCTCTTCGACCGTTTCGGTGCCGGTTCGGGTACGGAGGGCGTCGGGGGTGTCGTCGGCGAGGAGCTCGCCCTCGCGCATGAGGAGGAGGCGGTGGCAGCGTTCGGCCTCGTCCATGACGTGGGAGGAGACGAGGAGGGTGGTGCCGCGGCTCGCCGCGATGTCGTGGAAGAGGGTCCAGAGGTCGCGGCGCAGGACCGGGTCGAGGCCGACGGTGGGTTCGTCGAGGACCAGGAGTTCGGGGGTGCCGAGGAGGGCCACGGCCAGGGAGACGCGGTTGCGCTGGCCGCCGGAGAGGTTGCCGGCGAGGGCGTCGGCGTGGGAGGTGAGGTCGACGTCGGCGATGGCTCGGGTGACGTTGTCGTGGCGGCGGTCGGCGGCCTGGCGTCCGGGGTCCAGGATGCGGGCGAAGTAGTCGAGGTTCTGGCGGACCGTCAGGTCGTCGTAGACGGAGGGGGCCTGGGTGACGTAGCCGATGCGGGTGCGCAGGGTGGGGTGGCCGGCGGGTCGGCCGAGGACGTCGAGGGTGCCGGTGACCTTGGCCTGGGTGCCGACGATCGCGCGCATCAGGGTCGACTTGCCGCAGCCGGAGGGGCCGAGCAGGCCGGTGATCTGGCCGTGGGGGACGGTGAAGCCGAGGTTGCGGAGGACCGTGCGGGGGCCGCGGGTGACGGTGAGGTTCTCGGCGTGGATGGCGGCGGGTTCCGGTTCCGCGTGCGGTTCTGGTTCGGCATGCGGTTGCGGTTCCGCGTGCGGATGCGTGTCGGTGGCTCGGTGTGGTGAGCCGGGAGCATTATTCATCATGTGATGAATAATGCTCCCGGCAGAAGTGTGCGTCAAGCGGTTGGGGTGCGTCAGGCAGGAGTTCCGGCGAGCAGGAGGATCACGTCGTAGACCTCCTCGACGAAGCCGTCGGGGAAGGCTCTGAGCAGGTGCTCGCGCTCCTCGGCCAGGAAGGGCGCGGTGTGTTCCTCGCCGTGCACCAGGAAGACCGAGTGGCTGCCGATGTTGGCGAGGTGGGTGTCGACCGGGATGCGGCGGCTCCACCGGACCGTGCGGTGGGTGAAGCGGAGGCGGCCGGTGGGGTCGGCCCCGCGGGCGCTGACGCTGCGCTTCTCGGCCCGGATGTCGATGCCGAAGTGGCGTTCCGTGCGGATGGCGGCTTCGGCGATCCACGGGACGTCGAGGGCGTCGGTGTTCCACCAGAGGGCGAGGGCGCCGCCGGGGCGCAGGACGCGGAGGGCCTCCGGGACGGCGCGGGCCGGGTCGGTCCAGTGCCAGGCCTGGGCGTAGGTGAGGAGGTCGACGGAGGCGTCGGCGAGGGGGAGGGCGTCGCCCGTGCCGCGGACGAGCGGGATCTCGGGGAGAGTGCGGCGGAACTGGGCCGCCATGCCGTCGCCGGGCTCTACGGCGAGGACGTCCGCGCCTCGGGCGTGCAGGAGGGCGGTCGCTATGCCGGTGCCGGCGCCGATGTCTGCGACGCGGGAGCCGGAGAGGCGGCGGTTGGTCAGGTCTTCTATCGCGTCGAAGAGGGACGGGGGGTAGGCGGGGCGGTTGGCCGCGTACTGGGCTGCGGCGGTGTTGAAGGAGTGGGCTCGGGCGGTGTGGGTGAGGTGGGCGTGGTGCGCGGAGGGGGGTGTGGTCA
>NZ_JOCT01000058.1 GCF_000717875.1 Streptomyces sp. NRRL S-455
GTCGGATTATTCCTCCGACTGTTCCGCTCTCGTGGTGTTGCACCGGATTACCGGTACACATTCACGGAGAGTTTGATCCTGGCTCAGGACGAACGCTGGCGGCGTGCTTAACACATGCAAGTCGAACGATGAACCACTTCGGTGGGGATTAGTGGCGAACGGGTGAGTAACACGTGGGCAATCTGCCCTGCACTCTGGGACAAGCCCTGGAAACGGGGTCTAATACCGGATACTGACCACCACGGGCATCTGTGGTGATCGAAAGCTCCGGCGGTGCAGGATGAGCCCGCGGCCTATCAGCTAGTTGGTGAGGTAACGGCTCACCAAGGCGACGACGGGTAGCCGGCCTGAGAGGGCGACCGGCCACACTGGGACTGAGACACGGCCCAGACTCCTACGGGAGGCAGCAGTGGGGAATATTGCACAATGGGCGAAAGCCTGATGCAGCGACGCCGCGTGAGGGATGACGGCCTTCGGGTTGTAAACCTCTTTCAGCAGGGAAGAAGCGAAAGTGACGGTACCTGCAGAAGAAGCGCCGGCTAACTACGTGCCAGCAGCCGCGGTAATACGTAGGGCGCGAGCGTTGTCCGGAATTATTGGGCGTAAAGAGCTCGTAGGCGGCTTGTCGCGTCGGTTGTGAAAGCCCGGGGCTTAACCCCGGGTCTGCAGTCGATACGGGCAGGCTAGAGTTCGGTAGGGGAGATCGGAATTCCTGGTGTAGCGGTGAAATGCGCAGATATCAGGAGGAACACCGGTGGCGAAGGCGGATCTCTGGGCCGATACTGACGCTGAGGAGCGAAAGCGTGGGGAGCGAACAGGATTAGATACCCTGGTAGTCCACGCCGTAAACGGTGGGCACTAGGTGTGGGCAACATTCCACGTTGTCCGTGCCGCAGCTAACGCATTAAGTGCCCCGCCTGGGGAGTACGGCCGCAAGGCTAAAACTCAAAGGAATTGACGGGGGCCCGCACAAGCGGCGGAGCATGTGGCTTAATTCGACGCAACGCGAAGAACCTTACCAAGGCTTGACATACACCGGAAACGTCCAGAGATGGGCGCCCCCTTGTGGTCGGTGTACAGGTGGTGCATGGCTGTCGTCAGCTCGTGTCGTGAGATGTTGGGTTAAGTCCCGCAACGAGCGCAACCCTTGTCCCGTGTTGCCAGCAGGCCCTTGTGGTGCTGGGGACTCACGGGAGACCGCCGGGGTCAACTCGGAGGAAGGTGGGGACGACGTCAAGTCATCATGCCCCTTATGTCTTGGGCTGCACACGTGCTACAATGGCCGGTACAATGAGCTGCGATACCGCGAGGTGGAGCGAATCTCAAAAAGCCGGTCTCAGTTCGGATTGGGGTCTGCAACTCGACCCCATGAAGTCGGAGTCGCTAGTAATCGCAGATCAGCATTGCTGCGGTGAATACGTTCCCGGGCCTTGTACACACCGCCCGTCACGTCACGAAAGTCGGTAACACCCGAAGCCGGTGGCCCAACCCCTTGTGGGAGGGAGCTGTCGAAGGTGGGACTGGCGATTGGGACGAAGTCGTAACAAGGTAGCCGTACCGGAAGGTGCGGCTGGATCACCTCCTTTCTAAGGAGCACTTCTAGGCTGCTTCGGCAGTCCAGAGGCCAGTACATCAGCGAACGTCTGATGCTGGTTGCTCATGGGTGGAACGTTGACTACTCGGCACACTTGATCGTCTTCTCCTTCTAGTACTGCTCTTCGGAGCGTGGAACGTTGAGGGAAGCGGGGAGTGTGTCGGGCACGCTGTTGGGTGTCTGAGGGAATGAACTTCCTCAGTTGCCGGCCCCAGTGCACTCGGACCGTAAGGGTTCGGGGTGATGGGTGGCTGGTCGTTGTTTGAGAACTGCACAGTGGACGCGAGCATCTGTGGCCAAGTTTTTAAGGGCGCACGGTGGATGCCTTGGCACCAGGAACCGATGAAGGACGTGGGAGGCCACGATAGTCCCCGGGGAGTCGTCAACCAGGCTTTGATCCGGGGGTTTCCGAATGGGGAAACCCGGCAGTCGTCATGGGCTGTCACCCGCTGCTGAACACATAGGCAGTGTGGAGGGAACGCGGGGAAGTGAAACATCTCAGTACCCGCAGGAAGAGAAAACAACCGTGATTCCGGGAGTAGTGGCGAGCGAAACCGGATGAGGCTAAACCGTATACGTGTGAGACCCGGCAGGGGTTGCGTATACGGGGTTGTGGGATCTCTCTTCTACGGTCTGCCGGCCGTAGGGCGAGTCAGAAACCGTTGATGTAGGCGAAGGACATGCGAAAGGTCCGGCGTAGAGGGTAAGACCCCCGTAGTCGAAACGTCAGCGGCTCGTTTGAGAGACACCCAAGTAGCACGGGGCCCGAGAAATCCCGTGTGAATCTGGCGGGACCACCCGCTAAGCCTAAATATTCCCTGGTGACCGATAGCGGATAGTACCGTGAGGGAATGGTGAAAAGTACCCCGGGAGGGGAGTGAAATAGTACCTGAAACCGTGTGCCTACAAGCCGTGGGAGCGTCGGAATGGAGCTTGCTCCATTCTCGTGACTGCGTGCCTTTTGAAGAATGAGCCTGCGAGTTTGCGGTGTGTTGCGAGGTTAACCCGGGTGGGGAAGCCGTAGCGAAAGCGAGTCCGAATAGGGCGTTTCAGTAGCACGCTCAAGACCCGAAGCGGAGTGATCTAGCCATGGGCAGGTTGAAGCGGAGGTAAGACTTCGTGGAGGACCGAACCCACCAGGGTTGAAAACCTGGGGGATGACCTGTGGTTAGGGGTGAAAGGCCAATCAAACTCCGTGATAGCTGGTTCTCCCCGAAATGCATTTAGGTGCAGCGTCGTGTGTTTCTTGCCGGAGGTAGAGCACTGGATAGGCGATGGGCCCTACCGGGTTACTGACCTTAGCCAAACTCCGAATGCCGGTAAGTGAGAGCGCGGCAGTGAGACTGTGGGGGATAAGCTCCATGGTCGAGAGGGAAACAGCCCAGAGCATCGACTAAGGCCCCTAAGCGTACGCTAAGTGGGAAAGGATGTGGAGTCGCAGAGACAACCAGGAGGTTGGCTTAGAAGCAGCCACCCTTGAAAGAGTGCGTAATAGCTCACTGGTCTAGTGATTCCGCGCCGACAATGTAGCGGGGCTCAAGCGTACCGCCGAAGTCGTGTCATTGCGATATATACCCCCAACGGGGATCGTGATGGGTAGGGGAGCGTCGTGTGCCGGGTGAAGCAGCACCGGAAGGTAGTTGTGGACGGTTCACGAGTGAGAATGCAGGCATGAGTAGCGATTCACACGTGAGAAACGTGTGCGCCGATTGACTAAGGGTTCCTGGGTCAAGCTGATCTGCCCAGGGTAAGTCGGGACCTAAGGCGAGGCCGACAGGCGTAGTCGATGGATAACCGGTTGATATTCCGGTACCCGCTGTGAAGCGTCAAACATCGAGCATCGTGATGCTAAGGCCGTGAAGCCGCCCCTGATCTCTTCGGAGTGAGGGGGAGTGGTGGAGCCGCTGAACCAAGCGGTTAGTAGGTGAGTGATGGGGTGACGCAGGAAGGTAGTCCATCCCGGGCGGTGGTTGTCCCGGGGTAAGGGTGTAGGCCGTGGTCTAGGTAAATCCGGATCACTTAAGGCTGAGACCTGATGCCGAGCCGATTGTGGTGAAGTGGATGATCCTATGCTGTCGAGAAAAGCCTCTAGCGAGTTTCATGGCGGCCCGTACCCTAAACCGACTCAGGTGGTCAGGTAGAGAATACCGAGGCGTTCGGGTGAACTATGGTTAAGGAACTCGGCAAAATGCCCCCGTAACTTCGGGAGAAGGGGGGCCACATCCGGTGAGCCTGCCCGGTGCTGGAACGTTAAGGGGACCGGTTAGCTCTGATTCGTCAGGGCGAAGCTGAGAACTTAAGCGCCAGTAAACGGCGGTGGTAACTATAACCATCCTAAGGTAGCGAAATTCCTTGTCGGGTAAGTTCCGACCTGCACGAATGGCGTAACGACTTCTCGACTGTCTCAACCATAGGCCCGGTGAAATTGCACTACGAGTAAAGATGCTCGTTTCGCGCAGCAGGACGGAAAGACCCCGGGACCTTTACTACAGTTTGATATTGGTGTTCGGTTCGGCTTGTGTAGGATAGCTGGGAGACTGTGAAGTCCACACGCCAGTGTGGGTGGAGTCGTCGTTGAAATACCAGTCTGGTCGTGCTGGATGTCTAACCTGGGTCCGTGATCCGGATCAGGGACAGTGTCTGATGGGTAGTTTAACTGGGGCGGTTGCCTCCTAAAGGGTAACGGAGGCGCCCAAAGGTTCCCTCAGCCTGGTTGGCAATCAGGTGTTGAGTGTAAGTGCACAAGGGAGCTTGACTGTGAGACCGACGGGTCGAGCAGGGACGAAAGTCGGGACTAGTGATCCGGCGGTGGCTTGTGGAAGCGCCGTCGCTCAACGGATAAAAGGTACCCCGGGGATAACAGGCTGATCTTCCCCAAGAGTCCATATCGACGGGATGGTTTGGCACCTCGATGTCGGCTCGTCGCATCCTGGGGCTGGAGTCGGTCCCAAGGGTTGGGCTGTTCGCCCATTAAAGCGGTACGCGAGCTGGGTTTAGAACGTCGTGAGACAGTTCGGTCCCTATCCGCTGTGCGCGTAGGAGTCTTGAGAAGGGCTGTCCCTAGTACGAGAGGACCGGGACGGACGAACCTCTGGTGTGCCAGTTGTTCTGCCAAGGGCATGGCTGGTTGGCTACGTTCGGGAGGGATAACCGCTGAAAGCATCTAAGCGGGAAGCCTGCTTCGAGATGAGGACTCCCACCTCCTAGAGAGGGTAAGGCTCCCAGTAGACGACTGGGTTGATAGGCCGGATATGGAAGCACGGTAACGTGTGGAGTTGACCGGTACTAATAGGCCGAGGGCTTGTCCTCAGTT
>NZ_JOCT01000059.1 GCF_000717875.1 Streptomyces sp. NRRL S-455
CCCCGGGCCCCGCCCCTCACAACGCGCCGCATACGCCCGCCCCAGATCACGTGCCAGCGGCCCCATCGACCAGCCGTCGCCCGCGATGTGGTGCACCACGAGCAGCAGCACGCTCTCCCTCGGAGCGACCTCGAACAGCCAGACCCTCAGGGGGACTTCGGAGCTCAGGTCGAAGAGGTGGTCCGCGCGGGCGGCCAGCTCCCGGCCCAGCTCCGCCGGGGCCACCCGGGTCACCGTGAGCAGCTCGCCCACCTCGGCCATGCCGAGCACCCGCTGATACGGCACACCTCCCCGGTCCGGCGGGAACACGGTCCGCAGGCTCTCGTGCCGCTCGACCACGTCCCGCAGCGCCGCCGCGAGGGCGACCACGTCCACGGCACCGGTCAGCCGGACCGCCATCGGGATGTCGTACGTCGCCGAGGGGCCCTCCAACTGGCCGAGGAACCAGAGCCGTTGCTGGGCGTAGGACGCCGGGAGCCGGTGCGGCCGGGACCGGACGCCGAGCGGCGGCCGCGCCGTGCCGCCGGACGGGAGCCGCCCGGCGAGCGCCGCGACTGTGGGGTGGTCGAAGAGGGTGTGGATGCGCAGCTCGACGTCGAGCGCGGTCCGTACCCGGCTCACCAGGCGGGTCGCGAGCAGCGAATGCCCGCCCAGGGCGAAGAAGTCGTCGTCGACGGTGACCGACGGCACGCCGAGGACGTCGGCGAAGATCCCGCAGAGCACCTCCTCGTGTGGTGTCCGCGGCGCCCTGCCCTCCCTCGCGTGCCACACTCTCGGCGCGGGCAGGGCCCGTTGGTCGAGCTTGCCGGTCACGGTCAGCGGCAGGGCGTCCACGGCCACCACGGCCGACGGCACCATGTACTCGGGCAGCTGCCCGCCGGTCAGTGCGGCGGGGTCCACGCCGTCGACGGCCTCCCGTGCCACGCCCGCGCGCGGCACCACGTATCCGACGAGCCGCCGGTCGCCGGGGCGGTCCTCACGGACGACGGCGGCGGCCTGCGCGATGTCCGGATGGGCCAGGAGGGCCGCCTCGACCTCGACGAGTTCGATGCGGAAGCCGCGCACCTTCACCTGGGTGTCGACGCGCCCGGCGAACTCGAGCCGCCCGTCGGGCGCCCAGCGCGCCAGGTCGCCGGTGCGGTACATGCGCTCGCCGGGCGCCGCGTACTGCGCCGCGTACGGGTCCGCCACGAAGCGCTGCGCCGTGAGGCCGGCACGGTGCGCGTACCCGCGCGCCAGTCCGGTGCCCGCCACGTACAGCTCTCCGACGACGCCCGGCGGGACGAGGCCGAGGCCGGCGTCGAGCACATACGTCCGTGTCCCGTCCATGGGCCGCCCGATCGGCGGCGACACCGCGGTGAGGTCCGTGTCGGTGACGGCGCCGCACGTGGCGAAGGTCGTCGCCTCCGTCGGGCCGTAGACGTCGATCACGGTGGTCGTGGGGCAGGCTCGCAGCACCCGTCCGAGGACCGCCGAGGGCACCGTCTCGCCGCCGGTCCACACCTCCTCGAGTCCGGCGAAGCAGTCCGGCGCCTCCTCGGCGAGGACCCGGAAGAGACCGATCGTGAGGAACAACGCGGTGACGCCCCGCCCGCCGGTGGCCCGCTCGACCCCCGCGGGGGTCAGCTCGCCCGGTCCGGCCACCACCACCGTTCCGCCGCCGAGCAGGGGCACCCAGATCTCGTACGTGGACGCGTCGAAGACGTGCGCCGAGTGGAACAGCACCCGCCGGTGCGCGTCGGCGCCGAACCGCCGGTCCGCGGCCAGGCCCGTGACACCCCGGTGGGTCACGGCGACCCCCTTGGGCCGCCCGGTCGAACCGGATGTGTACATCACGTACATGAGGCCGTCGGGACCGACACCGCGACCGCCCGGCAGGTCTCCGAGGAAGGCCGGCCCGATCTCGCCCGCCCCCTGCTGGTCCTCGCCGACATCGACATGGACGCGTACGAGACGGTCGTCGGCGCCGGCCCCTAGGTCCGATGGGCCGTCCGTGAGCAGGACCGTCGCTCCCGTGTCGCGGAGGATGAAGTCGATCCGCGAGCTGGGCCACCGGCCGTCCAGCGGCACATAGGCGCCTCCCGCCTTGACCACCGCGAGCAGCGCGACGATCAGTCGCGCCGAGCGCTCCATCAGCACCGCCACCGGGTGTTCGGGCCCCACACCCGTCGCGACGAGGCGCCGGGCGAGGCGGTCGGCGCGGGCGTCGAGTTCGGCGTACGACAGCTCGGTCCCGTCGGCGTCGACCACGGCCGTTGCCCCCGGGGTGCTGCGGGCCCGGTCCTCGAAGAGGTCCGCGACGTTCGTGCGCGGGAGTTCCTGGCGGGCGCCGTCCCCGACGGTGAGCAGGCGGGTGCGCTCGTGCGGGTCCAGGATGCCGAGGGCGCCGAGCCGCCGGTCCGGGTCGTCGGCGGCGGTGTCGAGGAGCCGGGTGAGGCGGTGTGCCATGGCCTCGACGGTGGTGTGGTCGAACAGATCGGCGGCGTAGGTGATACCGCCCTCGACACCGGCCGGGATCCAGTGCTGTCTGCCGGTTCGCGCTCTGGAAGCCGAGCATGACCTGGAAGAGGGGGTGGCGGGACGGCGACCGGACCGGGTTGAGGGCCTCCACCACCTGCTCGAAGGGCAGATCCTGATGCGCGAAGGCCGCCAGATCCGCCGACCGCACCCGCCCCACCAGCTCACGGAAAACCGGATCCCCCGACACATCCGCCCGCAACACC
>NZ_JOCT01000060.1 GCF_000717875.1 Streptomyces sp. NRRL S-455
GGCGTCCGCAGGGCCTGCTCGCGGACCAGTTCGTGCAGGGGTGTGTCGGGCAGCTCGGTCCGCGCCCCGTTCCACTCCACCAGCACCCGCTCCCGCTCGGCAGCGCTGGTGATCCCGATGTCGGCGATGCGCTGGTCAGGAGCCGCGGTCACGGCCTCCAACACCCGGACGAAGCGGTCCGCGATCGCCTGGGCCGATGCGCGGTCGAAGAGATCCGTGCTGAAGTCCAGCGCGCCGCTGATGCCCTGAGGCTGCCGTGCCTCGTCGAACGACTCCGCGAACCCGAAGGACAGGTCGAACTTCGACGTCGTCCGCTGGACCTCCCGATACGAGACGTCGAGTCCCGGAAGCCGGGCGATCTCGCTCAACGCCCCTTCGTGGTCCGTGTTGTTGAACGTCAGCAGGACCTGGAACAGGGGGTGGTGCGCCAGCGTACGAGCCGGGTTGAGGGCCTCGACGAGGCGCTCGAAAGGCAGGTCCTGGCGGGCGTAGGCGGCGAGGTCGGTTTCGCGCACGCGGTCGAGGAGTTCACGGAAGGTGGGGTTGCCGGCCGTGTCCGTGCGGAGTACCAGCGTGTTGATGAAGAGACCGATGAGGTGGTCGGTGGCGTCGTCGGTGCGTCCGGCGACGGGGGTACCGATGGGGATGTCCTCGCCCACGCCGAGCCGGGTGAGGAGAGCCGCGACCGCGGCCTGGGCCACCATGAAGGTGCTCGTATTGGTGGCGCGTGCGAGGCTGGTCAACCGCGCGTGCAACTCCGCCGGGACGGCGAACGGGATGCGGCCACCCGAGTAGTCCGACTTGGCCGGGCGGGGCCGGTCGGTGGGCAGGTCGAGCTGCTCGGGCAGCGCGGACAACTGCTCTTCCCAGTAGGCGAGCTGCTTGCCCGCGATGCTCTCCGGGTCGCTGTCGTCGCCGAGGATGTCCTGCTGCCAGAGGGCGTAGTCGGCGTACTGGACGGAGAGCGGAGCCCAGGTTGGCTCCTCGCCTCGCACGCGGGCGGCGTAGGCGGCGGTGAGATCCTGCGCCAGGGGCGTGCGGGACCAGGCGTCGCTGGCGATGTGGTGGATGAGCAGCAGCAGCACGTGATCCTGCTCCGACAGGCGGAACAGCCAAGTGCGCGCAGGGAGTTCCAGGGTGAGGTCGAAGCAGTGACCGACGGCTTCGCCCAGCCGCTCGCCGACCTCTTCTTCGGTCACGTCGACGACCGTGAACGGCGTCTCGGCCGCCTCCGCGGGCAACACGATCTGGTACGAGCCCTGCTCGTCCTCGGTGAAGACGGTCCGCAGGCTTTCGTGGCGGGCGACGACGTCACTGATCGCCGTGCGCAGCGCGTCCGTGTCGAGGGCGCCGGTGAGGCGGAGCGTTGTGGCCGTGTTGTAGGTGGGATTGGGACCTTCGAGCTGGTGGAGGAACCACAGCCGCTGCTGGGCGTAGGAGAGGGGGATGCGCTGGGGCCGCGGCCGTGCGGTGAGCGCGGTGCGGACGCTGATGGACTCGTCGAGCGCGTCGGACAGCGCGGCGATCGTCGGCGTCTCGAAGAGCTGCCGGATGGAGAGTTCGGCACTCAGCGTCGTCCGGATGCGGCTGACGAGGCGGGTGGCGAGGAGGGAGTGTCCGCCCAGGTCGAAGAAGTTGTCGTCGATGGTGACTCGGTCTACGCCCAGAACCTCGGCGTAGAGGGCGCAGAGGATTTCCTCGCGGGGGTTGCGTGGGGCCCGGCCTGCTGATTTTGCGGTGTAGTCGGGGGCGGGGAGGGCTTTGCGGTCGAGTTT
>NZ_JOCT01000061.1 GCF_000717875.1 Streptomyces sp. NRRL S-455
GAGCAGTTCGTGGCACTCGCTCTGCCCAAGTCGCTCGACGCGATCGTCAGCATGCTCGCCGTCCTCAAAACCGGCGCCGCCTACCTGCCCATCGACCCCGACTACCCCGCCGAGCGCATCACCTACATGCTCGACGACGCCACCCCAGCCCTGACCTTGACCGAGCCGGTGCCGAGCGCGGTCTACCGGGAGAACTCCGCCGACACGATCACCGACGCCGAGCGGCGTGTGCCGTGGTCTCCCCGGCACCCCGCCTACATGATCTACACCTCCGGCTCCACGGGCCGCCCCAAGGGCGTCATCATCGAGCACCACGCCCTGGCCACCTACCTCCACCGCGCCCGCACCACCTACACCGCCACCACCGGCACCACCCTGCTGCACTCCCCTCTCGCCTTCGACCTGACCATCACCGCACTGTGGACTCCCCTCACCAATGGCGGAACCGTCCACCTCACCCCACTGGAAACCACCACCGTCCAGCCCACCCTGATCAAGGCCACCCCCAGCCACCTCCCACTGCTCAACACCCTCCCCGACACCGCCTCCCCCTCCCACACCCTCATCCTCGGCGGCGAAGCCCTCCACACCGACCACCTCACCACCTGGCGCCAACACCACCCCCACGTCCACATCATCAACGCCTACGGACCCACCGAATCCACCGTCAACATCACCGACCACCACCTCAACACCGACACCGACACCCCAGGGCCCGTCCCCATCGGCCGACCCTTCGCCAACACCCAGGCCTACGTCCTCGACTCAGCCCTGCGACCCGTCCCCGTCGGAGTACCAGGCGAGCTCTACCTCGCCGGCGAACAACTCGCCCGCGGCTACCACAACCGAGCCGCCCTCACCGCCGAACGCTTCACCGCCAACCCCCACGGCGAACCCGGCACCCGCATGTACCGCACCGGCGACCTCGCCCACTGGAACCACCACGGCCACCTCATCTACAACGGCCGCACCGACCACCAGATCAAACTCCGCGGCCACCGCATCGAACTCGGCGAAATCGAAACCGCCCTCACCACCCAGCCCGGCGTCACCCAAGCCACCGTCATGCTGCGCGAAGACCACCCCGGCGACCAACGCCTCGTCGCCTACACAGTCGCGAACCGCGCTCTGTGGGACGAGTCAGGCGCGCTGAGCACCCTCGGACGCCAACTCCCCGACTACATGGTCCCCTCGGCCATCGTCACCCTCGACGCCCTCCCCCTCACCCCCAACGGCAAACTCGACCGCAAAGCCCTCCCCGCCCCCGACTACACCGCAAAATCAGCAGGCCG
>NZ_JOCT01000062.1 GCF_000717875.1 Streptomyces sp. NRRL S-455
CGCGGCTGGCGGCGGCGTTGACGCCGGAGGTGGACGAGGTGCTGGCGCGGCATCCGCTGCGGGAGCTGGTCACCAGCAGTGAACCGCTGCCGCTGCTGGTGGAGCGCGAGCGGGCCCTGTACGGCTCCTGGTACGAGTTCTTCCCCCGCTCCGAGGGCACCGCCGAGCAGCCGCACGGCACGTTCCGCACCGCCGCGCGCCGGCTGCCGGCGATCGCCGCGATGGGCTTCGACGTGGTCTACCTGCCCCCGATCCACCCCATCGGCACGACCTTCCGCAAGGGAAAGAACAACACCCTCTCCCCCGGCCCCGACGACGTCGGCGTGCCCTGGGCGATCGGCTCGCCCGAGGGCGGCCACGACGCCGTCCACCCCGCACTGGGCACCCTTGAGGACTTCACCTGGTTCGTGGACCAGGCCCGCGGACACGGCCTGGAGATCGCCCTCGACTTCGCGCTGCAGTGCTCCCCCGACCACCCCTGGGTGCAGAAACACCCCGAGTGGTTCCACCACCGCCCCGACGGCAGCATCGCCTACGCGGAGAACCCGCCGAAGAAGTACCAGGACATCTACCCCATCGCCTTCGACGCGGACATGGACGGCCTGGTCGCCGAGACGCTGCGGGTGCTGCGGCACTGGATGGACTGCGGGGTGCGGATCTTCCGTGTCGACAACCCGCACACCAAGCCGGTGGTGTTCTGGGAACGGGTCATCGCCGACATCAACCGCACCGACCCCGACGTGATCTTCCTGGCCGAGGCGTTCACCCGCCCGGCGATGATGCACACGCTGGCCCAGATCGGCTTCCAGCAGTCCTACACCTACTTCACCTGGCGCAACTCCAAGGACGAACTGACGCAGTACCTCACGGAACTTTCGGGTGAGGCGGCCTCCTACATGCGGCCCAACTTCTTCGCCAACACCCCCGACATCCTGCACGCCTACCTCCAGCACGGCGGCCGGCCCGCCTTCGAGGTCCGGGCCGTCCTCGCCGCCACCCTCTCCCCCGCCTGGGGCATCTACTCCGGCTACGAACTGTGCGAGAACACCCCGCTCAGGGAGGGCAGCGAGGAGTACCTGGACTCGGAGAAGTACCAGCTCAGGCCCCGCGACTGGGACACCGCCGAGCGGGAGGGCCGCACCATCACCCCGCTGCTGACCCGCCTCAACACCATCCGCCGGGAACACCCGGCGCTGCA
>NZ_JOCT01000063.1 GCF_000717875.1 Streptomyces sp. NRRL S-455
GTGCCGGCCTCGACGGCGTTCGCCCAGGCCTGGAGGCCCTCGTCCACGCCCGTCTCGTCGATGACGAGCGCCGGGATCATGCGGACGACCTGGTTCCAGGCGCCGCACAGCAGCAGGAGCAGGCCCTCGTCGACGGCGGCGCGCTGTACCCGGGCGGCGGTCTCGGGGTCGGGGCTGCCGTCCTCGGTGACGAACTCGGTGGCCAGCATGAGGCCGAGGCCGCGCACGTCGCCGATGCCCGGCGTCCGGTCGGCCACCGCCTCCAGGCCCGTGCGGAGCCGCTTGCCCATCGCCTCGGCGTTCTCGACGAGCTTCTCGTCGCGTACGACGTCCAGGGTCGCGCAGGCCGCGGCGCAGGCGACGGCGTTGGCGCCGTACGTGCCGCCCTGCGAGCCGGGCCACGCCTTGCTCATCAGCTCCTCGGAGGCGGCGATGCCGGACAGCGGGAAGCCGCTGGCCAGGCCCTTGGCGGTGACGAGGATGTCCGGGGTGACGCCGAAGTGGTCGTGGCCCCAGAAGCGGCCGGTGCGCCCGACTCCGGTCTGCACCTCGTCGAGGATCAGCAGGAAGCCGTGCCGGTCCGCGCGCTCCCGCAGGCCCTCCATGAAGGCGCGGTTGGCGGGGACGTACCCGCCTTCACCGAGCACCGGCTCGACGATGATCGCGGCCGTGTCGGCGGGCGAGGAGATCGTCTGGAGCGTGTAGTCCAGCTCCTTCAGGGCGAAGCGGGTCGCGGTCTCCTCGTCCCAGCCGTACCGGTACGCAGACGGGAACGGGGTGACGACGACACCGCTCATCAGCGGGGAGAAGCCGGACCGGAAGCGGATGCCGGAGGTCGTCATGGAGGCGGCGGCGACCGTACGGCCGTGGAAGCCGCCGTGGCAGACGATGACATTGGGGCGGCCGGTGGCCTGGCGGGCCAGCCGCAGGGCGGCCTCCACCGCCTCGCTGCCGGAGTTGGTGAAGAACAGGCTGTCCAGACCGGACGGCAGGACCTCGCCCAGCTTGTCGAC
>NZ_JOCT01000064.1 GCF_000717875.1 Streptomyces sp. NRRL S-455
CCGATCCAGTTGAAGAACTTCACACCGGTCGGGACGGCGATGAGGAACGTCATGAAGGAGAAGAACGGCAGCAGCACACCGCCGGTGACGTACATGTGGTGGGCCCACACCGTCACGGACAGACCCGCGATCGCGATGGTCGCGCCGATCAGACCCGTGTAACCGAACATCGGCTTGCGCGAGAAGACCGGGATGACCTCGGAGATGATGCCGAAGAACGGCAGGGCGATGATGTACACCTCAGGATGGCCGAAGAACCAGAAGAGGTGCTGCCACAGCAACGCGCCGCCGTTGGCGGAGTCGAAGATGTGCGCGCCGAACTTGCGGTCCGCCTCCAGGGCGAACAGGGCCGCGGCCAGGACCGGGAAGGCGAGCAGGACCAGCACACCGGTCAGCAGCACGTTCCAGGTGAAGATCGGCATGCGGAACATCGTCATGCCCGGGGCGCGCATGCAGATGATCGTGGTGATGAAGTTGACCGAGCCGAGGATGGTACCGAAGCCGGAGAAGGCCAGACCCATGATCCACATGTCGGCGCCGATGCCCGGGGAGCGGACCGCGTCCGACAGCGGGCTGTAGGCGAACCAGCCGAAGTCGGCCGCACCCTGCGGGGTGAGGAAGCCACCCACAGCGATGAGCGAGCCGAACAGGTACAGCCAGTAGGCGAACATGTTCAGCCGCGGGAACGCCACGTCCGGCGCGCCGATCTGCAGCGGCATGATCCAGTTGGCGAAGCCGGCGAACAGCGGCGTCGCGAACATCAGCAGCATGATCGTGCCGTGCATCGTGAACGCCTGGTTGAACTGCTCGTTCGACATGATCTGCAGACCGGGCCGGGCGAGCTCGGCGCGCATGAACAGCGCCATCACGCCACCGATGACGAAGAACGCGAACGACGTCACCAGGTACAGCGTGCCGATCGTCTTGTGGTCCGTGGTCGTCAGCCACTT
>NZ_JOCT01000065.1 GCF_000717875.1 Streptomyces sp. NRRL S-455
CGCCGGCAAGAAGGCGCGGATCCAGGTCGTCGACATGAACACCGGCGGCTGGGGCCACGTCCTGGCCGACCAGTTCACCGCCGCCGAGGAGCCCGCCCAGTCCGTCCTGCAGCGCGCCGACTGGGTCGACTACGGCAAGGACTACTACGCGGCGGTGTCCTGGGAGAACGCGCCCGGCGGCAAGCGCTACATGATCGGCTGGATGAACAACTGGGACTACGGCCAATCCGTCCCCACCTCCCCCTGGCGCGGCGCGCAGAGCGTCCCGAGGGAGATGGCCCTGCGCACCGTCGACGGCCGGATCCGGCTGACCAGCAAACCCGTGAGCAGCCTGCAGTCCCTCCGGAACACGCGCCCGGCCACGGCATCCGGCATCACCGTCACGAACACCTCGAAGCCCCTGCCGGGCCAGGCGGCCAAGGGCAAGGCACTCGACATCGAGGCCACCTTCTCCCTCAAGGACGCCGACCGCTTCGGCCTGAAGGTGCGCACCGGCGCCGGCGGCGAGGAGACCGTCATCGGCTACGACACCACCACCCAGGAGCTCTACGTCGACCGCACCCGCTCCGGCGCCGGCGACTTCAACAGCACCTTCCCCGGCGTCCAGACCGCACCCCTGAAGCCGCAGAACGGCAAGCTCAAGCTGCGCGTCCTCGTCGACTGGTCGTCCGTCGAGGTCTTCGGCGGCAACGGCGAAGCCGTGATCACCGACCAGATCTTCCCCGACCCC
>NZ_JOCT01000066.1 GCF_000717875.1 Streptomyces sp. NRRL S-455
GTGGTGCACCACATCGCGGGCGACGGCTGGTCGATGGGGCCGCTGGCACGTGATCTGGGGCGGGCGTATGCGGCGCGTTGTGAGGGGCGGGGCCCGGGGTGGGCGCCGTTGCCGGTGCAGTACGTGGATTACGCGGTGTGGCAGCGGGAGTTGCTGGGCGAGGTGAGTGAGCCGGGGAGCCTGGCTTCGGAGCAACTCGATTTCTGGCGGCGTGAGTTGGCGGGGTTGCCGGAGGAGTTGGTGTTGCCGGTGGACCGGTCGCGGCCTGCGGTGTCGAGTGGTCGGGGTGGGGTGGTTCCGTTCGCGCTGTCGGCGGGGACGCATGCGCGGTTGGTGGGGGTGGCGCGGGGTTCGGGTGCGAGTGTGTTCATGGTGGTGCAGGCGGGTGTGGTGGGGCTGTTGTGCCGGTTGGGGGCGGGGGAGGACATCGCGCTGGGTACGGCGGTGGCGGGGCGTTCGGATGAGGGGTTGGAGGATCTGGTCGGGTTCTTCGTGAACACGTTGGTGTTGCGGGCGGATGTGTCGGGGGATCCGGTTTTCCGTGAGCTGGTGGGGCGGGTGCGGTCGGCGGATCTGGCGGCCTTCGCGCATCAGGATCTGCC
>NZ_JOCT01000067.1 GCF_000717875.1 Streptomyces sp. NRRL S-455
TGGGCGGGCTCCTCGGCGGCGGTGAACTGGTCGGCCAGGACGTGGCCCCAGCCGCCGGTGTTCATGTCGACGACCTGGATCCGCGCCTTCTTGCCGGCGTAGGGACGCAGGTCGAAGGACGCCCAGTCCAGGGTCTCGCTGTCGGCGCCGGTGGCGCTGCGGACGACCTCGCCGTCGACGAGCAGGTTGACGGACGTCTCCGTGGAGACGCGCCGGGCCTGGGTGTCGGACATGACGATGTGGTCGACGTTGAGGTGGCCCCAGCCGCCGGTGTTGTCGTCGGTGATCCTGATCCGGGCCTGCTTGCCGGCGAGGTCGCCGACGTCCCAGGAGGCCCAGTTGAGCGCTTCGGCGTCCTTTCCGGTGGCGCTGCGGACGACTTGGCCGTCCACGAGGAGCTCGACGGCGGTGGGGTGGTCGGAGCCGGCCGGGTGGTTGCCGCCGCCGATGAGGAAGTTGATGTACTTCTTGTCGATGGTGAACTCGGGTGAGGTGAGGGTGCCCGTGGTGGCGTCGCCGTTCAGGAAGGTGTTGGCCAGCCCGTCTCCCAGGAAGCCGGAGACCTGGTGCTGGCCGGGGAAGGTGCCGACGCGGTTCCGGTCGTCGTCCACCCGCCGAAGCCGGTTCCTTCGAAGTCCTGCACCACCTCGCCCGTGGGCGGGGTGTAGGTGCCCTTGTCCTCGGCGGTGAACTTCCTTCCGTCGAAGTCGCCGATGAAGTACTGG
>NZ_JOCT01000068.1 GCF_000717875.1 Streptomyces sp. NRRL S-455
CAGGCCCCGCGACTGGGACACCGCCGAGCGGGAGGGCCGCACCATCACCCCGCTGCTGACCCGCCTCAACACCATCCGCCGGGAACACCCGGCGCTGCACCGGCTCAGGAATCTCCGCTTCCACCACACCGACAACGAGGCGCTCCTCGCGTACAGCAAACGCACCGGTCCCGATGTCGTCCTGGTGGTGGTCAATCTCGACCCGCACCACACGCAGGAGGCCACGGTCTCGCTGGACATGCCGCAACTCGGCCTGGACCGTCACGAGCCCGTGCCGGTGCGCGACGAGCTCACCGGCGAGACCTACCAGTGGAGCGGGAACAACTACGTGCGCCTGGAGCCGGGGCGGGCTCCCGCGCACGTCTTCCACGTCCTGTCACCGCCCGCCGCGCGAGCGAACGGAGGGACAGGAACGTCATGACCGTGAACGAGCCGGTGCCGGACACCTTCGAGGACACACCCGCCGGGGACCGCGACCCGGAGTGGTTCAAGCGCGCCGTCTTCTACGAGGTGCTCGTCCGCTCGTTCCAGGACAGCAACGGCGACGGCGTCGGTGACCTGAAGGGCCTGACCGCCAAGCTC
>NZ_JOCT01000069.1 GCF_000717875.1 Streptomyces sp. NRRL S-455
CAGGCCCCGCGACTGGGACACCGCCGAGCGGGAGGGCCGCACCATCACCCCGCTGCTGACCCGCCTCAACACCATCCGCCGGGAACACCCGGCGCTGCAGCAGCTGCGCGACCTCCACTTCCACCACGCGGACCAGGAGGCGGTGATCGCCTACTCGAAGCGGAAGGGTTCGAACACCATTCTGGTGGTCGCCAACCTCGACCCCCACCACACCCAGGAGGCCACGGTCTCGTTGGACATGCCGCAACTCGGCCTGGACTGGCACGAGTCGGTGCCGGTGCGCGACGAGCTCACCGGCGAGACCTATCACTGGGGCAGGGCCAACTATGTGCGCCTCGAACCGGGCCACCGTCCCGCGCACGTCTTCTCGGTGCTGCGACCGTCCAACCCGCAGATCGGAGGGTCACCCACAACATGATCGTCAACGAACCCGTTCAGGACACCTTCGAGGACACTCCTGCCAGGGACCGCGACCCTGATTGGTTCAAGCGCGCCGTCTTCTACGAGGTGCTCGTCCGCTCGTTCCAGGACAGCAACGGCGACGGCGTCGGTGACCTGAAGGGCCTGACCGCCAAGCTC
>NZ_JOCT01000070.1 GCF_000717875.1 Streptomyces sp. NRRL S-455
GTAGACGGGGTCCGGCAGCAGGTCCACCGGGGAGACCGTGTAGATCACCGCCGCCCAGACCAGAGCCTTGTCACGGAGCGGGATCCCCGCGTCGACGAGCAGCTTCCTGGCCCTGAGGACCCGGATCAGGAGGACGGCGGCGGTGCCCGCCAGAAGCAGGGCGACGAGCGCGCCGAGGAGAAGCCAGACCGTGGTGTCGTCCATGGCTCATCGTCCTCCCGTCCGGGCTCTGTGGCCCGCTGATCTCATCCGTGGCTCCTGGCCTGTCGGCGCGAGCGGCGCTTCAGGGCCCTGCGCTCCGTCTCCCCGAGGCCGCCCCAGACGCCCGAGTCCTGGCCGTTCTCCAGGGCCCACTCCAGGCATTGTTCCCTGACGGGGCAGGTACGGCAGACGGCCTTGGCCTCCTCGGCCTGGACGAGGGCCGGCCCGGTGGTGCCGATGGGGAAGAAGAGGTCGGGGTCCTCGTCGCGGCAGGCCGCGTGCATGCGCCAGTTGTCCATGGTCTCTCACTC
>NZ_JOCT01000071.1 GCF_000717875.1 Streptomyces sp. NRRL S-455
GGGCTACGCCCTGCGCGTGGACCGGGCCGGGCGGGGGCCGCGGATCACCCTCGGCGGCACGGACGCCACCGGCCAGTACTACGCCGTGCAGACGCTGCGCCAGTTGTTCGTCCACTCCGGCAACGACAGCTGGCGAGTGGCCGGCGTCCAGGTCAGCGACTACCCGTCGATGCCGCTGCGCGGCACCGTCGAGGGCTTCTACGGGCAGCCGTGGACACACGCCGAGCGCCTCGACCAGATGGACTTCTACGGGGACGTCAAAGCCAACACCTACGTCTACGCGCCCAAGGACGACCCCTACCACCGGGACAAGTGGCGCGACCCCTACCCGGCGGACAAGCTGGCGGAGCTGGGCGAACTGGTCGACCGGGCCACGGCGAACCACGTGCGCTTCACCTTCGCCGTCTCCCCCGGCGAGTCGGTCTGCTACTCGGATCCCGCCGACCGCGAAGCCCTCAAGGACAAGCTCCAGGCCCTCTACGACCTGGGAACC
>NZ_JOCT01000072.1 GCF_000717875.1 Streptomyces sp. NRRL S-455
GCATAGGCCGCTCCGCTGAAGCACTAGGAGGACCAGTGGGATTCGACGTCAAGCCCAAGTTCGTGACGTTCGACATGAACGGAACGCTGATCAAGTTCAGCATCAACGACACGATGCGCGAGGTCCTG
Organism: Streptomyces sp. NRRL S-455; assembly: GCF_000717875.1. Classification (GTDB taxonomy): domain Bacteria; phylum Actinomycetota; class Actinomycetes; order Streptomycetales; family Streptomycetaceae; genus Streptomyces. Next base: position 129 of record NZ_JOCT01000072.1, read on the forward strand.
GGCGACCGGCTGCCGGCCGAGGTCGCCGATGACTTCCTGCAGATCTGCAAGGCGTACCGGATCGACGAGTGCACGGGCGCTTACCAGCCGTTCCACCAGGTCGTCGCCCGTTCCATGGAACGCGCTCTGCACAAGGTCGGTCTCGAGTACCGCGAGGACGAGGCGCGGGCGGTGTACGACCGCATCCCCACCTGGGGCCCGTACCCGGGTGTCACCGAGGCACTGAACCGCCTGGCCGAAGAGGTCCCGCTGGTCATCATCACGAACAGCGACACCGCGCACGCCGTGCGCCTCGCGGAGAACCTCAAGGCCCCGTTCGAGGTCGTCATCAGCGCCGAGGAGATGGGCGTCTACAAGCCGCG
>NZ_JOCT01000073.1 GCF_000717875.1 Streptomyces sp. NRRL S-455
AGCCAGAACCGCTCGTGCTGGAAGGCGTAGGTGGGCAGGTCGATGCGGTGGGCACCGGTGCCGGCGAAGTACGCCGCCCAGTCGACGGACCTTCCGCGTACGTGAAGCTCGGCGAGCGCGGTGACCAGTGTCCGGGCCTCGTCGCGGTCCTTGCGGAGAACCGGGACGAACGCCGACTCCGCCGACTCCTCGATGCAGTCCTGGCCCATCGCGGACAGCACACCGTCGGGGCCCAGCTCCAGGAACACGGTCACACCCTGCTCCTGGAGCGCACGCATCCCATCGACGAAGCGAACCGCGTCACGGACATGACGCACCCAGTAGTCCGCCGAGCAGACCTCGTCGCCCGACACGACCTGACCGGTGACGTTGGAGACGATCCCGATCTCGGGCCGGTGGAAGGTCAGGGACTCCGCGACTGTCCGGAAGTCGTCCAGCATCGCGTCCATGCGAGGTGAATGGAAC
>NZ_JOCT01000074.1 GCF_000717875.1 Streptomyces sp. NRRL S-455
GGATCGCGGTGCCGAAGTTCGGCTGCTGGGCGGCGCGCACGAAGTTGTCGAAGGTGATCGACGAGGGCCACAGGGTCTGGTCGTAGGACCGGATCTCGTGGTTGGGCCGCAGCGCGCTGATGACCAGCCAGTAGACGGGGAAGATCATGACCAGGGCGATGCCGAGGCCGAGGACGTCGAAGCCGAGCCGGCTCTTCTTGCGGTCCGGGCGCAGTTCCTGCGGCGTCTGGGTCGTGGAGCTCATTCGACCTCTCCTGTCTTCATGAGCTGGCGCAGGTAGTACACGGCCACACCGGACAGCAGGAGAACCGTGATCAGGGCGATCGCGGTGCCCTGGCTGAACGAGGTGGACTCGAATGCCTTGGAGTAGGAGTAGAGGCCGAGGGGCTCCAGGTGGACGTCGCCGACCGGCACGATGTGGGTGCCGTTCTTCTTGGTGAAGTCGTCCAGGTAGGGCTTGTGCT
>NZ_JOCT01000075.1 GCF_000717875.1 Streptomyces sp. NRRL S-455
GTTCACGCTCGACGGGCATGACCGTTCCTCTCCGTAGTCGTTCCACTACCTAGAGGCTCAGCATTGACCTAGAGTCAGGGGTGCTTCAACGTTCTGGATGCGGAGGAAGTGTTGGTAAACCGCAAGGAGTTGAACCCGGACGCGGGCCCGGCAGCGGCGTTCGGCGCGCGTTTGCGCAGCTCACGCGAGGCGCGCGGCTGGAATCAGGACGAGTTCGGCGTACGCATCGGGTACTCGGGACGCCATGTCTCGGGCGTGGAAACCGGCCACAAACCGCCGACCCGCAGGTTTTCGCTCGCCACTGACACTGCGTTAGGACTGGAGGGAACCGACGACTCGTTCGAACGCGCGTGGCGGGATCTGCGGCACGGCGTACTTCTCCAGGGCTTTCCCGAGTACGTGAGACTCGAAGGCCGAGCGGTGGAGATCAAGTTTTTCGAGGTGGGAGTGATTCCCAG
>NZ_JOCT01000076.1 GCF_000717875.1 Streptomyces sp. NRRL S-455
ACCCCGATGCCTTCGCGTTCACCGGCACCGGGTCGGTCTCGACGCTCACGGGCGGAGGGACGACCACCACGGAGCTGAGCGGGGCCTACACCTGCTACCTGACCACATCCTGACGGCTCGTCAGCTCGCGGGGGCGCCCGTCACCCGTACACCGGGGGCGGCCCCGGCCGGAGCTGAGGTCGTGTGACCGGAGCCGCCGCCGGACCTCGCCGAACCGGAGGAGCAGGGGCCGGGAACTACTTGTCCGCCGCCTCCGGCGCGGGGGCGATGCCCGTAGGGCAGGCGCGGCCCCAGTTGGTCTCGGAGGGGGACTCCAGGGTGGCGCCCGTGCCCCCGATGCCGCAGTAGCCGTCCGGGTTCTTGTCCAGGTACTGCTGGTGGTACGCCTCCGCCGGCCAGAACGGGCGGCCCTCGGCCGGGAGGATCTCCGTCGTGATCTCCCGGTGGCCCGAGGC
>NZ_JOCT01000077.1 GCF_000717875.1 Streptomyces sp. NRRL S-455
GCGAGGGTGGCCGTGCCGGTGCCGGGTTCGGCGGGCGGCGCGGGCAGCGGGAACGCCCGGTACCCGTCCGCTGGACGGATACCGGGCGTGAACCCTGCGGCTGCCGGCGCCCGGAATCAGGCGGAGCAGGAGGTGGTGCTGGTGGTGGAGCTGCACGTCGAGGTCGAGCTGGTGCTCGTGGAACCGGCGAGCACGACCTCGCTGGCGTCCGAGTAGTCGGAGATCTCGAAGGTCTCGGCCTCGAGCTCGAGGATCTCGTCGGCGAGGGTGCTCAGGTTCTTCTCCATGGTGTCTCCTCCGGATCGGGGGCCGCCGGGCTCGGGGCCGCCTGCTGGGTGTACGCCCGGTGGGGGGTACGCGCCCATTCCACCGCCCGCCGCTCACCGTTCGGCCTGCCTCCCGCACACACATCGCTGGCACGCGACGCCAGCGA
>NZ_JOCT01000078.1 GCF_000717875.1 Streptomyces sp. NRRL S-455
GATTCGGGCCTGTCAGGTCCCCCTTTTCAAGGCCCGCATGTTCACCGAGTCGATCGCGCACCGCGACCAGTCCAACTCGCCGCGGGCACCGAGCTCGTCGAGGACCAAGCGGTGGAGCCTGGCCCACACCCGTGCCTTCGACCACTCCGAGAACCGCCGGTGAGCGGTCGCTCCGGACAGGCCGAACGACGCCGAAGGCAGCTGCAGCCATGTACAACCCGACGTGGCCACGAACACGATCGCGGCCAGCACCTCCCGGTCGCCGTGCCGACGCCGACCACCACCCTGCGGCCGCGACGGCGCCTCCGGCACCACCCGCTGGAACAACTCCCACAACTCGTCCGGCACCAGCCGCTCAACGATCCCCACCATGACTCACAGACTACCGAGTCACCCAAATGAGATGGCTTCTTAGACCGTGTCCTATG
>NZ_JOCT01000079.1 GCF_000717875.1 Streptomyces sp. NRRL S-455
CATCCAGCTCGGCAGCGCTCACGAAGTCGCCGATCGGCGCCAGCGCGACGACTCCGCGCAGCGGCGGCGGCGCGGGCAGCCGCCACGGCGATCCCTGGGGGAGCACGTGCCGGGCGGCGGCCCAGAGCGCGAGCTGCCCACCGGCCGAGTGCCCGGTGACCACGGTCCTGCGGAGATCGGCCTGCGGCAGCTCGCGTGCGGCCAGTTCCGGCAGGGCGTCCCTCGCGGCGGCCACGTCGTCGAAGGTGTCGGGCCAGCGTCCCGCGGCGGGCCCGTCCCCGTCCCGGCGCGGCTCCTCGCCGCCGCGCCGGTACTCCACACTCGCCACCGCGAACCCTCGCCGCGCCAGGAAGCCGGCGAACGGCGACACATGGCGCCGGTCGTACGGGGCCCGCCAGGCGCCGCCGTGCAGGACCACGACG
>NZ_JOCT01000080.1 GCF_000717875.1 Streptomyces sp. NRRL S-455
GTCCTGGCCGGTCGCCCGCGCCAGGTCCCAGCCGTGCACGGCCAGGTCCCCCAGCACCATCAACCCCACCGTCCTGGCGGGCAGCCCCATCCCTCCGACCAACCCCTCCTCCGCGCCCGGCGCGTCCCAGGCCTCCCTCAGCCGTGCCGTCTCCTCCTCGAAACTGCCTCGCCAGTCCCCGGTCACGACGTCCGGGGTCTCGCCGAACTCCACGGGTTCACGGGCGGCCAGCGCCTGGAAGTTCGCGACGACGAGGAAGAGGTGGTTCAGCAGCGCCCGTACGTCGTACTCGCTGCACGGTGTGGGACAGGTCAGCTGTTCGTCACGGACGGCCCGTACGACGGGGCAGGTGCGGGCCGAGGCCGCGTCCAGAAGTTCACTGATCTTGTTCATACCTCCTACGATC
>NZ_JOCT01000081.1 GCF_000717875.1 Streptomyces sp. NRRL S-455
ATCCCGAGCGGGTCGTCATCGAGATCGCCGTGGACCGGGCGCTCGGCAGGGGCTGAGGGGGCCGGCGCGTCCCCGGGCAGCACAACGGCGCCATCGTGTTCAGGTCACGATGGCGCCGTTGTGTGGGGGAAGCGCCTGAACGACATGGAACGACGGGGGAATCGTTCAGGCGCTGCGGGGGGTGGCGGAAATGGCTTCTTGTTCGAACAGCTCGTGGTCGCGCTGGTCGAGATTGACGAAGATCATGCCGTACCTGACGGTGCAGCGGACCGGTTGCGGGGCTCCCCGGGGCCGGCGGAGGCACCGGTAGGCGCGGATGTCCCCCTCCGCCTCCATCACCACGACGACCGGCTCCCCGAACAGGGTGACCATCAACGAATCGCCCTGGCGGGTCAGCGC
>NZ_JOCT01000082.1 GCF_000717875.1 Streptomyces sp. NRRL S-455
TTCCCGACCCTGCTGCGGCCAAGGCGCCGGACCTGATCGGCCGCGACTTCACCGCGGGCAAGCCGAACACGAAGTACGTCGGTGACATCACCTACCTGCCCATCGACGGCGGGAAGTTCTGCTATCTGGCGACCGTCATCGATCTCGCCTCGCGCCGTCTGGCCGGCTGGGCGATCGCCGACCACATGCGCGCGGATCTCGTCACCGACGCCCTGGCCGCGGCGATCCGCACCCGAGGCAGCCTCGCCGGATCGGTCATGCACACCGACCACGGAGCCCAGCTTGGACTCAACCGGTCGTCGCAACACCGGCTTCCTGGAGGGATAGTAGGTGTTCGTTGAGGGCTTCGGCGGGGGTCTTCCAGGCGAGGGTCTTGCGGGGGCGGTTGTTGAGGG
>NZ_JOCT01000083.1 GCF_000717875.1 Streptomyces sp. NRRL S-455
ACGCGTGGCTGACCCGCAGACGCTTGGTCTTACGACCCTCCGCCTCGAAATGAGCAGCTATCGCCAGGACGGCGTCCTCGTCACCGGAAACCACCGTGGCTGAGGGCCCGTTGAGCGCGGCGATGGACACACCGTCCGTCAGCACCGGCAGGACTTCCGCCTCGGTCGCCTGGAGCGAGACCATCGCCCCACCCGCCGGCAACGCCTGCATCAGACGACCACGCGCCGCCACCAGCCTCGCCGCATCCTCCAGCGACAACACCCCAGCCACATGCGCAGCCGACAACTCACCGATCGAATGACCCAACAGATAGTCGGGCTTCACACCCCACGCCGACACCAGACGGAACAGCGCCACTTCGAGAGCGAACAGCCCCGCCTGCGTGAAC
>NZ_JOCT01000084.1 GCF_000717875.1 Streptomyces sp. NRRL S-455
TGGTTCAAGCGCGCCGTCTTCTACGAGGTGCTCGTCCGCTCGTTCCAGGACAGCAACGGCGACGGCGTCGGTGACCTGAAGGGCCTGACCGCCAAGCTCGACTACCTCCAGTGGCTGGGCGTCGACTGCCTGTGGCTGCCGCCGTTCTTCAAGTCACCGCTCCGCGACGGCGGCTACGACGTCTCCGACTACACGGCCGTGCTGCCGGAGTTCGGCGACCTGGCCGACTTCGTGGAGTTCGTCGACTCCGCCCACCAGCGCGGCATGCGCGTGATCATCGACTTCGTCATGAACCACACCAGCGACCAGCACCCGTGGTTCCAGGAGTCGAGGAAGGATCCCGACGGGCCCTACGGCGACTACTACGTGTGGGCCGACGACGACAAG
>NZ_JOCT01000085.1 GCF_000717875.1 Streptomyces sp. NRRL S-455
CCCCTGGAACGCATCAACCTGGACTTCGCCCACGGCACCGTCCACTCCGTCGACGTGGACGGACGGGCCGCCGAGTTCGCCACCGCGGACGAGGACCTCGTCATCCGGCCCCCAGGCCGCCTTCCGGCCGGCGCGCCCGTGCACATCACCGTCCGGCACACCAGCGACCCCTCCGGGGACCCCGCGCGCGGCGGCTGGGTGCCCACCGCGGACGGCCTCGCCATGGCCAACCAGGCGGACGCCGCGCACCGGGTCTTCCCGGGCAACGACCACCCCGCGGACAAGGCCTACTTCACCTTCCGGGTCACCGCGCCGAAGGACCTCACGGTCGTGGCGGGCGGTCTGCCGGCCGGACGGCGACGGAACGGTGCCACCAC
>NZ_JOCT01000086.1 GCF_000717875.1 Streptomyces sp. NRRL S-455
CGGCACCTTCCCCGGCCAGCACCAGGTCTCCGGCTTCCTGGGAGACGGGCTGGCCAACACCTTCCTGAACGGCGACGCCACCACGGGCACCCTCACCTCGCCCGAGTTCACCATCGACAAGAAGTACATCAACTTCCTCATCGGCGGCGGCAACCACCCGGCCGGCTCCGCCGACCCCACCGCCGTCGAGCTCCTGGTGGACGGCCAAGTCGTCCGCAGCGCCACCGGAAAGGACGCCGAAGCGCTCGACTGGGCCTCCTGGGACGTCGGCGACCTCGCCGGCAAGAAGGCGCGGATCCAGGTCGTCGACATGAACACCGGCGGCTGGGGCCACGTCCTGGCCGACCAGTTCACCGCCGCCGAGGAGCCCGCCCA
>NZ_JOCT01000087.1 GCF_000717875.1 Streptomyces sp. NRRL S-455
TCCCCGGCCGGGCCGAGGACGCCGACGATCTCGCCCTTGCGGACCTGGACGCCGAAGTCGGCGATGTCGCGGCCGTGGGACAGGCCCCGTACGGACAGCGCGACGGTCCGCGCGGGTGCCGGGCGTTCCGGCCGGCGGGAGACCACGTCGCGGCCCACCATGTGGCGGACCAGGCCGGCGGAGTCCGTCTCGGTGGCGGGGCCGCTGTGCACCACGGAGCCGTCCCGGAGCACGGTGACGTGGTCCGCGATCGACAGCACCTCGTCGATGTAGTGCGAGATGTAGACGACGGCCACACCCTCGTCACGCAGGGTGCGCACCAGGGTCCGGATCTGCTCGGCGGCCGCCGCGCCCAGGCAGGCCGTGGGTG
>NZ_JOCT01000088.1 GCF_000717875.1 Streptomyces sp. NRRL S-455
CGTCGCCGCCGAACTGGCCGCCCTGTGGATTCATCAGCAAGCCGAAGCCCTGCACACCAAGCCTGTGCTGGTCACCCAGACCAAGGACCAGTGGACTCTCGGCCCTGGTGCAATCAGGAAGCTCGCCAAGATCAGTGACACTGTCACAGATCGCAGCACCAGGCCCAGCGGACACCGGCGGGCTGTCCTCGCTTACCTACCCCGCACTCGCGACATGTACCGCGCGATTCCCTATGCCCATGAGGGCGCGCTTGCAGTTGTCGAGCACGGAGCAGACCCCCTGAGCGGATGGGCGATGGAAACACTCGCCGTGAACCTCGTCGATGGACAGCTGACACCCAAGACATGGAACCCGGACCAGCAG
>NZ_JOCT01000089.1 GCF_000717875.1 Streptomyces sp. NRRL S-455
CGACAACGTGGGGGTGGAGAGCAAGACCGCCACCACCGTCGCCATGGACTTCGGACGGATCAGCCTCAGCGAGGAGCTGATCCTCTACCTCTTCGGCACGCCCGGCCAGGAGCGCTTCTGGTTCCTGTGGAACGGGCTGTTCGAAGGCGCCCTCGGAGCCGTCGTCCTCATCGACACCCGGCGGCTCCAGGTCAGCTTCGACGTGATCGGCCGCCTGGAAGAGCGCGGCGTGCCGTTCGTCGTCGCGGTCAACACCTTCCCCGACGCGCCCCACCACCCGGTCGAGGCGCTCCGTAACGCCCTCGACCTGCCCGACGAGGTCCCCATCATCGACTGCGACGCGCGGC
>NZ_JOCT01000090.1 GCF_000717875.1 Streptomyces sp. NRRL S-455
GTGCGCGTCCGTACCTCTCCCGTGCGGTCCGTCTCCCGGAGGGTGACGTCCCACCCGGCCGGCGTGCGATGCGCGCCGACCAGGCGGGAGCGCGCGCACACCCTCGCCCCGGCCGCGACGGCGGCGCGGCCGACCGCCGGAGCGGCGATGCGGGCGTCGGCCTTGCCCTCCAGCGCGCTGAGGTTGGCCGCGACGACGTCCCGGGAGAGGTACGGCGCGACGGTGTCCAGCTCGGAGCGGTCGAGGGTGCGCACGTCGAGGCCCCAGGAGCGTTCCAGCTCGGCCTTGAACTCCAGCATCCCGACCTGGTCCGCGTTCTCGGCGACCATGAGCCCGCCCGTCTGGCG
>NZ_JOCT01000091.1 GCF_000717875.1 Streptomyces sp. NRRL S-455
CTGTCGCCGCGTTCTTCGCAGGTGCCGTTGTACTCGACGGTGACCGGGGAACTCCTGGACACGGCGGGTATGGATGCCGAGTACTGGTACACCAATCTGCGCCGGACGGTTCTCCTGGAGGAGACGACCCGGGTTCTGCTGGATGCCGGGCACAGTGTGTTCGTCGAGGTCAGTCCGCACCCGGTGCTGGCCGTCGGCCTGGAGGAGACGTTCGAGGCCGCCGGCAGCGACGCGGTGGCACTCGGGACGCTGCGCCGTGACGAGGACGAAGCCCGCCGCTTCACCACCTCCCTGGCCGAAGCACATGTGCACGGGGTCGAGCTGGACTGGGA
>NZ_JOCT01000092.1 GCF_000717875.1 Streptomyces sp. NRRL S-455
CCACTGTGCCAGGAGGTTGCCGATGGCCGTTGCCACAGCCACGACCGAGCCGCTGCACCAGCCCGCGCGGAAGAAGCGGCTCCCCGCGGGCCGGCCCCGCGAGTGGTACGTCTCGCACAACCGTCGCCTCAAGGCCATGCGCCTGGCGATATCCCTGCTCGACACCGGGGTGTACCAGCCGGTGAGCGCGAGCAACGCCCGTATCCGCGCGGAGGCCGACCGCCTCGCCATCCACCCGCCGTCCGACACCACCTGCCGCATGGTCCGCGCCCTGATCCGCTACGGCCGCTGACCTCTGCCCGTGCCCCCGGAG
>NZ_JOCT01000093.1 GCF_000717875.1 Streptomyces sp. NRRL S-455
GTGCAGGCCATCCGCCACGGTGTGCTGCCCCGGACCCTGCACGTGGACACTCCGTCCTCGCAGGTGGACTGGACGGCGGGGGCGGTCGCACTTCTGACCGAGTCGACGCCCTGGCCGGAGACGGGCGAGGCCAGACGTGCGGGAGTTTCGTCGTTCGGTATCAGTGGCACGAACGCGCACGTCATCCTCGAGCAGGCGCCGGACGACGACGCCGCAGTAGAGTCCGGGCCCCCGGCCGGCACCGTGCTGCCGTTCGTGCTCTCCGGGAAGTCGGAGGGCGCGCTGCGGGACCAGGCCGCGCGTCTGGCA
>NZ_JOCT01000094.1 GCF_000717875.1 Streptomyces sp. NRRL S-455
GCTGACCGATGTGACCGCCGTGTCCTGGTCCGGCCGCAGCCGCCTCGTGGTGGTGGGCAAGGAGGAGGGCGGGGTGCAGCAGGTGCGCTACGTACAGGCGGACGGCTCCACGTCGTCCTCCGGTGTGCTGCCCGGGGTGAACCAGGTGACCGCCGTCGCGGCGGCGGACGACGAGCAGTTGCCGCTGATGGCGGACACGGAGAGCGACGGAATAGTGAAGCTGTCGCCCGGGGACAACTGGCAGACGGTCCTCAAGGAGGGTTCGTCGCTTGTCTATCCCGGCTGACCACCGGGTCGCCCGGCGAC
>NZ_JOCT01000095.1 GCF_000717875.1 Streptomyces sp. NRRL S-455
GCAACAGACGGTACGGAGCAGCCGGCCGGTGCCGGCCTGTGGGCGGTCCCTCTCCCGGCCCGTCGTCCGGTGGAGCACAGCGAGCGCACCACTTTCCTCATCGATTCCCGCTCCCGAGAGGCCACCGAGGAGGCCGGTAGATCTTCCCTGACCGGTGGATGGGAGCCATCTTGACCGTCCTGCACACCGGAATCGACGTGGTACTTCCGGCTCTTCCGCCTCGGTCGGCGTGCCTTGTGCCCAAGCGCGCTTCGTGGACCTCTGGACAGGACAGGTGCCGCAGCCCTCCGTGCGCTCAGTCGC
>NZ_JOCT01000096.1 GCF_000717875.1 Streptomyces sp. NRRL S-455
TGGCCGCCTGGTCGTTGCGGAGGACTGGCATGCCGAGCTGTGGTTGGACGACGCCGACAACGTCACTCTGCACAAGAAGGTGTGGAGGACACTCCGGGAGTCAGCGGTCTACGGAGCCGATGCCCACAACGTCATCAATGCGGCGCGGCGTGATCTGAATCTTTGTTGAGCGGTCACCAGACAGGGTCCTCCAGCCGGTCCAGGGCAGCCGATCGGCCTGGCGGGCAGAAGGCGCGCAGGGTGTCCCGGTAGTGCTCGTGCCTGGGCCCCTTCGGGCCCGGGCAGGGGGCTCCGGTCGTGC
>NZ_JOCT01000097.1 GCF_000717875.1 Streptomyces sp. NRRL S-455
CAGCACCCGCCCCATGGCCGCCGTCACCTGGCCGTTGGTGACGGGCGCGGGTCCGGTCAGGTTGACCGGACCGGACAGGGCCTCGGTGTCCAGGACGTGCCGCAGGGCCGCGACGTGGTCGTGCAGGGCGATGAAGCTCCAGTACTGCCGGCCGCTGCCCAGACGACCGCCCAGGCCCGCCTTGAAGAGGGGGAAGAGGCGGCCCCAGGCCCCGCCCCCACGGGCGACGACCAGACCGGTGCGGGCGTGCACCGTGCGGATACCGGCCTCCTCGGCGGGCGGGGCGCCCTCGCCGGCCTC
>NZ_JOCT01000098.1 GCF_000717875.1 Streptomyces sp. NRRL S-455
AAGGCTCCCAGTAGACGACTGGGTTGATAGGCCGGATATGGAAGCACGGTAACGTGTGGAGTTGACCGGTACTAATAGGCCGAGGGCTTGTCCTCAGTTACTCGCGTCCACTGTGTTAGTTCTGAGACAACGAACAGTTGTCGGCTTTGAGCAGAACAAACAATTGAAGAGTGTGCTTGTTCGCTCGAAACCATTAGGGTTTCGGTGGTTATAGCGTAGGGGAAACGCCCGGTTACATTCCGAACCCGGAAGCTAAGCCTTACAGCGCCGATGGTACTGCAGGGGGGACCCTGTGGG
>NZ_JOCT01000099.1 GCF_000717875.1 Streptomyces sp. NRRL S-455
CTCCGGCAGCGCGGTCGTCGACTGGGACAACTCCACCGGGTTCGGCACCGAGAAGAACCCGCCCATGGTGGCGATCTACACCAGCGCCTACAAGGACGGTGGCAAGCAGGCCCAGTCGCTCGCCTACAGCACCGACCGAGGCCGCACCTGGACCAAGTACCAGGGCAACCCGGTGATCGACATCGGCTCCAAGGACTTCCGCGATCCCAAGGTCCAGTGGCATGCGCCGACCAAGAGCTGGCTGATGACGGTGTCGTTGTCCGCGGAGCAC
>NZ_JOCT01000100.1 GCF_000717875.1 Streptomyces sp. NRRL S-455
GTGCTCCGCGGACAACGACACCGTCATCAGCCAGCTCTTGGTCGGCGCATGCCACTGGACCTTGGGATCGCGGAAGTCCTTGGAGCCGATGTCGATCACGGGATTGCCCTGGTACTTGGTCCAGGTGCGGCCTCGGTCGGTGCTGTAGGCGAGCGACTGGGCCTGCTTGCCGCCGTCCTTGTAGGCGCTGGTGTAGATCGCCACCATGGGCGGGTTCTTCTCGGTGCCGAACCCGGTGGAGTTGTCCCAGTCGACGACCGCGCTGCCGGAG
>NZ_JOCT01000101.1 GCF_000717875.1 Streptomyces sp. NRRL S-455
CGGCAACGACGTCACCATCACCATGGCCGCCGAGGCCGGACAGCTCCAGCTCAACGCCTTCGAGCCGATCATCCTGCACTCCCTGTCGGAGTCCCTCACTCACCTGCGCGCCGCCTGCCTCACCCTCGCCGAGCGCTGCGTCGCCGGCATCACCGCCAACACCGAGGCGCTGCGCGCGAGTGTCGAGAACTCCATCGGCCTGGTCACCGCCCTCAACCCGCACATCGGCTACACGGCCGCCACCGAGATCGCCAAGGAGGCCCTCGCCA
>NZ_JOCT01000102.1 GCF_000717875.1 Streptomyces sp. NRRL S-455
CGGCAACGACGTCACCATCACCATGGCCGCCGAGGCCGGACAGCTCCAGCTCAACGCCTTCGAGCCGATCATCCTGCACTCCCTGTCGGAGTCCCTCACCCACCTGCGCGCCGCCTGCCTCACCCTCGCCGAGCGCTGCGTCGCCGGCATCACCGCCAACACCGAGGCCTTGCGCGCGAGTGTCGAGAACTCCATCGGCCTGGTCACCGCCCTCAACCCGCACATCGGCTACACGGCCGCCACCGAGATCGCCAAGGAGGCCCTCGCCA
>NZ_JOCT01000103.1 GCF_000717875.1 Streptomyces sp. NRRL S-455
CGGAGCGACCGTCGCCGTGAACGTCACCGACTCACCCACCACCGACGGATCCGGTGACGAGGTCACGGTCGTGGTCGTCGACGCCGCGTTCACCGTCTGCGTGTCCGTGCCGGTCGAGGAGCCGAAGTTCGCGTCGCCACTGTAGGCAGCGGTAACGGCAAACGGACTGCCGGTCGTCGTGGAGTAGGTGTGAGTCACCGTCGCCGTGCCACCCACCAGGGCTGCGCTCTGCGTCGGCGAACCGTCACCGAAG
>NZ_JOCT01000104.1 GCF_000717875.1 Streptomyces sp. NRRL S-455
GTTCGACTTCGGTGACGGTTCGCCGACGCAGAGCGCAGCCCTGGTGGGTGGCACGGCGACGGTGACTCACACCTACTCCACGACGACCGGCAGTCCGTTCGCTGTCACCGCTGCCTACAGTGGCGACGCGAACTTCGGCTCCTCGACCGGCACGGACACGCAGACGGTGAACGCGGCGTCGACGACCACGACCGTGACCTCGTCGCCGGATCCGTCGGTGGTGGGGGAGTCGGTGACGTTCACG
>NZ_JOCT01000105.1 GCF_000717875.1 Streptomyces sp. NRRL S-455
CGGCCGGGACGACGTCGTCTTCGGCGCCACCGTCTCCGGCCGCCCCCCGGAGCTGCCCGGCGTCGAATCGATGATCGGCCTGTTCATCAACACCCTGCCGGTACGCGCCCGACTCGACCACACCGAGCCTCTCAACGGCTTCTTCCGCCGCCTGCAGGCCGAACAGACCCGCCTCCTGGACCACCAGTGGGCCGGTCTGGCCGACATCCAGCGCTGGGCCGGACACGGC
>NZ_JOCT01000106.1 GCF_000717875.1 Streptomyces sp. NRRL S-455
CGGCCGGGACGACGTCGTCTTCGGCGCCACCGTCTCCGGCCGCCCCCCGGAGCTGCCCGGCGTCGAATCGATGATCGGCCTGTTCATCAACACCCTGCCCGTACGCGCCCGACTCGACCACACCGAGCCCCTCAACGGCTTCTTCCGCCGCCTGCAGGCCGAACAGACCCGCCTCCTGGACCACCAGTGGGCCGGTCTGGCCGACATCCAGCGCTGGGCCGGACACGGC
>NZ_JOCT01000107.1 GCF_000717875.1 Streptomyces sp. NRRL S-455
CCTTCGAAGTCCTGCACCACCTCGCCCGTGGGCGGGGTGTAGGTGCCCTTGTCCTCGGCGGTGAACTTCCTTCCGTCGAAGTCGCCGATGAAGTACTGGGCGGCCGAACCGCCCGCGATACCACCGGGGTTGATGTTCACGACCAGGACCCACTTGATGTTGTCCCTGTCGCCGTCGACCGCGAGGGGGAACAGATCGGGGCACTCCCACACGCCGCCCGTCGCACC
>NZ_JOCT01000108.1 GCF_000717875.1 Streptomyces sp. NRRL S-455
CCCCCCTGCAGTACCATCGGCGCTGTAAGGCTTAGCTTCCGGGTTCGGAATGTAACCGGGCGTTTCCCCTACGCTATAACCACCGAAACACTATGAAACTGTCAGCCGCACCACGCATAACACGTGGGGCTGTTCGTGGTTTCAGAACCAACACAGTGGACGCGAGCAACTGAGGACAAGCCCTCGGCCTATTAGTACCGGTCAACTCCACACGTTACCGTGCTTC
>NZ_JOCT01000109.1 GCF_000717875.1 Streptomyces sp. NRRL S-455
GCATGCGCCGACCAAGAGCTGGCTGATGACGGTGTCGTTGTCCGCGGAGCACAAGGTGCGGTTCTACTCGTCCAAGAACCTCAAGGACTGGGAGCTGCAGAGCGAGTTCGGGCCCGCTGGTGCGACGGGCGGCGTGTGGGAGTGCCCCGATCTGTTCCCCCTCGCGGTCGACGGCGACAGGGACAACATCAAGTGGGTCCTGGTCGTGAACATCAAC
>NZ_JOCT01000110.1 GCF_000717875.1 Streptomyces sp. NRRL S-455
GCATGCGCCGACCAAGAGCTGGCTGATGACGGTGTCGTTGTCCGCGGAGCACAAGGTGCGGTTCTACTCGTCCAAGAACCTCAAGGACTGGGAGCTGCAAAGCGAGTTCGGGCCCGCCGGTGCGACGGGCGGCGTGTGGGAGTGCCCCGATCTGTTCCCCCTCGCGGTCGACGGCGACAGGGACAACATCAAGTGGGTCCTGGTCGTGAACATCAAC
>NZ_JOCT01000111.1 GCF_000717875.1 Streptomyces sp. NRRL S-455
GGTCAGGTAGAGAATACCGAGGCGTTCGGGTGAACTATGGTTAAGGAACTCGGCAAAATGCCCCCGTAACTTCGGGAGAAGGGGGGCCACATCCGGTGATGGCACTTGCTGCCTGAGCTGGGGGTGGCCGCAGAGACCAGCGAGAAGCGACTGTTTACTAAAAACACAGGTCCGTGCGAAGCCGTAAGGCGATGTATACGGACTGACGCCTGC
>NZ_JOCT01000112.1 GCF_000717875.1 Streptomyces sp. NRRL S-455
GGTCAGGTAGAGAATACCGAGGCGTTCGGGTGAACTATGGTTAAGGAACTCGGCAAAATGCCCCCGTAACTTCGGGAGAAGGGGGGCCACATCCGGTGACGGCACTTGCTGCCAGAGCTGGGGGTGGCCGCAGAGACCAGCGAGAAGCGACTGTTTACTAAAAACACAGGTCCGTGCGAAGCCGTAAGGCGATGTATACGGACTGACGCCTGC
>NZ_JOCT01000113.1 GCF_000717875.1 Streptomyces sp. NRRL S-455
AGGTAGGCGGCGCCGGTTTTGAGGACGGCGAGCATGCTGACGATCGCGTCGAGCGACTTGGGCAGAGCGAGTGCCACGAACTGCTCCGCGCCCACGCCCTGCTGGAGGAGATACCGGGCGAGCTGGTTGGCGCGCGCATCCAGCTCCGCGTATGTCAGCGAGTCCCCGTCGCACACCACCGCGACCGTGTCCGGCGTCCGCAGGGCCTGCTC
>NZ_JOCT01000114.1 GCF_000717875.1 Streptomyces sp. NRRL S-455
CCCCCCTGCAGTACCATCGGCGCTGTAAGGCTTAGCTTCCGGGTTCGGAATGTAACCGGGCGTTTCCCCTACGCTATAACCACCGAAACACTATGAAACAGACAACCGTAAGGCTGTTCGTGGTTTCAGAACCAACACAGTGGACGCGAGCAACTGAGGACAAGCCCTCGGCCTATTAGTACCGGTCAACTCCACACGTTACCGTGCTTC
>NZ_JOCT01000115.1 GCF_000717875.1 Streptomyces sp. NRRL S-455
AGCCCGTCTCCCAGGAAGCCGGAGACCTGGTGCTGGCCGGGGAAGGTGCCGGTGGCCGGTGCGGTGCCGAAGGCGTCTCCGGTCGGAGTCCACCCGCCGAAGCCGGTGCCTTCGAAGTCCTGCACCACCTCGCCCGTGGGCGGGGTGTAGGTGCCCTTGTCCTCGGCGGTGAACTTCCTTCCGTCGAAGTCGCCGATGAAGTACTGG
>NZ_JOCT01000116.1 GCF_000717875.1 Streptomyces sp. NRRL S-455
CGGTCACTGCCACCCCAAGGTCGTCGCGGCGGCGCAGGAACAGGTTGGCACACTGATCCACGGCCAGTACACGACCGTCATGCACCAGCCGCTGCGGCGTCTGGTCGACAAGCTGGGCGAGGTCCTGCCGTCCGGTCTGGACAGCCTGTTCTTCACCAACTCCGGCAGCGAGGCGGTGGAGGCCGCCCTGCGGCTGGCCCGC
>NZ_JOCT01000117.1 GCF_000717875.1 Streptomyces sp. NRRL S-455
GACCGTTCCTTGAGAACTCAACAGCGTGCCAAAAGTCAACGCCAGATATGTTGATACCCCGTCTCCGGCCATCACGGCTGGGGCGAGGTTCCTTTGAAACACGCAGCGAGGACGCTGTGAACGGTCGGATTATTCCTCCGACTGTTCCGCTCTCGTGGTGTTGCACCGGATTACCGGTACACATTCACGGAGAGTTTGATCC
>NZ_JOCT01000118.1 GCF_000717875.1 Streptomyces sp. NRRL S-455
GCGCGCATCCAGCTCCGCGTATGTCAGCGAGTCCCCGTCGCACACCACCGCGACCGTGTCCGGCGTCCGCAGGGCCTGCTCGCGGACCAGTTCGTGCAGCGGGGTGTCGGGCAGCTCGGTCCGCGCCCCGTTCCACTCCACCAGCACCCGCTCCCGCTCGACGGGGTCGAGGGTGTCGAGTCGTCCGACGGGCAGGTCGGCG
>NZ_JOCT01000119.1 GCF_000717875.1 Streptomyces sp. NRRL S-455
CGGTCACTGCCACCCCAAGGTCGTCGCGGCGGCGCAGGAACAGGTTGGCACACTGATCCACGGCCAGTACACGACCGTCATGCACCAGCCGCTGCGGCGCCTCGTCGACAAGCTGGGCGAGGTCCTGCCGTCCGGTCTGGACAGCCTGTTCTTCACCAACTCCGGCAGCGAGGCGGTGGAGGCCGCCCTGCGGCTGGCCCGC
>NZ_JOCT01000120.1 GCF_000717875.1 Streptomyces sp. NRRL S-455
GGGGTCGATGGGCAGGTAGGCGGCGCCGGTTTTGAGGACGGCGAGCATGCTGACGATCGCGTCGAGCGACTTGGGCAGAGCGAGTGCCACGAACTGCTCGGCACCCACGCCCCGTTGCATCAGGTGCCGGGCGAGCTGGTTGGCGCGCGCATCCAGCTCCGCGTATGTCAGCGAGTCCCCGTCGCACACCACCGCGACCGTG